>JAWKNY010000005.1:0-156619 GCA_041391485.1 Bdellovibrionota bacterium | reverse complement strand
CCTTTTTGAACCCTGGTGCTTTTTGGAGTAAACTCACCGACGTCGGATCGCCCACCCGCAAAGCCGCACCGGTCGGCCTTTTTCGGCGGTCCGTCGGACCAAAAAACCTGCATAACTACCTAATATTTTCGCTTTTCCAATGGGGGCCCCTGAGTTAGACTCGCTCCCCTTAACGACGCGGTGACCAAAAAGCCCGATCGGGTGGTTTGGCGCTGAGGAATTGGGCAATCGGAATCAGGGAAATCGTCCCTGTGGGTCAAAACGAGTTTGACTTTAAAAATCCCTTTTGTTACAGGTCCTTAGTTTAATGTTTTGACGGCTCTGAGGGAGCGAAATGCCGACGATAAATCAGCTAGTGCGCAAAGGGCGCGAAAAGATTCGAGTGAAGAACAAGGCACCTGCACTGCAGGCTTGCCCACAACGCCGTGGAGTGTGCGTGCGTGTGTACACAAGTACACCGAAGAAACCCAACTCCGCGCTTCGTAAGGTGGCTCGTGTTCGTTTGACGAACAAATACGAAATCACCTCTTACATTCCTGGCGAGGGTCACAACTTGCAGGAGCACTCAGTGGTTTTGGTACGTGGTGGCCGTGTGAAGGATCTTCCCGGCGTTCGTTACCACATTGTCCGTGGCTCACTGGACACAACTGGCGTCGACAAACGCAAAAAGAGCCGTTCCAAATACGGAACGAAGAAGGGCAAGTAGGGATGGCACGTCGAGGAAGCGATAGAAGAGAAGAAGTCCAACCAGACAGTAAATATAATGAGCGCGTTGTTACGCGTTTCATTAACTCTGTTTTGCGTCAGGGCAAGCGTAGCACCGCCGAACGCATCGTGTACGGCGCGTTTGAGATCATCCACCAAAAAACGAAGGACGATCCCATTAAGGTTTTTAAGAAGGCGCTCAGCAATGTCCGTCCTTCTGTAGAAGTGAAGTCCCGCCGCGTGGGCGGTTCCAACTACCAGGTACCGGTGGAAGTGCGCCCCGAGCGTCGCAACTCCCTGGCCTTTCGTTGGATCCTCGACTACGCCAAGGCCCGCCGTGGAAACTCCATGACGGAAAAGGTAGCTCAGGAACTTTTTGATGCCGCGGAGAACCGCGGTGAAGCAGTAAAGAAGCGCGAAGATACGCACCGTATGGCGGAGTCCAATAAGGCCTTCGCTCATTATCGCTGGTAAGGGCAACATGGCAACCAACCCGAAAATTACATCTCTTGATAAACTGCGTAACATCGGCATCTGTGCGCATATCGACGCCGGTAAGACGACGTGTACCGAGCGTATCCTTTTCTATACGGGCGTTTCTCACAAAATCGGTGAGGTTCATGACGGCGAAGCCACCATGGATCACATGGTGCAGGAACAAGAGCGCGGCATCACGATTACCTCGGCCGCCACGACCTGCCACTGGCAGGACTGCCGCATCAATATTATTGATACCCCCGGACACGTGGATTTCACGATTGAAGTAGAGCGCAGTTTGCGTGTTCTCGACGGTGCTGTGGTGCTTTTCGACGGTGTCGCGGGCGTGCAGCCCCAGTCGGAAACCGTTTGGCGCCAAGCGGATCGTTACAAAGTCCCTCGTATCGCCTTTATTAATAAGATGGACCGCATCGGCGCCAACTACGATCGCGCCGTGCAGACCATGATCGACAAGCTTAAAGCCCGTCCGGTCATGTTCAACTACCCCATTGGTGCGGAAGACCAGCTCAAGGGCGTAGTCGACATCATCGAAGAAAAAGCCATTGTGTGGAAGGGTGAGGACTTAGGGGCCGCCTACACAACGGAAGAAGTTCCCGAGGACATGAAAGAGAAGATCGCGCAACTTCGCGAGAAGCTTATCGACTCTGTCGCCGAGGAAGATGAAGAGCTTTTGAACAAGTACCTGGAAGGCCAGCCCATCACCAACGACGAAATCCGTGCCGCAGCCCGCAAGGCTTGCATTGCCGGTAAGATCGTCCCCACTTTCGGTGGTTCTGCTTTCAAGAACAAGGGCGTTCAGCCTTTGCTTGATGCAGTGGTGACGTACCTGCCCTCTCCGCTTGAGGTACCTGACATTCAGGGTGTGGATCCTTCTAATGAAGAGAACAAACTCACCCGCAAGGCGAACAGCGAAGAGCCGTTCAGCGCCTTGGCTTTCAAGATTGTGACCGACCCCTATGTCGGTCAGCTTACTTACATCCGCGTTTACTCCGGGCAGCTCAACTCCGGGTCCTACGTGACCAACTCCCGCCGCGGTAAGAAAGAGCGCTTGGGTCGCTTGCTTCAGATGCACGCGAACAAGCAGCAGGAAATTAAGCAGGTTAAAGCTGGCGATATCGCCGCTTGCGTAGGCCTCAAGGAAACCCGCACCGGGGACGCTTTGTGACGAAGATCACCAGATCTCGCTCGAAACATGCATTTCCCGGAGCCCGTGATTTACCATCGCCATCGAGCCCAAGTCCAAGGCCGATCAGGAAAAGCTTTCCGCAAGCTTGCAGAAGCTGGCGATCGAGGATCCCAGCTTCCAGCTCCGTGTGGACGAAGAAACCAACCAGACCATCATCGCCGGTATGGGCGAGTTGCATCTGGAAATCATCGTCGACCGCTTGCTCCGTGAGTTTAAAGTGGAGGCCAACGTCGGTAAGCCTCAGGTCGCGTACAAGGAAACGATTAGCAAAGAAGTTGAAGTCGAGGTCCAAGTACATCAAGCAGACGGGTGGTCGCGGTCAGTACGGACACGTATGGCTGCGCCTCATGCCTCAGGAACGCGGCAAAGGTTACGAGTTTATCAACGAAGTGGTCGGTGGTTCCATTCGGGAATTCATCCCGGCCATTGATAAGGGAATTCAAGAAGCCATGACCAATGGTATCCAGGCCGGTTACCCGGCGGTGGATTTGAAGGTCGCGGTCTTCGACGGTTCCTACCATGACGTCGACTCCAGTGAAATCGCGTTCAAGATTGCCGGTTCCATGGGCTTTAAGGATGGCGCCAGAAAGCCAAGCCCATCATTCTGGAACCCATCATGAAGTGCGAAGTGACGGTGCCTGAAGATTACATGGGCGACGTCATCGGTGACTTGAACTCTCGTCGTGGCAAGATTTTACAGATGAACCCGGATCAAGGCCTTCAGATCATTGATTGTGAAGTCCCTCTGGGAGAGATGTTCGGTTATGCGACCCAGCTGCGTTCGCTCAGTCAGGGCCGTGCTACTTACACAATGGAATTCAACCACTATGAGCCGGTGCCAACTAACGTCGCCAACGAAACCATCTCTAAATCCTCAGGAGAAAGTAATGTCAAGGAGAAATTCGAGCGCAATAAGCCGCACGTGAACGTAGGACAAGTGGGCACGTGGATCATGGGGAAGACGACTTTAACAGCCGCGATCACGACGGTATTGTCGGCGAGCGGTAAGGCACAAGCCCGTAGCTACGCGGACATTGATAACGCGCCTGAGGAAAAAGAGCGCGGTATTACGATTGCGACGTCTCACCAGGGTATGAGACGGAAAAGCGCCATTACGCGCATGTCGACTGTCCGGGACACGCGGATTATGTGAAGAACATGATCACGGGTGCGGCGCAGATGGACGGGCGATTTTGGTGGTCTCGGCTGCGGACGGCCGATGCCTCAGACGCGTGAGCACATTCTGCTTGCCGCCAGGTCGGTGTACCGGCGATGGTTGTGTTTTTGAACAAGGTCGATCAGGTCGACGACAAGGACTCTTGGAGCTGGTGGAGCTTGAAATCCGCGAGTTGCTATCAAGTACCAGTTCCCTGGCGATGACATTCCGATCATCGGGCTCTGCTCTTAAGGCGCTTGAAGGCGACAAGAGCGAGATCGCGAAGGCGCCATCATGAAGTTGATGGAAGCTCTGGATAACTACATCCCTGAGCCCAAGCGCGATACGGACAAGCCGTTTTTGATGGCTATCGAAGACGTGTTCTCGATTCAGGGCCGCGGTACGGTGGTCACGGGTCGTATTGACCGCGGTATCGTGAAGGTGAACCAGGAAGTGGAAATCGTGGGTCTGCGTGACACCAAAGAAGACCACCGTTACCGGCGTAGAGATGTTCCGCAAGCTGCTTGACCAAGGTCAGGCGGGTGACAACATCGGCGCGCTCCTTCGTGGTATTGATAAGGAAGATGTGGAACGTGGACAGGTGCTTGCTGCTCCTGGCTCCGTGAAGCCTCACAAGAAATTCAAAGCTGAAGCCTACATTTTGACCAAGGAAGAAGGCGGTCATCATACGCCTTTCTTCAAGGTACCAGCCTCAGTTTCTTCCGCACAACGGACGTGACCGGAAACGTGACCTTGCCCTCGGGCACCGAAATGGTCATGCCGGGTGACAACGTGACACTTGATGTGGAACTGATTACCCCTATTGCTATGGAGAAAGAGCTCCGGTTCGCTATTCGTGAAGGCGGTCGTACCGTCGGCGCTGGGTGTCGTGACCGAGATCGTGGAGTAAGAACGTGCAATCGCAGAAGATCCGAATTCGGCTGAAGGCATTTGATTACAAATTGCTTGATCAGTCTGTTGCCGAAATTGTTGAGACAGCCAAGCGCACGGGCGCGAAAGTAGCAGGACCTATCCCTCTACCCACGCGCATCAACCGCTACACGGTGTTGCGCTCGCCTCACGTGGACAAGAAATCCCGTGAGCAGTTTGAAATTCGCACCCATAAGCGTCTCATCGACATTCTGGAACCAACCCAGAACACGATCGATTCGCTGATGAAGTTGGATCTTTCTGGAAGCATTGACGTTTCCATTACGTTGTAGGACATGCCATCGCTCCTTTGTATGATTTGAATAAGAAGAAGATCGGCACGGTGGATCTCAGTGATGCCATTTTCGCGGCTGAAGTGAAACCTTACCTGGTCAACCAGGCGGTCCCACGCAGATCGCGTCGCTATGAATTCCGCACGGCGAACTCTCTGACCCGTAGCGAAGTAAAAGCTACGCGCCAGAAGATGTACCGCCAAAAAGGTACCGGTCAGGCCCGTCACGGAAACACCACGGCCCCCAACTTCGTGGGTGGTGGTAAATCTCACGGTCCGCGTCCACGTCGTGTCCGCTTCAAGACCAACAAGAAGCAGATGCGTTCCGCTTTGATTTCCGTGCTTTCCTTGCTCCAAAAGGAAGACCGCCTTTTTGTGGTCGACAAGTTGGAGCTTGAAAAACACAGCACCAAGAACGTCGCCGGGGCGCTCAAGGCTTTCGGTCTTAGCTCCGCTGTTTTCGTGAACAGCGACAAGGGCGACGGCGAGAAGGTTTTCAACCGCAGCACCCGCAACTTGCAAAAGACCAAAACTCTGCGGCCCGCTGGCGTGAACGTGTTTGATTTGTTGAAGTACAAGCACCTGCTGCTAAGCAAGGATGCTTTGGAAGAACTCTCAAAGAGGCTCCAAGATGTATGACATTATTAAAAGACCGCTAATCACGGAGAAAAACACGCTCCGTGCTTCGCAGATGAACGAATACGCTTTTGAAGTGGATCGCACCGCGAACCGCAAGCAAATCAAGCAGGCCATCGAAAAGCTGTTCAATGTAAAAGTCGAACGCGTGAACACAATGGTTTGCAGACGGGATCCCGGGCGCTTGGGGCGCGTGATGGGAAAAAGAACCCTTTGGAAAAAAGCCTTAGTGAAGCTGAAGGAGGGCGACAAGTTCGACTTTGTCGCAGGTTAAGCCATGGCAGTAAGTTCTTTTAAGCCAATCACACCCGCCCGCCGCCAATACACTCAGGCGGATTTTTCCGCGTTGAGCAAGAAGAAGCCTGAAAAGCGTCTCTTGGACAAAGGCAGCAACTCGGGCGGCCGCAATTGCTACGGACGTATTACCACCCGTTTTCGTGGGGGTGGTCACAAGCGCCGTTACCGTAAAATCGATTTTCGTCGCGACAAGCATGAGATCACAGGGACCGTTACGGCCCTTGAGTACGATCCCAACCGCTCTGCTCGCCTCGCGCTCATTACCTACGTTGATGGGGAAAAGCGCTACATTCTGGCCCCGGACGGCCTTTCTGTAGGCAAGCAGGTCGTGGCCTCGGAAACCGCGGACATCCAAATCGGAAACGCGCTTCCGCTTAACAAGATTCCTGCCGGTACCAATGTGCACAACATTGAAATCCGGCCGGGTTCAGGTGCCAAGCTCGTGCGCAGCGCGGGCGGTATGGCTCAGCTCGTCGGCTTTGACAAAGGCTACGCGCAGCTCCGCCTGCCCTCTGGCGAAATCCGCATCGTTCCGGAAAAATGCTGGGCGGTGGTGGGCCAGGTAGGCAACCTTGAACACGAAAACATTATCATCGGCAAAGCGGGCCGTAGCCGTTGGCTCGGTCGCCGACCTCACAACCGTGGGGTAACGATGAACCCGGTGGATCACCCGCACGGTGGTGGTGAAGGGCGTACCTCAGGTGGCCGTCACCCGGTAACCCCGTGGGGCAAAAATTGTAAGGGTAAGAAAACCCGCAACAATAAACGCACCAACCGGTTCATTCTCCGCAGTCGTAAGAGGAGAAAGTAGGGTTTATGGCTAGATCAGTAAAAAAAGGACCTTTCATCGATGACCACGTCATGAAGAAGGTGGAAGCGGGTGGCAAAGACCATAAAGTCATCAAGACTTGGTCCCGTCGCTCCACAATCTTCCCTGAAATGGTAGGGATGACGTTCGCGGTCCACAACGGTAAGAAATTCGTTCCCATTTTCGTGAGTGAAAACATGGTCGGACACAAGCTTGGCGAATTCGCTGCTACCCGTACCTTTGTTGCCCACTCCGGGGACAAGAAGACGAAGGTGGAAGGTAAGTAAGCATGGAAGTCTCCGCTAAATTGAGATTTGCGCGCATCACCCCGCAGAAGATGCGCCTGGTTGCCAACCTCGCCAAGGGATTGCCCGTGGACAAGGCCGGCTACCAGCTTAAGTTTTCTCAGAAAAAAGGAGGGCTGATGCTCTCCAAACTCCTCGACTCGGCTGTGGCAAACGCCCGCGAGAAGGGGGCATTGATGTCGACAACCTCTACGTGAAGAACGTGTTTGTCGATGCCGGTCCGATCATGAAGCGCTTCATGCCGCGCGCCATGGGGCGTGCGACGCAGATCCTCAAGCGGACCAGTCACGTAACTCTTATTTTGGATGAGGCACGATAGTGGGTCAGAAAACACATCCCATAGGTTTCCGTCTGGGCGTGAACAAAACCTGGAACTCCCGTTGGTACTCCAACAAGGAATACGCCAAGTTCTTGCACGAAGATCTTAAGGCGCGCGAGTTTTTGAAGAAAAAACTTCGCCACGCCGGTGTATCGCGCATTGAAATCGAGCGCGTCGCCAACAAGACCAAGGTCAACATCCACGGCCCGCCCCGGCATTGTGATCGGGAAAAAAGGGACCGGTATTGACCAGCTCAAGGGTCAGGTTAAAAGTTTCTGAAATCTTCTCCGGAAGTTTTCATCAATATTATGGAAGTGCGTAAGGCCGAAGCAGACGCCCAGCTCATCGCTGAGAACGTAGCGGATCAGCTTCAGCGCCGTGTCGCTTTCCGCCGCGCCATGAAGAAGGCCATGAGCCAAGCTTTCAAGTTCGGCGTCAAGGGCATCAAGGTCCAGTGCCGCGGCCGTTTGGGCGGTTCGGACATCGCCCGCACCGAGCGCTACGCCGAAGGCAGTGTGCCGCTGCATACGCTACGCGCGGATGTGGATTACGGTTTTTCAGAGGCCTATACCACCTATGGTCAGATTGGGATCAAGGTGTGGGTCTATAAAGGCGAGATCATCGGCCGACGTCCTATTGGGGGGATTTCCTCTCAGCAGGCGCCGGGAACCGAGACAGGAGCCGCAGGGTAACGAACAATGCTGAGTCCTAAACGAGTTAAATACAGAAAACAGCAAACCGGTCGGATGCGTGGGCTTGCGTACCGGGGCAGCGATTTGAACTTCGGCGACTTCGGTTTAGCCGCGACGGAATGTGGTTACATTACTTCCCGACAGATTGAAGCCTGTCGTGTGGCAATGACCCGTGCCTGCAAAAAAGTGGGCAAGGTGTTCATCCGCATTTTCCCGGACAAACCCCGAACCAAAAAGCCGCTGGAAACCCGCATGGGTAAAGGTAAAGGCAATCCGGAATACTGGGTGTTCGTAACGAAGCCCGGCCGCATTCTTTTTGAATTGGAAGGTGTGGACAAGGCGCTCGCCAAAGAGGCGTTGAGCTTGGCCGCTAACAAACTGCCGGTGACCACAAAGATGGTAGTGCGCGGGGAGACGCTGTAATGGAAGCTCAAGAACTGCGACAGTTTAACGCCCAGGAACTAGAGACCCGTATCCGCCAATGGCGGGAAGAGCTCTTCCGGGCGAAGCTCAAGAAGATGAGCAACGAAATGAAGGACACCAGCCTTTTTGGAAAGCTCCGCAAAGACATTGCGCGAGCCATGTCCATTCTCAGTGAGAAGCAAAAGGGCGGCGTCGTGGAAGATAAGCCGGTTGCCAAGAAAGCGCAGGACAAGGCGCCCGCGAAGTCAGAGTCTGCCGAAGCGGCGAAAGGATAAGTAAGTGACTACGGAAGAAGTACAAAAACCGAAGAAATCTTTGCAGACGATTCGGGGCGTGGTGGTCAGCGACAAAATGGACAAGACCCGCGTCATCGAAATTAACCGTCGTATCAAACACAAGCTTTATCACAAGCAGGTGATCCGTCATGACCGCTTGAAGGTTCATGATGAGAAGAACGAAAGCAAGATGGGCGACCTCATTGAAGTGGTTTCCTGTCGTCCGCTTTCCAAGGAAAAACATTTCCGCCTGCAGACCATTATCGAGAAAGGCAAGGTCAGCTAGTCATGGTGCAGTCGTTTACCAGGCTAAGCGTTGCGGACAACTCGGGCGCCCGTGAAGTCATGTGCTTCAAGGTCCTCGGAGGCTCCCGCCGGCGTTATGCTTCTATTGGGGATATCATTGTCGTGACCGTGAAGGACGCGCTTCCCACTTCCAAAGTGAAGAAGGGCTCCGTACACAAAGCCGTCGTCGTACGCACCAAGAAGGAAATCGCCCGCAAGGACGGTTCTCTTATCCGTTTTGATGACAACGCGGCTGTGCTTTTGAACAACGCGTTTGAGCCTATCGGTACCCGCATCTTTGGACCCGTTGCTCGTGAGCTTCGCGCCAAGCGTGAAAGCTTCATGAAGATCGTCTCTCTCGCGCCGGAGGTGCTCTAATGCAGGCCGTTCCGAATATTCGCAAGAAAGACGTCGTTCAGGTGATGGTCGGCCGTGAGAAAGGCAAGACTGGAAAAGTTTTGCGCGTTCTGAAGAAAAAAGGAACCGTGGTCATCGAGAAGCTGAACCAGATTAAGCGCCACACGCGTCCCACGGGAACCACCCCGGGCGGCATCATCGAGAAAGAAGCTCCTATCGCGATTTCCAACGTGATGCTCTACTGCGATAAGTGCGCTAAGGGCGTGCGTTTTGGTTTGAAAAAAGACGACAAGGGAAAAACCACCCGCATTTGTCGCAAGTGCAATAGCAACTTGAAGTAGTTGGTGAGGTATTAGGTGAGACCGAGGATTTTAGAAAAATTTGAAAAGGAAGTAGCCCCGCAGTTGCTGCAGGACTTCGGCCTGAAGAACAAGATGCAGGCGCCCAAGCTGACCAAGATCCTTGTTTCCATGTGCATCAAGGAAGCCGCCTCCGACATGAAGGCGATGGATCGCGCGATGGCGGATGTTGCCACCATCACGGGTCAGAAGCCCAAGCTTACCCGCGCCAAAAAGGCGATCGCGAATTTTAAGCTTCGCGAAGGCGTGCCTTTGGGCTGTGTCAGCACCCTCCGTGGCAAGCGGATGTGGGAGTTTTTTGACCGGTTGACCAACGTCGCTCTCCCTCGTGTACGCGACTTTCGCGGTGTACCGGGCAAAGGTTTTGATGGGAACGGAAACTATTCTCTGGGATTGAAAGACCAGATTCTTTTCCCCGAAATCAACTACGACAAAGTCGATAAGATGCGGGGAATGAACATTACCTTCGTGACGTCGGCGACCACCGACGAACAGGGGTATGCGCTGCTGGATAAGCTCGGCATGCCGTTCAGGAAGAAATAGGAGGCTTGAGAGGATTTTATGGCAAAGCTGTCGATGCGAGTGAAGGCTGCAAAAAAGCCTAAGTTCAAAGTAAGGGGTTACAACCGTTGTCCGCGATGCGGCCGGTCTAGGGCATTCATCAGAAAATTTGAGCTTTGCCGCCTTTGTTTTCGCAAATTGGCTCTGGAAGGACAAATTCCGGGCGTCATTAAAGCTAGTTGGTAGGGTTTAGAACTATGATGGTCGATACAGTATCTGATTTTTTAACTCGAATCCGGAACGCGGCGCGCGCCAAACACAAAAAAGTGGACGTGTCGGCGAGCAAAATCCGTGTGGGTATTGCGGAAATCTTCAAAAAGAATGGTTTCATCCGCAACTACAAGCTCTTCCGTGACGGAGAAAAAGGCGTGCTTCGCATTTATCTCCGCTACAGCGGTAAAGAGCAGTCCGTGATTCATGGCTTGGAGCGCGTCAGCCGTCCGAGCCGCCGCGTGTATGTGAATCACACGCAGATTCCGAAGGTTTTAGGAGGCTTGGGAGTCGCTGTGCTCTCCACGTCTCAAGGTGTCATCTCAGATGAGATCGCTCGCCAGAATAAGGTCGGCGGCGAAGTCATCTGCTCTATTTGGTAAAGAACGATGTCAAGAATTGGAAAGAAACCGATCAAGATCGTCTCCGGAGTCAAAGTGAACTGCAAAGACTCCGTTGTGGAAGTCAGCGGTAAGCTGGGAACTCTAAAGCGAGAACTTCCCCCTTCTATCTCCTTGGAGATTGGCGGGGACGAAATCAAGCTGAAGAGCAGCTCCGACAAGGATAACAACCTGTATGGTCTTTTCCGTACACTCATCAGCAACATGGTGAAGGGTGTATCCGAGGGCTATACCAAGAATTTGGAACTGGTGGGCGTCGGTTACCGTGCCCAAGCCAAAGGGGATTCGCTTTCCCTTCAATTGGGCTTCTCGCACCCGGTGGAGTTTCCGCTCCCCGAGAGCGTCAAAGCCAAAGTGGATGCGAATACCAAGATCAGTTTGACGGGTCCGGACAAGGAATTGCTCGGAGTGATTGGCGCCAAGTTGCGTAAAATTCGGCCGCCTGAACCCTACAAGGGCAAAGGGATCCGCTACGCCGGTGAAGTCATTTCACTGAAGCAAGGAAAGGCCGCAGGGAAGTAGTCTATGTTCAAGAAAATAGGAAGCCATACAAGTCCGAAGGTTAAGACCCGGGCCAGCCGCAAGCAGCGGTTCCGTAAGAGCCGGAAAACCATTCGCAACGAACGTCCGCGATTGGTCGTGTTCCGCAGCAACAAGTATCTTTACGCCCAGGTTATTGACGACAAACAGGGCATCACGCTCGCGCAAGCGAACTCCCGCGAAAAGGCGAACTCCACAAAAGGAAAGACCGTCGACGCGGCAAAGGCTGTGGCAAGACCATCGCCGAGCGCTTGAAGGAAAAGCAGGTGGAAGCTGTCGTGTTTGATCGTAACGGCTACGGCTACCATGGAAGAATCAAGGCCCTTGCAGAAGGTGCCAGAGAGGCAGGATTGAAATTCTAATGCATCCCACAGGTAAAATTGATCGGGTCAGTTGGAACTCGCCGAACGCATCGTGCACATCAACCGTGTCGCGAAGGTGGTTAAGGGTGGCCGACGTTTTGGTTTCAGCATTTTGGTCGTCGTTGGAGACTTCAACGGCCACGTAGGTGTGGGTCTAGGAAAAGCCCGTGAAGTGCCCGAAGCTATCCGCAAAGCCGGAGAAGCCGCACGCAAGAGTTTGTTCAAGATTCCGCTAGTTAACGGAACTTTCCTGCATGAACTCGTGGGAAAATACGGGGCGGCCTCAGTCATGCTGAAGCCTGCTTCCGACGGTACCGGTGTTATCGCGGGTGGCGCGTGCCGTTCCATTTTGGAAATCGCGGGCGTGCGCAACGCCCTGACCAAGTCTTTCGGGACAAACAACCCGCACAATCTTGTGAAGGCCACTCTCATGGGCTTGCGCTCAATGAGAAATGCCGACCAGGTCCGACGCGAGCGTCGGGTCGAAGGTCAGTAGATGGGAAGTCGCCATGGCGAACAAATTGCAAATTGAATTAGTTAGAAGTGTTATTGGTTTTCCGGAGTGGATGCGAGTCGTTGTCCGCGGAATGGGGATTCGAAAGATGCACCAGAAGGTCATTCTCCCCGATAACGGATCGACCCGCGGCATGATTGCCCGAGTCCCTCACCTTCTGAAAGTTACCCCCGTTGAAGGCGGAAAGCAGGAGCAAAAGAATGGCTGAACAGCAGGCTCAACTCGATTTATCCAACTTGAGGCCCCTGAGGGTTCTCGCAAAGAAGCGTGTACGCGTGGGCCGTGGTATCGGTTCTGGCGTCGGCAAGACGGCTGGCCGCGGTGGCAAAGGTCAAACCGCTCGCCAGGGCAAAGGCCGTCCGCCCGGTTTTGAAGGTGGTCAGATCCCCCTTTATCGCCGCTTGCCCAAGTTTGGCTTCAATAATCCGACCCTGGAAGTCTTACAAGGTCGTTAACCTTAACGACCTAGACGCACGTTTCAAAGACGGCGACGCTGTCACCCCGGAAAAGCTGGTTGAAACCGGCTTGGTCCGCACAACTGGCTCATCAAGATTCTTGGAAATGGAAAGATCACCAAGAAGCTCAGCGTGAAGGCTCACAAGTTTTCGAAGTCTGCCATCCAGAAAATCAACCAGGCGGTGGAGCGTAGAGGAGATCAAACGTGAGCGCCGTTGAGGGCTGACGAAGATTCCTGAACTCCGGCGCCGCATTCTCTACACGCTGGGGCCCTTGCAGTTTACCGAGTCGGTTGTCACATCCCAGTCCCTGGGGTGAACACGCAGACACTTTCCCGCTTTTTCAGGGCAACGAAAACACACTCTTCGGCATGCTCAACATGTTCAGCGGGAGTGCGCTTGAGAACGCCTCATTTTCGCGCTAGGCATCATGCCGTACATCAGCGCGTCGATTATTTTCCAGCTGTTGACGGTGGTTTGGCCCTACCTGGCCGCTCTTCAAAAAGAAGGCGAGTTAGGCCCATCAGAAGATCAACCAGTACACTCGTTACGCGACCGTCCTTATCTCATTCGTTCAAGGAACGGGTATCACCAGCGTGCTACCATTGCAGCCGACGGGGTTCGTTTGTGTACCCGGCGGTTGGCAGTTTCGTGTGCTCGCCATCATCACTCTGACGGCGGGAACTGCGGTTTATCATGTGGCTAGGCGAGCAGATTACTGAGCGCGGCATAGGCAATGGTATTTCGCTCATCATTTTTGCGGGTATTGCCGCGGGTATTCAGACCAACATGAACCAGACCCTGCAGCTCGTGCGGGACGGACAGCTTTCACCTCTGATGGTAGTCCTTCTCATCGGCTTCATGGCTTTGGTCATCGGCATTATCATCTTTCTGGAGCAAGGGCAGCGCCGCATTCCCATTCAGTACGCCTAAAGGCAAATGGGGCGCTGGCTCTACGGCGGGCAATCCACCCACCTGCCCTTAAGATCAATACGTCCGGCGTGATTCCGCCCATCTTCGCGTCCTCGCTTTTGATGGCGCCTTTGACGATTGCAACGTTCCTTCCGGCGGGCCCGGCGGCGAACTTCATCCAGAGCGCTTTTGGTCGCGGCGGTACGCTGTATTACATGTTTTTCGTAACCATGATCGTGTTCTTCTGTTTCTTCTACACCGCGGTGGTCTTCAACCCTACCGACGTGGCAGAGAACCTAAAGAAGTACGGCGGCTACGTTCCTGGCATCCGTCCCGGCAAAAACACCGCGGACTACATCGACAAGGTTCTGTCCCGCATCACCTTTGGCGGTGCCATTTACTTGGCGCTCATCTGTTTGCTGCCGGATTTCCTCATCACCAAGTTTAAGGTGTCGTTCTTCTTCGGGGGAACCACTCTACTCATCTTGGTCGGTGTGGCTTTGGATACCGTCGCTAAAATCCAGACGTTCCTACTCACGCGCGACTACGACGGCTTCATGAAGAACGCGAAGCTCAGAGGGCGAAGAGGTTAAGCGTGCAGATCGCCGTTCTTTTGGGCGCACCCGGTTCTGGAAAAGGAACTCAAGCCAAGCGTTTGACCGATTCCGGATTCAAACACTACTCGACGGGTGACATGCTCCGTGCGGCCATCAAGGCGGGTACCCCGCTTGGACAAAAAGCGCAGACCTACATGGATAAAGGTGAGTTGGTACCGGATCCCATCATGATTGATCTCATTGCGGATACTTTTTCCAAGCTGCCGTCGGACTCTCGGGTCCTACTCGACGGTTTTCCGCGTACCGTTCCTCAGGCCGAGGCCCTGGATGCCAACCCGGCAACCCAAGTGGGCTTGGCGCTCAACTTTGATTTGCCCGAGTCCTTGTTAGTCGAACGGCTAACCGGGCGCCGTACCTGTCAGGAGTGCGGAGCGACTTATCACATTAAGTTCATCCCACCGAAGGTAGCGGGAACTTGCGACCGTTGCGGTTCACACGCACTCGTCCAGCGGACCGACGATACCGAAGAGGTCGTCCGTCACCGCCTAAGCGTATTCAAAAAACAAAACTCAGGTCTTTTGGACTATTATGGGAAAAAATCGGTCCTAGTAACGGTTCAAGCGAATCAGGAGCCCGCGGCTCTGCAGGCCGAACTACTCAAAAAGTTGGAATCATGGTCCAAGTAAAATCCAAAAGAGAAATTGAGGCCATGCGACGCGTGGGCGCTGCGGTGGCGAAGGTGCTAAGCCAGGTAGCGACACTGGTGAAACCGGGAGTCACGCTTTTGGAGTTGGATGCCGCCGCCGAGAACCTTTCGCGGGAGGCAGGAGCCGTCCCGGCTTTCAAAGGCTACCAGGGCTACCGCCACACGCTTTGCACCTCGGTCAACGAACAGATTGTCCATGGAATCCCCACCGACCGGGCCCTCAAAGAGGGCGATATCGTCGGAGTGGACTTCGGTTTAATCCTAGACGGCTTTTACGGCGACAGCGCTATCACGCTCCCCGTGGGCCCAATATCCGCCGAGGCCGCTGAGCTCTGCCAAACCACCATGCGCTCGCTGTACGCAGCGATTGACGCCTGCCGCGCCGGCAACACGCTTAAAGACGTGGCCGCCGCCGTGGAAGGGGTGGTGAACCCCAAGTCGTTTGGCATTGTGCGCGAGTTTGTGGGGCATGGCATCGGCCGCAAGTTGCACGAAGACCCACAGGTCCCCAACTACGTTGCGGGCGCTTCCAATTTCAAGCTTAAGCCGGGGATGACTATCTGCCTGGAGCCGATGGTCAACCGCGGAAAACCCGGCATGCGGGTGCTCTCTGATGGCTGGACAGCCGTGTCGGCGGACGGCTCGCTGTCCGCACACTACGAGCACGCCCTAGTCATTACGGAGGGCGATGCCGAAGTCCTCACCGAATGGGACGGGGGGCGTCCTTACGGGGGATTCTTGGAAAAACTAGCAGGTTTTCAGCTTTAAGAGGGGTCTATGGGCAAAGAGGAAATGATAAAGGTCGAGGGCAAGGTGGTGGAACCCCTCCCCAACGCGATGTTCCGAGTAGAACTCGAGAACGGGAAGACGATTTTGGCACATATTTCCGGTAAGATGCGGATGCATTACATCAGAATCCTACCGGGAGACAAAGTAACGGTGGAAATATCGCCCTACGATCTAACGCGGGGCCGAATTACCTACCGTTCAAAATGATTAGGCAATAGAATTGACAACTTATTATCAGTTGGCCTAAATAAACGTTTTACTATTTTGACCCATAGTGGAAGACGGGTGTGAAGCAGTGAAAGTACGAGCGTCAGTTAAGAAAATTTGCAATAAATGTCGGGTATTTAGACGATGTGGAGTTGTGCGCGTCACGTGCAGCGATCCGCGTCACAAACAGCGCCAAGGTTAGCGCATCGAGGGTAGTATAAGTGGCTAGAATAGCGGGCGTCGATTTACCAAGAAACAAACGTATCGAAGTGGCTTTGACCTATATTTTCGGTATTGGCCGAAGTGCGTCCATAGACATCCTGAAGCAAGTGGAGATCGATCCTAACTTGAAGACGGATAAGATGACGGAAGACGAGGTCAACAAGATCCGTGATCACATCGAAAAGAAGTGCCTGGTAGAGGGTGAACTTCGTCGTCAGATCAGTTTTAACATTAAGCGATTGGTGGAGCTGGGCACGTACCGTGGCCTGCGTCACCGCAAAAGTTTACCGGTCCGCGGCCAGCGGACGCATACCAATGCCCGCACCCGCAAAGGCCCGAAGAAGACGGTCGCCGTGCGCAAGCAATTAAAGGTAATGAAGTAACGGAGTAGAGCGTGGCAGAAGCTGAAACCCAACAACAAGAAACGCAAGAGCCCAAGAAGGAAGTCAAGAAAGAGGAAATCCGCCGGAAGAAGGGGAAACGAGATATCCCGGCCGGCAAGGCTTTCATTCAGTGCTCGTTTAACAACACCATCGTGACCATCACCGACCCCCGCGGCAACGTTGTTTGCTGGTCCTCCTCGGGTCGCAAAGGTTTTAAGGGCGCTCGTAAGAGCACCCCGTTCGCAGCCCAAGTCGCTGCGGAAGACGCCGCCCGGGCTACTGACCCAAAGGCGTGCGCACGTTGCAAGTTTATGTGACTGGACCGGGAGCGGGACGCGAGCCGCGCTCCGCGGACTGCAGTCCTCGGGACTTAAAATTTCATATCTTCGAGATACCACTCCCATTCCTCATAATGGGTGCCGGCCCGTGAAGCGTAGAAGAGTGTAGGAGTAATTGTGGCGCGATTGACCAATACAGTTTGCAAGATGTGTCGCAGGAGAACATGAAGTTGTTCTGAAGAGGAGACCGCTGTTATAGCGACAAGTGCTCCGCCCCCAGACGGCGCTCGTACCCGCCTGGCCAGCACGGCCAGCGTCGGACGGCTTTCCGATTTCGGTTTGCAGCTTCGTGAAAAACAGAAATTGAAACGCATTTACGGAATGCTGGAACGCCAATTCGATGTCTATTTTGATCGTTCAACCGCAAGAAGGCAATACCAGGAGCAAACTTGCTTCAGCGCCTTGAATGCCGCTTGGACACTGTGGTTTACCGCGTTGGTTTTGCCGATAGCCGCGCCAGAGCCCGTCAGCTCATTCTTCACCGGCATTTTCCGTGAACGGCAAGCCCGTCAACGTGCCATATCGTGTTGAAGGCCGGGGACGAAGTCGTCAAAGAAAAAAGCCGCAACAAGGTTCCTTTAATGCGCTTCATGCAGAACGTGCAAAAGCGGGAAATCCCGGACTGGTTAGAGCTCAATGCCGGGGAATTTAAAGGTAAGGTCAGGCTCTACCGCAACGAACTTACACGTTACGTGCCAATCGAAAAACTTGGTTGTGGGATTTGTACCACAAATAAGGGGTCTTTTCGCGATGGACGTACTAATTAATACGCTCAGAAAAATTGAGAAGTTTGATTAAGCCCAAGGGCTGGAAATCGATCAGGGTTCGCTATCCGATGCTTATGGTAGGTTCACCATTAGCGCTCGAACATGATTTTGATGTCACCATCGGTAACGGCTTGCGCCGCATTTTTGCTTTCTCCCCTACAGGGTGTGGCTGTTTCGGCAGTGCGCATTGAAGGCGTGATGCACGAATTTTCACGGTACCCGATGTGTTGGAAAGACGTGACCAAACATCATTTTGAACCTCAAAGAGGTTAACTTCATCTGTATAGGAATCCCGGAGGTCCTCACCATTTCGAAAAGTGGGCCTGGACTCGTCACCGCAGCGGATATTGAAACGGATGCAGACGATCGAAGTGCTCAATCACAAATCCAGCTATTTGCAACCTTGGTAAGGCAGTTCAACGCGGAACTTTGGGTCGAATACGGAAAGGTTATGTGACAGCGGAAGCCGCTCGCGGCCAAAAAAGATGATTTGGCAGCTGGCGTGATTCCCATCGATTCCTTTTTCTCACCCACAATAAAAGGTGAACTACTGCAGGTTTCTCACGCTCGTGTCGGTCAGCGCACTGACTACGATCGTCTGGATCTCGAAGTTTGGACCGATGGTTCTGTCCGTCCTGAAGACGCGATGGCTTACAGCTCCAAGATTCTCAAGGATCAGCTGAACATCTTCATCAACTTTGATGAGAGCTTGGAACCTGAAGTGGAAGAGCCTATCGTTCAGGAAGAGTCGGTAAACGAAAACCTTTACCGCACGGTGGACGAACTGGAGACTTTCGGTACGCTCGGCGAACTGCTTGCAGAATGCCGGCATCAAGTACATTGGCGAACTGGTCCAAAAGAGCGAAGCGGAAATGCTGAAGACCAAAAACTTCGGCCGTAAGTCGCTCAATGAGATCAAAGAGATCCTTGTCGAGATGGGTCTTGGTTTCGGGATGAAGATCGACGGTTTCGATCCCGAGCACTACTTCGCGCAGAAAAAGAAGAAAGAGGCTCCGGTAGGCGAGCCGCCCGTCAACTAGAAGGAGTACGAAGTTGAGGCACCATCACAGCGGAAGAAAATTGGGCATTTCGTCCCCACATCGCAAAGCGATGATGCGCTCGTTGACGCTCGCCCTGATTGAACAAGACCGGATTAAGACCACGCCTGCGCGGGCCAAAGAAGTTCGTCGCTTGGCGGAAAAGGTAGTCACCCTCGGAAAACGTGGGGACTTGGCGGCTCGTCGCCGTGTGGTACGCTTTGCTGGGAAGCACCCGTACGCAGCAAGCCCGGCAACAGCCGCGTTCGCTTGGCCATTCAGAAGCTTTTTCCGGATATCGCCCCGCAGTTTTAAGACCCGCAACGGCGGTTACACCGACACATCAAAATCGGCCGTCGTCCTGGTGACAACGCCGAGATGTGTATGATGGAATTTGTCACGCAGGCGGCAAAGCCAAGAGGCTCCCAGGGCGACAAAAAGCCTGAAAAGAAGGTCGAGAAGCCAAGTCGGATAAGACAGCAAAAGCGCCGAAGACGAAGTCCGCTAAGGCGCGGCTCCTTCTGACAAGGGCATTAAGAAGACCGATCTCAAGAGCAAAAGGGGCCCTTCGGATAAGCCCTTGCGCCAATCCAAACGCGGGGAGCTAGCCGTTTTGACCCAAGGGCCGCAACGCTCCTTGGTTTTGGGGATAGTCGCCGTATTTACTGCTCGTCGCTTTCGTTGGCGCCGAGATTTCTCAAACAAACGCATTTTGAGGCAGCCGTACCGGGTCCGGTCGTGGGCGATTCCATCGATCGAACACCACACTGCCCGCCTACGCCCGGCCGGAGTTTCCTTCGCGGCCAACGACAAAAGCTTTAAGGCAAATAAGCGCCTGCCTTTGGCAGCGCTCTTTGGCGACAAGGACACTTTAATCATCAACTTCTGGGCCACCTGGTGCGCCCCCTGCCTGGACGAGTTGCCGTCCCTGGAGCAGCTGAACCGGCGATTGGGCACATCGGCCAAAACCCCACGCCTCATCACCATCTCCGTAGACGAGAAAACCGCCCCCATCCGATCAGCTCTTCAAAACGATCGGATTTCAGGCCGAGCTTTTCTGGTCCTTCACGATCCGGACGGCGGCTTCGCGAGGGAGCTGGGCACGACCCGTTTTTCCTGAGACCTACTGGTTAGACCATAACGGCGAATACTCACCGCTGGATCAGCCCCAAGACTGGCTGTCCAAAGAGGTGGTGGAAAAGCTGGCTGAATCCCGATAACAAGTCGCACGGTAGCTAATTCACACGTCTGTAATAGAATAGAAAGATGAGCATCCGAATTCTACTTTTTCTGACCCTGGCCGCCCTCCTTTAGCGCCCCAGCCAAAGACGCGCCCAAGGATCTCAAGGTGCTGCCAAAGCTAGTGAGGCCAGTTACAAACGCCTGCGCAAGAACCTGCTGACCATCGACAAGAACATCAAATTGTTGGAAGAAAACCTAGGCACCATCGAGGAAAATATCAAAACCATTAAGGCAGAGACCGAGGAACTGGATAAACTCGCCGCCGAGAACCGCGAGCTAGTCAGCAACTACCAGGGCTACCTGTCCAAGGCAAAATCCGAAGATGCAAAAAACAAACAAGCTCTGGACCGATTGATAAAATGGAAAAAACGTCTGCAGGGGGCCGCCGACGCCTCCAAGCCCCTGTCCGAAGAGCGCGCCCAGCTGAAGCGGGCCGACGAGGAGATCGCCAACCGTCAAATGTGGCAAAAGGACGCCGCCACGAAGGTGGGCCGGGCCCGCGAGCTCATGGCTGAACTCACGAACAACCAAGCCAAAATTGATGCTAAGAAGAACGCCTTAAACGTGGAAACCAAACTGTGGGAAACCCGATTTAAGAATTACAAAACCATGCTGCAAGAATTAGAAAAGGATCGAGCCAGCTACTCACAAGTCCTCGCCCGAAGCCCCTACTATTAAACACCCAAGCCGGGCGCATTGCCTGCACCCGGCCCAATGTTCAATCGATTAATTCTCGTCCGCGTAAACGGGCGGGTAATACGTATTCGGGGGCGGTACATAGCCCGGAGGAATCACACCAGGCGGGTAACCGGGGTATGTCGGGAAACCGACATATTGCCCAGGGTACTGCTGATTCGGGTATTGGTTCGGGTACTGCCCAGGGTACTGATTCGGGTATTGCCCCGGATACTGCTGCCCAGGGTACTGATTCGGGTATTGGCCCGGATACTGTTGCCCAGGGTAAGTCTGGCGCGCGTACACACACTCTTGTCGGTACGCATTTGCGATATTGCTGCAATCCACTCCGCAACCGGAGAGAAGGATCAGGCCCGCAACGCCTACCACCATCGTTAACAAATTCTTCAACGTCCGCATTTCTCACTCCTACCTTATCCCTCACCTCGGGTTTCACCCGTCGAGGAACCGCACAGAGGTAACTGTGCTCGCCTGCTACAGGAGCAAGAGTCGGGCCAAAGCCTATACGCACGGTCTACACCCGCATTTGCGCAGTGACGACCGTCAAATGTTTTGCAGCCATGACAAAGAACGGCACTGGACAGGAACGTCCAAGGCAGGATTGGATCTTTAGTCTTAGGGTATCAAAAGTAGATAGGCACCTTTTGATACCCTCAAAAGTTTTAGTTGGAATTGAGGCGGCCGGCATGAAACTGCGCGGAAGCTTTTAGCGCTTGCTGGCACGGGGTGCGTGCTTGGTGGCGGTGTTCTTGTAAGCAAGCTTCAAGACGCCCGCCGGCACGGTTTTCGCGACAGTAAAAATAGATCTCAAACGAACAAGCGTTGTGAAGATCTACCTGGCGCTTTTTAACTTGGCGCTTCACTACCCGTTTCGCGGCCTTCTTTGCCTGACGCGCTTTGAAAGCCGGGGACTTCACCTGCTTCTCTTCCGCTATGGCCTGGCCCCAGTTTGAACCCACACGGCAGTCAATGCTGAGCTCAGAGAATCTGCCAATCAAACATTTGCTGAGCCGCCCGCCTTCGTTCAACGTGGTCGGACACAGGTTTTCAATATCGGATTTGCACCTGGAGACGCGATCTACCGGCAGCTGTAGGTAATCAGCTACTCGCGGATTCCCGGCACCACGGAAAGTTGGTTGTAATGCCGGAAGAGACAGTAGGCTTTGCCCGCATCGGACTCATACCCACTGCAGTACTCTTTAAGTTCGGCATCGCATGAACTGTTCCACTCGTTCGCGGCACTCACGGAAGAGAACGCGATCATTAGAACAACGACAGAAAATTTCCTCATAACCCTACCCTAAAAAAATTGGAATTTTCGTCTTTCGAGGAAGTAGTATTTGAACGGAATCGTGATGAATCTTCCATAATTATACGCGATGCGGCGCCCATGCGTCAGCCCCCCTCTCTGCACCCCCTTGAAAAGGCTAGGCTTTTTGGCGCGAAGAGCGCTAAAGCACGGGAAAAACTACTTAATTTACGCGCCCCACCAAACCCTTTTAAGTTCTAATATTTTTAGGCACTTAAGCTAATTTGCGAGGCATCCGATAAGCTTTCGAACACGTCTATGGATCGTCTGCGTCCCATTCTGCTCGTCTTCTTATTATTCGGGTGCATCAGTCCGCACGCCACGACTGAAGCCAGTCGCGAAAGTGTGCTCGCGGGACTCACCCAAAAACCAGATATCGAAAAACAAAGCGCTGAGCCGGGCGAAGAAGCCACTAAGGACGAGAGTGAAAAAAAGCAGCTACAAGAGCAGGCTGAGGATTTCGATCGCTTCCTGCAGGGTAAACTCAGTGTCGAAGAAAATGCGAAGATTAAAAACTCGTGTAACGACACCCCGGAAAAAAACCCATTCTGCTTCAGCATCCTGAACTACCCTTACTTCACGGAAAAGAAGGCGAAGCTAAAAAAAGCGGAGAACGCGCCGAGCCGGCGAATCAAAAGGGTTAACCCCACCTACCGCAAAGGCGAACTCTCCAACTGGACGGCGCTGCGACTCGCCCCGCCCGCCGCCACCATTAGCCCGATGGCAGGCCTTCGCAAAGCCCGGTTTTCTCATCTGAAAGAGCTGGCTCTACGGGAAACCGAATGTCCGCTCTTCATCGCTATCTCCATCGCCGCCGCGTTGGAGGATCAGCTTCCCAAGCAAGATTTCTTAGGGGACATCGCGCGTCTTTACGAAAAAGGGGGCAACTGCATCCCTGAGGAAACGCCCGACGACAAAGCCACCACCCTGACCCGTGCGGGACTCTTTCAGCTACTGGATAACAAACCCCAGAAAGCCTATGAACTTTTTGTGCGTGCCTCAGACGTACCCAATGCGGTGAATTCCCGTCCCCTGTACTGGCGCCACCGGATGGAGAAACTGCTTGGCAAGACACGCGACGCCGAGAAGTCACTCAAGCAGCTCTCCGACAAGTACCCCTTTTCTTTCCATACGGTTGTCGCCCAAGCGGCCATCAATGCCGATCCAGGGGCCTTGCTCTCACAGCCCCATCGCGATGCCAAACGTTCGCAGCTTGTCCCGGCGATCAACCTACTCATTGAGCAGGTTGAGATTCTTCACAGGTACGGGCTCGAAAACAGCGCGCGTACAGTACTGGACTGGGCGGTAGGCGAATCCAAGGACGTGGAGCCCGAAGTAAAAATCTATCTCGCCGAACTCAAAGATCAGAAAAGCGAAGACCACCTGAAGAAAATCAAGCTGCTCGCAGACGTCCTCTATGACCACCCCAACCTCATCAGCAAAAAGTCCATGGAGCTGTACTTTCCAAAACCCTACTTCCCGGTTTTTGAGAAACACTCCTCGGGTCTGGATCCTTTTCTACTCCTGGCTATTGCGCGACAGGAAAGCGCCTTCAACCCCCACGCCGTCTCTTCGGCCAATGCGGTGGGCCTTCTGCAGGTGGTTCCGTCCACAGGTAAAAAGGTCACGAATGCCAGTAGGCGAGCTCTCATGAAGCCTGAGACCAACATCAAAACGGGCTCCAAGTACTTTCAACAGCTTCTTAAGAAGGTCGGCGGCCAGATCCACCTGGCCATGGCAGCGTACAATGCAGGCCCCAGAAAGCTGAGGGAGTGGCTGAATCGCTACCCCACCGAGGACCCCATCCTCTTCATCGACATTCTTCCTTACCGCGAAACCCGCGACTACGTCGCCCTGGTCTTACGCAACTACTACTGGTACCGGCGCATGCACGGTAACGAACAAGAAGCGCGCGAAATCTCAAAGCGTGTGTTCGACCTCCAAAATTAGGCTTGTTTCTCCGTAGACTGTTAGAACACATTGAACTCAGTCCCGACCCAGGCGCATACTGAAAGCACGGGGGTTTGGATGAGTTTGAAGAGATTTTTTGGCTCGCCTTTGCCGGTCTTTCGTTTAATGCCTTCGCACTTGAAACCGCTTATGTAAAATTTGATCTTCCTTCCGGTTGGTTTTGTGAGCTGGAAGGCGGTATCTGGGTTTGCAGCGACGATCGGGAACCATCCCCATCTCGCCGGGTGGTGCTTTCTATGGCAACGCTCGCGGAACCTTCCGACTCTTTCACCGGGATTCTGGGATTTTTTAACAGAGATTTACCCGCCTTGTACGACTACAAAGCCGTTACGAAGAAACACCTTACGGGATTACTGGAAGTGAATCAGCTGGTGTGGATACACTCCGAGCAGGAGAATGCTGATTTCCCAGGTTACACGACAGACTACTTCACCACACTGCTAGATGTGCGCGGAATGCCCCTCTTGGTGATGGTGGTGGTTCTCGGACCTACCGGGGAGACCACGGATATTCTGGAGGTCATGGGCAACAGCTTTAACCTGGCACCAGATACGAAATCACTGCTCAGTGCCACGCAGTTCGCAACGCAGGGACACGCGCCGATGCCAAAGCAACTCTGGGTTCTACGCGAATTCTTTCCTGTAAGATTGAAAGGTATCCTGGGGAACTGAGGCTAATCCACTAAGCGATCTAGAATGTCCCTGGCTTCCTTGAAGCGAGTGTAGTTGGGCGCCCCCGGCTTCAGCTGGCGGAACCAGGCGTAATACCGATCCACCGTCCGCTGGAATTCCTGATTCGTATTCTGAATCATTTGCATGAGCAGGATTTTCTGGAGCAGACACTCGCCATGAATGTTATTCGTGATGCCAGTGCTCTGAAGACAATAGTCCATTCGCTTTATCATGTCCGGTACTGAAATGTGTGCGATGGGCGAGTAGTACGCTTTAAACACGTCGAACATCTCGTAGGCCCGGTGCAGGTCGTCCTGGGTGAATCCACGCTTGGGGGGGTTATGAAAAGCCCCTATCTTGGCCAAGTCTCGAGTCGGGACGATCGCGCCATAGAGCAAGTCCAAGCTACTCTTGGAATCCTCCACCTTGGCCATGGCAATGGCTTCCTTACACAACCCATCTATCTTGGCGACTGCGTGCTCGCAAAAACTGGCCGAAAGATCCTTCAACAACTTCATGTCGGGCGCTTTCCCTTCCAGGTACTGGCTGAGGAGAGAGCCACTGACGGCCGCATAGTAGATGTCTTCTTTGCGGCGCTGTTCGTACGCGTCTACAGAGGCATTGTAGAAAAAGGCTTTTCCGGCCCCATCCGACAAGCGGGGGTGATCGAGCGTTTGTTTGGCACCCACTCCCCCCATGGAGATGGCTAGCTGGGGTGAAACTATCTCGAGCGCGAGCAGCGTCTCTAAGCGCGTGATGCCGTAAGCCTCTAGCGTGTTTCGTACTGGCGGGTAATTCGCAAACCGAGCCTCCGCGCGTTGAAAGTCGGCGCGTTCCATATCGAAGTCCCGCCCCAGGAGCGCGATGTCACCGCCCTTTAGCTGGAAGATAGATACATGGCGAAAGTGCTCGTTCATGGTTCTAAGGACTAGACGTAGAAGCGAATCGGTAAAAGAGTACGTGTGTATCCATTGGACGAAAAGGCCGTCGTCATTCATCTTGTTTTTGGCGATTTCGTAAAACTCGGAAGTGTAGAGGTTCTCAACGCCTGATACCCACGGGTTACTGGGCTCGCTGACAATCAGGTCATACTTCTTATTGGCCGATGCCAAAAATCTAAAAGCGTCCATTTCATGAATGCGGACCTTGGGGTTGCTTGAAGCTCCACCGTTGTATCGATCAAAGTAGGGGCTATTTTTGATAACAGCGTGGGAGATTTCCATCACATCGATGCTATCGACTTCATCGTAGAGCCCCAGTACACCGATCGTCATCCCGGTGCCGAATCCAATTACCGCCGTGTTGGTGAGTTTGCGCGCCAGGATCCCAGGGATGTGTCCCAGCATCACCGTCGTAAACAGATCCCCACGGGTATTGCCGTCCGATTTTCCATTCACGAAGAGAGTCCGTGAAAACTCTTCTCCGTTGTATTCGCTCTTCCCTATTCCAACGGAGGTGTTAGGCCCATCTTCGTAATGCAGGTAAGTCGTATTGCGGCTAAGGTACTTCGTGAAGGCCCCTTTTCCCTCAAAGGTGACATCCTCGATCGGCATGGGCTTTCTAAAGGGCTGGATATAGTTTTCCTTGGTGTAGAGGGGAGCCTTGGCAACGCCCATCACTACCACTACTGCCGAGAGCGCCGCCCCAACGTGAAACCTATCCCAGCGCCTTTTCTTCTTCGGAGGAAAAGCCCAAAACACGAGACCCGCGGAAAGCGCACTCAACGCAATCGTAACCTTAAAAATCTGATCAAGATTAAGTACGTAGTAGAGGTAATAGCCTCCGACCAGCGCCCCCAGTACTGCACCGAGGGTGTTGACCCCATACAGGTAGCCCACATCTTGCCCGAGACGCTCCTTGTTTTCTTTGAACAGGTGAAAGCAAAGTGGCAGGCAAAGCCCGCAAAGTCCGACGGGAATGCCCAGGAGCAACGTCACCCCCAGAGCGAGACGAAGCTGGTAGACGCCGAAATTCTGTTCGATGTCCCTAAGGCCTGCGCGCAGTACGTGCGCCCAATACGGCCAGTACTCGCCTGAAAGATAGAGCGCCAGCAAAGCCAAGGCCACAAAGATCTGGTTCCAAAAAAGTGTCGTCGGTTTAGCTTTCTCAAGCCTGCGGACAAGGAGGCTACCGATCCCCAAAGCAAAGACAAAAATGGAAACGATCAACGTAAAATTGAACGTGGAGGCGCCCGTTGCAAGTCCCACCAAACGAATGAGGACCGTTTCCAAACTCAGAACATAAAAACCCGATAGAAAACCGACACCCAATAGGGCTTTTTGAGCGACACTCAGACGATCCCAAAAAAAGGCGGGTGCGGCGGGTTTCTTCTTGGATTTTACTCGGGTGGAGCGCACTGCAGCCGGTTCTAAACCGGGGGCATAAACAAAGTACAAAACCGCAGCGACTAGGCCGTTGCCCACAGCTCCCAACCAAAGCGTCGCGGCTAAACCAAACTCGGGGATCAAGAAGTAGCCGGTAGCGAGACTCCCAAACGCAGCGCCTACCGTATTAAACCCGTAAATCCGAGCGTGCCAGTAGCTAGCACTCTTTAGGTCCGGACTCAGGGCTTGGGTCAGTAGCGGCAGCGTCCCGCCCATCAAGAACGTCGGGGGGCCCAAAAGCAGTACCGCCAGAAGCACATCGGTAAACGCGCTCGACACGCCAAAGGCATGGTAAAAATGAGAAACAATCGGAAAGAGGATCTTGAAAAAGACTGGGAAAAGCGTCGCCCACGCTAGCAGTCCCACCTCGATAAAAGCGTAGGTGCGCACTAAGTTCCAACGGCGAGTAGAAGCCCAGTGGCCAAAAGCCGCATAGCCAATCGAAAGCCCGCCCAAAAAAATGGCGAGAACAAAGGCCGTGGCCCGCGCGTGCGACCCAAGCAATAGAGCCATGTACTTGTGCCACACCACTTGGTAGAGAAGTCCGACCGCTCCTGATAGGAACACAATCGCAAACAATCCCCACTCCCGGGTTTTCTTGGAATCAAAGCGCATGCGGCTTATGGGACCTCCATAACGCGTATCGTCATTTCCCCCAACGATCTTTACGTCCCAAAACTGACAAAATACGCGCTACAGCCTGACGAAATTTGTCTGTAATCCCCCCTCTTTAGACCTGAATACGCACAGTAAACAGGGGCACGCGCTTTGCACATCTGGCCCCTTGGTGAGAGGAGGTTGCACGTACATCGGGAAACTCATCACAGACAACGCCCTTTTCAATATCCAGTCATTTAAGGAGTGACCATGAAGATAACTGCCAAAAACGGCTGTGACTTCCGGCCAAAGGATGGAGATTACAGCACAACAACACTCATCGAACTCACGCCCGACGCAAAGCTTGGTCGCGTGCCTTCTAACGTTGTTTTTCTTGTGGACGCGTCCAGCTCCATGAGTGGGAGCAAGTGGAAGACTGCTAAGACCGCGATGCGCGAAATTGTGGATTCGTTAAAAGACGATGATCGAGTGGCGATTGTGCTTTTCCATTCGAGTGCCAAAGAAGTCTTTCCGTTGGCTTCGCTTGCCGCTAATCGCGATGCGATGAAGGAAGCGATCAGTAAGTTGGAAGATCCGCAAGGAGTGACCAACTTAGAAGCAGGTCTTAAAAGCGCTTATGGTGCTTTTGATGCCCGCTCAGCCGCAGATAAAGTTAAACGAGTCAATCACGTCATTCTGCTGACCGACGGTTTCCCTACGGACAACCAAGGTTACAGAGTGGAAAAAACCGCTAAATACGAAGACATAGTTAAAACACACGAAGGCATTACCCTCACCGGCATCGGAATCGGTTCAGCGGAAGAGTATGACTCGGGCTTCATCGGCAGAATCTCGGATCTAGGCCGTGGTTCTTATTACCACGCCAACGATCTTTCCAAGTTCAAGGCGGGATTGCAGGCGGAGATTGAAAAACTTCAGTCTTCCGTGGTCGGTGAGCTCACGCTCAACTTCCGCAATCTCAAAGGCCGCCTGATGCGTATTGCTAAGGTAACTCCGGAAATCGTTCTTTACGATTCCCCCGGAAACCCCGGCACATACAATTTGGCGACAGGTTCCATGACTAAGGACACGACGTCGTTCCTCATCCAGACCAACACCTACGGCGACGGCGTATCCGGAAGCAACCTCGTTCTGTTTGAAATCTTCGCGACGTACGACGGCAAAGAAACAGAGCGCGTCAAAGTGGAAATCAAAACCTCAGATAAGGAAACAGATCTGACGGCAGCTGACCCGGACGTGATGCGTTCGAGCCAGATGCTTCAGGTTCACCTCAATGGCGAACAGATCAAGAAGAGTCTGGACTCCGGTGATCGCGATAAAGCGACGCGCCTGATTCAGAATACAACTCGCATTGCCAGCAATCTTGGTGCGAACAACGTCACGCGGGCTCTTACCCGTATGGCGAAGGACGTCCAGAAAGGTAAATCCGTATCTGACGATTTGGCGACGATACAGGATGAATCTAAAAAGACCCGCTTGCTTATTGGCTAAGTAGGTCAGTTTTTTTCGAGAGAGGGAGAGTTTGCCGTGGCCGCACCGTGTTCAACATGCAGTGAACCGTTAATACCGGGATCCCTGTTTTGTGACGCCTGTGGTAGCAGCCAGAATCACATCAAAGTAGCTCGGAAGCTGCGGCAAGCCTCTTTCTCGAAAATTAAAGACGCCGGCAAGGGTCTTCTTGCCCCCGGCGAGCGCATCAAAGCGCGTGGGCAACGCTATGTCGTAGAAGAAGCGATCGCCCGAAGCGGTTTTGGTGCCACCTTCCGCGCCCTGCGGGAGAAGGACGGCAAGCAAGTTCTCATCAAGCAGATGCTCGAACAGAGCAGCTACGATCAGTTCAAAGCCCAGCTCATGCAGAGTTTTAAGCGGGAAGCAAAATTTCTTCGTCGCATCAAGCACCCAGCTTTTCCTAGGAGGCTTCCAATACTTTCAACGCCACGGTTCCTTTTACCTAGTCATGGAATTCATCAATGGTAAGGAACTGGCCAAAGCCCTTTCTGATTTTCGCAACAGCAACCCAAAGGTGGAAGACGGGATGCTCGTCTACCTGGGTATCGAGATAGCCGACGCTTTGCAGGTAATTCATGATTCCGGCTACATCTACCGCGATTTGAAACCCCAAAACGTGATGCTCGATGGGATTTCAGGACGCATTAAGATGATCGATTTTGGTACCCTCTATCACCGTTCAGACAAAG
Organism: Bdellovibrionota bacterium; assembly: GCA_041391485.1. Classification (GTDB taxonomy): domain Bacteria; phylum Bdellovibrionota; class FAC87; order UBA2466; family JACKAF01; genus JACKAF01. Next base: position 127,046 of record JAWKNY010000005.1, on the reverse strand, counting down.
ATCCTTTGGTCTTTGAATCGGAGGGTTATACCCCCCCCGATTTGCTGGATGCCACCAACCCTTTTATGCCCTCAGGCGATATCTACAGTTTGGGTGCACTTCTTTTTGAGGCGGCCGTCGGGGACACTCCAAGCCAAGGCGAGCCCATTGCCCGCCACTTGAAAGGCCGCGATCCTAGGCTTGTGGCAATCATTGAAAAATGCCTCCACATGGATCCGACCAAACGCTTTCAGAAAGCCAAAGAGGTTCGCAACGAACTCGCCAAGCTTACGAACAAAGGCTGGTGGATCTTTAAGCGGCGAGACTTCATTGAACCTATTGAACTCGCGGTACTTCCGAAGACTTTATTCCCCGCTGCTTGTACTTTCTGCGACTACTGCGGGCACTCGGACAACCAGTCTCAGGCCGGTTACTGTGTGAACTGCCGCATCCCGCTTAAAGTCGGGCGCGTGCACTGGACAGAAGACAAGCGGGACAAAGGCAAAGAGTTTTTCCTTTATGCGGATGAAACCATTTTAGGAAAGTCTTCCGAAGCCCATGTCAGCCTAGGCAGCGTCAAGGGGAGTAGTCACCTGGGTGATAAGCATGCTCGCATCGCCAAGCGCGGCAACGCGCTTTGGCTCGAAGCCCTTCCCGGTCATGAGAATGATACCTGGGTGAACAAACGCCGCGTGAGTGGGCCCGTGGAATTATTAGAAGGCGATGTCGTGCATCTCGGAAAAGCTCGCATAGCCATTAGCTTCTCGCTGCGCGATGCGTGCTAGGTTTATTGATTAGTTGCGCTCCGGCAGATTCGGAACGTACCTCGCGTAGGAGTAACTGGAATGGCCGTTCCACCGGCCGATATCGATTCCATTGAGTTCCACTTGCTCTCTTTCAAGTTGGATAATGGCCTGCAAAAAGATGTCTGAATAGGGAAAATGACCGGTCCTATCTCCCAGAAAATTAAGAACCCCATCAATTACTTCTATCTCACCGGCTGCCGCAATAGGAGCGTCTCCAAAAAAGCTTGAGTGGTGAAACTCTCGATCCTTTTGGTAAGTCGACAGATAAAAGTGTCGATCCATCCCCATCACAAAAAGAGCGAAGTAACTGCGATCGGATCGATAGGACTGCGCCACACGCGTATCGATAAGCTCGCCCTTTGCATCACAGAGCAGGACTCTTCCATCAGGTTGACTGCAGAAGTGGACTCGGTACGAAGCGCGCTGTCGCTCACTCAGGTAGGTCACACCCTGACTCAAATCCTGCTGGTGCTCCGAACGCGACATTGAAAACCCCTTGTAACCCCCTCGCCTTACCGACTCCGCTCTGGTGAAATCCAGACCCCGCAAAGTAGAGGTAAGAGTAGCCTCGGTATAAACACGGGGAACACAGCGAGTGGAAAAAAACTCCGGGATTCCGGTTCCTCTCGAGGGAACCGCGAGAAACGATACAAACCCAATAACTGACACAACCCATAATTGCCGCATGACGTTATTTGTACCCCAAAGCGCCCCTTTGTTTCAAGGCAGCAACATCAAGACATTGAAATTATGTAAGTTTTAGGCGGACTCTCCGCCCGCGGGGTGCTTTTCGCAGGCCCCAGCTTGACGCACCCGCTAAGCCGGAAGTACGTTGAGAACCTCGTTAGGCGGTACATGAGGGGGGTTAACGGGGTTGGTCCAACAAGAACTGAACAACAGGAATAGGAAATAATGGGGAGGTCAGTGATGACTTGGATGAAGACGACGGCGCTTGCCGCCTGCTTGGCGGTATCGCTCACGGGTTGCGATTTGATGAAGCCCGTAAAACAAACAAACGCGAAGATGGACCGCATGCTCGAACAGATGATGCGGCTCTACGATGAAACTTTTTCACTACACGTAGACGAGAAGCTTGCTGGAGCGGCGCTGAACTTTCGCGAATCGGGTGAAGACTACATCCGTATCCGCGCGCTGCACATTTTCTTAGAAACCGGAAACCGTCAGAGGTCTTGTGGCTTTACATGAAGCTTCGCGTCCCATCATGAGCGACAAGTATGGGCCCATCTATAAATATACAAGCGGGCAAACTAGAAGGCACAGGCCTGGGTTTTCCTACGAAAACGTGACCTACGTTTACGGGAAAACCCTACGCCATCAGCTGCGTCACCCGGCGGACGGACGAATTCTTTACAGCAAAGCCTTCAACACCTTGGATCCGGAATTTTATGAGGTCCTTTCCTTGGCGGTGGAAGCTGCGGTCGAACAAATTCTTTTATTCCACAAATCGGGCTACGCCAATGAAGAAGCTCGCTTGAAAAACATGGATCGCGCTCTTCGCGTTTACAACGTGGGCACGGCCGTTCAGGGCGCTCGTATCCTTCAAGAAAAGGCGGATTTGGATGCCGACGGCACCGAAGAAGTCCTCATCAAGGATCGTACGCTCACGCCTCAAGGATTGGCTTTCTCACAAAAAAAGGAAAGCTTTGCGCGTGATGAGCAGGAACGCATCTTTTACGCGAATTCGCTCCGTGTGTTGCTAGACACCCTGGGAATGCAAGAGCACCTTCCCAAGCTGGCAACGCTGGTAGAGACCCGATTGGGACTCAAAGCGGAGCAATGGGATTATCCCAACCCGTAAGTAACACTGAAGGTGTAACCAAAAAAGGCGGTCCTTGCCAGGGCCGCCTTTTTTTTATTCGCCAGTCGAAGCGTAGCGCGCGCGCACGGAAGCAATTTCTTCGAACACCTTCTTGTCCCGCAAGGATCGCAGGACCTGCAGATACTCCGCGTGCGTCCAGCAAAGCGGCGTTGCAGAGCCCGTGGGCTTCCCGGCTTTCTCGCCTTCATCCCACACTTGCTCGGCAAAGAGGTGCTGCTCATTGGAAAAATTCTCGTAAGCGAGCAACCACTTCTCTAGGCCTGCGGCTTCCCAGGTCCCCTCTTCCAGCATCTTTTGCAGCTCGTAATGCAAGCGCTCGCCTGTGAGAAAAGGCCACAAACGCCCTTTCCCTTTGTCGCCGTACCCATCAAAGCTGTAACGGTAAAACCCGGGGCCTTCGGGGGTCTCGACCCGGATGGTGGCATCCATTTCCGGAATAGATTCGCGAACAAAATAGTTCTTGGCCGCGCGGACGCCGAGGCGAACGAGCTCCAAAAACCCCCCGTCCACCACTTCGCTCTCCCACCGAAAACGCGCGTCCCCGGGCGTGTTGGCGATCACAAGCCTCTCATCAAAATTGGGATTCCAGATGGCATCCCAAACCGCACCGCCGTTATTAGTTTTAGCGCCATCGACTCGCAGGTAATACTTCCCGTTGCCTTGGGTCCCGTTAATCTTTCCATTGGTGGTAAAGGTCCAGGTATCGAGGTTGTCGCCTTCCTTGAGTGCCCACGCATCGGCAAGTTTTAGCCACCGCTCGCCCTCGCCATCGGCACCCACGCTAAAAGCCATTTCCGAACCCGCCACAAGCGCCGCGATGACAAAGCCCGCCGAGTTAGGCGAAATGCCGTAGTTCTCCTCCCACCGTTCCGATGGGTCCACGGACCCATCTCCGCCAAAAAGGAAAGGGCGCGCGAAACCATTTCCCAGTAAGCGTGTGGCTCTATCAGTCCCCGTTTCCAAAGTCGGTACGCAAAGAGAACCGGCATCGCCGTTTGATCGGCCTGGTAGCCTCCCCAGTGCGTGCGGCCGTCGACCCAGAAGTTTTGCGGGAAGCTGCCGGTCTTTTTGCGAGTGCGGGATCCAAACTGCCACTCCCCATCTTTATCCGTGTATTGAGCGGCGCGCATGCGATCCAGTACCGCAAGAACGCTTTGAATGTCGCCCACTGCAAGAAAAGCATTCCCCACATGGTAAAGATCGCGCGGCCAAACGACGTGATAACCGCTGTTGCCATACGGGTTAACGTGCTCATTCTCAATCTGCGTGTCGCCCCACGGGTGAGATAAGGAAGCCACACCGGCACCCGGATAGGTTTTATCTTCCGACGTCTTAAGGATCAGTATCGACGATTCTTCTAGCTGGCGGCGGCGCAAGGGCGAGTGTGCGTCGGTCAGGCGGTTCAGTCCCGCAAGGTACCTTTTCCAATCTGCTTGGTACTTTTCATAGCTCGCCGCTAGATCAACGTTTTTTGTCTGGAGCGCGTCCTGTTTTTTCACACCGAAATGGATCGAGACCGCAAATTCATAACTGCCTCTTTTGGCGGGTAGGACTAGCTGACCCATGAGCGCTACGTTTCCCCTGGGCGCGTGGGTAAACTCAAAACTCATCTTGAAATCGTCACGGAGATCCGTAAACCCGTCGGACTTGCCTACATAGCCCACCGATTTTTTTGCCCACCCGGTCGACGCGCGCACGACTTGCCACGCGCTAAAGACACCGTTTTCTTCACCCGCGAGAAGTTCAGGCTCACTCTCGGCGTTATCCCCGAAAAGGGAATTGGCAGCAGCCGGTTTATGCAAATAGTAGAGTTGGAGCCCCTCCACGTTCGCGGTGAAGCGCACCTTCTGGAGCAAGGTGCTGGAGTCCGGATCGGCCCAGATCGTTTTCTCGATCTGGTAGCGCCCCTCTCGGTCTTTTTGAATCACCTCAAAGGCAGGGGACCCCGGCACTCGGCGCACCAGGCTCTCCATGTCAAACTGCTCCTGATGCAGGAAACTCTTGCCGTCGGTCACCAGAAACTGGCTGTCTCGGACCTGCGGGGTGTCTACGCGCGGGTAGTAAACTTCGGTCACTATTCCGCGAGCCAAACTAAACCACACTTTGCTTGCCACACTTTGGTCGGGCTTTTGGTAAGCGGTGCCAATCCCCTGCTTCTCCGCGGACTGCCACCCAAAGGGCACCCCCGGTCCCCCAAATGCCGTCTCCGCGCTTGCCGACGTCACGACGGAAAAACACACCCCTAGTGTGAACCCAACCAGTCTTTTCATATTTTCTTACCGACTATTTACGTTTAGAGCGCATGTCGAGGTAAACGGCCAAGATAATCACGACGCCTTTGAACACCTTTTGATAGTGCTCGCTGACACCAATGAGGCTCATGCCGTTGTTCAACACACCCATGATTAAGACGCCGAACAGTGTCCCGCTCAGCTTCCCCACACCACCCATCAAACTTGTGCCGCCGATCACAACGGCCGCAATCGCATCCAGCTCCGCCAATTCCCCTGCGGTCGGAACCGCGCCATTCACGCGCGAGACGTCCATGACGCCGGCCAGAGCGGCCAGAAGGCCCATCACAAAGTAGGTAATCCAAAGAGTCCTGGCCACAGGAACACCCGAGAGCCTCGGCGGCTTCCGTATTGCCCCCGATGGCGTAAACAAAGCGGCCATAACGCGTGTACTTGAGGACGAGCATGGCAAGTCCCGCGCAGCTAAGCGCCAGAAAAACGATGTAGGATCCCGCGGTACCCACAGAAAACCATCGCGCCCACACCCGCGAGTAAGCAAATCAAAACCGTGTTCTGGAGCGACCGGCGTTCGGACGGCGTTCTCCAATGCACGAGCACAGCGCCCGCGGCCACGACCGCAAAAAGCAGCCCGCTGTAACCCACTGGAAGGTATTCGGAGCTGAGCGCGCCGAAGCTGTCGCCGATAGGCGAAACGGCCTGCGCCCCAGAGATGATAAGCGTCAGCCCGCGGCAGATAACCATCATCCCCAAGGTCACAATGAACGGAGTAATTTTGAGTCGGCTAACGGCAAAACCCGTAAAGGCTCCCGTGAAACCACCCACAACCAAGGCGATGCCCGTAGAGAGCAAGGCGCCGGTAGCGCCCATCGTCGAAAACCCGAACTGTACTTGCGTAATAGCGGCGACCATCCCGCAAAGTGCCAGCACACTGCCCACCGAAAGATCGATACCCGCTGTGATGATGACCAAGGTCATCCCGGTCGCGAGGGTGAGGTTCGTACAAATCTGGCGGGAAAGATTACTGAGATTGCGTGAGGTCAGAAAGGTCCCATCACTCAATACGTGAAAGAGAACCATGACGGCGATGACAGCCAGGCCTGGCAAAACAAAGCGCTGAAAGCTTTTGAGCTTATCTCCACTGGGAGAAAGCGACTCCAATACCGAACCTGTCTGTACTCCAACCTGTTCCATTACGCTTCCCCCGCGGCGCAGGCCATCACTCGTTCCTGCGTCAGATTCTGATTAACCAAGAGGCCTCTGGATTCCCCTTCGCGCAACACCAATACCCGATCACTCAGACCAAGAACTTCCGGCAGTTCCGAAGAGACCACGATGACCGAGATCCCATCGCGAACGAGTTCGCGAATGATCTGGTAGATCTCTTCTTTGGCACCGATATCTATTCCACGCGTCGGCTCATCGAGGAGCAAAACCTTGGGCTGTGTTGCCACCATTTTGGCGAGTAAGACCTTTTGCTGATTCCCGCCACTCAAGACCTTGATAGGATCGGCCCCATCGGCGTACTTCACATGGAGCTGTTCGAAGATCCCTTCCGCAAAACGATCTTCTTCTTCAAGCTTCAAGAGTCCCGCTCGGGTAAACTTGCCGAGTACGCTAATAGTGCCGTTAAACTCGATGGAATGATCCAGAAACAGACCATCCTTCTTTCGGTCTTCAGGAACAAAAGCAACGCCGTCGGCGAGTGCCTCACGTATCCCGGACCAATCCACTGAACGCCCCAAATAGCGGACCTCACCTTGGCGAGTCCCGGGCAAGACACCAATCAAACTTCGCAGAAGCTCACTACGGCCGGATCCCATCAAACCTGCGATACCCAGAATTTCCTTCGGGTACAGATCGAAGCTGATGTTTTCGAGCTTTGGGTTACCAGCGGGATCGTAGTGACTTAGGTTTCTCACGCTTAGGATGGGCTCGCCTTCCTTCAAGGTCACTTCCTTCTGCGCTAGCTTTAAAGGACGGCCGACCATGTGCCGGATGACTTCTTCGGCATTCGTCTGTGCCGTCTGCAGCATCTCAACGGACTGCCCATCGCGCAGGACGAGGATGCGATCACAAAGTGCAAAGACCTCTTCCAGCTTGTGAGAAATATAGATAAAGGTCAGTTTGCCCTTCATGCGGCGGAGCACATCAAAAAGACGTTCCACCTCGGCCTGTGAGAGCGCTGAGGTGGGTTCGTCGAGCACCAAAAGTGTGGCTTTTTGATGGAACGCTCGCGCCACTTCCACCAGCTGGCGTTCCGCGACGCTCAGTTCCTTCACGAGCGCTCGCACCGGAATATCAAAACCCAAGTCTTTCATGAGCGCTTCGGCGCGTTCGTAAAGCGCGCGCCAACGTACCGGACTGACTAGACTGGAGGATGCCTTGCCTTCATACGGGTAGGCTTCACTCAGAAAAAGGTTTTCCGCGACGCTGAGCTGAGGAAAAAGGCAAAGCTCCTGGTGGATAATGGAAATCCCGGCTTCGCGCGCATCGAGGGGGTTTTTGTGCGAGAGCGTACGCCCTTCAAAGACGACTTCACCTTCGTAAGTTCCCGCCGGCCACACCCCACTCAGGATTTTCATGAGCGTGGACTTACCGGCGCCGTTCTCACCCACTAGCGCTAAGCATTCGCCTTTCTCGACGTCAAAATTGACTCCGGAGAGCGCGTAAACTCCACCAAATGCTTTACGAACATTCTTGAATGAAAGAATGGTACTGCCCAAAACCCTGTCCTACTCCGCACCGTAGACAGATTGGCGGGTATGAAAGCCGTAATCCACTACTTGAGAGTCGATGTTGTCTCTGACCACCCGGAACACAGGGGTGTTCACGGTCGGCACTTCCTTAAAGCCGTTGAAGGTCGTGGTATCGGCGTTCACTTTCTCGCCGCGCGCGATCCGTACCGCCACTTCCACCGCAGTTTCCGCAAGCGGGCGGATGCCCTTCAAAACCGTCATCGTCTGTTTGCCTTTGACGATGTCCTTAATCGCCGCCAGATCGGCGTCCGCTCCAGCAACAAAAACTTTTCCAGTCAGGCCCTGCTCTTCCAACGCCTGGGTGGCACCAAGGGCCATGCCGTCATTGTTGGCAAGAATCGCATCGACCTTGTTCTGGTAGCGGGTAAGCGCATTCTCAACCGTCGCAAGTGCCAGCGAGGTCGACCATAGCGGGTGGTTCTGCTTCACGATGACCTTTATATTAGGATATTTTGCCAGCACCGAGAGGTTGCCGCGGGTAATGGCGTCGGCCACAGAATGCCCCGCTTCCCCGCTTAGAATAATGTAGTTGCCCTTGCCGCCCGTGCGCGCGACCGCTTCTTCGGCCTGCAGCACACCGACTCTAAAACTGTCTTGAGTGACGTACACATCCAGATCGGCGTTGTTGATGATGCGATCGTAGGCCACGACCGGAACCTTGTCCTTCTTTGCCAGCTCCACGATGGCAGAAGCCGCTTTGCCGTTCACGGGTTGAATCACGAGCACATCGATGCCTTTGGAGAGCAGGGTCTCGACCTTGGACATCTGCATCGTTCACCTTGTCATCGCAGGAGGCAAACTCCACGTTGGCCCCCAGCTTCTGGGCGTGGGCTTCGAAGTAGGCCTTGGTCCTTCGCGTAGCGCTCCTGCTTCATCGTCGCGATGACAAAGCCCAAACGGGTTTTCGGACTATTTGAATCCGAAGAGTCAGTTTTCTTGGTACAGGCTGTAAAAACAAGACAGAGTGCCGCGAGGAAGGTCAGAAAAGCTTTCGGAACATGATTTCTCCCTAACAATGATCCCCAAAAACAGTGGTCAAATGCCCTGGCTGACGTGATGTGCCGTCGCCTGCACGACGTGCCGGGCCAGATTCAGAGCATTAAAGGATACGTAAATATCCTTTGTCAACCAAACCCGCCGCTCCCTGCCTGCATTGCGGGTCAGATACGCCTGGGATATACTTTTGGGGTCATGAAAAGAAAATACCTCTCTCTCTGGGTCTCTGTTTCACTGGTTTTAAGCCTATTCGCGCTCTCGGGCTGCGCGACTCTGCTCAAGTCGCCGGTGGACAAGCAGAAGGCCAAAATTCACCTACAAATGGCTGTCGACTACCTGCAACGGCGCGAATATAGCCAGGCCATCGAGCAGACCCACAAGGCCCTCAAAAATGGACCCCGACTACCCGTCCGCCTACAACCACCTGGCCCTCATTTATATGGAGACCAAACGCTACGAGCGGGCGGAAAAAGCGTTTCACAAGGCGCTGGCCTTGAAGCCCAAATACCCTGAGGTTCTCAACAACCTCGGCGTGCTGATGAACCGCCAAGAGAAATATAAGGAAGCCGAGGCGTATTTCCGTCGTGCGCTGGCCGACGAAAGCTACTCAACTCCCGAAAACGCCCACACCAACCTGGGGTACGCTTTTTACAAAGAAGGTCAGCTGAAGCAGGCCAAGCAGGAACACCAGAAGGCTTTGGACATTATGCCCAACTTTGCCTCGGCAATAAGAACCTGGGCGATGTGTACAGCTAAAGAGCGCAACTACAGTCGCGCGGAAGAGAATTACAAACGAGCGATCACCAATTGTCCGCTCTTTCAGGAAGCTCAGTATAAACTCGGTTTGGTCCTCATGAAGATGGGAAGGAAGAAGGTAGCGCGCGCGGAGTTGGAGAAACTGGTGGAGCGACACAAACGAGGCCCTTATGTGCGACGTTCCAACGAAGTCCTCAAATATCTCCAATAAGAATCCCCTGGACGCGCGTTTGAATCCCTTCTAAAAGGTAGAAAGCATGGAAACTTTCGGAGCCTACATTAAGGCGCAGCGCGAAACAAAGGCATTCGCTTTGGAAGAAATTGCTTCCATCACGAAGATCCACATTCACGCTTTGCAACACCTAGAAGCCGGACGCTGGGAGAAACTTCCACCGGAACCCTTTTTGCGCGGTTTTGTAATCGCCTACGCAAAGTATGTGGGCTTGGATACTCAAGAGTGTCTCAACCGCTACACCGAAGAAAAAGAAGGCCCGATTGCTAAAAAAACCGGCGAAGAAAAAAAGCAAAAGACGCCAGAAAAAGAAGTCGTCGCGGCGAAGAAGGTAGCGAGTAAAACACCACCGCGCAAAGACATCCAGGCACCGCCTACTCAAAAGACTAGCACCAATCAGGTGATTACCGAGAGCACATCCTTCCCCTTGGGCAAAGTGGCGGGGATAGGGATCGCCTTGGTTCTGGTCGCGCTGATTTCAGGCCTTATTTACGTCGGCAAGAACGACGGGCAAGAAGCCGCTCCCATGGTGGTCAGTAACGACGACGTCTCCGAGGATGAGCAAGCGCTTCTGGACGAGCAGCGTGCCAAGAATTTGTTCGTGGATCTCAAGCTCAAGGTAGAGGACGAGCCTATCGCCTCCCCGGCGCCACAAGCGTCACCGTCTCCATCCACGGCGTTTGCACCGAGCCCTCGCCGGCCGTGACGGCGGCGACGACCCCAGACAGTTCCACACGTGAGGCCGCTGCGCTGAACGCTCCCGCCCACAAGGTGGTCGTACAAGGACTCGCGCGTACGTGGATGAAAGTCATTATCGACGACAACCCACCGATCGAATACTTCCTGCCCAAAGGAAAGTCGGCAGGCTATGCCGCAAGCAGCAAGATCAAGGTGGTGGTCGGGGATCACAACGGCGTTAAAGTGACCCACAACAGTGAAGAAGTGAACGGGCGAAAGCTGCGCGGTAACGTCGCCGTGTTCGAATACCCGGCAGAAGCTTCTTTTCCTCCTGAGCCCGGAGAGAAACCCAACCTGGCCCCCGTTCCTAGAATGCCCTAGGCTTTTTGCTCAAACCATTTGGCGTCCAAGGCTCGCCACAGGTACCACGATCCAATGGATTCGTGCCCTTTCCAATGAGCAACCAAATCAGGAAGCGCTTTGGGAGGCGGAATTTCCGCAAGGCCCATGAGCAAACCAACTCCCCCGACGCACTCCATAGTCCCCACCGGAAGCACATCCGTTCGGCCCAATGCGAAGATCAAAAACATGTGAGCGGTCCAAACCCCAATACCATGGACCTCCACCAGTGCTGTATCGAGAGCCTCGTTCTCCAAAGAGGCCCAACCTCGACGCCACGCACTCTCCCCACCGGCCCGCAAGCGCTTTAAGGTAAGACGCTTTCTGCCCGGAAATGCCTACCTCGCGCAGCCGCGGCACGGGACAACGGCGCACGTACTCGGGCGAAGGAAAGGGACGCGACAGATCCTTGAAGCGCGCGAGAATGGCGGAGGCGGCCTTGGGTGCAAGTTGCTGTGACAAAATGCTCTCGCAAAGCGCTCTAAAATGATTCGACTCAAATCGAATGTCCGGAAGTCCCACGCGATCAATAATAGGAGCAAGACGCGTGTCGCAGGCTTTGAGGGCTTTAGCGCCTTTCTTCCAATTCGTAAGCGTATCCACCATCGGCGCAGTCTAGCACAGGCATACGCCTTGAGTAGTGCCCCTTTTCAAGCTATCTGTAAGAGGTATGGAGCGACTTCACCTTGGTAGTTTAGCAGCATGGAAGCACTACGTGGCTTCTCCGCGCGGAGCGGTTCTTGTCATTCACGGTCTGTCGGAGCACAGCGGCCGACACCTCAACACCGTCGAGTTCTTAAATAGCCAAGGCCTGAACGTATTGCGCTTCGACCTCAGAGGCGCAGGCAAAAGCGGTGGCCGACGCCAATACGTTGATCATTTCAGCGACTACGTAGACGACGCCAACACCGCCTTCAACCAGCTCGCCCGCGACAACCCCAAACTCCCCCTTGTCGTCTTAGGACACAGCTTGGGCGGCGCCATCGCCATCCGCCTGGCGGCGCTTCGAAGTGCGTCGTTTCGTGCACTGGTGCTGAGCGCCCCCGCTTACATTTTGGGAAGTGGCATGTCTCCGCTTGTAATAGCGGTTGGCAAAGCGCTTAGCCGATTTTTCCCAACCTTTGCGCTGCCGAAGACCGCACCGCCTACAGGGGTATCCAGGGATCCCGCTGTAGTGGAGGCGTTTTTGAACGATCCCCTTTCCACACACGCCAACACTTTGCGCCAGGGAACCGAGATTCTCGGGGTGCTACCAAGCACTCTGGATCAGGTGAGCCAGTTCAAGTGTCCGGTCTTCATGGTCCACGGCACCCACGACACCATCATCAACTTCGAAGGCAGCTTTGAGATCTTCAAACGCATCCCCACCCCCTATAAGAGCTTCCACGTCGTCCCCGGCGGCTTCCACGAGTGCCACAACGACTACGGCAAAGAGGCCTACTTCGCCGATCTCGGGCGCTGGCTGAATCACCGTCTGGCCTAAATCGCCGGGAATACAAAAGTTAATCCCTTTCTCCGGACTGGATCTTAATTCCGTTGACTTGCCGGGACCCCATCCATATATAAGCAGGTGTTTATATATGACGCCCCTGACACACAAAACGGCGGACCCCAAGACCCTTTCTCGGCACATGCGCTCGCCCCGGTTTTTCGGCCTGCTCGCCGAAACTTTCAAAGCCATGGGAGATGAATCCCGAGTCAAAATCATCTGGAGTCTGGCCCACGGAGCGTTGTCGGTCGGCCAGCTTTCCGATCTTTTGGGGATGAGTCAGCCTGCCGTTAGCCATCACCTGCGCACTTTGAGAAACCTCAAATTGGTTCACGTACAAAAGAGTGGGACAACTGCATTTTATTCTTTGGACGACGAACACATCGATCGCCTGCTGCAGGAAGGCACGGAACACGTAGAGGATTTAATGAAATGAACAAAGTAACCAAACTCCTCGGCCACATGAAATGCGGCGAAAAGGGAACCATCATTTCCGTCGGTAGCGGCCCCATGCGCGAAGATGCGCCGGAAAAAGAAGGGTTGACCGAGCGGTTGCTGGAGATGGGCCTGGTGGAAGGTTCGCGAGTAGAAATTTTGCACGAAGCTCCCATCAGTGGAGATCCGATCGCGGTGAGTGTGCGCGGAGCTCTCGTCGGTTTGCGACGAGACGAGGCCGACTTTGTGGAAGTTTTGGAGGACGCGGAACAATGAATGCACCTTTGGTAGCTCTGACCGGAAACCCCAACTGCGGTAAAACCGCGCTCTTCAATGCGCTGACCGGCAGTCGCCAGAAGGTTGCAAATTACCCGGGCGTCACAGTCGAAAGGCGTGAAGGGATTGCGATCACCCCTAAAGGCCATACGCTTAAGTTGCTGGATCTGCCCGGTACCTACAGCTTGGATCCGAAGTCGCCCGATGAAGAGATTGCCCTCGAAGTGCTTTTGAACAAGCGCGCCGATGTCGAGGCCCCCGCGGTGCTCGTCGCCGTAGCGGACGCCACCAATCTGGAGCGGTGTTTGAATTTTGTTTTGGAAATCCGGGCGCTGGGAAGACCTGTGATCCTGGCACTCAACATGATGGATCTCGCTGAAAACCGCGGGATTGAACTCGATCTGAACGTCATGGCGCGCGAACTTCTCATCCCCGTTGTGCCGACCATCGCCGTCCGCAAGGAAGGGACCGCGACACTTCTGGACAAAGTCGAAGAAGCCCTCGCGCGGGTAAAGCCCGCCGAACCCGTGCAAATTCTTTGGCACCGCCCCAGTCCGGACGAACTGCGCGCGCGTTTCACGGAAGTCGATCGCATCATGAAGCTTTCGACCAAATCCAAGGGACGAGCCGCCGAATGGACGCGTAGAATTGATGACCTTGTCCTGCACCCGTGGTTCGGCCACGTGATCCTTTTGACCATCATGGCCATCATGTTCCAAGCGGTCTTCGCCTGGGCCGAACCCTTCATGGATCTGATCGAAGGGGGTGTGGAGAGTTTCGGACTCCTAGCAACAAACGTGCTGCCAGAGGGTCCGGTACAAAGCCTGGTTGTCGACGGTATCATCGCCGGAGTGGGATCGGTTCTCGTATTCCTCCCGCAGATTCTCATCCTCTTCCTTTTTATCCTGGTGTTAGAGGACTCTGGTTACATGGCCCGAGCGGCCTTTTTGATGGATCGCTCGATGGGCAAAGTCGGGCTTCACGGGAGGGCGTTCATCCCTCTCCTCTCGTCGTTCGCCTGTGCCATTCCGGGAATCATGGCCACACGAACCATCGCGAACCGGCGGGATCGACTCGCCACGATCTTCATCGCTCCCTTGATGACATGCTCGGCGCGCCTACCCGTGTATGCGCTACTGATTGCGGCGTTTATTCCTAACACAACGGTGTTCGGCTTCTTCGGCCTTCAAGGACTGGTCTTGCTGGGCCTCTACTTGATGGGCATCGCATTCGCCCTGATTGTCGCGTGGATACTTAAAAAGACCAGCCTGAAGGGACCCGCGCCTTCGTTCATGATGGAACTTCCCACTTACAAACGTCCGAGTTTTAGAAATATTGGATTCGGCCTTTGGGAGCGCACCAAAATTTTTCTACGGCGCGCAGGAAAATACATCCTCATTACTTCAATGGTCTTGTGGGGTCTGGCGAGTTTCCCCAAGGCACCCGAGAATGCTACCGAGCCGGCCATTCAGTATAGTTTCGCCGGCAAGATCGGTGGGGCCATTGAACCGGTACTGCGCCCCTTGGGTTTTGACTGGCGTATCGCCACAGGGCTTATCCCGGGATTTGCCGCCCGCGAAGTCATGGTAAGTTCGCTCGCGACGGTATTCGCTGTAGAAAGTGAAGATGAGGGTGAAGTGGAGCGCTCGCTGGTCGAGAAGTTGCAAACGGCTTGGCCGCTTCCCACGGCACTCGCGCTACTCGTCTGGTACGTTTTTTCGCCGCAATGTCTGGCAACCTTCGCCGTCACCAAGCGAGAAACCAATTCCTGGCTGTGGACCACCGCAAACTTTCTGACCTTACTCGTGATGGCTTATGTCTTTGCGATGCTGACTTACCAGGTCGGAACGGCGCTGATGGCCTAGTTTTTCTTGTTGGCGATCCAGATGGTGTCCTCGCACTTTTCGAGCTGGTTTGCGAGACGTGCCAATACGAAGAGAAAATCACTAAGCCGGTTCATGTAAATGAGAAGCCACCGATCCACGTGCTCCCCTGGTAGCTGACCAAGCGCGACCACACTGCGCTCGGCCCGTCGGCAGACGGTACGCGCCAGGTGCAGACTCGCCGCCACTTTGCTCCCGCCGGGCAAAATGAAGTGCTTTAATTCCGGCAAGGTCTCCGAGATGACATCCATTTGCCGTTCCAGGGAATCGATGTGGGCCGAGGTCACCACCTCAAAATTTTGTTTCTCCTCGTCGGGTGTTGCCAGCTGCCCCCCAATCGTAAAAAGCGTGTTCTGCACCTCCACGAGTGCTTTGCGCAGCGGTTCATGGCGGCTTTCTGCGTGCGCTATCCCCACCACCGCGTTTAGCTCATCGACGTCCCCATAGGCCGCGATTCTAGGGGCCGCTTTCGACACCCTGCCTCCACCAAAGAGGCCCGTTTTTCCCTCATCGCCGGTTTTGGTATAGATTTTCATGCAAAGTTTCCGTTCCGCTAAAGTTATTTCCTGAATCGACCGAAGACGTCTAATTGGGTGCGTTACCCACCTTTCTTTGATTGTAGTTTCTCCCGCCGACTCAAGGCAACCGGTAAGCTTCACGCACAAAATGACCGATAAGACAGGGGAGGAGCTAGGAAGTGATACGCCTAACCAAATTCGACGGCTCGGAGATCCTTCTGAACGCAGATTGGATCCAAAGCGTTGAGGACACGCCCGACACGGTCATCACACTGACGACCGGGCTGAAGTTGATCGTCCGTGAAAAAGCAAACGAAGTTGCGGACGCGTTCAAGGCGTATAAACGAGAAATCCTAAATACTCCAAAAGGGGAAAAGTTATGATTCTAAGTTGGCTTGGAGCGATTATTGGCGTCGGCGCTATTTTGCTCGGGAACGTCCTCGAAGGCGGTCACATCGAGCAGCTGATTCAGCCCACCGCCGCGATGATTGTGTTCGGGGGTACGATAGGTGCCGTTCTACTCGCCAGTTCCACTGCGGACTTTGTGCGGGCGCTTCAAGGTTTACCCCGCGTGTTTTTCAAAGGTCTTCCCGACTACGGTGCACTGATCACCGAACTCTCGCAGCTGGCCTCGCTCGCGCGACGAGAAGGCCTGGTGGCGATGGACAAAGCCTTGGGGAACATCACCAACCCATTTTTGCAAAGTCACTTGCGGCACGTAATCGACGGCTATGATCCTGCGGTGCTCGCCGAGATGATGGAAGAAGAAATCGAACACCACGAAGAGGAAGCACTGGCTGCCGCCAAAGTGTGGGAAGCGGCCGGAGGCTTTAGCCCCACGATCGGCATTCTTGGCGCGGTGTTGGGACTCATTCACGTGATGGCGAACCTCTCCGACTCTAGTAAGCTCGGCGCCGGTATTGCCGTGGCCTTCGTGGCAACCGTGTACGGCGTAGGGGCCGCGAACCTCTTGCTCCTTCCCATTGCGAACAAACTCAAGAAATGGGCCCAGATGGAAAGCGCGGAGAAAAAGCTTATCTATACCGGTCTGATGGGAATTCAGAACGGCCTAAACCCGCGCATCATTGAAGAACGCTTGCGCGCGATGGCGGGTCACGGCGGGCAGGCCGGAGCGGGTGCCGAAGGCGCTCCTCAAGGCGCGCAGCAGAGGGCTGCCTAGTGGGTCTAAGAAAGAAAAAACACGAAGAGCACGAAAACCTGGAACGGTGGCTGGTGTCCTATGCGGACTTCATTACCCTTCTCTTTGCATTTTTCACCGTGCTTTACGCACTTTCTCAAACCGACAAAGCGAAGTACCAGGAAGCTGTGGCGAGTATTCGCCAGGCCATGATGTCAGGCGGCGGCGTCTTCCCGTTAAAGGGAGTCCCGTTCAAACCCTTTGAGAGTGAACCGGATCGCGGCGCCCAGGTCCCGCCCTCTCCGTCCGATCAGGGCATGCAGCCCACTAGCCAAAACGAAATGCAGCGGGTTGAGAAGAATATCCAAAAACTCTTTGAGAAAAACACCGGTCTCAGCGTGGCCCCTCATGACATTGAAGTCTTTGCCACCAAAGACGGTTTTCGCATTCGTCTTGCCGAACGCATGCTCTTTAACTCCGGAAGTTCCAAAATCAAACGCGAGAACGCCTCGTTTCTGTTTGAGATGGGAAAACGGCTTAGCTCGTTGGGAACGAATATTCAGATTGAGGGACACACCGACGATCGCAGGCCCGCCAGCGTCAACAACTGGCAGCTATCGCTCGAGCGCTCCACCAATGTTGTGAAGTTTCTCGTGGAGGCGGCCGAGTACCCTCAGGATAAGATCTCGATTGCGGGCTATGGAGACAAACGTCCCATCGCCGACAACTCCACCCCCGATGGCCGCGCACGCAACCGCCGCGTGGAAATCGCCGTCATCACCGGTCACACCGATGTCAGCCAACTCCCCTGGTAATCCCTAAAAGGTACGCGGTTACTTTTGAGGAAATTTGGTTTGGGAGTACGCGTTGCTTTAGAGATTCCTCAAAAGTAACCGCGTACCTGTGAAAAGGCTAGTTACCGAACAGGTCCTGGAATCCCGGATCCCCGTTCAGTTCACCCGTATTGCGGGTACGGCGGGGAAGAGCAAAGCCGTCCAGGCTGGGTGAAACGCCGGCGTTGGTATCCTCTACCGTGTTCACCAAGTCCTCCACTTCGGGCGCGACGACGGGGCGGTTCTGGCTCGCAAGCCCGCGCTTATTCCCATTGAAGTGCTGCTGATTGTCGGCCCGAGGGACCGGTTCCATTACCTCTGCCATGGAAGTCAGACAAAAGAATAGGATCAGCAATAGGATGGCTTTCAATCAAAACCCCTTTTTTCTTCCGATTTGAGTGCTTTACGTGAGTCTCTAATATTATATCGGAAATTGAGGCTTAAACGCTAGGGGGGATTTCGCATTGCGTTGCGAGATCCCCCCTGCATCTAAATCACTGAAATCACTTAACTAGTCGTGCTGCCTGCGCAGGAAGGTCGGGATGTCGTATTCCTCTGTCTCAAAGAAGCGCTTCCCGATTTCCCGGGCCAGATTTCTGGCCGACTGGAGATCCACCTTTTGGTTTTTCTCGCCCGTCGCCTGAACCGGAGTGTCGACGACGTTCGCCTGCGCGGAGATCCGCACCGGTTCGTCGACGACTGGCTTTTCCACTACCGAGCCCTGGCTAGGAGGATTAAAGCCGGTTGCAATGACCGTCACCCGAATCTCGTCCTTCAGCTCCTCATCAATCACGGAGCCGAAAATGATTTCCGCATTCTCGTCCGCTTCTTCGGTGATGAGCGATGAAGCTTCGTTCACTTCGAAAAGCGTCATGTCAGGACCGCCCGTGATGTTGATGATGATGCCGGTGGCTCCGTTGATCGAAACGTCTTCAAGGAGCGGAGAGGCGATAGCCTTCTTAGCCGCTTCGACAGCTCTATTCTCACCGGAAGCAACTCCTGTACCCATCAGGGCCATTCCCTTGGCGGACATCACGGTGCGCACATCCGCGAAATCCAAGTTGATGAGTCCGCGGATATTGATCAGGTCCGAAATCCCTTTGACCGCCTGGTACAGCACTTCGTCCGCTTTCTTGAAGCACTCGACCATGCTTGTCGTCTCGTTGGCGATGTAGAGCAAACGCTGGTTCGGGATGCAGATAAGCGTATCCACCGCTTCGCGCAGTTCGTGAATTCCCTGATCCGCGTTCTTGCGTCTCTTTTTGCCTTCGAAGTTGAACGGCTTTGTCACGACACCGACCGTGAGGGCTCCTGCTTCTCGCGCGATGTTCGCGATGATAGGGGCGCCACCGGTGCCCGTACCCCCGCCCATTCCGGCAGTGATGAACACCATATCGGTACCGTAGAGCAGTTCGGAAACCTTGGAGCTGTCCTCGAGAGCGGCTTTCTTACCGATCTCCGGGTTGGCGCCGGCACCCAGGCCCTTGGTCAACTCGTTGCCTAACTGAATGTGGGTGGCTGCAGGGTTCTTGTCGAGGGCCTGCGCGTCCGTATTGGCTGCGATAAACTCGACGCCGCCAAGGCCTAAATTGATCATCGTGGTGACCGCATTGCTGCCACCGCCGCCTACGCCGATCACCTTGATCTTGGCGCCTTTGCTTTGTTCTTTTTCTACGATGTCAAACATCCCTTACCTCCTGCGGAATGAAGCATGCCCCTAGAGCGCCCCGCCCTAGAACACATCCCCCAACCAGTGTTTCATCCGTTCCAAAAACTTGGAGTAAGAACCCGCGTAGCCCGGCTTGGAACGGTTCTTTTGACGATGGCTGAGTCCGTACCGAACCAGCCCGACCGCCGTTGCGTACATCGGTGAATGGACAACATCAGACAATCCCCCTACTCCTTGAGGGACTCCCCGTCTAACCGGCATTTCCAAGATAAATTCTCCCAGCTCCGCCGCACCCTCAATGAGCGACGCTCCACCCGTGAGCGTAATCCCCGAGGAAATCATGTGCTTGTAGCCGCTATTGGAGATCTCTTTGTTTACCAGAGAGAAAATTTCTTCGACCCGCGGCTCGATTATTTTTGCCAACACCGAGCGCGAGACTTCTTTCGTCTGCTTGCCGCCAACCGAAGGCACCGTAATTACCTCGTCCTGGCGCAACATCGAGTTTAGCGCACACCCGTAGGCCACTTTGATCTGCTCGGCTTCCTGAATGGAAGTGCGAAGGCCCACTGCAATATCGTTGGTGATGTGGTTTCCGCCCATCGCCACACTTGCCGTGTAGACAATGCTACCGCGGATGAAGAGCGCCACATCGGTAGTCCCCCCGCCGATATCCACGACGCCAGCTCCCAGCTCCTTCTCATCGGCCGTCAGCACGGCCTCGGCAGAAGCGAGGGGCTCCAACACAATGTCATTTACGTGGATGCCCGCTTTATTTGCGCACTTCACAATGTTCTGTGCGGCGGAACTGGAGGCGGTCACGATGTGAACTTTTGATTCAAGCCGAACCGCGGACATTCCCAAAGGATCCCGCACTCCGTCCTGATCGTTCACCAAAAACTCTTGTGGAATTACGTGAATGATTTCACGGTCTAGGGGAATCGATACGGCTTTGGCGGCGTCTATCGCGCGCTCTACATCCTGATTCCCTACTTCTTTATCTTTGACGGCGACAACGCCACCGCTGTTGAAGCCCTCAATGTGACTGCCGGCAATCCCTACGTACGCCGACTCCACCTTGCAGCCCGCCATGAGTTCTGCGACTTCAACGGCTTTGGAAACAGCCTCTACCGTCGCGGGGATATTGACGACAACACCTTTGCGAATCCCAAGCGAGGGCTGTTTACCTATCCCTACAATCTCCAACTTTCCTGCCTTGACCTGTCCGATCACGACGCAAATCTTCGTCGTTCCGAAATCAATCCCTACAACGGTCTCGGAAGGTTTAGGCGCGTTTTTTGTTGCAGACATTTTTGTGCCCCGCCTATGAAAGTACGACTATTTTTTAAACTGCAAAAAATTTAATGAAATGCATTTAACGAATACATGGGCCGAAGGTTTACACCCGAGGCCTTAGTACGACTTTAGTTTGAAAGGGGGGAGCTGACAATAGCTTTTTTGGGAAAAACCAAATTGATTCTCGCCATTTGGCGAATTTGACTGGGCGGGCTATCTAGCAATCGGCGCAAGCGAGGAAGCTGCGCGTCCCAAGTCTTGTCACTGAAGAGGACTTCGACGCGGGGCCGACTGAGATAAATTTTAAAGTACGGATACGTTTCCATCACAAGTTCCGACAACTTGTACTGCGAACCTAGACCCTCAGAGATCTGCGAAAGAAGCTTGGTTCCCTCGGCCAACTCCCATTTCACCAGAGCGGCTTGGCGCTCGACGGACACGACTGGAAGATCCAGAGACTTCGCAAGCTCAGGTGTTACTCGATGGATAAAACTTCCTTCGGCATCTACATAAAAGAGTTGATCGCCTTTTCGTGAAATGGCTGCGGCTTTCTTCGTTTCCACCGAGACGAGCAAACTCGATGGATACTTTTTTCGAATGCTCACGCCTTTTACCCAGGGCTTTTCCAGCAGCTCCCTAAAAAGCGGATCGACATCCAAAGCAAGAAGGCTGTGCCCTTGAAGTACAGGCAACCAACTACGGACTTCTGCCGTCGACAGAGGCCAACCGGCCTCAACATTTACTTCATCAATCTTGAACCAGCCCAAGCGTTCGATGCCACCCCGAAAATCAAGCGGCTCCGCAAGAAGTACCAGTATGCCCACAATCGCAATGCTCAGCAGTGCCCGCAGAAGAAGCTTCTGCATTGGTGAGTGCGATGAAACTCGCTCTACTTTATTATCGATATTCATTCCGAAGCTACCCGCAGCATCGCTGGTGACTCATGGAAGTCACCAAAAAAGAGTTTCTCATACTGACCAGCCAGAGCCGCACAAGAATATTTCTTTTGAAGATCCTCGCGCAATTTTTGTCCAAAGGCCAATCTCATGTCTACGTTTGCAATGAGCCTTAACAGCAACTCCCCCATCGGTTTGGTGTCATTAACAGCGGTCAGAAAGCCCGTGTGCCCGTCGGTAATCAGATCCGAAGCGCCTGGAACATCAGTGCACAAAACCGGAAGCCCGTAAGACGCAGCGCCCAAAAGACTGATAAAGTGTTCGTTCTGCAAAGACGTGAAAAGAAAAATATCGAGCTCGGAAAGGCTTTGAAGAGAACGCGAAGCTTCTATTCGAACGTGCTTTTCCAAGCCCAAGGCATGGATCACTCGCCCAAAATGCAGATCCAGATCTCCGGTACCAAAAACCCGGAAGCGCACCTCTGGATTCCGATTGACCACGTAGTGGGCGACACTCAAAAAATAATGGAGGTTGCACCTTTGCGTCAAAGACACCAAAGTACCGACGGTAACTCCAGTTTGCGGCGTCTTGTTCCGCGGTTCACCCGCCGGTATTGCGAACGGCGCCAAAGTGATCCGATCTTTACCCAAACCCGCAATTTCTCGAAAAAACCGGTAGTTGATTGGACTGTGCGCTACGAGGTGTACGTTCCGAGGCAGCGAACTCAGAAAACTCTGGAGCATCAGGCCAATTAGCGAGCGCCTGTTCTCGGTTCCCAGCACGGACATGTAAACCGGCGCTTGCGCCTTGCCTACCCTTAGAAAACCCGCTGCGCGCTTCCAGTCACGACAGATGATCCAGTACTTTTCCGCACGGGCCGGCGATTTGAAGTACCCGAAATGCCCGCGGGTTACCGTCTCGCAATGCAGTCCCATCTGCACCGCCATGGCACCCAGCAAAGGCTCGATCCCTTCCTTTTCCCAGGAATAGACGTCCGGATAAATTAAGCAGACGAGTCTTTTGTCCATTGAGGACTCTCAAGGGGTTACACAGATATTAAGTCAAAAACATTATACCGTGTGGTCATTCACAAAGTCGATGAGAAGCCTAAGTGTGCTGAAATCCTTACGTTCGAAAGGAAACACAATCCGGTGCATATCCGCCAACTCAGGTTCGTTACGTTCGGCAGGAAGCGGTGCACTCAACTTCATGCCGCCGGATGTTGATAGGGAACCAAAGCGTTCGATAACCCCAGCAAGCGTTTCCTCCGTCACAGGTTTCTTGAACCGCAAAACCAAGTCATCATCGACAAGCCGCATCGAATGGTAGCTTTTGTAGAACTGGTCAATGTGATCCATCGCGTCGATTTCGGAGTGCACGACGGTATAGAGATGTTGGTCCGCTTCGGAGATGAACCCGCGCTTCAGCACTACGTCGTTTAGAAACTTAAACATGTCTTCCCAGAAACCGTATCCTTTGGGCTCCAAGAAAATAACGGGAATGAGCGGCGTCTTGCCGGTCTGAATTAGGGTCAAGAGCTCAAAGGTTTCGTCGAAGGTCCCAAACCCTCCCGGAAACATCGTAAACGCGGCCGATTCTTTGATGAGAAAGAGTTTTCGCGTGAAGAAATACTTGTAGTGGATCAGCTTCTTGTCCTCGTCGATAAATGGATTCGCTGACTGCTCGAAAGGCAGGCGAATATTGAGTCCAAAGCTCCCCTTGCTGGTCGCCCCTTCATTCCCGGCGGCCATTACCCCAGGTCCACCCCCCGTCACGATCATGTAGTTACGCCGGACCGCTTCTTCGCCAAACCTTTTCCCAAGCGTGTAAACTGGATCTCCCGGCACGGATCGGGCCGATCCGAACATCGTAATCTTAGGGGTAAACCGCCACGGGTAGAACATCTTGAAGGAGTAGCGTAGCTCCTTAATCACCGTGGTAGCTATTTTTAGGTTCAAAGTCCCGGGACTCTCTTTGGCCAGCTTCAGAGCCGTTTTGAAAATTTGTTGCAAGAGGCTGATGCGTGTCGGGTGCTGCCCTTCCGCAATTTTCTCTACCCATTGCTCTAACTCTTTATATTCTTCTTGTTCTTTCATTTCTCGTCTTTCGGTTTGCTTCCAACGCTACTATCTTGGATAATTTTAGCGTGGCAAATCTTACAAAAAGGATCGGCAAACTTTATCTCATCCAACTCTTTTGCGCGCTGCTGGGTATAGGCCTTAGCCTTTACCTGCTCGTCCAGCATACCCGACTCAAAAGTGGAATCCAAGATACGGCAAGCGTGTGCAGTATCAATAGTTTCCTCAACTGCGATGTCGTTGAGGCGAGCCGATACTCCGAGGTGCTGGGTATCCCGGTCGCCGGCATTGGAGCCGTTTTCTTCTTCCTTCTCTTTTTGCTGACGGTGCTTGCACCACCCGAGCACCGAAACTTTCCCAAGACCCAGCGGCTTGCAGCGTGCTTGGCGGCGGCCGGCTTCACCGTGGATCTCTATTTTGTGGCCGTTCAGATTTTCGTTTTAGGAACGCTTTGTCTCTTTTGCCTAGCCACCTACTTCGCCAACATCTTTTACTTCATTACCAACGGCCTAATGTGCGAACGCCGCGGAAAAGGAATCAAGAATTTTTTCCTCAATCCCTTGCAGGGAGCCACGACAGCCATCCAAATGCCAGGGCACGTCTGGTGGCTGAGCGCCTCTGCGCTACTGAGCTTCACGGCTGCCGTTAGCTTCCTCCCCGCGGTCATCTGGATGCAGTCCAGTTTTTATTCTTACGGAAAGCGCCTAACCGACCAGTTTTTTGCCCAGTGGAAAGAAAAAACAGCGCACGAGATTCCTATCTCACCAGAAGATGCGAGCATGGGATCTTCGAACGCGCCCATAAAGATTGTGGAATTTAGTGACTTCGAGTGCCCTCACTGCCGCAAAGCTGCTTTCACGCTCCATACCGCACTCAAGCCGCTCGGCAACCAGGTGCAATTTGTTTTCAAGCACTACCCTCTGGACTCCGATTGCAACCCGGAGCTTCAGTACCAACTGCATCCAAAGGCCTGCAAGCTGGCAAAGCTCGCGGAATGCGCCAGGCGCAAGGAGCGATTCTGGCAGTACCACGACAAGCTCTTCTTAGAGCTCGCTGGAGACAAGGGATTACCGGCGTGGGAAAAGATAGTGGCTAGTTTGTCAGGCATCCTTAGCAGTAGTGAAGTCGATGCCTGTCTTTCAAACCCGTCTGTGTTGAAGGCCGTGAAGGACAACATCGAGGACGGGCGCAAGCTGGATCTAAAAGGCACCCCGTCGGTTTATGTAAACGGGCGGCTGGTCGAGATTCCACTTACCGTGGAGACCCTGAAGCGCCTCGTCGAGCTAGAAAGCTAAAAGCCGCCTCGGCAACGCCACGGGCTAAGCAAAAATTGTCCGATCCCGCCAAGAATACGCCCATTCTTTGTCAGACTGCGTAACAAGTTACGGCAGCCTGAAGCCTAGCCGATTCCCCCCTGTGTACACCCATGAAATGACTAATGATTTCGGCAGATTTTTAGGCACTCCATTTGCTTTCTAATGGAGTAGTAAAGGGGGTCCGCTAGTGAAAGGGCTTTTGGAAAAAGCCATCCAGTTTGTTTTTAGCCTGGCTGCACTGGGCACCGCTCTATTTGTGACCGTCCCCGCCTATGGCGACTTGGACGAAGTGCTGCGGGCTGAAAAGCTAAAGCGCGAAAGCGCCATTGAGCGCTTTTCTCAATTTACCTCCGATAAAAACGTCATGGGCGACGCCATGTCCCCGGACGGCAAAGTTATCCAATCCCGACAAAAACAACGTTTTGATCAAGACGGCGGAAAGCTTCTGAGCTTCCAGAGCGATCTGACCTACCATGCCAACTACTACGATATTAACGAAGAAGTGAAGAACGAAGAGGACGGCAAAACCACGGTCCGTAAACTCTACGGCGCTATCTCCTCTCACGGTAAAGGCGGATCGGGAAGCGGATCCTCAGCTTTGGAACGAGCGGTTTACGGTTTGCACGAACAATTCAACAAAGAAGAGGACGCGCAGAAGCCGGAAGAAGAAGGGGTGGAGTTTAGGTCAGTTTTCAAAGTCACCACTAAGGAAGTGGATGCTCAAAAGAACGGCGACGGTAAAGGAAACGGCGCCCAGCAGAACAAAGCCCCAGAAGGTGAAAACGATCAGATTACCGTACGACGGTGGGAACTTCGCGATGAGGCCCTTCAAGCGGTGAAAAAAGTGGGCGAGGACTCTGCCGATACCGTAAACAATGCGGCCAAAGATCCCGATGCACAGGGAGACAACAAGAAACTCGCAAACAGCGTTTATTTACTGGAAGCCGGACAACGCAACCAGTTGGCTTTGAAAGCGCAGAGCTTACGCGCCCTCACCCAACGACGGGTAAACCGAGCCATCCGTGGTGGCAAGGGACTCGATCGCTTGCAGTTGAACGAGGCCGCCGCACGCTGTGGCGATGGCGTACAACAGCTTAAAGCTCAGGCCGCAGAACTTGCACAAGACGATCCGGACAAGGCGGCAGAGATCGAGCAGGAAATTCAACGGATGGAATCTCAATGCCAGCAGATTACCGCCGAAAACTACCGCACCATCATGCCGCGCTTTGAGCAAGACGATCAAGGCGAAGAAAAGCTACAAGCATTGGGCGTCAACAAAGAAGATGGCCGAGAACGTGACTTGCGCGTCCAGCTAGAGATGAACGAAAAATTTGGAGTCGGACCGAATGACGTCCAAAACAATTGGGGCTACACCGGTAAAGATGGGAAGGGTTTGGTTACCTTGGCCTACGACGAAAACGGAAACCCCACCAAGCAGCAGCTGATGTCACCTCGAGAACAGCTTGAAGTTTGGAACAATGATCTTCAACAAACCAAGCAAGCGGTAGACGAAGTCAACGCACGACTGCCTGAGGAAAATCAAATCGATACCTCGAATATGTTTGTCAACTCGGCACGCCCTGGCGAGAAGCCGGCTTACGAGATCACAAAAATTCCTGATGCAGTCCGCGAAGACTACTTTATCAAGAATCCCAGTCCCATCGCCCAAAAACCTTTCGGCGAGTACGGCGACTTGATCCAATAAAAGCTTAAAGAGGTCAGACTTGGTTATTCGCCCTCAGGGTGATATACGGAGTCATGTCTGAGCATCTGAGTCCGGATTGGTTGGGTACACTCAAAAACTTCCTGGCGCGGCCCGTTGTGCGCAAGGGCCTCAGTCCTCTTAGGGATTCCATCGAAATCGGAATTGCGGTAGGCAGCGGTGAAAAGCTCACCATCACCAAAGAAAACGGTGAACCCGTGCTGCTTGAGACGCCCCCTCAAAACCCGACATGGTATTTATTATCCCGCCCGGAGCCATTGCCGCCATTCATGAGTACGAAACCGACAACCTTGGCGAGATGGCGATCTTTCTCTTCGGCTTGCTCACCGACGCAGACCCCAATCGCAAGATGGTTCCCACACTCCATATCGGCGCTATAGGCCTGGTCACCAAAGGTTATCTGGCAACCATCCCGCTTGGGGGTGCCACCTTGATGAAGCACTTGGCCACCAAAGGTTTTGGCAGTCTAGGCGCAATCAAAAACGCGATTAACCGCCTTAGGGAGAGTTCCAAATGAGTGCAAACCGCTCCAATCTTAAGTTGTTCCTCTCGGAAGAAAAGATCCAGTCGGCCGTGGCGGACTTAGCCCGTCGCATTGAGGCGGATTACCGGCCGCTTACCCAGTCCGGGGGAGAACTGATCATCGTTGTTACTTTGAAAGGGGCCCTGTTTTTCGCCGCCGATCTCATGCGCCGTATTGAGATGCCGGTGCTTATTGATTTTGTGCGAGTGTCCAGTTACGGCTCCGGTACCAAGAGCACCGGTAATGTCGTCATGACCAAAGATATTGAAAACCCCGTACCCGGCAACCACCTTCTGATTTTGGACGAGAGTGTAGACTCCGGGCTTACCGTAAAGTTCCTGCTCGAGAAATTTAAGCAGTCCGAAGCCGCTTCGGTGAAGGTCTGCTCGCTGCTCAACAAACCGAGTCGGCGTGAAGCCCAGGTACACGTGGACTACGTTGGGCTGGATGTTGAAGACAAGTTTCTGGTCGGTTATGGCCTGGACTTTGACGAAAAGTACCGCAACTTGAAAGCCATTTATACTTTGGAGGACACCTGATGCGTTCCTTACTTATCGCCCTTTGCGCGGTTTATGCGCTAAATCTGCCAGCCTTTTCCGGCAAAAACAATACGCCGCCGGAGCACATAGAAAACAAGAAGTTTGATCCGAAGGCCATTCCCATTCTGGAAGAGCCCGAGGTCAATACAAGCTTTGCAAAAAAGGAATGGAAAGAATACCAGCAGGCAGAAGCGCCTTCCTGCGACGAAAAGAATGTTTGGCGGATTTCTCTCGCAAAATCCCGCTTGGATGTGACCTCTTTCAAAAATAAGGACGCCCCCGTCACCGGGAGATTTGATCGTTACTCCATCAATATCCTGGCGGACAAAGAAGAGACGGATGCGGGCGGCGTGGGAGCCATCGATTTAAGCTCCTGGAATAGTGACAACCTTCCGCGTGACAACCGAGTAAAGCGCTACATTTTGGGTGTGGAAAAAGAAGGGGAAAGCATAGCTCCGTTCAGCTTCAGCATCACCCCTTGGCAGAAAACGGGAACTTGGAAAGCCAATCTGACTATCGACCTTACGCTCAATAAGAAGGCCCACAAAATGGAAATCCCGGTCAACATCACCCGCAGCGCTAAAAACATCACCATGAATAGCACCGGGCCGGGCCGCATCGTTTACGCTTCGGCCGTTTCCATGAACGAGATTCACAAGCTTCTGGAGCGTTGCAACCACCACTTCTTATCGAGTTTTGTAGACGTGGGATTTGAGACCACCTTTACTCCCGGCTGCAAGTAAAGTTAAGGCGCTTGAAGCGAGAGCCGAGCGTCGGGATTGAGATGGGTTCGCAGGGAATTGAAGGCGGCACGCCGTAGACTTACTTTGAGCCCCTGCTGGGCCTCCGTCGTGCCTTCAAACCGCAAACGTACCTGCGAGATAGTGTCTTCCCCTAACGCTCGAACCAACCAAAGTCTAGCCGGCAGGCGCGAAAGCAACTCACTCCCCGGGTTGAGTTCCAACAGCTGCGCCTCCACTCGTTCCAGGGAGTACGTACAAACCGCAATCAGCTCCTCTCCATAAGGAGTCTCTACCTGCCACACTTCAAAAACGGCCCCCGTTGAGACACCGGAGCTACTTACCAGGCGATCCAAAAAAACAGGAAGTCGGGCCACGCCCAAGCCATTCGCCGGATCCCACGTTTCCGCGGGCAGGATGAGCGAAGGGTCACTCGCGCGCAATATCATTCGGACAGTTTCCGAAGGACGCTTGCACGAAGAGCAGAAAACTAAAATGCCGGGAATAGAACGCACGGAAGCGCACTTTAACATTTCTGAAGATACGCTCAAGAAAAAGCGGGTAAGTAGCGGAAATGATTAAGGCGTGACAAGCTCTGCGGTGGGGTTGCCGGCGTGCTTTTCGGCCACTTTCAAGGCGGCTTGCAGGAACTGCAGTCGGGCCGCCATCCCCTCGTCCACCGGGCGACCGGGGTGGGATCGAGCAAAGAGCGGGCATAGGAACTTTGCATATTGTGAATGGCCACGTCGATGCTTTCGGCCTGCCATGTTTGCAGCATGGAGGTGGCGTCCAGTACGTCCATATAGAATCGATCCTGTCGGTATTTGGCCGGTACCAAGGCCACAATCTCAGCCTCGTGCGCTTCCATAAAGTCGTAAAGTTTGATGCCGTCCACGAACCCGGCCTCTTTGGCCTCCTTGCTCGCAAAATAAGGATAAAGCCCCTCGCGGGTCTCCAAAAGCTTGCGCCGAAGCGGGCCAATCTTCGGATCGGTCACATTCTTCATCGTCCACGCCGCCTCGTCGGCTTCTTTTTGGTGATCGGGAACGCGCTTTTCATTCGTGAGCGGATTCACGGGCGCGGCATCGATATCGAACAGCCGCGTGTTTTCTTCCGGCTTTACACCGTAACGACCGAGAACGTAACGACCGTATTCAAAAGTGTCTGAGGACCCGCGGAAAGCGCCGGACTTGCTGTCCTGCCTTCCGACCACGCCAGCACTAGGAAAAACCTGGCCCGCGGCCACGATGTATTTTTTTGCTTCGTCTTCCGAGATATTGAGTTCTTTGGCGAGCTGACGCAACAAACCACGGTGCGTGGAGAGGTACTTTTCAGGGATCTCTCCGGACGACTCGGCTTTAAGCTCAATCTCGATAGGCACGCGACGAGACACGATAACGACGTCGTCGCCTTGAAGCCCGCTTTTATTGTAAACAAGAAAAACGTAAGGACCCGAAGGAAACTCAAGCAGATTGTCGCCGGGTTTTAGTACGGTGCCGTAGCTTCCAAGCTCGGTGGGGTGCGCCGCTTGATCATGAAAAGCAATAGGCGTAGGTACGTCGGGCGCTGCGATCGTTTCGTTCGCATCAGTGCAGTCCTCAATCCTATCGGCTGCTAAAACGTATGCATCCAGACCACAAAGCGCAA
The DNA here is from genome assembly GCA_041391485.1 of Bdellovibrionota bacterium. Taxonomy (GTDB): domain Bacteria; phylum Bdellovibrionota; class FAC87; order UBA2466; family JACKAF01; genus JACKAF01. The sequence continues at coordinate 97,356 of JAWKNY010000005.1, read as the reverse complement.
CGAAAAGCACTATCGGTATGCGTGCTTTCATCACAGCATTAAGGTGCAAATACGGCTCCAGCACCACATGCCTAAGGACACCCCTGTTCTGCGCAGAATACGCCCAGCCTCTGGTCTGGGCGGTACTAGCTAAACAGGCCAGAGAAAAGGGGGTTCTAGCTCAAAAAAAAAGTCCGACGGCCCTAAGGACCGCCGGACTTTAATCTCAACTTAGTGACCGCCTATTAGCGTCTACCACCCAGAGCAATCACTTCGTCCAACATTTCGTTGGCGGTGTGAATGGACTTGGCGCTGGCTTGGAAACCGCGTTGAGCGCGCAGCATCTCTACAAACTCCTCAGCTAAATCCACGTTGGAGCGTTCGAGAGCGCGAGTCACCACGGTACCTCGGCCATTGGTATTGGCGCGACCGACAAGCGGCCCACCGGATTCCACGGTTTCTCGGAACTGGTTTTTGCCGATTTTTCGCAACCGATCGGTCGCTTCAAACCGCGCAATCGCCATTTGGCCGAGCGCTTTTGACGCACCATTGGAATAGACTCCGGAGATAATACCTTCCTCGTCGATGTTCACGTCCAGAAGGACGCCAGAGGCGTGGCCATCTTGAACGTTTCGGAAAACGGCATTCTTGGCACCGTATTGGGTACTTCCTTTTACCCCGGTTCCACCGTCATCCAAAGCATCGCCGAAATCAAAAACAAGCTTTTGATCCGGAACGGCGCCGTTAGTGAACGTCGTGTCCACGAGCTGCTGATCCGAATACTCCAGCCGGCCTTTTGAGTCGAAGACTAAGAGGCCACGAGCCACGGTGAGCATCTCACCGTTCTTCCCGCTCTCCAGCTCCGCCCCATCCGCCATCGCCGTCCATTCCCACGTGCCGTCGTCGGTCTTGTTGAAAAACATACTGACGCCGTGCTGGTTTCCAAGCGAGTCGTACATCTGGGTGGCCGTAGAAAACTGGGCGGTTTCCTGCGGACGTTCCAGGTCGAACATGTCATGGACCTTTGCGCGGGCATCAAGGTTGGCGTGGATTTGAATGCGATGGCTTTGTTTGGCCGGCATGGTGTCTTGGGGAATGCGCACGTCGGCCAATTTTCCAGTGATGGTACCACCGGTATTGGCTTGATAGGCCTGCACACGTTGCCCACCCAATGTGGTCAGCCAGCCGTGACGATCGAAGCGAAAACTTCCATCGCGTGTGAACGTGGTACCGTTATTTCCGTCCCGAAGAACGAAGAAACCGTTCCCATTCACTGCCACATCGGTGTTGCGATCCGTGGTGCTGATAGCCCCTTGAGTGAACAAGGTTGTCACCCCGGCCATCGTCACGCCTCGCCCAATCTGCTGACCGGGATCGGTCAGTAGATTTTGCGCCACAAAGTTTTGAAACTCCCCACGGGCAGCTTTGTAGCCATGGGTATTGGCGTTTACGATGTTATCAGAAACCACCGATAGCTTCTGACCATTCGCTTCTAGCCCCGAAATACTCGTGGCCATAGAAGAGTATAGACTCATAGACATCTCCTTGGTTAGTTACCTAACCAAAGCTTCCACGTTCCTAGCGAGAACGCAGGCCAGCTTTGGTATGATTTTAGACAAGCACGGCGCTATCGATATTGGTGAAAACGCGTTCTTTCATTTCACTTTTGTCGAGAGCGGTTACTACAGTTCGGGATTTGATGTTGGCGATTACAGCAATGTCACCGGCTAGAATCAGAGCCGACTGGCTCCCCTTCTTTTCGGCAACATCCATTCCTTCGCGCACCCGTTTTTCCATTTCGCCATCCCAGGGAAGCGAACGGGACCGGATGCGTGTGGCAGCGTGTTTGGACAGATTCACCTGCTGAGTGTCGAGGACCTTCTCAAACTCCGAAGGGCCTTTAGAGGGCGTCGGCCTCTGCGTCTGCGGTGTCTGCCCCGACGACGCCGGGGTGATCATATTTACTGCTTTGTAGAGTTCAGAGATGCTCATCGTTGTCGCACTCCGGGAAAGTCCTCGGGTCCAAAGGCTCTAAAGCCTCTGTCCCACTGGCCATCCCCTGCACTTTCCACAACATCCTCAGCGGCCTCGGCCACTCTTTGAGGCGCACCTTCCGTGCGCTTTCGAAGAGCGGTTTGGACGGACTCTGTTGTGACGGGTTTCTCTGGGAGAATCACGCTCTGCACTTTGGAGACTTCGACGTTTTCGTTGCCGTTGGAGGTCTTAACGACCAGCATGGGCCGCTCTCCATTGACTTCGACTCCGACAACTGTCCCCTTGATGTCTGAACCCACTTCTACCGGTGATCCATCCGACTTGGCAGCAAGGACCTGAAAGCGGTAAGCGCCCGAAGGCATCTCTTGTCCGCGATCGTCTTTGCCATTCCACTGAATGGGTGCACCGGCGCCGTGATTGTTCAGATCGATGGTGCGTACGAGTGAGCCCGATGCGTTGTAGATCATCGCGCGCACTGCCTGAGCGTTTTGAGGCAAGGCCGGCGTAAAGCTCACGGCACTTCCCTTTTTCAACTCCAGGGAACTTCCGCTCGCTTTAACCTCTTTGCCGATCATGCCCAATGCTTGCAGTTTTTGCTCGTCCGAGAATCCGCTATTCACCTTTTTGATGCCTTCTTCAATACCACTTAGCTTTTCCAAGGAGCCGAACTGGGCGAGCTGCGCCGCAAACTGTTCGTGTTCCATGGGGTTCATCGGATCCTGATTCTGGAGCTGAGTAAGCAACAGTTTCATGAAGTCATCCTTACCCAGGATGTTGTCTCCTTTAACTTGTTGCTGCTCTTCCCACATCAGTTTTGACGGGCCATTTACCTGCATTGGGTTCATGCTGTTCTCCTAGATTCGCAAGTCCAGACGACCGGTCCCTGCACTACCTGTCACCGTTCCAATGGAACGGATGGGGCTTGTCGCAGCGACGCGGAGGCCGGGCGCGGCCACAGTGGGGCCACGTCGGGTCGATTGGAACGATCGCCCATCGCCAGTATTAGCGTGGGACGCCCATTGCCCTTCGTTTCCGACTTGTACCTGCACTCTGGCAAGGATGAGATCCTGACTCTGCATCGCGGTTCGTAGATCAGCGAGTTGACTCTCGATAGCGGCCTTGGCGGAATGCGATTGCGAGATCATCTCCACGCTCACGCGATTCCCCTTGGCGTTCACTTCGATTTCCATTTGTCCAAGATGTTCTGGATTCAGGGAAACGGTCATCTTGCCACCGCCACGGTGGACAAGAGACTGAACGCCATCAAACAGCTCTTGCAGGTTATTCTCCTGAACAGCTGGTTTGTCCGTCACTCGGTTCACTTCCACGTAGTCCGCGGAGGTGGGGGAGTCAGAAGAAACGGGAAACCACGTCGCATCTGAAACTTTCAAGGCTGACTTTTCATCAACCTTGGGTTCCATCTCCATTTCCTGTAACTGGCTGGCAGATTCGAGATACTTTTGTATCCCTTTCTCCAATTCCAGATCAGAAACTTCTTTCTGGGATGCTTTCATGAGTTCCGCGAGGCTTTCGACTTGAGTGTCGGATTTTGATTCGGCTAGGCCCTCTAGAAGCTTCTTGGAGAGTTCCCCGTTGGGGTTCTCGGAAACTTCCAGATTCAACATCAACTTGCCTGGATCGCCTGAAACCTCAAAAAGAGTTTCCCCTTCGCTTGTGGCTTCGGGGTTCGGTTCCGTTTGAGGCATGATGGGTTGGGGTATTCCGTTCGGTAGGCCCAGAAGGTAGCTCATGAAATCAACATCTGTTTGGTCTTTTTTGAGCTTCTCTGTCTCCGATTGGTTCCCCGACTCAGGCTCGACCGGGCGAGTAGGAACACTGCTAGTTGTTATTTCCATACCATAAATCACCCCCCCTCAATATTGTTTGGGTTAATTCGTAGTCGCCGTGGAGGAAAGTGTACGCTGGAGTAAGCGCTCACTGACTTCCTTGGCATGATTACTTGTCATCCGCCCTAGAATTTCGGCGGCTTGTTCTTTGCGCATGTCAGCCAGAAGGCTAGCGACACTCTCGGTATCCATCTTATTGAGGACCTTCGCCGCTCTTTTGGGTTCCATGCGTTCGTAAATTGATTTGAGTGCCGCTACCCGCTCTTCTTCATAGCGGCGAGCGCCAGCGAGCTTTTGATTCAGATCCTTGATGATCTTTTCATAGCGCGCTATCTGGACTTGCAATATCCGCTCTTTTTCCTGAACCTCTTTTTCTTTTCTCTCAACCACGTTTTCCCGCCCTGTCAGCGCACGTTCGCGCGTCTGCAGGGATTTCCTGAGGCGGTGGAGTTCCTGAAACTCCTCCTCCTGTTTGCCATCGACACCCGCAGCCCCCAAACGCAAGCCATAAAGGCTAACGAGAATGAGGCTCACAACCGTGGCGGCACCAAATCCGAACCATTTCATCGGAAAAACCTTTTCACCTGACAAATCTCTTCAATACGCGCGTGATGTCCTCAATTTCTTTCTGCTCTTTCTTGTCGCGCGCCACTCTAAACTTCTTGTGCAGATTTTCTCTCAAATTCTCCAGCCCTTTACGTTTGGCCGATACTTCAGCTAGTTCGCCTCGAAACATCTCGCGTCTGTCTTCTTCGTCTCGTAGCGCCGACTCCACCTCATTGAGCTGCTCGAGCTGGCCCAAAACGGCTTGGGCTCCGAATGCCATCCAAAGATTGAGATCCCGCTTATTGTAGGACGATCCCGCAAGAGAATTCTTGAGACTCTCACGCGTTTCGGCGATGGAGGTCTCCATCTCACGTACTCGCTGCTGGCTCTGTCCCAGCTCCATCTTTTTTTTCTGTTCTCTTAGCTCCATCAGCTTAAGAAAACTCTTGAGACGAAAGGTAAATTTCATATCTAACTATGAAGATCAAAAAGCTCTAGAAGCTGGTCCTTTGCATTGCTAAAGGAAACCGACTCTTCTCGGTCTTGCTTGAGAAATCCTGTGATGGCAGAAGAACGTTCAATGGCTTCATCGACCGCGGTATCGGTACCGCGTACATAGGCGCCATAACGAATCGCGTCTTCATTTTCCTGAAAACGAGCCAGACTCTCCTTCAAACTCCTAGCGGCGAGTAGCTGGTTCTTCTCGACCACCTGATCCATCACACGACTGACGCTCGAAACGACATCAACCGCCGGGTAATGGCCTTGGTTGGCGAGTCGCCTGGAGAGCACGATGTGCCCATCGAGATACGCACGGCAGTTGTCGGCGACCGGATCTTCCATGTCGTCGCCTTCCACTAGCACCGTGTAAAGACCCGTGATGCTGCCCTCTTCTCCCCAGTTTCCCGCCCGTTCAACCAGTCGAGAAAGTGCACCAAAAACCGAAGGGGAGTAACCTTTTGTTGCTGGCGGCTCTCCCGCCGCGATAGCTATCTCTCTTTGCGCCATTGCGAATCGAGTGAGCGAGTCCATGAGTAGCAAAACGTCTTTGCCTTGCTTCCGGAAAAATTCTGCAATACTGGAGGCAGCGGCCGCGCCTCGACTGCGCCTTACCGCCGATTTGTCGGCGGTTTCGACCACCACAACGCAGCGTTTGCGCGTTTCCGGATCGAGTTCTTTTTCAATGAACTCTTTAACCTCTCGACCACGCTCACCAATTAAGGCGATAACAATGATGTCGGCGCTCGTATAGCGGGAGATCATTCCAAGGAGAACACTCTTACCTACACCAGAGCCGGCAAAAATTCCCTGACGCTGGCCTTTCCCGCAGGTGAGGCACGCGTTGATGCTTCGCACGCCCAGGTCAATCGGGTCTGAAATAATCTCTCTGTCCAAAGGGTTCACGGGTTCCCCGTACAAAGGAACTCCCTGTCCCAATACAAGACCCTTTTTGCTGTCTTCGTACGGACGACAAAGCGAGTCCACTACCTGACCCAACAAGGATTGGCCTACCCTTACCAGCGCGGCCTCTTCCTTGAGATGAACCGCCGCGCCGAGCTTAACCCCTTCAAGCGTATCGAGGGGCATGGCGACATGGCCGTCTTTGTCCAAGCTGACGATTTGAACCATCACCTTTCGGTTGCCGGCATCCACTTCACAGAGGGCGCCAATTTTTGCCTCGGGTAGGCTAAGGAGCACGGTGTCTGTTTTCACCTTTAGAACAGAGCCCGTGCTTTCGCCGAGCTGGCTGTCTTGAATCTCTTTGAGTGCGCTTTGAATGCCCATTAATTCTTTTCTTTCTGCTTATTGATCTTTTTTGAAGTGATTGGCGATAATGGCGTCCAGCTTCTCTAAGGCGTGACTGGGTGCAAAGCTTTGTTCGCCGTGATTGGACTTTAACCGGAACTGACCCTTTGCCAAATCCTCGTCCTTCTCAAAACGGACACCGTCCCCCCCCAGCAGCTCCCATTCCTTCTGAAAGGCATCGAAATCCGCGGGGGCAACAAAAACCAGCAATGGCTCCGGACTTTGTTCCGCCTGCTCGGCAAGCCATCGCGTCGCTTGCGGAACCAGTTCCGCTGCGCCGTACACAAAACTTTTTTCAAGAATCGCTTTCAGGGCGCGCGTCCAATCCTCTTCCACATCGGCAAAAAGCGCTTTTTTTTGGGCTTGGAGTTCCTGGCTGAAAGCCTCCAGGACTTTTTTGAAAAAATTTAACTCGGCTTTGGCCTGTTCCAAACCGGCTTCGCGACCAGCAGCTCTAGACTCTTCAAAGAGTGTTTCCAACTTGCTGCTATTGTCTTCCGTAAGCCTTTTCTCAAGACGCTTCTGAACCTCTTCCTCCAAGACTTCCTTGAGTCCTGGATTCTCGACAATGGCGGCACTCAGGTTCTTGCTGATCCTGAAATCCTTGGATTCGAACTTCTGCTCAGAAGCAAAGTCTGAATTCTTACCGACTTCGAATGGTTGAAAATCGCTCATGTCTACGGAATGATCTCCTGATCTTCGCCGATCCCAATCACGATCTTGCCTTCTTCTTCCAGGCGCTTGACCACCGTAACCACTTCGCGCTGGGCCGCTTCGACGTCAGAGACCTTCTGAGGGCCAAGGGCCTGCAAGTCCTCGCTGAGCATCTCGGAAGCACGCTGGGACATGGAGCCGAAGATCTTCTCTTTGACCTCCTGCGGAGCGCTCTTCAGAGCCAGGAGCAGCTTGTCGTTCGACACTTCCCGCAGAACCAGCTGAATGCCACGGTCATCAATCTTGATGATGTCGGAAAAGGTGAACATGTGCTGGCGAATCTCTTCAGTAAGAAGCGGATCTTTATCTTCCAAACGCGCCAAGATGGAGTTCATAAGCCGCTTGTCCAGCGAGTTGATGAGATCCGCCATAGCGACGACACCGCCAAACTTGTTGTCTTTGGATTTTCCATGATCCACAAGCTCGTGCTTGAGTACCGAATCCAGCTCGTCCACTTTTTCGGGATCTACGTATTCGAGGTTTGCCATACGCAAGATGACTTCGGCCCGAACGGCATCCGGGAACATCTTGATCATGACAATCTGTTTATCCAGCTCCATGTGGGCCAGGATAATCGCGATGGTCTGGGGATGCTCTGCCACTAGGAACTCAGCCAAAGTCTTGGGCTCGACATGCTCCAAAACTTTGAGGTGTTTTCGGTTTACCAAATTGACATTCTTGACGGTTCCAAAAATCTGTTTTGCACGATCTTCACCAAGACCACGCTTTACTTTCTCCATCTCCGTCAGGTCATCGGTAAACAGGATCTCTTCGGTTTCCGATAGTTTGAAAAGAAACTCTTTGAGCACCTCATTGATCAACCGAATCGGGGCTTTCTTGAGTTGGCCCATCACATTCAGCAACCTTCTGACGTCGGTATCCTTCAGATCTTTCATCAGCTCGTAAGAGCGTTCCTCACCGAGCACATTCATCAGAATCGCAGTCTTTTCGAGGCCGGTTAGGCGCTCTTTGACTTTAGGTAAGCTGGCCACTAGCTATCTCCGAGTTCGGGGTCATCCTGCTCAATCCACTCTTGAATAATGCGTACGCCTTTCTTGGGGGCTTCCGCCATTCGAGTAAGAATGCGTTTGCTGAGCTCCTCTTCCTCTTTCTTCTCCAGAGGCTCGGGCTCTTCGAAAATGGGAATCTTTTGCGTCAGGGCGAGAATGCCTTCATTTTGCTGGGCGGCTTCGAGTTCGCCGACGGTCGTGGGCAACAGCGAGAGTTCGCTTTCCATATCGCTGAGCGCCGCCCATTTGAGGAACGGGCGCAACACCGTAAAAAAGAAGAATAAGATAACCAGAACGATGAGTCCGTTCTTGGTGAGGTTTTGCAGGAAGAGCTGGGTATCAAATCCCGTGCTCGTGGGATCTTCTTCCAAAGGGGTGATTTCCGTGGCTTTCATGGGAAGGCTCGTAATATTGATCCCGTCCCTTCGGTTCGCATCGTAGCCGACGGCGGTGGCCACTAAATCTCTCAGCCGAGTCAGTTCCTCTTCACTCCGCGGAACAAAAGTCTCGCTCTTGCCATCCGGGGCGGTCCGGTAGTGCCCATCGACGACGACAGCGACCGTCAGCCGCTTGATCGCACCCGAGGGCCGCTCTGTCCGCTCTATTTTCTTTGGAACCGCATAACGGGTATTTTGTGAATTCTTTTCACTATTGGTGGTCGCCATCGGAATCGGAGGGTTCTGGACCTCTGTGCCCGGAAGGTTGGACCGGCTTCCTGGAATGCCGATAGGATTGGGGCGTTGGCCGTTGCTGACTTCGTCATTTTTGACTGTATTCGTGGCAACCGTTCGGCTCGGATCGTAGGTCTCTTCGGTGGTAGCTGAGCGGCTGGTGTCAATTTCGGTGGAAACTTTGGCTACAATCTTCCCGGCTCCGACTACAGGACTGAGTAGATCCACAATCCGTTTTTCATAGGCCTTCTCAATAGAACGCTGCATCTCCAAAGCTTTGGTGGAGATCACTTCCTGCGCCTCCTCCTCCGGGCGGTGGAGGAATTTCCCGTTGGTATCCACGATCGTGGTTTGCTCGACGGTGAGGCCTTCAACGGCGCTCGCAACCAAGTGGGCAATGCCCTTGGCCTCGGTGGGGTGCAGCTGTTTGCCCCGCCTCAGTTCCAGGACGACCGAAGCTTTTGGCGACTCCTGCTCTTCCAGGAAGGTCTTCTTCGGAGGGATGCTAATGTGGACTCGCGCGCGTTTCACGGCGTCCAGACGTTGGATCGATCGCACCAGCTCCCCTTGGAGGGCCCGGATGTACTGGACGCGCTGCACGTAGCTCGACATCCCGAAGGTTGCGCTATCAAAGCGCTCAAAACCCACAACGTCCTCGCCCGGGAGGCCGGCTTTCGCCAGCTCCATACGCGCTGCATCGAGGTTCTCGACGGGAACGGACAGACTTTTGTGGTCCAGCGAAACACGGTGAGGAATGTTTAGTTCGCCCAGTTTAGCCGCCATCGCAACGGAATCCTGAGGGGTGAGATCGGTATAGAGAAGAGCGTACGGGTTATGCTTGGAAACCAGCGCCGCTATTCCCCCCGCCACAGCGAGAAGCCCGATAAAAACACCGATGAGCACCTTCTTCCCGGTCGATAGACCCGAGAAGAAAGCGCGCGCAGCATCCGACCATCTTTTTAGGATTTCATTCATTCGCTACTAAACCTGCATCTGTAGAATCTGGTTGTACGCATCCAAAATTTTGTTGCGAACCTGGACCATGAGCTTCATCGCCGTTTCGGCCTTCTCAAAAGCCAGCATCGCTTCGTGAATGTTCTCTCCATTGCCGGTTACAAGGCCCTGCATCTTCTCGTCCGCTTCGTTCATTAACTTGTCCACCTTGGCGATGGAGTTGCTAAGTTCTTTAAAAAACTCTTCGCCACCGGGGGCTTTCTGGCCGCCGATACCCAGAGCGCCGGTGAGTTCACCGCTATGAACCTGGGGCATGATTGAATTGATAGGCATCCCATTCTCCTTTTAGCTCTAGCGACCGATCTCCAGGGCTTTGAGCATCATATTTTTGGTTACGTTGATCGCGGTTACGTTGGATTCGTAGGTCCGACTCGCGGTCAGCAAGTTCACCATCTCTTCCATGGTGTTTACATTCGGCATGGCGACGTAGCCGTCCGGGTTTGCATCCGGGTGATCCGGCTTGTAAACAAGCTTGGGTGGGTTCGGATCGGAAACAATGTCAGTGACTTTGACTTTGTGAGTTTCCATCTCCATTTGTTTTCCTAGAACGTTCACAAAAGATTTTTGGGGATCCGCCTCAAACACAGGATCTTTGCGCCGGTACGGCCCACCTTCGGGGGTACGGGTCGTTTGGGCGTTCGCCAGGTTGCTTGAAATAACGTTCATCCGCAGGCGTTCGGCACTAAGAGCGGAGGCGCTCACGTCCAAAGCCGAGAAGAAATCACTCATCGATTACTCCCCTCTGATATGGCAAATTTGAGTAGCGAAAACTTTTTAATAACGGATTGGGTAGCTGCGTTGTACTTCACTTCGTTCTTCTTGAGCATCGCCATTTCGCGATCCATATCCACTGAGTTGCGGTCTTGGCCTACCTCTGAGTTTGGATCTTCATAAAGAATAGGCTTAATCGACGACAAAGAGCGCTCGATACCCCCCTCAGCGTCCGCTACCCCTTGCTTTTCTTTTTCGATGGAGTTCTGCAATTCCTGCTCGAACTCCACCCGCCGTGCTTTGAAGCCCGGGGTTTCGGCGTTAGCGATGTTGTCTGTGATCACATTGTGCCGGACCATATATAAGTCCAACGCAGTGGAGAGTGTGTTTATGGTTTTATCGAATAGTTGTGACATGATTTTTGCTTAAGCAGTAGCGAGGGACTTCCGAAGAGTTAAGTAAGCCACCGAGCTTACCCCCCTTCTCCTGCAAACGTCGTTTGCCAGTTGTCCCGATAAGAATAATGCAATTAACAGGCCAGCGGTCCAGGCACAAAACACACTTAGTAGGAGGAAAAACTTTCCCTTCGTCGGAAAGAATTTCCTGCCCTACAGCGTTTGGTAAAGCTTCAGCTTGTTTCGCAAGGTCCTGACTGTAATTCCTAGCAGCGCTGCCGCCTGGGTTCGGTTTCCGCCAGCGGCTTTTAGAACTTCCAGGATGTGACGACGTTCCAATTCAAAGAGAGACAGGGTTGAAGCCCTCAATCGGGCATTCTCTAAGTCCACTTAGGTGCTCCGGTCGTATATCGCCACCATCAGACAGAAGAAAAGCCCGTTGGATGACGTTCTGCAACTCACGAATATTTCCCGGCCAATGGTACTCCTGGAGAACGCGGAGCGCCTCCGGATGAATCGAAACCCCCTCCACGCCGAAGACAGCTGACTCTTCGGCCAGAATGTAGTTGGCTAGCCTGTCAATCCCAGCACTCCGGCCTTTCAAAGCAAAGCAATCCACTCGAATAACGTTCAAGCGGTAGTACAGATCTTCCCTAAAGGTCCCGTTTTCAACAAGGCGAACCGGATCCTGATTTGTCGTCGCTATGATGCGTGTATCAATAGCGATGGGCTGGTAGCCTCCCAAACGATCCACTTCCTTCTCTTGGATCACCCGAAGGAGTTTTGCCTGCAAAAGGATGGGCATTTCGCTGATTTCATCCAAGAGCAACGTCCCACCGTTTGCTTGCTCAAACTTACCCATTCGAGTCGCGGTGGCTCCTGTGAAAGCACCCTTTTCATGACCAAAGAGCTCCGCCTCCAGAAGCCCATCAGGAATGGCGGCGCAGTTAACGGAAACGAAAGGCTTACGGCACCGGGAGGAGCGTTCGTGGATAAACCGCGCCACGAGCTCCTTCCCAGTACCGCTCTCTCCACATAACATAACGGGCACGTGGCTTCTTGCAGCCTTTTCGGCCAAACGAATGGTCTGTTCCATGACCTCATCGGCCAGAAATAGAGCCCGATCTTTAAATCTTACAATCGACATGTTGGGTTGGTACGGGATTTACTGCGCCAGAATATTCAGCTCATTCCGTGCTAATGGCGCCCAGAATTTATCCTGATCCCCCGCAAGCTCCTCAAGGATCTGTTTCGCTTGCGCGGGTTTTCTGAGGTTCAAAAGACATTTTCCAAGCTTGTACTGAGCTTCCGCCTTGTGATTAAACGCCTTATCTGCGGCGAGAACTTTCTCAAACATTTCTGAGGCCTTCACACACTGGCCCTTGTCGTAGTAGGTCTTACCGGCAAAGTGATAAAAAGGAGCCTTTTCCTTGCCGTCGAAGTTGTTCTCATCAGCCATTTTGACGAGGCTCGCCACGTTGCGAGTCAGCTTCCCCTTTTCCGTAAAATCCAAAAGAGCCTGCAGCTTCGGGAGTTTTTTCTCGCTATCCGAGCTCTTGTACTGCTTTACGCCAATTTGGTAAGCGTCGCCATAACGTTTGGTTTCCAGATACAGCTTGGAAAGTTCGTTGAGTGCTGCCGGGTAAAATCTTCCCGACTTTACTTTCAAGAAGGAGTCCTCGGCCTGCGCATTTTTTCCGGTCAAGCGGTACGCCCGACCGGCAACCAGATGACTAAAATCTCGAATGGAGCTCGGAAGGGCTTTGTCCATAGAGGCGGGATTACGCATGACCGGCACCTTGGCCGCCAGCTTCTTTGTCTCGCTCTTGTCTTGCAGGGTTTGAGAAACTGCCACCCAGAGAATCTTATACGGCCCCTGCACTAACGGATCCAGCAGCTTGTGATTGCGCGTATACTCAAGGGCAAGCGCGTCGCCGTCTTCCGCTTTCCAGAGCTGCTCCATGAGCGCCGTTGCGACCGCGCCCTTGATGGAACTCGAGCCGGGATCCCACATCATGGAAAGTGACGCTTGTTCCAGGCGTTTCAGCGCACCCTTGGCGTCGACCGGTAGGTTCTTCTGAAACCGCTCCAGCATGGCACTTGTGTATAGACCTCTCGCCTTTTTGGCCTGGGGACTCTTATTCACCCATTCGGAATAGACCTGTTCAACTTGCGGAACGATTCCCGCCCGATCTTCATCCTTCAAGAACGTCTCTTTGCTCGCCCTCACTGCTTTTAGATCCTGCTCAAGAAACCAAACCAGCTTGTCCCGCACAAACTTCTGAACGGCGGGCTGGTTAAACTTAAACACGCCTTGTTGAAGCTTGCGTAGGGAATCCACCGCAGCAATTTCACCGGTATCAATCAAACTAAGCGTTTTGTCGATGTATCCCTGCTTTCGGAACCGCGCGGTTTCGATCTTCTCCAGCTCTTCATCCACCACTTTCACGCGTCGTTTAATCTCAGGAGCTGCCACCTTGCTGAGTTCAAGGAGCAAACCGCGGGCATAAGAAAAGCGTCCGATGTCTGTGGCGGGTCCCTGTTCATGGGCGACCATATAGAGCCCGACGGTCTTCTTGACATCGGTGTTCGTCTTAAAAGCGATGTCAGCCATTCGCTTCAGTGCGAAGGGGGTACAGGAGGCCTGACGGGGCGTGTGCTTTAGGTACTCGTCGAAATAGAACTTGGCTCGTTTGAATTCACCTTTTCTATAAATCAACTCCGCAAGGTTATAGAGCGCATGAGGATAGAAGCGGTTGAATCGATTCAGATCCTTCTTTAGAGCCTCGGCGTAACCCTTCTCCGCCTTGGCGTTATTTACATTCCACTCCATGTCCGCAAGACGAACCATCGCCCCTAGGCGCAGACTCGGGTTCTTGCATTTTTGGAGGACCAATTCGAAGGTCGGCTTTGCACGCGCCGGTTCGTTGAGAAGGTAACGGTTCTCCGCTACTCCCTGCAGCACAACGCAGGAGGCGGAGTGAAACGGAAAAGCTTCTCGGGCTTTCTCATAGAGCGCAAGACTCTTTTCGTTCATGTTGCGCTGCAACCAGAAGTTCGCAGTCGTGGCGTAAACGACCGGCAACAGGTCCGAGTCTTTGTGCTTGATAAGGAGAGTCTGAAACTTGTGCTCGATGAGCTTGATATTGGGGGGGCCAACTTCTTCTTGGGCCTGCTCCAACATCGCTTGGAGTTCCAAAAAGTCTGCAGGCTGTTGCAGAGGCGACTTCGGAAAGTCTTCCCTAAAATGAATCAGCTTTTGTGCGAAGGGATCCCAACGTTTGCGTCTAAAGTGGCGAACGAGTTCATTGTAGTCCTGCACGCCTTGCACGTCGTTGGCTACTTCCACAAAGTACTCACGGGCTACATCCAACTCCGCTCGCCCGCGGCAATGGGGGTGCTCGATCTCCTGCACTCTTAAGTAATCTAGCCGCGATGCATAAGCATCAGGCATCGACAATAAAAAGGCGAAAGCAAAAAGAGCGAAATATTTTAGGAGGATTGAGAAAGGCATGGTGCTCTCCTTTGAGGAGCAATTCGCGTGCCGAACTTTCATCAAAAAAACTGAATGATTTTGTCGTCGTCGAGTAGGTTTTTCTGTCAGAGCGTCAAATTATTGGCAGATGGTCCCCCACCTTTTGCCCTGCTAGAATGAAAGGATGAAAATACTTTTCGTAGGCAGTACCAAGGGCTTTGCGTGCTCTCTTCACTATTATACTAGTCTTGTCAGATTAGGACATTCTGTTCTGCCCTACGATCCGGATTTTTTTCAGACCCGAGGATTTTTCGACAGACTTGCCGTTAGGATTTCTAAGAGTCCCAAGAAAAAGACAGTGGATAAGGTTCATCGGGAGCTGGTTGAACTTTGCCGTCACAACCAATTTGATATGGTTTTTGTGATGGCAGAAAACTTCCTTAGACGCGAAACCTTGGAAGCCATGCAAGACGCCTCCCCGCGACCTCCGGTTCTCGCCTACCACTCCCACGACAACAATTTCTCCAGTGGTATTCTAAAGCCCAATCATTTCTTTTCCACACTCAACGAGTACGATGTGGTTTTCACCACAAAGTCTCAGAATGTGGAACGCTATCAGGCTTTGGGTCAAAAGAACTCCTACTTCATTCCTTCCGCCTACGAACCCGCCGTGCACCATCCCGTCTCGGAGCAAGACAGCCGTTACCGAAAGAGCGAATTACTCGTCACTTTCATAGGGACCTACGACCGCTCTCGCGATCCCATCTTGGACAAGGTCGGGTGGGACCGTTTACAAGTATGGGGCAGTCACTGGCAGCGATCGCCTCATTTCCCTAAACACAAAGAGCACATCCACCCGACTCCCATCTACTATTTTGAATTTGCCGACGTCCTTTCCAGCAGTGCTTGCTCACTTGGACTCCTTCGCGCCGAAGCAGAGGACCTACATACACAGCGTACTTTTGAGATCCCGGCCTGCGGGGCGCTGCAATTCTCGCCACGCACCGAGGAAATTCTAGGTTTCTTTGAGGAAGACAAGGAAATTGTCTGTTTTGGAAATGCTGAGGAACTGCGCGACAAGCTGGATTTTTATTTAGGGAACGAGAGCGAGCGAAAACGAATCGCCGAAGCAGGTCACAAACGCTGTATCGACGGAAAGCACGCCTATATCGATCGGGTTCGCTCCATGATCCAAATTGCCGCCCCGCAACTTCGTCGCACTCATGGCTAGGAAGCTAATCTTAACAGCGCTCTTTCTCGCTCAAGGCACTCTCTACGCCGTCCCGCTGGGAGTACAGCTTGGGCTGAGCTTTAGCCGGTCCAACCGTCCCGGTGATACCGCAACCGGGCTCTTGGGGGGGCTTACTACCGATCTTTCTTTGGCCTCGGGCATCGGCTTCGCACCCGAAGCCAATCTTTTCGTTCCATCAGGAAACGTCACCTACGTAAGTCTCCCGCTACTTTTTAGGGGCTCTTTGGATCTTTCGCCTGATTTTGCTTTGCAGCTACTCTTGGGTCCCGACATTGGGTTTAGACTTACGGGGGCCACCTTCAGAGCCACGAATCTCTGGCTCGCTACCGGATTAGCCCTCTACACCAGAATTTCAGAAAGTTTGGGAATTCGGCTCTCGTTACGTCATGGGTTGGGTTTAACAGATTTCACCGCCGCAGGCGGAGACGATCGCCTGCATTACGTTCAGCTGGTACTCGGTGCCTATTTTCAGATCTGATCTCACTACTCAAAGAGACTAAAGCCACCCGAATCTGACGGTGCGGCTGAGGAAGCCGGAGCCGGTGAGGGAGCGTCTTTAGGACACTTATTAAGACAACCTTCGAAGTAGGTTTTGTGATCCTCGCCTATCTGAAAGGAATGAACGCGACAGCACTCCCAACAGGCAAAGTAGTCCGTTTCGAGGCTCGCGCAGTATTCCACCGATCGCTTGGGTTCGCCAAAGAGCTTACAAGCGCGTCGGCAATCGTAACGAAATACATCATCCTCCATCCGTTTCCCGAATTTCAGAGCCTCCTCGCAACAGGAGTCACAGGAATCCGCGTCCTTTGCCTTCACTAGACACATATTCGGATTATAGTCGGGCAGATCGAAGATGGTTTCTCGCTACGGACTCGCAGGATACCTCCTCTCCTTCGCGATCGACGAGTTTGCAAAGTTTGTCCATCGACTCTTTCAGGGGTGCGCCGTTTTCTCCTCTCGCGTCGGGTCCCAACAAGCGACCGCCCTGGCCACCGGATCCGGCCACTGAGGCTCGATGGCACACATCAATTCTTTTCCCTGATACTCCGCCAGAATTATAACTAGCGCGTGCGCCTTGTCGCCACACTGATAGTAGAGGGTCCAAACGGGAATGCCTGCCTTCTCTAAAGCGATGTGAAGGAGGCGCGCATAATCGTCGCAATCATTGGTCTTGGGGACATAGGGGTTTTGGTCGTAAACGCCCTTCCAATCCTTCGCCGCTTTAACCGCTTCAGCCCAAGGACGGCTTTGCCGTTCACCCAAATATAGAGCCCTCTGGCTGGGGAACAAAACCGTAAGCAAACGAGCCCATCAGGAAAATCAAAGAAAAGGAGTGAAGGGGTTTCAAATTTGACTCTGTTTTTTGCGAGGGAAAGAGCGTCACCGCAAAGAAATTGCAACCCCTATGCCACGAGAATACACCGTAGGCTCTTGAATTTACTGATGAAGCTTGAGCAGGCGAAACGTACCGTGAACAACTTGTATACACCCCTTCGGACATTTTCAGGAAAGTTGAGCCATCCCCAAGCGTTGAGCTGATCTGAGAATGGACATCGAAAAACCGGTTTTGACGCTGAATTTAGGTGGCTTGCGGAGGCGGTGGTGCCTGAGGCTCTTCTTCGTCCTCTTCTTCATCGGGAAGCGAAAGCATCAGCGTATTGGCGTCGTAGGCCAGGATTTCCGCATAGCGGCCGAAGGCAACGAGTGTTTCAAAAAGACGATCGAGCTTCTCGTTGGGAAAGTAACCTTGAAGGCGGTTAATCACTTCATCGTGCGAGATCTCTTTGTCCGCGCTTTCTTCGATCCAGCTCAATAAAACCTGGAAGACGCGGAGCTGGCCGATCTGTCCGGAAAAAATGTCTCGGCGCTCCTGCCCTTCCGTGCGTACTAGATTTCGACCAAGCTTGGTAAAGATGACCGTCTGTTTAGGGGTATCCACAAAATCGAGGAGTTCTGCCGTTTTCACCACCGCTAAACAGTGCCCAAACTCGCTCTCCGTCTCGTTGGCCAGTTCAAAGATATCCATTTTCCCGCCGGCCCCTTCGATAACCTCTAATAGACCCACAATTTCGTTGGGTCCGACAGCGGGCAAGTTTTCGAGTCCTTGATACCAGGACGGCTGAACTTGCGTTCCGTCTCCCGATTCCTCTTCCGGAATGAGCGCTTCCGTAATAACGGCGTGGATCACTTCCACCAGCTCCCGGTACTTAGGGCTTCGCTCGTCACGAGGATAAGGCATCGGGTTATGCAAAACCGTGCGAATGTGACCCGGATTTTCCCCATAGACGTAGATCCGCTGCGCCATGTACACCGCTTCGTAGATGTCGTGAGTCACCATCACCACAGTACGGAGATCATTGTTATGATCCCGCCACAGATCGACCACTTCGGCGCGTAGATCCTCCGCTGTCAAAGCGTCCAAGGAGCCAAAAGGTTCGTCCAAACAAAGAATCTCAGGCCGCATGGCAAGCGCTCGCGCGAGCCCGACCCGCTGGCGTAAGCCGCCCGAAAGCTCACGCGGGTAAGCACCCTCAAAGCCGCCGATTCCGACGAGATCGATATTTTCTTCCACTCTTTGATCGCGCGCCTCGGCGGGCATACGGAGTCGGTGCAGACCGAGCGCCACATTCTGCTCCACCGTGTACCACGGCAAGAGCGCCGGGTTTTGGAAGACCATCGCAAGCTTCGTGTTGATTCCCTGCAGGGGTTTGCCTTTTACAAGCACCTGTCCCTGCGTTGGCTCCGTCAGGCCCGCCATGATTTTCAACATGGTCGTCTTGCCACACCCGGAGGGACCGAGAAAAGCAATGATCTCGCCTTCCAAAACCGAGACGTTGATGTTCTTTAGAACCTCCAACTCGCGGCCATTTTCCAAGGTAAAGCGCTTGGAAACTTTGTCCAGTACCAACAAGCTTTCTTTGGTTTTTTCAGCTTCCATCATTCATCCATCCGGTATTTGGTTTCCGAAAGTTTGTACAGCCAACCCCAGAAAAACCGGTTGATCAGTACTAATACTGTCACCATTACAAAATGCCACCCGCCAGTTCGGCGAAGTCCCCCGCTGGGCCGCTTCCGTAATGGAGGTCCCGATACCGGTCGCGGCAAGTACCTTGCCTTCAAAGCTCACGTACTCCGAAACAATCGACGCGTTCCAGGCGCCGCCCGAAGCGGTAATCCAGCCGTTCACCAGTGAGGGAAAATTGCGGGCAAAACAATGGCGCGCCAGTAATGCCACCCGCGCACTCCAAAGCCGTGCGCCACCTCATTCAGAGAATGCGGGATCTTGTGTCGCACCGGCGATTACATTGAACAGGATGTAAAACTGACTTCCCACCAGCATCAGAAGCACCGAACCGAACTCAAAAGGTACCGAGAGCTGCAAAAGCGCGTAAGCCAGCAAGGGGAAAATCATCGGCGCCGGAAAAGCGGCGGCAATCTGCACCACGGGTTGCAAACGATTGGTCCATCTTGGGTGGCTGCCGATCCACACCCCCACGGGAATCGTCCACAGACTTCCCAAAATCACGGCGGCGGCCACACGCAACCCCGTGTAAAAGGTATCACGCAGTTGCACGAGCCAGGTCACCGGGCTCACCGATGACAAGAGACCGTAAAGCGCCCGCGCCCCAAGCAAAAGTACGCCAACCGACAAGATCCCAAAAACCACTTCACGACGAGCACGCCTTTTGGGCCCACCACCGGCTCTGCGGATTCTCGCCGGGGTAATCGAAGGCGAGAGGTTTCCCAAATCTCCCGCAACGCCTGAATGGCTCTTAGGTACAGACGGCGTAACTGGGACTTTTCCAATAATCTGAGTAAGAGCGGCTCCGCGAGCGCCATGGAGGCGCTATCTTGTGACTGAAATCGTTGAGAGAGATAAACAAGCGGCGCCCAAAGGCAGCGATCCACCAGAATAATAACGACAATCATGGCGCCGATTCCCGCAACCATGGCCCCCGCGTTGCCTTCCTCGATCGCTACCGCCATGTAAGAACCGATCCCAGGAACTTGAAAGACCTGATCGCCTAGCCGAAAGGACTCCACAACAGTAAGGAAAAACCAGCCTCCCGCCATGGAAAGCATGCTGTTCCAGAGCAGGCCATTCGTGGCATAAGGAACTTCTATCCTGCGCAAGACTTCCCATCGCCCGAGCCGGCAAAGTTTGGCAAGCTCGCGCCAGTTCGTTGAGACCCCTTTCACAGAACCATAAAAGCTGAAGGTCATGTTCCAGACCTGGCCGTTGAATATCATGAGGATGCAGGCCATCTCCAACCCGACATTCGAATTGGGAAAAAGCTTCACCAGCGCCAACACCACCCCGGGTAAGAAGCCAAGAACGGGAATCCCCTGCAAAATATCCAACAAGGGGATGAGAATGCGTTCACCAAATCGGGTGTGCGCGGCGAGATAGCCGTAGAAAAAGGTGAAGGTGAGGGAGAAAAAATACGCGATAAAGCCACGCACCAAGGACAGAAAGGCGTACCAAGGCAAGGCTTGATAACTCAGATCGATGGTCGTGGTGGAATGAAAGGGGCCGGTCCATTCGGCGGCGACGCGGATAAGACCATAAATGAACGCAGCGAGAGCGGAAAAGAGCAGCAGGTCCACCCAGGACACCGAACGAACAAATTTAACTTGGGCCCTGGCAAGACTCATCGGCGATTCCCGAAAAAAGATCCCTAAAAGGTACGCGGTTACTATTGGGGAAACCCCAAAAGTAACCGCGTACCTATTGAGGAATATTTAAACTTTACCGGGTTTTACTCGTTTTGAAGGAAAAAATCCAGGCTACTGGGAAAGAAAGGGGGGTGGTCACAAGGACGGAAAAGGGAGCCGGGGAAAGGGCCCTGATGGGCCCATCCGGTCAAGAAGACCGAATTAGAATCCCCCAAGCTGCCTTTTCGCAATTTCAACGAACTCGAACCCATCGTCCAACGGGTAGGCGTCTACATCCGCACCATGCTTCAGGTCTTTGTCATCGATTTCGTCATCCACGACAATCTCTTCTACTAGGTCGGCCGAGGCTGTGAGGGCTTCGGTTTTTTCTGCCGAAGCGCTACGCTCTTCCACAAGAGGAACGACCTTAGGTTCGGGAAGAGCCGCGCAGAAATGACGTAGGCGCGTTCCCATCACCCGGGACGTTTGGTAGGCCTCTTTCAAGTCCTCAGCTAGAAGCCGAACCTTGTAGCTCGGTTTCAGCCAAGATTGGTAACGAAGCGGACACAGCTCGGCGATAAGGACCTCTTGCTTACCACCACTCAAGGAAACTCCTCTATCTGAAGCACATTGATCTAAATCTTTTCGGGCATCTTCCAACGACCGCAATTCTGCTTTGATCATCTCGCGATTCTGCGTGATCTTCACTTTCGCTTCGGCCTGAAGGCTGCGATAAATCGAACAGTTCGTACCGGCGTCCACGGCCTCATAGTGTTCCCGGCCCGGCATGTACGGGCTTTGCTGCCAGTCCTCGGCCAGAATGGACGCGGCTGACACAAACACGCCTGAAAACAGGCTTAGCGTAAATAGGATCTCTCTCACGTTCATGCTCCCCCCTAATGGAGACCTAAGTTTTCGCGGGTACTGCACTAACTTAGAGCAAATGGTGTGCCACTACTCTACAGCTGTCAAAATCTCAGACTCGCGCCAAACTTTTTTACGGACGCTTACACACAATTTGGAAGGTGTTGAAACTTGTAAGGAATTTTCCCGTAAAACTTAGACACCCCTTTGAAAAAACCGCGTATTCTAATAGTGCGCAGCATTATCGTTGGGTTTTCGGGACCCCCCGTGTCTAGTCGTCTGACGGCGCTTCGCCTAAAATCATAGTTGGCCTCTCTTATAACCTACCGAGGAATTCATGCTAAAAATCCTACTCAGCTTTTGCTTGCTTGCCTTTGCGTACGACACGAGTGAACTGCCGAAAGCCTACACCGAGGGCATCGGGGCCTTCGAAGCACCGACAGAAAAAATAGATATTACGGCCGGTCCGCTCGAGGAAGCGGCTCCCGAGCCCGTGGTCCCGCCCACGCCCTCTACGCTGGATCGTTTGATGAAGGCCGAGCCCCCTGAACCCACCCTACAAAGCGACGTCCTCAAGTCCATCCTCAACGAAGAAGACGCACAAACCAAAGGCACCGATGAGGAGTGGCAGACCCACAAGAAATTTGTGGAGCTAGAAGAAAAAGAACAGCGCCGCCAGGAACGCAGAGAGAGACGACGCCGCAAAAGAGAACGTTAGGCAACGCCCTCAGACCGGATCTTGGTGATACGCCGCCACGGCGCTGGGTGAGAATAGGTAAAAAACTCAACCAGGGCGTTGGGCTTGAAGTAGCCCCAATTCTGGAAAGTCAGTTTCTCCAGCGCGTCCGCAAGCGGTGCACCCACGCCAATCTTTTCAAACGCAAATCTATCGGCCGCACGCTCACGCGATCGGGAGAACAAGACTTGTAGAATTCCAAACGGGGTCTGCACCAAAGAAAAAACGATGAAAAAGATGAATAAGCCGAACGGTTTTTCAATCTGCGTGAGAAACGAAGGGAAAAAGAACAGCTCGCAGGCCTTTGCAGCAAGATAGAAACCCAAAATCATTACCACAGCAGAGAGAGCGATACCCTTCCATAAATCGTTGTGGACCTGATGCCCGAGTTCGTGAGCAAAAACTGCCTCGACCTCCTCAGCCGAATATTTTTCGTACAGCGTGTCGCCAATCATGATGCGCTTAGTGCGCCCAAGCCCCATAAACGCAGCATTCCCCTTCTCCGTCTTTTCTCCAAGCCCCAGATGATAAATGTCCTTCACTTCCACCGAGAAGCGTTTGCACAGCGCCAAGAGCCGTTCCTTCAGCGGATTGCCTTCCATCGGCTTGAGCGTCATGAAGATCGGAATCAACACGACGGGGGCGAGCTGCGCGAGAAGCACGGAGAAACCGAACAAAAAGAGAAACGCTAGGAACCACCAGTATTGCGGTGCAAAAACCACGGCCAAATACAGGAGACCTAAGGCCGCGCTTCCCAACACGGACCCCACCAGAAGCCCCTTGATCATGTCGACGAACCAAGCGCCCAGTGTTTGGCGCGAGAGTCCGTAGCGGCGCTCTGTCATGTAGTGGCCGAGAGAAAACGGGAGCGAGAGAAGCTGCCACGCAACGGCCAATATCCCGAAGTAGGCGAGCCAGAGCACAAATCCACCCGGCACGTATTCCTGAAGCCACCATTCCAGACTTTGTGCCGACTGGGAAAAAAACAAATGTCCCAGGAAAGCTAGCCCTACCAACTTACCAGCCCACCCAAGAATGCGGTGGTTCCAAATGTAAGGACGGACTTTACGATCGTGCTCTAACCAGGACTGCGGAAAATTATTTTTGCTTAGCGACATGAAAAATCCCCGATGTTCTCTAAACCATGACCACCGCGGCTTGCCAAGGGGTCATCGGTATTGTCATCATAACTCACACATGCAAAAGATGGATGCATTTTTAGAACCTCCCAAAGGCGCGCGGGTCGCGGCGTCCCGAGGGCTTGCGGTCTTTTGCCCGCCGATTCCGGATAAATCCAAGTTCGCTAGAGCTTCGCAAAAACTTGGCCGACGCGTTTACCGGTGGCTGTACCAGAAACATCAGGCCCTCTACCTCTCAACAGACACGCACTCGCTTAACGCCGGCGCCCTCCCTGGCCCGTCCACGTTACTCAACCCAAACTTTCCGCACCTCACGCGTTGGATCTTAGCGCAGGCAGGTGCCGTCATTAGTTTTGAGGTGGAACCCGTAGTTTTCGCTAAAACGCAGGGAATTCCCGCGGTCTTTCTGTCGGTGGACAAGGATAAACAAAAGCAGGCGGCAAGTAACGGGATCCGAGCGCTTTCCACGCTGGAGGAACTCAAGGAATATTTCTCCGAGACTTTATTCAGTCCCACCTTCGAAAAAATCCCGCCGCGTCCCTTCGAAAGAGCGGCCGGCTACACCTTTTGTGCCATGAGTGACTGGGGCTACGCTTCCCAGCTGGTAGGGTGGCTGGAGAATCTGCGCCAGGTGGAAACACCCATGCCGCGAGTATTTATTCTAACGTTCCAAAAGGGCCTGCAGACTTTTATCATGGAACGCTTTCCGCACATGGATCTCAATTTTGTCTCACTCGGTGAACTGTGGAATGACGAGGAGCGCCCACGGTTGAATCAACTAGCACTGGCCAAGCAAGCATACGCCTCAAAAGCTCGGCTTCTAAGACACGTGCTCCGGCAAACCAGTCAACCGGTGTTCTACAGCGACGTGGACTTGTTTTTTATCCATACGGTTAAGGATTTAGTAGGCGAGTTTGGGAACCAATCGTTACTGCTTTTTCCACACTGGAGTGACTCACTCAGAGACATGCACCGCTATGGCATGTTTAATGCTGGCCTACTCGGCGTTCGCCCCGGTGCCGAGCGCTTCCTGGATTGGTGGGCGGAACGCTGCCTTGAGGATGGCCTCGTCGATAGGCGGGATTGTTTTTACGACGATCAAGGTTATCTGGATCTCGTTCCGCTCTATTTCGAGACGGCAATTCACCGGGGCCAGAAACATAACCTGGGGCCGTGGTGCTTACAGAGTACCGAGAAGACACGAAACATCCATAGCTTTCACGCCTCCCAACCCGATCCCCTTGGCTTTCATGAACTCAAAGCGCTTTGGGATCAAGCTTGCGCCGTACTCGGTTCACAGCGCACCGAAATGGCAGCAGGACTTGAGAAATCAATTTACGTACAACAGAGTTGTCACTGGGATAAGCTAAACCGATTGTACCGGTTTAGCCATTACCTGCCCTACCGGCTCGGGTTGTCCCCGTACTGGATCCGCCCCAAATGGCAGAAGCGTTTCAGCCGACTGCCATTCGGAGGGTCGATTCGAAAACGGGATTATTTTTACCGATCCGCAAAACCGCCGTCGTCGTGGATTCGCTGGCAGCAAAAGCACCTCCACACCCGAACGGAGTTGAACTCTCGATTCAAGAACAGTCTCGCTCGAGCGCAACAAGGTTTTCAACGCATCCAGCAGCCAATGGAAAACTAGTGCAGCTTTTATCACCACATGATTTACCGTTTAAGGATGTAAAAAGAATTGCGGTGGTGGGCAACGCGGCCAGCGTCCTTCACTGGCGTGCGGGATCCCAAATTGAAGCGAGCGATCTCGTCGTGCGTTTCAACGAAGCCCGTACCAAAGGTTTTGAAACGAGTGTCGGCCAACGAACGGATATTCTCTTTGCCAACTTTGCCAACAATCTTAGCAAGAGCCCCCCGCCGCGCCTGACGCTCAACCCGCGCTACATCGTTTGCTTGCTCACCGCAAGGGATAGGGACACTCGTCCTGACGCCTTTTTGGAATGGGCAAACGGCTGCCCGGTGCTCTTTAGCTGGGCGCCCGACGTTCTGCCGGATCCCAAAGCGAGACGGGCTCGAAATTTAACCACGGGACTGTACGCTCTCTATTTGATCCGCGAGTGGTTTAGGCCAGAGAGTCTCTTTGTCACCGGGTTCAGCGCTTTTGGAAACGGTGACTCGGGGCACTACTGGAAGGGCAGCCCACCTCCGGCCATTTTTTTCCACGAATTAGACCGCGAAGCCCAATACCTAGGGCATATCTTGCGAGGTTATGCTGGAAAACTGGAACTCACCCCCGAAGTGGACGCCGTAATGGGGAAGAAGGCAGCTTCCGCTAAAAGACCCCTATCCAAAAAGATCGGGGGCCGTGTCTCCAAAGCGCTTCTAGACTGGGGAACCCGCTGTCGCCGGTACTCCGAAGCTTTTTAGAGGCTACTTCCCGGAAATGATGTTGAGCGAAGAACCGGCCTTGAACCACTCGATCTGTTCTGCCGTAAGCGAATGGCGGACCATGATTTCATCCGTTTTACCGTCCGCGTGCTTGAAAACGACGCGAATATCTTTGTTGGGCGCAAGCTGGGACAGACCCAACACGCTGATACGATCGTCTTCTTGAACCCGATCGTAATCTGCCGGATTTACAAACGTAAGCGGCAAGATACCTTGCTTCTTTAGGTTCGTCTCATGAATACGAGCAAAGCTTTTTACCAGTACGGCGGCACCGCCCAAGAAGCGCGGAGACATCGCCGCGTGTTCGCGGCTGCTGCCTTCACCATAGTTCTCATCCCCAACCACGACCCAACGCAGGCCCTTTGCTTTGTAGGCACGCGCAATCTGCGGGATGGGTTGGCCTTTTTCACCGGTAAGCAGGTTCTTGCCCGTACCGATCCCTTCGCCAAAAAAGTTGGTCGCCCCGGTAAACATGTTGTCGCTGATGTTGTCGAGGTGGCCTCGGAAGCGCAACCAAACGCCAGCCGGCGAGATATGATCCGTCGTGCACTTTCCTTTGGCTTTCAACAACAGCGGAAGGTCCACGTAATCCTTTCCATCCCACGCGGAAAACGGCTGGAGAAGCTGGATGCGCTCGCTCTTGGGGTTCACGCTGACATCGGCGGATCCGGAACCGGGCTCCAAATAGCCAGTATAAGAAAGGACGAAACCCTTTTCCGGTACATCCGGCGCTGGGGCCGGTGCTTCAAGTTTGGCGCCACTGATCGTGTCTTTTAGCGGGTTAAAGGTCAGATCACCGGCGAGTCCAAGCGCCAGCACGATTTCAGGACTGGTAAGGAACGACAAAGTTTCGGGATTCCCGTCGTTGCGACCACGAAAGTTGCGGTTGAAAGAACTGATGATGGAGTTTTTCTCACCTTTTTTATAATCGTCTCGTCGCCACTGCCCGATGCAAGGCCCACACGCGTTGGCGAGCACTTTGGCTCCGATAGCCTCCAACGCTTCCAACTGACCGTCGCGCTTGATGGTTTGGAAGACCTGGTCCGAGCCCGGAGTCACCAAGAACGGAATATTTATCTTCAATCCCGCTTTCATCGCCTGCTTTGCCAAATCGGTTGCACGTGAAATGTCTTCATAAGAAGAATTGGTGCAGCTACCAATCAGTGCCGCCGTCAACTTCTCGGGCCAACCGTTCTCTTTTACTTGCGGCCCCAATTCTGAAATGCCACGCGCCACATCCGGAGAGTGCGGTCCGACCACCTGGGGTTCCAAAGTCGATAGATCAATCTCTACAATCTGATCGTAGTACTTGGAGGGATCCGCCTCCACTTCGGGATCGGCCGCGAGTAGACCCTTGTTCTTCTCAGCCAGTTCTGCCAGATCCGCACGTTCCGTAGAACGCAGATAGCGGCTCATGCGTTCATCATAAGGAAACACGGAAGTCGTCGCACCCAGCTCCGCTCCCATATTCGTGATCGTTCCCTTACCCGTACAGCTAATGGTGCGAGCGCCCGGTCCAAAGTATTCAATGATACGGTTGGTGCCACCTTTGGTGGTCAAGATTCCTAAAAGCTTACAAATGACGTCCTTGGGAGCCGTCCACCCTTTCATTTCACCCGTGAGGTGCACGCCCACAAGTTTGGGGTACTTCACTTCCCAGGGAAAACCGGCCATCACATCCACGGCATCCGCGCCACCCACACCGATGGCAAGTCCACCGAGGCCGCCTGCGTTCGGAGTATGGGAGTCAGTCCCGATCATGAGTAAACCTGGAAACGCATACTTCTCCAGAACCACCTGATGGATAATGCCCGCTCCGGGTTCCCAGAATCCAATGCCGCAACGGCTGGAGGCCGCTCTCAAAAACTCGTAAACCTCTCGGTTTTCGTCCAGCGCCGTCTTCATGTCATCGCTGGCGCCTACGTGCGCGCGGATCAAGTGATCACAATGCACCGTTGTAGGGACAGCCGTCTGGCTTTTTCCGGTGCATAAAAACTGAAGCATGGCCATCTGCGCAGTCGCGTCCTGCATGGCGACGCGGTCGGGGTGTAACTGCAAAATGCTTTCACCGGCTTTGAGCTCCTGGCCAGCCGGATCATGCAAATGACCGAACAATATTTTCTCGGCGAGCGTGTAGGGACGGTTCACCCTTTTCTTAACGAGGGCGATGCGCTCTTCCATTTTTTTGTAAGTAGATTCAACAAGTTCTTTTGTAGTTTCGATCTTTGCCATGGTGCCCCGGAGTATAGCTCTGAGAACCCGACGTTGCCAGCTCTTATTTGGAGTTCTAGAATAGTGCGAACACCATTTTGATGATTCGACACTGTTTCCATCTCGCACTTTTTTTTCTCTGGCTGTCGGCGACACGACCGCTGTATGCCGAGCCGGTTTACCAAGACGAAGGCGCACGCCAAGATCAGATTGAATCTGAAGAAGATCCGCCGCTTTTGCCAATTCGGCGCGCACGCGATGGGGAAGAAAACGAAAAACGTAGCGCTCCGCGACGCCGCCGGCCTCCTGAGAAAGGACCTACTCGCCCAAACGACAAACGCCGCCGTCAGGAAAGAGTCTACCGTCCCCGCATCCGTTACGAGCGCCCACCCGCCAGCCCCTTGGACACGCACTTTCTCAGCGCTTTAGTTCACACGCCTCTTATCCGAGAGAACACGTACGATAGGCGCTTTACTTCTTACGGCTTGGATTTTCTGGCTTCACTTCCCATTGTCCCTTTTGGTGACGCTTTTTGCACGGCGAGTTCGGCATTGGCTTTACTTTCTCCCGCTTGAGCGCGCTTCCGCTCGTGGATAGTTTCACCCATCTCTACTTTCAACTCCCTTTACGTCTAAGGCTACTCATTCCGCTGCAGGAGGATGAGTCGTTGATTTTGGAACTTTTTGCGGGCGTGCACACAAGACTTTTTGAGTACGATTCCCGACCCACTTCTGACGGAGGGTTCCATTTTGTAACGGGCGGCCTGTTCCAGAATCTCGATCCCAATTTCGGAATTGGACTCGGCATTCGCTTGTCAGAAGCGCTTAGGCTGCGCGTGCTCGCCGAATTTGTTAACCTATCTGTGGGTTTGGAGTTTTAGGAGGCACAGGATGCAAGTAAGACTGGCTACAGAAGAAGATCACCCGTGGATCAACACACGGTACGAACAAGCGGGCTTTCTGGCTTCCCACTTTGCCAAGGAAACCGTCGCCGTCGCAGAGATTGACGGACGTCGCGCCGGAGTGGGCCGATTGATCCCCATTGAGGATCAGAGCTTTGAGCTGGGCGGCATCTTTGTGGAAGAATTCTTTAGAGGCACCGGAGTGGCGAAGTCGGTAATTGATTTCCTATTAGCGCGCGCCAAAGGAAAGATCGTCTATTGCATCCCCCTCGCCCATCTAGTGGAACTGTATCGTTCTATCGGTTTTTCGGAGATGGATCCGAGTCAGGTACCTCAAGAGGTACTCGACAAATTCAAGTGGTGTGAAGACCGCTACCCTGGCGGGGTCGGTTTACTAGCGATGAAACCCTAAGGCCCTTAGCGCCCCCGGCGGTAACGCTTTATCGTGTGACGCTTTGTAATTGAGTGGTGCGAGCGCACGCGCTTGGGAGCGGGTGGGCCATAAACGACGGGTTTGGCTGTTTTCCGCACACGCTTTTGTTTTACCAGTTGGACAGACGGCCCAAACTCATGTCCCTTAAAGACCTTGTCCTTATATTTCTCAATCAAGTTTACGGCTAAAAGCTCCGCGTAGAAATTCTTACCCGCAAAGCCCAGCGTTCCACGTTGCGGCGGGATCGCAATCATTTCAGAGATGCTATTTGTTTTGTGCTGGCGTGCGATGCGTTGCACCCGCAAGACACCTTGATTGTAAGCCGTGACGGCATAGTCCCAGCGTCCTAGACGTTCGTACAAGATGGTAAGCATGCGTGCGGCACTTCGGCTTTGGCGGATCGGATCGGACAGTTCGGCGGGCGTTCCCGAAGGATCGTAACGTTTTGCCGTAGAGGGCATAAACTGCCAGATGCCCACCGCACCCGTTTTCGAAACCGCCCAGCGATTGAAAGAAGACTCCACAAAAGGCAAGCGCGCGAGAATCATCGGAAGACCGCGCTCTTTGAATAATTGTTCAATGGGAGGGATGAGATCATTGGCCCGACGCATGGCTGCCAGAAAATGATCTTTGTGCCCCGTTTGGGATCGCATGCGACGAAGGCGTCGAAGGACCTCGTACCGGTTTTCAAAATTGTGCTTGCTAAGAACCCGCAGAAGATCTTTCTTTTCCTCAGGTGAGAGACGAGGCCTACGCGGCTTGGTCATTTCGGTTGCCTCACCGATGCGCGCTTTAAGCTCCAACATCACGCGACGTTCAATCTCACGCCGACGCCAGCGCGCCACAGCGGGCGGCAGTGTGCTGTTGATCGAAGTAAAATCAATGAAGCCATAAACAAGCTCAGGAAAATCCCGATCATGAATGATGCGGTAGTTGCTATCAAAACGCGAAAACACATCGATCCAAAAGGCCACACGGCCACGCAGACTCGGTGGAACTCTAAACTTTTTCTCGACCCTATCCTGCGGGTCCTGAATGATGTTTTTGATCTTCGCGATGGGGAGCGGGTGTCCCAAATGAGTAGAGGATTGCCAGGCCGGACGAAAATAGTTCCAAGCCCGCGCGTTGAGTGTTTCCGAGTAAGAAGCTTTCCAGGATGTAGTTTTTGTTTTGACGGTCTTTCGGATCCGTTCCGCTGCTTTTCCAATTGAAGAAACCCAAAAGGTAATGACCAGGGTCAAGAGAACGGAGCACGAACTCCACAAGCGCTTCCAGAGCACTCCGGGCTCACTTCCCATTGCGATTTTTACCGGGAATTTCAAGACAATCTCCGCCCCAAAAGTGACAAATTACGACTCAAAAGGGGCGCGGCACCGCACGGCAGCCCATCCCCCAGCCTCACGGCGGGAAAGAGAGCAACCCTTGTGCCATCGATTAGGAAGGGAAGGAAAGAGTCCCTCCCTCGACTCCCAAAATCGAAGGAGGGACAAGCATCGACTACTCGATGATAGGATTGAATCGGTACCCGTTCCCCTCGGGCTTAAACTGGTACCGCCGTTTGGCGTCTTCGCCCGACTTACCCAGCATGCGACCGGGAACAATGGTTCCATCCGTGAGTGGCTGATTTGAAAGCACAGTCCTTCCTCCCACACTGTAAGAGGCCGTCACAAAACGGCGGCCCGCTTCGACCACCACGTAAAGTTGATTGGGCTGCAAAAAAGACGCGCGCGCCAAAGTGTTGGGGTCTGAGATTCCGCTGTAGATTTGGGCGTCGTCGCTGATCCCAGCGCCCCACTTGGCTTGTGCAACGGGATCGAACTCCGGACCGAAACCCTTCACCCAGCCGCCTCGGCTTGAGTAAATGATCCCGTAGTCGGAGCTAACGAAAAGAGCGTCCTGGTTGTTCCCGCTCCAATGTCCGGCGTACCCGTGGTAGGTGGTGCCACGGCTAATGTACTCGCCGTACTCCACGTTGCGACGTCCTTCTCGCACTTCGCGATCTTTCTGCGCTTTTTCGGCGCGCATTTCCGCTCGGATACGACTCGCTTCTTGGCTGCTTACCTGTCCGTGCCCGCCTTTGGTCCATCCCCCTTTGGAAGACCATACGATCTCGTTCTTGGAGTTGATGAACACCATGTCCTGGTTGTTGCCTGAATAGTAGCCCCGTTCACCGTCCTTCACGGTGGCGCGGCTGAGATACTCACCCATGGATACAAACTCATCGGCGACGAGCGGGACGGCAACCAATCCCAGCACCGCCACGGTGAGCGCGTTTAGTTTTCCGGTTTTCATCTTCTTCTCCTTTTGCAAGACACGTCATTTGCTGACGTGAATATCCTGTACAAAGATAGGAGGATTGTGCGACTGGAGTTCTCGCAGAACAGCGCTTTTGTCTTTTCCGTCCGCGGTTCTGGGTTTCCAGTCTGCGTCGCTAATAACAATGACCGTCGCTTTGGCGCCGCGGTCCCAGCTAAAGTTCTTGGACGCGCCCACCAGTGCATCCAGTGACGCTTCTGGGATGTCACCGTTAGCTGACGACGTGCGCAGCTGCACTTTGCTCGTAAAATCCTGTCGCAGTTTGACAAAATCAGAGGTGAGATCCAGTTGCACCCAATAGGGCGGGTTAAAAGCAACAAAGTCGCTGTAGGTCATTACTCCCACCTTCACCGGCACTCCACGACCCTTCACTTTTTCCAACGTATCGATGAGCTTGTGCATGTTCGCTTTGATGCTTTCAATGTAGGGAGTCATGCTTCCCGTTACGTCGACGGCAATCACCACATTGAGCGGCTGGTCTTCGTTGGCGTGCGCCGCCGCTCCTTCAATGGCCGTCATCAGGCCCTCGTTTAAACCTTGTGTCTGCACGTTCGTTACCGATCCGCTAGGACTGGCTGCACTGGGAGTTGAGGCGGCCGACGCTGCCGCCGCCAAGGGTGCCGGTGGCGTCGGCGTTGTGGGCGCTGGCTCGGAGGGAGCCGCTTCCGCTTCGCTACTGGAACCTGTACCCGGAGTCGTAGAGGCGACTACGGCCGCAGGTCCCGGTGTCGGTTCCACTTTGGGCGCCGGATCGGGTTTGGGCTCTGGTTTCGGATCCGGTTTGGGTTCGGGTGGCGGATCGGGAGCTTTAGCCAGCGGGTTTGGAACCTCGGGGCTCTCCACGGCTTCACTTTCGAGCGAGGCTAACCGACGAACCAACTGTTCTTCCGGTTCTTCTACTGGCTCCTCCGCTTCCCCTTCTGTCGGTGAGAAGCGAGCCGACTCGTCTGTGGGAGCGACAAATTCAACAATGAGGGCAGAGTCTATCTCGTCGTCTTCGATCACCGTCGAGAGCAGCAGAGGATCCGGACGGGTCGCAAAATTCCAGGCAGGCAAAGCCAGTACGCCCAGGATCGCGAGATGCAAGGCCACACTTATGGTGACGGACTTGTACCGTTGGATCCGACTTTCGACCGATTCGGGTTTTCTGCTTACGGACTCAATTCGCTCCGGACAGGTGGGAAGCTGATCGTTTCCCCACATGGGAGCCGGAACAAAAAGCAATAATGCAAGGAATAGGCTTAGCCCTTTTCGCCAAAAGGATTGACTGAGCAAGGTGTCGATCACGCTATCCCTCGCCCCTTGGAACCACGAGCGGCACCCTTAGTCTTTGGTAAACGCTGTTGTTGAGAAGAAACTCCACGGCGAGTACGACTTCTTTGTTGTCAGTTCTAAAACCGGCGGTGCCCACTCGCAGCACTCTTCCGTCCAGCACACATTCAAAGGTATCGCCTTTCATGAAGCGGTTTTGTTGTCGCCGGCACGCGGTGGTTTCACCGCGAATATCGGCGTGTGAGCGCTCCGAATCCATGCGGATCGTAAAATCGTTCGGGGAGAAGACATCCTTGCGGGACTCTACGAAAAAGACAGCACTGAATCGTGGATCCGAGCGATCGGAACGGGCCAGCTCAATGGAGTGGAGCCTATCCAAACTATTCTCTTCCAGGTATTTGGCCGAACACCGTTCGCGGCTATCCCCCGCGGCGAGTCTGTAAAGGCCTGGAAAACTAAAATCGCAAAGAAGAAGCTCGTACGGGCTGCGGCTTCCGTAGCTATTTAGAAAAAACGTGTTGGTCGGAAAGGCCTCACGGGCGGGCTTCTCCAGATCGGGTCCTTCCACCTTGTCGTTTACCTCACGCCAGTAGGCCGTCAAAGGCGCCTCGATGTTGCCGCCCAAGTTCTCATTCTCATTGAGAGCGGCTTCCCAAACCCGCTCGCCCTCAGCATTGTCAGCCGGTTTGAGCGAGGACATCTCCCAATCGCCGAGATCATAGCGTGGTTGAAGCTGCAGCTGCTCCCAAGAGGAGGTGGAAAGCGTGCCCACCGAATCTGCCAGGGAGAACAACAACCTCCCTGAGTTCTCTGGCCCTTCCCAACGCACGGTCTCCATGAACTGAGGCCCCGAAAGACTCAAAAGCTCCATGACTTCAGACGCAAGCTCCAGCGCTCCGGTCTTTGCCTGCAAGCTCGCCCGCAGTTCCACCGCACGCGATCCTGCTTTTTGTAAACGTTCGGATACCAGACGCCGCACGGTTAGCTCCGTCCGGCCGGGAATCTCAGGAAGATAAAAATCTCGCTCTCCCAAAGCGCCGCGTAGGTGTAAACGAATCGTTCCTTCCGCAACGGCTTTTGCATTTGGATTCGTGACGACAGCATAGAGCCTCAAAAACATCACCCACGACGCTCATCGCAGGACCGGAACTTTTAGAAAACTTAGTGAAGCGATTTTTCCAACGGAACTGAACTTTAAGAGGAAGCAACGAACTCTGCAGCTGCTGATCCAGAGCCTTGCGGCCCTCGTCCTGAGCCTTTCTCGCTGCCGACTCCAGATAAGTGCGAATCCCGTCCTCAACGCCGCGATCAAAGCGGCCGTCCGCCTCGCATCGGATCTTGAGGTTTGGAAACTCTCTCTCTTGCTCCAGAGACTTTACCTCCGCCTCGCGATAACTGGATTGCACCTCACTTCGGTAGCGGGTGTTTAACTCGGATAAAAACATCGACGAAAATTCAGACTCAAAATGGCTGCGGGCTCGAGCGCTTAGGTTGAGCGGTAGAGTCTTTTCCACTTGCGTCCAGCGCTTCGCAAGCTCACTCTTGCCCATCTCATCGGAGACGCGCAGCAAGCTGTCGGCAGGGCCTTCACGCCGCTCCGAATTTCCGGATGGATCTTTTAACCAATCGGGGTGCTGGACAAAGCTGTGCGCCTCACGCGGGTCTTTCTCTTCTGTAGGCAAGAGCAATGGGCGAGGCGCAATCGTCGTGATGTCACTTGCCGTGTTGGGTTTGAGCGGTTCCAAGGTGGGGTAATCAATCTCCGCACGATCTTCCACCTGCTCCTCAAGCCGGCGCTCAAGTTCGCGGTTAAAACCAATGGGGAGTGAGTATTTCTTTGCAAATTGTTCTGCGATCTTTTTCCCTTGCGCCAAACCTCTCTGGTAGTCGGGATTTGCGGGTTCAGGTTCCGCCCCATAGGAAGCCACGTAGAAGGGACGCATCGCCCGTGCTTCGGCCAAGCTCTCCCCGGACTTGCGGCCGGCCGTTGCCCCAGCAGGAACTCCGTATTGTTCGGCCACTTTTTGGGCCGCGTCTTGGGCCTCTTCATGGCACTTCGCGTGCAGCAGGGTCTGAAGCGCCTGTTGCGCCAAAGCCAACTGCTCGCGCACGGCGGCTTCTCCCACGGAAAGTTCCGCTTGGCGCGCCCTGGCTTTTACGACTCCGGGACCGAGCCGTTTCAAATCTGCGGCGTACCCGGAACAACGCACCTTCAAGGCGGATACCGTCTCGCCAAGTGCGGTAAACTTCCCGTTCTCTGCGGACAACTCCGAATCACATCGAACGATAAGCTGGCTAAGGCGCTCCCGCTCGGACTCCAGCTCAGAAGCTTTTTTCTGAAGCGCTTGTGCTTCCTCGGCAAGCGGTTTGGCGGCCTCGACATAATCGGTGGCTTGCTTTTTAGCATTCTCGAATTCGGTCGCCAGTTGTGGGCGGTACACCTCATGAATGAGGCGCTGCAAGCGAACCGCCTCGACGATCTGCTTGTCTCGGAGTTCCACCGACTCGTTGTTTTCTTCTACACTCACGAGAAAACAATCGGCGTATTTCTCCAGGCACGCTTTTAAAGCCTCGCGTATCGCGACCTCTCGGGTGTCGGCCACCGCTGGTGGAAACGCCTCCTTGCGGTGCGATCGCGAAGCCGCTCGCGCGGTGAAAGTTCTCTTCTCTAGGCCCTTTCCCAGCTCTAACTCCGCGCGCAGCTCTTTTTGTTCTTCCGCCTTGGCCTTGAGTTCCTCGGCACGCTTCTGGATGGCTTCGCTCTTCTCAACGAACTCACGCGCTTTTTCCAAGGCCGTATTGCGTCGTTCGCTCAGGTTTTTAATTTCAAAAGCAAGAGTCGGAATTTGAAGTTTTTCCAGATCGTAAAGCGCCAGTTTCGCTTTGCGTTTTTCCTCTTGGACCTTGGCGAGGGTTTCACGAATTTCGGAGAGCAGTTTGTCCTGCTTGAGCAGCTCCGCATTGCCTTCTTGGTTTCCCGA
This sequence comes from Bdellovibrionota bacterium, assembly GCA_041391485.1. Classification (GTDB taxonomy): domain Bacteria; phylum Bdellovibrionota; class FAC87; order UBA2466; family JACKAF01; genus JACKAF01. The sequence continues at coordinate 62,026 of JAWKNY010000005.1, read as the reverse complement.
TTCGGCGCTAGCGTACTCCACTTCCAAGGCGGTGGTGGCGGCGCGCTGCGCTTCCAACTCCGAGGAAAGTTCTTCGATTTGCCACTCCATTTCCAGAAGTTTTGAAGCCGCGGCCTGCAGATCCGCCTCGCCCGCCGAGGCGTGCCCGAGTCCCAACTGCAAACAAATCAAACCAAGCACCCAAAGTTTTTTCATAAAAAAACATGCTCCATGGCTTCCAATTGGACTTCCGCCCCGGGGGCGGTAAACCGCCACTTTTCCACCGCTTTGATGAAGGCTTTGTCGAGTCGCTCGACGCCGCAACTCTTGCGAATTTCTATTTTGGACACCGTCCCGTCGGGAGCCAGTGTGAGAATAAATTCCAAGCGCAACTCGTCGGGCGGTGTTTCAGCGACAAGCGGAAACTGATAGTCGATGAGGTGTAATTTTTTTGGGAAAAGGGGATTCTTGTCGGCTAAGGGGTTCGGTACGGTGAACCGCCCGTCCTCTTCGGGATCCACCGAATCGGTACTGAAAAAACCGGCCTCACCCGATTCTGCGGAAAACCAGTCATCCAAACGATCGAGTCGAGCTTGCAGCTCTTCTTCGCTCCGGTTTACCCCTTCGGAAAGGCGGATTTCTTCCTGCAAATCCGGTAGCGGAACCTCCGCCACGGGTTCGGGTTCTTTTTTTGCTTCCTCCGGTCCAGGTGAGACAACGTAAATCAACGTGCCCAAAACGACGACCATTCCGATGATGGACGCCCCGGCTGCGTTTCTCCAAAAGCGCACGCGCGGATCCAGTTTTTCACCCTGACCGCGCCGCAATTTAGGACGCCTAACCCATTTGAACAATGAGCCGATGGCTGTGTCGGAGAATTTACGTCGACAATTGCGACTGTTTCGATCACCGACCGCCCACGCATCCACGCTTAGAAGCTGTGACAACAGGAGTAGCCAAATGAGCGACCGAGTCGCCGCATTATTTGAGATTTTCAGAGTCACCAACCGCTTCGTACCACGGTGAAAAAGTGATCACCACGCGCAACAGCCAAAGGCGTTCGGTGCGGCGCACACGTGCGGCTCTTTTCTTGGACAATGTCCTAAAATACTTGTCTTTTTGACTGAGAAAGGGGGGCCCCAGTTTAGGGCTTGGAGCGGGTCTTCACGACCGCAAAACCGTACTCCCGGTTCATGCGCGCGATGTTCTCTACATCGATGCCCTTAGGGCAGGAAGCCATGCACTCGTAGTGATTGGTGCAATTGCCAAAGCCTTCCTTATCCATCTGATCGACCATCCGCAGAGCGCGGCGTTCCCGCTCGGGTTGGCCTTGCGGGAGCAAGGCAAGTTGCGACATCTTGGCGGAGACAAAAAGCATCGCGGCGGCGTTCGGACAAGCCGCCACACAAGCCCCGCACCCAATACAAGCAGCGGCATCCATTGCCAGATCGGCGTTTTCTTTAGGAATGGGGATCGCATTGGCGTCTTGGGCATTGCCCGTGTTCACGGAAACGTAGCCACCGGCCTGAATCACGCGATCGAAGGCGGAACGATTCACCGCCAAATCCTTCACGACAGGAAAAGCACGCGCTCTAAACGGTTCAATGACGATCGTATCGCCGTCTTTAAACTTGCGCATGTGGAGCTGACAAGTGGTTGTGAGGGCTTCTGGCCCGTGCGCTTGGCCATTGATCATGAGCGAGCACATGCCGCAAATACCTTCACGGCAGTCGTGATCAAAAGCCACGGGGTCCTCGCCCTTTGAAACCAGCTGCTCGTTGAGTACGTCGAGCATTTCGAGAAAGGACATGTCAGGCGACACGTCATTCAGCTCGTAAGACACAATCTTGCCCGGTGTCTTCGTGTTCTTCTGTCTCCAAATCTTCAGGTGCAGCTTCATTCTTGGCCCCTTACTTGTAGCTCCGCTGAGTCAACTTCACGTTTTCAAATTCCAGATGCTCTTTGTGAAGCTCGAACTGTCCCACGCCTTTGAATTCCCAGGCGGCCGCGTGACTGAAGTTGGCGTCGTCGCGCTTCGCCTCGTTTTCCTCGGTCTGGGATTCTTCACGAAAGTGCCCACCGCAAGACTCTTTGCGCTCCAAGGCGTCTTTGGCCATCAACTCGCCGAGTTCAAGGAAGTCGGCAACGCGCCCAGCTTTCTCTAGCTCGGGGTTGAAGTTGGTCGCCTCACCCGGAACACGCAGGTCACTCCAGAAGGCCTCGCGCAATTTTGGGATCTCGGTCAACGCTGTCTTGAGTCCCTCTTCGTTGCGTGCCATTCCGACGTAATCCCACATGATACGGCCCAGCTCTTTGTGGAAGTGATCGACGGTCTTACTTCCCTTAGCCGCAAAAAACTTGTCGATGCGCTCCTGCGCGCGGTTGGAAGCCGCCGCAAAAGCCTCATTCTCTACTGCTACCTTGCCGAGTTTGTTACCCGCCAGATAACCGCCGAGCGTGTACGGAATGACGAAATACCCATCGGCCAGACCTTGCATGAGTGCCGAGGCGCCCAAGCGGTTTGCCCCATGATCGGAAAAATTGGCTTCGCCGAGGACAAAGAGGCCCGGAATGGTGCTCATCAAATTGTAGTCCACCCAAAGACCGCCCATCGTGTAATGGACTGCTGGGTAGATCCGCATCGGCGAAACATAAGGATCTTCGTCCGTGATGCGGTTATACATTTCAAAAAGGTTGCCGTACTTGGCTTCGATGGTATCGCGCCCGTCACGCTGGATGGCGTCTTTGAAATCAAGATACACCGCGAGCTTACTCTGCCCTACCCCTCGCCCTTCATCACAAACCAGTTTGGCGTTACGGGAAGCGACGTCACGGGGAACCAAGTTTCCAAAGGAGGGGTACTTCCGCTCCAAGTAATAGTCACGTTCGTCCTGCGGGATGTCCTCGGGGGCGCGGGTGTCGCCCTGCTTCTTGGGAACCCAGACCCGCCCATCATTTCGCAAGGACTCCGACATCAAAGTCAGTTTCGATTGGTAGTGCCCCGAAACTGGAATGCACGTGGGATGAATCTGCGTGAAGCAAGGGTTCGCGAAAAAGGCCCCCTGTCGGTGCGCACGCCAGGCCGCCGAACAATTGGAGGCCATCGCGTTGGTGGAAAGGTAGTACACGTTTCCATAGCCGCCCGTGCACAAAAGAACCGCGTCTCCCGCGTAGCGCTCTAGTTCGCCCGTTACCAGGTTGCGCATCACGACACCGCGGGCTTTTCCGTCAATGATGACAAGCTCCACCATTTCACGGCGTGAAAACATTTTGATCTTACCGCGATCGACTTCCTTCATCATCGCAGAATAAGCACCCAGCAAGAGCTGCTGGCCGGTTTGCCCTCGGGCGTAGAACGTGCGCGAAACCTGCGCTCCACCGAACGAACGGTTGGCGAGATACCCGCCATACTCCCGCGCAAAGGGCACGCCCTGGGCGGTACATTGATCAATGATGTTGGCCGAAACCTGGGCCAACCGGTAGACGTTGGCCTCGCGCGAACGGTAATCCCCACCTTTTACGGTGTCGTAAAAAAGCCGCCAAACGGAATCCCCGTCATTGGGGTAGTTCTTCGCAGCGTTGATCCCGCCCTGTGCCGCAATGGAATGCGCCCGGCGCGGAGAATCCTGGATGCAAAAAGAGAGTACGTTGTAACCAAGTTCGGCAAGCGACGCGGCAGCCGAGCCACCCGCAGTCCGGTCCCCACCACGAGTACGGTGAACTTGCGTTTGTTGGCGGTTCACAAGTTTCAGATCAAACTTGTGTTGCTCCCACTTCTGTCGAATATCTCCCGAGGGGACATGGGAATTAAGTCTGTCTGACATCACGCGCCTCCCTGCACGTACGCCCATATAGCAATGAACGCAAACCCACCGGCGATCGTAACAGCGTACAGTTTCCCGACCGCATCCACACACTTGGCGTAACGCGGGTGATTAAATCCCAAGGACTGAAAGGCCGACTGAAAGCCGTGGCAAGTATGAAGGGCCAGCGCCACATGGGCCACGATGTACCAAACCACATTGGGAAGGCTGGAAAAATATTCCAACACGAGTCGGTGCAGGTCGCGCATTTCGACGCCGTCATAGGTGACGGTGTACTCAGCGCCGAATTTAAGATTCATGATGTGCAGAACAAGAAAGACCAGCGTGATGAGACCAGTCACCACCATCGTCGAGGAGGCCAGGGTGGTGCCTCGACCGGTGCGCCGCTTGACGACGTAGCGGTGGGCTCTCGCCGCGCGGTTTTCCAAGTTCAGCCACAAGGCCAAAAAAATATGGACCAGGAAAAGCAGCAGCAAACCCGTTTCGGCTACGTAGATGAACGGGTTATGAAGCAAATTGTAACTGTACGTATTGAACGCTTGCGGATTGAAGGGAATCAGCAGATTGGCCGCCAGATGGGTGACCAAAAAGCCACAAAGTCCCAGGCCCGTAAATGCGACAATATGCTTGCGCCCAATCGAAGAAGAAAAATATGACGCCATTGACCTACTCGATAATTTCAAGCACCGAACGCTTACGGAGCTTGGTGGATGCGGCGGTGAGAATAGTCCGCAGAGCTTTGGCGGTCTTGCCCTGCTTCCCAATGACCTTGCCAAGGTCTCCCTTAGCAACGACGAGTTCAAAAACAGTAGTTTGCTCGCCTTTGATTTCGTTGAGTCTCACTTCCTCAGGAATATCGACAAGCGCCTTAATCATGACCTCAAGAAGTTCCAACAATGTGGGTTCGTCAGCCGCCATGTAATCACTCCGCGCAAGGTCCGGGCGAGCTCAACATCAGCTACTTGGGCTTTTTTGGCTTCCCGGGGTTCAGCTCTAAATCGTAGGCTAAAAGTGCCATAGCGTCCGGCACCACGCAATATAATTCTAGGGAATCACAGGCTATTTAATCCAACGCAGAGCATCCCTAACCCCTAAAGATGCTTGGGATTCTGTCGATAAGCATTAGGAAGACCCTCATTCCCTGCGCGGGAAAGGAGCCCCAGTGTCGGACAATGAAAATCGCGACCGGACGATCGTCGTAACGGAAAAGGTCCGTTTAGATGATAACGGCAGCACCTATGAACCGTATCTCATCCAGATTTCAGGGCGCGAAACCGGCCAGATGTACAACCTCAAAGGGCGGAACGTTAAGTTGGGGCGAGACCCTTCGTGTCAAATTCCGCTAGACGATCCCCATGTCTCCCGCAACCACGCGGAGATCATCTGGCGCAATGGCACAGACCTCGTGATCCGCGACGTCGGCAGCACCAACGGCATTTTTGTAAACGGAAAAAAGGTTCAGGAACAGGTCCTACTGGACGGCGACAAGATTTTGATCGGGACCCGCTTGTACTTTAAATTTTGCTATCAGGACAGCGTGGATCAGTCCTACCAGCAGAACCTTTTCAGGGCCGCCAACATCGACGGCTTAACCCAGCTCTACAACAAAAAGTATTTTGTGGACGTTCTCTCCAAAGAATTCAGTTTCTCAAAACGCAACAAGACCCCCCTCAGCTTGATGATGATTGACGTCGATCACTTCAAGAAGATCAACGACACCCACGGTCATATAGCGGGAGACCTGGTCCTGAAGCAAATCGGGCAATACCTGCACAAGAGCCTGCGTCTTGAGAACATCGCGTGCCGTTACGGCGGCGAAGAGTTCGCCATCATCCTGCGTAACGTGGACGCGACCGTAGCGATGCAAATCGCCGAACGCGTGCGTTTGAACGTCGAAAAGCAGCCTGTCACCTACCGCAATGAAAACATCTTCATCACGATCAGTTTGGGTGTAGCGACGTTTGAGAACGGCAACTTTGAAACGATTGAAGATTTTATTCGAACGGCTGACGAGTGCCTCTACGCCGCCAAACAAGGTGGCAGAAACCGCACCGTCACCCGCGAGGCCGCTTAGGGCATATCGTTTACGGTAGGCGGCAAGCCGGTGCCCACTCGGGCATGCTGAACGGCTTCCAAATCCTGTTGCAAAACAAACCCGAACGAATGGGAGTACGCACTCCCACCGCACAGCTGCACGGGAACGATCAGCGGCGCTGACTCCCCAAAAGTCGCAGCGGTCACCGGCGACTTCAGCCGGGAGTCCGCGAGCTGGTACAGGTACGAGACCAGACCAAAATTCTTAAAAGGGGTCACGGCGGCCCACTGAATGAGACAGACAGGGCCTTCTACCGTGGTCAGTAGCGGCGTGTTTTCTTGCAGGCTTTCCCAGCCCGAAAGAGGATCGGCGTGAATCTCGGCGAGCTCCGGAAGAAACATGGAGGGGTCTTTGTAAATGTTCAGCTCGCTCTTGGCGTTGAATTCGAGCCGCTTCGCTTTGAAAGGTGTGGCCACTTCCGTCGCGTGGAGCGTACCCGAGAGGCCCAACAGCATTGCCATTACCAGGCGCCAGTTCATGCGCTTCCCCCGTTACCCATTAACTCTTTTACCGCCCCCGAAGGGCTTTCACCTTGCCGCCTCACGCCTATAAAGACGCTACAGCAGGCCTGATGTGACACCCCTGGTTATGAGGTCATGCTCGCGTCAGAGACTGACTTCACCTGATTGCCTTCCCCGATGAGGACAACCCTGGGGTGGTGATCCTCCATCGCCTCCCGCTCTATCCAAGCGTAGGAGGCAATAATGATCTTATCACCTACGCGTACCTTCCAGGCCGCCGCTCCGTTTAAGCAGACCTGCCCGGGATTTCCAGGGATCACATAGGTAGAAAATCTTTCACCATTGGAGATATTGTAAATATCGACCTTTTCGTACGCGCGTAGCTGGGCGCACTCCATATATTCCCGGCCCAAGCTGATGCTGCCTTCGTAATGCAGATCCGCGTCCGTCACCGAGATCCGGTGAATTTTGCACTTAAGTACTTCGACTAGCACCCGACTACCTCTTCTTCTTTTTGGATGCGTTGAACTGGCCCGATTCAAATGCCGCTTCGAGCCGTTCCAACACCCACTCCACCGCTTCTGACATAGGAATGTCAAGCATCGCGCCAGAGGCCTTCTCATGCCCGCCCCCGTGCTCGGTCAGACTGCGGGCGAATCGAGCCACGTCAATGGCCCCCTGGGACCGGAAAGAGAGGCGGGTCTTGCTTTCGGGCATTTCGTAGAACAGCACAGCGACTTCTATGCCGTGGGTGAGAAACAGGTGATCGATAATCCCTTCTCTATCGTCATCCGTCGCTTTGAAGGAACGTAAGGTATCTTGGGTCACCGTGGACCAGATGATTTTCCCCTCGGACCGAAGCTGTGCCCGAGCCAGTGTGTAGGAAAGGAGCTTCAAACTGTTAAACGTGCGTTCCAGCATCCCGCGCTCGCCGACGCGGGTGAAATCAAAACCCGTTCGCAGAAGCTTCGCCCCCAGTTCCATCGCTTCCGGCGTGGTGCTGGAGTGGCGGAAAAAACCCGTATCAAAAATCAGGCCCAGGTACACCTGCTGGCAGAACTCCTTGCTTAGCGGCGTGGCAAAGGCCGGCAATTGGGAGAGGTGGTACACAAGCTCCGTCGTGGAGCAGGCCGTGGGTTCGACGATGCGAATGTCGTAGCTGAATTGCACACTCACAATGTGGTGATCAATAAACGCCGTCTTGGTGCACTTCTCGTAGATCTCACGCACGCGACCCGCGCGATCCACGCCGCCGTCGACAATAATACCCAAATCAAAATTACCGACTGGATTCGACGCCCAATAGGTTTCGGGCGTTTCGACGTATTGAATATCGGGCAAGAAAAGATAGCGATCCTGCAACGGCTCATCGTTGACGATGCGTACCTCTGTTTTGGGGTAGCTGTTTTTCAGCATTCGCCGCAGCGCCAGTTGCGCGCCAATGGAATCTCCGTCGGCGACACCGGGAGCGGTGAGTAGAATCGTCTTGGCCTCGTTGAGGGCGCTCTCAAGCTTTTTGATTTCTTCGGCGAATTTACTTAGATCGATCATCTATGTCCCCTGCAAGGCAGGCTATACCATACTCATCGGAAGCTGAAAAATTAGAATCAAGCCTAGAAATGGGGTGCGTTATCGCCTGAGAGGAACTTGTAAGCCCTTGTTATGACACGGTTACTATCACCTTGCCTAAGGCATGACGCCCCTCAAGGTACGCATGCGCTTTTTGGATGTCATTCAGCGGGAAACTTTTGTCTACTACCGCTTTGAGTTTTCCCGATTCCAATAAGCGCAGAATTCGCGGGAAGTCTCCTTTGGACCCCATCGTCGAGCCGAGGATTTGGATCTGTTTGTAAAAAACATAGCGCAAATCCAAGCGCACTTCGAAGCCGCTAGTCGCCCCACACGTTACGATCTTACCCCCTCTTCGCAATACCTCAAAGTGCGACTCCCACGTGTCGGCTCCGACGTGATCGATCACGCAATCCACACGACGCTTTCCAAAGAGTTTTTTGATTTCGGAAACAACATTACTTTGTGAATAATTGACGACGTGGTCCGCACCTAGCTGCGTAGCAAGATCCAGCTTTTTGGCACTCCCCGCAGTGGCAACTACGGTAGCACCAAAACACTTGGCGATCTGAATGGCCGCTGAACTCACCCCACTACCAGCGGCGTGTACGAGCAACAAATCCCCGGCCTGCACCGCGCCCCGGCCCACGACCATTTGCCACGCGGTGGTAAACACCAGCGGTACCGATGCCGCTTCGTCAAAGGAGAGGTTCTTTGGCTTAGGGAAAATATTTTCACGCGGCACCGTCACCATTTCGGCGTTGGTACCGTTTAGGTGCTCACCCAAAATCTTGTAATCGGCGGCGAGGCTCTCCACCTCTTCCCATGGCGTACTGCAAAGTCCGGGGTGTACGATGACTTCGTCGCCGATAAAAACGTCTTTCACGTTTTTTCCGACCGCTTCCACAAGACCGGACGCGTCCCCACCAAGAATGTGCGGGAATTCCACCTTGAGACCCGGCAGGCCTTTGCGAACCCAAATATCCAGATGGTTCAGGGCCGAACTTCTTACGGCTACCCTCACCTCGTTGTCCGCCACACCCGGGGCGCGGACGTTGCCGACTTCCAGTACTTCGGGTCCACCAAACTTGTTCAAATAGGCTGCTAGCATGCGACCATACTAAATCCAAAAAGTCGCAATGACTATGGGAAGGAAGGAAAAATAGAAAGCTAATCGCGGGAGAAACCGCGGCGGGAGCGGGACTTCCCCCGGCAACAAACTAGCAGGTAGCCGGTTTCGTGCTGCTTCCACTCGTTCATGGGAACAAAGCGCTTGCGTGGTTGAATGTGCTGGACGATCAAGTTTCCGCCACACGATTTTTTTATTTTCTTAAAAGCAGACGATGTCATCGCCGTGTGGGTCGCCCCAGTGAAACGTTGGCAGGCGTATTCCTCGTCGTCGGCATCGCCGAGGTTTGCGGAACCTTCCAAGCGATCAAAGTAATCTGGATCGAGAACCGTGATGCCGGTTTCTGCCTGCGCCATACTCACCACAAAGGCGACTACCCAGATTATCAAAAAATACCAACGCGACACCTTGCCTCCTTCGTTCGCTCCGGCCCCTTCAAGCAAGCTTCGCGCCAGACAGTCACCTGCGTGGCGTGCGCAAAAGCCCCCCGTTTGGGTGACATTCCTGGGCCCAAACCCGCGGGGAAAAGCCGAATTTGGGCACAAAAGCGCACGCTCTCCCACGCGCTGGGCATGAAACTGCCTGTGTACGCCCGGCACTCTACTTGCAAAAAGTGAGAGGCGACTGAGTCGGATCGGTGGGTAGGTGTGCCCACTGGCTTTAGGAGTACTGGGACTTGAGTAGACTGAAACAAGCCATTGCAAATGTATTTGAGCGGGACAGCGAAGCCGACGTCCGCCCAAAGCATGAAGACCGCACGGCCCGCGAACTCAAGGGCAGCATTTTCACGCTTGTCACCCTCTTCGTCTTGGTGGCGCTCACCTCTTACGTGCCCATCGATACCTACAACCTCAAACACAACCAGTGGGATCAGGTAAATAACCTGGGGGGTATTGTGGGAGCCTGGTTGGCGGAATACCTTCTCGGCTATCTGGGCGTCATGGGCTACTCGCTCCTTGGGCTCACCTCGTTTTTATCCTTTCTAAGTTTTTCTGGAACTTCTATGCGTAAGAACCTTCTGTTGATGCTTGGAGGGGCCATCTCGGCAGCACTGGGTTCGATGGCGTGCTACGTGCTTTTCCACCAAACCGTTTCGGATCTGAGCCCTCTCATGGGTGGCATCATCGGCAAAACGGGCGGCGCTTGGTTGTACCGCTATTTCAATTCGACTGGGGCGGGCCTCCTTCTGGGAGGTGGCTTTCTAGTGACTTTGATGCTCACGACCGACTTGAGCCTGCGGCGCTTATTCCGCCCTCTTATTGGCAACACGTTTGAAGACTTTGAGGAAATTGATCTAAGCGAGGAAGAAGAGACCGAAGAAGACTCGTCGGAAGAGGAAGAAGAAAAAATTATCGCCAAAGCTCCGGTTTCTAAGCCTAAGGCGAAGGCAAAACCTGCAAAGAAGAAAAAGCCGAAGAAGGCTGCCAAAAAGAATGCAGACGACGACGAAGAAGAGCTGGATGAGGACTCCGATTCGCTAGACGATGACGGCGATGGGGACGACAGTGCCGAGGAAAGCACCGAGGCCGAGTTCCAGGAAGTGATCCCGTACCGAGAGACTTACAAGTTCCCGTCCTTGAGATCCTTGCAGAACTACGACAGCGGCGCCAAAAAACCCACACGCAGCGAGATACGCGACAACACCCGAAAGATCTGCGAGCACTTGGTTTCTTTCAATATCACGGGAGAGGTCGAAACCGTATCGGTAGGACCCGTGATTAATACCTATGAGTTTAAACCCTCCGCAGGCGTGAAGCTCAAAGCGATTGCGAACGTCCAAGAGGATCTTGGAATCGTAATGGGAACGCCCGACCTGCGCATCGTGGCCCCGATTCCCGGAAAAACGGTAGTCGGTATCGAGGTCCCGCGCCCCAAATCAGAGATCATCTCTTTGAAGCAGATCCTTTCTTCAAAGGAGTTCGCCGACAAGAAAATCCGTATCCCGGTGGCGCTTGGAAAATCTACCGACGGCCAGGCTATGATTGGCGATTTGGCTGGGATGCCTCACTTACTGGTTGCCGGTGCGACGGGTAGCGGTAAGTCAGTTTTCGTAAACTCTTTGATTACAAGCTTTCTCTACCGAATGAGCCCGCAGCAATTGCGCATGATTTTGATTGATCCGAAGATGTTGGAGTTGAATGTCTTTGAAGGGCTGCCTCATCTCATCAGCAACATCATCACCCGTCCTCAGCACGCGGTGAACGCGCTCAACTGGGCCGTGATGGAGATGGAAAACCGCTACAACATTATGGCGGAGTACGGGTCCAAGAATATTGATTCCTATAACTCCAGCATGAAGGCGGCGTCGAACAAGCTGCCTTATATCGTGATCGTTGTCGACGAGTTAGCGGATTTGATGCTGACTAGCGGCGGTGAAGTGGAAGAGGCGATCACCCGTCTGGCTCAAAAAGCGCGTGCGGCAGGTATCCACTTAGTGATTGCGACCCAGCGCCCGTCTACGGACGTCGTTACGGGCTTGATCAAGGCCAACATCCCCTCACGTCTGGCGTTTAAGGTGCCGTCCGCGGTCGACTCTCGTACGGTGCTCGACACCTCGGGTGCTGAAGACCTCATTGGACGCGGTGACAGTTTGATGATCCTTCCCGGAAAGCCCATGCAGCGTATCCACGGCTGTTTCACGAGCGAAGAGGACTTGCAGCGTCTCACCAAGGGACTTGCCAAGAAATCCCACGAAAAGCTCTACATAGATTTTTCCAAAGCACCTAAGCAATAAATAAAAGGCAATTTAGTTCCAGTAGGAGGGGCCGCCGCCGTCCTGCTTGTTGTCTTCGTTATCGTCCTGGTTGACGATCAGACGAAATTGGCGACGGAGATTGTCGCGCTCGGCGTCTTTCTTGCTTTGGCTTCCGCCAAAAAGCGGGCCTTTAACGTACTTGAGGTAGATGTAAAGAGCGCCAACCGCCATGCCGCCGATGTGCGCGAAATGGGCGACGTTGTCCCGCGGGTTGGCCTCAATCCCCATGACAAGCTCTATCCCTGCCATCAGCAGCACAAAGTATTTGGCCTTCATCGGGAACAGGAAGAAAACAAGAAAGTAGCGGTTGCCGTAGAAGATTCCATAGGCCGCTAGAATGCCGAAGATCGCACCGCTAGCGCCGACAATGGGGTTTGCCAGAACCCGCGTTCCGGTCATGTGCGCGACTAGCAAGTTCACGCCAAAGTTAAAAAGACCCGCACCTACCCCGCAGAGGAGAAAGTACTTTAAGAAGTTGAGCTCACCGAGCCGCATCTCAATCTCCGCACCGAAGTACCAGAGAATGAGCATGTTCATTAGAAGGTGCAGCATGTGCCCATGCATGAAGATGTAGGTCACAAACTGCCAGACCCAACCTTTTTCAAGCACAAAGGCCGGGACCAATCCGAAGAGTTCGTTTAAACGGTAGAAGCCAAAACGAATGCCCAAGCTATCGGTGATGAGGTCGAAGAAGTAGATAACCACGCACAAGATGATCACGTTCTTGGTGACCTTGGTAAGTGGTGGGACAGGGCTTATCTGATCGTAGCGCATAGCTCCCCTTAGACTTGGATCTCTTCTAACTCCACCAGGACTCCCCCGATACTCCTAGGGTGAATAAAGAGCGCTATCCCTCGCGCCGCTTTGCGTATGCCTGGCGGCAAAATCTCAAAGCCGTTTTTTTCCAGAACCTTCTTCCACTCCTGAAGGTTCGAAACTTCAAAGCTCAAGTGGTGCATCCCCCCGGCGGGACGCTTTTCCAAAAACTTCGCAATCGGCGAACCGGAGGCCGAAGGTTCCAGGAGTTCGATACGAAACTCCGAGGAGACCTCCACCGGAATCATGGCGGCAACGACCTTCTCGGTTTCTACCCGGTGCGTTTCCGCCACCTCTAAGGCCAAAGCCTTGAGACGCTCTGCGATCGTGTTAATTTCGGGAACTGCGATGGCCACATGAGAAAGCTTCAATTCCATCTCTATCCCTTAACACGAGCCTCGGCTTCTTGCACCGACTTAGAAGTCTCCTAAGCCGGGCGTTGTGCTCTGGCGACGCAGCGGAGAGTTTTGTCGACCCTCCACGTTCTTTTCGCTTTCTTTCAAAATCTCAGTCGACCGGGATCGTTCGCGCCGCACACACTCGGAGTAGGCAGCCGGGTTCGCCACATCGCCCGCACAGCTCTGACGCCACTGCTGGACTTGCTGCTCGTTGTACTGACCAAACTCTCCGTTCACGTAGCGTTTGGTTCCCGTCACGGAACTCTCCGTGGTTTCCTCGGTGGTTTTCTTGCCGGTATCTTGGAAAATAGCGTCGTCAAAAACCTGAACGCCGTAACCGGGCGGGGTCTTGACGGGCGCTCCACCGCCCACGCGGTTTTCCGCCATCAATGGCGAACAAAAGAGCACGAGTGCGGCCGAAAAGCCGAACCAACTTCCTTGTTTCATGTTTGCCTCCAAAACTACCATAGGCCAAACTCCAAAGTGGCTAGCACCAGCCAAGTCCTCAACTGGTGCGTGCTCGTACGCGATACATTGGACAAACCCAAATTGTAACGCCCCTCTAAACCGAAACGTACCTTGGGGAGAATGCGTTCGGCGTAGCGCACGCTAAATACCAAACCGTAGTCCCCGGTAAAATCCGTGTTGTCGGTCGCGACACCGCCGGTTTTGGTGTTCGCGGCTACCGTTACCGGCGCCGCATACCCTCCGGCACCCAACGAAAATTTGTTTCTCCACGTCCATCGCCAGATGAGTGGAATCTGCAAGTAATCCAAATTCGCTGTCGTCCCCGAAAGTCCGTACCCCTTGGATACCGAGAGCAGCCCGATTTCCAGACTCCACGTCCGGCGGCCGTACCAAAAATCAAAACCAAAACCGAAGAGTCCGCCCATGCGTGAGGCGTCTCCGAAAAGCGAGGATCCAACCGCAATGCCACCGTAAATCGGCATCGCTACTTTGAGCTGGTGCGCATGGGTGATCGGGTACTCCCACGGATCGTTCTCCTCCTCCGCCCAAGCGGGGAGGCAAAAGCTCCAGATCAGCCCCAGAACCATGACATGCCGCGCCTTAAACAAAACAGACCTCCAGCCTGTTTATCGGCAGCTAGGACTAGAGGCTCAAGAAGCCGTGCTGGGCCACGCGGTGAGGATCAAAAAAGGGTGTAAACAAAGGGAGATACGGTGGAACCCTCGACCATGTACATCAGAAGCGCTAGCATCAGGAGCACCAGGATCAGCGGAAGGATCCAAAGTTTTTTGCGCGTCCGGGCAAATTCCCATAGATCGGCCAGCGGCGACTGGTTTTCCATTTTGTTGTCCATATAAGTATTTTAGCAACTTAAGCGGTGCGAAGCACCCAAAGCCTGTTTGAGTCTTCCTAAGTCTCTAATTTTATTGTTTTTGGAGAACAGGCTGGGTTCGACCCGCCTGGCCCAGAGAGGGGGCTTGGGGGCAGCGGTAGAGCCCGTGGGGGCCGGCAAGGGCGACGGGCTCACAGTGGGCCTGCAGCACGTTTTCCCAGGCATGGCCGGTTTCGACCACAAATTCCCGAACCCCGTACGCGCGTAGCGACTGGAGGAGGCTGGCCGTTGGCCCGGTTTCTCCCTCCTGCTGATACGCGCTTTGCTGCGGCTCGGGAAAGAATGCACTTTCCCCATTGAACAGCGGGCGGTGGTGGCGAAGCGAAGCAAAAAACCGCGGGTAGATAGGACGAGAGAGCGGGAGATGCGCGATAGGCCCCTCTCCCCCCGCCAGGTGTTCAGCGATCGCGGCGTACTCCGTCGGCGGGCTCTTGGTATCCAAGCGGATCTTGTTTTCAATCACAAGCAGTAGAGCCAAAGCAAAAACCAAAAAGGTAGTGACACGCGTTTGCCGACGCGTGAGCGATTCCGCCCCCAGCGCCACGAGTGCCGACATCACGAACAAGTAACCAAAACCGATGCGCGAAGGAGCCCGCAAGGCTTTGAATCCCGGAACGTAATCATGAAACAGATTGTAGAGTAAGGCCTGGGGCCCGTGACTCATCCAGATCAAAAACACGAGCGAGCTGCCACACAGCCAGAGAAGGAAACGCCGTTGCCGGTGCGGCCGCTGGCTGAGGGAGCGAAAGGCGAGTATCGCCAAAACAATGGCGGCAAGCCCGACGAATAAGCGTTTCCCTACCATGTGGTGACGGGCCCGCAAGAAGGGCTCGGTAACAGAATGCCAAAGACCCGACTCGGGCGCCGCAAAGAAATGCGTCAGGTGCGCCCCGTAGATGTGGGCTTCCGAAAGCGGGCGTGCGACCTGCCGCCCGTGCATCACCTTCCAGTAAGGCAGCGCTAGAGGAAGCAGCAGCACACCCCACATTACCGATGACAAGAACAGCCGAATCGCCCACTGCGCTCGATGTGTCTGAAAGACTGCCCTCAACACGAGATAAGGCAGAAGCGTCAAGCAGGCGATGAGGCCTTGATAAATGCCGAGGTAGAATTGCCCCACAAGAGAGAGAACCGCCCGAATCCAATCGCGGTTCCGGCGATGGCGCTCATAGGCGAACAGGTAGTGCCCGACCAAGGGCAGAAAAAACTGCGCCATCACCTGCGGGTGCCCGATCTGGGAAAGCCGGAAAGAGGCAAAAGCAAAAAGAATGCCTCCAAGCACCGAGGGGCCGCGCCCCGCGAAATTCCGGCAGAACAAAACCATCGTCACAAAGTTCAAAACCAGAAAGCTAAGCAGTGTGAGGTTGAAGGCAAAGACCGGAGCCCCGACGAGCAGCTTAAAGAAGTTGTAGAAAACGGAAGGGAGCAGCAGGTGCCCGCTAAAAAACAAGACTCCACGATTGGGAAAGAACATGGGAAGGTCCGCAATGGGGATACCATGGGCGGCGTTGTGGCCAATCGCGTCCATCGTCCACAGGACAGTAATGAGATCGCCGTCATCAAAGAGTTTGTCGCGTAGTCTCCCCCACTCGGTCCCCACGGTGAAGTAACACGCTAGCAAACCGCCCAAAAACACCAGCAGGATAGCCCACTTTTTTCGCGACCAAGCAAACACCAGCGAAAGCTACTTGAGTGAACACAAATTGGCTACACCCGAGTCCGGAGGTGACCAAAAACGTCACTCCCCGGCTCTTCTCAGGCAGCAAAAAGCGGGATTTTTTGTGGCATTAGGCTTGCTTACTCTATCGGGCACTCCGGTTCCGGAAAGGCGCGAAGCCTTGCCTGTACTGGATTAGCAACAGAGGTAAAAAATGGGGCGCAAGAAGAAAACTCAAAGCGAAATCGAAGAAACGACGGATGTAATCGATCTCGAAGAAATTGATTTGGATTTGGATGATGACGCGGAAGAAGCGTCCGAACTCGAGCTGGAAGATTTTGATGACGAGGCTACGGTAGAACTCGAACTGGACGAGGCAAAGCCAAAGAAGGCAGCGAAGAAGTCCAAGAAGAAGGCCAGCAAAAAGAAAGCAGCAAAGAAGTCGAAGGCCGCTGCGGAGTCCGAACCCGAGGCGATCGAGCCCGACACGCTCTCCGACGACGCCTCCCCCATTGAGATCTCACTCGAAAGCCCGCGCCAGGAAGCGACCTTGGTAGCTGGCGCCATGCAACAAAGCATGGAATCGATGGCCAAACAGTGGGCCACGGTAAAAGACACCACGGATCATGTTTCCAAGAATTTTGAGCGCGTGTCCGGCATGCTCGGTGAGCTGCCGATCGCCTACGACCGCATGCTTCAGGAGATGGCAAAGCAACACCAGGCGAAGCCGCCCAAGGGTGTAAAAGCCGCTCTGGTAGCGAGTCTGGTCGCGCTTGTGCTCTCTGGAATTAGCTTATTGTATTCTCAATCCGTCAGACAAACGGTACTCGACAAGCCCGTTGCGGCGGCCGTCAACACGCTTAGAGCGAAAGCCAAAGCCGTGCGCCCGGCCGAGATCGCCAAACGCCCGGAACCCCCGGCGTCCGATCTGTCGGAGTTCACCGAAGCCACAGCGAAGAAAAAGGCGGACGTGGAATCCCGCAAAAATCGAAAATCGGTTTCCAAGAAACGGCGATCCTCTCGTCGTCGCTAGTTCCCGTCCCGCTTCGGCCGTGTTAATCTTTGGTCCGTGGCGCTAGAAAAAGAACTTAAGTACGGACTGACCGAGTCGGAGTACAAAAAAATTCTGCGGAGTCTGCGTTCTCACATCAAGAGCCGTGAGCAACAGGACAACTACTATCTAGACAACCCCCGACTCCGCCTGCGATCCAAGAAAATTGGTCTACGTGTTCGTATCACTAACCGACGGCACGCCACTTTAACGCTAAAGCAGTCCTTCACCCCAGCAGGGAAAGCCGGGCCGCGTGCTCTAAAAGTTCGAAAAGAGTGGGAATACCCGCTTCCGCTTGGGGCGGCCCGCGCCGTGCTACGCGACCCGCAAAAGGTGCTACGCCTCAACAACCCGATACCGGTCATCCTAAGGCAGCAGATCAAAAAGAACCACTGGGAGAAGTTGGTGGTGCTAGGGTGCTTGAGCAACCTTCGCTACACCGCCACCCCTCACCCGAAATTCAAGATCGAAGTGGATCACTATAAGCTGTTCTCCAAAGACTATTATGAAATCGAGCTGGAAAGTACGCGTCCCAGAGAGGCCGACATCTGGCTCCGGGCGTGGTTGCAGGAACGTGGGATTGAGCTGCACCCCAGGCGGACCTCCAAGTTGCGCCGCTTTTTGCTGGAGCTAAAGAAGAGTCAGGCGATCGAACGCAAGAAGCACCGGCGAAAGAAGAAATAAGCAGTACAGTAAAGCGAAAGTCGAAAATCAACTCAGGGAGCTTCGGAGGCAGAACCGCCGTTTGAGAGATTCCATTAGAGTCATTAACTTGGGTGCGGCAAGAGGAAGGAGCAGAACGTCAAGCGGGAGAACAAAACGCGTACTGCCCCAGTATACGACGACTACGACAAAGCAGGCCAAAGCCATGGATTTTATCTGAACCAACAAGTTGAGTGGCCAAGATCCTGATCTGAGGGCCATAATCGCCGCAGAATAGATGACCAATTTGAGTAGTGCCACGATCACATCAGACAAACGACCATCAAATGGAAAGGAACCGAACCCTTTCGCCAGTTTTGCAAGGACCAAGTGTGGTATCCAGAGGGGGTGAGACGTAAGGAATTCGACCGCTTTTTCGGTGTAGTACTTGTTCATTTGGATTTCAGTACCTCGTAAAGCAAGCTCTTTCTTGGATATTGTCCCTTCTATCTCATTAGGAAATATCCACGCTCCCAAATTCTGAAACTCGGTCGCTGTGCGGACATTGTTTCCGCCAAAAAGCGTTTCACCGGAAAGGGTGCTCAGCACTGGAAAGTGTCCACTTACGTTGAAGTTTCGCAGTGTCCAGGCAAAGATCGGAAGAAAGAATAGAGTAAAAAATATCGCTACTCTGGATAGGTGGGAGCGTTGAAAGTCCCTCTTCTTAAGGAACCAAAAACAAAAAAGAAAAACTCCAAAAAAGAGGAAGCTGGGGCGAACCAGCATCGCACAACCAAAAACCAATCCCGACAAAGTACAAAATGGATTTCTCAGAAAAAAACGGACACCGACCAACCAGAGCGCCAGAAACGGGATCTCAGAGAGTCCATTCACCTCTAAAAAGAGTGGGAGTGGGTTAAACAAGTAGAGCATTGAAGCCAAAAAAGCCACGGAACTGCGGCCGCTCAAGTCCAAGGTTATCAGGAATACAAAGAGCACTACAACCAAGCTGCAGACGAGGCTCAAAATCCTCATCACGATTGGGGGAGACACATTGGGAAGCAATCGAAGACCGAAAGACTGAAGGATCGGCCAACCAGGCGGACGATCCATGGTCGGCGATTGCGGCCAGAAGCTATTGGAATTAATGTAGCCGTTTCCGTTGGCGAGATTTTCTGCGAAACTCAAATAAAATTCAGCATCGTAAGTGGGCTCACGTTCCCACCCTACCCAGGAGTTTGCGAGGCTCAAAACGGCCACCGCAATCAATAAAACAGGAATAAGTCCTTTTGCGGGTGGGTTCAATTTCATGTGACTCAATCCATTGCGTGGGAGCGACAACCCCTTATCGACAAAACGCGTCACCCGCTCAAGCGACTGCACCGGCTCGCCACGCGGTGGGCTAGGCGAACCCCTCAACTCGGAGGGTCAGGTATCCGAAAAGTATGGGCAAATACTATGAATAATAGCTTTCAAGACCAAATGCCCCGCTACACTCGACTCCATACGATTCTGGCAGCGCTATCCCTTTTGTTAGCCGTTTGCGTCCTTGCCCTCAACTGGAAGGCTATACTCGCTGAGGTTCGCGACTGGAGTCTCGTCCGATCGACCGCCACCATGGTTTTGAACTACGCTCTTCCTTGGTACTACAACTTGAATCAAGGGCCCGTCGTCACCCAACTGTACGCCCCGCTGTCTTTTCTCAGTTTTTTTCCGCTGGTCTTGTTTCAGAAGCCTTATGACATTTTTCTAGCGGGTACACTCATCGCTGCCTGCCTCTGTTTCCTCCCTCTCGGCTATCTATTGTACCTATCCTTTCGGGAGAGAAAAGCTGATGCCATCGTTTGCTTCGCAATTTGTTTGGTCGGTTCAATCGCTCTTAGACCACTTCGCTACTCATTCTTCTCCATTCACGCCGATGCACCGGCTACATTGTTCATGCTTCTGGCCATCGGGTTCGCGACCTTCAAAAACAAACCCGGCCTACTGTTGTTTTCGTCACTATGCGCCGTGTGCGCGCCCCTCGCCAAACAAACCTTTGTCTGGCTTCCTTTGGGAGTGCTTTGGTGGGTACAGTACTCTAGCGGGTGGAAAACCACTGTGAGGTATGCCCGCGCTTTGGTTTTCTCTAGCGCACTTCTGGGGGTCCTGTTCATCGCTATTTACGGGTTTGAGCCCCTCCTTGCCAACCTGGTCCTGATTCCCGGGAAGCACCCCTTTCGCCAAGTCGAATGGCGCCCGACCATGGCGTTCATTCTCCTTGCATGTGTATTGGTGAGTTTCCTGGCAATCCTATCGCGTGGGTTCGCGAAGCGTACCCAGACCCTGAATCAGATTGCCATGCTATGTCTTTTTTGCAGCATCGCCAGTTTGCCACTTAACATCTATTCGACCTGCAAGGTGTATGGCGACGTCAACAACCTATCTTCCACGTATGTTCTGTCGCTAGTAGGGATTCTATTGCTGCTCCCCGAGCGCTTGGCAACTTGGAGAGCGCTTGAAAACAAGCAGTTGATCTTGAGACTTGGGGCTTTTGTCTTGCTCTCTCCAGGCTTCCTCCTGTGGACGAAACCAAGCGGGTGGGAAGATGACACAAGAACACGCTTCTCAGCAATAGAAAGCGCTTCACAATATATTCGTAGGCACCCGGGGGAATACTACTTTCCAAACAGCCCGTTGATTCATCTTTTGTCTGAAAGCAAACTTTATCACTTTGAGCCCGGGTTGAAAGAGCGAGAGACGTACTCAATCTACGGACAGATACCGGACAACCAACTTTACAACTTTATCCCTGAACGAACGCGATGTGTATGCTACTACAAGGACTTCTCAAAACGCGATGAGCCCATAGGCATCGAGTACGACACCCTAGCAGAGCGCTACTTACGCCAGTCAAACTTAAAATGGGACGTTTCCACTGAGAACTGGGGTTGGTTTTGTCAAAAATCGGCTGCAGACTCTGTACCCTGCACTATCAACATGCAACAATACCGAAAGGCTCACTCCAAATGAATACGAAACCTAAGGTCGACCCTTCAACAGCCTCTTGGGAAGAATTCAATACGGGTTGCTACGAGATTTTGGTACCCGAGAACTTTTGGATGCAGGCGCGCGCTGAATCCATACTTCGACAGCTCCGAAAAACAGGGGTATCAACGGCCACCAAGGCAGAAGTACTTGACGTCGGTTGCGGTCGTGGGGGGTTTATTCGCCAGCTAGAAGTTTTTACCAACTGGCGGATTACTGGAGTGGATCTCAATCAGACCGCGCTCGCAAACCCAATCCCTGAGCAAAGCAAGCTGGAGTCTTACGACATACTCACCCGGGACCCCAGTAAGAAGGGAAAGTTTGACCATGTTTTTCTTCTGGATGTTTTGGAACACATTCCTGACACAAGAGGTTTTCTTGATGCGGCACTTTTTCATGTTAAACCCGGAGCGTACCTCACTGTAAATGTTCCGGCATTGCCAGTCCTTTTTTCTAGATTCGACCATGTCGTAGGGCACCTTCGCCGCTATACCAAGAAATCGCTAGCACGGGAGTTTTCCGAATTGGACGTGAAAATCGCTGATCTTCGCTACTGGGGCTTCAGCTTGGTGCCGCTGGGGATCGCCCGAAAAATTGTGGTAGCGCGGATGCCCAAGGAAAAAGCCACCCGCGTCGGCCTGCGGCCCCCCAACCAGTTTATGAACAACCTTCTTGGCTATCTTCTGCACTGGGAAATCAAATTGTGGCCTTCCCCGCCTCTAGGTACCTCAGTACTTGTTACGGTAAAAAAGGCCGACTAGCCGCCGCCCGCAAGCCAGATACGCGCGACTAAAGCAAATAAGAGAAAAAACCGAAGATCCTCCAGAGCGGCTAGGCGCGGCGCGTTATCGCTGCCCTAGGTGGAGGCACGTTTTGAAACTCGCAATTGTCATACCTTTCTACAATGAATCCAGTAACGTAGCGTCCGTGCTCGACGAATGGATCGGCATTTCAGCCAAGTATGGGGGAGCCATTGTCGCTGTGAACGACGGTTCTAAGGACGATACGCTCCAGCAGCTGAAGAAGCTGTCCGCAAAGTTTCCCCAAGTCCATGTTGTCGACAAGCCAAACGGAGGCCACGGATCCGCTGTGCTTGCAGGATACAGATACGCCGCCAAAAACGAGTCCGAGTTTATCTTTCAGGTGGACGGAGACGGCGAAGTCAGCGCGGAAGGATTTGAAGCGTTGTGGAACCAACGCGAAAAGAGCGACCTGGTTGTGGGAGTGCGGCACTTCGTTCGAGCATCTCTTGTGAGAACCGTCCTCACCAAATTAGTCGTGCTCCTAAACTTAACTCTTTTTAGAACTCACGTACGGGACTCGAACTGCCCGTTCCGCTTGTTTAGAGGGAATGTTCTCGACACCATCCTTGAGTTTTTGCCCGACAAGATGCTCGTCCCGAACATCCACTTGACCATTCTATTCAAGTCGCTCGGCATGCGTGTCAACCAAGTCGAACTCCAGAGAAGCTGGCTGCGCCCCGGAAGCCGAACGTTGACTCCGTTGCGCCTCGTACGAATTTGTATTCAGTCCGCCGCTGAAACCTGGAAATTGCGAAAGATCCTGCGCACAAACCGGAGTGCAATGATCGAGAGCCTCGAGCGAAGATCCCAAGAAAGAGAAAGCCATTGGAAACAAAGTATCTCATTATAGGTGCAGGACCAACCGGTCTTGGCGCTGCTTACCGTTTGCGCGAACTCGGGATTACTGACTTTGTTGTGGTGGACGCCTCCGACACAGCGGGAGGACTTTCTAGAAGCTTTGTAGACAAGAAGGGCTTCACCTGGGATATCGGGGGCCATGTTCAGTTTTCGCACTACGCCTATTTTGACCGAGTCATGCGTGAGGCACTTTCGGAGCCACAATGGAACCGCTACCGGCGCATTAGCGGCGTGGTTGTGGGAGAGAATCTAGTTCCTTATCCGTTTCAGAACAACCTCCGCTATCTGCCCCCTGACCTGCAATGGAAGTGCGTTCAGGGGCTTCTAAAGAAAGATAGCTCCATCCCCATTCACAACTTCGCTGATTGGATTAAGGCGAGTTTTGGTTCGGGAATTCAAGAAATCTTCATGCAGCCGTACAACTTCAAAGTGTGGGCAACCCCATTGGAGCAGATGTCACGAGAGTGGGTCGGGGAACGCGTGGCCTCGGTAGATCTGGAAAGTTGCCTCAAGGCTTTGATCCTCTCCCAAGACAATGATACCTGGGGTCCAAACAGCTACTTTGAATTTCCAAAAAAGGGTGGGACCGGAGCGATTTGGAAACGGGTAGCAGAACTTGTGGGAGAAAGTTTCATCAAGTTGAATCACAAAGTAGTTCATCTTGACACCAATACTCGCACGGCCCATTTTGCAAACAAAGATAAAGTAGTTTTTGAATATTGCCTGAATACAATGCCAATCGATCTACTGGCGCAGATGAGCTCAGAGTGCCCGCAAGAACTCAAAAGCAAGGCGTCCCAGCTCACTCATACAAGCACCCACGTAATCGGAATCGGACTGGACGGCCGATGTCCAGATAAGTGGAAAGATCAATGCTGGCTGTACTTTCCTGGAAGTGACTGCCCATTCTATCGACTTACGGTCTTCTCGAACTACTCAAAGTTCAACGTCCCCAATCCACTCGCCAACTGGTCTGTGATGCTGGAAGTTGCGGAATCCAAGTGGAAACCTGTGAATCGAGATACTGTCATACAAGAATGTATTCAAGGGCTAAAAAACACAGGAATCATTGCGCCGGACGCCTCTATTCTAAGCTCATGGCACATGCGAGCGCACCACGGTTATCCCGTTCCGACCTTGGATCGAAACGAACTGCTGCAGGGTCTTCATCCGTTCTTCGAAAAACGAAATATTTTTAGCAGAGGGCGCTTTGGCGGTTGGAAATACGAGGTATCCAATCAGGATCACAGCTTCATGCAAGGCGTCGAATGGGCCGAACGCCTGATAACAGGGGCTTCCGAGCTAACCTACTTTGACCCGAATCTGGTAAACTCCTGTATACTCAAGAAGGAAGACAAACTCAGAATCAAGGCCTAATGACGAGTCACGCTGCACACCCTTTGACAGTAACCGCCGAAGCTGCTGACTACCAACGTATTGCAGATATTCAATCTTGGACACGCTTTTCCAAACAACAGCACTGGCTCTGCACGCCATCAGACGAATTCGCGATCAAGCAGGCAATGACAACGTCTCTTGGCAGCACGCTACCGGTAGGTCGATTTAAGTCGTATAGCGACTGCGGTCTAAATCCGGATGGCGGTTTGATAAGTTCGCGCAAGCTCAATCGGATACTAAGTTTCGATCCACGTACCGGCGTACTGGAATGTGAACCCGGCGCAACTTGGCGGGACGTTCTATCCACAACTTTGCAGCATGGCTGGGCCCTACCCACCAGCCCCGCGACCCAGTACGTGACCCTGGGAGGGGCCGTGGCAAATGATATACACGGGCGGAATCAGCATGCCGTGGGTAACTTTGGTCACTACGTTGAGGAACTTCAACTGCTTCAGTCAAACGGAGACTCTCGAGTTTGCTCGCCCATACAGAATCCAGATCTCTTTCGTGCCACAATAGGCGGCATCGGATTAACAGGCTTTATCCTGCGCATACGCGTTCAGCTCGTACCCCACTCCGGACTCCTGAACGTCAGCTCCCTGCGCTTCAGGGGTCTCTACAAAGCTTTGGAACTATGCGATGAACTTCAGGATAGGTGGGAGTACATTGCGGTTTGGTTCGATCTAAGAACCAAGCATTGAACAATGAAGAGCGTCGCACAAATCGCAAACAAGGTACCCCTTGAGACAGCGCGAGCCTACTCGTCTTCCGAAGAGCCTCAGGTAAGGATGCCCGCCCTTCCACTAGCCAACCGATTCACGTCAATGTCTAAACACTGCCTTCTGGATGACTGCTTCAGAACAAGTTTGTGAGACCAGCTACGCTTCTTACATTTATACGCTCGACAAGATTCCATTCTGGAATAAACTGACGGGACCGCGCGGATTTCGGCAATGCCAATTTGTCGGTACCCTCGATCGGCCAAGGAACAACTAAAAACTATCTTCGAAAGCATCCAATCGAACGAGGTCTGCTTCCTCGCCATTCTGAAACTTTGGCGAACATCAGCAGTCGGAATGCTTTCTTTCCCGATGCCAGGATTCTCTTTTGCATTGGACTTTCTGAATCGAGGCAAAAGCACAACGAAGTTGATCGACCGACTAAACCAGCTGACGCTAGAGGCCGGTGGTCGACTCTATCTTGCGAAAGATTCTGTCATGGCAAGGCAAGATTTTGAAAGATCCTATCCGATTTCTGATTTTGTGAGATTCAAGGACCCTGCTATTTCCTCCTCCTTATGGCGACGAGCGACTAATGGCTAAACGCCCGATTTCAAAGAGTGAAGTAATCGTTGTTTTTGGTGCGACATCGGCAATCTGCACGGAGCTGCTAAAAATGATGGCGCCTCGCCAACCGGCTTTCGTGCTTGTCGGGAGGAGTACCGAGAAGCTTAATGCGCTGGGCAGCACCCTGGCCGGACTGGGAGCCTCCATCGCCAGCACTGGAAACCGTTGATTTCACGGATTTGGTCTCGGTGGAAGACGTCGCAAAGCGTTTGAGGCAAAACCACTCAAAAATTGATCGCGTGATATACGCCACCGGTGTGCTTCCCACGGAGGAAGAACCTGAGAAAGCGGAGCTAGAGAGTGTCTTCGCAGTAAATGCGCTCGGCCCCATACGCGCCGCTACCGTACTCAATGATTCGGTGGCTACCGCCAAGGGACAGCATATTTTTCGGGTCTATCGCTGGTATTCGTGGAAAATCTCGGAACTTGATCTACTCAAAGTCAGCTCTTTCCCATTTTGTGTCAGGGTGGCGGAATTACAACTTCCCAAAACAGGTGAGTGTATTGGAACTGGTTATCGGAACTGTCAACACTCCCATGACCGCGCATCTTTTCGAAAGGCTTATTGACCGCTTCACCGATGTCGGTTTCTAAGCGAATATTGAGTCACATTGAGGCAAACAAAGATCAAGCTTTTGTGCCGATGATTTGGTGGGCAATCTTCTTTGTCGTACGCAGAATTCGGAGAGGTGCTTCAAGGTTAGAATTGGTAGACCGGGGCCGAGGCAGGCTAGCTAGCGGCTCGCGAGGAGGATCCACATCCGGCAGGTTCACTTCTCGTTTTTGGTAATCTTCGGGCACTTTCACGAAGGCCTCTTCTACCGAAACAAACAAGTTAAAGTAAATCAGGTGCCACAAAGCTGCCACTCCATCTTTCCAAGATATCTTCTTCCCCCCCAAGTGGGTTCGAGGATAGTAGCTGATAGGAATTTCGTAAACTCGAGCTCTCACCTTCGCAACGTACGCAGTCAGCTCCACTTCTATGCCAAATCGTCTTGAACGCAGGCGCATCTCGTTGATCAGATCGCGGCGGAAAACTTTGTAGCAGGTTTCCATATCCGTCAGATACAATCCTGATAAGAGGTTGCTCAGTAAAGTAAGGCTTTTGTTTACAAAGTAGTGATAGGTGCGGTGTACCTGGGCACTGTTCTTGAAGCGGGATCCGTATACCACATCGGCCTCACCTCGGATCATCGGAGCTATCAATTTAGGAATGTCGCGCGGATCGTATTCGAAGTCGGCATCCTGGATCATGACAAGATTGCGAGTCGCTGTCTTAAGGCCGGTGACGATCGCCGCCCCCTTGCCCCGGTTGCGCTCGTGACGGATAAGCACAAAGCCATACTGCCGCCGAAGATCCTCTAGAATTTCGGACGTGCCATCGGTTGAACAATCATCAATGACAATCCACTCACGTTCAACCGTGCAGGAGGACTGAAATAAACGTTGGAAAACACTCCTAATTTTAGGGGCTTCGTTGTAAACCGGAATGAGGATGCTTAGACCGTCCATGTCTGGGGATTCCTAATAGACTTATCGGCAGGAAAGAAAAAAAAGGAAACGGTTTCCCGCTTCCTTTTTCAAGAATCTCCATCCAATTTCGCGCAGGGCGTTAAGCGACTTCAGGCTGCGGCGCGGTTTCTTCGCCGTCTTCCTGGGTCAGCGCAAACAACTGTACGTTGAACTGGTACACTTGCTCTCCGCCATGCTGGGTGCTCACTTCGGCAACCAGCTCCTTGATCTTCTGCTTAAGCTCGGCGACTTTATTCGCCGGCAGCGCCACCGTGACGCTCTCGAACTCCTGGGTCTCGGACCCTTGAGTGTAGAGAGACTTCGCGGCGAGCTCCGCCATCTGCTCGTGGTAAATCTTTTGGGCCATCTCAGCTCCCGCCATCACGACTTCTGCGCCTTCTCCGGCCTGAAGTTCGCCATTCGCGTTTTCCGTCACATAACCCAATTTCTTGAGTAACAGAACGGAAGCCGCTGCATCTTCAGCCGCGATCTGCGGAGAGAGTTTGCCGGCGATGGCGGCAGGGTTATTCTTAACCGTGCCCTTGTTGTGGATCATTTCGCGAATCGCGGCGTGGTACCAATCGTGGTAGTAGTCGTAGTGTTCAGGAATAAGTTCCTTCACCTTGAACAACTCACGAAGGTAATGCAGCTTCGCTTCATAAACTTCTTTTTTGATGCGATCTTCGCACTGGTTGTAACCCACCATGAATTTGAAGTATTCGCTCTCGTGGCTGTCCAGACGGAGGCCCTTGGCAAATTTGCCAATCGCTTCATCGCTCAGGTTGCGTTTTCCGTCCATCACCAACTTCAGGTAGTTGGGTGAACCGAAACCCGCCTGCTTGGAGAAATAGCGAAAGCTAAATGCAGGATCGCTTTCCTTCAGTTGGCGGTAGCGGTCTTTGAGAAAATCCCGGTAATCCGTGAAATCGTAAATATTGGATGGAGTGTTCATTGTGTTCCCCTCTTTTTTCCCCTAAGCGGCTTTCTGCGAGCCGCGCGAAACCGCGTGGGTTTCATACGTGGGATAATTTGCAAGCGGTGGGCCACAACCGATTTTGAGGTTTTATCTGTATTCCCGCAGGGTTAACTCTTGAAAAGTTCGTAGGCACCAGTTCTTAAAACTGTTCATCCTGACGACAGTGAAAGCTAAGGTCTTGAAATTAAAAATACAAAACTGTATGCCCTCTGGACAGTGCGATTGTGTGAGACTTATATACAGGAACGCTTGGCTCAGTTCGGAGGCGAACGCCGCCCGCATTACGATTTAGGGAATCTAAAAAAGGCGCTGGCGTCTCTCGATCACCCGGAAAAACAAACCCGGTGCGTTCTTGTTGGCGGGACGAACGGTAAGGGAAGTACTTCGCTGCTTCTCAGCGCGGCCCTCACAGCACACGGATATCGTGTTCGCACGTACACGTCCCCGCATCTCTACAGCCCGACGGAGCGCTTCCTTCATAATCTCGATCCGATCCCCGCGGAGACGCTGCTTGCACTGATTGAGCAGCACGCGGAACTCGCTAAGGCCCATTCTCTCAGCTACTTCGAATACCTCACGCTCTTATTTTTTGAATGGTGCCGACAGCAAACTACCGATTACGCGATCGTCGAAGTGGGACTGGGCGGGGCACTCGATGCGACCAACGTCTTCGATCCGCTGGCCAGTGTGCTCACAAACGTCGACTTAGACCACCAGGAATACCTGGGACCCACGCGCGAAATCATTCTCCAGGACAAGATCCAAATCAGCCGGGAAGGACGCACCCTCTATACCGGAGTATCGGGCTCCCTTCTGCAAGCGGCAGAAGCTTACGCAAGTAAGCACGGGGTTTTCATCAAGACTCCGCCGTCTTTTCAATTGCGGTCCCGTGGGTGGGATGGGCAACGCTTAGGCTTGGAAAACACCGAAGTACGGCTTGCCGATCCTTCCGAAGCGACAGCGCACAATGCTGCCCTGGCGTGGGAAGTTCTGCGATCGCAGTTCCCAGAGATTTCCATCCCCACGCTACAGCACGCGTTTTCGAGCGTGCGCTTTCCGGGACGTTTCGAAGTCTTGGCGGATTCCCCCCGCACCCTACTCTGTGGGGCGCACAACCCGCATGGATTAGAAAGTCTGCGCTCGACTTTGGAGTCGCTTCCCAAAACGGGGCCCTTGCATGTGGTGTGCGCGTTTTCCGGCGACAAACCTTACCGAGAGATGTTTGATTTGCTTAACTCTATCGCCGACAAAATCTGTGTGACGGAGAATAGCGGCGCGCGCAATCCCGGACCCAGCACCTGGCCCGAGGGCACTCCGATGGAGGCGGATCTCGAAGCCGCCCTAAACCGGTACCGCCCCGACTCACCAGAAGGCACACTCTTGATTACAGGTTCGTTGTATCTAATAGGGGCGGCGCGAAAACTTTTGGGCCTGCCGCTTTGTTTTGCGAAGGATCTTGTTCCAATTGCTCAGCCCACAGTTGAGTCACCGTTTTGTTCAACGTCGGGTGACGCCAGTCCGGCCAAACTTCAAGCATCGGCACCAGCACAAAATCCCGCTCGTGCATAAAAGGGTGCGGTACGACAACACCGGGAGACTCCCAGCACTCCTCTCCGTAGGCGATCAAATCCAAATCCATGACTCTGGGGGCATAACGTTCCTCGCTAGGCGCGCGGCCCAGCTCACGCTCTACCTCTTTCAGGTAATTCAAAATGGCGGGTGGTTTCCACTCACTCTCCCCGACGACAAGTGCGTTCAAATAGAGGGGATGATCCATCCCACGCCAAGGACGGGTCTCGTACACCTGACTCGCCTGGGCGTCTTCCAAAAACTCGGTGCAGAGACGTCGCGCTGCGACTGTCAGATATTCCAACCGATCGCCTAGATTGCTTCCGAGGGCGATCGCGACTCGTACTTTCTGCTTCATTCGAATCCCTCGCAGGAAGTCCAAAGCTTCAGCGCACGCGTAAAACCGGCCACTCGGTGCACCCTAAACACCGAGGCGCCGCGTGTGTACGCGTAGAGATTGGTCGCAATGGTCGCGGATTCACGTTTGGACATGGGCAGATCCGGGTTTTCCAGGACACGCGCCAGAAAAGATTTTCGGGAGGTCCCGATCACAATTCTAGCTCCCAAATCCGAGAAACGCCCAAGCTGCGCGAGGAGCTCCAGGTTATGAGGAACCGTCTTTCCAAAACCGATTCCCGGATCGATCCAGATTTGTTCACGCCTGACCCCGCATTCTTCAAAAGCGCGCACCCGCGACTGCAACGATTCATAGACTTCCGTCACCACACCCCGCTCGTAAGTCGGGCTCTGCTGCATCGTCTGCGGCGATCCTTGCATGTGCATCAGCACCACCGTCAAACCGTGTTGCGCGGCTAGCGACGCCATCCGGATGTCGCTTCCCCCACTCACGTCATTTACGAGCGTGGCACCAAGCTCGGCCGCTGCACGCGCGACCTCAAACTTTTGGGTGTCGATAGACACCTGGACATCCAGCCGGCGTACGATGCCTTCGATTACCGGCAGCACGCGCTCCATCTCCTCACCCGCGCTGACGGGCGCAGCGCCCGGCCGGGTGGATTCGCCACCCACATCAATGATGTCGGCTCCACTGCCCACGAGCCTGGCCGCTTGCAAAATGGCGCGCTCAGGCTCCAGGTAACACCCGCCATCGGAAAAGGAGTCGGGCGTAACGTTGACTATCCCCATTACGAGGGGTTTTTGGCGCACTTTCACGGGGCGTACTCTACGCCTTCCGCCTGACTTTAGCTAGCCTTGCGGCGAGCCGATACTACATCCGGAGGATTCTTTGGCACTGAACGACTGGTACGACGGGTCAAAACCCAATGATTTCGAGGTTCCGTGGGCCTACGCCTTGCGGGCCTCTCTGTCCTCCTTTTAATGGGTAGCGCTCTGGGCGGAATCCACGGTGCGGTGAGCACCTGGGCGTACCAGACCGCGCTCAGTACCGCGAAGAGCGAGAACACTCGCCTCAAACACCGCGTGGCTCGTCATGACGCGGTCAAAGCCTTCTTGGGAAACCAGGCCGTCAACGAAGAGGCCGATATCTACGGCCTGCTGCTTTCCGAAATTGAAGTCGTCGAGCGCGCGGCCGCGACGGAGATCTCCCGCCAGCCTCAGGTGGCAAGCCTCGACGTCGCAAACACCTTGCTTTCGAATAAGCGTTTGCAGCGCCAACTGACCACCATGCGAAAGCAGGCGGGCACACGCCGCGACCTGATGTCGCAACTGGAACGCCGGTTGGGCGAGGCCGGGTTCAATACAACGATTAAATTACGTCAGGGCGAAGTGATCGTTCACCTAGCGGGAAGTTACTTCACCCGCGGGAGTTCACGGGTGACCCCGCGCCTGCAGAAAAACCTGCAAACCGTTTTCTCTATCTATGCGGACCATATTTTCAATCATTCGAACTTCAAACGAAATATCACCCAGATTGAGCTCGTTGCTCTCGGCGACAAAAAAGACGATTTGCTCGACATGGATCTAGGCTACCAACGGTCGCGATCCATCTACCGTTCGATTTTCGATGCAAAGAAAACCAAGTTCAAGAATCAAAAAGATCTGATGAAGCTCATCAAAGTTTCCAGAATTGATTATCTCGAAGCCCAGCCCAGCCTACAGAACAAACAGGACAGTGCGTCCAGCCTATGCCAGCACTATGGATGCGAAGACCCCAAGAAGATTGTACTAAAAGCCCACTTTAAAGAGAGCGGAGACACCCATGCCAAGCCTTGATGAAGCCACCATCCAATTGGCCATACACGCGCTCTCGGTCGGGGCCGCACCGTTTATGCTTTTTGTGTCGCTGGTCGCCCTGTACGTCCGCATCAGCGCCTCTCGCACGCTTCGTAAGGAAGAGCAGTTCGCCTTGCGTGCGCAACAGGTTGCGCCTAACTGGTTGTCCCAAGACGCCGCCACCTACGCGGAATTGGTAGACGGCATTCTCAAGGACGCGGAAGGGGAGCTGAAGGCGAAGTCCGGTTTCTTTTCGCGCTTCTTCGACTACCTTTTTACGCAAAAAACGGATTGGGAAGAATTCCGCACGCACCTGCGCCCGTGGCTGGAGAACAGTCACGGCTCGCTCACCCAGGAGGATTTTCGTTCCGCCGTTCGGGCCGCGCGCCGAAGCACGCGTTCCCTCACCCACCTTCTTGGAGGCATCCCCGTAGAGAGTGGGGCCCGTTTTGTCGGCGCCCTTCCGGGTATTCTCTTTCTACTCGGCGTTTTTGCTTCCTGCTTGGGAATCGCAGCTGCCATCCCGGAGCTGGTGAACCGACTTGCCGAAACGCCCATGGACATCGCGCCGCTAAAGGACTTTGCCCAAACCGTGTCCTGGTTTTTCGGTCCGGCGGCCTTGGGTCTGGCACTCTTCGTAGGTCTGAGCGGTCTCAACCTTCTTTTTCCCGTGCACAGCAAACTGCGCACCCTTGGCGAGGAAATCGGCGGCCTGCTGTCTTTTGTTTGGAATAACCGGAGCCAAACGCACTCGGCACCTGCCCCCCGACAAGTGGCTTCGCCAGAGCGCGAATCGGTAAGCTCCGTTCTGGAAGCGATGACCGAAACGCCAAACGCGGTATCCGACGTGGAAGAAGTGAGTGCCCCGGCGTCTGCGCACGATACCGAAGAAGCTTCCGATTCAGCGCCAGAAGCCTTGTCGTCCGATCTGCTCGCGCAGCTGGAAGCGGTCGAGAAAACGGAAGCAAGCTCGTACAGCCAAGCGCCTGCGGATGCGTCTCCCGAATCCGTCGCTGGAGAGCCGGTGGAAAACACCTGGGTCGGCGAAACGCCGATGGATACCCTTTCCGATCAGGACGCCGAAGTGCCTGAGAAAAACGATGCGCCGTCCAACCTCATTGTCGAGGGAGACGTTCCGGAAGAGGATAAGATTTTGCTGAGCCCGGAAGCCGCGGAAGCCCAAACCATCGTCGCGCACGAGGAGCCCGAAGAAGCCCCGAAAGAAATTATTGTTCATGCCGATCCCGAGCAAACCTACAGCGATTCCGAGCTAAAGGGTGCCCCTGAAGAACCACAAACTGAAAAATCCGAGGGCGACGACTCGGACTGGCAAGTCAACTCCGCCGCAGAGATCCCCAACGACATGCCCGATCAGCTGTCGTACGGAGGCATCCCGACGAGTGACAAGACACACGAATCCGAAGAAGCCTTGGAAGAATTTCCGGAAGCTCAGGTAAGCGGTCCCATGCGCCCCCCTGAAGTAGCTTTTGGAGGCATTCCCCTCGGTGAATCCTTTGTTAAAAAGGTCGAGGAATCGGACGAGGCCGATCACGGGTCACCCGACGCTTCGGAAGCCGAAGAGGCATCCAATGCCATGGCGACGCTGCTTGAAAAAATGCAACAAGGCGAGTCCGAGGAATTAGAAGAAAATACCGTCACTCATTCGGGCGCGTTGGGTAACGAAACGAGCGGCTCGGAGTCGGACGAGGACATTGACGCCGAGCAAACCAACACCGAAATTCCACCGCCCAATATTACAGCAGAATCGATGCAAGACATTTTGGATCAAATTGAAGCGCGACGCGCGCAGCGGCCGGCCGAATCCTCCGACGTGGACAGTTCGGACGAAGCGAGCCACTGGGAAGAAAAGGCGGGGGATTGGAACAACGACGAGGCGGACAACGGCTTGTGGGGAAGCGCCGAGCAGGACGCAGCGCCCGAAGAGCAAACCGCTCCTGCCAAGAAGGGACTCCCGAGCCCTCCCGCTCCCTTGTGGAATCGCCCTTCTCAAGCTAGCTGGGATTCTCCCGCCAAAGACGATGAGGCTGCGGAAAACCTGAGTAACGAGAATCTTTCGCCTCTGGATCACGCGCGTACTCGCCTCAAAGAGGTGGAGTCCCAGATCCAACAAGCGTACGAAGATAAAATAAGTGGGAAGATTACAAACGCCCTATGGCTTCAGATGCACACACAATGGGCGATTGAAAAAGAAAAGCTGCTAAAAGAAATCACTGAGCTGGAAAAAGCCGCTTAGCCCCTCTTGCCAAACAGCTCTATTTAAAGCGCGCCAAGGCTTCGCCGCCGGTCATCCCAACGCGGACACCCAACGCGCGAGCCGTATCGGACACCTCAATGACCTTTGCCTCGATCATTTCGTGATGAGAGCGGATCTCTCCCGCCACGATCGCACACGCCTCTTTCGTCTTGCGAGAACAAACTGAGGCGTTCATATAAGGATTGGACACAAAACCACGTTTCCCCCGAATGATCAAAAGCGGCATGGCCAAGTCTAAGCGCATTTTCTCATACCCATTCAATGTCATGATTCCTCCAAAAAAAAATTAAGCGTCCGCGATTCGTTCGTTGATGGCTTTTAGGGCTTCTTCTCTCAAGCCATAAAAATCTACGAATTTAAAAAAAGTAGCGATGTCCTTTTGGCGTATGAGTTGTTTTAGCGTGGGTGTTTTGCTCTTCTTCTTCGGCGATAGGTAGACAGACTTCGGACTTTTGGAACGCGCACGCGCACGAGCTTTCTCTTTCACAGCGACCCCTTCAGCTAGATTTAAACGATAGAAACAGTTATGGGAGTTGTATTATAGGGAGTCAGGCCTTCAGGATCAAGAGACAATTTACGCGCTGCATTAGCCCGGTTTCAAGGTGCCCTATTTTGTCACTCCAAACTTGACGGTGCCTGGACTCTCCAATAATTTCGCGCGTGTGAAATCCCATCCCGTATTCGAAAAGCTACGTATTTTTGCCCCTGGCCCAACTCCAGTACCTGAAGAGGTCTTGGCGGTGCTGTCGCGCTCCCCGCTACACCACCGAACCAAAGAATTCAGTCAGGTCCTAGGAAACGTTCGCGAGGGACTCAAGTACCTGTTTCAAACCGAACAGCCCGTTTACGTGCTGGCCTCCTCGGGGTCCGGTGCCATGGAGACCACGATTGTGAATCTCTTCTCCCAGGGAGACGAGGTCCTCACCATCAATGGCGGGAAGTTTGGCGAGCGCTGGGGCAAAATCGCGGCCCGGTTCGGGTTGCAGGTCCATACGATCGATGTGCCCTGGGGCCAGGCCGTTTCTACCACCTCGGTAGCGGAGGCACTCAAGGCGCACCCGAAGATTAAAGGAGTCCTTTTTCAGGCTTCCGAAACCTCTACCGGGGCGTTTCACCCGGTGAAGGAAATCGCCGAAACGGTGCGCGCCAACAGCGACGCGCTGGTGATCGTAGACGCCATTACCGCCCTTGGGGTGGTGAACCTCCCGATGGATGAGTGGAAGCTGGACGCTGTTGTGAGCGGTTCGCAAAAAGCCTTGATGCTCCCCCCGGGGCTAGCTTTCCTGGCACTCTCGCAAAAAGCACACGCCGCCCGTAAGGAAAGCAAGATTCCGAAGTTTTATTTCGACCTGAACGCTGAGGACAAGGCGATGGGAACCGGCCAAACGGCTTGGACTCCCGCCGTGTCCTTGATTTCCGGGCTCGAAGTCATTTTACAAAACGTTCAGAAGTGCGGCTTACCCGCCCTCTTTTCGTTTCACGACCGGCTGGCCGCCGCCACACGCGCTGGCGTGCAGGCGATGGGCCTTAAACTTTTTGCGCCGGATGCCCCCTCTGCGGCCGTTACCGCTGTGGAAGTTCCCAGCTCCATCGAAGACGGCAAAAAGATTGTTTCTTACTTGCGCGATCGTTTCGCCATCACCATTGCCGGTGGGCAGGACGATTACAAAGGTAAGATCTTCCGCATTGGACACCTGGGTTTTTATGACGAACTCGACATCCTGACTATCCTAGGGGCTCTGGACATCACGCTTCGCGCCTTGGGCCATGAGTGCACACCGGGTGCAGGCGTAGGCGCCGCGTCCACATACTTCCTGGAAGCAAGAGCATGAGCCAAACCTTTAAGATTCTTATCGCCGATGGACTCGCACCGGAAGCGATCACTAAGCTTAAGGCGCTGCAGGGCGCAGAACTAGAAGACGCCACGGGGATCTCGCGTACCGATCTCATGGAGAAGCTCCCGGGTGTGGACATTTTGATTGTGCGATCGCGGACTGAAGTCGACAAAGAGTTGCTCGAAACTTCCTCTCGGCTAAAGCTGGCGGTGCGCGCCGGCATTGGACTCGACAACGTAGACGTCAAAGCCGCAACGGAGCGCGGCGTAGTCGTGATGAACGCCCCGAGAGGCAATACCGTCACCACCGCCGAACACGCGATGGCTCTCATGTTTGCGGTCTCCCGACGTATCCCCGCTGCGGACGCCAGTCTTCGCGCTGGTAAGTGGGAGAAAAAACTTTTTCAAGGAAGCCAGCTAGCCGGCAAGACCCTCGGCATCGTAGGCCTTGGGAATATCGGTAAAACCTTGGCCAAAAGTGCCCAAGGCATCGGCATGCACGTCGTCGGTTTTGATCCGTACGTGAACGAAGAGATGGCCGACAAAATGAACGTCAAGCTGTTGAAGTTGGATGAGTTGTTGGCAGACTCCGATTACATTTCTTTGCACGTCCCGCTTACGGACGGCACGCGGCATATTATTTCCTCGCAGGCTTTTTCCAAGATGCGCAAAAAGCCGTATCTGATCAACTGCGCTCGGGGCGGGATCGTTGACGAAAAAGCCTTGGAAGACGCGCTGGAAAAAGGGCTTATCTCCGGCTGCGCTTTGGACGTTTTTGAACAAGAACCCCCTGGGGAAGGGCTCCCGCTGTACGCGCGGCCCAATGTAGTCGTCACCCCGCATTTGGGTGCGAGCACGGACGAGGCTCAGGTACAGGTGGGGCTTGAGGTCGCCGATCAGGTTAAGTGCTTTATCGATCAAGGTGTTTATATCAATGCGGTAAACGTTCCCAACCTTTCCGTGGAACAACTGCGCACCATGAAACCACACCTGAAGCTTTGCGAGGTTTTGGGGAATTTCTTGGGCCAGGTCACTCCCGAAAAGGTCACCAAGATCACGGTCCACTACGAAGGAAATATCAGCAAATCTTACAACGAGGTGCTGACGCTTTCGGTGCTGAAGGGTTACCTCACTCCGCTTTCCTCGGCGGCTGTTAACTTTGTAAATGCTAAAAACGTCGCGCGCGATCGTGGGATTTGTGTGGAAGAGACGCGCAACGACGAGTGCCCGAATTTTGCAAGTCTAGTGCGGGTTACCATTGAAGGAGCGGCCACATTGAGCTGCGCCGGAACGCTGTTTGGCAAAGGGGAACCGCGCATCGTCAATATTGATCGCATGCCCACCGAAGCCATCCCGTCGGGTTACATTCTTTTTACTCGTAACGAAGACCGTCCCGGAGTGGTAGGGGCCGTAGGTTCGGTGCTCGGCTCCGAAGGCATTAACATCGCCCGCATGGCGCTTGGGCTGAACAAAGAAACCGGCCAAGCCATCGCCCTCATCAGTGTGGACTCGGTCGTCGCCGCTGAAACGCTTGATAAGTTGCGCAAGACCGAGGGCATGCTTTCTGTGCAGCAAGTCCAACTATAAGAGAGGGGATCGATGCCACAAGCTGTAGTCGTTATTGGTGTGCAATGGGGAGACGAAGGAAAAGGAAAGATCGTCGACCAATACTCTGAGTGGGCAGATGTGGTGGGCCGCTTCCAAGGCGGCAATAACGCGGGACACACTCTCGTCGTCAACGGCAAACAAACCATTTTGCATCTGATCCCGTCCGGGGTGTTGCACTCCCACACTAAGTGTTTCATCGGTTCCGGAGTGGTAGTCGATCCGGTCGTGTTCCTTCATGAAATTGAAACACTCCAAGCTGCCGGCCACAAGGACTTGGAAGGGCGGATCTTTCTCAGCGATCGGTGCCACCTGATCCTTGAGTACCACAAGGCCTTGGATGCCGCGCGCGAAAGCGCCAAGGGTGGAACCACGATTGGAACCACCAAGCGGGGAATTGGCCCGGCCTATGAAGATCGAGCCGCTCGTCGGGGCATCCGCGTAGCGGATCTCTTGCGCGATGGGTTTACGGAAAAATTCCAGTCGAATCTGGCTGAGAAAAACGTTCTATTGGAGAAGCTCTACGGAGCGTCTGCCATCAACGAAGCGGAACATCTACAAAAGTACAAAGACCTGGGCAAGAAACTCGCCCCGTACGTTCGAGATGTTTCCAACTTGCTCTACGAAGAAATCCAGGCAGGAAAGAAGATTTTGTACGAAGGAGCCCAGGGAATCCTCCTCGACATCGACTACGGCACGTACCCTTTTGTGACCTCCTCCCACACGCTGCCTTCTCAGTGCGCGCTTGGGCTAGGGGCACGTAAACCCAAGGAAACCGTTTTTGTAGGCGTCATGAAAGCCTACACCACCCGCGTAGGTTCGGGCCCATTCCCGACCGAACTCAAAGATGCAATGGGTGAGCAGTTGCGAGAATCCGGGGCGGAGTTTGGGGCCACTACCGGTCGGCCGCGCCGCTGCGGTTGGCTCGATCTCGTGGCAGTACGCTACGCTCTAAGAGTCTCCGGCATCCAGCACCTCACGATGACTAAAGCCGATGTACTCTGCGGGCTTAAAGAGCTCAAGGTCTGCACCGCGTACAAGCTGAATGGGAAAGTACTTGAGGCATTCCCCAACGACGCAGAGGATCTGGATCGCGTCGAACCCATGTACGAAACCCTGGAGGGCTGGGCCACAGATCTCAAGGGAATCAAAAACGCAGCAGATATCCCCCCCGCGCTGAAGAAGTACATCGCTTTCATTGAAAAGTTTACGGGAGCCGAAGTGGGTTCGGTTTCAACCGGTCCGGGGCGGGAAAATGTCATCGAGATATCTAGACCTTTTTAAAGGGAACTGGAACTCCTTCTTTCAAATCGGAGCACGCAAGAGTAGCGTCGCGACGGAGTTTCGCGGCGCAGTCACCACCTTCTTGACCATGTCCTACATCTTGTTTGCGAACGCCAGCATCCTCGCGGCCGCCGGCATGCCGGGAGAATCGGTCATCGCCTGCACGGCGCTTGTCGCCGGCCTTTCGTCTATCGCCATGGGGGTCTTTGCCAACTTCCCCCTCGCTCTTGCAAGCGGCATGGGACTCAACGCCTTTGTCGCGTTTCAAATTGCACCCCAGGTCGGTGGGTGGCAAACCGCCATGGGGCTCGTAGTTCTCGACGGTTTTATTGTTGCGATCTTGGTGCTGCTCGGCGTGCGCGAAGCGGTGATGGATGCGATCCCCCGCTCACTCAAATTGGCCATCGGTGCCGGCATCGGACTCTTCATCGCCTTCATTGGATTGGTGAACGCAAAACTCGTGATCGTTCCGCCCGGAACCATCGCCGTGCTTTCTCAAGCGCCCGAGGCCGTACTCCCTCCCGTGACGGCGGGCAGTCTCCGCCAGCCCGAAGCTCTGGTGGGGTTGTTCGGTCTGCTGCTTACGGCCATTCTGATGGCAAGACGTGTCCGCGGTGCCCTACTTTTTGGGATCCTGGGAGCCACTGGGGTAGCGTACGCACTCGGCCTCTCGACGCTCAATCTGCAGTGGATAGCACCGAATTTTGACATCGTAGGAAAAGCGGATCTCAAAGGGGCCTTACAGTTGGGCTTTCTGCCGCTCCTGATCGCCTTGGTGCTCGTCGACTTCTTCGATACCTTGGGAACGGTAACCGCGGTAGCGGACGAAGCCGGGTTGCAGGATCCGTCCGGCAAACCACCACGCCTCAAACAGATACTACTCGTCGATTCTCTTAGCGCCTCTCTCGGTGGTTTTTTTGGAGTGAGCTCCTCCACCAGTTACGTCGAATCTGCAGCTGGTGTTGCCGAAGGTGCCCGCACCGGACTCAGCTCAGTCTTTGTGGGGTTGTTTTTCCTGGTAGCGATGTTTGCAGCGCCGCTGCTCAGCGTGGTGCCAGGTGCGGCGACGGCACCGGCCCTCATTCTCGTTGGTTTTTTGATGAGTGCGCACATCACTCAGATCGATTTTAAGGATTGGGTGACGGCTATTCCTGCCTTTGTCACTCTACTCACCGTCCCGGTCACCTATTCCATTTCTCATGGGATCGGTTTTGGATTTATCACCTATGTCGTGCTTGCCCTCACCACGGGTAGAGCCAAAGAGGTGCACCCGCTGATGTATGGTTCGGCCGTTATTTTTCTAGCCTATTTCTGGGTGAGCTAGAAGCGAGCGCCCCACCCACTGCTGGAAAGTGCCCAAAAGATTCTGCTGAGCCGTGGGATCTTTGGCTTTCGGCAAAACAGGATCCAAAGCTTCACCAAAATTCCGTTTGTGCTGTAGACCCTGAAAGAGTTCCCAACTCAAGTCATCCACCGGCATGTGATAGACGCGAAAGTTCTCGCGAAAAAATAAGACCGCGCACTCTCCCTCGTCGGGAAGCGTCCCCGGTTCCAGTTTGTCCTGAAGGTAAGCCTCGTACAGGTTGTCGAGGCGGTAGGAAAACTTCTCACCAATAAAAGACGGAAGCGGGCGTAGTGTCCGCTCACAGAGGTCCTCTAGCGGCAGGGTACTCAGCTCGGTCCAGTCGGCCGGCCTGGGATCGGTGGCATCAAAGGAGCGCACCAGCGCAAATTCAAACCGCGCGATCGCCTCTAGGTAAGGCGGCAAGTCCTTCTGACTCCCGAGATAAGAGGCAAAATGACGTCCCAAATCGTTGAGCGTGTAGCTCGTCGAGGGATAGACTTCCAAATAGCGCTCTGAAAGCCGATCGAATTCTTCTTCGCCCACTACTTGAAGCAATAAGCCGTAGTCCATCTGGAGCGACTCCGACATCCGAACGCGGTACATATCGCGGTACACACCCAGACGCCGGTGCGCGCAGGCCCCGTCGGTAGACTTCAAATACTGATGAACCTCGTCGGGCGCTTCCTGGGCTACGATTGCTGCGTGCATCCATTTTTGAGCGTCTTCAAATTTCATACGTGCAACTCTCCTGAAACGCCCCTTCCCGCGGTCATGGCCGGAAGCATCGCCTTGGCTTTGGCGTTCTCCTCCAAGAGAACGGTAAGCTCCGGAATTTCGTCATCCCACTCCAGAAGGGTGGATCGCGTCCCGAGCTTTGCGAGGGTATAGCGATAAAGATCCCACACCGGTTCCGGAACCGGGCCGATATGAGAGTCGAGCAAGTAACCGTCCCGCTCGGAATGGCCCGCTAGGTGGTACTGGCCTACCGCATCCGCCGGCAACGTATCGATGTAGGTGTGGGCATCCAGGCCGTGGTTTACCGTGCTGACATAAACGTTGTTGACGTCGAGCAAAATCCCGCAGCCCGTTGAGAGCGCTATCTCACGCAAAAACTGAGCTTCGGCAATGGAGTCAAAAGTAAAAGAAGCGTAGCTGGACGGATTCTCTAGCAAAATAGCGCGGCCCAAGAAGTTCTGCGTTTGGTCCACCCTATCTTTGATATGAGACAGTGAAGCTTCGGTGAACGGCATGGGCAAGAGATCGTGCAGGTTGTGGTGCGCGTAGCCGGTCCAACACAAGTGATCCGATATCCAACGCGCTTGCACTTCTTCCGCCAATTCTTTGAGTAGCCGGAGGTAGTTTTTGTCGAGCGGAGAGGTTCCCCCGATAGAAAGCGAAACCCCGTGCAGTACGATGGGATAGCGCTGTGCCAGTTGCCGCAGCACCTGCCTGGGGCGGCCACCCGTTCCGAGGTAATTCTCGGTAAGCGCCTCCAGCCAGTCCACGTCCGGGCTAGCGTTCATAAAGTCATTGTAGTGGTCGGTACGAAGTCCGACGCCAAAGCCTAGATTTGTGCACTGATCGGCTACCGAGTTTAGGGATTCAAATTCCATAGTTTGTCTTGAGCTAATGTGTGCTCATAACGGTAGCGCAGTTCACCCGCCGTTCGCAACAGCAGATGCTCTTCATGGAGGTGCTGCGCCGCGCTACT
This sequence comes from Bdellovibrionota bacterium, assembly GCA_041391485.1. Classification (GTDB taxonomy): domain Bacteria; phylum Bdellovibrionota; class FAC87; order UBA2466; family JACKAF01; genus JACKAF01. The sequence goes on along the minus strand of JAWKNY010000005.1, from coordinate 20,554 downwards.
TCCCGATCTCTTTACGAAGAGTTTAGTAGAAAAATTGGTGTTTTGGCTCGATAATGAGAGGTCAGACTCTTTCTAAAGCGTTTCACCAAAAACAAATCATCCAAAAAACAGGAGAATACAGCATGACACGGAAAGAATTTCTTAAAACCATCCTTGGCACGGTTGCCAGCGGCGCGTTGACGCTGTCTGTTCTGAGCGGTTGCGCAAGTAACCCCTCCAAGGACAGCTGCAAAGGCAAAGACGCTTGTGATGGCGCGGATGGCTGCGGCAAGTCGGATAGCTGCAAAGGTAAGGATGGCTGCAAAGGCAAAGACAGCTGCAAAGGAAAAGACGGCTGCAAGGGCAAGCACCATTGCAAGGGCAAGGATCACTGCAAAGGCAAAGACGGTTGCAAGGGTAAGAACCACTGCAAGAGCAAGGATCACTGCAAAGGCAAAGACAGCTGCAAGGCCAAGAAGAAGTAAGCAGCAACTGTTCTTAAATAAAAAGCCCGTGCCGCTAAGCGGTACGGGCTTTTTTGTATCTATTAAAAAAGTTGGTTTACGGGAAGAACCCGCGCCAGAGCATCGCGCGGCTCAGGTGTTCAATCGAAACGGTGAACGCGCTGGTGCGCATGCCCACACTGCGGCTTTGGTGGCACTCAAACACGCGGTTAAAAGCGTTGGAGATGATCTCCCAAAGCTTGTTGTTTACGTCTTTCTCACTCCAGAAGAAGTTTTGCATCCCCTGGACCCATTCAAAGTACGAAACGATCACACCGCCGGAGTTAGCCAAAATATCGGGAATAGTGAAAACTCCCTTTTCATCGAGAATCTTATTGGCTTCCAAAGTGGTCGGGCCGTTCGCGCCCTCAGCCAGGATCTTACAGCGCACTTTGTCAGCATTGTTGACGGTGATTTGGTTGCCTAAGGCCGCTGGGATCAAGATGTCCACCGGCAAGAAGAGCAGTTCTTCGTTCGAGATAAAATCACCCTGTGGGCAACCCTTGAGTACCTGATTCTCGGCCACCCATTCGCGTAACTTATCAACGTCGAGGCCGTTCTTGTTGTAGACACCGCCCGATACGTCGGTCACGGCCACCACACGACAGCCGATGTTCGCAATGATCTTGGCGCTGTGGTACCCCACGTTTCAAAACCCTGAACCGCAACGTCCGTCTCCGGACCCAGCTCAAGCCCTAATCTTTTTGCGGCCTCAATAATGCAGTAGACCACTCCAGCGGCCTGTGGCATCCAGACGTCCCAAGGATCCGCCGATCTCAATCGGTTTGCCGGTGACAACGCCCGGAACCGCGTAGCCCGCGTGCATGGAGTACGTGTCCATCATCCAAGCCATCGCCTGGGGATCGGTTCCGATGTCAGGGGCCGGAATGTCTTTGTCGGGCCCGATAAACATGGCCACTTCGCTGGTATAGCGTCGTGTAAGCGCCTGCTTCTCGCGCCGAGAAAGTGCGTTGGGGTCGACCTTGATGCCCCCTTTGGCTCCGCCTAGCGGCAGCCGCACCAGCGAGTTCTTAAGGGTCATGAGCAGAGCCAAGCCTGCCGTCTCTCCCAAGGAAACCCCTGGATGGTAGCGCACGCCGCCCTTGCCCGGTCCAAGTGTAGTGTTATGGTGCACCCGGTACCCATCAAAGTCTTGATGGAGCCGTCGTCCATACGGACGGGCACTGAAACGTATAAAACTCGTCTGGGTTTGGATAAACGGGCGAAGACATTCACATCGAAATCGATCACATCGCCGACCGATCGCATGATGTTTAGGGCGTTTTTGTAGATCGGGTGCCCTTCCCACGGGGCCTCGCCGCCTTCTTCTTCATCTATGACATCGTGTTTCGCGTCACTCATATCGAATTCTGAGGCTATAGCCTCTCCCACATTATTGGGTGTTTGTATTATCCATTGGCCGCAAAGTCACTATAGATCTTGCGAAGTAATAGCTTGATATTGCAGTGGGAAGCGAGGATGTTTGCCAGCGCTTGGAGCATGGAAAGCACCTCCACCGGCGGCAGGTCCTGAGAGTTTTTGCGGCGCACCACGAGCACGCCGATATTGTTACCATGGAACCGGACCGGAAAAACCATAATCGATCCGATCTGAATGGATTTCACCTTGTCCTGAATATTCTTGGTCATCTGGTTGCGATTCACGTCGTCGACGAGGACGATTTGCCCGGTCGTTGCCACGTGTTGCACTTCCGGATAGGAGGTCAGCTTGATTCTAAAATCCTTGAAGTCCGGATCGTCACTGGACGCGACCACAAGGCCGGTCTCCATTTTGTCTTCAAAAAGAATCAGTGAGGTCCGGTTAGAATCCAACAGCTTGGCGACCCCTTGCAGGGAACGCAGGATGGCATTCTGAGATTGCTCGGTGGACTCGCGGCTGAGGGACTCCACCGTATTGAGTAGCAAGGAAATGAAGTCTTTGTGATCGAGTAGAGTCGAAGCTTCGCGTGCGCTCTCCAGGGCCTGTTCCGCGACCACTTTCTTGGGGCCCAGATGGTAAATGATTCGGTGAAATATGTTCTCGCGATCAAAAGGCTCGGCGACAAAATCGTCCGCACCGGCTCTGACCGCATTCTCGATGTTCAGGCGATGCACCTGTTTGGAGACCACCACCACGCGGATGTCTTTGTTCGCTGAAAGCGCTTTCACGTCCCGGATGAGCTTGTTGGGACCGATGCCACCCAGAAGTAGATTCACAATGGCAAGATCGTAGTGGTTGCGTTTAAGCTGACTCAAAAACACGCCGGCTTCTGTGACCGCTTCGCTGACGATATTCTGCTTATTCCACATTCGAATAAGCTTCTCAAACTTCACTGGCGCGAAGTCCCCGATAATGATCTTGTGGGGCTTTTCTTGCGGACCCGCATTCTGAGGGGTATCCATAGCCTCTCCTGTATTCAAATTTTCTAAGCGTCTTTTTCTTTAGCTTCCTTGCCATCGAAACTGACAAGTTTTGCCTGAGAGTTGTACTTGGTGAGAATATTTACCGGCCGCTTCCAAAAATATTGTAAGTTACGTAGTGTTTCCACGGCCTTTTCATAATCCAAATCGATACCCTCGTGGCGGTGCTCAAGCAGCAGCTCGCCGCGGTTCTCGAAGTTCGCGTCCGTCACGGTAATGACCGGATTCCCGAAATTGGTGAGCCCAAAAGAAGCTGCTGCTTCACTTTGCGCCAATCTCTGTCCACGATCTCGTACTGGCCGGTGCGTCGATTGAAACCATAGGTGAAGAGCTTCTGCGCTTCGCAAAACTCTTCGTTCATGAAAGTATCGATGAAGGTGACATCGTTATAAAGCTTTCGTACCTCGAAGATCTTCTTCCGACCTTCGCCCACCTTCTTGTCCCACTCACGTTTGACCTTAATGTCGTCGCACTCGTCGTATTCTTTTCCAAATTTTCCCTTGTTCCAACGATCTTCGATGTCGCGGAATAGTTCGATACCGAGTTTGTAAGGGTTAATCTGTCCGGGACTCGTCGCCAGAGTGCCGCTATGGTGATCGGCGAAATCAATGACTTCGGAGTCTTTCAAAATATGTCGCGTCATAAGGAAGGAGTGCCAATACGACGCCCAACCTTCGTTCATGATTTTTGTCTGGCCCTGCGGCACGAAGTAATACGCTTCGTTGCGCATGATGGACAAGATCTCTTGCTGCCAGGGTTCGAGCGGCGCGTAGTCGATGAGAAACTTCATGATGTCGCGTTCGGGGTGAGCCGGAAATTTGCGCTCTTTCTCCGCCTGCTCGGTGATCTTTTCCCGTTCCCGCTCCAAAAACTCCGTCGGGTTCACGTAGCGATCCATGTAGTCTCGGTGAGACTTCAATTTCTTTACTTCAGCCGCAGGCACAGACTCTTCGCGGGCTGAAAGAAGCCCAGGCTGCTGAGCCGGATTAATAAACGCGCTGTGGGGGTCGATCAGATTATCGATGGAGAGGCAGCAATCGATAAAATCTTCTACAGCTTCCACACCCACTTTATCCTGAAAATTGCGGATGCGGGTCCCGTGGTTGGCCATCTGATCGAGCATCTTGCGGTTCGTTTTCGAGAACCACATGTTGTTCTTGAAAAAATCACAGTGGCCATAAACGTGCGCCATCACGAGTTTCTGATCCACGATCATGTTGCCCATTTGGAGGTAGGCGTAACAAGGATCATTATTGATCACGAGCTCATAAATCTTTTGAAGGCCCCACGAATATCCTTTGTGGAGGTAGTCGTACTCCATGCCGAAACGCCAGTGGGGGTAACGCGTCGGGAATCCACCCAGCGCCGCGATCTCGTTGATCTCGTCGTAGTCCACCAGCTCAAAAATGGTTTCGAAACAATCCAGCCCGTAGCCCCGCGCCAATTCTAAAATTTCTTGTTGGGCTTTTTGCAGCTCTGGAGACAGCGCTCGAATCATTGCTATTTCCCTTTGCCTAGGAAGTCTTTAAGCGCACGGTAGATCGCTTCCTTGTTTTCGATCTTGGAAGTGATGAGTTTTTCATCTTCCTTGAAGAAGCCGAGCAAATCCTTGATGAACTGGCCGCTACCGTAGCGGCTCTCGACTTGCCCGTAACAGAAGGCGTTCACCTTGGGGATGATTTTTTCCTTCAGCATCTCCACACAAAACTTGGTATCTTCACCTGACCAGTTATCGCCGTCAGAAAAATGGAACGCGTAGATGTTCCAGTCGCTTAGGGGATATTCCCGGTCAATCATCTCGTTGCAAAGCCGGTAGGCCGAGCTAATGAGCGTACCGCCACTTTCACGCGTGTGATAAAACGTATTCTGATCTACTTCTTTGGCGGTGGCGTCATGGATGATGTAGCGCACATCGATATCTTTGTACTGAGACTGGATCCAGGTATCGATCCAAAAGGACGCCGTTCGCACGATTTCCTTCTGCTCGTCCCCCATACTTCCTGAGACGTCCATCATGTAAATGATGACGGCATTGTTCTCAGGAACCTGGACGTTCTTCCAGGTGCGGTATCTAAAGTCGGATTTGATCGGGATAATCACGGGATCTTTGGGGTTGTACATCCCCGACAAGATCTGTCGTTTCAGCGCTTCTCTATAGGTGCGCTTGATATGACGGAGAGAATCCGGACCTGCGGTGTTGATCCCACTGTAGCGCCGCCGCATGCTTTCAGTCTGGCGGTGGCCCTTGGGTTCAATGCGTGGAAGCTCCAGTTCTTCGGCGAGCATTTCGGCAAGTTCTTGTAGCGTGACGTCGACTTCCAGGAAGTGTTTGCCTTCGCCCTGGCCGGCTTTGGAGCCTTCGCCCTCTTGCTCGCCTTGGCCCAGCGGCGTTCCCGGAGCGCCTTCGCCCTGGCCAACGCCCCCCTGCTGTTTCTTCCCAAACTTAAATCTAGGCAGATCGATCTGCGCGATGGGAATACTGACGTAGTCTTTCCCCTGCCGCCCTATCATCTCGCCCTGGGTAATATACTTCTTAAGATTCCGCTTAATCTTACCCTTAACGATCTGCTTAAAACGTAAGTGATCTCGCTTGATTCCGGCGATCATCCGGTGGTATCCCTTCGGCGTTTACTTCCGCTTTACGTCACCGCGCGCGAAAATTGAGGCGACAAAGGTGAGAATATCGGTAGAGCAGATTTCGCAATACCCGTAATTCTTAATCAAACGGCCTTTGACGATATCAATCTTTTCCTGCGTGCTTTGGTCCACAACATTGGACACAAGACTGGTAAGCTTGATGGTGTCTTTTTGATCTTCGAACAACTTGAGTTCCAAAGCTTTGTGTAGACGTTCGTTGGTCTTGTAATCGAACGGCCGCCCTTCCAAAGCCAAGGCACCGATGTAGTTCATGATTTCGCGGCGGAAGTCGTCTTTGCGGCTTTCCGGAATGTCGATCTTATCTTCAATCGACCGCATCAATCTCTCATCGGGCTCTTCATCCTGGCCGGTGTAGCGGTTCTTGACCTTTTCTCGTTGAGTATAGGCCTTCACGTTGTCGATGTAGTTCGCACACAAGCGCGCCATCGCCTCTTCATCCGCAGAAATAGCCCGCTGGACTTCGCTCTTCACGATGTCTTCGAACTCCTGCTTCACTACCGCTAACAGTTCACGGTAGTGCTTTTTCTTCTCTTCAGAAGAGATGAGCGAATGGCTGCGAAGCCCCGCTTCCAGCTCGTTGAGAACCATGAAGGGGTTGATACACCCGACGTTGCCATCCTTGGTGTTGACCAAGGCATTGGAAATCTTGTCCTGGATATAACGCGGCGAGATCCCTTCCATCCCTTCTCGGATGGCTTCCTTGCGGAGCTCCCGGACGTTGTCTTCTGTAAATCCGGCCAATGTCTTGCCGTTGTAGAGCTTCAGCTTTTGCAGCAAGGTCAAATTGGCCTTCTTGGGAACTTCCAAGCGAGTCAAAACCGCCCACATCGACGCCATGTCGATGGTGTGCGGCGCGATGTGCTTGCCCTTGATGGTATTGGAATTGAAATCCTTAAGATAAATCCGGTTTTCTTCCTTCAGCTTGGTGATGTACGGCACATCGATCTTTACCGTACGATCCCGCAGCGCTTCCATGAACTCGTTGTTCTGAAGTTTGCGGTACTCCGGCTCGTTGGTGTGGCCGATGATGACCTCATCAATATCCGTTTGCGCGAACTTCTTGGGCTTAATCTTGTGCTCCTGGGAGGCGCCAAGCAGATCGTAGAGGAAGGCGACATCCAGCTTCAAGACTTCGATAAATTCGATCACGCCGCGGTTAGCGACGTTGAATTCGCCGTCAAAGTTGAAAGCACGCGGGTCAGAGTCAGAACCGTATTCCGCGATTTTGCGGTAGTTGATATCGCCCGTAAGCTCAGTGGAATCCTGGTTCTTTTCGTCCTTGGGCTGGAAGGTACCGATACCGATGCGATTCTTTTCCGAAAGGATCATGCGGCGCACGCGGACGTGGTCCACCACTTTCGTCCAGTCCCCTTTATAGAGCGCCATCAGCTCGTTGAAGAGGTAATTGGACGGCGGGCAGAGATCCCCGGTGATTGCCACGCGGTGCTGATCGTCCTTACGGCCGCGGTTGAGTTGTTCACAAAACTTTTTCCGGTAGTCCTGAGGGATGAGCTTCAAGGGCTCTTCGTTCATCGGATCCGGAACAATGTCATGCCCTCCGAAAAGCTCTCGGACCTGCTCGGAACCATTGGTCACCCAGCGGTAGGTGAAGAGCGCGCCCTCTTCCGTCTTGGAGTAGTTCTCAAGACCTTTTTTAATGAGACGAACGATCGTGCTCTTTGAACTTCCGACCGGCCCGTGCAACAAGATAACCCGCTTTTCGGGACCAAAGCCTTGCGAGGCCGCCTTGATCACATTCACAAATTTCATGAGCTGGACGTCTAGCCCGAAAACGGCGTCTTTCCCGTTATCGATGGGGTCTTTGAAAAAATTGTAGGAGATAACTTTTTTCTTAAAATCTACATACTCTTCAGTGCCGTAGCTGATCATCAAGTCATAGAGGCGCTGAAAGGCGTTGCGCGTGACTTCTGGCCGCTCTTTTACAAGGTCGATGTATTCTTGAAAGGTGCCTTCCCAATGAGCGCTCTGGTAGCCCTCTAGATTTTGGAGCCCGCCGATGAAATCTTTAATGTTAAGCGAACCAGACATTAGTTCTCCTTAGTCCGAATTGAAGCTATCAGGGAATTCTTGGGCTCGAGGTGGAAGCGCCCTTACTACTATTATGAAGGCTACAGCCACGACAAACAATGCTTTTCACATTTCTTCGCCGTGATCCCCGGCACAAATGACCCTCTATAACGCGGCATTCTCCTTTTAGGAACAGGCCCATGTCAAGCCTGATACCTCGCGCTAGTGCAGGGCGTTGTCTTGCGGGCCGCGATTTCCTCGGCTCTGCCCCGCCGGTTTGTGGTAGTCCGCGTAAATCCGTTTGCCCCACGCCCGGGCTTCTTCGAGCAGCGCTTGCTCGTCAATGCGCGTCAACCGGTAGTCTTCCATCAAAAGCTCGCCCTCGACTAGCGTGTGCTTCGCGTCCGCACCGGTGCTGCTATAGACGAGCTGTGCGTACGGGTTGTAGAGCGGCACTGCGTTAGGCTTATTCACATCAATGCAAACAATGTCGGCCTGCTTGCCCACCTCGAGCGAACCCACCCAGGAATCCATTCGAAGAGCCCGCGCGCCATCAATGGTCATCATGCGCACGGTGTCTTGGGCGGTTAACGTGCCAATCCCTTTACGGTAGGTCTGCAACTTGGCAGCGGTGTCGGCTTCCTGCAACAGATCCAAATCATTGTTGCTTGCCACACTGTCTGTCCCCAGCCCGACCGCAACACCGGCGTGACGCAACTCCGGCACCGGACAAATCTTCGTCTCCAATTTCAGATTCGACTCGGGGTTGTGAATGATCCCTACCCGGTGCTCGGCCAGTAGCGCGATATCCGCTGGAGAAAGGCAGGTCCCGTGGGCGCAGACGGTTTTTACATCAAACAGACCCAGTGTCTTGCAATACTCGGGCGGCGTTTGGTTGTTCTCGCGCAAACACCGGCGCACTTCTTCTTTGGTCTCTGATAAGTGCATGTGAACGAGTAAGTCATTTTCGCCAGCGTAGGCGATCAGCTCCTCGAACATGGGTCTGTCGACGGTATAAATAGCGTGCGGTCCCAAAGCAGGAGTGACTCTGGAAAAACCCGAGAGCGACGCACGAAACTCATCCATGCGCTCGGCAACGGTACCCGCTTTTTCTCCCTCCCACGTAATGGCGGACAGATCCTGCGCGCAAATCCCGCGCATTCCAATGGTGTTGGCCGCGCGCGCCGACGCTTCTTCAAAATGGTACATGTCATTAAATGTCGTCGTTCCCGCCTTGATCATTTCAGCACAGGAAAGCAAGGTTCCCGTGTAGACAAACTCAGGGCTTCCCCATCGTTTTTCCGTGGGGAGAATCACGTCGTTCAGCCACTGATCGAAAGGAAGATCCTCGGCAATGCCTCGAATGAGCCCCATGCCGGTGTGGGTATGGCCGTTGATAAATCCCGGCAATACCAGACAGTGTTTTGCATCCAAGGTGCGCGCGCCTTGCGGAACGGGAACAGACTCCGCCGAACCGACTTGCTGGATCTTTCCGTCCAGAACTTCCACCACGCCGTTCTCTATCACCTCCATCGCGGCGTTCATGGTCAGTACCGTTCCTCCAACGATGTACAACGATTCACTCACAACTGCTCTCCTTCTGAAAACTCTGTTTGAGGGGCGGTTCGGATGTGGTGCCCTTGAAACTGATAGGGCAATAGGGCCGAAAGTTTTGCGCTTCTAAACGTTCCCTCGCCACGCAAGTTGATGGCGTAGACATCGGCGTCACTTCCAAATTCCGACAAATATTGCAAACAAAAGCCGCACGGAAAAACCGGCTCGTCGGACTCCGTCACCACCACGACAGTATCAAAGCGCCTCGCACCGGCCGCTACCAATTTTGAAACGGCTCCCATCTCCGCGTGCAGGGAATTGTTGTAGGCGACCGTCTCCACGTTGCAGCCGGCAAAAACCGTTCCCTCGGTCGTACGAATCACCGAACCGACGGCAAACTTGGAATAAGGAGAGTACGAATGTTTGCGTACTTCCGTGGCCGCCTCAAAAAGCGGCAAAAGATCCTTGGGCAGTTGCGATAGTGGCTTCACAACAGTGCCGCCATTTCTGATACCGATCCCGAAACCAAATCCGCAAACTCCTGGTGGCCATGCTCGGTGGCGCTGAGCACTTCTTCATGGTTGAGCGGGGAAGCGCCGACTCCGGCGGCCAGATTCGTGACGCACGAAATGGCTGCCACGCGTTTTCCCATGTGGTTGATCGCAATGACCTCGGGCACCGTGGACATGCCGACCACGTCGGCACCCAGGCTCCGGTACATCTTGATTTCACTCGGCGTCTCGTAACTGGGTCCGAGTATCCCCATGTAAACGCCTTCTCGCAAACGCACTTTCTTCTGCCGGGCAACGCTTAGAATCGCCTCACAGAACTGGGGATCATAAGCGCGAGTCATGTCCGGAAAGCGAGGCCCCAGAAGCTCCAAATTTTTCCCGATGAGTGGATTGTTACCCATCATATTGATGTGATCGCGAATTAACACCAAATCCCGCGGTGCCATGTCGGCGTGCACGCCGCCGGCCGCATTCGTCAGAAGAAAACCGCCAGTGCCCAATTGTCCAAAAACGCGGTAAGGGAAAACGACTTCGGCCATGGAGTAGCCTTCATAGAAATGAAAGCGCCCCTGCATCCCCAGCACCCGAGTTTTACCTAGTTTACCGACGACAAGTTTCCCCGCGTGGCCTACCACAGTGGAGGCCTTGAAATGGGGAATCTCCGGGTAGGGGATCTCCGTTTCGATCTCCATCGACGTCAAGATAGACCCCAGACCACTTCCCAGTACGATGACTATCTTAGGAAAATCTGGCACGCGCTTCTTCAACGCCGCCTCCGCTTCCGCTATCCGCTCCATCCAATTTTCATTCATCGATAACCTCACTGAGCCACGTGGGACCCCCGACGGCGGTCTCCGAAATCTCAATCGCTGAAGCCAACCGGGCTTCCATAGCCGCACTATCCGCGTCGCGGTGGTAGACGGAAACCAAGGGTTCTCCTTTTTTCACACTCGCTCCCACCTTCTTATGAAACTCCAGCCCGACTTCCAAATCAATTTTAGCGTCGACGCGATCCCGGCCCGCGCCAATTTCCCAAAGCAAGCGCCCCATTTGCCCGGCGTCCAGCTTGGAAAGCGATCCCGAATTGGCCGCTTTGTATTCGAGTACGTGCAGGCCCCTCTTCGCGGACTCCCGTCCCTCCGCGAACGACTTCCAGTCGCCGCCTTGTGCGGTAAACATGCGGACAAACTGCGCTTCCAGGGCCGGTGTACCTAAGGCCTCCACACAGGCCTCTGTCGCCGCCTCCACCGAAAGCTTGCGCCGGCTGCAAAGCGAAACCATCCAGGCCGCTAGAGCGAGCGTGACCTTATCTAGGCCCGGCTCGCGTCTTTCATCGCGAATGTACTGAAAGCACTCTTCCACCTCTAGCGAGTGCCCCGCGCAATAGCCCAACGGTTCGTCCATTCGGGTAAGCACCGCAACCGCGTCCACTCCTGATTCGCGCGCTACCCCCACCAACATCTCACCCAACTCGCGTCCCTGCTCCGGCTTGTGCATAAAAGCACCCGAGCCCCACTTCAAATCGATCACCAGCCCGTCCAGGTTCTCCGCAAGTTTTTTGCTGAGAATGCTCGCGACAATCAGAGGGATACTTTCGATGGTTGCGGTACAGTCCCGTAGCGCGTACAGCTTTCGATCCGCCGGCACCAATTCCGCCGTCTGGCCCATCATAAAATAGTGGTTCTCACGGAGCGCTTGCATCGCCGCTTCCATCGTCAGGCTCGCGCTAAAACCAGGAACGGACTCCAGTTTGTCGAGGGTACCGCCGGTGTAACCCAGCCCGCGACCCGAAACCATCGGGATACGCACACTGTCGGCGCCCAAGATTTTTTCGCAAACAGTCGCTACGAGAGGAACAAGAATCAAAGAGGTCTTATCGCCCACGCCACCGGTGCTGTGTTTGTCGATCCAAAAAGCGCTGGAGGCCGAACGATCCCTCGGCACCTTCACGCCTGAATCTCGCATCGCCGCCGTCAACCAGACGGTTTCGTCTCGGCTCAATCCGTTTAGGTAGACGGCCATTAGCCAGGCGGAAAGGTGGTAGTCGCTAAACGTCCCCTCGACATAGGCCTTTATCAGGAACTGAACTTCTTCCCGGTCGAGTCGGCGTTTATCGCGGGTTTTCTCGAGAAAAGCCCGCGCGGAAAAAGATCTCATCCCGAGTGCGCCTCCGGGTACAAGGCAGACAAAAAGCTTTTTTGTTTCGCCAGTACCGGTGGGAGTGCAATCCCGTAGCCATCCATCAAGGTGCGCGCTATTTCACCAAAGCTTTGCCGGTCCCCAATGGGCGCCCCTTTACCGGAAGGAGAGTAAGCTACCAGCGGCACGTATTCGCGCGTGTGATCGCTCCCGCGGTAAGTGGGATCGCACCCATGGTCGCCTGTCAGGAGGAGTAAGTCGTCGGGCCCCAATTCGCTAAGAAGCTTCGGCAAGTACGCATCCAGATCTACCAGAGCTTTTGCAAAGCCTTTGGGATCGCGGCGGTGGCCGTAAAGCATGTCAAAATCGACAAGATTAACAAAGATGAAGGCTTTCTCGCTTCTATACTTTTCCAGAAAACTACTAGTCGCTTTCAAACTGTCTTGGTTGTTACCCGTGTGGTTGCCTTCCGTGAGACCTCGATGGCAAAAGATGTCGTCAATTTTACCGACGGACACCGTTCTGATTCCCGCCTCTTGTAGCCAGTCCAAACAATTCTGTGGAGGCTCCAGTGCATAGTCCCGGCGGTTCTCCGTACGCGCATACTTTCCCTCGACGGGCCCAATGAAGGGACGCGCAATCACTCGTCCTAATTGCAAGGGCTTGGTCAGCTCGCGAGCCACTTCACAGATCTTGTACAAGCGCTCGAGGCCAAAGCTTTTTTCATGCGCGGCCAGCTGAAAAACCGAATCGGCCGAAGTGTAGAGAATAGGCTTACCGGTACGTACATGCTCCGCGCCCAGATCCTGAATGATCTGGGTTCCGCTGGCCGCGTAGTTGCCCAAAAGTCCCGGTACACCCGCCGCTTTTACGAACGCGTCGATAAGAGATTGCGGAAACCCGTCCGGATAAACCGGAAAAGCTTTTTCTGTGACTAGCCCTGCGATTTCCCAATGGCCCGTTACCGTATCCTTGCCCGCGCTCTTTTCCGCAAGCCTTCCCACCACGGCCAGGGGCTCGGCGACAGCGGGCAAACCTTCAAATTCTCCCAAACAACCTAAACCTAGTTTTTCCAAGTTAGCTAAGCGCAGTCCGCCCACGGCGTGGGCCGTATTCCCGAGTGTATTCGAACCGGCGTCGCCGTAGGCATTCGCATCCGGCGCTGCCCCGACTCCTAGTCCGTCGGCAACTAAAACCACAACCCGTTTGAATGACATTATTCCCTCTCTGCAGCTTCTTTGATTATGGCCACAGACGCCGACAATCCCAGGCGAGTCGCTCCCGCCATTACCATCCGCAAGGACGTCGCATGATCTCGGATACCACCACTGGCTTTAACGCCCATCTCAGGGCCAACCACGCGGCGCATGAGTGCTACCGCTTCGTCGTTTGCCCCTGACTGTGAAAAACCGGTGGAGGTTTTCACGTACGCGGCACCCGCCGCCTTGCAAAGCGCACTGGCTATAGCGATTTCGGCGCTGTCCAATTCGCTGATTTCCAAAATAACTTTGACGGGGCACTCATCGGCCGCGGCAACTACCGCTTGCACATCTTCGATGACCGCCGCGTACTCAAAATTTTTAAGAAGCTCACGGTTGAGGACCATATCGATTTCCCGGGCCCCGGCACGCACGGCCGACTCGGTCTCCAGCACCTTTTCGGCAGTGCTCTCTGTCCCGAACGGAAATCCGATGACGGTAATGGGAAGCACCGAAGATCCAGCCAGTGCCGGCACCACGATGGGCAACCACCGGGCCTCCACACATACGCTGTAAAAACCATATTCCAAGGCTTCCTCGACCAGTTTGCGTATGTCGCTTTCCTTGGCTTCAGGCTTCAGAAGCGTGTGGTCGATGTGCTTGGCTAAACTCTTCGCGGTCAGGTTTGACAGATGCCCACTCATATCTATCCTTCTAGTAGGCTATTGGAGAATTCGTCAAATGTTGGAGCAAGTGCGTTTTCGGGTCTGCGGGAAGGTGCAGGGGGTCGGGTTCCGCTACAACACGCTGGAAAAGGCCAAATCCTTGCAGCTTGTGGGCTGGGTGAAAAATACCCCTGATGGGTGCGTGGAGGTGGTTGCAGAGGGGGAAGAGACCCCTCTTGAGGCCCTCATCGCCTGGTGCGGAAGCGGACCGAGCTTGGCGCGGGTAAGTAGCGTTGAGATTTTGGAACGCACTGAGGTCAAGACAGCGACCTTCTCTGATTTTCAGATCGAACGCTGACTAACCTGATTTTTTCTTTCTAAAAAGAGATCCGGGCGGCGGGGGCAAACCCATGCGGTGATCGGCGAGAACGGTCCGATCCTCTTCCTCCTGGTTGTCAGCAGGCGCGATCGGTTGCTTTGGCAGTCCCGCCGGCGGCGCCGGCGCCTGAGGCTTGGCTTTGGGTGCGGGCGGAGGGGGGCTTGCGCCCATCCCCGGCATTTGCGAAAAGTTGGGAGCAGGGGGCGGCGGCGGCTCGTCGTCAGAGGCCTCTTCTTCATAAGAAGTCAGAATGGACGGTGGTGGCGTTTCGCTTTCGACCCCAGCAAAGTCGTCTCCAGAATCGGACCATTCCGCTGCAGGCGGCGGCTGGGGAACGGCCTTAAACGGAACCTCTTCGTCCTCACTTTCTGAATCCGGTAGGTGGATGTCTCCGGTCGTCAGCTCATCAAGACCCGTGACTTCAAAGTCTCCTCCCTCGCTCGACGTGGCATCCAAATCGAAATCTTCGGGCACCGACGGCACCCCTTCGGCGGAAGCCGCATCGGGATCGGCGTAGAGATCATCAGGCACTTCCGCCGGTGTGGGGGGAAGTGGCGAAGCGGGGGGTAATCCGCTGGGAGGCAGGCCTCCAGCGGGTGGCGGCAGCGTCGCGCTGGACGGCGGCGCAGACGGGCTGGGCGGTAAGCCTCCCGAGGGCGCTCGCGGCGCAGGCGCTTTCTTGGGCAAGCCTGGGCTTCCCGGCATTGGGGGGGCGGAACCCGAGCGAGGCGGTACGCCTCCAGGGAGCGGCGGCGTTCCGGCTACGGGAGGGGCCCCTCCCGGCATCGGAGGCGGTCCGGGCGTACGCGATGGCGCTACGGCCGCTCCCGCAGCGGCCGGGTTTTTCTTGCGTCCATAAGGAGTAGGTTTGGGACTCGCCCCCAACGTATTCTTCGCCACCGGACGTTTGGGACGGTTAGGAAGCATCGCCGGATCGGAAATATACGCTTCGGCATCTTCCGATTTGACCACCCCTTGGCGAATGAGTTCCAGGATATGGTGATCCATCAACTGCATCCCGAGGTTTCGCCCCGTTTGCATGACGGTTCCGATTTGAAAAGTTTTTCCCTCGCGGATCAGATTTGAAACCGCGTGGTTTACGATCAAAATCTCAAACGCCGCCACACGCCCCTGGCCATCCGCACGTTTAAGCAGAGACTGACTGACCACGGCCCGCAAGGATTCTGCCAGCATGGTGCGGATCATTGCCTGCTGGTTTGCTGGGAAGGAATCAATGATACGATCCACGGAAGCCGCAGCACCGCGGGTGTGCAGAGTTCCGAATACCAAATGGCCTGTCTCGGCTGCGGTCATCGCGAGTGAAATGGTTTCCAGATCGCGCATCTCACCTACGAGAATCACGTCGGGATCTTCACGCAAAGAGTACTTGAGCGCATCGGCAAAGCTCTCACAATGGCTCCCGATTTCGCGCTGGCTGACCAAAGATTTTTTACTAATATGAACAAACTCGATGGGATCCTCGACGGTAAGAATGTGATCCGGTTGGAAGCGATTGAGATGGTCGATCATGGAAGCGAGTGTCGTCGACTTACCAGAACCTGTAGGGCCCGTGACGAGCACCATGCCTTTGCCGCCTTCGATGACAGAAAGCAAAGACGAGGGGAGTCCGACCTCTTCCATGCTCGGGACCTGTGCCGGGATCCAACGGAAAACCGCAGCGATGCCGTTGTAACTCAAGAAAACGTTCACACGAAAGTTACCAAGATTCGGGACGCGGTAACTCTTGTCTAAATTTTTGTGTTTAAGAAACTTCTCTCTCTCCGCTTCATTCAAGATTTCAAAAAGCAAATGTTCGAGCGTGCTGGAGTCGTGGGGTGCCTCATCCACACGAATCAGATCGCCATCCACGCGCATCGAAACCGGCATGCCGGACGAGAAATGGACGTCCGAAGCGTGCTTTTGTACCGCGAGCTTCAGGTATTCATCCAAACGGGCCATGAACTAAAAATCCTCGAAAATGTCTTCGTTCAGTCTGAAGAACCGGTAGAAAGCAAATACGCCGACGGGCACCGCGAGCCAGGCGAACAACACGGTGTAGAGTTCCGCGTGCTCGTACAAATGGCGCAGCAATCCCACGGCTTTTGCTTCCATACGCATCCCTTCGTATTCTTATCGGCAGAATCGCTGGTATACTTATCCTGTATGAGCCTCCCCATTACTCAAAAAAACACTTTAATATCAATCGCTTGGTTTGTTGTTCTGGGCACCTTGCTGGCCGCTTACGCAGCGCGCGGCGGGCTTCACCTCGTTAGCCGAAACTACAATATTTCGGCCGAAGCCAACGGGATGAACGGGATCTTGCGGGTCGCGGACGGCAAGCGTTTGCACGCTCCCCAAGGATGAGCGTCCCTACGCCATCTACCTGTACCCACCCCTGCACGGCTGGGTGATGGGCAAAACACTGAAGACGCTTGGCGTGCGCTCCCTATCGGCCCGCGTGACCTTGGTGCGTGTGTGCAGCCTTCTCTTCCTCGTCGCGGCTTTCGCAATTCTTTGGAAGTTCTTC
Source organism: Bdellovibrionota bacterium (assembly GCA_041391485.1). Taxonomy (GTDB): domain Bacteria; phylum Bdellovibrionota; class FAC87; order UBA2466; family JACKAF01; genus JACKAF01. The sequence goes on along the minus strand of JAWKNY010000005.1, from coordinate 3,991 downwards.
GCAAAGCCGATGGGGATCGATCGGCGTTTCTTCCTATTGGCGGTGCTCTTGGTTTTACCCAAATTCGCCGACTATACGACGTCCACCCGCAATGACACCTTGTCGCTCTTCTGGGAGATCACTTCGTTCGCACTTTTTGCCCATTGGTGGAAGACTCGTAACGACAACTTTCTATTTGTCTTCCTTTTCACCTGCCTCGCCTCGGTCGCCACCCGACAAACTGGAGTGGTAGCACTCGGTACGGCTGGGCTCTGGTTATTGTGGAAGCGGGAATGGGGAACCGCCCTCTGGTTGGGGGAATTTACGGCGCACTGGTGGCGTCGTTCATTTACGCGGCGAACGAAGTCACGGGCGGCGCTTTTCTCGAACAAGCGTTCTACGCGAACCTTCGTTACCTTCCGCCAAAGTTTCAGTTTTTTAGCCTCTCGTTAATTAGTTTTCTCGCAAGCTATGTGCTTTTTGTCGTCGTCTGTTTGGTATTCGCTCGCCACTACAAGTTAAAAGACCAGCCCGTCCCCGCGCAGCTCCTGGCGCTGGGCGTAGGGTGTAGCGGAGCCATGGCGCTTTTGCTCTTCTTCCGCGCCGGTGGTGATGTGAACTACCTTTTTGAAACACTCCTGCTGGCGGTCCCGCTCGCGGCCCTCGGGATCAAACAGATCGCGTCCCGTGCCGCCTTTCAGGCGGCGTGTGCCCTACAGATGGGACTCATCGCCGCCGTCCTTGTCGTAAAAACAAAGTCGGCAGCGCAAACGGCCTTCTATCCCTACGCCGAAGCCGCTGCTCGCCTGAAGTTGGAATACGAACCCTTTGGAATTGTCGATGGCTCGCTGGCCCCGGCGCTGAACCTTCACCTGCGCGGTTGGGCTTACCACGGACCGGACGTTACCAACGGCGGCAATTTGGGTCGCTACAGCCATGAGCGCACCCGTTGGGTGATGGGCGACACAGCGATCGCCTTTCGCACGAATCAGATTCACACCATTGTGGTCGCTCAACCCGATTGTGCCGAGCACCTGGATCGGGCCCCGGCCTTGCCTATCTCGCGCAAAAGGTGGAACTCCTTTTCCGATGCCAAGGCCTGGTACCCTTGGCTTTGCGTTTACCGCCGCCCGCACGATCCTACCGGTAAGCCCGTAGAAATCAGCCGTCTGGACCCGACCGTTCGCCCAACGCGTTAAGCTCTTAACGCGATGTGCCGATACGACTGTTGTATGACAGTCCGTAACTTCGAACGCGTTTTGGTGTTGAGCGGCCTTATGCTGACGCTGGCCCTGCTCCTCATCAATAATACCTAATTGGCTGCGGCGCACTCAGCTAAGCCAAGCCACCCAACTCACGTTATACTGGGGGAAGCGCGTACGCCTGCGTGCGCGAGCTACCCACTCATGAAAATACCAAAGAAAATAGCCGCCTTGATGTTTGCGGGTTCATTTTTATCGGCTCGCGCACACGCGGCGATGAGCTACGGTTTTCACGTGGGCTCAAACTTTGCGACAGCACGAGTGGAAGGATCCAGTACCGATACGGGGACCGGAACGAAGATCGGCGTGGCGGCCGGAATAGGAATCGATTTTTTTTTAGCTGGGCCCCTCTATCTGCAGATGGAGGCAAGTTACGTACAGCGAGGCTTCCAAGTAAGCTCCGGACAGACGGTGTTGGGAACTTCCGATCGGGCTCTGGTGGACTATCTCGAGTTTCCCATCCTGCTTCGAGGCCAAGGCCTTCGCTACAGTCCCAACCGCCTCTCGTTTCTCGCTGGCCCCGTGTACGCGTACCGGCTACGGGCCGATATCGCCGACACGCAGCCACACGTCTTTCATTTTTTGCTGGGAATGGGATTCGAGTGCGACGTGGACAAGACCACGGCTTTTTTCATCTCCGGTCGCTATACTTTTGCGCTGTCCAATGCGCTATTCGGCAGCCCCAATACGCTCAAACAGGACGGCATTCAGCTGCTGCTCGGGCTACGCTTTGAAACTTTGGGGGATATATTTTTCAAACCCAAAACGGAAAGATTCGAACGTTTTAAGAAGTTGAGAACAAAAGGAGCGGACTACTAATGAAAGTTCTGCTGGGCTTTTTGATCGTATTACTTCTCTCAGCCTGCGGTCACCGCCACGACTACCGCAGCCTCTACCACCCGGTCGGTTTCCAGGGAGGGGTCAATTTTGCCAGCGCCCGTGTGAACGACACACAGCTGGACAAACAACAGCGCTACATGTTCGGCCAAAACATGGAATTCGAGTTAAACAATTACTTTGCGGTCCGACAGGAAACCTGGTTCGCCCAGAAAGGGGCGTCGGTTGCCGACGGCACGAGTCTTCTGGGATCGACCGTGTCCGGAGCGCAGACGTTTTCTCCGGATTACATTGAAATCGATGCGCTCTTAAAGCTGCGCTTTGACTACTGGGGACTCAAACCGTATGTGCTCGGCGGGCCCTACCTGGCAATCAAAGAAAAGACCAGAACGTCCTCGGGAGCACCGGCCGTCGACTACGCGGCGGTGGATTTTGGGGCGAGCATTGAGGCCGGATTTGAAGTGGATCTCGCTGACTCGGTCGCAATTTCCATCGGCGGGCGCTATTCGCTGGGTCTTACCAACGCCATCCGCTCCACCGATCGGTGGACGACTCAGGGAATTCAACTCTTGCTGGGATTTGAGTTCAACCTGCGCCCCGATCGCAAGCACGTCAAAGCCGCGCGCCGCTACGTACGGCACTACAAAGAGTTTAAAGATTTAGACGAATACGACTTGAAGTAGGACCGGACTAGCGTCCTTTTTAGCCCGGTGAGGGATTTCGGCATTCACGTCCTGCGCCAGGTGCGCACTGTTTCGGTTGATCTCGTGCGCCGTGTGGTGCCCTTTTTTCTTATCCCGCTCCTTGCGCAACTGGCTCTCCATGCGCTCCACGGCCAAATCAATGGACTCGTAAAGGTTCTCAGAAGCCCCGGTCGATACAAGCTCTTTGTGTTCGGCGTGACAGGTCACTTCCGCGCGGTGCTCTTTTTTCTCCACTTCCAGTAGAACGTGAATCTTAAGCGTGTACGAAACGTACTTGTGAAGGCGTTCCAAACGCTGAATTGTAAAATCGCGGATGGCGTCGGTGGCTTCCATGTTTCTGAAGGTGACTTCGATGTTGTCCATGCAAAGAACTCCCAGCTAAAAGATTTTTTTACGCTTTGAAGAGGGTAAGATACCCAACATTTCCCGGTATTTTGCAACCGTTCTTCGGGCAATATCAATATTTTCTTTCAGCAGCATCTCGGCAATCTTCTGATCGCTGAAGGGTCGCGCCTGATCCTCTTTGGCAATGATGGCTTTTACTTTTTCTTTTACCGACTCACTCGCGACCGCGGCACCCTGCACGCGGTTGATGCCGCTATTGAAGAAAAATTTCAGCTCAAAAATTCCGCGTGGCGTGTGCACGTACTTGGCCGTGGTCACGCGGCTGATGGTGGATTCGTGCATCCCAATATCATTTGCCACATCGCGAAGCACCATTGGCTTTAGGTGCGCGATGCCTTTTTCAAAGAAATCGTATTGCTGCTTCACAATACTTTCAGTCACTTTGAAGATCGTGCGCTGCCGCTGGTGAATGCTACGGATCAACCACACGGCGGAGCGAAGCTTGCCCCGGATATATTCTTTGGTATCCGCTTTGGCCGAGTTCTTGTCCAGCAAGGTCTTATAAAAATTGGAAACCTTAAGTTTGGGTAGCCCGTCTTCATTGAGCATCACCACGTATTCCCCGTTGCGCTTGGCAACGTAGATATCGGGAATGATGTAGTGGGCATTAGACGAACCAAACGCTCTGCCGGGTTTAGGCTCCAACTCCTGGATCACCTTCACCCGTTCAACCACCTCCTCCATCGTAATGCCAAGGGCCTTGGTGATCGCCGCGTAATTCTTCTTTTCCAAATCCGAGAGGTGGTTCTCTACGATTCTTTCGAGGACTTCGTCCTTTTCTTTTAGGTCGTAGATTTGGACCAG
>JAWKNY010000004.1:0-163850 GCA_041391485.1 Bdellovibrionota bacterium | reverse complement strand
TGAAAACCTGAACCGAAGCAGGAGATTTAAGATGAAGCACGTACTCATATTAGCTGGCCTCATAGGCGGAGTTTTCTTCCCAGGCTGCACTCGAAACGAAAATCCAAACGCCGTCACGGAAAACCGCGGCGAAAACGCTTTCACCGCTGTTGCCGATCTACAGGCAAAAAGCGGCTCAAAGGTGAGTGGGACCGTTGCCTTCAACCTGAAACCGGAAGGCCTGGTGGTTACCGCGCGCGTAGAAAACGCCACCCCCGGCAAGCACGGCTTTCATATTCATGAGAAGGGCGATTGCAGTGCCGCAGACGGCTCCTCAGCAGGAGGGCATTACAACCCGACCGATAAATCCCACGGTGGGCCCAGTGCAGCGTCTCACCATGTTGGGGACATGGGAAACATAACGGTGAACGCCGACGGCACCGGATCTCTCAAAGAGACGCTCAAGACTGAAAACTTCTCTGACTGGGAAGATCTGATCGGTCGAGCGGTGGTTCTGCACGGTGGTACCGACGATTTGGTTTCGCAGCCCTCGGGGAACGCGGGCGATAGAGTGGCCTGCGGAGTCATCCAAAAAGGGCCCCTTGAAACCAGCAACGCTTCTGAATAGGAGGATCTATGAAACAGGCTTATAGAAATGAGTTCGATTTGGAGCGGGAGAAAACCGATCTTTCCAAGGACAACAGAAAATACGATCGCGATGTCTACGTTCCTCCCACAAAAGAAGCGGGTTACAATATTTTTCAGTACATTGTTGAGGCTGAATATTTTTTCCCCGCTTGGGCAATTGCACTGGGCGTGATGCTACTCGTAGCGACTCAGCTCCCTGCCGCCTTGAGCGGTGCGACTCATGACAGCCCGGCCATGTTCCTCTTCGTGTTGCTGGCTCTACCCACCGTCTTGGTGTTAGCGTCTTTTTTCGTGAGTGGGATGGAACGAGTCAATGAGATGGAAGTGAAAACGGATCCGCGTGTTATCGAAACATCGAATCGGGAAGAGTTCCTATTAACTTAGCCGCACCGCTAGGGCTGAGGTGGCTCTTGTCGTAATACATCGACAGGCCGTCCTGAATTCGAAAACAGGCACTGGAGTTACAAAAGACATCGAGTGGATCCAGCTTCGTAACGCCGGCTTTGCTTTGAAACGAATCGAGAAACGCCCGAATCCGCTCGTTTCGCGCTTCCACCCATTCTCTAGGGATGGAAGTCACGCTTTCGATGTTGGAACTTGAACGATGCGAGAAGAGCGCGTCCTTCATGGAATCCGGGTACTCCGCAACAGGGTACATCAACACGACTCGTTTTCCCGCTTCCTGAAGTCGCTCCACAATTTCCCGCATTCCGTCCTCATTTTGCTTCTGTAAATTTCTAAACTCTCGCTTTTCCCAGTTGGGATAGTAATCACCGCTGCGATCCAAGGGGACGTTGTGCCAGTACCGAGCATACCGAAAGCCCACCAGCACATTTTTGACGTTCGGATCCTTAACGAGTCTTTCAAGGCTACGCTGAAAAGCGGCCGTACATTTGTCTTCCACTATCAAATATCTTGGCCCGCAGCCTGAAAAGCTGGTGTGCCAGAGACCCAGGTTAAGCCCCTCCAACCGGTTTGCCAGGGCCTCGCCTGCCTCAGCGACATGGCTATCCCCAAAGACTGCCCATGTAGGACGTTCCGAATGGAACTTGCAGCCCGCGAAGGCCGTATTGGTAAAGTCATCCAAGTGGCACTGCTTTCGCATTTCAACCGCAGACACCGCCGAATCAAAGAGCGGCTGTATCCCTTGGATCCGTTTTGGGAAGCCGCCGGCGTACCGGATCTCCAAGGCGGCCCCTGCCAAAAGAACGGCTACGGCGAAGGCCGATCCAAAAACAAACTTTCTAGAAAAGCGCTTGCGGTTTCTTATGGGGTTTTCAACAAATCGCCAACTCAAATACCCAAGAAGCAGACTTACTAATATCAAGCCCCCATACTGCCACGCGGAGAGCACTCCGCCGCCGAAAGTTCGGGCATAAAGAAGCACGGGTTGGTGCCAAAGATACGCACTATACGACGTCAAGCCTAAGCCAACAAAAAGGGGCAACGAAAGCAGCCGCCCGACGGGCGTCGTGGAATTTTCAAAAGCCAGAACCAGCACCGTTCCGAACGTGGGCAAGAGTGCCACCCATCCGGGAAAGGGCATTTCCTCATTTAGCGCAGCAATAGAAAGAAGCAGCGCCGCAAATCCCAAAAGCCCCAGACCTTTCCCAAGCCATGGGAAATTTTTGCGTAGGTTTTGTGAACTCGAATGCGCCATCACAGCAAAACTTCCGAGGAGCATCTCCCAGGCGCGCGTTGGGAGCATATAAAAGTTAAAAGCGCTGTAATCCTGCCTGGCCGAGGCCCACACACAAAAAGCGAAAGAAGCGACGGCAACTCCCAGAAGCACGGCCCTTCGTAAACTCTTCCAGCTAGTCAAAGAAACCAAAAGAAGCGGAAAGAAAAAATAGAACTGCTCCTCCACGCCCAAACTCCACGTGTGGAGCAAGATAAAGTAGTCGGGGTCCGGCTCGAAGTAGCCATGGTTGCGAAAATAGTAAAAGTTAGCGCCAAATCCGAGCACCGCCACGACGCTCGACGCGAACCGGGTCAACCGCACCGGTTCGAGCAGAAAGTAACCGATCCCCATACTGGTCGCGAGCATTACGGCGAGAGCAGGAAAAAGACGGCGCACCCGCCGCTCATAAAAGCCTAGAAGTGAAAACTTCCCGTTGTCCGCCTCGTTGAGAAGGATGGAGGTGATGAGATAGCCGCTGATCACAAAAAACACGTCAACGCCGACAAAACCTCCCCTAAAGCCGTTGAAGCGGGCGTGGTACAGCATCACGGACAGCACCGCAACGGCGCGCAGCCCATCGATCTCAGGCCGGTAGGCAAGGGCTGGCTGAGAATGGCGGCCGGGCTCAGCCGAAAATGACGAACTCTCTATTTTTTTGGCAGTAGCACCCAAGCACTGAACCTTTCCGAAGAGGGCCACCGCAAACGCACGGTTCCTCAACGGAAACATCGGAAGGTTTTAAGCTGGGCCTTAATTGAATGGGATTCTCTATCTAGAGGCGAAAAAATCGGGGTGGCCGGATTTGAACCGGCGACCTCTTCGTCCCGAACGAAGCGCGCTAGCCACCTGCGCTACACCCCGTTTGTGGCGCCCGTGAGTTGCCTTGAGGGCAGAAAGCTTCGGCTAAAATGGGCTTCTGCCTTCGCCTTCAACGCAATCAGGTCTCTCTCCAGTTTCAGCCGGATGGCTTCAAACTCTGCTTCGGACAGCCGTCGAGGAACCGTCACCGGCTCCCCGTAGAAAACCACGCAGCGAGAGAGTGGATAAGGTAGATAACACCGATTCCACGCTTTTTCAAAAGTGTATCTTCTGGCGGCGGCACTTACTCCGGGAATGAGCGGACAGCCTGTCGCTTGGGCCAACTTCAGAACTCCAGGCTTCACTTTGTAAATCGGGCCACGCGGACCATCCACCGCAATGGAGGCGTCCCTCCCCCGACGTTTGACGGCGTCAATCAGCCCCTTCAGCCCCGCGGCCCCGCCTTTGGAACTCGAACCACGAAGCACAAAATATCCCAGTTTCGAAAGCACCCATCCCATCAGCTGGCCATCCCGACTGTGGGAACTGAGCACGGCCATGCCCTCGCCGGAGTGCGCGCCAATAAGTAGGAGTTCGTCCCCATGCCAGTGTGCGAAAATTCTGGGAGCGGTCGATTTGGCGCGCGGTGTCCAGCCCACCTTCTGCAGGCGCCAGCTGCGGCAGATAAGCCAATAGATACCAAGTATTATTGCGCCGAGGAGCTTTTGGTAAACCTTTTGAAACATAGGTCTTTTAACCAGTAGCAGCCGCGTGCCGATGAGTAAAGGCTATGAAAAAGCCGGAAAAACGCGCGGCTCGCTTTGATCCGAACATCGCCCCCTATGAAACCGAGCGCTTACTCAGAGATTTTGCCGGAGTGACGGGGCAGCAATTGCTCATGGTGCTCAGCGCGGCTCTCGGTGAGCTGGAGAGCGCCGCCGACACCCAAGATCCGACGCAGGTGGCAAGCGGCCTTCGTATCGCAAGACGTGCCGCGATCAAAGCCCAGGGCCTCGCCCGGAATCTAAGATTCTACGCGTCCCAGACCGTACTTTCGATCGAAACGGTTGAGCTGTCCCAGCTACTGCTCGACACCATTGAACTTGTCGAAAAAGAGTTCCAAAGCGCCAGCATTCAGATCAACGTCTACGCCGAGGCCGCGACCTTGATCGTCGCCGACGCCGCCGCTTTACGACAAACGCTGCTCAACCTGCTCTACAATGCCAAAGAGTCCATCAACGGAAGTGGGCGCATCACCGTTACGCTAAAACGATCCAAAACGGGAATTGCGATCAGCCTTACCGACAACGGGCGTTCCATCGAGGGGGATCTTTCAGAAGTCTTTGAACCCCATTTCAATCCCCAGGAAAGTGCGGATCCCCGCGTGCTTGGCCTAGCCGTCTCCAAGGTACTCATTGAAGCCATGGGTGGCGAAATTCAGTATGCGGTAAGCAAGGACGGCGGGAATAACTTTCAGATCCATCTCCCGCAGATTCACAAGCCGTCGGCTCCTGGATTTAGACAACGCCGCCGCTACCGCCGCGTGCGCCTGGATCTCCCCGCAACTCTGACCATCGACAAGGCCCGGCATGCGGGACGGCTAAAAGTATTGGGCAAAGGCGGCTGCTTGATAGAAGTTGCGGCAGAAGTGGAGATCCACCCGGACGACTACTCCAAAACGGTACAAGTCGAGATCTGCCATTTCGAAAATGAGTCCATCTCGATCCCCAAAGCCCGTATCGTCGATTCTCACCGTGCGGACAGTCGGCGGGGAATCGGCCTTTCCTTTGAAGAAGTCGGCGAAAAAGCAAGCCATGTCATCGCCTCCCTCATCCAAGGCCACACCGAATAAAGCCATATGACAGCCAATCTTTTCGGGTGCTAGACTGGCCCCATGAAGTTTTGCTTTGTCGTGGGCTCGTTGTTCCACCAAAAGCCGCACTACACCACAACCTACCTGGCCTACGAGGCCTGGCAGCGCGGTCACGAAGTGGCCTTTGCGTCCGTAGAAGATTTTTCCGTCAGCAGCGGCCACCATATCCGGGCGTTGGCCGCGGTGGCCCCCAAGCGCTCGAATTGGGATCGAGGCACTTTTCTAAAAGCGATGCAGGATCACGATCTGCGGTGGGTCCCTAAGGATTTGGCAGCCTACGACGTCCTGTTTCTGCGTTTTAACCCGAATGTTTCTCCCGAACTGGATGAGGCGGTATTTGCGCCGGCTCTTGATCTGGCTCACCAGCTTCAGGAGCGCGGCGTGCGCGTCCTCAACCAACCTGAAGGACTGCGAAGAAGCGCTAGCAAGTTGTACTTGAGTCGTTTTCCCGAAACCCTTCACCCGCGCCTTTTCGTAAGCCGTCGCACCGAAGATCTGAAAGAGTTTCTGCGGGAGATGAAAAAACCCGCCATCTTAAAGCCGCTCAGAGGCTGCGGTGGAAAAAATGTATTCTTGATCCGCTCGGCAAAAGAGCCCAATCTAAATCAGATCCTCTCCACACTCACCGAACGCGGCTACGTCATGGCGCAGGAGTACGTTCCCGGCCCCAAACCTGGTGACAAACGGATTTTGCTCTTCGAAGGAAAAATCCTCGCACGAGATGGTTTTTCCGCAATTTACCGCAGAGTATCGCCAAGAGGCGAGATCCGCAGTAATATGGCATTGGGAGCCACCGCCGAAAAAACTGAACTCACGTTGGAAGACATTCAGATTGTGGAGCAACTGCGGCCACAGCTGCAACGAGATGGCTTGGATTTCGTAGGAGTCGACATCGTGGGGAACAAGGTGATTGAAATCAACGTATTCTGTCCCGGCGGACTCGGTACTTTAGATCGTTTGCACCAAGTGGATCTGACTCCCGCAATACTGGATGCTATCGAAAACAAGAAAAACCTCAGGCAAAACACTCTAGAAATTCAACAATGAAAAAACTGTCTTACTTCTATGCGGCGGAAGATCCGACGAGCACGAGATCTCATTGATCTCCGCGTACCACGTGCTTGAGGCCATTGACCGAGCACGCTTTTCTCCTTTAGTCGTCGGCATCGCAAAGGACGGGACCTGGTACCTGCAGGAAGAAAAATCCTTCTATGTGGAAGGGCTCTCGGCAGACACCATCAAGCTGAATACCGCTCGTCCAAAAGTCAGCCTGCTTCCGTACCTGGAAAAAGGACACGGCACGCTTCAAGCGGACGGCAAGAGTTTGCACTTTGACGTCGTCTTTCCGATTTTACACGGCCCTTTTGGCGAGGACGGCACCCTGCAAGGCCTTTTTGAAACCATTGGTGTTCCTTATGTGGGTGCCAACTGCGGCAGTTCGTGGAACTGCATGGACAAAGGCGAACCAAGCTTCTTTGCGCGCAGGCGGGCATCCCAAGCGCACGATTTTTGACACTTCACTCCCCTGCGGAATTTGCCTCGAGCGAAAAATCAATCGCCGCGCTTGGCTGGCCGGTTTTCGTAAAACCGGCACGACAAGGTTCCTCGGTGGGTATCAATAAAGTATCCGAAGCAAAGTTCTTGGAAGACGCGATTCTCGAAGCCTTCTGTTTTGACAATAAGGTGCTGGTCGAGGCCGCAGTCCAGGGACGCGAACTTGAATGCGGAGTACTCGGCCTACGATCCAAACCTCTAGCGTCTGCGGTTGGGGAAATCGTACCGTCGTCAAAGATAGGATTCTATTCCTACCAGGAGAAATATCTAGCCTCAGAAACACAGCTCCTGCTGCCGGCTCCACTGGATGAGAAAAAAAACCTGGAGGTTCAGGAACTCGCTCTCAAGGTCTATTCAGTGATGGAATGTGACGGCATGGCACGTGTGGATTTCTTTGCAGAAGAGAAAAGTGGTAAACTGCTTCTGAACGAAATCAACACCATTCCCAGATTTACGCCCATCAGCATGTACCCTAAGTTGTGGAAAGAGTCAGGAATCTCTTACTCAACCCTGGTGAGTCGACTCCTGGAATTGGCCTACGAAAGAGGGTGAAACCTGTGAGTGAAAGCAGCTTGCGCTTTTATAGCCTGGTGCTTGCCTTGTTTTTTGTTGCTGCCTCTTCCACCGTACAAGTCTTCGCGCTCGTAAGTGTACTGACTTATATCCTCAACGCTAAACTCGCTCTTTATACGCTCTACTTCGGGGCTTTTTTGTTTGGGATGGGGGGTGGGAGCTACCTTTCCACGCAGGTCAAGCGTACGACCAAGCGCGAGATTTCCGCGACACGCAATAACCTAACCACTTTTCAAATGTGGCTTTCAGGCGCTGCTGCAATCTTGATCCCGGCAACCTGCATGCTCATTGCCGCAACAGAATACTTGCGCCGCACCCACTTTCTATTGCCCCCAGGCCTTAGCTCCGTGTTGCTATGGTGTTGGGGCATTCTCCCCATTGCCTACCTCGGCTATCTTACGGGCAGACAGCTCCCTATGGTGGCGGCGATTCTGAAAAAGCGCGCCGCGGAAGATCAGGTCGTTCGGTTTCTCTTTGGTTATGATTACGCGGGTGCGCTCGCCGGAGCGCTACTCTTTTTGCTCGTCTTATTCCCTCAGTTCGGCGTGTTCCGCTCCTTGTATGTGAGCGCCTTTGTTTCGGCTCTAGCCTCCTTATTCGTGCAAGGACTGCTTAGCTTCTGGAATCGACAGGTTTTCATGCGCTCGGCGCTTTTTCTCCTGCTCAGCGTGGTCGGAATGTACTACGGGACCACGTTGGAAATCTTGATGGACAACCTCGTATTCGGCTTTTAGATTGTCCGCATGTCAAAGCAATCCAATGAATTTAAGAGCCGTAGAACCCAATTTCTGAAGGAGCTGGGCAATGGGGTGGCCGTGCTCCCTTCCGCAAAGCCCGTTTTCAGAAACAATGACGTCACTTTCCCCCCCCGACAGGACAGCAGTTTTTACTACTTAACGGGATTTGACGAGCTCAGCAGCTACTGTTTGTTCGCGCCGCAGAGCAAGTACCCCTTTCAGATGTTTGTGGAGCCCAAGGATGCGACAAAGGAACTCTGGGAAGGGTATATACACGGCCCAGAAGAAGCGAAGTCGCTTTTTGGAGCGGATCGTGCGCAAGCGTCCCATCCTGATGCTTTTTTTGATGAGGCCTTTATCGAAGCCATGGTGGATGCCGACGCTCTCTACTACCGCGTGGGCCTGGATTCCAAAATGGACGAGCGTATTTTCAGCCTATTGCAACGAGCTGGTCGAAAGCTGGGCAGAACGGGCCGCCCTTTCTGGCCCATTCACGATCCCCTGGAAATCCTCGGGGAAATGCGTTGCGTTAAGTCAGCGGCTGAACTGGAAAGCATGGCAACCGCTGCGCAGATCTCGGCCGACGCACACAAGCTCGCTATGAAGCTTACTAAACCGGGAAGCTGGGAATATGAGATCGAGGCCTTACTTTTCAAAGAGTTTCGAGGACACGGGGCTGAACGCGTAGGGTACAGCTCTATCGTCGCTACCGGTGCCAACGCCTGCGTGCTGCACTACTCTTCCAACAACCAGCAATGCCAAAATGGCGATCTGCTTCTCATCGACGCGGGTGCGGAATACGAATACTACAGCGCGGATATCACGCGCACCTTTCCGGTAAATGGGCAGTTCAGCAAGCCGCAGAAAGAAGTCTATGAAGCGGTGCTGGATGTGCAAAAGCAATGCGTGGCCGCCGTTAGGCCTGGAGTTACCGTACACGCGCTGCAGGAGATGGCGAGCGAACTCCTCCTGGAGCACCTTCTCAAGATGAAGGTTTTGAAAGGGCCCAAAAAGACTTTGCTGCAACAAAATGCCCAGAAAAAATATTACCCTCATGGCATCGGTCACTGGCTCGGGATGGACGTGCACGACGCCGGCCGCTATTACGTGGGCCGCTATGATCAGTACCGCCCACTCAAAGCCGGAATGGTACTCACCATCGAACCTGGCCTTTACTTCAGCACGGGACCTGCCCGCTATAAGGGAATTGGTGTTCGAATTGAAGACGATGTGGTGGTGACATCCAAAGGCTGCAAGGTACTGACTTCCGGAGTGCCCAAGGAAGTGGAAGAAGTCGAAGCGGCCTGCCGCCTCGCTTAAGCTTAAAATCTAGTAAGTCTTAGGAAGGCCGCTGTTCAGAGCTGGCTTTTTTCTTGGTTTTGTCGTCCGCTTCCAAGTCGGCCCGGCGTTTACGAAGCTTGGTTAGCAGTACCGCAAAATTCTTTTCCTTCAAGAAGGATTGGATCTGCTCACGGATGTTGTCGCTGTACTTGATGTCATCAAAAGAAAGATCCTTGATCTTCCATTTGCGTCCCGCTTTGCTCAGGTAATACTCCAAGGCATAATCGTCGTCAGATGCCTTAAACGTCGTGGTCACGGTGGCGTCGTTACCCTTCACGTCGATCTTCTTGATGGTGTAACTGGTGCCATTCCAGAAGTCGCCCATTCGGGAATAGGCAGTCAAAGCGATGATATCTTTGAGTAGGTTTGAAAATTCTGAACGATTTTTGGAATTCTGAGCTGACCACTCTTTGGCGCCGCCCAAGCAAATCTTCGCGACTTCCGTCCAGTCTACGGCGGACTCAATCGTGTTGCGCGCTTTCTTTCCAGGAGCGCCCGTTTCGTTCACCTTTTTGGAATCCTCAAAGAGTTCTTCCATGAACTTCTTGAGAGTCAGCTGCTCGCCTGTAAAGGCTTCCGTCTTGGAACTTTCCGCTTTGGCTGGATCGCGGTTTTCCTCTCCGGACGACTCATCCGCATACACGGAGGTGCCGCTGAAGACCAGGGCGAACAAACCAAGAAGGAAAATTAGAAGCAGCGATTTTTTCATAAAGCTCAGTATAAACACGCTTTTGAAAAAAGTATAGACAGACGCGGCGCAAAAATCGCCACTCGCCAGAAGATTGTTGCCCCTAGGGGGTTTCGATCAGCACCTTTTGCACGGCGAGCAAAATCTCCTCGGCAGAGAGCTGGCGCAAACACGCCTGGTACCCATAGCCTCCGGCGCAGCGATTGGAATCACAAGGGCGGCAAGCCAGTGTTGACACAAACAGAGGCCGCACGTGCTCGCCAAGCGGACGAATGTAGTCGGGGTTTCCGGGCCCAAAGAGAACCACAGTCGGAGTTCCCGCGACCGTCGCCGACAAGTGAGCGACTCCCGAATCGTTTGCGACCACAACCTCTGCAGTGCCCAGCAATTCGCAAAGGGCTTCCAAGTTGGTCTGGCCCACAAAGTCGGTAAAATTTGGCAGTTTCAAGCGTTTGAAACGCGACTGCCACTTCGCTTCGCCCGCCCCACCCACCAGCAAGATCCCGTATTCCGGAAATTTCTTTGAAAGGGCCGCCGCCAAGTCTTCGACATGGGGCCATTCTCGAAGGCCCAAAGCCGCCCCCGGCGCGAGCACAATGCGTTTCTGCCGCTTCCCACTCTTTGGCGCCAGGAAGTCGAATCGCCCCTTCCCCCCGACGGTTTCCAGTAAATCGGCATACTGTTCGCTTTTGTGACGGCTTGCCATGGAACCCCGCCAACGAAGCGCGTGGGTTAAGAGTAGGCCACTCCCCCCCTCATCAAAGCCGATGCGGTGTGAGATACCCGCAAGTGCCAAGAGTAAGTTGCTCGACCAGGAGGCAGGCAAAGAAAAAGCGACGTCGAAGGCACGGCTTTTCAGCTCGCCGGAAAGATGCCGGAGCTGTTTCGGGCGACGCCAGTCGCTCGGCAGCTCCCAATACTCGTCAAAAGCGCCAAAACGCAGCCCTTGAATCTGCGCGGTGTGAAGCAAGACCAAATGAGCGCTCGGGTAGAAATCCCGAAGGCCAGCGTAAAACGGCAAAGCCATCACGTGATCCCCTATCCAGTTCGGGGCTCGTACCAATATGCGCTTGGGATTTTGCACACCCGCACTCTACCGCGTGCCGGGCCAGGGGGAAAGAGAGTGCGGCAAGCGGCAGAGAGTGTTACCTCTATAAGAAGATGTCACTACAATCACCCACGCTACTGAAGCCGGCCGAGCGCTGGCGCTTGCTTTTACTCACCCTTGGCATCGCCTTTCTCTTCACCACAGGATTTCTTCCAACCGCCCAGAGTTTTTTCTTTCTGGTCTGGAATCAGTTCGGCGGTTCCCCGGAGAGTCCTTATGCGATCCATTTTGAAATGCTCGCCTTCCCGCTCCTCGCCGCGCTGTTTTATTTTTCACTGCCCTTGGACCAGGAGCCCATCGCTCACCAAAGTCGAATGATACTCCTGTCGGCGCCGGTCGCCATCGCCATCGCGTTTGCTTCCGGATGGATCCGTCAAAGTCCGTCCGTGTTTCAAACGGGACTCAACGCGGATTTTTTTTGGTACGCGCTTTGGGTCCCTCTTGGCGAGGAGTGGATCTTTAGAGGCTGGTTGTACAACGTCATTGAACGCCGTTATCCAGGGAAACTTTTGACGCTTACCAATCCCTTTCCCGCCTCCGTTTGGGCAACGAGTCTCGCTTTTTCGCTCTGGCACCTACAAAACCTCGCAGCCCTTCCCGTCGCGGTCGTCGCTCTGCAAATCGTGTACACTTTTTTTGCAGGTCTGTGGTTGGGCTATGCGCGATGGAAAACAGGGCGACTCTCCTTGTGCGTAGGCCTGCATGCCGCACTCAATATCAGCAGCCTTTTGGTCTAAGTCTCAAAACGGGTATAATAAAGACATGCGGAAGCGTTCACACTCGCGGGGACAGGCTGTTTTGGAATATATCCTGATGGTGGTCATGCTGGCAGTAACGGTAGCCGTCATCATCCGCAATTCGAATCTGAAGATCTACAATTTTTGGACAGGCCTCGCGCGCCAGGTAGCTTCGCCCTGCGCCAGCTGTACCAAACCAGACGCGCCGGAATTCTAATCAGGCTCTGGCGAGCACCCGCAAGGCCTCATACAACCGTCTAGGCAACTGAGCAAACTCCTCCACCTCTAGGCAGGTACCGCCTCCATGCTCCGCCAACTTTTGCGAAGCTTCCAAATGGCTTCCCGGACCATGAAGGTGCAAAACCACGAGCTGATCAAAGCGGCGTGCAACTTCCAAAGGATCTTCTCCTTCGGTGCTGCGTCCGTCCGTAGCCAGAATGCCAATCTTTCGCTTGGACGCGCGCCCGGCGGCCAGTTGCGATAACCCTTCCTCCAGGCCTCTTGCAATATTGGTAAAGCCAGCAGGCTTATGTTTCAGGAACTCGAGAACTGTCGTTTCGCGCGGCTGCTGCTCTCTCAATGCCTTCAGGCTCTTCGCCTGCGATCCAAAAACTACCAAGGAGGTGTCGTTCACCGGAACTTCCAAAAGCAAGACAGCAACGGCGATGCTGGAAAGCAGATGCTTATCGCCCGCCATCGAAAAGCTGCAGTCGAGCATGGTCACGCACGGAAAGGTCTTCTCAGCCTGGCGCTCCACCCAAAGATTCTCAATGCCATCCAGCGCCGGATTCTCCTCCAGGCTTTCTTCCAAGGCGATCTCACCCGCCGGATCGTCGTAAAAGTTTAAAAGCTCGCGTCTCATGGGTTTGGCGGGGTGGGACACAATGGAACGCGCATGGGAAAGCACCAGATCGACGAGCCGCTTGTCCAATGACGGCTCCGAACGCGCGTGCGAAGCGTGCTTGAGAAAGAGCGCCCGCAACTCGTCCGTGCGTTCGCCCAGATCCTCACCTTGAAAAGCCTCTTCCTCAACCGTGTGGGCCAATTCCGGAGGGAGAAAGGTTTTGGTAAAGCGTCTTGGGGAGAACGGCGTCTTCTTAAAAGCTAATTCTTTTTTTTTTCAAATTGCGTGGGATTTTGGATGAGGTTCTGGATGAGATCCCGAGCGTCGGTTCCGGAGCTTGAGACCTCAATGCGGCTAGGGAGTGCCATCAAGCAGGCTTCTTCAAATTCCAGGCCGCCTTCCAAAAGGCGCCCGACTGCAATGGCAGCGCGCACACTCGCTCCGCGTTTAACGGCAGCGTGTTCGCGGGTGGCTCTTACCAGCTGGAGCGCACGGGACAAAGCCTCGGTCTTTCCGTTTCCACCGATCTCTTGTTTTAGAATCTCAAGTTCATCTTTTTCGGTTTGGTAATCCAGGTGGATCATTTCAAAACGATCGAGCAACGCCTCGGACAGCGCGTGGGTCGCTGTGAATTCTTTGGGGTTTTGTGTCGCCACCACGCTAAACCCCGCTTTGGCTTTTATCTCCCCCAGCTTGGGCAACACAATCGTGCGCTCATCCATTGCAGGTAGAAGAATATTTTGCACAGCTTCAGGCATGCGATTGAGTTCGTTGATGAAGAGCACCTGCCCTTTCTTCATCGCGGTTACGAGCGGACCTTCCACAAACGCTTCCTTCACGTAGCCTTTTTTCAGAACGATCGGCGGATCGAACCAGCCCGTGAGTTTCTGCTCGGTGTACCGGGTATCCCCATCGACGCGTACGAAGTCTTTCTTGGTTTCTTTCAAAAGGTTCTGGATGAGGAAGGTCTTACCCACCCCAACAGGGCCCTCAACCAGTAAGTTGCGGCCGAGCTTTAGTGCCTTCTTAATTTGGTCCGATTCTTTGTCACGGCCGATGATCTTCATTTCTTTTTTCCTATGCGCTCCCGCATTCTCTCATACAGAAAATACGCTACGTCACTCGGGTAAGACCCGATCGAAAACCCAGCGTCATAACCCATCTCCAAGGCCAACTTATGGGTCACGCGCGGCCCGCCCACAATCAGAATAAATCGTTTCTCAAGACCACGCTTTCGTAAGTGTAATATGACATCTTTCATATCCGCAATGTGGATGTCCTTTTGCGTGACGATCTTCGAAATGAGAATGGCGTCGGCTTTTTCTTTCAGGGCCCTATCGATGAGTTCTGCGGGGAGCACCTGGCTCCCCATGTTGACCGTGTAGAAACCCTTATAACGCTCCAAGCCCACGTCGCCGTCAAAACCCTTCATGTTGAGAATGGCATCGAGCCCCACCGTATGCGCGTCAAACCCGGTGTTAGCCCCTACCACGCGGATGGGTCTGCCAATCTCTTCGAGAATTCGTTTGTCGATCTCTTTGTAGTTAAGTCGTTGGCCGGTCAGCTCGGGAACTTGAACTTTTTCAAAGTTGATCCCTTTCAGGGTGCGACAGAAGATGACAAAGAAAGCGTAGCCCACTCCCACAGAAGACATATGGGCGACTTTGACATCGCTAAAACCCCAATCTCGTACCATCTGCGCGGCGGCTTCCTGCGCTTTGGGGGAAGGTTCAACGGGGAAGGTAAAACTTAACTGCAAAGCCCCGTCGCCCGTCGTATCGCCGTAAGGCACTAGATTATTGAAGTCGATCTCGTTCATCTAAATCCGACTGCCCATCATCTCATAAAAGGGATTGAAATACTTTGGCCCCATCTTAAACACGCCCTTCGCTCCCTTGCCGCCAGAAGTAGGGCGCTTAACGTCCGCAAAATACCCACGCTCAATGGCTTTCAAAAAACCAATCTTCTCGATCTTCTCAAGCAAACGGACAGCATCGTCCAACACATTTTGAGCAAAGGTGGCAATAAAGCCATCCGATCGGTAACCCAACTCGCTCCCCATACCGGCCGAACCATTCACAATGTATTGGGCATTGCGCGCGCTCATGCTTCGATCGGAAAGCCAAGGTGTATGGACGGCCTCCGTGGGCATCCCCAAGAGAAGCACACCTTGGTTCGTAAAAGCCCCCAAAAGATTGAAAACCGCGTCCACCACGTTGCTCATGAAAATATCGCCCGTCTTGTACTTGGTGTTGCACATGTACTTCAAAGGGCTATCCGGGAAAATCTGCCGAGTCATTTGTGCCCGCGCCAGCTCCATCAGGATTACCTTATCGTACTGAGGGTTCATCTCCATGGCGTGCCCGAGCGCCATTTGCGAAGTCGGTAAGCCAGCGTTTAGCGCGGTTCTTTCATTGATAAATTCAGAAGCCAGCACCGAATCCCCGCTCTTCACCGCGTCCGTGGTCTTCATGTAGTTGTCTTCACCCGTCATGATCCAGATACCGCTCTGAGCGCAAAGCAAGCGGGAGAAATGTTGATCCACGAGCGTCCGGATGGGATTGATGTCTCTAAAAAGGATTCCATACATGGCATCATTGAGAAGACAATCTAGCCCCTCGATAGAAGCGAGAAGACTTATCTCCGCCATGCAAAGGCCGGAAGCGTAGTTGGTGAGCCGAATGTATTTCTTTTGCTGAGCGCCCACCTCGTCGAGCGCCTCTCGCATAATTCTAAAATTCTCTTGAGTGGCGTAGGTCCCGCCAAAGCCTTCCGTTGTCGCTCCTTGCGGGATGTAGTCCAGCAAACTCTGAGCGGTGCTACGGATCACAGCAACGATCTCAATGCCATCCAAGACGGCGCTTTTTGCCTGAAGCACATCCTCGTAGATGTTTCCGGTGGCTACGATTTGGTAAAGCAACGGACGCTTCAGCTTTGCGGGATCCTTCAATCCCTTTTTGATCTTAGCGCGGCTTTTGACGCGCGCCCTAAGGGCGCCAACCGCTTCGCGGGCCAGACGCGTTCCCATCTTAAGAACGGCGGCCCGTGGCTCGGCCGCTACCGTTCCGATGTCGACCTTGCCGGCCAATACGGCCGCCTCGAGATCGCCTAAGCTGCAGTTGCGGGCGAGCAGCGCATTGGCGATCCAATACAAACTGCCTTCCTCCAGCCGCCCTGCCCGTTCCACTTGATCCACGACGAGATTAGAGGTCGGGTAGAGAAGACCTTCGTCTTGTTCTTTGGCGCTGTTTAGCCCAAGTAGCCGCAAGTAGGTGCGTTCCACCCCTACCGTCGAATGCTCACGGACGAGGCTCGCCACCTCGTCTCCTATGGAACGAGCCACGGCACGGCAACGAGCAATTTTTGTCTTGGAAAGAGGAAGTGTCGCGCTAAAACCCATAAGGCCGTCTTATACGGGATAGGGAGCTGTCCGGCAAACGCCTTGTCACCGCCCTGCTTGCCGCTAGCGTTAGAGTTGTTTGCGCACAAAGGATTTCAAAGCGCGGCTTTGATCCCGGGGCAAGTGATTGAATTGTACACCCAGGCCCATTCGAGAGGATCTTTTGAAACCCAGCGAATCTCCCCTCTGGCCTTGATAACGGGAACATTGAGCGGCTCCGGCAAGGGACTTGAATGTCCAAGTGATCGCTCACCAGCATGCCGTGGGGATTTCCAAAAACACCCACCCTCTGAAATATTTCGCATGATGGGGTAAAACCACTCGCCCTGGTGACGCACAATGGTCGGCATGTGGGTTTCGAAACGCTGTTTTGTTTTCCACCAGTGCATCCTGGGATCGAAGTACAAATGGCGCACGCGAGGGTTGATGAAATAGCTAAGTCTAACCAGGTAAATGAATAGATGCACGACGATGGGTGCGAGGTTCGCGCCCTGACTGCTGTAATAGATATAAAGGTCGCGCGCGCCCCAGATAAAACCAAAAGCGATTAGCGTGTACCAACCCACTCGTACGACACGCATCAGTCCAACGAGAAGCAAGGCTGGCAGGATTAGGGAAAAGAGCACGTCGCCAAAATAAACAGGGTGCCCTCTCCATACCTGTACGCCCCAAGAAATAGGGAAGTACAGAAATACCAGAGCACAGAGGGTCAAAGCTATGGGACGGCGTCTCACAGCCTTTTATTATAGCAGCGGGGATGCGGCTTGTACTTAGGCGGCTTCAGATTTGTTTTTGGCAGAGGAAAGCGGGCTGGGGTTGAATCGGTACCCTTCGCCATAGATCGATTCGATGTGATCTTTGTACGCGCCCAATTTCTTGCGGATACTGCGGATGTGAGAATCCACTACGCGATCCGTCACAAAGGTATCCACACCCCAAACGTTGTTCAAGATTCTTTCACGACTGAGCACCCGGTCCGGGTTTCTTACAAAGTAGGAAAGGAGTTTGAATTCCAAAGCTGAAAAGGGAACTTCTCGCTCTTCGATAAATACCCGGTGGCCAAGGAAGTCGATTCTAAGTCCTTGCACTTCGTAGGTGGACACGTTTTCGCGACGGGCTTGGTTTTGACGAATGCGAGTGCGAACGCGAGCTTTCAGCTCTTCACCATTGAAAGGCTTTTCAACGTAGTCATCCGCTCCGAGATCAAATCCCATCACCTTGCTATGGGCATCGTTACGCGACGAAAGGAAAATAATGGGCGTTTGCGAGGTTTCTTTCTGGCTGCGGAACAAGTGACAGATCTCAAAACCGTCCACGTCACCCAACGTAATATCGAGCAAAATGAGCGTCGGATTGTGTTCCTTCGCCAGCTCAATCCCCTGCTTACCGTTGTCGGCGCAAATCACCTTGAATTCGGACGACAGGGTGGACTGAATCAAGAACTGGTAATCCTTGTTATCCTCAATGACCAGAATTTTATCCATAGGAGGTTCCTCTATGAGCTTATCGGAAAATAGCAAAATCCCTTAACATTCTTCCCGTTTTTGGGCTGCCGCCCTGTCCCAGCCTAGGCCTAAGGCCGGCTCCCCAGCACGCGTCGCGCCATCAAAATGTGGATTTTTCTTAAGAATTCTTTTGATTCCCCGAACGTTTTTACTAACATGGGTTTGGGGGGAAAAACGACTTGAGCGAGAAACACAAACGGGAGGACACCCCGAACGTGGTGGATCTGGCTGAGTTCCGCCGACAGCGGATCCAGGGTCGACCGACGCTTTTCTACATCTCTGAGAGCGCCGACTGGCTAGAGCTCTTGGAGTCCTACCGGCTCTTCGATATCCGGCACGCTACCTCTGTCTCAGAGCTGGCGCATTTGTTCGACTCTTCTTACCCAGATGTGGTCTTTGTGGAATCCTGGCTCAGTTGGGGAACACCCGTTGAACTGATTCGCCACCTTGCAGAAACCTACGAGGTGCCCATCATTCTGTCGTTTCGAGAAGGAAGCGATCCCGAAAGCACCCGCAAGCAGATCAAAGAAGCTTATGCGGCGGGGGTGTCCGATGCACTCCAATGCCCTCTGCACCGCGAGGAACTCAAAGAAACACTCGAAGTCCTACTCAAGCTCCAAACCCAGTTTTCACTTTACCACTAGGCAAGAGACGTAATGGTCGGGATCGGCCGCTAAGGGCTTCAGGCCGGGCTCTTCACTTCGGCAACGTTCTTCTCTAAGAAAACAACGCGGGTGAAAATGACACCCGCTGGGTGGCGCTGTTGGGCTAGGCAGATCGCCCTCAAGGACAATGCGGTTTTTTCGATGGCTCGGATCGGGGCTGGGTACCGCCGACAAGAGGGCCTGGGTATAAGGGTGTTGAGGGTTCGCGTACAACGATTCGCTTTTCGCACTCTCGACGACTTTCCCAAGGTACATCACGGCCACTCGATGGCTGATGTGTTCCACAACCCGCAAATCATGACTAATAAAAAGATAGGTCAGGCCCAAACGCGCTTGAAGATCCATTAGTAGATTTACGATCTGGGCCTGAATGGAGACGTCCAGAGCACTTACCGGTTCGTCACAAACCAAAAACTCCGGTTCCACCGCCAACGCACGCGCAATTCCGATCCTCTGCCTCTGGCCGCCGCTAAACTCATGGGGATAGCGCAACATCGCGGCGGGATTGAGCCCCACCAGCTCCATCAACTGCTCCACGCGCTTCCGGCGTCCCGTCGCATCGCCATGCATCTGATGAATGATGAGCGGCTCTTCAATAATTTTTCCAATCGTCATTCTTGGATTCAGCGAAGAGAAAGGGTCTTGGAAGATAATCTGCATGCGCCGTCTATAGGCTTTGAGTTCTTTGGCAGTCAGCGCGGTCACGTCCGTGCCGTCGTAGATCACCTGCCCCGAGGTGGGCTCTATCAAGCGAAGAATACAACGCCCTAGCGTTGTCTTTCCACAACCGGATTCCCCGACGAGCCCCAAGGTTTCGCCCTTCTGGATGGAAAGACTGACACCCTGAACCGCGTGCACGCTCCGCTTGGCCGCAAGAGGCCCCTCCCTACAGGAAAGCTCTTCACTAAATCCCGAATCTCTAAAAGTGGACTCACAGCGCTTTTACCTCAAAGCAGCTCGCCCAGTGGCCCTCTGCTTTTCTTTCCAAAACAGGGTCCTGCTCCCGACAATGGGGCTGTACAAGTGGACAACGGTCCTGAAAAGCGCATCCCACGGGCAACTTCGTTAGCGGTGGCACCTGGCCCGGAATGGTATTGAGCCTTTCGCCTCTTTTTTGCATGGAGGGAATAGACGCGAGTAACCCCCGGCTGTACGGGTGGAGCGGGTGCGCAAAGAGGTCGTCTACACTGGCTCTTTCTACGATCTTGCCAGCGTACATGACGATCACCTCGTCCACCATCTCGGCGATCACGCCCATGTCGTGCGTAATCAGAATGACCGACATGCCGGTTTCATTCTTTAGCTTGGTCATCAGCTCCAAAATTTGTGCTTGAATCGTAACGTCCAAAGCGGTGGTCGGCTCATCGGCGATGAGCAACTTGGGATCGCAGGCTAGCGCCATCGCAATCATGATTCGCTGGCGCATCCCCCCGCTCAGCTGGTGCGGATAATTGTCAAAACGATCGGCGGCATCGGCAATTCCAACACGATCCAAAAGTTCCAATACACGCGCTTTCACGCTCTCAGGATCTTTTTCGGGGAAATGGTTCTGAATGGCTTCCGCAATTTGAAACCCAACCGTATAGACAGGATTCAAGGACGTCATGGGCTCTTGAAAAATAACGGCAAGTTCTCTCCCTCTCACCGAACGCATCGCTTCGGCATCCTTGACCAGGAGATCTTCTCCCTCAAAAAGGATTTCGCCGCTTGCATGGCGCGCCGGAGGGCTCGGTAGTAGCCGCAGTAAACTCATCGCGGTCACACTCTTACCGCAGCCCGACTCTCCGACGATGCCTAGGGTTTTTCCTTTGCTGAGTTCAAATGAAATGCCGTCTACGGCTTTGACGACTCCATCTTCAGTATCAAAGTACGTGCGGAGATCGCGAACTTGAAGCAACATGCCAAAATTCTAACACGATTGATTTTGGGACGCGGTCTTTTTTAGAACGGGGTTTCCCGCTTACTCCAGCCGCTCACTTCCCGCCGGAGGCCGGAAAACAAAAGCGCGGGGGGGAAACTTCTTGGAAACCCATTCCACGTCGCGCCACTCTACGCCCATTCTATGACCGGATTTCGGTTCCACCAAGGCAACGGACTTGGAAAGTAAAATATGGGATGAAGATTGGGCATTCACCGAACTGCCGCCGCAACACCGCTCTGGGCGTTCGTATTCCAACTCGAACGAGCTGAAAGGAGAGCTACCGTGGATCTCCTTGATCGTGGAACTGGAAGGATCGATAAAAATCTGCCAGTCGAGTTCTCTGTCCTTTAACGTCCCTCGGTAAAGACCCTTGGCCCCATCCCATTTCCAGCTATCGAAGCGGCTACCCAAGTCGGCGGGGACCGCGCCCATGAAAAGCGTGATGAGTTTTGGGAAAGATCGATCAAAGCCCACCATCCGTTTCAGATAAAAACGTCCCGCTTCCGTATCCTGGAAGTACCGATTCTGTCGTGGGTAAAGCACACCGAACTTCTTGCCATTGAGGATAGCCAGGTAGTGCAAACGGCCGAAAGGATCGCGTAACTCCATACGCGTCTGACCCGGGATGTCGGCAATGATCTGGCCTTTGCCAGCCCCTTGCTGCCCTTGCCCCTGGTATGAAAGGTAGAGATTTCCGGAGAATTGCTGGCTCACCCGGCGACGGCGGCCCTGCTCCTGCCAAAATTGGCCTTCCGTGTATCCCTGCGGCTCTGGTTGGACGTGCGAACAAGCGGCGAGCAACAGCGCGAACACTAAAATTAGTTTTTCCATTGAACCTTTTCTTTCAGAAAGCGAGAGATTTCGCCGTTCACTTCATCAGGGTAGTCCATGTGCGCGTTGTGGCTACCTTTTTCTACCTTATGCAGACTGGCCCCCGGAATCAACCGCGCCATTTCTTCCTGAAGATAAAACGGTGTAATCCAATCTTCTCCGCCAGCCACGATCAGCGTCGGCGCTTTAACGTTGGGAAGGAGCTTTCGACCATCAAACTCGTTATAATCCTTGAGCAGATTGTGAAAGGTTTCAACAGGGCTTTCGTGGACTCCCTGCATGTAAGCGCTGATATCTTGCTCATTGCTTTTCTCTGGATTCCACCCGAAGCGTGCCGTCATGAAATAGCTAAACCAGTTCTGCTTCGTAAACTCATACCACCCGCGGCCCACGAGCCCGGGGGCGATACCGTAAAGTTTCGAACTGAGCTTGAAGATAGTCCAGCTTGTTTGAATGGAACATGTGCTCAAAGGCGCACCACCGAACCACAGATGAGCACCAGACCGGCGACCCGTCTTCTCACAGAAATCAGCAAGATAAACGCACACCGGAGCCTGAAACTGTGGCCAAGGCAAACCGCGCGGGAAAGCTTCAGGT
Organism: Bdellovibrionota bacterium; assembly: GCA_041391485.1. GTDB lineage: Bacteria > Bdellovibrionota > FAC87 > UBA2466 > JACKAF01 > JACKAF01. Next base: position 142,370 of record JAWKNY010000004.1, on the reverse strand, counting down.
GGTTCATCAGATCTTCCACGTCCCGCGCACACCACTTAATAGTCATGTTTCGGCCGTTGCGGGGACTTCCCGAACGGTGGTGCCCCCGGTAATCGAGCGCAATCACCCGGTGAGTCTTCTCAAAAATGGTTGAGTTGATAGTGCCAGTGTTCGATACGACACGTCAGGCCGTAACAAAATATGAGCGGGTCTCCACTTCCACGGCTTTCGTAATACAACGGAGTGCCGTCCCGGCTTTTGAAGATACCGCGTTCCACGTTCGCGAGCATAAGGTGTTGATAGCATAAGCCGCTCTGCCCCCTCAAGGGAATCAGAATAAGGGGGGAACTTCCATCGCCGCCAATTCTTTGTCAGAGGCACTAAAGAGGTAGATCATTTCCGCCCAAGCGCTGCGCTTGCGCTCTGGGTCCCGGTAGAGCCGACTGTGTTTTTCGAGCTTCGAAACATTTCCTCAAACTCAGAAAAACTTTGGGGAAACCAAATCGAGGTCGCGTAGCTGCTCTTCCACGAAATCAAGTCTCCCTTCAAACGGTAATACCCCTACATAGCCTGCTAGAACCGCACCGTCTTTGGAAGCGAGCGCTTTCTCCAAAGCGGTGATATCTCGCACTCAGCCTTTGTAGATTTGCCGCTCGTAGCTCTGCTTGGGAGTAGCTCGCGCTTTTCCCTTTGCCACTGACTCAGTCCAATCAGAAAGGGTAGATCGTTGGAAACATCCGCAAAGCGACGGCTTCCTTGAAGACCCCTTCCAAGTCAAAACGTTTTTGACGACGCTCTTTGGCCTCTCGGGGGTGCAAACATAATACCGCAGCGTTTTGGCAAGCGTGTTCAAAGACTCCACGACTTTGCCCATGCTGCATTCTCCATACCGCCATCGTGGCGCGCGGATCGTAGTGACTGCGTCGGAGATCCTGGGAAGGCGTCCCCACGCTTCTCCCATAGATCGCAGGAATATTTTTCGTAAAAAGCCGCGTGTGCGTTTGCAGGTAGCGCTCATACGCCCCTGCGCTGCCTGCGGCTTCCGGTGCGCAAGCGCTGCAGCAGTGCTTTTTTCTTCAGCTGGAAAGCCCTGTTCGGAGTTCAAATTTCTAAGCAGCGTCCCAGGTTAAAACCCTTGCCCTGAAGTAGCGCCGCCGAGCCGTACAGGTAGTCGACCGGCTCCCTCCCACTCAGCAAACTCAATCTGTTGGTTCGGGCGGCAGGAGTCACTCCCTGCCCAATCCACCGAGTGGCCGGCCCGGTATTTTGCCAAAATGCCGAGTAGACTCTTCGCCTTCTGTTTTGCCTCGACCATCTCGCAACTTATGCGAGTTGGAACCATAATCGAAGGCAAAACCGCCCTGCCGGTGGAGTAAGCCGGTCGCCTCCCTTTTCCTGCTGCATTCCAGAAGCCGCATCTGCATCGAAACCTCACCGTGACTCCAGCCCACTGAGAGCCAGGCGTTCGCTGGGATAACGAGTCAGCAAGGTAAATCAAAAACTTCCCCGCCGTGGCTACTTCTCCGTCGCCTCTTCCAGATCTTAATGAGTGGGGAAACCGGAAGTTCGGGGGCCTTTGTCGCCCAGGATAGAGCTGCTCATCGCCGTGGGCTCAAGATCCGCCTTCCTCTGGGACTGGGCGTACTGCTCAACCCGTTTTTGTACTCCCGGTAGAAGTTATTGGGTCTTTTCGCGACATGGTAATAGCGCATGCCCTCGGAGTTTCATCGTCTTGAAAGACGATGACATCCACGTCCAACGTCGATCCGACCTGCTCCATTTCAGCAATGTCCCGCCAACTCATGCGACTCAGGTCATTGTCAGCAGCCATGTAAACAAGCACCGTTATTTTTTTGAAGCAACGGGATCGATCGAGTCGCTCGTAAAGGAGGTGTACTCAGAATTGACTCTCTGAGAAATAGTTGGCCCCGCGTTCAGGCCTGAATAGAGACCGCTGGCCTGAATCTTTGCGGATCTCTAAAGTAAAACCCTTCTCTTTCCAAACGTCTCCCGACATTCAGGCAAGGGTTTGTGATCTTCCCCTAAAGGTACATACGGTTTTGCAAAAGCACACAGCGAAAAAAAAAGCACAAGGGTGGCAAACTGCCACCCTTGTGCCGTCCTTACAGAAGGTTGAACATCCACAAGCACTATTGCCATTCAGCAGGGAGTTCTTCATCAAACGGACAAACATAGCGAGGGGTAATCGCGTGCTTGTGCCGTTTATCGAGAGGAGTGATTGGTTAAATACTGGACCACTTTGCAAAGCGGCATGCCCTCGGCCGAACCTTCGCGCGCCGCTTCGGCAAGATCCGCCGTCGCCTTCCCGTCGTAGCGCAGCTCCTGCGCGTTGACGTCGGCCGTGCCCACTGGGACACTGTTGCGGCGGGGCACCCACAAAAAGTCAGGGTGTGCGTTCTTGTGCCATTTTGCCTCCGGCAGCAATCCATTTCCTCGGTTTTGGGCCTCAATCTGGCCTCCCCCGGCAGAGTGCTACCTTCTCAATCTCCAGATCGCCCGTGTAGTTCACGCGAACCAGAACGTATCGGACGGCTTCCCGTCCACAGAGGGGTAAGACTCACTGACGTAATTCACGCTCACTACAAAACCAACAATCTTTTCGATTGAGCTGTCGTCGTAACGCCCGTTACGTGGGTTGCGCTTTCCGCGTGTTGCCGAAAAACGATCTTTTCGCTTAAAGCGTCGGTCGTAGCTGATCGCGCAATCTTCCCACTTGCTGCAGCGCTTGCGCTTCTTGGTAGGTTAAAAAGGTAATGCTATAGGATTGAATCGCATGATTCCATACCATAGTCGAAGGTCTTAATCCAATTTTACGCTGCTCTTTTTCCCCACCATGTTGGACAGGGCGAGCAGGAAGGTCGAAGGGTTGTTATCAAAACATTCTTGATTCACCAATCGGCCCGCGCGATTCGTACGCGCGTCTTTGAGATTGCACCGTCCCCCGACGTAATTGCTTTCCGATCGGACCCAGCGCCCGCGTTGGTATTCAACCGTACTTCCATTGGCCCACGCCAGCTGTTGCATCGCTGCAATGTCATGCGGGTTCCAGCGCACGTCCACACCTTTGGCACCCTCTACGGAAACCGCGGACTCCGCAGGCGGCGTCATGATTGAGGCCGCTGCCCAGCCGTGACAGATGCCCATCCAGGTCTCGACCTCGCCGTTTTTCTCCAGCGCCTCTCCTTCGCCTTTCTGTTCGTTGGTTAGAGTAAAATCGGTATCGCCTGAGCTGGCGTCCATCTTCTCGGAAGGCGACCACGGCGCAATCAAGCGTGAAATTCCACGTGCATTGCCCACTTCGTCCCAGAGGGCAGTCCACTCAAGGCGTTTGGAGGCTTTGCGATTCGTGTCTTCTCCCGGTTGGGCGTACGAACCTACGTTCTTTCTCCAATTTGCCTCATTGGTATTGGTTTCAAAACCTTCGGCATAACGTGCAGAGGTGATACCGCCCGAGATGGCCCAGTAGTCGTCAGACCAGAGGGGTAATTTGGTTTCTCCCTTTTTCTGGCTTTGAATGAAGTCCATCGTGCGATCGACTTCGCTGCTTTCCATCCAGGTTGCAGTGAGATCCGCCACGTCGTCGTTCGCCTCGGCCGAAGCGCGAAAGGACGGCTGCCCTTGCTGTTGAAGGGTCGCGCGGTCCATTTTCACAATCTCTTCGCAGTTGATTCCCTTGAAGGCTTCGTAGGTTTGCTGCTTTTTCCCAAGCTTGCGTTTTCCAAGCACCCGTTCGCAATACCAACGATAAAAGCGATCGGTACCCTTGGCCTGCGCACTCTGGAACAGCGGGTGTTGTTTTTCCGCTTCACTTAGCTGTGCCTGTTGTTTCTCGCTAAGAACCAGTTGGTTGACCCGTAAAGGATCGGCGGGTTTCACCTGCTGTCCGGCCTGTTTGCCTTTGACGTAATACTTTGGAGACTGAGAGTTCATCTGCTGGGTTTTTTGCTGAACGCTCAAGTCTTCTTGATAGAAACTCTCCAGGAACTCATCGAGTTCCTTTGCTTCATCCGCACTGACACCCAGTTCCTGCTGAAGTTGCTGCTGCGCTTCCTGAGCCGTAGGCTCCTGCTCTTCGGCGCGCAATACCAAGCCCAAGGAAAGAAAAGCCAAAGCCAACCACCAACGATTCATCGATCGCTCCTAACGTGACTAAATTTTGGTAAATCGAGAGTCTGGCTGACTAATGGGCAAAAAAATCGAACCGACAAAGAGTATGCGCCAACCCGCCCCCGCTCCTGCAATCCCTTCCTGCTATTCACCTCACGCAGCGCCCCAATGTCAACGCGTTTGGCCGCGCGGCGATTATCTACTGCGGCGGGTTGAGCTAGATATTCAACATTCTTATGCTTTCTCGGTATACTATTAAGAACCAAAGCAATCCTAGATGAAAGCCTCTCAAACCATTTCCTTTTTATTCGCGGTCGTATTGGTGGGTTTGATCCTCCACTTCGCGCCATTTAACGAAGGGCGCGTCGCCGCTCACCGTTTGGAACGGGCGTGGAGCCAGGAGGGTGCGGGAATGCGCGCTCTTTTGCGCAACCAATGCGACGTCCTTAGCACCAAAAACGACACGCAGTACGAACGGCTGTTTTTGGGCTGGCTCGCGATGGATTCGCTTGAAACCGGGGAAGCGCAACGCAAGTGCGATCTGGTCGTGCACCAGGAACATTCAACCCGCTTTGACCTGCGTACCCTATGGGTGGTGAGTGTGCAGGTACAGCGCGACGGGCAGCTACTCTTACTTCGCTCGTTTAGCGTGGATACCCCTCGTCCGCTCAGTTTTCTTCCAGTGGTGGTATTTGTCTTGGCGCTCTTCTTTGAGTTTAGACTGTGGAAGTTTAGCGTCATGCTCGTTTCCTATCTGTTCATGCTGAGCGGTGGAAACCTTATTCGCATGGTGGATCTCATCGGGCACAGCGTTTATGTCGCCCTCACCGCCGATCAAACGCTCATCGGCCTGGGAATGGTCGTTTTTTGGCTGAGTATCCAGCAGGTGCGGGGCCAGCATGAAAGCCCTCTTCCGGTGGAACAAAAGCCCCACGAATCTTGGCTGAACCGCGCGCTTGCGACACTGACGGGGCTTTGGAATCCCATCGCCTTTACGCTCTTTGGGAAAGTTATGGTTCCCAACCGAAGCGGCTGGATTTTTCCGTTCCTGGAAGCACAGTTTGTTTTTACCGCGGTCAGCTTGTACCTGCTGACAATTCATTTTGGAAACCTGCGCAGCCTATTCAAAGAAAGCTTGCTGCTCCCTCGCTACTTCACCTTCGCGGTGCTGTTTTTGTATGCGATCCACCTATGGTTAAAACCCGCGCGCAAGCAAAGGCTCGCGTGGAAGATCCCCAACTTTTGGCGTGCTGTCGTCATCCTTGCCCTCATCGAAATTGCGAGACAATTTGTGCCCGCTCTGCAGGGCCTGAATTCCGTCACCCGCTTCGGGATGGCGCTCATGCTCGGAGAACTTGTCTGGCCCAAAGACTTGCACCTAAAGGCAAGTTTCAACGTCTGTTACCCGTGGCTCAGCGTGCTTTTCATGGGTGTGTTCATCATGGTGGTGAGCGTAGAATCCGGCGTCATCGATCTCGCACTCGAACTCTTTAACCCTCGCGCCCACCCTCGTGTTCTGTATTTATTTACGTTCCTAGCGGGAATGGGTCTTGGCTTTCTGACGGGGAGCTTCTCCGCTGCCTTTTTCTCCCTCTTTGCTTACATGCAGAGCCCGCAGGTGCCGCTTATCAAAGCAGCGATTCTGGACGGCGTACTGGCGGGGCTGATGCTTTCCCCGCTCTCGCTTTTCAATCTTCTCCCCGCAATCCAGTTCCGGATTGGGGTGCGCAAACTCATCTCCTTCCGGCTGAGTCAGCTCGCGATCCCGCTTCTCATCGGGGTCACCATCTACTCGGTCGCAGCCGTAACCTCGGTCGATATTCTACAACCGGTCACCTTTGTGTTCTGTTTGTTGTTGGCTTTCGGCTACACGCTGAAACGCGCCGCCTGGTCTGTCAGAAAAAACCGATCCTTACTTGCAAGCTCGAATCAAATCTAAACGTACGTGCGTGCCAAGTGACGGTAGTGATCGGAACTCCACGCTATGTACTCGCGTTCTTTTTCCGTCAGCTCTCTAATCACTTTTGCGGGACGGCCAAAGGCCAGCGTTCCCGACGGAATCTTTTTGCCTTCGGTCACAAGGCTGCCAGCCCCTAACATCACCCAATCACCGATTTCGGCGTTGTCTAGGATCAAACTCCCCATTCCGACAAGGACGTTGTCGCCGATCTGACAACCATGAAGAATCGCGCTGTGTCCGATAGTCGAATTGCATCCCACGAGCGTGGAACTCTTCTGGTAAGAAACGTGCACCATGCAGAGATCTTGGATATTGGAACCTTCGCCGATCACAATCCGACCGACGTCGCCCCTTAAGACAGCGTTAAACCAAAGGCTCGCGTGCGCCCCAATGGTGACATCCCCTTCGACTGCAACACCGGGGGCGACGTAGGCCGTCGGATCTATTACGGGGTTTTTGTATCTATGCGGAAACCGCTTTTGCAGCTTCTCCAACTCTGTTCTGTCTGGGCGCTCCAATGTAATACCCTTTCAAATTCGAGGCACTGCCTTCAGTGACTTCGACGTCAATAATCCTACCCACGCAAGCATCGCCCGCATTGAGCACGTGCACCAGTTTTCCGTACGGGGTACGCCCGGTGTAGTGCCTACCTTTCTTGTCTATGCCTTCGACCAAACAACTCACGGTTTGGCCCACCATCGCTTTATTCTCTTCGGCGATCCTACCAAAACAAACTTCCTGCAAGTGCGCCAGGCGCTCGGACATCACGCTGTCGGGCACTTCCTCACCAAACTCGAAAGCTCGCGTCCCAGGCCGTGGCGAGTACTTGAAAAGATAAGCACCGGCAAAGCCTACTTCGCGGATCACATCCAGAGTTTGTTCAAAATCCTCGTCAGTCTCACCCGGAAAGCCGACAATGACGTCGGTAGAAAGCGCGATATCGGGACAAGCGGCCCGCAGCGCCGCCACTTTCGCGAGGTACTCTTCACGGGTATAAAGACGCGCCATTCTCTTTAAGATCGAATTACTACCCGCCTGAAACGGGAGGTGAAGCGCCGGACAGAGTTTTTCCACTCGGCCAAATTGCTCGATGAGATCCATCCCCAAATCGCGCGGGTGAGAGGTGACGTAGCGGATGCGCTCCACGCCCTCGATGGCGTTCGTACGTTCCACAAGCTCTGCCAGTGTTTCACCGGTACGCTTCCCATAAGTGTTGATGTTCTGGCCCAAAAAGGTGATCTCTTTGGTCCCTCTATCCACAAATCGGCGAACGTCTTCCAAAAGCTCTGCGATGGGTCGGCTTTTTTCCCGGCCGCGCACGAAGGGGACAATGCAATAAGTGCAGAAATGATCGCAGCCCTTCATCACGGTCAAAAACTCACTCGGCCGGGCCTTATCGATTACCGCCGGCTGGGAATAGCTGCGTTCTTTTTGATCCTCAAAAGTGGTTTCGAGTACACGCCGGCCTCTCCCTATCACTTGCTCCACCAACTCACCGACCCGCTCGACCCCATCAGGTCCCATCACGAGATCCAGATGCGGCACGCGCTGCAAGAGCGAACGCCCCATACGCTGGCCCACACACCCTGTAATCCCGATGACTTTTTTGGGATTCTTCTCTTTGAGCGGCTTTAGCTGCCCGAGCAAACTGAGCACCTTTTGCTCAGACTTTGCGCGGATGCTGCAGGTATTGATGAGCAGCACGTCCGCTTTGGCCAAATCCTCTTCCCGCCGGTACCCTTGCTTGAGGAGAATGGACTCCATCCGGTCAGAATCAAAGACGTTCATCTGACAGCCAAAGGTCTTAATGTGTATGGATTTTTGCAGCCCGCTCACTCGCGCCACCCTTTCGTGCCGGCAGTCTAGTGCACAACCCGGCTAGTCACAAGCCCTGTTCAGACTGCGGCCGTCGCCTAGACCAGCGCGTCTTCGGTCGCGCTTGCCTATTGGCGGGAAAGTCCTCATGCTGTAGCTTTCGAGGCTCAGGAGGCACTACCGTTGATACCTTTGTTTTCCCCGCTCCGTCAGAACGAACCTTACTTTGATGCCTTTCAGCACCGGTTTGAGGAAATCCTGCGATCGGGCCACTACATCCTGGGCCCTCAGGTAGCTAGCTTCGAAAAGTCGCTGGCCGAGATTCTCGGCTACCGTTACGCGGTCGGCTGCTCCAGCGGCACCGAAGCGCTCATTCTCTCATTGAAGGCCTTGGGCCTTTCGCCGGGCGCCCAGGTGCTGACCCCGGCCTATTCTTTTGTAGCGAGCGCCAGCTCTATTCTGTGGGCGGGCTTGCGCCCGGTTTTGGTCGATGTCTGCCCCGAAACCGGCTGTGTGACGGCAGAACGAGTGGAGGCGGCCATCACGCCCGCGACCGAAGCGGTCATCGCAGTAGATCTTTATGGACGGCAGAATGATCTCGTTGCTATCCGCGAGCTTTGCCGAAAGCGTTCTCTACGACTCATTGAAGACGGGGCGCAGTCCATCGGCGTGCCCAACGTAGGGGCCGATCTCTATACCTTGAGTTTCTACCCGACCAAGAATATCGGAACGGTCGGCGATGCCGGTGCCATCCTCACCGATGACGAGACACTGGCAAACACGCTGACCCACCTGACCCAGCACGGGGCCACGGCACGTGACCAGTTTGAACGAGTCGGGACGAACGGGCGGCTCGATACCTTGCACGCGGCTCTATTGGAACTCAAAATCCCGCACGTGCACCGGTGGTCTGAGGATCGAAGACGGCTAGCGCGCGAGTACCGCGAGGCGCTTGCGCCTTTGGAAGCGGCTGGAAAAATCAAGCTCCCGCCTGCTTCGGCAGACGAGGCCGAGAACGTCTGGTCGCTTACGCTACGAATCCCCGAGAACCGCAACGGGCTGATGGAGGCGTTACAGGCCAAAGGTGTTGGCTGCGGCATCTATTATTTGAAATCCCTGAACCAGCAGGCGGCGCTCTACCCGCACCTAAATGGCGGAAAGTTCCCGAATGCGGAAAAGCTATCCCAGACTGTGCTTTCCATCCCGATTTACCCGGAATTAGCGCCCGTAGAGCAGAAAAAGTGGTAGATAGCCTGATGGAATGTCTGTCAGCTTCCATATAGTCCTTCACGAACCCGTGATCCCGCAAAACACCGGATCCATCGCGCGCTTGTGCGCCTGCACGGGCGCTAGCCTTCACCTCATCCACCCGTTGGGCTTTGCGATTGACGAGTCCAAGGTGAAGCGCGCGGGCCTAGACTATTGGCCGCACCTTGAGGTGAAGGAGTACGAAAACTGGGACCACTTCCTGGAAGTTTGCAAACCGGGGCAGCTCCTGCTGTTTACGAAGTTCGCGACCCGCTCTTTTTATTCGGTCCCCATCCAACCCGGGGCTTATCTGGTTTACGGGAGTGAGACCCAGGGCTTGCCTGCCGCCTTACGGGAACGCTACGAGGAGAGTTGCGTGCAAATCCCCATGCGCACCGAACTGGTACGCAGTCTGAATCTCGCGCAATGCGCGGCGGTTGGGGTGTACGAAGCCATCCGGCAAAACTCGGTTTCTTTTTAACTAGCGCTTCTCGCGGAAAAGTAGCCGAAGGGGTGTTCCGTGAAAGCCGAACTCCTTGCGGATTTCGTTTTTCAGATAGCGTCGGTAGCTTTCGGGAACCTGGCGGTTGCCAAAAAATACAAAGGTCGGAGGCGTTTCTTTTACCTGGCTCACGTATAGCAGATTGAAATTCCCGGTCCCGCGCACCGGGGGCGGGTTGCGGGAAATGATCTGCTTCATCCGATCGTTGAGTCGGGATGTGGTGATCCGCTTACCCAAGTGCTGCGAAAGCTTATTCGCAATTTTCAAGCAGCGATCGACATGCCAACCCGTAGCGGCGGAGATCGGCTCAACGGTATAGGGTTGGGCAGCCACGTAGTACTTCAATTCTTTGAGAAAGATCCGGCGGCTTTCGCCGTCCAGCAAATCCCAGAAATTGGGAAAAATAACGGTGGGCTTACCCTCATCCTCAATCAAGGAAAGCAACTTTTTGTCCTGATCGGTTAGCTCTTCTGTCGAGCGCAGAAGCAAAAACACCAGATCCGATTCGCGGAGCGCTCTTTTGGAGGCGTGGATGGAAAACACCTCGATGGGCTCCTTGCGATTCTTTCTTCGGCGGATACCCGCCGTATCCAGGAGTCTATACTGTCGGCCACCGTACTCCACTTCATGAGCCACGGCGTCCCGGGTCGTCATCGCAATCGGGCTGACTTTGGAAACCGCTTCCCCGCACAGGCGGTTCATGAGTGTGGATTTCCCGGCATTGGGCCGGCCCAAGATCGAAATCGTAAGCCGATCTCCCGAGGGAGCCACTTCTTCTTGCTCGGCCTTCGCGTGCGAAACGCACCAGTCTTTGATCCTATCGGTATGCAGCCGGTGAGCGGCCGAAAAAGCGAGCATCTCTTCAAAGCCCAGCTCCGCAAAATCCCAGACAATCTCTTCGTCCAGGGATTCCGCTTTATTGACGCCGAGAAGCACCGGGATCTCTGTCCGGCGGATTTCCTCAGCCAGCCACTTGTCCATGGGAAGGATTCCCGAGCGGGCGTCGACCAAAAAAACACAGGCGTCGGCCCGACTGAGCATCCCGCGCAAGAGTTCCTGATCCGCCTCCGAATCTATCCCCTGCCCGTCGACAAGTTCGACTTGCTTTTCGTTCCATTCAAATTTTTCACAGAGTTCGTCTTGAGTTGTTCCGGCAATGTCCCAAACGATACTGCGGCGGTACCCGAGTAGGGCGTTCATTAGACTGGATTTGCCGACGTTGGGTCGGCCAGCGATGAGAATGCGGGCAAGCACCTTAGACCTCAATCTCAAGGTAACGCTGGACCAGGCGCTCGTCCCGACGCCAGTCCTTTTCCACATCCACTTGCAGCTTCAGACAGACCTGACGATTCAGCAAGCGTTCCACGTCCTGGCGGGCCAGGCTGCCGATCTGCTTGAGCACGTCCCCTTTTTTTCCGATGAGAATCCCTTTTCTGGAGTCCGAATCCGAATGCACGCGGGCAAGAAAGTGGGGAATGTCTTTGCGTGTAGGACCTTCGTAGCGTTCAATATCCACACGTACCGAGTACGGAATTTCCTGGCGCGTGATCTTATAAACTTTTTCACGGATGATTTCCGAAATCAAAAAGTCTTCGGATCGATCCGTTACCTTATCATCCGGGTACAAAGCGTCCCCTACCGGAAGGTAGCTGAACAAAACATCGACTACCCTGTCGACGCCGTCCTGCTTGCGGGCCGCGATGGGAATCATCTCCGCAAAGAGCCCCAACTTGTCGATCTCCAAAAGGAGCGGCAAGAGCGTGCGCCTGTCCACCTTGTCGACCTTATTCAGAATGCAAAGGGACTGGGCTTTGGGTTTCCAGTTCTTGATGATGTCCTGCATGTTGCGGATGCGGTCCAACACATTGCTCAAGGACACGTCGAACATCCAAGCGGCCACGTCACAACCTTTGGCCTGCTCGTCCGCTAGGCGATTGAGTGAACGAGACATCAGCTTATCCCGCTTGATGAGCCCTGGCGTATCCACAAAAATCATCTGTCCGCGCGGCTCATTCAGGATCCCTTTGACGGCGCGAAGAGTCGTCTGTGGGCGGTGCGAGACGATGCTAACCTTCGTCCCGAGCGCAGCATTCAAGAAAGTGGATTTGCCCGAATTACTGGGACCGACGATGGCCACAAAGCCCGTTCTTTTTTCAACCTGCTTGTTCATGATTTAGAGTTTCAGAATTTCAAGCGCCAGTCCGGCAGCCTGTTGTTCAGCATCCTTTTTGCTACGGCCGTCACCCTGAGCGATCACTTTTTCATTGATAATAATTTCCACGCGGAAAAATTTCTCGTGTTCCGGTCCCCAGCTGTCGACGATTTGATAAAGGGGCGTACACCGGAAAAGACTTTGTGTGCGCTCTTGGAGGTGAGTTTTCTTGTCCATGAGCTTGAACATGGTCTCATCGCCGTCATGCAGAGAAGAGAACCAAGGTTCGTAAATCTTCATCAGAAAATCGCTGGCAACATCGATCCCGCCGTCCACATACAAAGCGCCCACAAGAGCTTCCAACGCCGCGGCCAGGATAGAACGCTTTTCGTTTCCGCCGGTTCGAAGTTCTCCACGTCCCAATAAAAGGTGATCGCCTACTCCCAGTTCGGCGGCGATGGCAGCCAAGGTCTTGCGGCTTACCAAGCTACTGCGCCAGCGCGACAAGCGGCCCTCGCTCGCATCCGGAAAACGCTCCATGAGCGCGCGCGCCACAATGAGGCCAATGACGGCATCCCCCAAAAACTCCAGACGTTCGTTATTATCTAAAAGGACAGGCGACGCATTGTTGGCAAGTTCGTTCGCGTACGACGAATGCGTCATTGCTTGCAGCAGGATGGCCCGACTCAGAAAGGCGTAACCCAAAAGGGTTTCGACCGCCTTAAAGTCGGATTCCAAGTGCCTAAATTGTGGTTCTCCAGCCAGGAATCACCTCAGCACAAACTGATTTTTTTTACTGGACTCCTGGATTATCCGGTCTCACGAAAAGACCCACAGCCGCATGCTAGTGGCTACTCAAAAGACCCGATAATTCAATAGTCGCAAACCCCGAAATTTTCTACCATAGCCGCGGCGCTTAAACAAGGCCTCACCCCAATACGTCAATTATAATAGTGTCTTGCGGCGATGCGCTCTGCGGGCCTCAGGGCGCCGGCCGTTGACATACAAAAACGGCCGCGGTTAGCTTTGGGGAGTTGGTCACGAACATGGACATGGCCAGGGGCCGTTGACCGGAGTAATTCATCCCATGCACTTACCTCCAATGGACTGGATGGTTGAGGCCATCCGCATCCCGTCCCTTACATATGAAGGGAACGAGGAAATCGTCCGCTTTTTGGTGCCGCTTCTCGAAGATTGCGGGCTCAAGGTGCGGGAACAGCGCGTTCAGGAAAACGGTCAGACCTTTATCAATCTGATCGCTTTTAGCCACGCGCCGGATAGCCCCGACTTGCTCGCCTTCCACACCCATCTCGACACCGTGTCTTTCGGGGAAAAAGAGGACTGGACGAAGACCGGGGGGGATCCCTTCAAGCTCACCCGCGTGCGGGACAGGTTGTACGGGCTCGGAAGTGCGGACGTGAAATTGGATTTCCTTTGTAAGATTTGGGCCGCAAAGCACGCTGGGCCCTGGGGCCGCCCCATCGCGCTCATCGGAAGCTATGGTGAGGAACGCGGTCTGATTGGCGCGCAAAAGCTTTTGGAGGCGCATCAAGTACGGCCTCAATACACGCTGGTCGGCGAGCCATCCGAACTCTCTTTGGTCTTTGCGCACAAAGGGCACATGGTCTACACCTTGCGCCTGGCTCTGTCGCCCTCCGGGCAAAGCCCCAAGGAAAAAAGTTGGAAGGGTAAAGCGGCCCACAGCTCCACGCCACATCTCGGAGTGAACGCTCTCAATAAGGGACTTACCGACGTTTTTAAACGGGGTTTGGGGATTGTCTCCCTGGAGGCCGGAACCGACACCAATAGAATCCCCGACCGCTGTACCGCGAGGGTCGTGGAGAGCCAAACGGCCGCTACGACTTCTTTGTTTCACCTTTTTCATTATTTTGAAGAGCTAAACCACGACTTTAAGAAACGAAGAGACAACCGGTTTAATCCGGCCTCTAGCACGCTTTCCGCTAACCGCGTCGAGACTCGAGACGGGGCGCTGTACCTAAGTTTCGACGTGCGCGGGCTCCCGGACCTGGATCTGTACCGACTGCAGAAGAAGATTGAGAGTCAGGTAAAGGAGTGGGGATTTGAAACGGCTTCTTTTAGCATCGACGCGCCTTTAAAGGGCAGGCGAGATAGCCCGTTCATGCGTCTTGCCAGCCAAAACCTTAAAACAGCCGGCCACAAAAAAATCGTAAAAGCCACGAAAGCCTCGTCGACAGAGGCCGCGCTTTATCAGCAACATGGATCGGAAGCCATCGTCTTCGGCCCGGGTATTTCCACGGGCAATGTGCACCGGCCCAACGAATACAATTCGCTTTCCCAGATCAAGATCGCAACCAGGTTTTACACCGAGATGATGCGGTCGCGACCAGGAGCGGAACAGGATCACTAGTGGAAGCCAACTTTCTCATTCGAAGTGTCCGCGAAGACGATTTGGAAGACATCTTTCGCCTAAGCAAGCTCGTCTATTTTATTAACCTTCCAGCAGACCGGGAGTTTCTTAAGGAGAAGATCCAGCTTTCTCTAGATTCATTCAACGGCGAAATCGAAAACAAGTTTGAACGCGAGTACATTTTTGTACTCGAGGACCTGGAAAAAGAAGCGATCGTGGGCACGTCCATGATCATCGCTCGCCATGGCAGTCCCAAATCGCCACACATGTACTTCGATCTCAAAGAGATCAAGAAATACAGTGAGACTTTGCACACCGGCTTTATTCATAAGGTACTACGACTTAAATTCGATCATGACGGTCCCACCGAAATCGGCGGCCTGGTGCTCGACCCGGAGTACCGTAATCACAAGTCGCGGCTGGGTCGCCAGCTCTCGTTTGCGCGTTTTTTGTTTATCAAGATGAAGCGCCGCTGGTTCAAAGATCGCATCCTCTCCGAGCTCATGCCGCCACTCACTGAAAGCGGAGAAAGCATCTTGTGGGAAGCGGTGGGGCGGAAGTTTACCAACCTGTCTTACGAAGAGGCGGACGTGCTCTCCCAGACCAACAAGGAATTTGTGACTTCCCTCTTCCCCAAGCGAGATATCTTCGTTTGCTTACTCGACGGTGAAGTGCGTGACGCCATCGGGCGTGTTGGCAAAGAGACGGAACCGGTGAAGCACATGCTTGAGAAAATTGGTTTTGCCTGGAAACACCATATCGATCCCTTTGATGGCGGCCCACACTTTTGGGCCGATACCGACAAGATTAGCATCGTACGCGACACCAAAAAGGTGCACGTTCACAACAAGCCACTCAACGGCGCGGCGAAGGACCCCAAGACGCTTGCCCTCTGCGGCGTCATGGAGCGCGGAGAGTTCCGGTGCGTCCAAGCCCCCTATGAGCTGCGAAAAGGGGGGGCCGTTTTTCCCTCCGCACACCAAAAACGGCTCGACGTTGGGCCCAAGGATCTCATTTATTTGATGCCGGTTTAGGCTCAACTTCGATTGGGTGCGCCCCGACGCTTGACCGTTCAGCCTGAGCGACTAAGATCAGTCAAAATCAGGAGAAACGGCATGGAAGCGACTCGAACTTACCGCGGCGACTACATCAAAGGGCATTTTGTTAAAGTCAGCGATCCCAACGGCGAAGTCTTAAGCAAGAACCCAGGCGATCTGGATGAACCCGTTCTGAGTTTTCCGTTCAGCTACGAGCACGTCGGAGATGTCATCGACGCCGCCCGCGCGGGTTTCAAGACGTGGAAACGCATGCCAGCCTCCGATCGCTATGCAGCGCTCTCGCGCTACCGGGGCCTTCTACAAGAACGTAAAACCCCCCTTGCCGAGATGCTCGCTTTCGAAGGTGGCAGTCCGCTTTGGGAGGCGGAATCCGAGGTCAATGAGTCCATCCAGCTTTTGGAGTTTTACCTCAGCCAGTCGAGCGAAACGGAGATCGAACGAAAGCTCGACAACACGAGCGATATGGAAAGCGTCTTTCGCTATTACCCAAAGGGACCGATGGTGGTTATCTCGCCGTCCACCCTACCGTTGCTGATTTCGCACAGCCGTTTTGTGCCGGCACTTTTGAACGGAAACTCGGTTGTCTTGAAGTCCTCCAAGTTCAATCCGGCAGTCGGGCAGATGCTCGCTGAAATTGCTAACGACGCCGGCATCCCGAGTGGCGTCTTCAATGTCATCCACGGGGACGCGGAGCTCTCACGGCGGCTCATTGGCCACAAAGACGTGCAAGGGGTCTTTTTTACAGGTTCCCACGAAAAAGCGCTTCGCATTCGCAAGGAACTTTTGAACGACTACTGGAAGACCCTGGTTATCAACAGCGGCGGGAAAAACGGCATCGTCGTGTGGAAAGACGCCTGCTACGAAAAAGCACTGAAAGAAAGCTTGTACTCCGCGTACCTGACGACGGGTCAGCGCTATACGTCCACACGCCGGCTTCTCATTCACAGTGAACTCTTTGATAGATTCCTGGAGGACTTTCAC
The DNA here is from genome assembly GCA_041391485.1 of Bdellovibrionota bacterium. Classification (GTDB taxonomy): domain Bacteria; phylum Bdellovibrionota; class FAC87; order UBA2466; family JACKAF01; genus JACKAF01. Next base: position 126,158 of record JAWKNY010000004.1, on the reverse strand, counting down.
AATCTCTCCAAAAAATTCGGGTCGACTACGGCCTACTGCCCGATCGGCAGGTCTTTGTGGGCCCGCTCGTGAGCGAAGCCAAGATGGAAAGCTACCTGCGCTACCAGGGAATCGCGGTGCGGGAAGGGTGCGAAGAGGTCATGCGGGGCAAGCACCTGGAGAAGGAACGCCGTGGCTACTACGTGTCTCCGTCCATCCATCTGGTGAAGGCGCTCAATCCCAAGAGCATCTACCAGCGCGACATGATTTTTGGACCAAACATCGCCATTTACAAGATTCAGGACTTGGACGAAGTCACCCAGGTGCTCAACCAGAGTCCGGATGGTCTGGTCGCGTCCTGTATTCCACCTCGCGAGAGACCTATACGCGGCTTCTCGGTGAAGTGGAGGTGGGCCTATTCCACTGGAACTGCCCGACAGTAAGCCCCGTATACCGGCTTCCCTTCGTGGGCCTCAAGCGAAGCGGCAATGGGCGGCCGATGGGCACCCAGGCTTATATGCAGTGCACGAACCCCATGAGTTCGCTGGAGCTGGGGGCGGAAAAGAGTTACCCGCACCTGCCAGCTAACTTACCGAAGTTGTAGCCTTATTTGCTTTGCATTTCGGCTTTGCTTGAAGCCCGCGCTTTTGCTACCCTGCCGCTCGTATGGAACGCATATTGGCCTTAGACGTCGGCACCAAACGCACAGGGGCCGCCATTTCGGATGAAAGCCGGACTTTCTCTTTCCCCTGCTTCAATTTGAAGCCACCGATCCCCGACGCTGGGTGGACAATGTCATTGCCCTTATCGACGAAAATGACGTCGGTACGCTCGTGGTCGGGATGCCGCTAGATTCCAGCGGGGAGCCCAGCGATATGGGCTTAGAGATAAGAAAACGCGTCGCGCTGTTGCAGAAGCGCAAATCGCTGCCCATCATCGAATGGGACGAACGCCTTACCAGTGCTCAAGCGGAGCGCTACCTGATCGAAGGTGAGGTATCCAGAAAAAAGCGCAAGCAGGTCGTGGACAAAGTTGCCGCAACGATTCTTTTGCAAAGCTACCTGGATAGTTTACAATTCGATCACGCACCGTGGAACTGAGAAACTCAAGTCTAGGCCTTTTCGGAAAGATCGTCGCTTTCCTCACTGCCCTACTCTTCGTTTGCGCACTTACGCTGGGGTATTTTGTTTTTCAAGGGAACTCGGATGGCGCGCCCGTTGATGTGATCATCAAGCGCGGCACCCCACTCTCCGGGGTGGTGAACACGCTCAACAAGAAAAACGTCGTTAGCGGTCCCACTTTTTTTAAGCTTTTACTCACGCTCACTCAGGGCAGCTCGCGCGTACGCGCCGGTGAGTTTCGTTTTCAGGAAAACATGAACCCACTGAGTGCGTTGCGGGTTCTTTATTTTTCCGATCCAGTCGTCCACCAGGTGACGGTGCCCGAAGGGTGGAACGTGCGGCAAATCGCTCAGATTCTGGCCGATAAAAATCTCGGCGATCCGAACAAGTTTATTAAACTTGCGCTCAGCAAGGACTTTACCCGCAAAAACGGTTTTACCACCCCCACGCTCGAGGGGTTTCTTTTTCCGGACACCTACTCGTTCTCCAAAATTGACTCCGAGGAATACATTCTGACCGCGAAGGTGAAACGGTTTAGACAAAAATTTGATAAGTACAAAGAAGAAGCGGCGCTGAAGGGATTTACCGTCGAACGTCTCGTCACACTCGCTTCCATCGTCGAGAAAGAAACGGGCGCGCCTGAGGAACGGCCGCTTATCGCATCGGTCTTCAGGAACCGCCTGAATAAAGGGATGCGCTTGCAGAGCGACCCCACGACCATCTACGGCATCGAGAATTTTGACGGCAACCTGACCCGCAAGCACCTGGAGACCTATACTCCCTACAATACATACCGCATTAAGGGCCTGCCTCCAGGTCCCATCTCCAACCCGGGGGAAGAGGCTATCGCCGCGGTCTTACGACCGGCGGATTCGGAGTACCTGTACTTCGTGTCGAAGAACAACGGCACGCACACCTTTACCAAGACCTATAAAGAACACGCGCACAACGTGGAAGTGCTGCAAAAGCGCCGAAGCGGCAGACGCGGTAACGCCACGCAAGGACCTTAATGGCTACTCCCGCACCGGATCGCAGCCCCACCATCATGAACGAGATCGTACTCCCTTCGCACACAAACGCGCTGGGGACCATCTTCGGTGGCGTCGTGATGGGATGGGTGGATATCGCCGCTGCCATCGCAGCCCAGCGCTACGCGCGCTCGAACGTCGTAACCGCTTCTATCGACTACTTAAACTTTATCAATCCCATCAAAACGGGTTGGACGGTGACGGTGACAGCCCAGGTGAGTTTCGTCGGAAAGACATCCATGGAGATTGAAGTGCTTGTGGATGCGGAAAAAAATCAGACGGGCGAACGAAAACGCGCCACCCACGCCTACCTGACTTTCGTTGCCGTTGACGAAAATGGCCGTCCTAAAAAAGTAAGTCCGTATGTCCCCAAGACCGCGGAAGAAAAGAAAGCTTACGAGGAAGCTAAGATCCGGCGCGAGCGCCGCCTGCAGTGGCGTTAGCTCTCCTTGCCACGCACCAGCGTTTGAATAAATTCCGTAATACTCTTCATCGTAGCCCCGGGTGTGAAGATCTCTTTCACACCAAGCGATTTGAGCTTAGGAATATCGGACTCGGGGATGACCCCTCCCCCCACTACCGGAATATCCGAAGCACCTTTGGCTTTTAAGCCCTCAATGATTTCTGGAAAGAGGCGATTGTGCGCACCCGAAAGAATGCTCACACAAATGACATTCACGTCCTCTTGAATCGCACTATTAACGATCATCTCCGGCGTTTGGTGGAGTCCTGTGTAAATCACTTCCATGCCCGCATCTCGTAGCGCGTGCGCCACTATCTTAGCGCCCCGATCGTGCCCATCCAGACCGGGTTTTGCTACAAGAACTCTAATGGGTTGACTCATTACGCCGCCTCCACCGTTTTGGGAAAATGCACACTGCTTGTTTTTTCTGATTCAAAAAGGCCTCGACTGCGGAAGGATCGACCACAGTTTCGGCTTCGAGCACCGCACACGCAAACGCGTAGTTTTCTGCCACCGTCTTACGGATAAACTGTCGCCACGGAAGGCCCGAATGGGCCAAGCGCGGGTCCTGACTCGCCCCCACCCATTCCTTGAACCACTTCAGCTCGACGCGCGCCTCATTCTCCAAGGCCCCATGAAAGTTTTCCGGAATCCAAAGCGCACACAACTTAAAAAGATTCTGCAAGGAGAGCTGGTCCCAGTCCCGCAGCTGGGTGACGGAGTCTCGTACGATGGCGCGATCCGGAAGCTCAAGCGGTTGCTCCACAAGCATGAGCGGCGCGATATTCGCCGCCCGAAGGGCGAGCATCATCCGGCGCACCCGTCCAGAGACTCAAAGGCCACCCGCAGGTGCAGCACCGGCGGCGCTTCCGACTCCAGCACGGATACCTCCGCAAGGAGTTCCTCTTCAGACTTCAGATTGTCGACTAGAAGCTCTGGTTCACTACTGAAATCAGTAGACATAGACTCCCCGGCCCGCCTTCCGACCCAACCAGCCCGCTTCCACATACTTCCTCATCAACGGACAGGGACGGTATTTGGGATCTCCCAAATCACGGTGCAAAACTTCACATACGCTCAAGCACACATCAATTCCCACAAAATCGGCGAGCGTGAGTGGCCCCATTGGAAAGTTGCAGCCAAGCTTCATCGCTTCATCTATGTCAGCAGCGGTGGCGAGATTTTCCTGGAGCGCAAAAAGGCTTCGTTGATCATCGGCATAAGAATGCGGTTCACCGCGAAGCCGGCAGAGTCTTTGGCTTCGATAAACGTCTTGCCCATGGCTTCGGAAACTTCGCGTACTTTTTGAAAGCAAGCGTCACTGGTGGCCATCCCGCGGATTCCCTCTACGAGCTTCATGAGGGGCACCGGGTTCATGAAATGCATGCCAGCGACAAGTTCCGGCCGTTTGGTCTGGCCGGCAATTTCCGTAATCGAAATCGACGAGGTATTGGAACAAAGAATAGCTTTGGGATCGAGAAGCGCATCGAGATCCCGAAAAAGCTTGAACTTGATGTCCCGGTTTTCCGTAGCCGCTTCTACCACAAAGTCACAGCCCTTTAAGCCCTGAAGCTGGGTCGTGAGGTTCAGGCGCTTTAGGATGTCGCCAGCCGATTCTTTGAGCGCCCCTTTTTCCTCGAGCTTGGAGAGGCTCTTCTGCATGCCGCTGCGGGCTTTTTCAAGCTGGGCGTCTGAGATATCAAAGAGCGTTACCGGAAACCCGGCCTGAGCCCCGACCTGCGCAATTCCTGAACCCATAGCTCCCGACCCGACGACTCCAAATCCCGCTAGCTTTGTCATGAAACCTCTCCTCATAAGACGTGGCGGACCACATTGATGCTTTCCGCTAGGACGGTACCAATCGGGGATAAGGCAGTCAATTGAAGGGGATGGAGGGAGGTGGCGCAGAGGGTCAGAAAGACAAAAAACCGACTGCCTGAGGCAATCGGTTTTTTGCTGATGTATTTGAAAGTTAGCCTACTAGCTAAAGAAACTTTCAGGACTAGTGAACCGTAGGGCCGTTAGGAATCGCGGTCGAAACCGGGAGAGTCCAGGGGCCTGAGGTCCAACGCTCTGCTGACGGGCCTGAGCGATTTGCTTGTCCAAATCTTTCACGTTCGTATCGAGACGTTTGGCTTCCTGCGACCAAGCCGTACAGGCGGCGGCCGAGGTGTTCACCAAACCGTTCACGCTCTGGAACGTGTTTCCAAAGTTCTGCATCACTTCAGCAGCGATACGGATCATGCTGTCGGGATCCGTAACACCTTCAAGCGTTGCCGCCTGACTGCGAAGGGTAGCCATCTGGCTGGCGACCTGTTGACGGGCCGAAGCTTGGCAATCCACACCCTGGATCAGCTGGCGTCCTTTACGGACAAGGCTGCTGGCAAAGTTGCTCGCTGCCGTCAGGAAGTTACGGTCCTGCTGCGCGGGCACCACTTGGCCACCGGGAGCTGCCGGGCCTTGCGCTTCGAAAGCCGTCTGGAAGCGATCCATCGCTTCTTTTTGCTTTCCACGCAGGCTGTTTTGTCCAGGCTGCTGGTTTCCACCGAGAACGGTGAATTTGAAATCTTCGCACTTCGCGGCCAAAGTCGAAACCGACTGAGAAACCGGGGCTTCGGCAGCGACCACATACTTGTCAGCCGCTTCTTTCAACTGACGGGCGCTTTCATTAATCTTGTCAGCCTTGTCGTTGGCGTCGCGCTTGCCAGCGACGGAGTTAAAGAAGTTGTCGAGCAAAGCGAGCGACTTTTTCTTCTTAACGGCTTCCATCCACTCGATGGCTTTAGGGATATACTTTGCGAAAGGCACCGGGTTTCCGCCCTTGGTGGCTTTCAAGCCCTTATCAAGTTTTTCTTCGTAGTCGTCCGACTTATCATCGGCCTTGATGGACTCCAAAATCTCTTTCTTGGCTTTTGCGATCGCTTTGTCCAAAGCTTCTTCGCGGGCTTTCTTGTCTTCCTTCGCAATGCCCTTGAGCGCATCACGAGTAAATTTGCTGAAGTCGCCCACCGCTTGCATGATGGTGGACCAGCCAGACAAGTGACCTTCGACCTGGCTCTTGCCACACTCTTGGGGCAAACGACCGGTGTCGAGGTTGTTCGTCGCAACCGGAGGAGAGCTCATGGACTGAGCTTTCTTCTCAAGCGCGTCGTTCTCATCTTTCGCCTTCTTCGCATCATCAAGTTCTTGCTGACGCAACTGAACCAAAGCTTGGTTCAAGCGGTTGATGTCGGCGACACCATTAAAGAATTCCAAAGCTTGTTTCTTTTGATCTTCAGTAATCTTCAGACGACCGATAACGTCGGCCAGCTGCTTCTTGGCTTCTTCTACAGTCTTAGGGCGCTGGTCGCCTTCGGACGCTTTGGAAAGCTTGCCACCAAGCTTGCTTCCAAAATCTGTAGCTGCGCTGACTTTAGAAGCCGAGGGGCCTCCATAATAGCTATCAGCGCCAAGAACGATACTGCCAGGCAGAATCATGGTTACCGCAAAGGCCACTTCTACCGACCACAGGGCCCATTTTGCTGAACTGTTATTTACGTGCTTCATCTTCTACTCCGCAACTTTCAACACTACTTCCAAAACATCTTTGCGAGCGATTGGCTCGCTTAGCTTCCCGTTTACCGGGAGTCTATAGACGTTCCCCACGAACAGAGAACGTTCTCTTGGTACACTTTGCAAAGGGCACGCCAAATTGGCCGCCGAAGTCCCCGTACAATGATGGGTGTGCAACAGCCTCGTGCCGAAATTCGCTGCGAGAGAGTTTGGAAAGATTTCTAATTTCATGAAGTTAAGAAAACGCGCAAACGGCTGACTGGTGTAAAAAGCTTGGGCAGCATTCCGTCGGAATTTGAAGACCGTGCGTATTCAGAGACCAAAAAGGGCGCTGTGATCAGAACCTATAAAGTTTTTGCCGGATAAGGTATAAGCGGCCGATGGTGAATTCCGTGCCTAAAGTGAAGGTAAGCGTACAAGCAGAGACAGCGGCCAATAAACGTTTTGAGCTTCTCGTGCGTAAGAGCGTGCGAGCGGCCCTTTCGGCGCTGCCAAAAAACGCCTGGCTTAAAAAGCGGGGGCGTATGAAGTGGCCGTGAATCTTGTTGCTCCAAAAAGAATCCACGCACTCAACAAGCAGTACCGTAGTAAGGACAAACCCACCGATGTGCTTTCCTTCCCTTTGTGGGAGGCGCACCCCGCTACGGGGGCGGTGCACATGGGCGACATTTGCATCTGCCCCACGATTGCGCGGCGCTACGCCAAGGAGCTGGGCCATTCCCTGGAACAGGAACTTAAGGTGCTCGCCGTGCACGGACTCTTACACCTTTGTGGCTACGATCACGAGGTGGATGAGGCAGAAGCGAGGCGGATGTTCCGACTTCAAAACCGCATCGTCGCAGGGCTCTAACTATTGGCGGATGGCCTCGATGGGGTCTATTTCCATCGCTTTCTTGGCTGGGTAAACCGTCGAGACAAAGATAAGAGCGGTCGCAATGCCGTAGATGGCCAAAATCGAAAGCGGCCGCACCTCCGTCGGGACCGTACGATCATAATAGATGTCAGGAAGGAGGTAGCTGGAAAAGTAGCGAAGGTACACCAGCGCCGCCACCGTCAGAAGCGCCCCCAGGAAAAGCCCCACACCGCCGAGAAAGGCCCCCTGCCAGATAAATAGACTGCGGATCTGTTTTTGTGAGGCCCCGAGCGCGCGCAGCACCCCCACATTGCGCTTCTTCTGGCTCACGTACATCGTCAGCGTAATGCTGATATTCATGACAGCGATAAGGACTGCAAAACTCAAGATACTAAACATGGCGTACTGCTCAAGCTTGAGCGAGTTAAAGAGTGCCGCGTTGAACTGCGCCCAGCTTTCCGCCACCCACGTGCGGGGCAGTACGGGGCTAATTTTTTCGCGCAAGTACTCGGCCGTGTTCACGTCCTCTCCCCAAACTTGCCAGCCGCTAATCACTTCACCCTTTTTGAGAAGCGCCTGCGCGTCGGGAAGAGTCAAAAGCAGGGTCTGCTGGTCGAACTCGTAGTGTCCGGTGTGGCAAATGCCGGAGACGATAAAGGTCTGCGCGCGCGGGATAAGCCCCATCGCACCAGCGGTTTCTATGGGCGAGATGAGCTTGATTTCGGCACCCGCAAAAAGTCCGAGGCGTCTGGCAAGCTCACTACCGACAAGCACCTCGGCGCGCTTTGCCTCCGGATTGGGCAAAGCCCCTTCTTGAATCTGAGAGGCTTTGAGATCCATCTCGGCTTCCGAAACACCCAGCACGACGGCACCGATGGCGCGGGTTTCGGATTGCAGGATCATTTCAGTTTCTAAATACGGCGTCACACGCTTCACGCCGTCGACGCCAGCAATAGTCGCCGTCCATTTTTCGTAGTCGCGGATGACTTCGCCACCCGTCGCGGGTTTGACCATGATGTGCGGAAAGGCCGTGAGAACGCGATCCTTTAAGGCCGATTCAAAACCGTACATGACAGAGAGCAGGACTCCCATCGCCGCCACGCCGACCGCAATCGCCACCCAGGCGACAAGCGTGAGTGGGCTGAAGGTTCCGCGATCGGTCCCTTTGAACATGAAACGAAGCGCGATGAAGCGTTCCTTCTTCATTAATAATCGTCCTCCATGGGAGGCGGAGCCGTGTCCGGCGGCTCTACGTAATCGCCCGCTTCAAAATCCTGAGGCGGCGGCTCGAAAGTGGGTTGATTCGGAGGCGGATCAAATCCGTCAGGCGGTGGATCAAATTCTGGCGGCTCAATGGGCGGCGGACCGTCCATTTCATCGGGCTCTACAAAATCCGGCGGCGGGGGCAGCGAATCCACGTTGAAGGGACTCGTCTGCGGCGGAGGGGGTGCATCGTACTCGGGCGAATAGGCTGGTTCGTCATTATAGGTAGGAGGCGGGCTGTAACCCGGATCTGGGCCCGGCGGCGGGGGCGCCTGGACCTGTGGGGCCGGCTTTTCGCGCAACCGCACGTCTCCCTGGTCGAGCGGGCTCCCCACGGGGAGCTGGCGCTGTTCACGCGCGGCCGGTGCCTGGCGCCGCCGTCCGGTCGGGACCGAGCGCGGTCGGGTCTCCGCCGGAGCCTCGGTCGTTTCCGGCGCGGCTTTGGGACGCGTGGCCATTTTGAAGGCAAAGAAGGCGCACAACGCGAAAAAAATTAACCACACCCATTTCGGCATGCTGCCATTGTCATGGAATTATTCATGAAAGACAAGGCGTCGCTCCTGTCCATCGCACAAAACTCATGCTATAAACGGGCTCTTTTATAGCTAGGAGAGCCGCGATGAGCGAAACGCCGGACTACCACTCGAACGACGAATTTGTTACGCGATCGGCGAAGCTTAAAGAGATCCAAGATCTCGGCGTTGCGCCTTACCCGCACAAGTACGAGCCGACTCACATCGCCAAAGATTTGCTCTCCACCTACGCGGAAAATAACCCCGGTGATTTTGAAGGCGCGAAAGCGGGGACGACCCCTGCCGTCAAAATCGCGGGTCGTCTGGTGCTTTTTCGCGCGATGGGAAAAAACGCCTTCGGACACCTGCAGGATCACACGGGACGTTTGCAGGTCATGTTCAACCGGGACATCAGCCATGTGGCGGGATACGACCCGGAGAAAGCCAAGGTGGCACAACCCCCTTCGCCGATGAAATTCATTGAGAAGCGCATCGATCTCGGCGACTTCGTGGGTGTTTCGGGCCACGTCTTTAGAACCAATACTGGTGAGCTCACGGTGCTTGCGAACGAAGTCACCCTTCTCTCCAAAGCTTTGCTGCCCTTACCCGACAAGCACGCGGGCCTCGCGGATAAAGAGATCCGCTACCGCAAGCGTTGGCTGGATCTCATTTCCAATCCGGAAGTAGCGACGACATTTAGATTGCGCTCCCAGATTCTGGGTATTGTCCGTCGCTATTTTGACGAGCACGATTTTGTCGAGGTGGAAACACCGGTGCTCCAAACGCAGTACGGCGGCGCGAACGCGCGTCCGTTCCTCACACACCTGAACGCGCTGGATCAGGAGATGTTTTTACGCATCTCCTTGGAGCTGCCCCTCAAGAAGCTCATCGTCGGCGGCATGAACCGCGTTTATGAAATCGGGCGCGTCTTTCGCAATGAAGGCGTGGACCGCACTCATAACCCCGAATTTACACTCATCGAAAGCTACGCGGCGTATTGGGATTACAACGACGTGATGGTCTTTACGGAGAATCTTTTTGAAAAGATCGCGTTGGAGTTATACGGAAAAACTTCTGTCCCCTACGTGATGGATGGAAAAACCGTTGAGATCGAGTTGAAAGCACCCTGGAAACGCTTGTCGATGAAAGAGGCGATTAAGACCTACGGCGGGAGTGACGTGGACGCGCTCACTGACGACGCACTCCGGAGCTTGGTCGTGGAAAAAACGGACACCGAAAAAGGCGCTGCGGCCAAGATGACCCGAGGTTCTTTAATCGCGGCGCTCTTTGAGACAGTGGAAGACTCTCTCATCCAGCCCCACCACATTATTGATCACCCGATTGAGACCACACCGCTTTGCAAACCGCACCGCGATCCCAAGCTGGCGGCAGAAGGTCTGGTGGAACGTTTTGAGTCCTTTATCGTCGGTAAAGAATTCAGCAACGCCTATTCCGAGCTCAATGATCCCATCTTGCAGCGGAAGCTTTTGGAGGGTCAGGCGGAGCTCCTTTCAAAGGGCGATGCAGAGGCCCACCCCATGGACGAGGAGTTCATGGAATCCATTTGCCAGGGCTTGCCGCCCACCGGAGGTTTGGGAATCGGCATCGATCGCTTAGTCATGCTGTTCACCAACCAGCACTCGATCCGCGACGTCCTCTTCTTCCCCCTCATGCGCCGCGAATAGGTACCACGTTCCTTTTTTGACATCCCTGTGGATTGTTTTCCTTGGAATGAAGCTTGCTTCACCGGAAAGCATGCCACGAAAAGCCATCATCCGATCCGACGACCTTCCCTACCACGTCTCGGGACGCTCCAATAACAAGGAGTGGTTTTACCTCCCCATGCCGGAAGTTTGGGATATCTTTTGCGAAAAACTCCTGATGGTAAGCGTAGAGTATGGCGCCCAAGTGATTGCCTTTGTGCTCATGAACAACCATTACCACTTGCTGCTCACTACACCTTTCGCCAACTTGGATAGGATCATGAACTATTTAGTCAGGGAGGTTTCCCGGTCTATTGGGAAGAAAGCCGGTCGGATCAACCATGTGTTCGGAGGGCGGTACTACTGGTCTCTGATCGATAACGCCGTCTATTTCTCGCACGCTTATAAATACGTTTACCGAAACCCGCTTGAGGCCGGCATCTGTCGTAGCGTCGGGGACTTTCCTTTCGGTACCTACAGATATCTAACGAAGTACGAAAGCCCGATTTTCCCACTGCACGACTACCAACACCGTTACTTTTGCACCATCCCCCACAATTTAGGGGAACGAGCCGATTGGCTGGATCAGAGCTACGCGGATGGGCAAAAAGACCTCATTCGTCGCGCCTTACGGAAGCACGTCATGCGATTTGGAAACAGTCGCTACGAGCACCACACGGCAACGCCCCTATTGTTATCCACAGCCTTGTCAAAAAAGGAACGTGGTACCTAAAAGCGGGCGTCGAATTGGATGCCACGGATAGTGGTGCCGGAGATGGCCTTGGTTTGGCCACCTTGTTCCTGCACGATCGCGTCGCGCGCGTCGAGCACCCAATACTGATTCTGTTTGTAGGTGCTGTTCGCGTAGAGAGACAAATGCGTCTGCCCATTGTCCTGGTAGCGACTGAGAACGGGCATGACTTCCTCTCCCCCATCTTGGTAGCGGATGAGTAGCGCTTCACTCACGTTGCGCACATTCACCGTCACCTTCTTCAACACCGCCAGACACACTTCGCGTACCGAGCTGCCGTTCGTATTGTTCCCACACTGTCCAGGCACAACAGTATGGCCAGGCAAAGTCTGGCTCGGTTTATCCTCGACGGCAAAGTTGGTCCTACACTCCCCGCTTCCGCCTGGCCCCATCACATAACCACTGCTCAGGTGCTGGCCGGTTTGCATCGGTGTGCGCGTCACACTCGGGTTAGAAAGATTCACGCTCTCCCCATCAATCGCCGCGTGTGTGGCATTGCCTTGAATCGCCAAAGAAAGGGTCACCGATTGACCCAGTCCCACCGGATTCGGGGCTGCGGTTAAGGTGCAGGAGGGCGCGTTTTGAGGCGGCGGGCCCTTCACTTCGTAACTCGCTCTGCAGTTAGCTGATCCTCCGGGTCCAATGACCGACGCTGTCTGAGTAAAATTACCCGCCTGTGAAGGGGTCGCGGTGAGCGTTCCATTGGGAAAGTTCACACTGGTTTCACCAATCTTCGCGCTGATCACTTCGCCTTCAGTACGCAGCTCAAAAGTCAGCGACTCTCCCAACTGGATCGTCGAAGGTTGGGCAGCCAAAGTGCAAGTCGGCGGCGCGGCGACCGCCTTGAAGCAGTCCTTATTAACGCCGCAGATCTCCACATTATTGGTACGAGCAAAATCCTCAAAAAAACCTTTTTGCTGACTGATTTCGGTGCGGGCGTCGTAACTGGTCACATAATCCGTAGTAACCGTTGAGTTGATTCCCACCAAATAGCGTTTGTCGCCGTCAAATACAAAGGCCGGCCCCCCTGAGTCCCCAGGGCAAAGCGTCGCCCCACCGGATTTTCGATGGCCAAAACGATTGCTGTCGGTGGAAATGATCACCGACTCCCCAATGCGCAAAGTTCCATCCACGCCACCATTGGGTCGGGTGCAGCCGTAGCCCAAGAGCGTAATCCCCATTCCCTGCGAGATCCCTTTCACCCCGAGTGTGGCAAACTCGACTCCCGTCACTTCTTTGTCGACGTAACCAAGGGCCACATCGTACGCGACCGTGGAGTTATTATATTGAGGGTTGCGCGTGATGCGCGCGTTGTACTGGGTGCCGTTCACGTTGAACTTTACCGTGGTTCCGGTGCTCGCGCAGTGAGACGCTGTGACGATGGTGCGCGGCCCCACGACTGTCGCCGTACACCCGGAGCTGCTGCTCGTGATCCAGACCACCTCTTTATAAGTCCCGGACGCTACCGGCTGACCATTGATCAACCGTTCGGTTCCAAACACACACGTGCACATCAACAGCATTGATACGATTAGCGGACGCATATTTTCTCCGGTGATTAAGAAACGATTGGAGCTGACAATTTCAGATTACAGGAGGTCAGAGAAATCCGATGTTTTGTGTACGGGTTTTCGTTAGCAAATGATCCGGCTACCAATAGCGGGTGGTGATGCTGCAATTTCCCAGTACGCGTGTTTGGCAACTGATTCGATCGGTGGGGGGCTGCTTCTCGCGGTTAAGCAGTGCTTTTTCGGGCTGTTCTTGGTCCGAAAGATTATGACGCCCCACAACAACCTGCACGTTGCACCGCCCACAAACGAAGTTGGCGCTACACGATGACGCAATGGGCATCCCCGCCTGCTGCGCCGCTTCAAATAAGGTTGTTCCGTTCGGGACGTTCACTTTTTTCCCGGACGGTAAAAAGGTAACAATGGGCATCGAGCCCCCTTTTCCGTTATAATTAAATGATAGAGCCTTTTCCGGCTAACCTAAAGATTTCCTTCCCGAAAAAAAGCTTATGAATCAAGAACGCAGAAAAGAAACCGCTTCCAACGCGGCCCCGGTCGATACCGACGCCATTCAGGAATGTGCCTCCACTCTTGAGCGCATTCTCAATGAGATGAGCCGGGTCGTCGTCGGCCAAGAACACATGAACCGCTCGCTCGTGATGGGCCTTGTGACCGGCGGCCACATCCTGTTGGAAGGCCTTCCGGGACTTGCAAAAACCCTCACCGTGCGAACGCTTGCTGAAGTGCTCGACACGCATTTTCAGCGCATTCAGTTTACACCGGATCTTTTGCCTACCGACATTATCGGTACGCTTATCTACAACGAAAAGACTCAAGAGTTTACTCCCAAGAAGGGCCCTATCTTCGCCAATATCATTCTCGCGGACGAAATTAACCGGGCTCCAGCAAAAGTGCAAAGCGCACTTTTAGAGGCGATGGCAGAAAAGCAAGTCACGATTGGTAACACCACCTACGCCCTCCCGCAGCCCTTTCTCGTCATGGCGACCATGAATCCCATCGAGCAGGAAGGCACCTACAATCTTCCCGAGGCGCAGCTCGATCGTTTCATGTTCAAGGTAAAGGTCGATTACCCGTCGCGTGATGAGGAACGAGTCATTCTGGAGCTTTATGTCCAGTGGAACGCCTCCTAAGACTCAGGCAAAGATTTCTACCGACGATGTTCTCAAAGCCCGCAAGCTTTTGGATAGCATTTACGTCGATGAGCGTATCAAGGAATACATCCTCCGGCTGGTGGTGGCGACACGTAAAAACCACACGCTAGGTCCTGAGGAGGCTTCAGCAGACGCTGTCGCCGAGATCCGCCGCAATATCCTCGGTAGGCGGTTCCCCGCGCGCTACTCTATTTCTCAGTTGGGCCGCTCGTGCCCAAGCCCTCATGGAAAAACGACACTTCGTCACTCCTGACGACGTGAAATACGTTGCCCGCGAGGTCCTTCGTCATCGCCTCATCCTGACGTTCGAAGCGGAAGCGAAGAACATCAATACGGACGATGTGATCGGCCGGCTTCTTGAAGCCGTCGCCGTTCCCTAAAAACACTCGGGAGCCCTTGACTATCCCCCAGGAAATTCTGGACCAAGTGGCCCAGTTGCAGCTCGTCGCGCGCCGATCCGTCTCTACCCTTTTGTCCGGTGACTACCGAAGCGCCTTTCACGGCAGTGGCATGCAGTTCAAGGAGTTCCGTCGCTACGAGCCCGGTGACGACATCCGCCACATGAGCTGGACGGTGACTGCCCGGACCAAGCACCCCACCATCAAGCTCTATGAAGAAGACCGCGAGCTGAATGTCTTAATTCTCGTCGACGTCAGTGGCTCTTCGCTCTTTGGATCCGTACAGAAAAGAAAGATCGACATGTACGCGGAGCTTCTGGCCCTTCTGGGGCTCGCCGCCGTAAAGTCCAAGGACAACGTGGGGATGCTCTTTTTCAATAAAAGCCCCGTGTTCTATCTCCCCCGCGCGACACGCAGAACCACGTCCTGCACGGCATGATCACACTCCTCCAGCAGCCTTTGCAGGGGGAACCGAGTGACCTCCGGCCGGCCTTGATGTACGGCAGCAAAACGTATTAAAGAATCGATCCATCGTGATCGTACTCTCAGATTTTCTTGTTCCCGACTTCAGCACCGAGCCAGCATGCTGGCTCAACGCCACGAGCTGGTTCTACTCCACTGTGTAGACGATGCCGAACGCGGAGTCGGGTTAAAAGGCGTTTACGAAGTCTGTGATCCCGAGACCGGAGAATTTTTTCTACTCGATGCGAACTCCAAAAACGTACGTCAGGAGTTGCAGCAACGAGCCATTGTGCACCAACATCAAATTGAGGACTTAAGCCGGAAGTGCAAATCCGATTACTTCTGCCTAAGTGTTCAGGATGACTACCTGCAAAGACTGGTTCATTTCTTTAGGCGCCGCGGTCCTGCTCGTCTCTAGCGTTCGTGCCGAAGCGCCTGCGCTTCAGTACACGTTGACACCCCCGCAAGTCGAGCCCGGACAGCGCACAGTACTTGAGATCCGCCTGGACACCCGTGTGCTCAAAGACTTCGACAACGACGTGGACTCTATTCACGTCAACGAAAGCCTTCTCCAAGCGCAAAAAGGACTTACCCTACTCTCCCAGGATCGCCGAATGGAAGGTGAACTGGCGGTATGGACCTACGCCTTCACTGCCTATGACAACGGCGAGTACTCGCTGCCTCCCCTGGAATTTTCATTTCACGGCAGCAGCTTCTCAACCGAGAACCAAGCCTTCAAGGTGGTCTCCACCCGCGACGAAAACGACAACGAACTGCGCGAAGGCTTTGATGAGGCCGAGATTCCTTGGGTTTGGCCGAAGTGGCTCTTTTTGCCCCTGCTGGCAATTCTTCTTTGACCGCTGTCCTTACCCCGATCCTCTACCGGCTCATCAAAAAGTACTTCCCGAAGAAAAAGCGTGTCGTGATCGCAGCGGCACCTGCTACGCCTGAGCCGCGCGAAGCGGACGCGGACTGGTCCCGCCGCCACCTGCTTGAGTTCAAAAAGCACATGGAAGCCCACCCAGCGGATCCCCGCCTGGTCGACGGGCTGACGGCGATCGTTCGCAACTACTACGCCCGCAAGCTCGACTACCCGGTTCGCACGCTCACGACCAAAGAATTCACCAACCGGTTTGAAATGTGAGGCGCGCCGGAAATGGTGGCGCTTTTCAATAAATGTGACGCCGTTAAATTTGCGCACGAGTCACACGTCCCCTACGACATGGCGTCAGACTGTTTGCAAACTGTGGAGCGAACCCTTCATGTATTTAATCACCCCATTCGCGCTGCTGCTGCTCACCGTCCCCATCGGCCTGGCGTTGTATTTTGCTTTCAAAAAACGCTCGACGACCGGGAAACTCATTCTCCCCTTTTCTTCGCTAGCCATCCAACGCCGCACGACTCGCCACGCGAAGTATGTGCACCGCGCTTTGTTCGGAGCGACGGTTCTGGCGCTACTCCTTCTGGTTTTCAGCATCGCGCGGCCGGCCAAGCGTCACCTGTGGGCCGAGAAATGGGCCGAAGGCATCGACATCGTGCTCACACTGGACGTGTCCGAAAGCATGGACGCCACGGACTTCAAACCCAATCGCATCGTTGTCGCGAAGCAGGTCATCCGAGACTTCATCGAAAAGCGGGATACCGATCGCATTGGGCTCGTGACTTTTGGCGGCGAGGCCGTAACCAAGTGTCCCCTCACCCGCGACTATGATTTCCTCAAGCAGCAGCTCGAGGAGGTCGAATTACGAGAACTCAAACAGGGCACCGCCATCGGCATGGCCCTCACGAATGCGGTGGGGCGTTTGCGTGGCTCCAAGGCAAAGAGCAAAGTTATCGTATTGATCACTGACGGCGATAGCAACGTCGGCGCCATCAATCCCATTACGGCTTCCAACTTGGCCAAGGAAGAAGGCATTCGAATTTACGCAATCGGCATCGGCAAGAACTCCCGCGTGCTGGTTCCTATCTACGCTTATGACATCATGGGGAATCGTACGCATTTATTGACTCATATTCCGTCGTATTTGAATCCGGAGCTTCTGGAGGAAATCGCCGGTCTCACGGGGGCCAAATCCTACATGGCCAAAGATGAAGGCTCCCTCGCCTCCATTCTGTCGGAGATTGATCAGCTCGAAAAATCCAAGGTGAAAGTGACTCCCAAAAGCCGAACGGAAGAGCTGTATTTCTGGATCGCCTTAATCGCGACCGCACTACTTTTTGTCGTCTACTTACTTCAAGAACTCAGGTACTGGAGAGCGTCACCGCGCTATGCAACTTCAATTTCAAAACCCTGAACTCCTTTGGGGACTGCTACTCGTTCTGGTGCTGGCCTGGATCATGATCGCCAAGCGTCAGCAGCAAAACGCCCGTTTCTCTTTGCGACACCTCGTCGTCAGTCTGCTTGCTTTTGTATGCTGCGTGCTGGCCCTTTCTCGACCCCAGCTTGGAAAGCAAACTTCATCGCGTCAGGGAGCGGGTTCAAACGTTTTTCTAGCCATTGATATCTCGCGCAGCATGGTGGCCGAAGACGTTCGCCCCTCCAGGCTGGGATTTGTAACGAGCAGTCTGGAAGTGCTTAGCGATGCGCTCAACGAATCCCGCGTGGCCCTTTTCCCGTTTGCGGCAAACGGCTACCTGCAGGTTCCCCTCACGACCGATCTCAGCGGCATTCTGACCATTACCCCCACCCTGAGCCCCGAGATGACGACGGATCAAGGGACCGATCTCAGCCAATCCATGCAGACGCTGCTGCGCCACATCTTCCAGCTTGAAGAAAAGGCCAAGCAACGCGGCGAAACCTGGTTCCCTTCCCAAGTCATCCTTTTTAGCGACGGGGAAAGCCACGAGCCCATCCGCAAAGAAGTGTTCGCACGCTTCAAAGCCAAAGGCATTCCCATTCATACCGTGGGCACCGGGACCTCAGCGGGCGCTCCCATTCCTATTCATTCTTTTCAATTTGAACGTTTCGGTCGCACCCCTTACCTACGAGATGGGAAGGGCAATAACGTTACCACCAAACTCAACGCCGAACCGCTGCAGGAAATCAGCAACCTCACGGGCGGCAATTACTTCAACGCGGATCTCGCCTCCATTCTCGATCTCGGAGAGCGCCTACGTCAGGGGGGGCGCACTTCTCAGGTCGTCACCTCAGTCGAAGTGGCCCGCGAATTTTATCCGATTCTGCTAGCCCTGGCGCTCGTGCTTTTTTGCATTGAGTTCGGAATGGGCCGGTGGGAATACGCGATCCGAATCCTTCCGTTTCTCATGGTGCCCCACACGTTGTTTGGCGCTTCAGTCGCCGAGATTTCCCAGTCCCTCGAGAAGGCCACCGATCCCCGTGTACGCAGCACCCTGACCTTCAACCTGGGAGTCGCCTATCTCAAAGAAAGAAAGCTGGATAAGGCCGCAGAGTTTTTTCAGGAATCCGCGTACATGACGGAAGATCCGGAACTCAAAAAGAAAGCGCTCTTTAATTTGGGCAACACACAGGTTTACGCGCAGGAGCCCCAAAAAGCCTTGGAGAGCTACCAGTCCGCGTATGACACCCAGGCCGAATCCAAAGAGTTTGAGACGGAGACAAATAGAAAACTGTCGGAGAACATGGCTTTGGTTTCCAGAATCATGCAAAGTGCCTCTCAACAGAGTTCCGGAAACGAAGACGGCAAGTCGGGCAACGAGCCCAAAGACTCCAAAGGGCCCAAAAAAGATTACGACAAAGAGCAGTTCTCCCAGGAACGCAAACAACGAATTTTCGACATGATGGCGCGCGAAGAACAGCAAACCATCCAACGGCTTCAGCGCGACAAAAACCAAAAAGCAGACGCTTCACCGAAAGGTAAACAATGGTAGGCCGCCTACTCCTCGCCACCACACTGCTTCTCGCCTTTTCCGCCCAAGCGGAGGAAAGCTTCCAGTTTCGTACGGAGTTCTCCAAGGAAGAAGTGTATGCCGGAGAAGAAATCCGCTGCGACTTTGTGCTGTACACGAACCTCAATACGGTTGAGGTCGAGGTCGCCAAGTTCCCCGAGTTTCGAGGTTTTTGGAAAGACAACCTAGTGCTGCGCCAGGGAAAAATCCTCGTCCCCTATTCCCGCTTTGCCAATTCCCCCTGGAACCGAATCATTTTGGGCTCCTATCGTATTTCGGCGATGGTCGACGAGAAAAGCCCCGCTATCCGCCCGATGAAGCTCGTCCTAAAAAGTCCTTTCTCAGATGCGGCCGACATTACGATAGAGAGTGAAACACCCAAACCTCTTCGCGTTCGCGTCCTTCCGCCCTTTCCGAAAAAAGAAGGGGAAGTGTTTGGGGGAGCCGTCGGGCAATTCACCCTCTCCTTGGATACTCCAGAAATTCCGTATGAGCAGAACGAGCCGGCGACACTGCGCTTTTCTATCCGCGGACAGGGGAACTTTCAGGAGATCGCAACCGCTCAAGTTAACCTCCCCCCGCAGGTAAAAGTGCTCTCCAAGCGCTCGTTCACACAAGGATCGGCTCCTTATCAAATCCAGCACCACGAGTGGGCGCTATCGGTGAACCACGACGAGGATCTGGAAATCGCTCCTATTCACTTTAACTTCTTTGATCCCGCTCAAGGCCGCTACGAGTTCTTGCAAAGCGAAGCGGGCCACTTGCGCTTTCAGGCCAAACTCGCCCCCAAGCAAACCGTCGAGACGGTCCTGGAGATCTCTCCGGTAACCGAGTGGGCAACGGTCACTAACCTTAAGCAGGCACTCTGGTTCTGGCTGATTCAAGTTCTGCTCCTCTGCGCCCTACTCGGCTCGATCGCCTTCCAAAGCTTTCGGGATCGCCAACGACGCTACCGCGAAAGTACGGCCTATCAGCTCGAACAGCTAAGGCGGGAAACCGAAGCCGCTTATGCAGGTGAGGACTACACCCAGTTCCTACGTCTTGGCAGCGAGCTTCTCCTGCTGCACCTCAAACACAACACGGCTTGGGAACAAGTGGGCGGCACCCGTGAGTCCTTACTCCGCCACGCCGCCAAGCAGTCCCCTGCCGGTACCATCGACCAAGCGAGACGCTTTTTCACCGCCTACGAGGCCGTCCTGTACTCCCCCGGCTCTCCCCTCACGGCCGAACCCACGGCCCTTTACGAAGATCTCCAGCGAGTTCTCGCCGCCTAAACCTACATATTCATTGACTTTTTGAGGCCCCGCGGTATTGTAGTGGGTCCAAAATTGGTTTGGTGGAAACTCTTAATTTTACAGGAGATTTCAGTGGCCCGAGTTACGGTGGAAGACTGTTTAGAGAAAATCCCTAACCGCTTTGAATTGATCCACATCGCGGCGAAGCGAGTGCGGCAATTGGCCAAAGGCTCCCGTCCGCTCATCGCGCATAGCACGAACAAGCAAGCGGTTATCGCGCTCCGAGAAATTGCGGCCGGTCACGTGAGCAAGGCCGAACCGGAGACCTCCGAGGACGGGAATAGCGCCGCCTAGGCTGTCCTACCGCCTCTCTGGAACTCACGGAACGCAGGGGGACTCTGGATGAAGAAAAGCTTTAAGTCCACGATGGCGCTGGTTGCGGTGCTAGTCGCACTGGTGCTTTGGTATGTCGTCTATGAAAAGGGCATCAAGGTTAAGCGCCAGGAAGCCCAAGAGAACGCCAAGCTTGTCCTCTCGATCCCGCGCGAAGAAATACAGGAATTCGAAGTCGATAGGCTGAAAAATCTGGAAGCCTTGCTTGCCGGCAAAGACAAAGCCACGGCCGAGTACGAGACTCTTAAGTTCAAACGTATAGACAAGACTTGGCTCATCACCGATCCGCTCAGCGACGAGGCGGACGCGTCCACCGTTGCCGCCGTTCTTAGCACGCTCACCACCACAAAGAATGAGCGCGAGATCGCCGAGAACCCAAGCGACTTGTCAGTCTACGGACTCGATTATCCGCGATACAAAGTGCGTGTCCGCCGTAATTCCGGCGAAGAGTTTTCCGAAGTCTTGATTGGTAAAGACACGCCGGTTGGCTACAGCAGTTACCTGATTCCCGCAGGGCAAAAAGGGGCTGTCTACCGAGTCGCCCGTGCTCTAAGAACGACCTTCGACAAAAACTCTCCGACTACCGCAACAAGAATCTTTTTAGTCTCACTCGTCCCGATGTGGATGAGGTGGAAATCAAAAATAGTTACGGAAGCTTTATCCTGGCGCGCACGGATGTAGACGCTTGACCTTGGCTCGCGAAAACATCCCTGCAAGCGGTGATGAAGTGGAAAAAGATGCTCGGGGGGTTCTCGATCTGCGCGCCAAAGAATTCGCCACCGAGAAGGCCAAGAACTTGGCCACCTACGGACTGGCTCGCCCGACCGTGGAAGTCTTTGTGAAGAAGAAGGACACCAAGCAACCCGAAGTCCTGAAGCTTGGTAAAGTGGGCAAGGACCTGTACGCCACGCGCTCGGGCAAAGACACCGTTTACCTGGTGGACGCCAAGGTTTTGGATATTTTGCAGCGCCCGGCGAAAGAGTACCGCAACCGTTCGCTTGCTGAATTCAACCGTTTTAATATCAAACGCATCCGCTTTGATCGCAGCGGAAAAACCCTCGACCTCGTCAAAAAAGAAAATAAGTGGGAGATCGCGGATAAGCCTGAAAAGGAGATCGATCCCCACAAGGTGGAGGCGCTCATTGCCAAGGTGCAAGACACCAAAGTCACGCGCTACGCGACTAGCCAGACACCCAATACCGGACTCAGCAAACCGGCGCTAGTTCTGCACCTCACCGATGAAGACGGGGAGAAGCTCAATGTGACGCTGAAATTCGGTGGTAAACAAGGCGATCAGATTTATGTCGCACGGGAAAAACTCCCCGTACCGTTCTTGATTAAGCTTTCGGACTACAAAGAGATCAACTTGGAAGACTCGGCCTTCCTACAGAAGAATGCCGAGAAATCGAAGTCGGATGTCGTGCCGAATGGTGAAACTAAGAAAGATAGCTAGAGCTGGAGGTAGAGATGGCACTGTCGAATGTGAAGGGGCGCTGGGCATTAATTTTGGGCGCTTCAAGCGGTTTCGGGGAAGCTATTTCACTCAAACTTGCTGAAATGGGAATGAATATCGCGGGCGTGCATTTGGATCGCAAAGGCACCTTGCCTCACGTGGCTGAAATCCAGAAAAAGATTCAGGCACAAAACGTGAAATGCATGTTTTTCAACGTGAACGCAGCCGATGCGGAGAAACGCGCGGAAGTGCTGAAAGAGCTTTCTGCTCAGAGCGAAGGCGGCGTGCACTGCCTCGTTCATTCGCTGGCTTTCGGTTCGCTGAAGCCCTTTCTGACGGAAGAAGCCAAGGACTCCATTTCGCAGGATCAGATGGACATGACTTTGAATGTGATGGCCCACAGTCTGGTCTACTGGACTCAGGACCTCTTTCGCGGAAAACTTTTGCGTGAAGGCGCACGCATTTTTGCGATGACCTCCTCCGGTGGAACCCGTGTTTGGACTACCTACGGCGCGGTCTCGGCGGCCAAAGCGGCGCTGGAATCTCACTGCCGACAGCTGGCTCTGGAACTCGCCCCTCACAAGGTGGCGGTCAATGCGGTGCGAGCCGGTGTCACGGACACCCCGGCGCTTCGTAAGATTCCGGGCAACGAAGAAATGATCGAGATAGCCCAATCTCGCAACCCGGCGGGGCGCTTGACGGTGCCCGAAGACGTCGCGAACGCGATTGCCCTTCTAGTCCATGATGAGGCCGGATGGATTTCCGGTAACGTGCTGGGAGTGGACGGCGGCGAAGATATCGTCGGCTAAGCCAAATCAACTGCGGCCATTTTAGAATTTGAGCGTATTCCCTAAGCCGGTACGGGCGGGGTTTCGGGTGCGGCAATGGGCTCGGGTTCCGAGACTTCGTTGACGGGACGAAGGTCTAGGCGGCGCAACAATTCCCGGTAAGCCCGCTTACTCAACAGGAAATCGCTGTGCGACAGATGGCCGGTACCACGTTGTCCACGGAACCGGCGGCCAGCGCATCGTGCGAGCAAAAAGTCGTCGCGTGAAAACATCGAAACCACACGAAACTCACTAGGGAACGCCGCTTTGTTCAGTCGTCGGATAAAGGGCGAGATAGGTAGGAGCTGAAACAAGCAGCGGGCCTTCACAATGAGATGGGAAAAAAAGCCGAGTAGCGCAATCCACGTTCCGTGGTGCGGGGTCCCCAATGTCACCAGCGCGTCACAATAGTGTGACCCGCCCAGCAGTTGCACGTAGTAACGGGCAATCAGACCGCCCGCCGAGTGCCCCACCAGATAAACTTGGGATCGCATCCCCATCGTTTTGCGAAGGTTTAAAAGGACTCCGGAGAGTTTCCTCGCCATGTGGCCCAAGCCAATGATGCCGTCGGATAGACTCAACCAGTCCATCGATATCACAACCACGTTAAAGCCATCTTTTAGAAAACGTTTTCGGATCACCGAAAGCGGACGCTCTTTTGCCTGAAAGCCCGCCACAATCACGATGACCGGCACGTCTCCTTTTACCGATCGCGGCGCTTCCCACTGAGTCGGAGAAGACCCTGGCAAGAAGTTAAGTAAATCTCTGAAAAGACTGAGCGCGCGCTTCACGTTTACCTATCGGTTGGATGGGCCCGAGCTATGACCGGCACCTATTTTTTAGCTTTGGCGGCGAGTTTCGGTACGTTCTTTTGAATATAAGTGATGATCGCAGTGGGCTCCATGGTACCGCCGATCGTTAAAGAGCCCTGTTTTCGATCGTAGGACAACGCCAGTCCCGTGTAGAGCAACTTGATGTTTCGGCCCGCTACACGCGGATCCGAAAATACCTCTTTCAACATTTTCTGCACTGAAGGCGTTTCATAGCGGAGTCCCACCCCTTGGTAGCCCAGCGCACTCAAGGTGGAACTCAGCTCGGTAAACTCCGGGCTGTTGAGCGATTCCGAATCCGTGCTCTGCCCGTCCTCGCTCCACTTTTCCAAAAGGTCGCCCGATGAGGAGCATGCGGCGAGCCATATAAGGAAGGGAATCAGGATGACTGCGGACTTGCGCATGGTACGCCCTTCTAACATAGAGACTAAGTATTGAGATCAATTCATAGAATTCTTGTAAAGATATTAACACAATTTCCCGATAGTCCAAGAGAGCAGGAATATAAGCCCGTGCGCATGCCCTACTACATATTAATTTTGTCGGTTCTGGTCTCCCTAACCCCGTGTGCTTTTGGTGCTGGGGAAACCCCTATCACGTTGAAGCACTTTCGATTTGGCAAACACAAGAACCAAGATTTTGAGCGTCTTGTGATCCAATTTGGCGGGAACAAGCCGGATCCACGCGTACAGATCTCGACAAGCCCCAACCAGAAAGAAGCAACCGTAGCGCTTGAGAATGTACACCTTGTTGGAGCCATTCCGGAAAGCGCCATCAACGATTCTTACGTAGCCAAGAGCCGCTACCTGGGTCCTATCTCCATCAACACCGACGATCCCAATCGAGCGACGAGTCTCCGAGTTTTTCTGAAAGAAAACACGCTGCGCTTCGATGCTTTTTGGCTGCAGAATCCGGCTCGTCTCGTGGTCGATGCTTTTCCGCCGACTTCGCCCCGCTCTTCCAAGGGACGTTTTATTTTGACCGCGAAACCCAAGGTTAAGGATCGCGCCCCGGCTAGTACGACTTTTGTAAATAAAGACGTTGTTTGCTTTCCCATCAATGCCCAGCTATCGCCGACGGTCAGCTTTAAAGAGCAAGCCGCAACAGCGCCTTCTGGTTTTGTGAAGGATTCGCGCAACGGACCCATTGCTTGCTACCCGGTCGACGCCCAAGTCAAAGCAACGATTTTCTTTGCGCCAGCGTCCCGCTTGCCGCAGTCCACCAACGTGGCCCCGGCTCAGCAGCAAGGTTACGTGAGCCCGAAGTTGCTTCCGCCTGCTCCGGCACCCAAGATCAATCCCTCGGCGACTAAGAACGCCGGTCCCTTGCCGCCTGGCGCCACGCCGCCCAACGGCCCGCCTCCTGGAGCACCGCCACGTCTGCCGGCGGGAGCCGATCTGGAAAACACCGGAGGCAAAGGTAGCCGCGTAAATGCCGGCGGATTTAGCCCCGTCACACCGCTAGGTTCAAAGCTCGGTGCGGGTGGCCCTGTTGCGCCCGCAGCCGATCCGGCAAAGCTACTTCCTCCTGGAAGATAACTTTTCATCCCCTTACTTGAATTCACCTCCCTCAGCATCGATACTGCTATCAACGTGAGTCGTCACAAGCACAAACACAAAGATAAAGGGAACCTACTAGGCACCGTTCAAAAAAACCCTCGCGGCTTTGCCTTCGTCATTCCCGACGACACCTCGCACCCAGACGCTTACATCGACCGAAAACAGGCGCGCCGCCTCATGAATAAGGATCGCATCCGCTTTCGCTATGAAAAGCGAGCCGGCCGAGTCTCGGCCCTTGTAGACAAGGTGGTGGAACGGGGGCAAAGTGTCGTGCTGGGCCAGGTAGAGCGCTATGGGCGAAACCTGTCGCTTAATACCACCGATGGAGACTTCCCAATCTCGGGCAACCTCAAAAAGATCAGCGCCGGAGACTGGGTGAGCGCCAAGGTGGTCCAGTACCCGGACAACCGCCATTCCGGAAGAGTGGAAATTGAAGAGTGCTTTGGCGATCGCCTTCTTCCCGCTCACGATTACCGCATTGCGATCAATCGCCATGTCTTTCGAGAAATTTTCGCGCTCAGAGCTAAGCGAAGCGGACCACGTCGCCGAGTGGATGAACGATCCCGAAGAACGACGCCACCGAAAAGATCTGCGTGATTTGCCGCTCGTTACAATAGACGGCGAAGACGCCAAGGACTTTGACGATGCCGTCGCGGTGACCTCCGAGGAATTCGGATTCCGCCTCTACGTCGCCATCGCCGATGTCAGTTTTTTTGTTCAGCCCGGATCTCAGCTGGACAAAGCGGCCTTTCACCGCGGCACCAGTGTCTACTTTCCCGGACGCTGCCTGCCGATGTTGCCGGAGGTCCTTTCTAACAATGTATGCAGCCTTCGCCCCGGTGAAGAGCGTTTTGCTTTAACGGCTGAAATTGATATCGATCGCCGTGGAGAGTTCTTAAGGAGCGACTTTTACAGCAGTTTGATTCGAACGCACGCGCGGCTCACTTACAATCAGGTGCACGGCTACTGGAAAGACAAGAAAACTGAACTGGAAGCCCTGAAGAAGCCTTTGGACGACATGATCGGCCTCTTCCGAATCTTGAGGCAATCGCGGCAAGCCCGAGGGGTGCTCGACTTCGATCTACCCGAGTGCAAAGTTGAACTGGATGAAGAGGGAGAACCCATTCGTTGTGCGCCTGCCTCGCGCCACAAGTCCCATCAGCTCATCGAAGAATTCATGATCGCCGCCAACCGTGTCGTCGCCAAGAAACTGCGAGAATCCAAGAAAGCCGGCATGTACCGCGTGCATGAAGCCCCTGATCGAGAAGGCGTCGAAGAGGTCAATCAGATGCTCCGTAACCTGGGAATTGGCGAGAGCATCCATAAGATCACACCAAAGGCCTTTGCGAAGGTGCTGGAGCAGTCCCACGATGTGCCGGGTGGAACGACCTTGCACACTGTAATTCTGCGCGCGCAAAAACAAGCGCGTTATTTGCCCGATCCCTTGGGACACTTCGGTTTAGCGCTGCGCGACTACACGCATTTCACCTCACCCATCCGACGGTATCCGGATTTGATCGTTCATCGCCTTTTAAAGAGGCTCATAGGTGAAGCAAAGTCCTCCGATAAGAAATACGAAGAGGGCCAATTAGTGAACATCGCTCGGGACTGTTCCACGCAAGAACGCAACGCAATGGACGCGGAGCGTTTTGTGGTCCGGCGCAAGCAATGCTGGTACATGGATCAGCACCTGGGAGATCGTTTTCACGCCGTGGTGAGCTGGGTGTCTGCCGAAGGCTTATACATGGATATCCCCGAACTGGCCGTGGAAGGCTTTCTGCCGGTCGAGACCCTGCGTGGGTTTTGGGAGTACGATTCCAGAAAGCTCGCTGTCGTACAACGCCCGGGCAAAGAACGCTTAGGCGTAGGAACAAAAATGGAAGTCGTCGTAGACGAGATTTCCGTAGAACAAGGCAAGATTTGGTTTAGCCAAGCATGAAAGTTTTCGGTACAGCTCAGGTCGTAACCCAGACATTTAAGAACGCCGGTCGCATGCGCGACATTGTGGCGGTGTTTGTGGCGCATGGTTTTGCGGATCTGGTACACCGTTTGCGACTCAGCAAGTTCCTTCCCGCAAAGTACAGAGTCAATCCTGCCTTTCAGGAGTTGCCCATACCGGAGCGTTTGCGGCTAGCGTTTGAGAAGCTTGGACCCACATTCGTGAAGTTCGGACAATTGTTAGCGACTCGGCCCGATCTCATCCCCAGCGCCTACGTCGAAGAGTTCCAAAAGCTGCAGGATCGCGTGGGCACCGTCCCCTTCGAAGCGATCCGCACACAGATTGAAGTGGAGCTGGGTCAAAGATTGGAAGGTGCTTTTGAAAGCATCGATCAGTCACCCTTAGCCGCCGCCTCTATCGCCCAGGTTCACAGCGCGGTCCTCAAAACCGGCGAGCGCGTTGTCATCAAGGTCCAGCGACCTGGCATCGACAAGACCGTTTCAAATGATATTTCCATCCTCCGCGGTCTGGCCGTGCTCATGGAGCGCTACCTTCCGGAAACCAAACTTTTTAACCCTACGGGTATGGTGGACGAGTTTTTCCGATCCATTCACCAGGAGCTCGACTTTCACGTCGAGGCAAACAACATCCGCAAGATTCAGAAAAACCTTGCTGGCATGAAGCAGGTAGCTATCCCCATCGTTTACGGCAATCTCAGCACCGCCCGCATCCTGGTGCTCGAACGTTTTGAAGGAGTGCGCTTTTCGGATCGTGAGGCCATTCTTTCCAATGACATTAAACCCGCCGAAATTATCGAGACCGGCTGCGACGCGTTTTTTCACATGGTGCTTCAGGACGGCATCTTCCACGGCGACCTGCACGCAGGAAACCTCTTCGTTCTTAAAGACGGTAGAATCGGTATCATCGATTTCGGAATAGTTGGGCGACTTTCCAAGAGAATTAAAGAGAGCGTCACCACGATGTTTATCGCAATCATGGACGAAGACTATGAGTCGCTAGCCTCCGAATACACTTATATCAGTCACATGACCGGCGAATCGGATCTGAACCGGCTGCAAAAAGATTTGATGGATCTCATCTCCCCCTACATCGGAATGGCTATTGGTGAGGTCAACATCGGTCACATCCTGATGCGTTCGACGGCGGTAGCGGCCCATCACAATCTCCGCGTCCCGCGTGAGCTGATGCTTCTTTTCAAAGCCATTGTAACGATTGAGGGCCTCGGGAAGAAACTCGATCCCACGTTTGATTTGCTATCGGTCGGCAACCGGCTTGCTAAGCAGGCTCTAAGCTCTCGCTACAGCAAAGAACAAATTTTAAAAGACATGGTAGTCGTCGGCCGCGATCTCCAGCACCTGGCGGAGACACTCCCTCGGACCGCGAAACGATTTCTTAGAAAGTGGTCGCAGGACGGTTTTGTTTTTGAAACGAGTAGCAAAGACACCCAGCTGCTCGCTAACTCCTTGAAGGCAAGCTCACACGTTTTGGCCCTGTCCGCGCTTGGTGTCTGCCTCTTCGCTCTGGGCACGGTATTTTTGATACTCAATCACGGCCCCTATTTGTGGGGGGTTCCGATCCCTGCCACAGTTGTCCTAGTGGTGGCAATCGCCCTCATGCTTCACACCATTAGTGTAGCCGGCAAACAGGAAAAACGCCCTCAGTGATACGTCTGATTCCCGTTCTCGCCCTATTTCTAAGCTTCCCCGCTTCCGCTTTGTCTCCTGAAGACACCAAGATCTTTCAGCGTCTGGAAAAAGAACTGAAAGGGCAACACGACATTATTCGAAGAACGGTAACCCGCAAGGGTGATAAGACAATCGAGCTTGAAGGTTTTATCTCGACGGAACTGAACCTGGAACTTGCGAAACCCATCCTCGTCAATTTTTCGAAATACCAGGCCTGGGCGTTGCGCGACATCAACAAGAAGCCCGACGGCGGCGAGTACATGCTGAAACTACTCAGCGCGTTGCCGCTGGAGAGCGAACCCGAAGTCTTGGAGTTGCGCTACCTGTTAGACGTCCCACTTTTCTCGTCGGTCGGGGTGCAACCCTTTCGCATGAGCTCCGAGCAAAAAGATGGCTACCTGGAACTCCGGGCGGAAGCGGTGACTTCGAAGAAGTCTCTTATTGATTCGGCGATCGGCACCGCCAAGATCTTTCCCGTGGCTGGCGAACGCAACCGCATCTGGGTCTACACCCTTGGCCGCATGCGCTTGCACCCTTGGCTGATGTACGAAGCCCTACCCGATCAGCTCCTCAACCGTCTGGTAGCCAATCGTATCAAGACCTTCCTCGACAACTTACTCGAGGAGCAGGACAAGCGCGCCCTTCCCCCACCCAATCCCCGCCACCTGTCGGCGGACAAATAAGGCATCGGAAATACACCCAAAATCGAGATATCCCTGCGGCGTGGTATAATAAATATATTAAGGGGGCGGTGCGGCCCATTCCGAGCACTGTTACAACCAGGGAGGTTTCAGGATGGAACCGAAGGTAGTACCAGCTGTAGATAGCGTGGGATCGGTGGATCCCAAAGTTTTGCGCCAAACGATCGACGACTTGCAGGTCACTTCACCGTGGCCAGGTTTTTTTAAGGCCATGGGAAGCCTTGCGATCATGGGCGTACTTATCTGGGTAAGTCTCACACGCGAAAGCACCTTGGCTTTTGTTCTCTGGGCTTGTGCCACGGCCTTTTTTTATTCTTCCATCTTTCTCCTCACTCACGACGCCATCCACCACACGCTCACTGGTTGGAACTGGTTTGATGAACTCTTTCCGCGGGTCCTCGCTTATCCCATGCTTTGGTACCACGGAATTTATTCGGCCCTTCATAAGATCCACCACAAGATGAACGGCAATGACATCCACGATCCGGAACGACCGCAGTACACGGAACGCGAATACAAGAGCGTAGGACCGGTACGTCAGTGGATGATTCGTAACCAATGGTGGTTGAACTGTTTTGTTTGGGGCGGGTTTGGCTTTCTTTTTAAGCACTACTGGCAAGCTTACAAGTTTTACAACAAATCGCGTGAAGTGAGACTTGCGATCTGGACAGACGTTGCCGGTGTACTTCTCGTCCAAGGTTTCATTAACGTGTGGGCTTATAGCGTCGGTAATTGGTGGCACGCTTTTGCGTTTTTTCTGATTTTGGAACGCATCATGGGAGCCTTTCACCAGTTTCGTTCGCACATCGAACACTACGGACTTTGGGGCAAGGAAGCCAACCCCTTCGAGACGCAGATTCGAAATTCCAGAAACCTGCGCACCACAGGGTTTATGAGCCTGTATGTGGATCACCTGAACTACCACTCGGTGCACCACGCTTTTCCTAGAATTCCGTTCTACCAACTCAAAGAGGCGCACCGACGTCTTGTCGCCTTGTACGAACGCTTTGGCCGTCCAATGGCTGAAGATACGTCGTACGTGAAAACGGGCTGGCGTCTAGCCACGAACCCGGTCGTGGCGAGAGAAGAAACTCAGCAGGTTATCCCTATTGCGGATTTGTAGGTGCAGGCGGGGCTACTTTTTGCTCGCGTAATCCAAACTGTTTGAGTAACGTCGTCCGCCATATCAAAGGCGAACCCACTCCATTCCGATAAGATCCCATCCAACTAGGCATCTTGTAGGCACCGGCTAAGGGGTCTCTCTAAGATTTTGAATCGCACCGCGGTTTTGGCTAATGAGCCGCTTGGGTGTGGGAACAGCTGAGTGCGTTGCCTCGGGTTGGGCCACGGCCTACCCGCGGCGGGTGCTACGGGTTTGAGTACCGGCTTTTTGGGATCGGCTCCCAAGGCAGGCAGGCTTAAGAAGGCCGCAAATATAAGGATTAGCGCGCGCATAAGTCTATAAAGTGCAACGCCAATGCCATGTTTAAGCTACTGAAATAGCAGACAAAGGTTTGGAAAAATCCGTCTAGGTTTCAGCCACCGCCTACGGGGCCGACGATCGGGGTTTTTCTTTCTCTTCCGGCACCTTCGGATCGGTTCCGGGAAGGCTACGCTCCTCAATCACCTGAGGTTCGCGCAACTTTTTGGGCGGGGCCGCTTCCTTGGGTTTGGGTCCCGTTGCCTGACCGTTAGGGAAAAGCTTCGGGGATCGTTTCCTTCACCAGGGATGAGCTTTGAGTTGTTGCCTTCGCCCGGAACGAGCTTCGGGGACTTCCTTCTCCAGGTACAAGCTTGGGCCCTTCGGCGAGAGCGTTCTCTTCACGAGAAAACGGGATTCCCATCTCGGCGCAGCCATCTTGTCCCCAACAGTAGGTGACGCCGCGAACACTCAAGCTAAATGGTGCCTCTCCTCTTCGGGTGACCGCTCGCTCCGTGCGTGTGAAAACCACGCGCATGCCGGCTTGGTGGACCGCTTCGTTCAGTTTCCCCTTGGTCAACCAGTTGTGATCCATGCGGACATCCCACATGCCATCGGTTTGTTTGCCGTTGTCGTTCACCGGGTAAATCACCTGACAGTTCGTGATATCGATTTCCTTGCCGAGCTGGTTTGAACTCTCGGCCATCAGCTGCAACTGAGTTTCCAGACGGGGTTCATGCCGAATGAGTAGGGGCCAGATCACAAGATCAAATCCACGTCCGCACAGAGCGCCTTTTTTCGGAGCGTGCGGGGGATACTGACGGCAGTCGCGTTCCCGGATCCGCTGCCGGCAAAAGATCCGAAAACAGGAAACCCAGAAGCACTACCACTGCCATTAAAAGCGCATCACCACCTCCAGAGGCGCCAATGCACCACATTGAAACGCTGCGCGTCAATTCGGCGGGCCTTTAATGATACCGACGAGAAACAAGAAAAACCCCACTCCGGTCTGAAGGATACAGAACTGGGCGAGGTCAGCGTTTCCGCTTACTTTTTTGAGGTCTTTTAAATCGAGAAGTTTGGTGAAGCTCACTCCAACACGCTTCAATTGGGCACGCCCTCGCGCACTCACAAAATCATAGCTCATAGCAGGAATCCGAAGCCGACAAACGAGATTGCCGTCGCGCTTGTCTTCATTGATAGATTCCTTGATGTCGATCGCACCCGGGTTAACCGTCGCGGCGACCTGCTTACCTACGATTACTGACTGCCCTTGCAGCGTGCACTTGCCGGCGAGAATCACGTAGTCGGCGCCGACTTCTGCGCGGACTTCCTGAGCCTCAGTGGAACTGTCCAAACGCCAAAGACCTTTGACCTCAGTCGACGTCCCACCGGCTTTGTTCGGGGGATCAAACAGGTAGTCGAACTCTCCCGCTTTTCCACAGCCCGTTAGGACCACCACAAACACGACCATTGCGAGCCCTACCAATTTGCTTTTCATCATTTCCTCCAGACAATAGAGAGCACCGCGCGTGATGCAGCTAACAGAACGCGACTAAAAAGCGCCGTACTCAGTTATATGTTTAATGTTGGAATGGTATTAACGGATCGGCCCCTAAAGGCGCAATGGATCGACGTCCTAAGCGATCACAGCTGTGATCAAGCCTAGAAAACACGCGGAATACCATTTTAGACACAATGATGGGTGTGCCTACACCGCCAATCGGGTCATGATGGAGAGAACAGAATCTTCTGTGTACGTTGGAGGATAGATGAAACGAGCTGTGATTCTAGTGCTATTTCTGGTGCTTGCGGGCTGTGCGGACGAAACGCCGACTTCGCCTTACGCCACCTACAACTATTACCCTAAAACTCAAAACTGGTACCAGTCGCCTGGTTCTTGTACTGACTCGGCTGGGGTGCACCCAAACGGTTCCGGCTGGGCGTGCTCGTGCAATAGCTGCATGTGCTGGAACGGGGAGATCATCTCAACGCAGATGGCTTGCCCCGTGGAATTCTAGCCTAAGAGCAACCTGAGGTAGAGCCACAACTGGTGCAACGCAGGCAGGGCCCACCACGAACCATCGTAAACTGCCCGCACTCGGTGCAGGGATCGCCTTCGTAGCCTTGGGCTTTGGCGAGCTTGGAAGCCAGCGCGCTATCATCATCAAACTCTTCCAAGGTGATGGCCATATCGGTCGGCTCACTGGAGGCCCGAACCGCAGCGCTATTCACCGCACGCGGGATGGTCGCTCGCTGTGGCGGGCTTGCCTCCATCGCGATTGCAGCAGCCGCTCCCAAACTCATTTCTGTCCCCCCATTCGCACTGGTTCTATAAACAGCGCGAGGGAGCACCGGCGGTGCCTTGGGCGGCACGTGAACCAAGTCGGTTCGGCCCAAATAGTTCAGAGCCAAATCGCGGAAAATGAAGTCAACGATCGACGAACAGAACTTAATGTGGTCGTGATCGGACACATGGCCATTGGGTTCAAAGCGGAAGAGTGTAAACTTCTTCACGAACTCATCTAAAGGCACGCCGTACTGCAATCCCAAAGAGACGGCGATGCTAAACGCATTCATCAGGGAACGGTAAGCCGCCCCTTCTTTGTATACGTCCACAAAAATTTCACCCAGCGTCCCGTCCTGGTATTCTCCCGTGCGCACATAGACACGCTGGCCAGCAATCGTGGCTTTGACAGTATAGCCAAAGCGCCGCTTCGGCAGTTCGCGACGGTGTCCCGCTTCAAAAAGCATTTCGCGGGCAACCTGTTCTATCTGCTCTTGCCGGGTCATCGCTTCTTCTTTGAGATCGGCTTCCAGACCTTCGAAAAGAGAGCCCGCCGTCGCATTGAGAGGCTGACTCAACTTGGAACCGTCCCGATAGATAGAAATGGCTTTGACCATCTTTCGCCACGCACCCAGGTACGCGTCCTTCGTTTCCTGGACCGTCGCCTCGTTGGGCATGTTGATGGTCTTACTGATAGCCCCACTGATGAACGGCTGAGCCGCGGCCATCATATCGATGTGTGTGCCATAGGCCAGATAGCGTTTTCCGTAGCGTCCGCACTTGTTGGCGCAATCAAAGATCGGGTAGTGCTCCTCTTTTAGGTGAGGGGCCCCTTCAATCGTCATGCGGCCACAAATAAAGTCGTTGGCCTCGCGGATCTGCTCCTCGGTAAAACCGAGGTGATTGAGGATATCAAAGTGAGGGTTGCGCAGAATCTTCTCATCCAGACCCAACACTTCTTTGCAGAACTCCGGACCCAGGTTCCATTGGTTAAAAGCAAAACGCAATTCAAACGCGCTCTTGATGGCATTCTCAAGTCGCTCGAGACCGTCCTTTTTAAAGCCCTTGCCTTTGAGTGTCTCGGTGTTGATGTGGGGTGCCCCTTCAAAACTTCCCGAGCCGACGCAGTATCGTACGATGGCGGCCGTTTCGGCGTCCGAGTAACCCAGATTCCGCAACGCCCGCGGTACCGACTGGTTGATGATCTTGAAGTACCCACCACCGGCCAACTTCTTGAACTTCACCAGCGCAAAATCCGGTTCGATGCCCGTCGTATCGCAATCCATCAAAAGGCCTATCGTTCCGTTAGGCGCGATCACCGTTGCTTGCGCATTTCTAAAACCAAACTCGGTTCCCGCCTCAAGCGCACGATCCCAAGCTGAACGGGCCGCATTCAACAGTTCTTCGGGACAATGCTCAGGATCGATCCCCATCGGGGTAGTCGAGAGGGACTCATAGGATCCGGGAGCTTCGTTGTAAGCCGCCTTGCGGTGGTTGCGAATCACCCGAAGCATCGACTCGCGGTTCTCCTTGAACCGTTCAAAAGGCCCCTGCTCTTTTGCCATCTCAGCGGAAGTCGCATAGGACTCGCCGGTGAGAATCGCCGTCAACGCTCCGGTAAAAGCCAAAGCCTTCGGGCTGCCGTAGGAAATCCCCATCGACATCAGTAGTGCGCCTAGATTGGCGTATCCCAGTCCCAGCGTGCGGTACTCGTAACTGCGTTGGGCAATCTCCCGGCTGGGGAACTGCGCCATCAGCACACTGACTTCCAGAATGATCGTCCAAAGTCGGCAGGCGTGCGTGTAGTCTTCCAGACGGAAGGTCTGCGTCGCCTCGTCATAAAATTTCAGAAGATTGATCGACGCCAGGTTGCACGCCGTATCGTCGAGGAACATGTATTCCGAACAGGGATTGGAGGCGTTGATGCGCCCGCCTTCCGGGCACGTGTGCCATTCATTAATCGTGGTGTCGCACTGGATTGCCGGATCCGCACAAGCCCAGGTCGCGTAATTGATCTTTTCCCAAAGTTCGCGGGCCGGGACGAGCTTGGCGACCGATCCATCCGTGCGCCATTTCAGTTCCCAGTTTCCGTCCTGCTCGAGCGCTTCAAAAAACTTGTTGGGAACCCGAACCGAGTTATTGGAATTCTGTCCGCTTACCGTGCGGTATGCCTCGCCCTGCCAGTCGGTATCAAAAAGCGGGAAGTCCACTTCAACGGTTCCGGATTTCGCCAGCTGAAGCATCTTTACTAAATAGTTGTCGGGAATCATCGCCGCGCGTGCCGCGACCAATGCTTCACGAAGGGCCGGGTTGCGCTTGGGGTCGACTTCCACGACATCGGACTCCAGGAAACAGGCATTGAGTACCTTTTCCAGGTGCTGGCGGTGGAGTTTGGATCCGGTCACCATGGCCGAAACCTTTTGCTCCTCGAGCACTTTCCATCCGATGAAGTCCTCGATCTCCGGGTGATCCAGATCCAAGCAAACCATCTTGGCCGCGCGGCGGGTCGTCCCGCCGCTCTTGATGACTCCGGCCGCTTGATCCCCCACCTTTAAAAAGGACATGAGTCCACTGGAGCGTCCGCCGCCGCTAAGCGGCTCCCCGTCGGCGCGCAGCGAGCTGAAATTCGTTCCCGTGCCCGAACCGTACTTAAACAAGCGAGCTTCGCGGACCCACAGGTCCATGATGCCGTTCTCGTTTACGAGATCGTCGCTTACACTTTGAATGAAACACGCATGCGGTTGCGGGTGTTCATAAGAACTGTCGGAACGCTTCAACCCACGCGTGTCCGGATCGACAAAGTAGTGACCCTGGCTAGGACCCGTGATCCCATAGGCGTAGTGCAGCCCCGTATTAAACCATTGAGGGCTATTGGGTGCCGCCATCTGGTGTGAAAGCATGTAGCGGACTTCGTCGTAAAAATTTTCGGCATCCACATCTGATTCAAAATAACCGTAGCGCTTGCCCCACGCGGTCCAGCAACCTGCCAGGCGGTGAAACACCTGGCGGCTGTCGTTCTCTCCTGTGGTCTCGGACTTGCCTTTGCCTTTTTGGGGACCGGGACACCGGTCCTAAAATACTTCTGCGCCAGAATATCGGTAGCGACTTGAGACCAGTCTTCCGGAACCATGACATTGTCTTGCGAGAACACAACACGGCCATCCGGTTCTCGGATCTCGGATTTTCTCGGCACAAACTTTTGATCCGCGTACGGTGATTCCAGTTCCTGAGTAAAGCGACGAAGGATTTTCATCCTGGGCCTCCCAAAAAAACGGTGTGAGCCGTTCAAGCTATACAATTTTGGGGTAAGCAATCCCTTTCCCTTTAAGCCCGCGCGCGCCGGCCTATGGGATTCGTTCAAAAGGCGAAATGTCAGCTAAAACGCGATTACGTGTCAACGCTTCCTAAGCTTGGATGCCGTTGACCCTGCCCCCCTGAACTGGCATTCTGGCGTCTTCGAAGAACTCCTAATCTAGGATGTCGCTTCCCCTTAATGTACCCCAAAATATAGCACGTACACTACATTTACTGTCAACGACGCTCGGGCCTCCGCTCCTCGCTTCGGTGCAGGACCGCGTTAGCGCAGAGGAAACTTTTGCAAAAAAACGATGCGCGCTTTGCAATTCGTTTTCGGCCGCCCTAGAGAAAATAGCGCCGCCCCTTGGGGGCCGGGCGTTAGGGTGCTATACCTGAGCGTCTATGATTTTTTCTCAGGTTAGAAAGCGGTGGGAGAAAAACGCACGGCTCGACCCAATGTGGGCCATTCTGGCCCAGCCAAGCAAGGAAAACGGCGGCTGGGATCCCGAAGCTTTTTTTGAACCCGGCCGACGCAGCTTGGACAGCGCGCTTGAGCGTGTGGGAGTGAACTTTGTCGGAGCCCCGTTTGATAGGGCCTTGGACTTCGGCTGTGGGATGGGCCGTATTAGCCAGGCCCTTGCCGCCCGCGGCCGAGAAGTTCATGGAGTCGACATCTCCGAGGAGATGGTGCGGTTGGCGCGCGAGCACAATCAGTTTCCCGCTAACTGTTCTTACCACCACAATCCCACGACCGACCTCAGCCTCTTTCAGTCCGAAACTTTCGATTTCGTTTACTGCGTGATTGTCCTGCAGCACATGCCGCCTGCGCTCATGAAAGGATACTTGAAAGAGTTTCTGCGCGTTCTTTCGCGCCAGGGGCAGATCCTCGTGCAAATCCCGGCCGAAAGAAACGACACGACCTGGCTGCACCGGTGCAAGGATTGGCTGCGCCCGCTCCTTCCCATAGACGTCGCCGATAGTTTGCGAACGAAAAAGCAGGCAGGTGTCCCCATCTTGGAAATGTACGGGATGCCGCAGGCTCAGGTGAAAGAGTGCGTGGAGCGCAACGGTGGCAAGATCTTGAGAGTGGAAGCTGACAAGCACGCAGGCCCTGCGTGGACAAGCTACACCTACCTTATTGCGCGCGCCTGACTATTTGCTCCAGCGTTCGCCCCACTTGCTGTCTACTTTCAGAGGTACTCGTAGCGGCAAAGCTTTTTCCATGGAATCCAAAACAAGCGCTTCCACCTTCTTCTTCTCCTCATTCGGAACTTCAAAAACAAGTTCGTCATGCACTTGGAGAATCATCTTTGCCTTAAGCTTGTTCTCGGAAAGTTTGTTGTAGACGTCGATCATCGCAAGTTTGATCATGTCGGCTGCCGTACCCTGAAGCGGCGAATTCACCGCCAGACGCTCCGCCATCTCTCGCCGCATGCGGTTTTTGCTATCTATTTCCTTCACAAAACGCCGTCTGCCGAGAATGGTCGTCACATAACCTTGCTTTTGCGCCTGACCGATTAGCTTCTGCATGAAAAGCCTTCACACTTGCGTACCGGGCGAAGTAATTGTCGATAAAACTCTTCGCCTCGGACGTGGATATCTTTAGCTGTTGCGATAGTCCGTATGGGGTTTGGCCATAAATCACACCGAAGTTAATCGTCTTGGCTACCGATCGCTGTTCCGAACTGATCTCATCTGTTGAAAAAATGAGACGCGCGGTATGGGTGTGCACGTCCTCGTCCCGATCAAACGCTTTTAGGAGTTCAGGATCTTCGCTCATGTGTGCCAAGAGGCGCAGCTCGACCTGGCTGTAGTCCGCAGAAAAAAGACTGCACCCTTCCTTGGGAACAAAACGGAACGAATGTCATATTTGCCGTCACGGCTCACGGGGATATTTTGCAGGTTGGGATTAGAACTGCTTAGGCGTCCCGTAGCCGCTACCGTTTGATTAAACCGGGTGTGAATGCGACGCGTTTGCGGGTGAATGCGAGCGAGTAAGCCCTCGACATAGGTGCTTTTCAACTTCACCAGTTCCCGATTCCCGAGCAGCCACTGGGCAATTGGGTGGCTCTTGGCCAGTGTCTCCAGCACACTTTCATCGGTCGAGAATCCGGTTTTGGTTTTCTTGACCACGGGAAGCTTCAGCTTCTCAAAGAGGATGTGGCCCAACTGCTTGGGCGAGTTGAGATTGAACTCCTCACCCGCAAGCTCGTAGACGTTTTCCTGGACTTGTTCGATTTCCTCTTCCAGCTGGGTGTTGAGTTTCTCCAGCGCTTTCTCGTCCACGAGAACGCCGGTATTCTCCATGTCGGCAAGAACCGGAATGAGAGGCACCTCAATATCGGAGAAGATCTTCTCCAAGTGCGCCTTTTGGACTTCGGGGAAAAGTTTTTGGTGTAGCGCTAAAGTTACTTCGGCATCTTCAGCCGCGTACTCGGTGGCTTGAGGGATCGCGACCTGCGAAAAGAGTATCTGACTCTTGCCTTTGCCGGTCACTTCCTCGTAGCTGATGTTTTGGTGACCAAAGAGTCGGAACGCCATCGCGTCCATCCCGTGCGATTGCTCCGGGTCCAGAACGTAACTGGCGAGCATGGTGTCGGACGCGATACCAGCGATCGGCAAGCCAACGCGTTGGAGAATCTGCAAATCGTACTTTATATTTTGCCCCACCTTGGGAAGCGACGGGTCCGCGAGAAGCGGCCCCAGATGTTTTTGAACCGCCTGTAAGGACAACTGGATGGGCTGCGGAGAATTCTCGTCGGCCTTTACGTGCGCGATCGGCAAGTAGAACGCCTCTCCCAATTTCCCGCTGAGAGAGATACCCACCAAATCGGCCTGGTGCACGTCCAGTGAGGTCGTCTCGGTATCGACTGCCAGCACTTTGGAACCACTCAGATCCTTGCAAACTCTTTGCAGCTGGTGCTCATCAATCACAGCCAGATACTTGCCACGCTTGAAGCTGGACTCGACTTCCGTCGCACTCTGCAGATTGAAACGCTTGATGAGGTTTTGGAATTCCAACTCCTGGAACAGTGGGCCGAGGAGACTCTCGTCGGGGCCCTTGTAGTCAAGGTCCTGCCAACCGAAAGAAAGGGGAACATCTTTTTTGAGCGTCACGAGATCGCGACTCAAATAGGCCAAGGCTTTTTCTTCCTTGAGTACTTCTTTTCGCTTCTGCTGCTTGATTTCTTCGAGCGCCTCGTAGATTCCGTCCAGAGTCTTGTACTTTTGCAAGAGTTCTGCCGCCGTTTTAGGGCCGATCCCTTTTACGCCCGGCACGTTGTCCGAGGAATCTCCCATCAGAGCGAGCAGATCCACCATCTGCTCCGGACCCACACCAAACTTTTCTTCCACTGCGGCCGCATCGTAACGTTTGTCCTTCATCGTATCGAAGAGCGCAATCTTGGGACCCACGAGCTGCATGAGGTCCTTGTCGCCAGAGATAATATCCACGTGGTAGCTTTCGCTGTTCGCCCGGTGGGCCAGTGTCGCGATCACGTCGTCGGCTTCATAACCTTCCATTTGCATGCGCGTGATTCCAAACGCATCCACAGCCTTTTGAATGTAGGGGATCTGCTTCACCAGATCTTCAGGGGGCGCTTCGCGGTTGGCCTTGTACTTGGGGTACAACTTTTTTCTGAAAGTCGGGGCCGGCGTATCAAAAGCGATTGCTAGTTTTTTGGGATTTTCGACGTCCATGACTTTGAGCAGCATGTTGATAAAACCGTACACCGCGTTAGTCGGAAACCCCTTGGAATTGCTGAGCCTCTGGATGGCAAAAAACGCCCTGAAAAAATAGCTGCTGCCGTCGATGATTACGATTTTGTCTTTTTTCATAGTCTGGGGACCATATCGCCAGGAACTGCACCTCATCAACCAAAAAGCCGATAAGATAGAAGGAAGACACCCCTATTTAGAGTTCACGCCCCAATGCATCAAAACGAGCAAAAAATCCAGGGACCCGCCGACCCACATTTCGCCGCGCTGGACGGGCTCCGGGCGATCGCCATTCTGCTGGTCGTTGGCCACCATCTCGCCCACTACGTTTCGCTGGACGGAAAGGCGGCTGCTTTCCGGGCCGTCGTTGGAACGGGCTGGAACGGCGTCTACCTGTTTTTTGTTTTGAGTGGTTTTCTAGTGGGTGGGCTTGCCCTGCGCGAGTTGGAAAAGACGGGAACGCTTCAGCTGCGGCGTTTTTGGGTTCGCCGCCTGCTTCGTACGTGGCCCCTCTATTTCTTTCTTCTGTTTCTGAATGCTTGGCGCCACCCCGGCCCCATTGAACCCGCCTTTTGGCACTACCTGACTTTTACCCAGAATCTTTTTTCGCCGAAGTTTTTCCTGGTGACTTGGAGTCTTGCCGTAGAGGAGCAGTTCTATTTTTTCCTTCCGCTGGTGCTCGGACTCTTTTGCAAGTGGAAGCATAGAAGAATCGGGGGAAACGCGCTGTTTTGGGCTTTGGTCGTGGCCACTTACCTCTACCGTTGGATTGAGGGAAATGGCTTCTACAAGTTCTTCCACACCTTTGCGGTTTTGGATTCCCTTCTTCTGGGTTTTGGCCTCGCTTATCTTCACCGCCGGCAAAAGCTCGGCCGGCTACTTCGCCACCCCAACCTCTACGCGCTACTCGGACTCGTACTGGTTTACGGCGCTCACTTCACTCACTGGAACCGCTTCTGGCAGACGAATTTCCTTTTCGGGGGTCAAGCGATCGGGTTTGCGCTACTGGTGGG
Organism: Bdellovibrionota bacterium; assembly: GCA_041391485.1. GTDB lineage: Bacteria > Bdellovibrionota > FAC87 > UBA2466 > JACKAF01 > JACKAF01. The sequence goes on along the minus strand of JAWKNY010000004.1, from coordinate 85,149 downwards.
CGCCGCCTTCTCCCAAGTTTGCCTGTAGGACCTGGCTTTCCCACCGAGTGCTAGGAGGGATCGCGACGCTTTCGTTTAGCATTTATCTTTCGCACGAAAAACCACTCTATTACTGCGCGCGGCTCGCACAATACTTGGGTCTTGAAGACTGGTCCCTCATCGCCTTCATGGTCCCGACGGTTCTCAGTGGATCCGTAGCGCTCGCGTGGGTTCTGTACCACGGGATTGAAAAACCGGCTTTGCGGTGGAGAGAACGGGTGTGTCCTAAGGAAGAATTGAAGAACGAAGAGAAGAGCCTGGTACGGCTTAAAACATCAGCGGTGAAGAGCTGACCACCAATAGAAACAACACAATCACGACTATGAGTAATCTATCCATATTCCTTACCCGGCGCCTTACGCCATTGAAAGTAGCGGCATTCTAGTCAAATCCGCCCTCGGGTCAATCCCCCCAAAGCCAAATTCCGGCTAAGCAAATGAAATCATTAATATAACTTCTTTATCTGAGGTTTGCATTCGCCCGGATAATTGCACTTTTTGCCGCAACGCGGTAAAAGAGGGCTTCGATTCGGTAGCAGATGTCCAAAACACTTAAATTCCGCCATGGGTGGGTCTTCTGGGGCCTGCTCTTCTTTACCGTTCAGGCTTGGGGAATGCTCCCTGATCCGGCGCGGGAACGTTGCGTAAACCGGTACATCCAAGAAACCGCCGCACAACGTCTTCCGTGGGCGACTCCACCGCGTTCCATTCCCGGTTACGTCGGTCCGGAACCCGACGCTTCAGGTTCCTATGAAGCCAGGCAGGTACAGGCCGTCGCGCATATTTATCAACGGCTCGCTCTGGACGAAAGCAGTTTGGATATTTTTGCGATCGCTCAATCGGACGCAAATATCCGCGAGATTTCATTTCATCTGGTGGATGCCCGTTACTCCTTGGGGCTCAACTCACTGGTGGATCTGGAAACCAAGCCCATTTTTATTGTGCAGGCTTCCTGTATTGCCCGCATGGCGGACAAGAGTGTGGCGTTGCTTTTAAATCCCAGCCACTGGGAAACCGATCCCAATCTTAGCTTTGCGGCGAGTGCTACGGCCCTCTATGTAATGGACCGCCTGGTACGCGGACGTCACATCAAAGGGGTTCGCCACGCGCTCGGTGAAACGATCAAGAACTATGTGTACGGCGCAGATGAGATAAGAGAACCGGACGACCACTATGTAAAGCGGGATCCCATCGAACGTTTGTACTCGCGCCTCTATAGCGAGCTTGTGTTCATGGAACTCTACGGCAAGTGGACCCGTCGCGACAAAGCGCAAATGAAGACAGAAGAGCTGGAAGGCCAATACGATCACTATTGGATGAACCCGGAAGCTTACTTGATGAACGTAGCGGTCAGCGAGCTGCAAACTTTGGGTTACCGGGACGACGCTCTCAATCAAATCGTCGCGGCAAGCTTACTGATCCACCCTTTGCCGGAAGACTGGCCGCTCCCCCACATGCCCAACCCTAACCTGAACTAGATCTCCAATAGCCGCCCAGTGAAGCGCGACCGATAATTAAGAAATCAGGCCGCGCTGCGTCTTCACTAAGGCTTTGCCACGCCGCTCACTCTATATATACTGCGACCAACTACACGGAGGGGCTTTTCATGCGTATCGTTTTCGCTTTTTTGGGAACACTTGGACTTTGGACCTCACTCGCCGGTGCTTGCACCACAGCTGCGATTCCGCAGAGTCTGAATAAACTCATGCTCAAAAGTTACGATTGGAACCAGGGCCATGGAATGGTCGTCGTAAACAAACGCAACGTCGGCAAAAAGACCCTGAACTTTCACCCGCAGTCCGTAAACAAGGAATGGACTTCAAAATACGGCAGCGTCACGTTTAACCAGCACGGCCGAGAATTCCCCTTGGGTGGAATGAACGAAAAAGGCTTGGCTATTGAAATCATGTGGCTCGACTCATCGGAGTACCCGGATCCCGATACGCGCCCGACGGTAAACGAGCTACAGTGGATCCAATACCAGCTTGATAACTATGAATCGGCAAAGGAAATGTACGAACACCGGGACGATCTACGGATACAGCCGATCTACGCTAAGGTCCATTACCTGGCGTGCGATCCGAGCGGCACCTGCGCGAAATTTGAGTACGTCGACAAGAAGATGGTCGCTAAAATCGGTGACGAGATGACGGTACAAACACTCACCAACGACACGTACGAAGACTCGGTGAATTTCCTGAAAGAGCACAAAGGTTTTGGCGGGGATAAACCCATTCCTCAATCGAGTGCGTCTCTGGATCGTTTCGTGCGCGCCAGCTCCTTGGCCGGGGCCTTTAGCGAGAGCGAGCACAAGCCCGTTGAGTATGCCTTTGAGATCCTCGATAGCGTTGGCCCGACGGACTACAGCAAGTTTCATATCGTCTATGAAACCAAAACCCGACAGCTTAACTTCCGCACGCGTGAACACTTCCATGTAAAATCCATCGATACGGATAAATTTGATTTTACCTGCGACGGCACAAAAACTCAGATGCTCGACATGGGAGCGAAAGTGGAAGGCCCGGTAAACGACTCTTTTGTGGCGTACACACCGGAAGCGAACAAGACGGTGATTGAAAAGAGTCTGGAGCACGTCGGCGCGCTTATTCCGCCCGCGGTCGTTAAAGCCTGGATTGCGTACCCGCAAACGACGGTGTGCAATCCTAGCAACTAGTGGCGTTTCACATATTCGCCAAGGACTGAATCATAAAAGCTAAAGCCGGCGGATTGGGCCGCGGGGTAATGCTCCAAGTTCTTTGCGCTCCAATCCTCGTCGTAGCATTCGACACATAGTAGAGCAGCGGTTTCGTGCGAGCGGTTGACCCATTCCAGGTTGCCCGTACCGGCTGAATAGTGGGCGCCCCCAGCGGGAACCCGCTCGTCGCCAAAGTAAACGCCGTCGCTGATTGTCATCACCGCGATCCTGCCACGACTGGGCGTAAAGCTCCCACCCGGCGGCAGGACGATACGAGAGATGCGGCAGTCGCGGTTCTCGTCGATCTCCTGAAAAGATTCCCCTTCAAAAGCGGGGTACTGGTAACGGCTTTGCTCACGGTACACATTGAGGGCCGGTGTCGCATGCGCCCCAAGCGCGCTTGGCTTTTCCAGTCGCAGACGCACCCCCACCGCCTGAGCGGGGGCCCCATTCCACTGGGGGCTCAAGGTGTAGCGGCAGAGTGCTTCAGCGGCCGTTTCGATAAGGAAAAAGCGGCTGGCCCAGAGCAAAAATCGGTACTCCCCCAGAACCCGCACATAATCGATCGCATCCCCCAGCTCTCCGCTTCGGGCGGCGACGCTGGCATCAAATTCTAGCTCCACTTTCACGTGAATGCCTTGGGGCTCCACCCTCTCGTGGCGGGCGTAGCCCATGATGGCGGGAAGGCCTCGCGCCGACAGCTCAATAAAATCTCGGTTTTCAGGCATTCGAATGGATCTCCAGTACGGTCCCATTCAACGGGACCCCTGGCTCTGCCAATACCAGATAACGGATAATGTCCGCAATGTGATCTGGCTTGGTTTCTGTGCGAAGAGACGGGGCTGCCTTTTTCAGCATGGCGGTGTCGACCGCTCCAGACGCAATACACACGACGCGCACGCCTACGGAGCGGGCCTCGGCGGCCATGGCTTCGGTGAGCCCCACGACGGCGTACTTCGATACCGTGTAGGCTGAAAAGCCTGGAAATTTCTCGGATCCCTGGATGCCTCCGAGCGAGGCCACGTTCACGATCACGCCGGATTTCCGCCGGGCCATGCTTCTAAAGGCCTGCTGGGCGCAGACAAAGGCGCCCCGCACATTCACTGCCATCACCCGATCCCAGTCCTCAAGCTTTTGCTCCCCAAGGGGGCTTCATGCAAAACAGCGGCGTTATTGATGAGCGCGTCCAGACGTCCCCATGCTTGTTCGATCTTCGCAAAAACAGCCGCAACGGCCGATGGATCCGCGACATCGCAGGCGGTGGCCCTCAGCACTGCCGCCACTCTCCCGGATCGCGCTTTCCACGCCTTTGATTTCTGACAAGGTACGGCTCACCAGGTAGACGTGCATCCCGGCTTTCGCTAGCGCCATCGCGGCAGCCTGGCCAATCCCGCGACCGGCCCCGGTGACCAATGCGACTGAAGTTGGTTTCGCGCTCATGTCCGCATGACCGTAAAGCTAGCGCCCTGCCCCGCCGTCTCAATGATGTGGAGCTCAATCCCTTGAATAGGGTTTGCTACCCCATTGGAAAGCTTGTCGCCCCAGTAGCCTGCCCCTTTAAGGGACTCGACCAATCTTCCTGCTAATTCGGACGCCAAAAGCTCGGACGTAATGTTTTCAACATCCAGACAGACCACTTCGTCCGCCGGGAAAACGTAGCGCTTTTTGCACACGGTGGCCTCCAAGGAGTCTCCCTGGGTCTGGCATTGGGTTTGGGAATTTGCCGTCGCAATCAAGATGCGTTCATCCCAGGCCTCACAAAGCGGGCCCAAAAGTTCTTTGAAAACGCTGAAGGAAATAGTCTGTGCGAGCGAGGAGCTGCTGAGCACCACATCGAGGCGAACAGTGTAATTGTGTCCATGCAAAGCCTCCTTGCTGCCGTCCGCAAAGAGGGTCATGTGCGCAGAGGAAAACTTAAAACGATCTTTTTCGATCGTTAACTTCCAGAAAGATTTTGGCCAAGATGGTTTCAACGGCTCTCCGTAAACGATAAAACGAAGAGGGAATCCTATCACCCCGTCCAGGCTAACCGCAAGTTAGCGCGACGGTAGCTTGACCTTGACCGCGATAGGGAGGTGATCGGAGTAACCCGCCCCGCTTTCTTCCAAAGAAAGAAAGTCATAGCCGGCCGGAATCTTCGAAAACACCGAGCCGTTAAGAAAGGCCCCCGGATCCTCGACTGCAAAGGGCTCTTTGGCCATCAGGAAATCCGGAGCGACGATTCTGAACGTTTTGGGCAGAAGCTCGATGCCTTGCCGATCGTTGAAGTTGGCACTAAACAGCAGCCGGTCCAACTTGTTCCAGGTGCGATCCCCATAATAGAAGTACGTGCCCGGCGGCATCCGGCGCATGAACTTTTGATCCGCCTCGAGAGCGAGATCCTGGGCGTCCACCATCGCGTTTTCCCACTTGGGATCCTGGATGACGTTGTTAAAAGCATTGGGCACTTCGCGCAACAGGGTATTGAAGTCGCCCAAAGCGATCACAAAATGTTTATCTTTTCCTATTCTTTTGGTTTCAGCGTCGATGTCCTTTTTAAGGGCCTCGGCCGTAAGCATGCGCTTTAGGGTCTTCGCCGTGGCCGACTGAGAGGGCCAGTGGTTCACATAGACAGAGAGAACCGCGTCCGCATTGCCTCTCAACTTAAACTGCATCCGCAAGATGTTACGCGTGGGTTTCTCCGTGAAGCTGGGAGGAAAATTCTCTCCCACGAGTTTGATTTCGTGAGGCTCACCGACGAGCTCCAGCTTGTCTCCCCGGTAAAGGAGCGCCACATCGATTCCACGGTGATCCGGACTGTCGGTAATATAGTAGTTGGTGCCATAACCCAAAACGGAAGCCAATTCTTTGGCCGCCGTTTCGTTCTCGATCTCTTCAATGCCGAGCAAATCCGGGAGATCGCCGATCGCGTCCACTGCTTTCTTAATTTGTTTCAGCTTGAGTTGGAAATGGGCTTCGGTCCAGTTCGTTTCGAGGCACTGCTGCTTGTAGTACCCGGTCATGGTCCCACAAAAGTCCTCTTTCTTTTTGCCGGTTCCGGGAATTTCGGTTCCCGAAGGGAGAAAGGTGTAGTCTTCCTTACCTGCATCATATTGCGTGTCGAATAGGTTCAGTACGTTGTAAGCGGCCACGATGAGCTCGTTGGCCCCTGCGTACAAACGCATATCAGGCGCTTTGTTGCTCCGCTTTCCCGCAGCGTTTGCGGTCGCACAGCCGACCAGAACATAAAATGTCCCAATCAATAAAGCGGCACTCAAAACGTAGTAAGCGTAGGAACCCCAGGTCAGAGACTTTTTATCCGGCATATTGCCCCCTCTCCATTCCGGCCTAGGGTCGGAGATCGTCTAGAATCTGTCATGGCTCATTGCGTCACGATGGCCAGCAGCGGATCTGACGCAACGGACTTTTCGGAGCCCGAAGCGGTGTTAGAATAGATGCTTCATCTTAAGGTGGGGCGCTACGTGAAACACATCTACTTGTTTTCTTCTCTCTTTATTATGGGCTGGATGGCTACTGTCGTAAGTGCGGCCCCTTCCGTGAACGACCGTTTGGACGCGGTAGAAAAAGCGCTCTCCGCGGTCATGAACCGGCAAGCCCCTCGCCAGCTGGACGGTGTGGTACCTGAGCGCACACCCGTCTACAAAACGGTTTCAGACTGCAAAGAGGTAAAAAAAACCAAACTCTACTTTGACGGCACTCACCCCTTCCAAATTTTGGGCGAACAGAAGTGCGGCAAGAGCACGTACTTGGTCGTGCGTTGGTTTGAAAAAGAATTTAGTGACGAGATTGCGATCAACACCGTCTTGAAAGATGACGTCATCTTGACGCCGAAATAACCCCTCTAAGAATGGCGGGGACAGGCAACGCCGCCTGTCCCCGCTTTGACACTCGTTGCCATCCCCGGTCCCGACTTCTATACTGTCCTGCATGCAGACTGAGATTCCGAAGAAAAGTTACGCCATTGTGATGCACGAACGCGGGGGCCCTGAAGTCCTGAAGTACGAACAGGTCGCCACCCCCGATCCGCTGGAGAATGAAGTCCTCGTCCGAGTCCACGCCGCGACGGTCAACCACACGGATCTCTTCCACCGGACAGGTCAGTTCTATATTCAAAAGGATTTACCCCACGTACTCGGAATGGACGTGGCGGGTGAGATTGTTCGCTTGGGAGAAAATGTATCGGAATGGTCTATAGGCGATCGGGTCGTAGCCACTTTCGAAGCGCTGGGGCGCGAGCGTAACGGCGCGTACTCGGAGTACACGACACTTCCGGTCGACCAGCTACACCGCATTCCGGATGGACTCAGTTATACAAACGCCGCCAGCATCGGGCTTGCTTTCACCACTGCCTGGATCGCACTTTTTTACGCGGGCAATCTCCAAGCGGAAGATCGGGTGATCGTTCACGCGGCCAGCAGTGGTGTCGGCACGGCCGCGGTCCAAATCGCAAGCTGGGTGGGAGCCCAATGTTTTGCCATCACAAGCCCCGTAAAAGCGGAGTCTTTGCGCAAGCTCGGCGCGGATTTCGTGTTGGACAGAACGGAAGCTGGACTTGTTGAAATCGTCGACAAAGTCACCGAAGGGCAAAAGGCGTCTTTGGTTTTGGATCTCGTAGGTAAACCCACCTTGCAGGAATCCATTCACTTTGTCGGCCGAAATGGGCGCATCGTGTGCGTGGGGGCTTTGGGTGGCGAAGTCGCGGAAAACAACGTGATGGATCTCATCATGAAGAACGCTACACTTAGAGGTAGCTTCGACACCATCAAGGCCGAAGATTTTGATACGATTCTGCGACTCTTTGCAGATGGAACCTTTAAACCCGTTATTGATTCCGTCTTGCCTCTCGCAGACGCTCGGCGCGCCCACGAAAGAATTGAAGCCAAAATGGTGTCAGGAAAAATTGTCCTGGTTCCGGAAATCAACCGCCGCAAACACTAGTCAAAGGAGTACACAATGGCGACTAGTCCCCGCGTAGCCGAACACAATGTGGATGAGCTCTTCATCTCCCGCTGGTCCCCCAGAGCTTTTCTGGATAAACCCGTACCCGAAGCGGATCTAATGGCTCTATTCGAGGCCGCCCGTTGGGCGCCCTCTTGTTTCAACGATCAGCCCTGGCTCTTTCTTTATACGCAGAAGGAAACAGATCGGGAGTTGTTCCTCTCCTTATTAATGGACAGCAACCAGGTTTGGGCGAGTCGCGCCCCCGTCTTGATGTTTGCACTCACCCGCAAGCACTTTTCGCACAACCAGGCTCCGAACCGCCTGGCGGCATTCGATACCGGCGCCGCCTGGATGTCTCTTGCGATGGCCGCGCACAAAAGAGGGCTTGCGACCCACGCGATGGGGGGGTTTCACCAAGAAGCCGCTTACGAAAAACTGCAGGTACCGCGCGAGCAGTTCGAAATCCAGTGCGCTATTGCCCTTGGCTATCAGGCCCCGGCGGCAAGCTTGCCGGAAAATCTGCGCGAGCGCGAAAAACCGAGTCAACGCAAGGCAACACGAGTAATTGCTGCGGCGGGTTCTTTTCCAAAAGAACTGATATACTTAGAATCATGATTAGCGTTCGCAAGTCCGATAGCCGCGGCCAAACCCTCACGGATTGGCTTAAAAGTTTCCACAGCTTTTCGTTTGGGGACTATTACGATCCCGAGAATCGGGGCTTCGGCCACTTGCGGGTCATTAACGAGGACTGGATCCAGGCCGCAAACGGATTTGGCAAACACCCCCACCGCGACATGGAGATCCTGACCTACATGATCGAGGGGGAACTGGCTCACGAAGATAGCCTCGGCAACAAGTTTCAAATCCGTCCGGGTGATATTCAGCGCATGTCTGCGGGCACTGGAATTGTGCACAGTGAAATGAACCCATCGCAAAACGAGACCGCTCATCTATTGCAGATTTGGATTCTTCCGGATCACAAAGACATGGTCCCCGGTTACGAACAAATCTCGATCCCTAAAGCGGAGAAACTCAATCGTCTAAAACTTATCGCTTCACGCGACGGCGGAGAAAACTGCGTGCGCGTCTCTCAGAATATCAGTGTCTATGCCTGCCAATTGGAGACCGGAAAAAGCGTCAGTTTCCAGATGGAAAGCGCCCACAAGCTGTGGGTTCAGAGCCTCACTGGTTTGGAACTGAACGGAACCGAGTCTCTTTCCACAGGCGATGCGGCTGCCGTCACTCAGGAGACGCTCGTCACCATCAAAAGCCTGCAAGACGGCGAATTTCTTCTCTTCCACCAGCCCGCCTAAAGCCACTTTGTAGCCGCACTTGGCAAACGCCCGTTCCTGGACTAAGACCTAAGCCGTCAAGGAGACGGTTATGGACATGCTTTACCGACGATTGGGAAAATCCGGATTGCGCTTAAGCGCGCTTTCGTTTGGAAGTTGGGTCACGTTTCACACTCAACTTGAAGTCAACTCGGCGGCAGATTGCATGAAGATCGCCTACGATGCTGGAGTCAACTTCTTCGACAACGCGGAAGTCTACGCGCAAGGCGAGTCCGAAGTGATCATGGGCAAGGTCCTTCGCGAAATGGGATGGGGACGGGACACCTATTGCGTCTCCAGCAAAGTGTACTGGGGCGGCCAACTGCCCACGCAACGCGGGCTTCACCGTAAACACATCCACGACGCGTGCCACGCGGCTCTCAAACGCTTGCAGGTTGAGTACCTGGATTTGTTTTTCTGTCACCGACCGGACTTGCACACCCCTATCGAAGAAACCGTGCGTTCCATGCACACCCTTATTGAGCAAGGCAAGGTACTCTACTGGGGAACCTCCGAATGGGACGCTCAGCAAATTACGGAGGCCCATGCGGTCGCCGCGCGCTTTAACCTGACTCCCCCCACCATGGAGCAACCGCAATACAATATGTTCCACCGCGATCGAGTGGAACGCGAGTACAGCCGCCTGTACTCAGAGTTTGGAATGGGCACGACGATTTGGTCGCCGCTTGCTTCCGGAATCCTCACGGGAAAATACAGCAACGGCATCCCGGCGGGCTCGCGAGCCACTTTGGAAGGCTATGAATGGCTGCGTCAACGTTTCGAGTCCGAAGAAGGCCGCGACAAGATTGAAAAGACCAGAAAGCTAGAAGGCCTTGCGAAGGAACTCGGTACGACGGTGACAGCGATGGCCATTGCCTGGTGTCTTAAAAACCCGAATGTCAGCACCGTGATTTTGGGCGCGTCCAAAGCCGATCAGCTCAAGGAAACTCTGGCCGCCTTGCCGCTTTGCAGCAAGCTAGACTCTGGCGCACTCGCAGCGATTGAGGAAATCCTCGCCAATAAGCCGGCGCTGCTACCGGAATTCTAGCCAGACACACGGCACACCGCTCGCACAATGCGATTCCGAAAAATCGCTTCTGGTGTATGATTATCAGTGCAGTCATGGACTGGTGATTTCTGCAAAACGCGTGAAAACCCTTCTTTTAGCTCTTCTTTTTACGTTGAGTGCCGCTGCACAGGCGGCCGTCTGGCATGGTTGGGAATACGCCGACGACACTAACGCACCGATCAATTACGACGAACCTACCTTCACACGCTACGACCAATGGGTGCAGTGGGGCGTAGAAAACCTTATCGCTCCCGAAATCGAATTCAAGCGCCGTAACCGAATCAGCCCGCGCTATAGCGACGTGGGCTGGCAGGTTCAGGATTTGGGTTTGGGTTCGCTCCAGACCCGTGCCGTCGTTTTTACTCCGCCAAACAAGTACGTAGTCGCGGGGTACTACGAAAATGGTATCGTCGGCGGTTTCCTCGCCCGCTTTTGGCTCGACGGGATGCTGGATTCCACTTTCTCAGGCGACGGCATCCAAACTTTGGCCTTTGGTGGAGAGGACGCTGTCTTCCACGCCATTACGACCGATGCGAGTGGACGTTACGTTGTCGCCGGAAAACGCGCACTGACAGGATCGCTTGACTACGATTTTTTGGTGGCCCGCTACCGCACGGACGGCAGTTTGGATAACAGCTTTGACACGAACGGCCACACGGTCGTCAGCATCAATAGTTCGGCGATTGCACGCGCCGTGGGCGTCGATTCCGTCGGCCGAATCGTTGTCGGGGGCTATGTAGAAGCGGGTTATTACCGCAATATCGATATGGCGCTCGTTCGGCTCAATACCAACGGATCGCCCGATGCGAGTTTTGGGAGCAGTGGTGTGGTCACCACAATGATCGATCCCTACGGCCACGACATGATTTTCGCCTTGCGCGTGGTCTCAGGAAACAAAATCGCCGTTACGGGTGCCTCTCGCAACAGCAATGATACGGGTGACAACGCCAATATCATGGTAGCCCGCTACAACACGGATGGTTCCCTCGACAATACTTTCGATACTGATGGGATCAACACACACGACATCACCAACCACGACAGCAACTGGGCCATGACCGTAGACGCGTCCGGCAGACTGGTTACCTGCGGGAGAACTCTCAATGGCGTTGTGTTCCAAAATCAGTTCACCGTTTTTGGTACGGCCGGCAACATGGCGCAATCTTTCCAGCGAAACATTCAAAACCGATCCATTTGCCGTGCGATTGAGATAGACGAAGGAGGCAGCTACGTAGTCGGCGGGCGCGTGTGGACAGGTGGGGCCGGTGGCGACTGGGGCTACGAAGCCATGCGGGTGCTCACGAGCGGCGCATTTGATACGACCTTCTCCGCGAACGGCTGGGACCTGCAAGAACTGGGCGGCGCTCAAGATGACTACGCGTTGGGGCTTATCTACTCGAACCACAAATTCATCATGGTTGGTAACGTCGACACCGACGCGGGTGCCACCATCTCCAATCAACTGGGTGCCCTTCGCTATGGCTCGGATGGTGTGGGAGCCGGCGGCGGTGATTTTGATACCTGGTTCAACGTAACCGGTTACAACGCCATTAATCCAAGCGCCGATCAAGCGCAAGGCTACGCGATGCGCACCGATGGCAGCGGTCGCTATGTGGTCGCGGGATTCACCGAAAATGGAGCCGCTGCTACCCGTGACATTCTCATCACCCGATTCCTTACAAGCGGGGCGCTTGATACCTCCTTCGCTGTCTCAGGAATTTACACGCTTGATCTCAGTGGCGATCAAGACGAAGCCAACGGCTTAGTCATCGACAGTGCCCAAAGAATTTATGCCGGAGGCTGGCGCGAAACCGCGGGCGGCAACACGCGCGATTTTTATGTGATTCGGCTGAGATCAAACGGAACGCTCGACACCACGTGGGGGACCGCCGGAATTACCACCGCGGATCAGAGTGGCCGGCGCGATGAGCTCTATAAACTTGCCATTGCTAGCAACGGCACCGGCAACATTTACGCCGGTGGCTGGGCCCAGACAGGTAACAACGCGAACACGCGCGATTTTGCTGTCGTCAGATTCAATTCAGCGGGTGTATTGGACACGAGTTACGGCACTTCCGGTTGGGCGCTTGCCAACTTCGGTCTGCGCGATGAAGCAACCGCCATGGCGCTTTCCACCGATAATAAAGTCTACGTAGGAGGGTGGGCGGAAACGGGAGCCGGTGGGGCAACGACCCGAAGAATCGCCATCGCTCGTTTCAACACGAACGGGGCCCTGGACACGGGCTGGGGCGGATTCGGGCTAGTGACACTAGAGATTGATACAGGAAACGAAGACCGCATCGACGCTCTATACTTCAACACCGACGGTACCGTGCTCGCCGCCGGCACACTCGATAGACCAGCCGCAGACGATGCGGTTATTCTCGCCCGCTACCTCAATAACGGAAACCTGGACGGCAGCTTCGGAACCACGGCTTCGGGCTACACCATCACCCTAGAGACAAACGCCGTGAACGAGATTGTCCATGAGATCGGCCGCACCAACAACGGCAAGATTCTTGTGACCGGCAGGGGCGGCAACCCCGGGATGATTCAACGCTATTTCTCCAACGGCGCACTCGATACCTTTGGCAATACGACGTTGGGCTACGGCCGCCCGAACGGCCCGAATGGTGACTTCCTTTATCACGTCATCACCCTCACCGACGGCAAGTACATGATTGGTGGCCGTACGGCCAATGGTCTTGCCATCATGCGTATCTGGCCTTAGAGATTGACGCAAGGCTTATCCCCCATCTCTGTCATCGTGTATCCTGAAAAAGGACCTTCTTTTCAGCCTACACACATGTCAGAAATCTAGTGAGTCGATGCCTTCTTTTCGTCCTTCTTTTCTTTTCCCTTCCTGGGTACGCCAGGCCGTGGCTCGGTTGGCGTTATGCCGATGACGCGAACGCTCCTATCGCCGACGATGAACCCGTATTCACCCGCTATGACCACTGGGTGCAGTGGGGAGTTCAAAACCTTCTGGCACCTCCGGTAAGCTTTCGTGCGTTAAGAGCCTCGCGCTATGCCGACAACGGCGAACAAATTCAGGACTTAGGCTTGAGTCAAACCTACTCCCGGGCGGTACTCTATGATCCTCCTGACAAATATGTGGTAGCAGGCTTCTACGACAACGGCATCGTCGGCGGCTTCATCGCCCGCTTCTGGCTGGATGGGATGCTAGATTCCACTTTCTCTGGAGATGGCGTGCAAACCCTCGCCTTTGGCGGAGAAGACGCCGTCTTTCATGCCCTTACTACCGATGCCAACGGCCGCTACCTCGTTGCCGGCAAACGCGCACTTACGGGATCCTTGGATTACAGTTTTCTCATTGCTCGCTACGGTACCGATGGCAACCTCGACAATAGTTTTGATACCAATGGGCATACGGTCGTGACTATCAATAGCTCAGCCATTGCGCGCGCCGTCGGTGTGGATTCGGTCGGGCGGATTGCGGTGGGAGGCTACGCCGAAGCCGGCTACTACCGCAACATCGATATGGCGCTTGTGCGGCTCGACACAGACAGCACTCCCGACTCCAGTTTCGGAACGAACGGAATCGTCACGACGGAGATTGATCCTTACGGCCACGACATGATCTTCGCCCTTCGCATTGTTGCCGGCGACAAAATCGCTGTTGCGGGGGCGAGTCGCAACAGCAACGACGCTGGCGACAATGCCAACATCATGGCCGCTCGCTACGACACGGATGGTTCTTTGGACGCCGGCTTTGATACCGATGGAATAGCGATTCAAGACATCACCAACCACGACAGCGCTTGGGCCATGACAGTAGATGGAACAGGTCGGCTAGTGACGTGTGGGCGCACACTCAACGGGGTTCTTTTCCAAAGTCAGTATTCGGTGTTTGGGACGGCTGGCAACCTAGCGCAATCTTTCCAACAAAACCTTCAAAATCGCTCTGTCTGCCGCGCGATTGAAATCGATGAAGGGGGCAGCTACGCGGTCGCAGGGCGCGCGTGGACGGGCGGCGGGGCCGGTGATTGGGATTACATGGCCATCCGAGTCCTCACGAATGGTAGTAGGGATACAACGTTTGCCACAAACGGCTTTGACATCCACGCCATGGGGAAGCCAGAATGATTTTGCGCTTGGCCTCACCTACTACAACCAAAAGTGGATCATGGTCGGCAACGTCGATACGGATGCAACGGCCGGTGTGAACTACGCATTGGGGACCTTGCGGTACGGGTCCGACGGAAACTGAAGCCGGAGGCGGCGACTTTGATGTTACTTTCAATAGTATCGGGTACAACGTCATCAACCCTTCTGCCGATCAAGCACAAGGCTACGTGATGCGCACCGATAATAGTGGGCGTTATGTGGTGGGTGGTTTCACTGAAAACGGGGGCGCTGCCACTCGTGACATTCTCATCTCCCGTTTTCTATCCGATGGGAGTTTAGACAATTCCTTCGCCGTCTCCGGTCTCTACACCTTGGATCTTACTGCCGATCGTGACGAAGTGAACGGACTTGTCGTCGATAGCAATCGAAGAATTTATGGCGGTGGTTGGAAAGAAAACGGTGGCGGGGCGACGCGCGACTTTTATGTGATCCGCCTCGACTCCGCAGGTGTCTTGGACACCACGTGGGGCGTATCGGGGATCTCTACCGCCGATTACAACGGACGGCGAGATGAGCTTTATAAGCTAGCGATTGCTAGCAATGGTACGGAAACATCTACGCTGGCGGTTGGGCACAGGCCACCAACGCCAATTCACGGGATCTCGCGGTCGTGCGTTTCAACTCGGCCGGTGTCTTAGACACGTCGTACGGAACTTCGGGTTGGGCAGTCGCTGATTTTGGTTTGCGCGATGAGGGAGGTGCTATGGCACTCACCAGCGACAACAAGGTCTACATCGGGGGATTCGCCGAAACGGGCGCTGGTGGTGCCGGCACACGGCGTCTCGCGGTTGCAAGGTTTGATACCGATGGGAATCTGGATGGCGGCTGGGGCGGCTTCGGCCTGGTGACTTTGGAATTAGACACGGGCAATGAAGATCGTGTCGACGCGCTCTACGCGAACCCGGACGGCACCGTACTCGTAGCGGGAACTCTAGATAGACCGGGAACAGACGACGAAGTTTTTCTGGCGCGCTATCTCAGCAACGGTAATCTGGATGGCAGCTTCGGCACCACCGCCTCCGGCTACACCATTTCTTTTTCAAGTAACGGCGTCAACGAGATCGTTCATGAACTCGGCTACACCAACAACGGAAAAATCCTGGTCCTGGGACGCGGCGGCGGTCCTGGCATGATTGCACGCTTCTTTTCTGACGGCTCTATTGATACCTTTGGTAACACGACCCTTGGCTTCGGGCGTCCCAACGGTCCCGGCGGGGATTTTCTCTACCATGTCGTTGTAGAATCAGACGGACGTTATATCGTCGGTGGCCGCACCAACAACGGGCTTGGCATCATGCGTATCTGGCCCTAGTGCTGTTTCCAAAAACTCTCTTCTGGCCAACGCTGCTCCAGCGCGTACATCTGATCCAAATGCCGACGGTAACTTTCCCAAATTTTGTCCAAACGATTGGCGTAAGTTTCTAACCCGATACCTTGCAGTGCCCCCGCTACCGCTTCTCCGCCCCGCATCCCCGTGTAGATGGCGTTTAACAAACCTTGAGAGGAAAGCGGATCAAAGGCCATCGCCGCATCCCCGCACGCGAGCCAGGCGTCTCCCACAAATGGACTGAGCAAGCGGCTGCCAGCTTCCGTGCACAACAGTTCGACATCTTTGTTGAGACCGCTGAGACGCTCACTCAGATGGAGCGTTTCTGAGAGCTGTTCCTTCCAAAGCCTCGGCACGCTCAACAGTCGTTTGCAGTTCTCTCTATCGGTATGGAACACAACGAGCGCTTGGTTTCCTGGAAGCGGTGCTGTGTACCACCAACCTTTGGGTGCCGCTTCCATCAAGGTGCGCGACTCTTCCGTTTCGCCCGTCTCTACAAAACAGTAGATCGCAAAGAGTTCATGTTCCCCTTGGACTTTGGCTCCCAGTCCCCGCGCAATGGCTCCCTGCCTGCCGGTGGCATCGATAACAAAAGAGGACTGAATCCCTTCCGAAAAATCCCACACGCTGTCGTGCCGCTCCGGTGGGGACAAGCGTTTTTCCAAGACGATAGCGCCCCTCTCGCTCGCCGCGGTTCTTAAGTCGGCGTCAAAACGGGGGCGGTCCAGATGCCAACCCGTTCCGTTTTTGTCGACGATAAAATCAAGCGTATGGAGAGCTTCTTCACCCCAACTGGAGAGCGTCCCGTAGGCGGTGCGGTGGCCCTTCTCCAAAATCGCTAACAGACCGAGCGCCTGCAATAAGGGCCGGGCCGCTCCCGGAAGACTTTCGCCCACTCCGGCTTTGGAAGGTGGAGCGAGTGGATCGTGCGCCAGCATCACCTTGGCTCCGAGTTGGGCGAGTCGCATCGCCGCGACAGAGCCAGCGGGCCCACCACCCACTACCACTGCATCGTAAACTTCGCTCAACGCTTCTTCACGCCGCGGGCCTTACGGAATGCCTCCAACTGCTCTTGGCTTTCCCAGCCGGCCACTTCAAAAGGTTTCGGTTTCTGTTCGGGGTTACGCGTTTTCGGTACGGCGGCCTCATAGGCTTGGGCCACCTCCAGCGGTAAGGTCTCGACAAAAAGAACCGTCGGAAAATCCGCGTCATCTCGCACACCGGGGCGCGCCTCAATGACACCCATTTTGTGAAACTCGCGTACCATCTGTAATATCTGATCGGGAGGGGAACCCTTCATGTGGCGCACCCAATTCACCCGGCGCTTGAACGCCTCCACGCGCTCGGCCCGCGGCAATCACGTGTCAACGACAATGCGGTAGTCCGCTTCCGATAACACGTGGTTGGGGACTCGAGCCGGCCAGAACGTTGGGAGATAAGGATCAAACTCCGGTTCATAGCCCGAACGGCAGAAAACAGTATCGCCCTGCCAAGGGATCGCCATCCACTTGCTCAAGTCTCCGGGGCCCTGACCGTGCAACGGACCATCCAGCTTTTTGATCTGCGCTTCGGTGAGATTGTCGCCATAGTCTTTTTCGGGTAGCTCGCGGTGTTTCACTCTAAAGGGCGCACTGTAAACCGTCGCGTGTCGCATCGGCCAGGTGAGCTCACAACCCGGGTGGAAAGCATCAGCCAGGCAATAGTGGAGAGCGGCCTTGTCCAAGGCCGCCGGCTGAAGCTTCAACGCCACATCCTCTAACTTTGACGGCGCTTTCGCGGCCCGAGGATCCCAGTCATTTTCAAAATCCCCTTCCGCCCAACGCTTTAGGTGCAGCGTCGAGAGTTCGGGGACTATAAAGTTGTTTCTAGGAGAATCCGTAAACGATCCGAAGGCATCGCCGTAAAACATCGGCCAGCGGCTGCGTTCATTGGAATCTTCCTCGTGTAACCGAAACTTGTCGTAAACTTCTCTCCGCATCGCACGCTGGGTTTTATCGGCGAGTTTTGCGACCAAATCCTTGTCTTCAAAGTTCCATTCGGATCCCACACCGTAGGTATCGGCAAGGC
Organism: Bdellovibrionota bacterium; assembly: GCA_041391485.1. Lineage (GTDB taxonomy): Bacteria > Bdellovibrionota > FAC87 > UBA2466 > JACKAF01 > JACKAF01. The sequence continues at coordinate 67,532 of JAWKNY010000004.1, read as the reverse complement.
CTTTGTTCACCCACTGGAGATTGGATAGGCGCTGCAGCAGCGGGTACACATCCTGAGTAAACGATGTTTTTTTCGGAACAGTCAGCCAGCCACTTGCCGTGTAAGTGTGGACGAGTAAATCGTGCAAGGTTCTCCACCCAATCACATCGGGCGCGTAATTCGGGGGTCCGACGATCACCCACGCGGGATCGACGGGGATTTTCTCCCCTTCCCACTCGACGGTAGCCCGTACCGGACCATCCGACGTGTCATCGTACCAGCCGTCCGCGTTGTTAAAGGTATCCCCGTCTGTAGGATCGTAAGGCGGGCTACCGGAAGGCGTGCCCGATTTTCCAAGCCCTCCCAACACAACCAGGCGTCCTTTTTCATCGGTACGCAGTTCACCGAGCGGGACTTCCACGCTCATGAATTTGCCACCATCGAAACAGTACGCCGCACCCGATCGATTTTTCCCTGAAATGGAGCGGGCCCCAGGATCGATGACGAGTTTCTTTCGATCTTCGCCTTTTATCTTGGCGTTTCGGCGCGGGTTTCCATTGCCCTCATTTTCCGGAATATCCAAGGCAGAGGTGAAACGGTACCAAGCGGCTTTCTTATTGGCGAGGTGCGCTTGCCAGCGAATGGTCGCGTTGTCGGCAGTCAGCTCCTTTACGACTTCACCCGCTGCGTTGTAGCCGTAAATCCTAAAGCGCGCGGCCTGGCGTTTGAGTGCGCCCTTTTTGTCACGCGTTTCTCCCGCTTGAGTAAGAGGCGGGTGGACGACCTCAGGCCCGATAAAAAACCCATCGGGGTCCGTGCTGTTGCCTATTCTCGCCACACCGATTCCGGGATGAATCTTGGCCCGGACGATCCGCTTGTCCTCGCTCCCCGAAGCAAAACGCGCGAGGAAAGAAGCAGCGGCAACCGCTCCTGTCTGTTGCAGAAAGTGTCGTCGAGAAGGGTTCTTTAGGTCCTCTTTTTTCTCGCTCATTTCTTTTTCTCACTAGCGATAGGCGTGATCTCGCTGGGTTCCTTTATCTCGGCCCCATTGCGGCGACGACGGATATCGGCCATCCGTTTGTAGACATATTTGCGCGCCAGGTTAATGCTACCAAGAGGTTCGAGGTCTCTTGTGGCGTGCCAGCCGGTAAAAGACAAGTTCTCGCAAAGTTCGTCGCGCTCTTTGTCGTTTACGTCCTGACCAGTGGGGATTCGAAGCGTCGCAAAGCGCTGGAATTTCCCTTCGCCCTCTTCCGGCCACTTAACGGTAGCATCGTCAACAGGCGCGCTCTTCTCATCTTTTTGAAATTGGACCCAAAAGCCAAAACACACATCCTGATTCTTCATCCGGCGCACTAAATTCTCACGAAGAAAGTTGTCTCCTTCCATGCAGGGCTTCACCATGTACTTCATCGCCTTATCACCGAGTTTGTAAGGAGTCGGTGTCCAATAACGACCGGCCAAGGGATCCGCAAGAAAGTTGAGATCCATCTCATCTAAGATTTTTTGCGTTTCTGGGTGCGCTTCGTTGTAGGCTTTCACCTTTTCCGGATCGCCACTCACTGAGGCTTCCACAAAGGCTAGAAAATCTTCCGCATTTTTGTTGAAGAAGATTGGGTGGTTTTGCATGACAAAGTCTTGCGTTAGCGCGTCCTCTTCTCCTTCCAGGATCTTTCTCCCTTCGACTCCAACAACTTTGATCGACATGCCACGGGCCGCCGGCCTTTTGTCCGTGCCGTAACCGCCGTCATTGGCAAAACGAACCCAAGCCCAGTACTTGGGTTTGGAGAAAACCCCCACCCGGTACTCGGCGGGGAGTTCGGGGTTCACTTGGAACTCGGCCTTCAAGCAGCCGTGCGCTTTGGCAAAAACTGGCCGACGCATGAGCTCGGACCGGGGAGGCCCTTGCGCCCGCATGACTTTTTCAAAGATGTTTCCGATCGAGATCGAAACCGGGTCCGGATCCTCGGCCAGTGCTATCCCCACTACCGCGATCAAGGCCACCAACCAGAACAATTTGTTCAGCATTTCCCACTCACCTGTCTCTGACGCAATGCATTGCGTCCCAACAGATGTAATAGAGGGAGGACCCAGCCGTCAACTTGAGGGGGCTTCGGGCGCGGCTCAGGGACGAGGCGGGACGCGGAGAAACTCCAGGGAGGGAGCGAGGCTCTTTTCCACGGCGTTGGCCACTGTGTTGTGCCCCTCCGGGGACAGGTGAAAGGCATCGGTCGCGTGGAGCATCCGAGCTTCCCCCAAAGGCGCGTCGTAGATGGCATCGGAATAGCGCCACAGCTCGCCGTCGGAGCCCCACCGGGCTTGGAGTGTTTCCAGTTTGCGCTTGAGAGCCGCGTTTACCCGTCTACCCAGTTCGGCCGTCTTTTTCTGGTGCTCCGGTTTCACGGAGGGGAAATTCGTGTAAGGGGTTTCGAAATACGGGTAGAGTTTTGGGTCCTCGTTTCGAAGCGCGTCGGCTTGTCTCCGTGCCTCGAAGGCTTTTTCGAAGTCGACCAGGCCGTAAACCACGACCGAGACGCGCTTACCCTCTTTCTTTAGAGTCTCTCGCAAACGAGTCAGCTCGGTTTCCATCCCTTCGGCCATGCGGTCCGGAATGCTGTCGTAATATTCGTCCGCATCCAAGCCCTCAACGTTCTCGATGTCGTATGCCCAATCCATGTTGTTATGCCCAATCCAAATAAGGACGAGATTGGGCTTTTCTTCCATCTTCTCAACGCGGGTTACCTGATCCGAAAAATTGGCGATCTTTCCGAGTGTATTCGCGGTCGAACGATCGAGAGGACTTGCTACATCCAGGTAAGCTCCGGCCCACGCCGCCACCGTGACACGCGCCGGGTACTTTTCGGCCAAGCGATCAAAGAGAGGAGTAAGCGCATCGTTTTTTTCTCTTACATTGATCGCCCAACCGGTTTGCGTGCGCATGCGGGTGTTTACGATGGTATTGAAGCCGCTGGAATAGCACATGTCTCCGCAGCTTAGGCTGTCTCCTAGAACAACGGTGTCGACTCGCGACTCGGCGGCCTCTTGCTCAAAGTCGCTGGTTTGGCGGGAGTCCGGATCACTTGCCGCCCATTCGCCGTAACTAAACCACCCGACAAGCCCACTGACCGTCACGACAGCGGCGACCAGAGTCGCGCACCCGGCCCGTTTCGCAAAGGAGCGCTTCGCCTTGGTTACGGGCGGATTGCCGAGCGCACAGGCGCTCACGAGGCAAAAGATTAGCATCCAGCGTTTCATGCCGGGACGTTTACCATAATCCGTGTTCAATGAGAACTACTCCTCCAGCTCCACGGGCACCAAAACGGGCGGATCCGCCGGATGGTCCCAAGATCGTCGCGTGCAAAGAATTTGTTGCTCGCGATCCGCGAAGGCACCCAAGACGCATACCTCACCTTGGAGCGGTACCAGCGCATCGATAGAAAAGCCATTGGGGACTCTTGCCAGCAGCCTCACCTTTAGATCGAGACGTTCCGGAAAACGAAGCGGGCCTCCATAGTCTCCCCAAACGTAGAGGCGTCCCGATTCATCGTAAGCAAATCCGACAAGTGGCCCCACTGCCAAGCCTTCCAAATGGCCCGAAGGGACGGCTTGCAGATTTACCTGTCGAGGTACCGAACTGGTTGTTTGGGAGAATGAGGCAAAATCCATAAAGAGATTGGAGGTGTCGAGCAATCTTCCCCAGCAATATAGATTGCTTCGGCTTTCTTCGCTAAGCGCGCAGCTGGTGCTTGAGTAAACAGAGACATCTGTAAATCGCAACGTTCCGTCGGCGACCGGACGAGTGGGAAAAGGAACGCCAGGACTCGCCTGACCCACACTCCAGTCGCCTCCCTCTTCGGGGCGCTGATAGAACGGGAAACCTCCTGTGCCGAGTTTGCCCCCATAGTTTTCTCCCCAACAGTGAATTCCTCCCGTTAGCGTTTGCACGCAGACATGCGTTGCGGAAGCAGAGATTTTCTCGATGGGACCGAGCGCGCGCGTGTCAACGAGTTCATAACGGTAGCGCAGGTCACTCCCGTCGACAAAACTCTGCAAACAGTAGATTTCACCACTGGTTGTTTCCAAACAGTACCCGAGATACCGCTTCGTTTCCGCGGGTACTTTCCCGAGACTTCGACGCTCCCGTCGATTAGAGAGGCTACCGTCCCTCTGCGCACAAACCACTTCGTTCTCATGGGTGACCCCGCAGGGTTCGGCCCCGCTTCGGATGTACTTGAACTCGTCTAGCGACGGATCCCGTTTCAGTTTCCATACGGAAGCGCCCACGTACCAATGGTCACCTTTTTTCAGGTACACACTCCCCCCACCAAAGTGAGGCACCAAATCCAAGTTCCCCGCGGCGCAGAGCGGACCGGCGAAAAAGCTGAAAAAAAGCAGAACTCGCAACATCATGGGTAAAGCACCGCTCCTTTGCGATCATTGCGCTTCCACAAAAGCCCTTCAAACCCCGTCCAAACAAATACGGAATCCCGCTCGTAACCGGGAACGATGGCGCGTCCCTGTTCGGACCAGGTATCTGTCTTAAAATCAAAGAAGGAGAGACTCTCCGGAGCGAAAAAACCAAAGGCACTGCCGGTCCAAAAGCCGTAGCCCTTATCAAAGGGTCCGAAAGAAAGAGGCCCCTGCGGTGCGGGCATCGTTCGCCATTTCTTTGTTCGCGGGTTGTAAATCGCCCCGTCAGAAAGAGCGGGTTTGTTTTGGCTGTCACGCCCACCAAAAACAATAAGTTCGCTGCCTGTCCAAATCAGGTGAGGATCTAAACGGGGGACGGGGTCGCCTCGTCCACCTCAATCGGCTTCCACGTTTTTTCAGCCGGATCGTAGAAAGCACCGTCATTCACGAGCTCGGCCACCCCGAGTTCACCGGGGTTTTGGTAGACACTCACGCCCCCCCAGACCACCAGTTGATCGCCTGTCCAAAGCAGCCCGTGGCCATAGCGTGGCGTCGGGGTGGCGTCTCTCACCTCTATGGTTTCCCACTTGTCCTCGACAGGGTGATAGAAAGCGCCGGTATTCAAGGCAATGGGAGTATTAGAGCAGCTCTGCCCTCCCCACACTATTAGCTGAGTCGCCGTCTTGGTGAGGCCGATACGCATGCGATCTGAAGGCGCTTCTTCACTCGTTACCGCGCGCCAGCTCGCTTGATCGCGGTCTAAAAAAACACCGGCCGCATTCGCCTGCTTGAGTGCGGGGTATCTAAAGCGGCAAGCCACGTAGACGATCCCTCCGGCCCGAAGCCACTTCGGGTAGTGCGTCTCGGTCGCAAAATTGCCCTTGCTTCGCTTCCAATCAAAAGCGTTTTTCTGAACCGTCTTGATGTCCCAAGCATCCCGAATAGGGTCATAAGCTTGAAAGTATCTTTCATCCCAGACGTACAACCTGTCGTCATTCCAATCCACGTACTGCCAGCGGAGCAGATGCGGATCTCGGTAAATGTCCTCATCGGTGAGCGGAGAATCGGCCATTCCCACCCAATGCGGGGCCTCGGGGTGGCCCATGTTTTTCCAGGCAGCCAATGCCAACACAGCGGTGCGATTAGCTTTGTCTTCACTGGACTCCCCAATCAAATGGACCGCCTCATGGATCATGTGACCTGCGGCGTCCCGGTGGTTCCCAAAGCGCGAAGTTTCTCTTTTCACCACGTAAATGCGGGGATCGTTGACCCGTGCACAGGCAACCGTATGATCCTTACAAAAGCTTGGTAAATCCTCCACCCAGTGCAGCTCTGCGTTTTTGAGGGCCTTCACTAAATCAGCGCGGTGCAAAGCGAACCAATTCAAATCTGACGTTGAGTACTGCTTCACTAGATAAGGAGGCACCTTAGTCGGATCGACGCGCTCCAGAAGACCGTAGGCATACCGCAAGCCGTGTTCCACCGTAATGTACTCGGGGTCACCGCCGTTTCCGACTTCGCTACCGCCGTTGCCCCCGTTGAATCTCTCGCAAGCAATGAAAAACATGAGTAGCGTGGCCATTAGTACAAGTCGCTTCATTCTTCTTCTCCCGTCGTCAGACAAAAAAGTTGTGTATTGAGTCGATAGACCGAGTCGGCCTCAGCATCGGACAAAGCACGCAGTGCCTGGTGAAGCTGACGAATCAGCTCCCGCGCCTTGGGGACATTCTTCTTACTGAAAACAAAGGTACTCCCTCTAAAATCCCTTTCATCGAGCGGCATCTCGGACAAAGCCCGTTTTGCTTTTTCGAGAAACTGCAGATGGTGGTGACGGATTTTTTGGTTGGGGACCCCGTCACCCGCAAATACCTGACCGGCTCCTCGGACGAGCTTGCCCTCGTTATTTCTCTTTACTAACTTCAGGCGCAGCAGCCGCTTTAGGGCGCTGGCTATCAGCTGCGGCATCACGCTTCCTCCCAGGCGACGGGAAAGATAAATCGGATCGGGGCGAAAATCCGGCAGGCTAACCATTTCTAGAAGGACCAAGTGGTACCAATCCGAAATCAGCTTGAAACGATCCAGGTCAAGGTTCGTTTTGTAGCGGTTAGGCGCGATCGATTTCAACATCCGATCGTAGAGATCCACCTGAGCGCTATTCTTGCTATTTTCCCTTAGGGCTAATACCTCCAAGCGGGTAGCAGCGGGCTCGGCGAGTTTCAGGTTCTTGGAAAGTTTGGTGGCAAATGCAGGCTGCAAACGGCGCGTGCCACGCAGGACGGCCGACAGATAGGACGGTGTGTTGAATCCCAGCTGGCGGGACCACGCTCGTAGAGAAAAGGCCGTACTCCGCTTCTTCTTCTCTTCGAGAACGGCGCAGAGGAACTCACGGGGATCCACAAAATCAAAAACATCTACTGCGGGGCTTTCCGCTGCAGCAACCACTTCCACGCTATCGTCCATTTACAAAATCGTTTAGCGCGACGCAGCATTCTTAGCAAGCGTTTTGTGGACACCCGTCTACAGTCACTAGTTATTGGGGGCCCCTGCCGAGATCCAAGCCCCGATGGCACTCACTTCCGCCCGAGAGAGTGGCGGCCCATTCTTGGGCATCTCGCCTTCACGCGTTTTCTTGTAGAGTCGACTCTTCTTGAGATTGAAGGGAATAACAGCGCGTCGGTGCCCCATCAGAGTTTCATAGCTCTCCAAGCTTAGACCATGCGAAGGGTTTTCGTTGTTGTGACAGCCCAAACACCGAACGCGGAAGATGTTCACGTACAACGAACGGTAACTTGCTCCCAGGGCCGGGCGGTATTCAAATCCCGTCGGCAAAATCGCTTCGCCCGAGTCGGCTACCAACCTTACGGCCACCGTGCCATCTACGTCCTGTGCGGGAGTCGTGCACTGGACTCGCGTCGCTTCAAGCACTTTCAAGTCAGCACAAAGTGCCTCACCAAAATAAACCTCAGTCGTGCTACCCAGCTCAGAACCGGAAAGGATCACCGTCGTCCCTCCCTCTACGGGTCCGGAGGCGGGCGTAACGGATTTCAACGTCAACTCGGCAGGCGGGGGCGCATCGGGTGCGCCGGCCAGAATCCAATCTTTGATGAGCGCGAGTTGGGCCTCACTCAGAGCATCCCCAATCAGGGGCATTTCTCCCGAAGAAACCTTCTCAAATAACAAGCTTTCCTCGGGCTTAAAAGGAACCACAACTTTACTCGTCATCAGACTCGCGTACTGCGTGAGATCCAAGTCTGCGGAAGCACCCGGTTGGCTGTGACATTCCGCACAGATCGGTTGAAAAATTTCGGCGCGAACCATCTCGTAATTCACGTCCGCTCCGTAAAGTGGAATTCCCAGACTCGCTAAAACGAACAACAGGATACTTCTCATTCCCCCTCCCCCATTTAGAAAAACGTGATCCTCGCCCGCGCGCAAGAAGCGCGCCACGAAGTCCCCGCATTCTGTCCGCATCGTGGAGACACAATCGGACAGCTTTTGACCTAGCGCATTGAAAACTCTCTCGCGGTTTGTGAGCGTACAGAGGGATGGGAACCTTCAACGGCATTGTGCTTACTCTATTCAGTCTGCTCACTTTGGTGAGCTGCAACTACCGCCACGAGAAAGTTTCGCAGTTTAGCGGCGGCGATTTCTCTTTTGCGGCCGTACAAAAATTTGTGTTGCAACCCAAGTGCCTGAGCTGCCATGCCGGTGCCGCTAGCCCTCAGGGCGTCAATCTCAGTAGTTACGACGCCATGATGGGAAGCAATGTGGTCACTCCTTTTAAACCGGAAGCGAGCCGGATCTACGACTCTCTGGCGGCTGCACGGATGCCAAAAGGGCAACCGGCGCTCTCACCCAGATTGCTGGAACTCGTTCGCGTCTGGATAGAAAACGGCGCGCAAGAGGGAAGCGCCCCTCCGCCGCCGCCTCAGATCCAACCTACTTACGACTCTATCTCCGAGAACATCTTTCAGAAAAGATGCAATGGTTGTCACAACGGGGCCCATGCCGACACAGAACTCGATCTGCGTACCTACAAAAGTTTGATGGAATTTGAAGGGGATTTTCTAAAGGCCGTGGATCCGAAGGATCCCGATAGCAGTTCTCTGTATTTGAATCTTGCAAACGAAATCATGCCGCCTCCGGGGCCGCTTGAGGAAAAAGAAATAACAGCCGTGCGCGATTGGATTCTCGCCGGAGCCAAAGAGAAGGAGAAAAAATGAGGTACATGGGGTTATGGGCGCTAGTTTGGGGAAGTCTTTTACAAGCTGCCATTGATCTTAAAACCACTCAAAACAGCGTGGAGTTCTTGGCCATTGGCCAGCCCAGCGCTTTGAAGATCCGCGGCAAGCTTGAGAAAAACAAGCTGAGTGGAAGCTGCGCTTTGGAAAAAACCGTCTTTAGCTGCACGGGAAAGATCCCGCTGGATGCGCTGGATACCGGTATCTCGCTTCGAAACGAGCACATGAAAGAAAAGTACCTCGAAACAGGCAAGTTTCCGGAAAGCACGCTCGTAGTCGATCCGATTCCCTTAACGAATACTGACAGCCAAAATAACTTTGAGCAAAAAGGAGACTTCAAAGGAAAGCTCACCCTCCACGGCGTCACCCGCAGCGAATCCGGAACCTACGAACTACGAAAAAAAGAAGGAAAGCTCTACACAGCACTCTCGTTTGAGATTGAGCTCGATCCGTACGGTATTGAAATCCCTTCCTATCTGGGGATCAAAGTTTCCAAAAAGGTGGAGGTGAAAGTTGAGATCCAGCAGTGAGTAGTCTCTGGTACGCCCTGGTCGCCTCTTTGGCTTTGCTCTGTGCGACGCGGGTTTTTGCCTTCCCCCAAATGACGGCGCACGGTTATAGCAGCTGCCTTGCCTGCCATGTCGCCCCGAGTGGCGGCGGGCTCCTGTCCGCTTACGGACGCTCGCTCTCCCGAGAAGTACTCAGTCAATGGGGCGAGGAAAACGAAGAAGCGGTATTGCATGGAGTTGTACCCGCAAGTGAAACACTTCTCTTGGGCGGTGATGTACGCGCCTTACAACTCTTCATGCGATCACCGTACGTGGATCTGGGACGCTTTATCTGGATGCAGGCCGATCTGGAGGCCGGCGTCCGACTCGGAGATTTCACTGTCGTCGGAAGTTTGGGTTACCAAAACCCCACAAGTGCCAACTACAGCGGCTCTCCTTTCTTTAGCCGTAAGCACTATGTGCTGTGGAACTTTGCAGAAACAAATTTCTTAAGAATTGGAAAATTTGACGGGGCCTATGGCATCCGCTGGCCCGATCACTTCATGTTCGTGCGGCGCGATCTCAGCTGGGACGAAGGGAGCGAATCCTACCGTATCGAGTGGGCGAAGTTGGAGGAAGGGTGGCAGCTCATCGCCTCTCTTTCTGCGGGAAGACCGGACGCTCCACAACTTCAAATTGAAAAGGCGGCCACTCTGCGAGCGGCGAAATATATCGGCGAGAATCACCAGCTCATTCTAAGTGCGCATTACGGTCTCGGCCAAGCGAGGAACCGTTTTGTCTTTGGCCCCAGCGCGATTTTCACTCTCCTAAAGGGCTTAAGCGTCTTCGCTCAACTAGACTTTCAGAAAGCTTCCGCTTTTGGGTTTCTGGAATACGTGCGAGTCAATTACGAGATCCTCAAGGGCGTCCACCTTTACGGAATGCAGGAGCTCTCAGCTCCGGACACGAGTTCCGCAACTGCAACCAAGCAGGCCTACACCCTTGGAGTCCAATGGTTTCCTAGGCCCCACTTTGAATTCCTGGTGGGACTACGAAAAAGCACTTCAGGATCCGCGGCAGCAGGTGCCACAGATTCTTTGATGTTGCTAATGCACTACTACTTATGAGGACCCTATGAGAACGATGAAGATGTCACTTTTCCTGATAGTCGCCCTTTGCGTGTCCCAACTTTCTCACGCGGAAGACTTGCACAACCAAAAACTAGGCGATGTGATGCTCCTGGTTTCGGATCAGATTTCGGCGCTGGCGGATTTCCAAAAAAAGGCGCCCGCTGAAGCGACAGAAAAAGAATTCGCCAGAGCGGCGTCGCGCGCGCGCGTCAGCCAATGGCTCTTTGCCAAGCTAGACAAAAACAAAGGCGAAATGGTCGAAGGCGACTTTAAGCCCACTGAACTCACTCCCGGAAAAATTTCTGCCGCTACTGGCGAAGAGCAAGAAGCGCTGCTTGGCGAATATGCTGAGTACTTGTCGTCAGCATCCGAGGCCTTTGCGGGAATCCAGATGGAACTCGGTACGCAACTCGCTCTTCCCGCAGAAGAACGCGACTTCGCCGCCCTTAAAAAAGCGAACACCGCTGTCTTTCTGGTGATGGGCAAAGCGCACAAGATATTCAAACCCTAGAAAAAGAGCCGGGAGGTCTTCAACTCCCATGTGCTCTCCGATGCTATCCCGCGAGGGCCGGTGATCCGAAGGCTCTCGCGGGAACCCACCGGCGGTTATTTTTTTTGCCACTGAGTTCGGTAAAGCACGTGTGGCTTTAACCAGGAGTCGACGAGTTGTGGGTGAGGATTGTCGAAATCGCTCTTTGGGTCATATACCATCCCGAGTTTTTCCATCACCCGGCGGGAGCGGTGGTTGCCCGTGTACGTCAGTGCGACCACTTCTTTGAGTTTGAGTTCGGATTCGGCGTAGTGGAGCACGGCCAGAGCCGCTTCAGTCGCATAACCCTGGTTCCAGTGTTCAAAGGCAACGCGCCAGCCGATTTCTACTGCAGGCGTAAAATGCGCCTCGAAGGGAACGTGTTGCAGGCCCACAAAGCCGATAAAATCCCCTTCGTCTTGGCGCTCCACTGCAAACAAGCCAAAGCCGTGCGCTTCGAAGTGCTTTTCGGCTCGTTTAATGATGTCATCCGATTGATCGCCGTTTAACGTACCTGGGTAGAATTCCATGACGCGCGCATCGGCGTTCAAGGATCTAAACGGAACCCGGTCGCTATCCTTCCAGCGGCGGAGATGTAGCCGGACACTTGTCAGTGGGTTGGCATGCATAGAACACATTTCACCATATTTACAACCGGTGCTCACATTTGCCAAGTCCGAGACGACCCGGCACGCCGCGGAATGCTGTTCGCATATCCGGCGCTCGGACCTAGCAAAATGAGAGGGGATTTGTGAACTGTTGAGATCTACCGAACCTAGGAACGGTTGAGGAGCGCCTGAACCTGCCTTTTACTAAGGGGCTCAGGCCGAAGTGTGACAGCATACAGTCGCATCAACCGTAGTCTTTCCTCTCTCTGTTCTGCATTGAGGTGAATCATCGTACCAAGAAGCAGTCGTTCATCCGCCAGCGGATCTGGCGCGCCGATCAGTAAATCATTGTAGTAAAGACGGTCGAGACAACGCCTCCAAATTCCTTCCTGGCTTGTAAACGGCAGGTACCACACGTGCCTTTCCGCGGCATTCCGTCTCTTTTCATCTAGCATGAGAACAAAGTCTGGACTCATTCCATCGTCACTACGAGATCGGGGCATTTCTTCCGGTATAAGACCGCCCTCGGCAATCCGTATCTGAAGGGCCCGAAAGCGGTCAACCGACCTTCTCGTTGCCGTAAGACGCTTGGACTTGCTGGAGGACTCCAGTGAATGACGGAGGCACAATAACGGTGAAAGTCCAAGCCTTCCTGACTCTACACTAGTTGAAACGAGGATGTAGGGTGGGAATGGTGAATTAAATGCGGCTCTAATGCTCTTTAAGGAGACAAGACTCTCCCCCCCTCCGCCTTATCAAAGTCAGCAATCTTTTCGGTCGTGAAATGAACGAACATACCGATTGCTCGTAGTTCCCTTACGCAAACTTACAGCGGCAAAGATCCTCCACAATCGTGTCCGGGTACATACCACTACGTTCCAGAAGCGCAGCAAAATCGGCGAGAGTTTCCTGAAGACGAAACCGACGTGAGTACCAGAGCGCGAAACGAACGAATGAATTCCATCCTCGCGTTGCTCTCTCGAGTTTTACACGAGCTCCGGCCTTTAATGTCTGCCCCTCCGGAGTCGCGAAAAGTCTCAATAGACCAGCAGCTAGGGCCATAAGAGATTTCTCGAAACCAAGCTCGCGCTTCTAACCTCTTCACTTTCCAGGACCATCTCCTGCAAACGACGCCATAAGGGGCCACCTATTTGAGCAAGAGCATATCCAGGCGCCCACTCAAACCCATTCTTTAGGAATAGGAATCTTATATATTCCTTGAACCTTTTCGTGGCGGGTATTTGCGCGCCAGCATCAAGTGCGCGCCACCGTAAGGCCAACCTAGCCCTGTTATCAACTGTTGAGAGACTTTCTTCCAGACGGCGCACCAGATTCAGCGCAGACCACTCCCCGCTAAGAATATCTTCTATCTCCCTGTCTACGAGCCTCTAGAATCTCAGCGCGCTTCTCCGCAGCAAGTTCAAAAATAAGAAAGGGTAAAACCACACAAAGTGGATGCCATCCTTAACAGACTCTTCGGAATGGGTTTCCGTACTTCGAGATTTCAAAGGGAAAAACCCCAATACGCTACCAGCCCATTTCTTTTTCTGCACTCTCCCGAACCCGCAAGTTTTCGTGTTTAATTCGTAGCACACCTCCTCCGGAATGAACCGAAAGTCGGTGAAGATGAGGTGTTTTCTGTTTCGGAGTTTTTTTTCGGGACTCAGCCACAGAGGAAGTCTATGAAAGCTGTGAAATCCATCATTCCGTGCCCACTCGCACTCAAGCAGTTTCACGAGCCTTTGAATTTTCCAATGCTTAACTCGAATTGATCTAATGCGTCGATCCTTGAGCCCTTCGTAGCCAAAATGAGTAAAGTGATGCCCATCTTGCCACATGGCTGTAATCGGTGAACGTATCCCGTTGCTATCCTTGAAATTCTCCAAAAACTCGATAGCGCCCCATCTTCGATTGGCTCAGTCCAGTCGGCCCCTCCATGACTAGCCTGGTCAGGTCTCCGTTTTTGGTCTCTCCGTCCTTACGCAGTACTTTCTTAGCTCCGCCTGGTAATCGTCCCGCCTTACTCACCTTACGATCATCTTTCCGCCCACCTTTTAGCGCATCAGCCACGGCACGTATGAATAGAGCTTGTTTGGAAAGCAGCGTTTGGTAATGCGACAAATATGCGACCTTTCCCCACACCATCTGCAGAAGTCCTTCAGATCTCTCCGCGTCATCAATCTCCACCTGACCGTGGTCGTCTTTGAAATCTACTGAAAACGGCGTCGCTGATACAAAAGAACCTTTGTTCGCTCTGATTCCCGAGATCTATCCAGAAACTTTCTTAAGGTGTCATTCTGAAAACGGATCTTCTTGTACTTGTGCCACTCGTCGAACACAACAAGGTCAGGCTCAATTCTATCGATGAGAAACTCAGTAACTACCTGCCTCACTTCGCCGACTGTTGGCTTTTGATCCGACAGAATCGATTCCAATAGTTCCCTAAAGGTCGCTGTCTCCTAAAATGTCTTAGCTCTCCTGAGTTCCTGCCGTCCGAGAAATTAGCTATGTCCGCCATAAAGGGATCATCGTGGTGCCTTTCCCTCTTCAAACGCCAAAAATAAGAGGCCAGTTGGTCCTTGGTATCATCCAACCGCCTAAACCCGAACAGGGCCGCCAAATATGCCCTTTCCTGAAGTTGTCCCTGCCCCGCAATACGAAACGACGTACCCGGAGAAAGGCCGATAATATGAATGGTCCCTTTTTTGCCGGCGGCCTCAGTCGCTTCCGGTACCAGCTCCAAGGGAACGCGGGAAAGGCGGGAGACCGACGTTTGAACGTGGAAATTTTTCCCTCCCCGATCTTTAAGATATCGTCCAATGGCCTTCAGGTTTTGGTCGAGTAGCTCGAACGATGGCGCAACGTAATAAATGATGTTCTTTCGTTTTGAGGCCTTTCTTGCAATGAGCTGAAAAGCGACCTCTGCGCAAACTAGAGTCTTACCCAGCCCAACTTCATCAGCCAAAGCGAACACACCGTGACCGCTGTTCAATCCTTCGCAGACCGACTTTACCGATGCCCACTGAAAATTCCTAAGCTTAACTGAGGATTCCATGTATCTTGTCCAGACTCTCGCAGAAAAGGTCCAGGGACCTCTCCGCCCGCAGCTCTTCGTTTTTCCGCAACTCATCAAGGAGTCGATCAACTCGGATTTTCTTGGTATTGAAGGTATTGGGCTCCCTTATCTTTAGTCGGGACATTTGGTATGCGTATCTCTCGAGCCGAAGCCCATCGAGGAGCACATGCAGTTGCCTTCCAAATACCGCGGATGGGGCGACCTCGCTCTTCTTGGTATTTTCGTCGGGAATTTGAACCTCCATTAGTTGAGCGAGCGACGACAGGATTTCACTGGCACTGTATTTCAATACACCCAATCGGCTCCGTCCCTCATAAAACTGCTCATCAAGCTCTACAATGAGGTGAGTTTCAACTTCGAGAGAAGGGCAGGCAATTCGAATCAAAGAAGAAACACGAAACAAGTCCGCTTTTCCCCATGATTTGATGACTTCCGTGGCTTTCGGCTGCCCATCCCATACCTCAATACATTCTTCGTGAGACCCTTCGATTGGTTCGATTAGCTCATGTGTAATCACAACTCGCCGCCGCACCTTACTCAACTCTCTGGACGAATCGATCTCGTAGCGCAGAGCTCTATTCCGCGGCGAGTAAGCAACCCCGACTTGAATCGAATTCAAGAACGCCAGGACGAGTTCCATCTCGGTCTCCTTGGGGGGCTTTGCAACAATTCCTTCTGCAGCGCCCACGATATTGGTTAGATAGCGGTAATCTTTGGAGTGAACCTCCACTGAAACCAATATTTCAGCATTTGGTTTACAGGTTCCAGTCTCTATAAGTCCCCAACCATCCGGCGTGCAGTTCGCCGAACCAAAGATCAGCAGACCCCGGGTACCTTTCGTAAAATAGTAGATTTTTGCGTGAGACTGATGACTCTGGAGTCGGCCTGTCGAAGAATAGTTGAACTGATAACGAACATTCTCATGTTTGAAGGTCGAAAGGCACGGCTCCTTTAGGCACAGCACCTTCAGTTTGGCGGTCTTTCCAAGTGTTGTATGAATCCTTTCAACAACGGACCTCCTCGCCCAAGGACTATAGATGAAGCCTTGGTCCCATCCATTCCCGAGAAGTGGGATAACCGACTCACTCAATCGGGGTTCTCGACCTTTTACCATGCTCCCAAACCTTCGGCCCTGCCAAAAAAAACGGAGAGAGGAATCAAGAGGCTCAAGTTTGTGACTAGCAAGGAGCTGAATCGCCCGACTGAGAGGGTTCAATCGTCGACTATCAACACCTATCGATTCAGTTTCTCTCAAGTAAGACAAGAAACCTGTCAGCGAACTACGAAACTCGGATGGCATCCTTTTCGACGATTGCACCAACTCAAACACCGTGCCGAATTCCTGGTTCTGTGATGAAGTGAGATTCTTGCTTCCTATGTACAAACGACCCAGGACAGTCCCTGAAGAACTCTTATACATAGCAAGAACGAACTTGGTGTGCAGACTCCCCACATCATGGGAGTCTCGCCCAACCTTCTTTACCACCTGGTCAACGACTATCTTTTCAAGGGCGGTAAGGCCATTTTGCCTCATATCGAATGGACCGTGATGATCGACGTACAAGAGGCATTTTCTCCGATTGTCCACTAGGACGCGGCGACACTCTTCCTTGTTTAGGCCGTCAAAGCCAACACTCCCATCGGACTCATTCCACTCAAGTGTTGCCGCAGAAATAATGGCAAGTAGCACAGAGGGATCCAGACTGTAAGTTGTTGCCACCAGGCATTCCAGCTCATAGTCCCCAGGGGGAACCAGGGCCTCCAGCATTCGAACTTCAACCGGATGCCTCATGTTTTTACCGCTTTCGATACGTCTCGGAAGATGAGGGCCCCATTGCTCAGTCGGAAGCTTGACTCGCGGACCTGGAGTTCCTCGCGTATATCGCTGTCCTGTTCGGCCTTCCGCTTTTGCGTGGTCTTCTCGTGAGGCGCTTGTTTTCCCGTACCGCGCCCGCGCACCACTTCCTCTGCTCGGGCACGCAAATCATCAAGAAGCTGCTCGCTCGGAGTGCCGTCTTTATTGACATGAGACAACCACATTGAGAGTAAGCCGCTGATGTTTGGAAACCATACTGGCCCCCATTCCTCAATCCCAGGAAACGCCCGCCAATTGGCATCTAGCCACCTAATCGAATTCCCTATATTCGAGACAGGAAGTTTAGCGCTTTTTGCATGGTGCGGATGGTTTACTATCGACCCATAGAGAGCCCGAAACTCCCTGGTAGCGATATCGATGTGGTTTCCAGACCTGAAGAGAAGCTTTCTATTTTCCTCTTGAACTAGTTGCTCCATTGCAAGAAGATCCACGATATCATTCGCTACGAAATCTGCGACTTTTCTTGGTGAAACCCGCGCCAGATAAGAGGATGCACTTTGTATTCTCTGAAACAAAAAGCGGGCTTCAGGTTCATCCATTTCAAAACCGCGGAAATCTCGGCAAACAGGTACTCTGGCAAACTCGCGCTCTGCCTCGGCGAAAGTCTTGTCCTCTGCCTCCATTCGATCCCAGAACTCCGCCAGCCCTTCTACCTCAGTTCGGCTGAGCCGCCCATGATTCTGCCATTCATCATCAAATACCTTCTTGCCAAGGAGTCTTGCTTCCACCAGCGAGTAATTCGACGAGTCACACGCGAACATTTTAAGGCTACGACATGAGCCTCGGTAGATGGCGTTTGGGTAACGCCGCATCTGACGAGAGAATTCTCCCGCGATTGCGGATTTGAATATCACCTGCACCGAACCATCGTCGGCATTTGATAACACCGAAAATACCTTGAGCGTCCTGGTAACGAAGTGCCAAAGACAAGGATATCGCCTTTTCAATTCGCCTACCTCCCTCATCAGTGCATGCAGCCGTTCTCTTACCTTCGCGTCCAACCCTCCTCCTCAAACTCAGAGATTTCCGCCTTTCGGTTAATCACCCGCTCAAGCGCGATGTCTAGGACGGCCAAGCTTAGGAAGAAGTATCGCGCCCGAGATGTCAGCGTCGAACACCATGGAAAAATCGCCTGGGCGATTCGATTGTAAAGAGGAAGAAAACCAAGTTCATCGACCGTCCCCTTGCCATCGGCACCGGAGAGTTGCCGAACCTCGTCAAGTAGGTCCTGGTTTAAGAATATATACCCCGGAACATTCAGCAACTCTCCGAGGAAAAGGTGACGCCGCCGATCTAGAAAAAGTGCGCATTATTCCCGGTATGAAGTGTTAACGATAGGACCGCAGCATAGCCTAATGGGGTGGGTGAGGGGACTTGAACCCCCGGCCCTCAGAATCACAATCTGATGCTCTAACCAACTGAGCTACACCCACCATAATCGGGCCACTATCGACTCCCGCACCGACCGCTTGGCCGACTAACGAGGTGCAGCGTTGGAAAAGCTAGAAGCCTTCCGCAGCTACGGTGCCACAGAATGGTGCTTTAGCCCGCCGCAGTCAAGCCGCAAGGTTTGTCTTCAGTCCGGAATTTCGCTATGATTAAGCTAACGTCCTCTATATTTTCATGTCACGACAAACAGCACTCAGATTCGACCATAAGGAAATTGCCGTAATTTTCGCCCTCTTTGTATTTGTGGCGATGCTGATGTTCACCGTCGGCATTCTCGTCGGCAAAGGCCTCACGACCGCTCGCCTGGAAGGCGATGGGCTTGCCCTCACCGAACGTGAGCCCGCAGGGCTTGCCACTCAGCCGGCTCCCAAGCTTTCCACCGAAGGGCGCGCGGAGTCCCACGGCAGCACGGTAACCAGTGGCCACTCTAGCCTCGCGGAGATCACCGAGCCAGCGGCACCGCACGGCGCCGCCCACGCCCCCACTAGCAACGAGTACGTCGAGAACACGGTGCCGCCCACAGCGGAACCGCTCAAACTCATCCCCAAAAAAGCGACGGCCCGTAGCCCTCTCGGCGATTCGCTCCTCGAAAAATCACAAAAATATAACGCCGATCACGTGCTGAAAAACCCGAAGGTCAACGCCCTTCTCGAATCAGGCTCGCAACGGAAAAACGGCAACGGCGACAAGACAACCCAACGCCTTACCCACCGTCCCCGTGAGCTTTGGAGAAGGCGCGTACACGGTCCAGATTGGCTCTTATCCCAATAAACAGGACGCTGAAGCGCGCATCGAGTCGCTCAAGAAGCTCGGTTTCCCCACGCGTACCTCTCCGCCAAGCAGCTCGGTGAGAAGAAGACCACCTGGTTCAGAGTGTGGCTCGGCTATTTTCCCAATTTCGACACCGCCAAAGAAAACGCCGAATTCCTGAAGAACAAAGGCGAAGTCAAAAATTACCTCGTCCGCAAATCCGAGCCCAAAGGCTAGTCCCCCCTCGCCCCTCATTTAAGCCTACACCCCAAGACTACCGATAACCGATGCATGCGATACTCTCGTGCCGGTATGGGTCTTTTGGAAGTCGTGATAGCGCTCTCGCTGCTCACGATTCTCCTCTATGGCACGCTCTCGATGTTTTCGACCCTGCGCCGGGCCGAAAGAGGCGTCGCCTCTGATTCCACTCTAATCTCGGTGGATCATAGCCTTCGGCTGATTTTATCGATGCAGGGCTCGTGCGCCCAAAGCGGCCTTATCGGACTGACGATCCCCCCGAACAATCCGTCGTCGGTCCCCATCACTCTCCACGTGCCGGGCGGCACAGGCCCCGGCCCCGTCTTTCTCGAGGAAAACCGCCCCTATGACACCCGAATGGTCAGCTCGCTTCGGATCACCGCCATGGCGAATGTCGGGACACTCGGGGGCAATGCTGTCTATTTTTCCACGCTCAGCCTGCAGATGGATCCCATCGGCAAAGCCCTCACCTTCCGCAGCCCTCAAAGGCGCTTCTATCTAATGCTCATCCTCGACTCGTCGAATACAGTGATTGCCTGCTACGCGCAGGTTCCCTAACAAAACTCAGTTTCCCACACGCGAAATTATCTGCTAAACCAAAGTAGATGTCCGGGAATAGAACAAAAATTACGGTGGAGCGCACGGACAAGCCTTGGGGGCACGAGCTACTTTGGGGGAAAACGCAGCAATACGTCGGCAAACTCCTCTTTATTAAAGCAGGAGAAAGTCTGAGTCTGCAGTACCACAAAGAAAAAGAAGAGACGATTTTCCTGGAGTCCGGTGAGATGCAGTTCGAATGCGGGCCATCGGAATCCGATCTCCAAACCATTACACTCCTTCCCGGTGAAGGCTTTCATATCCCTCCCGGCTACGTCCACCGCATGATTGCGGTCAAAGACTGTCGCGTTTTCGAAGTTTCTACGCCCCAGCTTCACGATGTCGTTCGCTTGAAGGATCGTTATGGGCGCACTCCCAACTAAATCTCCCGTTTGCTTGATTATGGCAGGCGGTAGCGGCACACGTTTTTGGCCGCTTAGCCGCAAACATTACCCAAAACAATTTCTTAAACTTGTTGGCGAAGAATCTTTGTTGCGAGCCACCTACCACCGCTGCTTGAGTTTGACCGATCCGGAACGGATCGCGGTGTGCGGTTTGGAAGCGCACCAAACCCTGCTCGCAGAAGAAATCCCTGAAATTACTAACTGGGTCCTTGAACCCATGGGGCGCAACACCGCAGCCTGCGTTCTGCTTTCAGCCCTTTCGCTGAAAGCGAGTGGTTTTTCGCCTGAAACGGTGATGGCCGTCTTCCCTGCGGATCACCACGTTGGCACGCCAGACAAGTGGCTCGACTTACTCAAGCACGCCGTTCACTTTGCAAGCAGCGAAAACGCGCTTGTGACACTGGGAATCTCCCCCACAGAACCGCACACAGGTTACGGCTATATCGAAAAAGGAAAAGCCAGCGAAACCGAAGGTGTGTTTAAGGTCAGCCGCTTTGTAGAAAAGCCCGATGAAGCTCGGGCCAAGACTTTTCTGGCCTCCGGCAATTTTTTTTGGAACAGCGGGATTTTTGTTTGGTCGCTGCAAGCCATTCTTTCTGCCTTTGAGAAATGGCAGCCCGAGATGCTCCGCCAGCTTTCCACTGCCGTCACTGAAGGAAATGTGGAGGCCGTCTATCCCAAAGTCGCAAGCCTACCCATCGACAAGGCCATCATGGAAAAGGCCGAGAACGTCTTTGTCCTTCCAGCGGACATCGTCTGGAGCGACCTGGGTTCCTGGAATGCGGTTTATGAGCAGCGGGCTTCTCGGGAGGGTGAAAACCTGAGTGTCAGTGGCGACACGCTATTTAGCGAAAGCAAAGGCTGTTTGGTGCAGGTGCCGGCTTCCACCAAGGTTGCTGTCATTGGACTCGACAACGTCGTTGTGGTGGAGCATGAAGGGCGTCTTCTTATCACCCGACGCGATCTCGATCAGAAAGTTAAAGAAGCGGCTGAACGGTTTGATCCTTAGAACACCTTCTTTAAGATCAGAAATCCCCCGATCAACAGAATCGTAAAAGCACTCGCAAACCAGTTGAAGTACTTATCGATGTAGATCTTTACCTTGTCTCCCAGGAGTAAGATGGCACCTCCCACCAGGAAAAAGCGCAGGCCGCGAGAGGCAAGCGAAGCAATAAAAAAGACACCTAGGTTAATTTCGGCGATCCCTGCCGCAATCGTGAAGATCTTGTAAGGAATGGGCGTAAAACCCGCGGCAAAAATCGCCCAGCCCGCATGCGCTTGATATAGGGAACGCACGCGTAAGAAAACTTCCTCTGTGAAGCCCGGGACGTACTGGAAAAAGTAGTGCCCCACCGTATCCCAAAACACCGCGCCGATATAATAGCCCGCAAAACCACCCAGCA
Source organism: Bdellovibrionota bacterium (assembly GCA_041391485.1). Classification (GTDB taxonomy): domain Bacteria; phylum Bdellovibrionota; class FAC87; order UBA2466; family JACKAF01; genus JACKAF01. The sequence goes on along the minus strand of JAWKNY010000004.1, from coordinate 46,334 downwards.
CACTCCCAGCGAGACAAACACGCGCGTACCACATTGCGCGCCGGGGGCGGCCTACACACAAGGCAATCAACAGCACGTCCGGTGGAACAGGAAAAAAAGAGGATTCCGCAAACGCTATCAGGAACAACGCCCACGTCCCATACGGAGAGTCCGACCACTTCAGCACCCAGTCATAAAGATCCCGAACCCATTTCATTGCATGTTCTCCAACAGATTTCTTGGCGTTGAAAAAGCAAGATCCTATCCCACTCTCTTTGTGGTGTTAAGCAAATTACCGTTTTGCGGTTGCGAGCCTATGGGCGTAAGGATAGTATTTTTGAAATGGCAATCCAGATAGGCATCCACTACCAGAAAGAAATTCAAAGCCCGTTGTCCACTCCAAAGACGATGGATTTTTTCTGGGACTTTGAACGCTCCCTGTTTCCCCATTTCCCTGGGCTAAAAGCGAGCGAAGACCTTGGAGAGGATCGTTACCACTGGACGTTTAGCCCGCTGAGTTACGGAGGCTACAACATCCAGATTGAATTCCAGACAAAGTTTTTGCGGGAGGAAACCCGGATTGTCGTCAATTCCATCCCGGGTGTGGGTTTTACAACGCTCGACGGAGCGTGGAGTTTCCAACCGGCCGGCGAGAAAACACAAGTGGCTTTCGATTTTGAAATCAAAGGGACGCTAGCGCTCCCTTTTTCCTCAAGGGAGCTGTTGCTCCCGCCGCGGAAAAAGAACTCTTTAAACTCTTCAGCGAATATATCAACAATGTGGAAAAAGCTATTCAGTCATAGAGCCTTCTTGGCCTTTCTGGCCGGTGCGTGCATGGTCGGCGCTTTTCCGCCTATTTCGTTTCTGCCACTCTGTCTGGTCTCTCCTATCCTCTTGAATAGTGTCATTCTGTCCTGCGATCGTTTTCGCACTGGGTTTTGGCTGGGATTCCTGGCTTCGCTGGGTGCCATGCTGGTCGCGTTTTACTGGGTCATCTATGTGATCCACGTTTTTGGAAACTTGCCTTGGTCGGTGGCAACGCTCCTCTATGCGGGCTTCTGCGGTTTTGGAGCGCTCAATCTACCGCTTTTTGTCGGGCTGGCGGCAGAGTACAACCGACGGCGTCCGATACTCGAACAGTCGCCCGCTTGGATTCAGTTTTGGTTCGTACTGGGCTTGCCTGCGCTCTTCACTCTTGTGGAGTACTTAATTCCAAAACTCTTCCCTTGGTATGCGGGCCACTGCTTGTACAAGCAGCTGTGGCTCGTGCAAATCGTAGAATGGACCGGGTGCACGTTCCTGAGCTTTATGGTTTATAGCGCGGGGAGTACGTTTTCGCTCTGGCTTCTTTCCAAGCGCCACCCTCAGCTCAAGCTCCGCTGGACAACGGCGCTCGTGCCCGCCGGCTTAATGGCCGTATCGATGCTTTTTAGCCTTTGGAGTTTCCAAAGCAAGCTCGAAGCCCCTGAAAACACCAAGGACTTTCGTATCGCCCTGGTGCAAGCAAACATTGGATCGCTGGACAAGGTCGCGGCTCGCGCCGGTATCGGAGGTCGCGTGCGCTACGTGATCGATCGGTACAAAGCACTCACGGACGAAGTGTTGCAAGGGGAAGTGCCGAACCTTGTCGTGTGGCCCGAAACAGCGATGCCGTTCTACCTCGTCGGGGCGGGCGTCTACACGCTGGAGATTCTGGATGCCGTCAAGCTTTGGGGCGTTCCGCTCATTACCGGCGGCTATTACCCTTTCAACTCCGCTGTTTTCCGAGACTACAACGCGGCTTACCTACTCGATCCACAGAACGGGGTGTTGGAGAGAGACGTCTACTATAAGAACATCCTCTTGGCTTTTGGTGAGTACTTTCCGTTTGGCGAGCAGTACCCACAACTCTACTTATGGTTTCCTCAGGTATCCAACTTCAAAAAAGGTACCGATCAAAATCCATTCACCCTGCGTGACGGCACCACAATAGGTGTGACGATTTGTTACGAAGCGATTGTCCCGTCGTTCTATAGAAAAGTCGTAAACAACGGAGTCCAAGCGGTGGTCAACCTTACCAATGACTCCTGGTTCGGTCCGACCTCGGAACCTTACCAGCACGCAGCGCTTTCGGTCTTCCGCGCCATCGAATCTCGCGTTCCGCTTTTTCGAGTTACCAATACCGGGATCTCATTCACCGTCGATCGGATGGGGCGCATGAGTGAAACGACGCCGGTTTACGCCGAAGGTGTTATTAACAATGTTGTTCCCATTCCCAAAGAGCCGCCGCTAACTGTGTACGTATTGTTCGGTGACTGGTTCGTGATTGTGTGTATCTTAATCCTTCTTTCTCTGGTATTTTCAAAACATGTGGCCCTTCCTGTTCGATCTGGACATAGCCGGAATTCACCTTAAGCCGCCGACCTACGGAGTCTTGCTCGCCATTGCTTTTTCGGCAGGCTACTTTGAGGCTTTGCGTCGGTCCAAGCGAGTGGGGCTCGATCCCAAACACGTAGAAAACATATTTTTGCTGGTCGTGCTTTCTTCCGTCATTGGCGCCCGCATGTTTCACGTGCTGTTTGAAGATCCAAGCTATTACTGGCAGCACCCGTCCGAAATCATCGCCATCTGGAATGGTGGTTACACCTTGTATGGAGCGCTGATTCTCTCTCTGGTTTGCGGCGTTATTTATACACGGCTTACAAAGATCAATTACCTTGCGTACGCGGATCTGGCCGCTACGAGTGTGGCCTTGGGGATCGGCATTGGGCGCTTGGGATGTTTTTTCGCCGGTTGCTGCTGGGGTGCGCCCACCAAGATGCCCTGGGGCGTGACCTTTTCTCACCCTGAGTCTTTCACGGATGTTCATTTAAAAATGATACCGCTGCACCCCACGCAGATTTACGAATCCATCGGGTGTTTTCTAATCTATGGGTACGTCTCTTGGTTGGCCAAGCGCCACCGGTACCAAGGGCAACTCATTTTCCATTTTCTTATCGCGTACAGCTTCCTTCGGTACCTCGTGGAGATATTCCGTGGCGATACTTACCGCGGTTTCGTGCTGGGCGGGCTTTTCAGCTACTCTCAGTTTATTTCACTAAGCTTTGTCCCGCTGGCGCTAGTCGGCATCTGGTACTGCCGAAAGCACAAGCAGCTTGCTTAAGCACTCGCTTTGAGCGCACTATCCAGATCCACCCAAAGATCTTCCAGGTTCTCGATTCCGACCGACAATCGCACGAGCGTGTCAGAGATACCCAGTTTGGCGCGCGTCTCAGCAGGTACCGATGCGTGGGTCATGATAGCCGGGTGCTCGGCGAGTGATTCCACGCCACCTAAGCTTTCCGCCAAACCGAAAAGTCTCAGTTGCTCCAAGAACCGGCGAGAGTTATCCAGGTTACCCCGAATAAAAAAGGTGATCATCCCACCAAATCCTGTCATCTGCTTTTTGGCGACTTCATGCTGAGGGTGTGAAGAGAGGCCGGGGAAAATTACTTTCTCTACCTGAGGGTGAGCCTCAAGGCGCTTGGCAATTTCTAGCGCACTCTTCTCGTGTTGTGCCATTCTCAGCGCCAGCGTTTTAATCCCACGCAGGACAAGCCAGGAGTCAAAAGGGCCTTGGACGCCACCTTGCGAATTGTGCAAGTGGGCGAGTCGGGCCGCGAGCTTATCATCATTTGTAACAAGGGCGCCGCCCACTACATCACTGTGCCCGTTCAAATACTTGGTCGTGCTATGTAGAACAATGTCAGCCCCGAGCGCCAGCGGCTGCTGGAAGTACGGAGTCGCAAAGGTGTTGTCCACAACGACCAAGGGCCGGGCCTGGTGTTTGGCGGCTGTTTCGACAACTTTTCGGATGTCGATAATTTTGAGCATGGGATTGGTCGGACTCTCGATCCACACCATCTTGGTATTGGGCTTGATGAAATCCCCGAGCGCCTGGTTGGCAAGATCGACAAAGTCAAAATCCAAACCGTGGTGCGCCCAAACGGTCCGAAACAAACGTGCGGTCCCGCCGTACACATCATCAACGCTGATGACGTGATCCCCTTGCTGCAGCAAGTGCATGCAAAGATCCACGCCCGTGCAACCAGAGGAAAGCGCAAAACCAAACTGCCCGCCTTCAAGCGCGGCCAGCGATTGTTCGAGCGCACGCCGCGTTGGGTTGCCCGTGCGGCTGTATTCGTAGCCCTTGTGCTTACCGGGCGAAGCCTGCACGTAAGTGCTCGTTGCGTAGATGGGAGTCATGATCGCCCCGGTCGATGGATCGGGGACCACTCCCGCATGCACTGCCTTCGTACTAAATCCCTGCTTGCTCAATTCGCTCACTATTTGCCTCCGGACAATTGGCTCAGATAACTGATGAGATCGATCTTAGTCAAAACGTAATGGATCTCGTTGTTCTCTTCCACCATCGCCAAGCGTTCATTGGTGAAGATGTTGTTCAAATCTTCAATGGGTTGATCCATTCGCACCAGTGTGTAGTGACGGTCCACCAAAGCCTCAATAGTGTCAGTGGGCTTCACCACACCTTGGAATAAGGGACGTAGCAGCGCCGTTTCGGTGATTTTTCCGACGAGCTTGCCATCCTTGAAGACGGGCATCTGCGAAACACCTTTGTCACGCATGGTATTTACGACAGAACCAATTTGATCCTCTGGCTTAGCGGACAGGACCTGCTTTTGCTTGTGCAAGGACGTAATGAGATCGCGGATTGTCTTGCCATTGTTCGGCTCCATGTACCCGTTCTCGATCATCCACGCGTCGTTGTAGACTTTGCTGAGATAGCGGTTACCGGAATCGGGCAAAACGACTAGCACGCGCCCCGGGTTGTCTTTGCTCGCCATGTACTTCAGGGCACCCACTACAGCGGCGCCGCTGGACATGCCGGCAAAAACGCCTTCCTGCGTAAGAAGCGCACGGGTCATCAAGAAACTCTCTTTGTCCTCGATACGGATGATCTGATCCACTACCTTGAAGTCGCAGTTTTGCGGGATGATGTCTTCGCCGATGCCTTCAAGCACATAGCCATGGGCTTCAACCATTTTACCGGTTTCGTGGAAGTCCTTCAGGATGGAGCCCTTTGGGTCCACGCCAATCACTTTGATCTTAGGATTCTTTTCCTTTAAGTAGCGTCCAATTCCAGAGATTGTCCCGCAGGTGCCCATGCCGATCACGATGGCGTCAAACTTGCCGCCCGTTTGTTTCCAGATTTCAGGCCCAGTCGTGTAGTAGTGCGTCTCGCGGTTTAAGAGATTGTGGTACTGGTTTGCGTAGTAGCAATTCGGGGTCTCGTCCACCAGTCGACGAGCCGTGCTGTAGTACGACTCTGGACTGTCGGGTGCGACATTCGTCGGGCAGATCACCACCTTCGCACCGAAGGCTCTCAAGTTCTGCCGTTTTTCTTCGCTCATTTTGTCCGGCATCACGAAAATACTTTTGTAGCCCTTCACGGCCGCTGCAATCGCAAGCCCCATTCCCGTGTTTCCAGAAGTCGCTTCGATGATCGTCCCGCCAGGACGAATTTCACCGTTCTTCTCAGCCTGCTCGACCATGTAGTAACCAATGCGATCCTTGATGGAACCGCCCGGATTGGTAAACTCGCACTTCGCATACAGCTCGCCGTTAACCCGACTTGCAACTCGATTTAATCTAACCAATGGTGTATTACCAATAGCCTCAAGGATGTTGTTGTGAAACTCCATTTGCACCTTTCCGCCCCACTGGGGTCATAGCCCTTCGATTTAACTAAGGGTTTCAAAGGCTTGTCAATGGTGGTGAAGGCCGTAGGCACGAAAACTTCGAGGAAACTATGTCCGAACTCTGCCCCATAAAAAAAGCTCTCATCAGCGTTTCAGACAAGACGGGTCTTTCCGAGCTATGCACCGCCCTTTCGTCCGCTGGAGTCGAGCTATATTCGACGCGCGGCACCGCAAAATACCTTGAGGAGGCGGGACTCAAAGTCACGGCAGTGGAGTCTTTGACTCAGTTTCCGGAGATGATGGAGGGTCGGGTGAAAACCCTACACCCTAGAATTTTTGGTGGCGTGCTAGCCCGTCGCGAGATGGCTTCGGATATGGAAGAAGCGAAGACACACGAGGTGCCGCTCTTTGATCTCGTCGTCGTAAATCTCTACCCGTTCCACGAGTACCTTGAGGCAGACGATGCCAAGCAAGCCTCGTATGTGGATATCGGTGGGCCTTCGCTGATCCGCGCCGCCTCAAAAAACTTTCGCTCGGTTACTATTCTCTCGGATCCCTCCGAGTACCCGGGATTTCTGACGGAGTTTCACAGCCAGCAAGGTGGGACCCGTCTCGAGTACCGCAAGGGATGCGCGGCCAGAAGCTTTGGCAGGACTTCCGCTTACGACAGTTTGATTGCGGGAACGTGGAAGGAACAAAAGACGCTTCCGGCGACCCTTTCCCTACTGCCGCAACAGGAACTTCGGTACGGCGAAAACCCGCACCAAAAAGCAGTCTGGTGTGGCCAACCCAATTGGAAACTACTTCAGGGCAAAGAGCTTTCTTACAACAATTTATTGGACCTTGAGGCGGCGTGGCGTATTGCTGCTGAACACAATTTACCGACGGTAGCCATTGTGAAGCACAATAACCCGTGCGGAGTAGCTTCTGGTCACAACAAGATCGAACAGATATTCAACAAAGCGCTTGAATGCGATCCCAAGTCCGCTTTCGGTGGAATCATTGCCAGCACCCACCCCATCAACAAGGCAGCGGCCGAAGGGATGACCGAGTTTTTTGCGGAAGCAGTACTCGCGCCTTCGTTTGAGCCCGACGCTTTGGAAGTCTTTTCAAAGAAAAAGAACCTGCGCGTTCTGGAGTGGGGGAAACCCTCCGCGCCCCAAGTGGACGTGCGCCCGGCACTAGGCGGGTGGCTCCTGCAGGAAAGCGATCCGGTGGGACTTTCCGAAGAAACCGAGTGGCGAACGGTCACGGAACAAGAGGTTCCCGATGAAGTGATGGCGGACTTGCGCTTTGCGTGGCTCGTCTGCAAACACGTGCGGAGCAACGCCATCGTGCTCGCCCGCAGCCTCTCCACTCTGGGGATAGGCGCCGGCCAGATGAGCCGCGTGGACGCCGTCGAACTCGCGCTGAAAAAATGCGAAGGGCCCACCGAAGGAGCCGTTTTGGCCTCGGATGCGTTTTTTCCGTTCCGGGACAATATCGATTTGCTCCGGGGCCGGGGCATCGGCGCCGTTGTCCAACCGGGCGGCTCCAAGCGGGACGCTGAAGTGATCGAGGCCTGCAACGAACTGGGCATCGCGATGGTCTTTACCGGCCGGCGCCACTTCCGACATTAGTCCCGAACCCAAGCGCTAAGCACCTGAAATAACAGCTAAATAATCGACGATCCCGCGTGCCTTTGCTGTAAGGCTTTTCTTCAAAAATTCCGAAAAGATAGATGAACTTTATTGTCCTATGGCGAAGGCAAAAACAACCTGGATGGTACGTACACGGATGGGAGAAATCCTTGGGCCGTACCTGCAAGCGCAACTTTTGGAGGAGATGGGAAAGAATACCTTCTCTCCCGATGATGAGATCGCGCCCTCTCAGGGGGCTTGGATCTCGGCGCAAGCACTGGTTCACCGGGACACGGACGAGTTCACGCAGACGATGACCAAAAGCCGCGCGGTCACGGAATCTGTTTCCGTCACGCCGACAGCGACCACTGGATCGCACGCCTTCACCAATTCACAGAGCAACGCTGCATTGAAGCTGGTGACAGAAGATCCGCAGCCCTACCCGCAGAACGTTCAGCAGCCCGTGCAGAATTTCCCGCAGCAGCCTGTCTACAAAAGCGCCGGTAGAAATTTTGTTCGCCCGCTTATTGTGCTCATCGTAGCGGGTTCGCTTGTGTGGGTGGCTCTCTTTCGCAAAAGTGAACAGACGTCCGATGCACCCAGCTCTTCACGCCAAAGCTTGCCTCCGGTGACGACGGAGAGTCCTTTCTTAAGAGAAGTGCAACAGCTCATCAAGCTCGGGCAGCGCAAGGTCGCTCTCGATAAATTGCGGACCTATCACCAAAAGCGCAAACCCAGTAACGACGTGGCTTATCAGGTACCCTACGCAGCGCTGCTTATCACCGAAGGCGAATCCATCCCTAGAGCCAAAAAGCTTCTGGAACAGCTGGTGGAATCCAAAGCCGCTCCCAACATCCGAGCGGAAGCCAACCTGTGGCTCGGCTACATTAAACTCAGCCAGGACATCGGCGACTTCGGCGCCAACCATTTTCAGGAAACGCTTCAGATCGACCCAAAAAATGCCGCCGCTCGGTTTAACCTCGGGCGCGCGTACTTGAAACAGGAAAAGTATAAAAAGGCGCTTGAGTACTTCCAGTTTGCAGAGCTTGAAGCACCCGATATGTGGTTGATCCACATCTATAAAGGACGCGCCCGAGCAGCGCTTTCAGACATGCAAGAGGCACGCTTTGCCTTCATGACGGCCGTGCAAACCGCAGAAGATCGCTGGCTTAACTACATCTACTTTTCGCTTTTCCTAGTCGGCATTCGAGAACCTCTCGCGGCGCAAAACACCCTGCAAAAAATGCTCGCGCGCGATCCGCACTACGAAATCAATTCGCCACCCCCTTTAGGTTTCTATCAGGAGCCCATCAATTATGACGAGTACGAGGGCGCTTTCATGGAGGTCATGAAAAGTGGCTCCAGAAAGCTTCAGCAGCTCGGCAAAACTTATATTTCGTATTTAAAAAACGGGCCCAACAGCCCTGACGGCGAACGCCTGCTGCGCATGGCGGAGAAAGGCGATCTCACCAGCCGCGTCCTCGCTCTCAAAGTTCAGCTCGATAACAACGCGTCTCCCAGCGTGCTGAGCAAAGCCCTGCTCACTCTCCCGGCAAACCTTTCTGAGTTCGGCTACTACGCGTACCTCCTGCGCGGCGAAGCGGAGCTGCGGGTGGGTAGAATTCAGGAGGCCGAAGAAGACTTCAAACGCGCGCTACTGCTCGAGCCCAAGTCGGCGATTGGACGTCTGACGTATGCGAGTTTCCTCAAGAGAACGAACCACGTAGAGGAAGCGGAAGCCGAAATCCGCAACCTACTCAACTTCCACCCGAACTACATCCCAGCCCTAGAAGAATCCCTCAATTTTTGATACAGTGCCGCCCGATCGAAGCGCTTAAGCGCGAGGGAGTCCTAACTAATGAATATCCTTGTACTTGGTAGTGGCGGTCGCGAACACGCACTCGCCTGGAAGATCGCCCAAAGCCCGGAAGCGGAGAAGGTTTTTCTTCACCCCGGCAACGCGGGCACCCAGTCTTCGGGCTTTCCCGCACTTCCCGGTATCGAAGTCAGCGATCTCGACGGCCTGGTCCGGGCCGCTCAAGCCCACCAGGTGGAACTTGTCGTCGTCGGGCCGGAAGCGCTTCTCGCCCAAGGTTACGCGGATGCGTTTCGCCGCGCAGGACTTCTAGTGGTGGGCCCCTCCAAGGAAGCGGCACTTCTTGAAAGCAGCAAGATTTTTGCGAAGCAGTTCATGCAGCGAGCCGGAATTCCAACGGCCTCTTTTCAGATTGTAGATTCGCCGGAGTCGCTGGAAGCTTTTGCCCACGGCCGAGACGTATGGCCCGTGGTTTTGAAGGTGGATGGCCTTGCCGCCGGTAAGGGCGTGGTCATTGCGCAGAATCCCGAGGACGTGCTGCACTTTAGCCAACGTGTCTACATCGAAAAAGAGTTTGGAAAAGATCCCCAACGCATTCTGATCGAAGAGTTCCTGGAAGGCCGCGAAGTCAGCTACATTGGGCTTTGCGACAGCAATAATTTTGTGCCGCTCCCGACGGCCACCGACTACAAACGTGTCGGTGATGGAAACATTGGCCCCAACACGGGCGGAATGGGCTGTGTGTCTCCCTCGCCTTTTCTCACACCCCAGGTTGAGACCCGCATTACAAAGAACGTCATTGGCAAGTTGCTCGCGCAGCTGGAAGCCGAAAAAATGGAGTTCCGTGGCGCGCTCTTTATTGGAGTAATGCTCGATGACAAGGGCACTCCCAACGTACTTGAGTTCAACGTCCGGTTTGGCGATCCCGAAACTCAAGCTACACTCCCGCGACTCAAGAGTGATTTTCTTCAGCTACTGATCTCCACCGCAAAAGGAGAGCTTTCTCACTGTGCAAGGCCGGATGTCGAAGAGTCGACTTCGATTTACGTTGTGGCCGCGGCCGAAGGTTATCCTGGCCCCACCGCTCAGGGAGATAGCATCGAGAAATCGTCCGAGTTCGATAAGGGCGTCACACTTTTTTACTCTGGTGTTGCGAAAAACGGCCGCGGGCTTGTGACCAAAGGCGGGCGTGTACTGGGCGTGGGTTGCTTGGAAACTGATTTGGATAAGGCGCGGGATCGCATCTATAGCAATCTCTCGCGGATTCACTGGCGCGGTATGCACTTTCGCCACGACATTGGTACCTAGATTCGAAACATGACTCCCATCTATTCGGTTGCAGATCCTGAACTTTGGACGAAGCTGCAAAAGCACGATCTTCGTACAAGCATCTGGGTCAGTCCGACCGATACGGTGTACGGTTTTGGAGCCGCGTGCTCTTATCCGCAAGGCCTCTCCCGCATTCAGAAAATAAAGAATGTAGGCCCCCAACCGGCCATTGCCCTAGTCGCGGCGAGCCAAGATGCCGAACTGCTGGCAGAGGTCACGAGTGTTCAAAAAGAATGGCTCAATCGCTACTGGCCCGGGCCTATCAGCTTCGTGTTAAATCGCAAAGAGGAAGGGGGGACCATAGCGCTGCGGTGCCCTGACGATCCCTTCATTCAACAGTTCCTGCGTGCGGTAGGCGAACCCATTTACAGCACCAGCTGCAACCGGCATGGAGAACCAACGGTGGAGTCGGCTCTGGAAGCGATGGCGACTTTCCCCGAAGGTGTGGACTTCTTTGTCGACGGAGGGCTGGTACAGAATCTCACGCCGTCCACGCTGGTCGATCTCACGGGTCCCGAGCCCAAGGTACTGCGTCGCGGTGCCGTAAGCTTCGATTGACCCCTCCGGCGACATTCGCTACCGTAGGCGCCTATGGCAAAAGTCTATCCGTTTCGCGGAATCCACTACGACACTGGACGAATTCAACTGGGCGATGTGATCACCCCTCCCTACGACGTCATCACACCAGAGCAAGGACGGCGTTTTAGGGAACAAAGCCCCTACAACTTCGCGCACCTTATTCTGCCCAAAGATAAGTCGGCATACGTTGAAGTCGGCGCCCGATTAAGAAAATGGAAATCTGAGAAAATCCTGGTCCAGGATCCCATTCCACATTTTTATCTCTACCAGCAGCGCTTCACTACGGACAAAGAACACAGCCGAAATGTGCTCCTTTGTTCCGTTGAACTTGCAGATTTTTCGGAAGGGGTCGTTCTCCCGCACGAGCTGACGCACGGACGACCGGTAGAGGATCGCCTCAACCTGCTGCGCGAAACCCAGTCCCACCTGAGTGCGGTATTTGCGATGGTGCGCGACGAGAACGGGATTTTGGCCGGGCACTATGAGAGTGTTGTCTACGATCCGCCGGAGCTTCAGGGAAAAACCAACGATGGCATCGTCCATTCTCTATGGCGCCTTCCCGTGGAGCTGAATACCGCCATTGCCGGATTTTTCGAATCGCAGCCCCTCTACATTGTCGATGGCCACCACCGCTACACGAGCGCTTTGGCTTACGCGCGCGAAGCGGGCACGTACAAAGGGGATAAAGAGAGCAGCCGGATGTTTTTCGCGGTAGCGAATGCTTATGATCCGGCGCTGCAAGTATTCCCGACTCACCGGTTAATCCGTCACGCGGTAATGGACGTCAAAACACGCGAGGCCTTGGAGCAGCTTTACCGTGTGCACCCTGTTTCCCGCGGCGAACTGGATCGCTTCGTAAAGAACCAGGCAACCGAACCTAGCTTTATTCTCTGCTATCAGAGCGAGTTTATGCTTTGCACTCCCAAAAACCCACAACGGGAAGAATGGGGATCACTCGCAAAACTCTCGGTCACCTGGTCCGATAATGTTTTCCTGAAAGAAGTTTGCAAAATCTCAGAGCATGAACGCGGTGAGCGCATAAGCTACTTCCGTGACGAAGGGGAACTGCTTCAGGCCATGCAAAATACGGACGCTGGCATCTTTCTTCCCACTCCGGGAGTCGAAGACATCCCGATGGTGGCCGATGAAGGCCGGTACATGCCGCAGAAATCGACGTATTTCTTTCCCAAACTCGCGGCCGGCATTCTCCTGCGGAGTCTCACGTGAGCCATCCCTGCTATCAGGTGGATGCTTTTACGAGCCAGCCTTTTAGCGGCAATCCAGCGGCGGTAGTCTTGCTGGACGAGGAAAAAGAAGCAGGTTGGATGCAAGCCGTGGCGGCGGAGATGAACTTATCCGAGACGGGTTTTGTGGTGCCGCGCAGAGAGGGTTTTGGGTTGCGTTGGTTTACACCGACGACAGAAGTAGAACTATGTGGGCACTGCACGCTAGCTTCGGCGCATACACTTTGGGAAACCGGCAGCTTGCCGCTGGACGAAGCCGCTGTTTTTCAAACCCGAAGTGGTCCCCTCACCGTGCGAAAACTCGGCGATTGGATGGAAATGGACCTCCCGGCGTGGGCGCCCAAAGCGGTTGAGTCTCCACCGGGTTTTCTGAGCGCCGTCACGGACGCTGAAATATTGTCTTTGGCGCTTCACCCGCTGGAACACAACCTCGTTGTGGAAGTGCCGAGCGAAGACGACGTCCGCCGTGCAAAGCCCGATTTCTCGCGCCTTCGCGAGGAAGCGGATCTCGTGGTCATTCTCACAGCTCGTTCCGACGAGTACGATTTTGTTTCCAGATGCTTCGCAAGCCGGTTCGGCATTGATGAAGATCCGGTTACCGGCTCCGCCCATTGCGTTTTGGGCCCCTACTGGCGCGCCAAGCTCGGCAAAGATACGCTCAGAGCCTTTCAAGTCTCCGCTCGTGGCGGCGAAGTGCGTGTCCACTATGATGGGGGCGAGAGAGTACGTTTGCAGGGGCAAGCCGTTACCGTCTGGCGTGGCACGCTGACAGACGCGGCCCTCTAAACCGAACACTAACGCGTCAGGGCTTCTAAAGAACAGGCCAAAGCGTCGACATTGGTATGCACGTTTTCCAAGGAGATGCGGTAGTCACTCAAGCCTCTTGGAAAACCGCCAAGTTTTTGATCGGGCCGAGCCACATAGAGCACATTCTCAGGAAGAAATTGGTTCTGGATTTGGAAGGCTGAAGCGGCCTTTACGCTTTCAAAAAGCTTTTGTGCAATGGTGTCTTTTCCAAAAGCCCGTACCGTCTTGTAGACATCGCACAAAACCGCGGTCCGCTTGCCGGTCTCAAGAAGTTCCGGCGGTTGAAAAAAGCTTCCATGCCACGCCGGGAAGACCGCGGATAGATTCTGGCTCGCAATCATCGCCCCCGCGAGACGCTGCAAGTGTTCCAAATAGGCGACCTCTTTGCGCGCCTTGTAGACTCCTGCGAGCGTGCGGGCAAACCAGCGATCGGCGAGCAGCCGCGCGTCGGGCAGGTTTCTGTCGCGTTTGTTCACCAGGTAGTCCAAACCGTTCTGCACAGACTTCAATACGGGTGCAGACTTATCGACGTTAAACCACTCCCAGAGCCCAAACACAGCAGCTCCAGCGTACTCGTCGGCACGCTTTGCCTCCCCTACTTCAAAACTTCCATCGTTCTTTTGCTTTTTTAAAATGGCGCCGGCCCACTCGCGAAGCTTGGGCAACCCCACGCTCGAAGGGCGCAGGCGGTACCATCTGGCGCCAACAGCAAGTCCTAGGCCCAGGCTACCCAAGTCCTCCGGTCGGTGCTTGACGAGAAAATCGAGTCCACGCGAAATGGCTTCGGCACTGAGACTGCTGGTATCGGCTTCGCCCGCGTGCAAAAGCGCCAGCAGCGCACTTGCGTGTTGGTAGGTATCGTACTTCAGGCTAAGCGCTTCACCGGGTTCACTCGTTACTAGGAAACGTCCCTCGGAGTTCACCGCATTAGCAAGAAACTCGGTCCCCAGTTTTACCGCTTGCGCAGTCGCCGCTCCGTCGATGCTCGCAATATCCCGCTGCCCGTTTTTTAGTCCCAGGAATTTTCTGCCATCCGTAAAAAAACTGATCGTGGAAAACCAATAGACGGGAAGGGGCTTGGTCGCATCCAACCGGTGAAAACGCTTCAAGGCGCGGGAATCATTCTTGAGGTAGGCGACAATCTTTTCTGAACGAAGCTGTCGCTGTTCATCTACCAGGGAATACGCAACCAGCTCTTCAGGTAAAAACGCCAGCTGTGTGGTCTGCGGAAGGCAACGCCTTGTGAAGCTCGTGTTAGCGCCATACTACCGCCAAACTGGAATGCGGGTTCCAGTCGAAGCTTGCTGAACGACATCGATCTTCAGCCACCGCGGGTTGTAGAGACGGTTCATGGGTTCGCGACTACGGCGGATGGCATCGTCGGTGGCCGCCACTATCCCCCGCCCACGCCCGATGATTACCTTTGCGGCCTGTTCTCCATTACTCAAAGAAAGGATAACGATCGAGGCCGACGATCTCTCAAGAGACCGGGCAATTTCGGCCGGGCGTTTTTCTGCTCAAAAACCCCGTCCACCACCTGGCGCACTAGCTCACCGGCCTCCGCGTCTCCCAGAAGATAGGCTCGTCCACGTCGCGAACCAGATTCCATACTGGCCCGGCTCATAATAGATGGCGGTATAAACGGTCAAAACGGCGATGAGCGATACGACAAAGGCGCGCAACAGTTTTGAGGGAGATGAAAGACGTATCCAAATCAACGGCTCACGCGGATTTTCTTGGACTTTTCCTTTGCCCCCACCTGATAGCCCCCAAAGCCTACAGACATTCTAACGCTTAAGTTCGAATACCACCAATTCGTAGTGGCCGTCTGTCCCATCTGTGTCAATATACAGGAGGTGAATCCGTGTCGGTAGGCTTGGCGTGCGAAAAAGAATCCCAAAGAGCTGCGTAAGTCGACACCCGCACTTGTCTGGCGGTTGACCGCCGCGATCATGTCACCGAGGGGATAAGAATCCTCCGGTTCGGGCTCCGCGTACACAATGCGCAAGCGGTTATAGCTACCCTCAAAGTGTTTGAGGATCCTGGCAAATTCCTCATCGGCTCGAAGTTCACTGCGCAGTTCCGTCCCGTCGGGTGCGGTGATCTTGGTGTGAAATACAAAAGAGAGCGCGCCGGTGAAATCCACTTCGGCTTTCACGTAAAAGCGCGGATCGACACCCGAGCGGTGCAGATAAGGTGGCGGTGCTTTCGGCAAGGCCGCGTAGCCATGCCAAAGCGCGTCCAGGTGCACGGTATCGCGGCACAGGTCGCCGAGCTCGTCTTCAGCCCACAGGCAGAGCGGCAGGCAGAGACCTACATATATTAAAAGGAGGCGCGTCATTTATTTTGGGCCCATCCTAGCCCAAACTTCGCCAAAAGCGCTAGACCCCTGGCTTAAACCTCTAAAATCACACATCTATCTCTAATGCCGCTACACATTAAAAACCTCTAAAGGCTTAACGCCCCGCGTCCGAATGTACTGACAGAGTTTGATTCCACCAGTGCGGGCGGACCCGCACCCAGACTTGAGAGGACTATTATGAAGCACCGACTTTCAATTACTGTTTTTGTACTAGTGGGCGCCATGATGGCGATGCAACCCGTAGACGCTTTTGCGAACGAAAAACGGGCGCGTTCTACCCGGCGGTATCGTGTTCCCGAACTTGAACGAAGCGGCCACGGTCAGCCCGCGACTTTAAAAACCCAAAAAGGCCAGACAATTCAAGTGCTGTATTCTCCGCCGTTGGATTCGGCGAGCACGGCGCATGACTACACCCTGTCCTTCGCCAGCGTTTCAAAAGACTTCGGCTTGGGTGCCGGTTATACCGGAAGTTACGATCCGTCTTCTGCGACGCAACTCACCCACGGCGCTTATGTCGGCGGTGGTTTTTCTTCCGGCGACTTTGGCTTTGGTGTGGCCCTAAAAGAAACCGATCTGAGCGACACACAGTCCGCTCAGTTGGATTTAGGATTTAACTTCGGCGTGGGAAAAGCGATGAAGCTCTCCGCTGTGGTTCGTGACGTGACCACGTCCAACCGCACCGCGGAAGTCGGTTTCGGCTACGAAAAGGCCGGGGTCTTCAACCTTGAGTTGAACGTCACCACGCCCACTTTCGACAATTTGGGAACCCTCGAATACGTACCGAGCTTGATCGGTGGTATCTACGCCGGAATGTTTGGAGCGGCCTGGAAGACCAGCTACAACATTGCGACCGATACCTTCACCAACAAGGCGACCGGACTGATTTCGCTAAGCGACGCGATCGATCTCACGATCTCCGTCGAAATGGCGACAGTTCGCACCTACACGTTTGGTGTGACGATCGGATTCTAATAGTTATCTGACTCAAGATTCGGAATAAAAAAGGCCCCTCGCGGCAACGCGAGGGGCTTTTTGCATTCTTGGAAGATGGTTTAGTGCTTGCCGTTGCCAGAACGCTCGTAGAACGTCCCACCGTTCACAGAAAGCTGCTGCAGGTACTCACAGGGCTTGAAACGCTCTCCGTAGGTGCGCGAAAGAACTTCCAACTCACTGACGATGCTCTCAGCGCCTAAGCTGTCTGCGTATCGCAGGAGTCCGCCGCGAAAGGGCGCGAAACCTGTTCCGAAAATCATCGCAACGTCGATATCGGAAACGTGGCGCACCAGGCCCTCGGCATAGATGCGTGCCGCTTCGTTGACCATCAAGTAGGTCATCCGGCGCTCCACGACCTCATCGGTCAACTTCGCATCGCGGGCCTTGGGTTTGAAAGTTTTGATGAGGTCTTGGTTGACCGTCTTATCGCCCTTCCCCTTCCCGTAAACGTAGATGCCTTTGCCGACCTTCTTGCCGAGATAACCTTCTTTCACCACCTGCTCCATGAACGGCGGTGGTTTCATGCGATCCCCAAAGGCGCCGTAAAGGATCTTGGAAACCTTGGCTCCGATGTCCAGTCCGATCTCATCTAGCAGTGTTGCCGGACCCATCGGCATCCCAAACTTCTCCATGATCTGGTCCATATCCTCAGGAGTGACTCCGTCCAAAAGGAGGAACACCGCTTCGTTCAGATAAGGCGCCAGGATGCGGTTCACGACAAAGCCGGGACCGTCCTTGACCACGACTGGAGTTTTTCCCAGCTTCTTGGAAAATTGGAAGATGGTAGCCACTGCTTCATCCGAGGTGTGCTCACCTCGGATAATTTCCACCAGCGGCATCTTCTCCACGGGGTTGAAAAAGTGCATGCCCACCACGCGGGCGGGATTCTTGGTGGCTTCGCTAATTTCGGTGATGGAAAGACTGGAAGTGTTGGAAGCGAGAATAGTCTTCTCTCCGACCACAGTCTCGAGCTGTTGGAAGACCTTCTTTTTGATCTCCATGTCTTCGACGACGGCCTCTACCACCAAATCGGTGTGCTTGAATCCCGTATAGTTCACGGTCCCTTCGATAAGCGCCATCGCGTTGTCCAGCTCATAGGGTTTCATGCGTTTGCGCTTCACCCGCTTTTCAAAAATAGAGTGCGCAGTCTTAAAGCCTTGAGTGATCGCCTTCCAATTGATGTCCTTCAATCGGACGCGGACTCCTTTTTGGGCGAATAGCTGGGCGATACCGCCGCCCATGACTCCAGCCCCCACGACGGCCGAATGCTCGACATTCAGGCCCGCGACACCGGACTCGGTTCCCTTGTCCTTCTTAACGGCATCGTTGAGAAAGAACACACTGATAAGGTTATTGGACTCAGGGCTGCCAACGAGTTCACAAAAAGCCTTGGCCTCTACCTTAAGACCCTTCTCCAGTTTCCCACCGTAGGTAGCCTTGATGACCTCGATAGCCTTTAGGGGTGCGGGGTAATTGCCCTTCGTCTTTTCAAGAAGCTTCTTCTTGGCGACTTCAAAGACCACATACTTCCCACCCGGTACGCGCTCCATCAAGCTGTGGCTGCCGTCATAGCGGCGTTTGGCCCGGCTTTTTGCCAAGCTTCGCGCCCACTGCATGGCTTTTTGCTCCAAAAGCTCCTTGGGGACCACCTTGTCGACAAGGCCCATCTTTTTCGCGCTCCGGGAATCCACCTGGCGTCCCGTCAAAATCAAATCGAGCGACTTCTCCAGCCCAACCAGACGCGGGAGCCGTTGCGTGCCGCCCCAACCGGGGATCACGCCCAGCAACACCTCGGGCAAACCAACGCGCGTCTCGGGAGCGTCACTCATCATGCGGTAGTCACACGCAAGCGAGAGCTCAAGCCCGCCTCCGACCGCCACCCCATGAATGGCCGCAATAGACGGAATCGGCATCTTTTCCAGATAGGTGAATACGGCCTGAAGCTTCATCAACGCGGAAGACGCGTCGTCTCCGTCGGCCTCACCCATCCTGCCGATTTCGCTAATGTCCGCACCGGCGATAAAGATCGTGGGTTTGCGGCTCTTGAAAACGATACAGCCAATCTTCGAGTCGCTCTCAATTTCCATGAACAGCTCCAGCAAACGAAGCATGTTGGAAGTGCTCAACTTATTGGCTTTGGTTCCTACTTCATCCAGGATAATGGAAGCCACCTCGCCGTCCTTCTCAAGATAGAAAGACTTTTCGGAATGCGAGATCGACTCCTCTTTCAAAGAACTCTTGAACGAGTTCATTTCCTTACGCAAATTTTCACGAGTCAATTCCATGTTCACTCACCCCTATCGAGCACAAACGCCGCACCTTGACCGCCACCAATACAGAGCGTCGCCAACCCACGGTGTAAATTTCGCCGTTTCATTGCCAAAATCAACGTCAGAATAAGGCGCGCCCTGTGGCTCCCACCGGGTGCCCCAAAGCAATCGCGCCGCCGTTCACGTTCAGGATATCGTCGCGCAGTTCGCCTAGCTCCTGACTACGGCCGAGTTTCTCCACACAATACTGTTTCGAATTGAAAGCAATCTGGTTGGCAATGACCTGAGCGGCAAACGCTTCATTGAGTTCCACGAGCTCTATGGAAGACAGAGGCAATCCCATCTCATCAAGCACCTTGGCCGTGGAGTGAATGGGGCCCATCCCCATGCGCTTGGGCTCGCAGCCGGTAAACGTGAAACCAGAAATCCGCCCTAAGATCTCACGCCCCTCGCTCTTGGCCTTTTCCGCATTCATGAGTACCAAACTCACCGCGCCATCCGTAATAGGACAGGCGTTTCCAGGAGTGATGGTCCCATTCTCTTTGTCGAAAAAGGGGCGCAGCTTCGCCAGTGCTTCCATGGTTTGCCCGTCGCGAGGTCCAAAGTCGGCTTCAAGACACTCGTCATAATCCGGTTCCAAAAGTGTGGGCAAAATCTCTTCCGCAAACCGTCCTTCTTTTTGGGCCGCCACAGTCTTTTGGTGGCTCCGAAGCGCGTATTGATCTTGTGTTTCGCGACTGATTTGAAAATCCCGCGCTAACACTTCGGCCGTCTGCCCCATATTCAGGCCCGAGATGGGATCGGTTAGGCCTTCCATGATCGCCACCACTGGCTTTAACCAACCGGGACGAAACTCCGCCGCCTTCTGCAACTTGGTGGCCGGTGATTTGGCAAAGTTGAGCGTGGAGAAGAGTTCGGTCATCTCCTCTCCATAAAGAAGAGGCATGTTGCTCATGCTTTCGGTGCCGCCGACAATCATCGTGTCCGCAAGCCCCGCTCCGATCTTCAAACAACCTTGCGCCACCGCTTCCATCGCGCTCGCGCAATTGCGGTGAACGGTGTAGGCGGGAACGGAATTTCCTAACCCCGAACGCAGCGAGATGACTCGGCTGATGTTGGCGGCATCTGCAGGTGTCCCTGCATTGCCAAACACCACTTCATCAACGGAGGCCGGGTCCAATTCCGCGCGCGCCATCGCCTCTCGCACGGCGGTGACGCCGAGCTGAACCGCTGTATTCTTTTTTAACTTGCTGCCAGCTTTGGCGAAAGGTGTGCGGACTCCGGATACGATTGCAACTTCAGACTTTTGTTCTTTAGACTGCCAAACTCTCATCGCCCCTTAACTTCCCTCTAGTTGCTGCCGCTGCAGGGCCCTCCATCTGGCAATAAAGGCGGGTTCTTTTCTTTGCAAACCCTCTAGGCACTTCTTCTTTGCCGCCTCGGGAGATTTCCGAAACAGCAGCGGGTCAAAATGGCAAACTGGACATTCCAGTTCGGCCTTAAATTTGAGCGTATAATAGACCTCAAGCCCGAGAAAACACAACACCGCAGATAGCACTCCTAAGATGCCTCCGGTCCAAAAATTAAAGTTCAAAACAATTCCAAATAAACTTCCGAGGAGTAGTCCCCACGAAATACTAATGAGAAGAATGCGCGCGAAGGGCACAAGCAATTTCGGTTTCTCTCTTCCGGTAGAACACACCGGACAATAAATTGTTTCCTTCATGAGATCTCTGAGCATGCAAGCCGCCTTTGCTAAGTGAAGTGCTTCTTTAATTCTAACGGCAAAGTCCCAAAACCCATACGGGCAGCCGATGACACAGCGATCACGTGTTGTGCCCCAGCATGCCTTCCATTCAAATTGGAATGAGGTACAATTATTTTTAGGCCTAGCGCTTTTCTCAAACAAAAGGGTTCTGAATGAGACAATGTCATTATTGTCGAGGGGTTATCTCTTTAATGGTGCTCCAGAAGAACCGCCTGTGCCCCCATTGTGGCAGTGATCTGCATTGCTGCAAGAACTGCTCGCATTTTGACGAAAGCCTCAGCTCCAAATGTCGGGAACCGGAAAGCCCGTGGATCCCCGAACGTGTCAGCCAAAATACCTGCCCTTATTTCGAATTCGCCGCCGATCCCAGCTCCAAGGAATGCCATAAGGAAGTGCTCTCTGAAGCCGAACGTGCTAAAGAGGCATTCCGGGCGCTCTTCCGCAACGTCTAGAAGCCCCTACCAGAGCCTAATTCAGGGATTCTGCTCAAATCCTATTAATCATTGACTTTAGACCCTGAGCACAATATCTAGTACCCCTTTGGTGAAGTATGGCTACGGACAAGAAAAGTACATCTAAAAGCTCTAAATCTAAGGAAAAAGTGGAAGACAAAGGGGTGACCCGCGCGGAGGCCGAAAAGGCCGCTCAAACGAGCAAAGCCGCCGCCCCAGCTTCTAAGGGAACCGCAAAGGCTAAGGCCAAGTCGGGTTCGGCGAAAAAAACCGCCAAACCGGCAAGCCCCGCGCCTAAAAAGCCCAAAAAGGCTGGCACGGCTCCCAAGCGCAATCCACTTGCTGGCAAAAGCTACTATGAAAAGAACTACGAGCCCCAGTGGCACGTGGTGGACGCCAAAGGCGTTGTTCTCGGTAGGCTTTCCAGCAAAATTGCAAAAGTTTTGATGGGGAAACACCGCCCGCAGTTCACACGCGGAGCCGATTGTGGCGATTTTGTCGTCGTAATCAATGCGGAAAAGGTGAAGCTGACCGGAAAGAAGCTCACCGAGAAGTGGTACCACTACCACACGCATCACATGGGCGGGATCAAGAGTTTCACCCCCAGCGATTTGTTCGAGAAGCACCCCGAGCGGGTGATTGAGCGGGCTGTCTACGGCATGCTCCCGAAGGGACATTTGGGACGCCAGTGGTACAAGCGCCTGCGGGTCTATGCGGGACCTGAACATCCCCACAAGGCTCAGCAGCCCAAGACAATGACGGCGGCTCAGGACAAGTAAGCCAAGAAAGAGGAAAAAATGGCCACAGATTTCGTACAAGCTACCGGACGTCGCAAGACAGCGAAAGCCCGTGTTCGTCTTTACCCAGGTGGGGACGGACAGATTCAAGTCAACAAGCGTGCTTTTGAAGATTATTTTCCGGTCGATACCCAGCGCCGCATGGTCGCGCGCCCTTTGATGCTTACCGAGAAGCAGAAGTCCATGAACGTCCAAGTCACGGTTGATGGCGGTGGCGTGAACGGACAGGCCGGCGCGGTTGCCCACGGCATCGCCCGCGCGCTGATGAAGGTAAGATCCCGATCTTCGTGGCATCCTCGAAGAGACGCTTGTCACCCGCGATCCTCGTATGAAGGAACGCAAGAAGTACCGGACAGCCTGGCGCCCGTAAGCGCTTCAGTACTCCAAACGCTAAACAGCGTTTCGGGGTTGGAATACTCAAAAATTCAAAGGGGCCTTTGGCCCCTTTTTTTTTGCTTTCTCGGTTGGAAAGCGTCCGCCTCCCCCGTTTGCTACAGGTTATTCTTTGCCCGGGGGCCGCACGCCACCGTTGAGGTTTTCAATGCGCAGGGGCACCCGCCTGAATTGCCGTCCGGCCTGTATATAGTCTGTTGAAACTGCAATACGCATAAGGTTCCTGGTAGATGAGCGTCTTGGAATGGAGATCAACGCTGCAGTTTTGCCCCGTACACGGGCGGCATGTTCTCAATGGACAACGCATCTCTAGGAGGTATTCCTTCCACCTATAACTTGTCTCCGCCTCCGGTTCCGTCTCAGTGTGGTAGATAGAGCGGATAGAGTAGCGGCTGGTGCAGCTTTTGCCTTTCGAATTCGAGCCAGTTTTCTATCGTGAAAATCAGGTTCCTCAAACTCCGCGATTAGACCTGGAAAACTAAAATACGGCCTCGCCTTAGCAGGGTACCGTACCCCCACCGCATGGACCTCTTGATGTTCGGGAGTTGCCAGGTGCTTGGCCTCATAACTTGACTGCAAGGCCTTCTCAATACGGGGGTCATTCTCGGTACCGATGGGCAGCGAACGGAAAACCGCGACGCGATAACCCACCGGGTTCTCAAATCCATAGCGCATGTAGAGAGCCGCACTGTAGTGCTTACCATTCTGGCCTGCACACTCTCCGAACCAGGCGTAATCGGTGAGATCTGTAATAAGAGGGTCTCGTCGAAGGGGAACCGCGACGGTCTTCGCGTCTCCCTGGTGATAAGCACTCCACATGTCGTAGAAGGCGCGCCAGTTTCCGTGACCGCTTGCTTCCGCACCCAAAGAAAAAATAAAGAGTAGAATAATAGATAACTTCACGTCGCCCCCTTCCAAATTTTCCATCACGTTTCCAGTGGGCTGAGGTGAATGTCAAAAACTTTTTGTATCGCTAGAACAACAAGTATTTCCCGACGATCCACGCAGTGAGGACATCATCATTCAAGTTTGGAACAAACAGATGATTTGAGGCGCGATCGTAGTGCACCGCCAACTGCACGTCATAACGATTCCATTTGCGTCGGAGCGCGGCCCCGGCCCCGTAGCGGGTTTCGGGAACAAGACTGCTGCGTGAGCGCTCCTCGTACCGCAGCTCTATAGAAGGCTCCCACTCCGAACGCGTATCAAAATCCACGTCCGCGTAAAAGCCACGTCCGTCGTTTCCGAGTGGGTGGCCGAGCGGGGTGCGTTTATAACTGAGCCCTTGAGTCCAGAAGGAGTGGCTATAGGCCTGCCGCCCCGTCTGCGTGTATTCGAAGTTGAACCCCAGCATTCCCACTCGCGGCAAAGCGAGGCCCACGAGAAAACTACTCTCTTGCTGAAAGTCCCGCACCAACCACTGGGAGTAGAGCTTCGCGTAGTGTTCAAAAAGCCAAAGATTCATGTGAAAGGCGAAAACACTGTCGGCCACTCCCGGATCGGTGGCGTAAAAGAAGAGGCGGAAAAAGTTCGAAACGTCCATCACGGGCGCCCCGGTTCCCCCAAACTGGTGGAGCTGTTGAATGCCGAACTCCAACCAATCCGTGGGCCGCAGCGCAAAGGCCAGACCCATCAAGTGCGAGTAGTCCACAGCCGTTTCGTTGTCCTGTTGCCCCCACCACACGTCAAAACCGAAAAGCCCCAAATCGCCCAAGGTCACCGGACGCAAGGACAAACGAAACATGGTGATCGGGTGCGTCGCCCTGGAAAAAAGTAAGGTGCCGTGCCGGGCGTCGCCAAACCCCGGCTGGATGCGCCCCGTAGAGGAAGCTCCAGTCGCTCGTAATGCACTTTGAGATAAGCCTGGTTGGTGAACATTTCCAACCAACGCGTTTCGTAGCCTACCCAGCCCCCAGCGTAGCCAGCGTTGCGCCACTTCTGCACTAAAGCCGGGTTCCGGCCCGCCGGCCACGGCCGCGGCCTCGAAGTAGCAGATTGCCCCCATCCACGGTAGGGCGCCCATCTCGCAACGGAAAAGTCGGTGACACGACCGCGTTCATCCCCGGGAGTTTAAGCTGGTCGAAAAGCGAAAGAAACCGCGAACCCCGACCGTATTCGCCAGGGTCAGGCTCCAACACGCGGGTTTTGCAAAAGATGAACGGGTGCGTGGCGTTCCGGTTCCTTCCGGCAAGAAGATCCCACGCCGCAAATCCGCATGAGTTTGTGGTTTGAGCAAACGCAAAGGTTTGACGCAAACACTGATAACTGTCGAGGCGATCAAAAAGTGGGTAGATCTCGCTGTCGCTTGAACAAGAACGGACGTCATCGCGTACAAAGCACGCATCAACCCAAAGCTCAAAACAATGGCAAACTTGAACATGCGTAGTATTGTCTTCGCTTTTTGTCCCTCAGGTCAAAGCAGGCTTCACAAACCAACTTCACAAAACTTGAGCCGACCGGTATAGTGAGTCACATGTTACCTCTAGATGGAAGGGCTGGATCAACTCCTTCTCGGTTTAGGCATCACCTTTTTATTTTTTACATGATGGCACCCTTCGTGGTGGTAACTCTCATTGGGGGGCATCATCGCTTTGATCGTCTACCCCTTGCAGTTTGCGGCTCAATCGAAAATTGAGTCCGGGAACTTCTGCGTTGGTGCTTTCGGGAGGCCCTGTCCTGGTCGTCCTCCTTCCCATCTTTTCCATCTTATTCGCTGTGGTCTACAAACTCCTTCAACTCGCTACACACTTCAAGCAGCGCTGAGCAGCGGTTGGAAATTAGGAAACGTGCTTGAATGGCCTTGGGTGGCCTCGGTCTTGAATTTTGTTTCGGACTACATGCCGGTAGATGCCGAGTGGATGCACAAGCAGGGAATCGCCATTTTACAAAGCAGTTCCGCGAAACTGTACCGCGCCCTCACCAATAGCCTCGCCCACACACCTGATTTAATGATTGGCGGTTTTGTAGTGGCCTTGAGTTTGTTTTTCATGCTGAGGGATGGAAAACGCTTCTTGAAGTTTTTGTCCGAACTTTCGCCCTTACCCGCAAGCCGTTCGCATGAGCTTTACCAGACCTTCGAAAGCACCTGCCGCGCGGTGGTTGTGGGCATGTTCGCAGCGGCTGGCGCTCAAGGCCTGCTCATCACGATATTTTTTGCGATTACGGGAATGCCCAGTCCCCTGCTCTACGGGTTACTTGCCGTCGGCATGGGGATGATCCCCATCGTGGGGAACGCGCCTATTTGGATTGGGGCTCTCATCTATCTCGCGGTCCACGGCCTTTACTTTAAGGCAGCCCTGATGCTGCTTGGGGGGATTCTCATCGGCTTCTCCGACAACCTGGTACGAACCTGGGTCATGGAAGGCCAAAGCGACATGCACCCGTTCTTGGCGCTCGTCAGCGTGTTTGGCGCGCTCAATTTGATAGGGGCCCCGGGCATCTTTTTAGGCCCTGTGATCGCCGCCGTCTTCGTAGCTTTCCTAAAAATGCTGGCCCAGGAGATTAGGACTACCCCGAAGGCTCGCAAAAAGCCGGCGCCCGCTCAGTAGAGAGACCTTTGGACCTGCCGCGGCGACTCTGATATAAAGCCCCTTTCAAGACGCGACCATGTGGACAAGAAACGATGAGCTGGTTTGACAATCTGATAGGAAAAAACGTCCGCCGTGCCTGGGTAGTCATCCGGATTTTTCCGCCGTTCTTTAAAGCACTGCCTACCCGAAACGGACTCCTAACCCACTCCGGGCGTTTGCTGATTTGGGGTAAAATGCGCCGAACCTTCCTGAGTCTGTCGCCCAAACTCTGCAAGAAACTTCGAGTTCACTATGGGATTGAAGGTGGGTGTGTGAGCTGTGGGGCGAGCTGCAATCTTATGTTCCAGTGCCCTCACTGGAACCCCGAAACCCGGCTCTGTGGCGTCTACGAGGACCGTCCGAACATCTGCCGCGTCTTTCCTATCACCCCAGCGGACATTCGGGATCGTACACTGGTGAAGCCCGAGGTTCCGTGTGGCTTTACCGTAACAGCTAAGCATTAGGCTTACTTTTTGTTTCGTCCATTTCCTCGAAAGAGAGCGTAGAGAGTGCAAACGCTTTTCCTTCAGCCAGAAGACGCTCATTCCCGTTAACGGGTACCACCCTGGCTTCTTCCCGTTCCGGTACAAGTATCCAACCGGCATCGGGCCAGATTCTCTCTGGGTTTTGGTAATTGCCGCTGCCGCCGGCGGATTTCAAAACGGGAGACATGAGCTCCACCCCGTTGGCGGCTCCATAAGCGTCAATCACCATGCGGACCATAGCTTCTGCTTGGTGTAAAAATAAACCGTCGAAGTGAGGCGCTCCGAAGAGAGGTAGGTTTGGGCCACACCAAAAGCGTCGCCAAACTTTTGCACCACAAAATCTCTTAGAAGGGGTTCGCGTCCTTGGGCGTAGCGACGAACCGCTTCAGCGTCGGCGATGCCTCTTATATGTTCGACCTCAATCTTGAGTGGTGGAAACAGGGCGTATCCTGTCCCGCTTTCTCGGCAAGCGCCGAGTTGTCAAACTCAAGTTCCGCCCATCATTTGCAGATTGGAAGCCCAACGATTCGGGGTACTCAAACTTAAAGCCGTACTTCGATTCAAAGCCACGCATCCCGTTTCCCACACGTGGACGCCGCAGCCTCTAAAAGCAA
The DNA here is from genome assembly GCA_041391485.1 of Bdellovibrionota bacterium. Lineage (GTDB taxonomy): Bacteria > Bdellovibrionota > FAC87 > UBA2466 > JACKAF01 > JACKAF01. Next base: position 19,580 of record JAWKNY010000004.1, on the reverse strand, counting down.
AACAATCGTCGTAAAGTTACTGTCAAGCGGCTCATTTTGCTCGCCTCCACGGTTAACGGAAAGAGTTGGACATTGAGCTGAAAAACTTCGTCGGATCCCCGGCACTGCCCCCGCAAATTCGTCCAGCTCTTCTCTAAACTGTCGGATGCGCCTTTTCAGTTCCGGCAGCTGCTTCCGGAAACGGCAGTGTTAATCCAGTGATCTCGCGCTGCTGTACAAAAGACATAAAAATGGCTTCAAGGAGCCCGTTTGATCATGGTGCGCTGAAATTTGCGCACCGAAAGATTTTTGATGTCTTCCGCCGTTTTTACGACGGGCCCGTTGGTTTGCAAGAGCTTGCCGTTCTCAAGCGAAATGAGACCCACCGTTGCATATTGTCGAGGGCGGCCTCAATTTGTTTGGGGCTCACGCCCGCGCAAGCGTGGCTCAAAAACTCAGGATCGTTCTTAAAGTCGGTTGCCCCACCGGTACAAACAAGGCGACGTAGTGCCACTCAGAAAGAAACTTATACTGATCGGACTCGAGCGAACGGCCACTCCCGCCCTGGCGGATAGCCAGCAAACGGTCTTCCACTTCGGCGCGGGCCTGAAGGTCCTCGCACTTCTCCCAGATCCACCAACGCCAAAAAGTAGCGCTGCGCCCGCAGGTTTTAGGATCTGCAATTTGTCAACCTCAGGAGTTACCTTGCGCTTGCCGTTGATCACCATACTGGGGGTCGCCACCGAGCGGATGCCATGCCGGCGGCAAAGCGCGCGCAGACTGAACCGCTGTTTTTGCTCGGCCTGTAGCTCCTCAAAAGCCGCCCGCAGAAAGGGCGAGACGGTACGGAAATCGAAAATATTCACAGCCGTTTTGGCCGTGTCTTTAGGGAGGCGTGTGGATGTGGGTTGGCTTAGCATCGGCCTAGACTTATAGAAAAAAGCCCAAAATAACGCAACGCAAAAATGCGCTTATTGCACCGGCTTCGAAACAGCAATAGAGGCCAGTTCACGATAAATACTCTTAATGACTATGAAAATGGCGGAGAACTGCTTCGCGGTATCTAGCCTAGGTACCAGAGTGTGATCAACCTAGCTAGCTCTTAGCCGCGGCTACAGACGCCAGGGCATCATCAAGAAGGAGGCGTTGGTGACCGAGACATGGAACTCATAGGGCAAGGAAAGAGGGCCCGCTAAATCCTTAAAACCCTTTGGCGGATCAGGAAAAGGCTCTGACTCCCAGATCGCCTCTTTGGCGGCGTCGTCAATTTCTGTAATCCCACAGCTCTGCATCGTACGGATGGAAACGACGTGCCCTTCCTCATCCACGCTCACCAGAAGCTTCGTGATGTAGGTTTTTTCGCTGAGGCGGTCTTCCATCGTACGCGCCACACTCTGCACGCGCCTCGACCACGGGCCGTGTACCTCATCGTGCACTCGGTTCATGAAGGAGCTGTAGAGAAAAGCGTCCGTGTTCAAAAGGGTCTGCCCGCCTACTTCTACATCGTCCGGCAGAACGTCACTCTGGCTTCCATAAGGAAGCAAATCAGAAAGGGTCAGGCCATTTCCTTTGTCGTCGGGAAGTGAGTTGCCCGGTTGCGGGCCTTCGCGAAACTGCCCCACCACAGGGCTTCGGGTTTCTTTCTTAACTCGGTTCCTGAATTCGCCCCCAAAACGCGCCTTACCGCCTTCTTCTTGCTCCTCGGCGCGGCTCGTTTGAACGGATTGTTTGGGTTCGCTCTCATCCCAGCGTTCCACCACGATAGGATTGTCGGTTTTTTTGCGAGCCTTCTGAGTCGAAACCTGTTCGCTAAGGGGGACCCAAAACAAAAGCGCATGCAAGAGGATCGCTCCCAGAACGGGAACTACGATCTGCGTAGAAGAGTTTTTTTCTAATACTGAACGCTCGTTAAGCATAACCCGCTGGCCGGCACCGTGCGGCCTGCGCGCCTCCGGTCTTTAGATTCAATGGCCTCGCGCACCCCTTCCACCGAGCGACGTCCCTCTCCCACCTCAATCACGGTTCCTACCATAGCACGGACCATCTGCTTTAAAAATCCGCTTCCTTCCACCCGAAAACGGTAGAGTCCGGGCGCGTCTTCGCGCAACTCAAAGCGGTGCACGGTGCGAACAGACGTTTTTGCCGAGGAGCCGGCCCCCTTAAACGCGGCAAAGTCCTTCTCCCCCACAAAGAGCGGTAAGCACTCGGCAATGCGCTTCCAGTCCAAAGGGCGCGCGTAAAAGTAAACGCGCCGGTCCAAGGCGCTGGCATAGCGCCGGTTGAGTACGCGGTATTCATAAATCTTGGAGCGGGCGTCTCTACAGGCATCAAAGGTCTCGGGGACCTCACCTGACTCCAGCACCCGTATCGTCGGCGGCAAATGGGCGTTAAGAATCTTGCGCCATTCCTGCGCGGGCTTGCTATCCCACTTGAAGTTCGCGACCTGTCCCGCCGCATGCACCCCGCTATCGGTGCGGCTGGCCCCTTTTACACGCACACGCTCGCCCACAACTTTTTCAATGGCCTTCTCGATGGTTTCCTGAATACTCGGTGCTCCGTCTTGTCGCTGCCAGCCGCGGTAGTCAGACCCATCATATTCAATGGTCAGACGGACATTCATGTTCGATCCGCAGAAATTAAATTAGTGCAAACTTCGGTAGCTGTACAAAGACTCCAAGGTCTCCAGTACGTTGAGCGCCGCGCCTTTTCTCAAGTTGTCCGCAATCACCTGAAGTTAATCCCAGAGGACAAAGATTGATCCCGACGGATGCGTCCCACAAAGGTGTAGTTGCTCTTCACGCATTCAATATTGGTGGGGTAGATGTTGCTCGCCGGTTTGTCAAACGCTTCAGATCCCAGGAAAGCCTTCCAGCAGCTCGCGGATTTCATCGACACTTCCAAAGTCGCTCTCCAGCTCGACGTTCGCACTCGACCGTGACCGCAAAAGGTCGGCACTCTAACAGCTGTCGCCGACACTTTCAACGAAGGGGCATCAAAAATCTTGCGTAACTCACGGATGACTTTTTCCTCTTCATCCGTGTTGCCGTTTTCAAGTACAGAGCCAATCTGAGGCAAGCAATTAAGCGATGCGGTGAGGAAAACCTTAACGTCCGGTGTATTCCCGTTCATCAACTGAATGGTTTGCTTGGAAAGTTCTTCAAACGCGCTTTGCCCGGCACGAAACTGCCTGGTACGTGGACGCCACCACTCGGGACACACCGTAGGTGTCCATGAGGGGCTTCAAACACATTACAAGCGGGGTCGTCGAACAGTTGGGAGTCGTCAGGATCTTCCTTCGAAGTGCTTCAGATCTCCCCGTTCACTTGCGGGACGACAAGCGGAACGCCGGGCTCCATGCGGTAGAGATTGGAATCGTCGATAACCGTCGCTCCCGCCTGTACGGCTGCGGGGATGTAGCGCGCCGAAATCTCTTTGGGAACCGAGAAGAAAGCGACCTCGATGCCTTCAAAGCTGTCTTCAGTCAGTTCCTCAACCAGCCGATCTTCGCCTTGAAAACGGATACGCTCACCTGCCGAACGCTTTGAGGCAAGAAACTTCAACTTCGGGATGGCAACTTTGTGGTCTTCCAGGATTTCAAGAAATTCCTTTCCAACCAGGCCCGTTACCCCCACGACCGCCAAGCTTTCGATTTTCTCTAAGTGTTCGAACATTTGTTTCTCCTCAAAAAACAGGCCCACAAGCTAACACAAACGGGCACGCTTGTAGCATCCAATCTCGCACAAAGGCGGCTCTACGGGTTTTTGTCCGCCTCGACGGAGGTCGGGTTCTCCCGACGGCGCATCACGGATCTGCGGGAAAGGCTGAGGAGTTCGCGCACAGGTGCCCACAGGATGTAGTAAAGCAGGACCAAGCAGCCCGCAATTTCCGGTCGAATGGCGATAAAGGCAATCATCATGACCAGCAAAACCAGGTAGAAGAAGCTCCGCTTGTGGCGCAAATCGAAGTCCTTCAGGCTCCGGTAGCGGACATTGCTCACCATCAGCAGACCCAGCGCAAAAGTCATCGCGAGCATGAGGGCCTCAGGGTGCTCGAAAGGAATCTGGTGGTAAGCGATCGTAATGGCTGCTACCGCGATGGCGGCGCAGCCGGAATAGGCAGCCGGCGAGTAGCTCTTCGGCATCTCCTCGGAAATGGCGTTGAAGCGCGCTAGCCGGAGAGCACCGCAGGCGGCAAAGAAGAAAGAACCGGCCCAGCCGATGCGGCCGAGCGAGGACAATACCCAAACATAGGTGGCCAGAATGGCTGGCGCCACACCGAAGGAAACCACATCCGCGATGGAGTCGTACTCCATGCCGAAATGGGTAGCGCTGCGGGTGATACGTGCGACCCGACCGTCCAGAAGATCAAAGAGTCCTGCCAGAATGATGGCGTAAGCGGCCTTCTCAAAGTCCTCGTTAAACGACGCTAGGATCGAATAGCCGGAAAACAAACTCGCCGTCGTAAAGAGGCTAGGAAGAATCAGAATATAGGCGCGACGCTTACGCTTGGCCATCCGAGCTTCCTTCCGTCACTGCCTGGGGGAGCTGGGCCAGCGTGGTTTCCCCTCCCAGGACCATATCGCCTCTGCGTACGAGTACTTTTGCGGAAACGGGGAGGTAGAGGTCACACCGCGAACCAAAACGGATAAGGCCCATGCGTTGGCCTTTTAAAATAAACATCCCAGCGGTGGGGTAACAGACGATTCTTCGCGCGACGAGACCCGCGACCTGGACCAGAACAATCTGATCCCCGCTCGGGGTTTCTATCAAAAGGGCATTGCGCTCGTTTTCTTCGGAAGCCCGGTCCTCAAAGGCCGCCATGAAGCGCCCCTTGTGGTACTTGATGTTGCGAACGGTTCCATCCACCGGAACCCGGTTCACATGCACATCCATGAGCGACATGAAGATACTGATTTTTAGCCGTTCCTGGCCGTCGAGAAACTCGCTCTCCGGGGCGGGGCCCACGTAGATGACCTTGCCATCCGCTGGGGAGGCGATCATCGCCCTACCCACGGGCGGGAGCCGTTCCGGGTTACGGAAGAAAAAGGCGACAAAGGTCGTGAGCAGGCCAAAGACAATGGCTGCAGGCCACCAGCCGCCGACGGCAAAAGCTACCGTAGCAACCAAGCACACAAATACGAAAGGCAGCCCCTCGCGGACTACCGGAATGCCTTCGTTCTTCAAGAGTGATTATCCGCGGATCCGTTACCTGAAACCGAAGCTTCGGTCAGTTCTGTTTCTTCCAGATCGTAGGTAACCCAGTCCGCCTTGGCGGTATCATCGGAGAGGCCTCCGATGTGGGAATCCAGGTCTTTGCGGGAAAGTACGCCGTCCTTAATGTAGCGTTCCACTACCCGGCGATCCAAATACTTCAAGTTATCCTTAACAGACTCGTTACTCATTAGCTCCCTCGTGATCAGAAAAGGCCGTATGCTACTCTTCTACGCTTCCGTGTGCAACGGCGGCGTTTCTTCCGGTTTCGCGCTCTTTTCAGGCGGCGCGATGACGTTTTTGGACTTGGCCGCTTCGGGCAAGCCCTCGACTTCAGTTCCCTCAAAATCGGCAATCATCTTGAGCAAATCCACGCCCTCTACCACTTCTTTATCGGTCAAGACGGCCGCCACGTGCTCCAGTAAGCCCTTTTTGGAGACGAGCAACTTTTTAACTCGGTCGTAGGCATCGTCAAGCAGCTTCTGGATCTCTTCATCCACCTTCACGGCGGTGGCCTCGCTGTAATCTTTCTGGTACATCGGGCCGCCCGGTGACTGAATGAAGCTGGAGCGATCGGCAACCAACGCGCGTTGTCCGAAGGCCTTGCTCATTCCAAATTCCATGACCATCCGTTTGCAGATGTCGGTAGCCTTCTGCAGATCGTCCTGGGCTCCGGTAGAAATCTCATTGAACATGATCTCTTCCGCGACACGGCCACCGAGCAAAATGTCCACACGCGCGAGAAGCTCCTGACGGGTCATGAGATAGCGATCTTCTTTGGGGAGGTTGAGCGTGTACCCCAAAGCTCCAAACCCGCGAGGGATGATAGAAACCTTATGCACCGGATCCGCGTCCTTGGTGAAACACGTGACAAGCGCGTGTCCCATCTCGTGGTGCGCGACGATCTTTTTCTCTTTCTCGTTGATGAGGCGCGTTTTCTTCTGAAGACCCGCCATGACACGATCAATGGCTTCGTCAAAATCGGTCAGCTCGACAACCTGCTTGCCCTTACGCACTGCAAGCAGCGCCGCCTCGTTCACGACGTTGGCAAGATCGGCACCGGCAAACCCGGGGGTTCGCGCCGCTACCACGTGCAAGTCCCGCTTGTCCGAAATTTTTACGTTTTTGCAGTGCAGGCGGATGATTTCTTCTCGGCCCTTCACATCGGGACGATCCACCAGTACCTGTCTGTCGAAACGGCCAGCGCGCAACAAAGCTGGGTCGAGTGTCTCGGGGCGGTTGGTGGCTGCCATGATGATGACGCCTGTGCGCGTATCAAAGCCGTCCATTTCGACAAGCAGCTGGTTTAGCGTTTGCTCGCGCTCGTCGTGTCCGCCCATAGGGGAAACACTGCTGCGAACCTTTCCGATCGCATCCAGCTCGTCGATAAAAATGATGCAGGGGGATTTTTCCACGGCCTGAGCAAAGAGATCGCGAACGCGTGCCGCACCCACACCCACGAACATTTCAACAAACTCCGATCCGCTCAGACTAAAGAACGGAACCTCCGCTTCCCCGGCTACCGCTCGGGCGAGCAGCGTCTTACCAGTACCGGGGGGTCCAACGAGCAAAATGCCTTTTGGAATCTTACCGCCGATGGCGCGGAACTTTTCAGGCGTCTTCAAAAACTCGATAATTTCCTGAAGCTCTTCTTTGGCTTCGTCCACACCCGCTACGTCGTTGAAGTTAATTTTCTTGGACTCGTCCTGAACAAGCTTCGCCCGGTTCTTGCCAAAGCTCATGATCCCGGCACCCGGCCCCATGCGGAACGCTCGCGAAAACAAGAAGCGCCAAATGAGGATCAAAATGAGAAACGGAAGAATCCAGTGAAGGAAGAGATTCCGAAGTCCGACGTTCTCGGCCTCATATTCAATTCCTTTTTCGTCCATCAGCTTAATGAGGTCAGGATCTTCAACCCGCACAGACACAAAGTAGGTTTCCGGAACGCGCGTAAGCGGGTTCGCCTTGTTGCCCGTTTCCGCGGGAGACATTTGTTTGAAACCTTTGTAAGTCTCGGGTCCGATGATCACTTTTTGGATCTCGCCCGCGCGGACTTTTTCTTTAAACTTGCTGTAAGCGATTTCTTTGGAGGCGAAGTCGGGCCTGGAGTAGATGGAAACCAAAAGGATGACGGCGACGCCTAAAAGGATCCAAGTCCAAAGGCCGTTCTTATTCGGTAAGGTTGGTCGCTTAGTCTGGTTTGGGCCAGGCCTGTTTGTTTGGTTCTTCTTCAACTTTTATCCACCTCTGTTTTTTCAGCAGATACAACCCGGGGAGTCAACACGACCCGTCAAACGCTGCTTTTCTAGGTTCACGAGGCCACTAACCGTCTATCATAGGGCTTTGCTAAACGCAACGTGACCAGGCGGGAAGCAAGTGATTTCCAGCACTTATTTGGACGCCCCTCCGCTTTATAGACGCCGTCACCTTTTGGAACGTCTAGACGGGCCAAAAGGTGACGGCCCCGCTCGAATAGAGATCGATTTCGGAGAGTCGCATAACCTTTATTACAGTTGATTCAGCGCGCTGGTCGCTCACTTTGGATCGCGATTAAGCCTTTTCAAGCGTAAGCTCTTCCCCTATACCTGTTGATTCGATTTCTTAGTGGGTTCGTAGCTCAGTTGGTTAGAGCGCTACCTTGACATGGTAGAGGTCACAGGTTCGAATCCTGTCGGACCCACCATTTAGAACGTGGATTCGTTCCCTACGCTTCGCTTCGGGGTCGAATCCTGTCGGACCCACCATTTAGAATTGGAAGTCACCCTCCTACAGCCCATCCTGTGATCTAAACCCCAAAATTCCTGCACAATGTTCCTCTATTATTTGAGGCATCGCCTCAGACTCTCAGCCTACCGATAATTTTCATATAATTTCATGGGGTTACAATGGATTTTCCAGTACGCCTAGCCGTCGTTTTGGGTGTCATTCTCACCACTTGGCCGACGACAGGTTTCGGTTTCGCACGCAGCTACCGGCGGCCCAATCCTAAGCCCGATCGCACCACTATGCCGGTGCCCGGAGCGAGCACCGAGCCAGCGCGCCGTCCCCTTCCGTTCCCAGGACCCATTGCCCAACCGGCGCCGCCCAGCGAGCCAGTCCCCGGACCCATTGCACGGCCTACCCCGACCCAGCCGGACCCGGGAACCATCGCGCAGCCGGCCCCGACCGACCCACCGGTTCCGTACCCGAACGCGCCCTTGGTTGTGACAAGACCGGCCCCTATCCCCACACCGGACGAAAATTCGGATGCGCCGACAGACAACGAAACGAATCCCTCCACTTTTACGACCAATAACGAAACGACTCCCGCAAACCCGCCCGGCGAGGAACCCGGCCCCGTCGTCGAAAGGTTTAACAATTCGTCTCCGACGGGGGCCTCCTGTCCTAATCCGAGCGATCCTTTCGAACAGCACGACGAGATTTTTGCGCTCGCCCCCACGGGCCGACCCGTGCTCGGTATCTACTGGGCGCCCCGAAGTTTCTACGCCGCCCACAAAGCGCGCATGCGAAATCTCTTCGATTGGGCCGCGCACAGTATTTGTAGCGAGACCCCTATCAATAGCGTTTGCGACGGCCTAGTGAACAAAGGCGTGCGCAACGTGACCAATGGGTACGAAGATGTGATGGTCATCACACCGCGAATGCTCCTGTGGTTTGACCGAACCTCGGCCTACCCCATGACCGCTGGTGTAAGTGCCATTCCTGACGGTGGCGGCGGACGTCTACGCGGTATCTGGCTTCTTCATCTAGATGCTACCGGAAATCTTAACTTTGAATTTCCTGCGAATCACAACCGCGGCGTGAATGAGTTTTTGCCCGGGGCGCTTTTCCCCTACCCCGCTGCGCCGGACTCTTTGATGCACGGAGGGGGTTTTTCCACCTTTGTTACATTGGGAGTTGAGTATACCGGTCACACCGGAAACTCCGAAAACGATAGCAGCTCCACGATGACGATACACGCTCCGCAGGCGATGATTGAGCCAGGTGCGCCCGCGGATCACTTCATGATCTGGCTTTCCAATCAAAACCCAATCGCCAAGTGGCGCCGCCAACCTATGTGCTAACGGCCATCGACCCGGTGGGAAATCCGGTCCGTCCTCCGCTATCGGTAGCATCGTCTGGTGATTTCAATACCGCCCGTTTTATCTACGACAGGCACTCCATGGTAGACAACATCCCCTCGGGAGACTGGGCCTTTCACACAAGCTCCGAATGTTTTACGTCCGATCAACGGCTTTCTATTAACTGCGATCCGCCAAACCTTCCGAGCTTTATTGTGCGTGAGGGCAACAAGTTTTACATGGCTCCGCATTCCACAGCGCGCGGAACCGTTGTGATGTCCTGGGGCCCCTAAAGTAGCGTCTAGGCGATCCCGTTGCAGAGCGATCCTTTCTCAAGTAGTTTGAGCGCCTATGCAACGTTCTATTCAGCTTTTTCTTGTCTTTCTTTGTGTGGGTGTTTCTTCGCTGGCGCTTTCAAAGCCTAGCGTTGTGGAATTCCCCAAGTCGTACGAAAAGGAAATCAAAGCACTTCCCTTCCTTGTTCATACAGGACCAGGAGATTTTGACAACGCCTTGGCCCTGAACGTGCCCTATGGCCCCATCGCCGAACTTCGTTCACAGATTGAAACGGCGCTCGGCCTTTCTTTGGATCATTTCAAAGGGTGGAACGCCAACGGCGAAGCGCACGTTACCGTAGTTACACCGCCCGAGTACGCCGCCGTACTTAGATCGGTACTCACGATGGAGGACATCCACGCCATCGCCAAGACACTGACAATCCAAGCGTCGGATCTAAAAATCTTGGGGATTGGTTCGGGAAAAAAACGGATCGGCGACAGGAACGAAAGTACGTTTTTCGTAATCGTAGACTCCTGCCGCCTCCGCAGCATCCGGCTTCGGATCTGGCGGCTTTTTGTAAAAAAGGGGGGGCGGCCTGAGGCCTGGGATCCGACCTGGTTTTTTCCGCACATTACCATCGGCTTTACCAAAACCGATCTTCACGAGCCGGACGTCTTAAAGGATATCAAGCACGCCTACGATCCACGCTTCAAGCTGAAGCGAACTCCTTAGCGGTGCCCGCAGATCGACCGTGGTCGGATTCGGACGCCCGCAGAGCCAGTCACCACAATGGGTTCAGGCCAAGGCCGCCAAAGCCTTGCCAGCGCAGCGGGGGCGGGTGTAACTTCTTGCCAGTGGATGATGCCCGCAAGTGGCCGTGGTTGTCGGCCCGGCCTATTAAGCTAAAAGGAGTAGCTGGACCATGGGAAATATCTCTTCTCTTAATGACGCAAATTTTTCCGAAAGCGTGGAGCAAGATAGCCGCCCCATCCTCGTGGATTTCTGGGCGGAATGGTGCATGCCCTGCCGCGCCTTGGCGCCTGTGATTGAAGAACTGGCGCAGGAGTTTGACGGCAAAGTGCGGTTCGCCAAAGTGAACGTCGACGAATGCAAAACCGTCCCGGCGAAATTTGGGATACGCGGCATCCCGACGCTCATTCTTTTCAAGGATGGAAAGAAGATCAACGAATTGGTGGGCAACCAACCCAAAGATCGCATCAAAACGATGCTCGATTCGTTGAGCTAACTCTTATTCTTCGCGAATATTCAGGTAAGGCAGCCAGAGAGGTGGCGGGCTTTTGGTTCTTAGAGTTCCGAAGTTTCCCGGTAACCAGCGCGGCGCTTGCGGAACTTTCAGTAGACGAAGTCCGGCTTCTTCAGGAGTTTTGTGACCCTTCTTCTGGTTGCAACGCAAACAGGCGGTCACGATATTCTCCCAAGTCTTTCTTCCCCCGCGACAAACAGGAACCACGTGATCCAAGGTAAGCATGCGTTCGGGGAATTCTATTGTGCAATATTGGCAAAGGTAGTCGTCGCGTAAGTACAGGTTGGATCGTGAAAATCGAATCACCGGAACGCGCCGCTTCACTTTGATCCAACGACGCAAACGCATCACTGCGGGCAACGGGAAAGATTGTTTCACGCTGCGCACGTAGGCCTGATACTTTTCCAAAACTTCCACCTTGTCTTGAAACATTAAGACAAAGGCGCGCTGCCAATTCACCACGCGCAGGCTCATAGCCTGCGTTAAGTAAAAGTACCCCTCTTGAGAAAAATGGTTTGGATCCATCAGGAATTTGACGCGAAGGAAGCCCCAGCTTCCGCTTAACACGATCCCCTACCATAATAACAGCATAGTCCAACTTGGGTAGACTCCGTGGGTCCACCATTCCTAAGAGTCGGCCTACGCTCGTGCTTTCGCCGGCGAAGGTGATCTGAATTTCGCCGATTTTGACGGGAATGAATTCCAAGGGTTCACCGACTGTAACGTCGACGACGGGGACATCTCTAAAGACATGGAAGACATCGCCGACGGCGGCATCGTCAAACTTTCCGATATTGAGGAAGTATTCTTTGGTCGGTTTGTCTTCGATAGAAGCCGGCACCCGGCGTTCCACAAACACAATCTCGCCACGAGGCGTGACTTTTTTCTTCGGTTTGTCAAAAGGGGATCGAGGTTCCGGAAGTTCGAGCTTTTGTCCCACCGTTCTTCCAACGCAATCGCAGCCGGGGGCATCACGGCGGGTTCAGTAAAAGGTGCGGGTTCGTTCGGCACCAGGACCACGGCCGGTTGGTTCGGCTTCGGATCGGCGATGGCGTTCGCCGGTGCCGTCACATTCGGCTTTGCGTTCACGGCCGCCTTCGCCTCTGCGGGTGCAGGTGCGGGTACCGTCTCAGCCCTAGCTACCAACGCGAGTAGACATCCGAGACCCAGAAGCATCCAAGAAAACGCTCTCATGCTAGTCTCTTCGGCAAAATGTGGCGCAAGCTTCACACTTGCGAAGAACACGACGCGTTACTTCTTGCGTTCGTCTTTAGCGCGCTGCAGTCGATTGTAGATCTCCTGACTGCTCAACCCCAACGTCGGGGCCAAGGCCTTCGCCCACTCTTTGTCCGAGCTCAGCCTGGCGGCGATCTCGGAATCCAAATCCACCCCTTCGACGGCGACGGGCCCCCCGAAATCCAGCAGCAAGGAGTACTCCCCCTGCTCCGGCAAATCTTCGGGACTCAAGTTGGCAAGCGGGTGCCAGCGATACTCTTCAAACACTTTCGTCATTTCGCGGCCCACGAATAAGCGTCCAGAGGGAAAACGCTCGCAAAGCTCAGCTACCGTTTTTCGAACCCGCTGCGGCGACTCAAAAAACAGCAACGCCAACCCCGCCTGCTCGGAGCTTTCCCAAAGCTTTTCCCGGTCCTTGGACTTGTGAGGCAAAAACCCCACAAAGCTGAATTGCGTCACGCCGCTTGCCGAGATAAGCGTGGTCACACTCGACACACCCGGAACCGGAATAACCGCAAACCCCTCAGCGTGAGCCCGGCGCACCAATTCTGCACCCGGATCCGAAATCCCAGGCGTCCCGCGATCGCAAACCACGCCTACGGACTGGCCATTGCGCAAAAACTCCATCGCCCTGTCATTGGACTTGTCCATGTTATGCAGCGCAGAGGAATAGACGCGGAGATCGGATAGCGAAATCCCGTGCAGAGTGAGAAGCTTTTTGGTTTCGCGAGTATCCTCGGCAAACAGGATGCGTACTGTTCGCAAGACCTCCAGTGCACGAAGCGTAATATCGTCAAGGTGGCCAAGGGGCGTCGCTATCACAAAGAGTTTTGCTTCTTGGTTTTGCATTTTTCCTGTTATACTATAAGTGTTCTCTTCCTACTAATTTGTCAGACATATGATTATGCGAGCAAGACATTCGGGCGAGGTGCTAGTCCTTGAACTAGAAGGCCAGCTCGACTTCGAATCCACCCAAGAATTCGAACGCACCTGCTCCGACCTTCTACAAAAAACGCCTGCTGAACAAGTTGTCATCAGTTTGGAAAAGCTGCGTTTCGTAGGCTCCAGCGGAATTGGTCAGTTCATCAACGTTCTTAAAGGTTTTCACCGCAACCACCGCGCAAAAACAAAGCTTTGTAACATGTCCGCCGAGTTTCAGCGCATGTTCAAGGTGCACCAGACTTCCCGCAAGCCGTTCGAAGTGTTTAGCAATATCGATGAAGCGGTGGCAAGTTTCGACTCCAGCCCCCGTCCCCGCACCAAGCGTCTAGATAACTAGCTAGTCCAAACAAACCCAGCGAAAACTCAATCGCCGTCGCCCGTACACTTCCACCAAAGCCAACCGCACCGTTTCGCCTGTGCGCCGGCAAAGGCAATCCGCTGCAAACTCCAACCGCGAGAGTTTTCTCGCGGTGAGCGTCTCCACCGGTCTCCAAGCACGAGACGCCCGGCCGCGCACTTCAACGAGCCAAAGGCATCCGTTCCCATCTCTAGCCAGACAATCTATTTCGATTCCGGAAACGCGGAAATTGCGCGCTAGCACTTGGTAACGGTGGCGTTTTAACCAGCTACAAGCCGCCCACTCATACCGGCGTCCACTGAAAAGACTTGCGGTGAATCGGTGAAGGCCCAATGGATTGCAAGAAAACCCGGTGCGCTTTGCTGCCATAACCCTTGTGGCTTGCAAAATCGTATCCAGGGTAGTCCGTGTCCATTTGGATCATGAGAGCGTCGCGATAAACTTTCGCCAAAATCGAGGCGGCTGCGATGGAAACCGATTTCTGGTCTCCTTTTACGATCGGCACTTGTGGCATTTCCAAATCGATTCGAAAATTGCCGTCCAAGAGCAGGAGCGTAGGACCGGGTTGCAGGGTCTGCACCGCGCGGACCATCGCGAGTTTGGACGCGTTCAGAATATTGATGGTATCGATTTCCTCAACGTGGCCAACACCGATAGCAAAACTCACGGCGCTGTCGCGTACCAGGGTGTCGAGCTGCTTGCGTTTGGCCGGGCTTAGTTTCTTGGAGTCATTGAGGCCGTCGGGAATGCGTTCCATATCCAGTATGACGGCTGCCGCCACCACAGGCCCTGCGAGGCACCCTCGCCCCACTTCATCCACACCGGCGATGTAGCGATGCCCATGCGCCAAGTAACGCTTTTCAAACGATGCGTCCGGTCCCACTGTTGCCTTCCCGGGCGCACAGCCAAACGACCTACGCCCCCCGTTGGATCAAACACTATGAGGTCACACATTCCCTATGGCCTATTCAGCCTGAGAAGTACCTGATGTCAGCTAAAGCTACTTGGAATCTTTGGAAGGTTTGGCGTCCTTAGCTTCGGTTTTGGCTTCCTTGGCTTCCGCCTTGGGAGCTTCTGCATCGGCCGCAGCCTCAACAGGTTCCGTCACCAATTCTTCAGCCGCCGGAGCAGCCGATTCAGGGACAACCATTTCAGCGAAGCGCTCCATCTCTTTAAGGCGCGCCTTTTTCCCCCGCAGACCCCTCAAGAAGTACAGACGGGATTTGCGGATATCCGCGGAAGTTTCCACGTTTATCTTTTCAACGAAAGGCGAATGCAGCGGGAAAATTCTCTCCACGCCGATCCCTTCGGAAATCTTTCGAACCGTAAACGTTGCTGCCGCTCCCCGACCAGACTTCGGACTCTTGGACAGAACCACGCCGCGGAAAGGCTGGACACGTTCCTTGTCGCCTTCCTTGAGCCGCACATAGACGGTCACGGTATCACCCACGTGGAAATTAGGCCGCTTCTTCTCAAATGACTTCGATATTTTGTCTAAAATGGGGTTCTGCACGTTAAAACTCCAGATGCCGCAGACTACGGAGATGGGAGCCCCACGTCAAGGCTTTTTAGCCTCGCGGGGTACTCAGTCGACAAACCCTAAGTTTGCCTGACTCTGTCGCTATTTGCGCGACGGTCGGGCTAGTGTCCCCCCACCGACCGTGCTAGGATACCGCGCAAGTTTATAGCACCAAAGAGGTAAACCGATGGAGAAAACCCCTCAAAAGTCTCTGGAAAAGTGCCAGGTTCGGCTACGGCTGTCCCAACACGACGCCCACTACGGCGGCGATCTGGTCTCGGGGGCCCGGCTACTGGAGTTTTTTGGGGATGTCGCGACCGAGCTCCTCATCCGGCAAGACGGGGACGAGGGCCTTTTTCGAGCCTACGACAACGTGGAGTTCCTGGCTCCTGTGTATGCGGGCGACTACCTTGAGGTCGAAGGCGAGATTACCAAGCTAGGCAATACCTCCCGTAGCATGCGGTTTGAGGCGCGAAAAGTAATCGCTGTCGACAGAAGCTCAGGCAGCTCCAGCAGCCGTGCCGATGTGCTGGAAAATCCGGTCGTTGTGTGCCGAGCCAGCGGCACCTGCGTTGTCCCCTTGGAACTGCAAAGAAAGAAAAAGTAATGGAGAAACTGACTTACCAAAAAGCCGGCGTGAATCCGGAAAAAGCGGCGGAACTCCTGCAAGGTTTCGGCGCCCGGCTTCGGCAAAACAACCAAGACCCACGCGTGCTGTCAGGCGTAGGTCCGTTCGCCGCCTGCTTTGATATCAAAGCCGATGTCGCTCCCCTGAACTCTCCCGTACTCGTTTCTTCGTGGTGACGGCGTTGGAACCAAAGCGATGCTGGCGCTGCAATGGGGATCTCTGGGCGGGTTGGGACAAGACTTGGTGGCCATGAACGTAAACGATCTTCTTTGCGTCGGGGCCCCTCCGCTCATCTTTCTCGATTACTACGCCACCAGCCACCTCTTGGAAGAACAGATGATGACCTTGCTGGAGAGTATCCGTGAGGCTTGTGAAGTCGCCCAGTGCGCGCTGGTCGGCGGCGAAACCGCCGAGATGCCGGGTCTGTACAAAGAAAAAAGAATTCGACCTGGCTGGCTTTCTGCGTGGGAAGTTGCCGATCGCAAGAAGTTGCTGGGGCCCGATCGTGTGCAAGACGGGGATCTTTTACTCGCGATTGAATCTTCGGGAGTGCACTCCAACGGGTACTCGCTCATCCGCCGTCTGGTGGAGCAGGAAAAACTCGAACCCCAAGCGACCACCGGTTTTTCAGAGGCGAGCTGGGCCGCGACCCTCTTGGCCCCTACCAATATTTATGTACCGGTGCTGAAAGACATCCTTTCTGAATTCAATGCTCTTGCCCACATCACCGGCGGGGGGTTGTACGAGAATCTACCACGCGCTCTGCCCAAGGGCCTTGCCGCCCAGGTGGACAAAGACGAGTGGGTTTTCCCTCCTCTATTTCAGTGGATCCAGGAAAAAGCAGGCCTTGAGGCGAAGGAAATGCTTTCGACCTTTAACTGTGGGGTGGGGATGATCGGCGTCTGCAAGCCGGATAAAGCCGAGAAGATCCTCAGCCATATCCAGTCCAAAGGAATGCGGTGTTGGCCAATCGGTCGCGTCGCACCTCTTCAGAACGAATCCGTAGAGTGGTTGTGAAAAAGAGAAAGCGCCTCGTCGTACTGGCGTCCGGAGAAGGATCGAACTTCGAAGCGATCGCTACCGCCGCCGCTCGCGGCGAGATTGCCGCGGAAGTGGTGGGCCTTCTTTGCAATAAAGTAGGAGCGCCGGTTTTAGAACGCGCGCAGCGACTCGGAGTCCACCACGAACTTATCGACCCCTCTCTTTATATAAAAGAGGGAAAACCGGATCGAAAAGCGTATGAGGCGGTTCTGCTGGAGCGCCTCAGTGCCCTGCGCCCCGATCTCATCTGTCTGGCGGGCTACATGCGTATCGTAGGCGAAAGCATTCTAGAAAAGTTTGGGGACCGGATGTTGAACATCCACCCTTCGCTGCTCCCCAAGTACCGCGGGCTCAATGCGCTCAGGCAGGCGCTTGAGGCGGGCGAAAAGAAAACGGGCTGCACCGTGCACTGGGTGGTCCCGGCCGTAGATGCTGGCCCCATTGTTCTGCAGAAAGAACTACCTATCCTGGATGACGACACGGAGGCCTCGCTCCGCACCCGACTCCAGCCGCTGGAACACCTTACCTACATCGAAGCACTCAAGAAACTCCTTTAGGTACCACGTTCCTTTTTTGACAAGGCTGTGGATTGTTTGTGCCTGAAGTTATCCACAGGGGTGTAAAAAAAGGAACGTGGTACCTTTTCGTGTACACAGTTGGAGGACTCGGATTTCAAGTAGTTAGCTGTAGCCTGGGCGTATACAGGCAAGGCCCCGGCACCTATACACGTTGTAGACACCGCTAAAACGCTGAATTCATTGTATTTACAAAAATTCCTACAAGAAAAAACTGGCAAGCGGAATGCAGTATTCCCTAAGTAGACTTAGGGGTATGACTTGAACTTTCGCACTGGCATTGCAGCTTTGATCGCGCTCGCATTAGCGAGTTCCGCTTTTGCGGCGCCTACACGAAGGCAGCAAGAGGAGGAGGCGAAGACCCTCTTTCCTAGGCTTAGTCTAGAACTCGGTAAGAACACTTCCGCCACTGCAATCCCGGACGCGGCGGCGTTCTCCAAGCTTCCAGCGGCGGAATATGCAAAAGGCGTCGGACGACTTCGAGAGCTGGTCCGGTCTACCTCCGATCATTTAACTGGAGGGAAGCCTTTTCTTGAAGGGCAACCGCTCGGAACATTGGGCCAAGTGAAAACAGAGCTCACCACTTTTCAAAAAACCAGACAAGGCGAACGGGATAAACTATGGGACTCCGTGTACGGAGCTTTTCATAAAACGAGCCAGAACGAAGACATCTTGACGAGTGTGCAGGAAAATTTGGCGGTCCTTAAAGACACCTCCAAGGCGGACACCCTGAATACAAAGCGGCCAAAGAAGCGAAAAATCATCTCAAAGAACGCGGAGACGGTTCGATCGAAAGACTTGGACGAAGTTCTTAAAAAAGCGACTGAATTGGACAAAGACCTAAAAGCACTTGATGAGGAACTAAAAGCCGTTGAAACGGCCTCGAAGAAGCGCGCCGAAGAAGTCGACAAAGCGGATCGCGCAGCCGCTTTAAGAGACCAGGCGAAATCCGCCCCTCCCGGCCAAGGGCCCGGCTCGGGTCCGGGCAGCAGTGGCAACGGAAGCGGATCTGCGTCCCCGACACCCACGCCTACCCCGAGTCCTACCGCTGGCGGATCCGGTGGGGGTGGCTCCGGTGGCGGATCGGGCGGCGGCTCTGGCGGCGCACCTGAAATGGGCAACGGCGGCGAAATGCCCAACTTAAAAGATTTTCAATCCGACGATGGGACCATTGCCGCGCTCGTAAAATCCTTTTCAGAGGGGAACGCGGACGACTTTATGCCGGCGATTCAAAAACTGATTGAGTCCGGCGCCAACTTCGCGACCGGAAACGGTGCCACGGCCGTGCTCAATCTGGGCCAAGCCTTTGGTGCGCTACCGAATTTTGATCAACTTCGCAGTGCCGCTGCGCAGGCCTTTTCGCAACCGGTGGTAACACAACCGCGCCAAACTTCTCCCACTACCACCCAACGGCAGCTCACAACGGGAACGCAAAATAGCAACAACGGCTTTACGCCCGCGCCGCGCACGACCTTCCGGCCCAAAGGAGTACCGAAAACAACTCAAACCGTAGTGAGGCTTGCGGATTGAAGAAGAGTTGTCGCCGGAGTACCAACAAATACACAAACTTTACGTCTCACAGGAGACGGGCTCTTAGCGGTACGCCAAGAAGCGCGCTACCTCACTGGGCCAGTCGATCCGCAACTGGCAGAGGAACTTGAGCGAGCCGGTCTTCTCATCGCCGGCTCGGATAAACAACGAGCCCTCACGTCGGCCCTCCCCTCGGTGGGACGCGCCCTCACGACACCGCGGTCGCTCACCTCTCATGCGACACGCCGGGCGATCAAAGCCCCGCTCGGTGGCAACACCCATTCCAAGTAATCACTGCAAAGCTTGAACGGTACGCGTAAGGATTACGCGCTCCAAAGCCCCTTCATATACTTGCGAAAAGGCGGAAGGATCGCCTCCAGCTTTTGGTGCTGCTGCTGGCGCACGCGCCACTCGCCGCGAGAAAACGTTCCGTAAAGCTGCCCGGCATCCATAGCAAACACCATCTGCGAAATGCGGTGTTTTGCCGGGGCGGCAAAAAGCGGCGACTCGGCCTTCCAGACAAGAGCTGAAAACGACTCGCCCACTTTCACCTCAGCAGTGGGCAACCCAGCAGCACTGGCACCGCCTGACAAGGCCTCTTCAAAGAGTGTTTCGCCGCAATCGTTTCCAATCGCACAAAGGACATTGCGCTGCTGCTTCTGCAAACGCGCTCGGTACTCTAGACTGCGCAACTCCTCAAAAGCTTGAAGCCCCACGTGGCTGTCTGTCCCTATCGCCCTACGCCCGCCGTTCTGCTTCCAGTACGCGGAGTCAAAAATACCGTCACCTAGATTTCCTTCTGTAGAGGGACACAGGACCACACACGCCTGACTCGCAAGCAACAGCTTCAGTTCGGCTGCGGTACTGTGGGTCGCGTGCACCAAATGAAAACGTGCATCGAGTTCCACTTCCCCGCACAACCATTCCACCGGCCGCTTACCGTAAAAAGCCTCGCACG
>JAWKNY010000003.1:0-243907 GCA_041391485.1 Bdellovibrionota bacterium | reverse complement strand
CGCGAGCAAGAGGTGCAAAGACTTTTGGTACTTTTCCGTACGGTAGAGATAAATCCCTTCAAGGAGCGGGATGTGAAAATTCAGGTAGACACTCTCTTCCCGCAGCACATCCTCATCCGCAAGGCGAGAAGTCAAACTTCCCTTAGCCGCCGAAATGAGCGCCGGAACTTTTTCAACTTCCTTGTTCCAGTACAAGTAGAGCGTTGCCATCTCGTAGTTGGATTTGAAATCGGAAGGGTTGGACTTTAGCACCTGGCTATATTCGTTTTCCGCATCTTTGAACGCGGCTTCTTGTTTTGCGAACTGACGGGCTTGGCCATAAGCCAACCCTTGGTAAAACAACGCCTGCGGCAAGTGCGATTCAAACTCCAAAGAGCGCTGGAAATTCTTAATCGCATCATCCAATTGTCCCAACCAAAGCTGAGCAAGCCCGATTTGCTGATAGCTCAAGAAGTCATATGGTTTTTCGTGAACAAGATCTTTGGCGAGTTTGAGTGCGCGCTCGTATTCGCCCACCGCCATGTAGCAATAGTAGAGAAGGTACTTGATCCACTGATCCTCGCCCTTAGGTTCGAGTACCAGATAGGCTTCAAACTGATTAATCGCGCGTGTAAACTCGCCGGCAAGGTAACGTTTGTACGCTTGCTCTCGAATAACTTGCGCGTAGTTACTGTCTTTGGAATCAACGGCCACACCACCAGTTGCATCATTGCTGGTCGTGTTTGTTTTCTGGCTCGCACACCCGATTGCCAGGAACATTACAATGAGCGGAATAGTTATTCGTAAATTCATAACGGCAGATTTGTATAAATTATCTGAGCTTAGAGCGAATGTAAACTTTTGCTAATACGCGTTAGTGCCCAAAGCTTGACGACTTCATGCCACAGTGCCACCTTTAAGGCTGAAGTTTCGGCGCTGGTTGTCATTTTTTTTGAACAACATGGGTTTCCAGCGCTGGACAACATGGGGGGGCTAAAAATGAATACTCAATCTAAAGTCGTAGGCTTCGGCCTATTGTGTCTAATTGTTTCCTTTACACAACACGCGTTCGCAGCAGAACCTATTCCTGGAGGTTTCACTGAAGCCGTCCTCGAACAAGTTGCTGAAGGAAAAATCGTCCCCGAAGTGCGTAAGGATACCGAAGACGAGTTCCATGCGTACCATCGGGCCTACTATCACAAGGTGTCGCCGGACGCGTTTTTGAAACTAGCGATCAACCATCCAAAGTACGCATCGCTTTTTGAAGAAGTCGAGGACGCGCGCACTCTGGAAGCCAATTCCGATCTGACCGAACTCACTTACGCGATGGATCTTAAAATCAAGGTGGGTTTCATTTCGTTTTTCCTAAATGGCAAAGGGCGGCATAAAGTTACCTACCCCGAAACGGCGGATGGCGAAGGTCAAGTCTTCAACGAACTTCTGAACTACAAGGACAAGGTCACCACGCTGACCCAAAATATTCGGCTGGTTCCTTACAAAGAAGGTATGCTTGTGGAACAGGAATTGGTGTTGAAGATGCATCCGGACGCGTCTTCCAAAAAGACGATTAAGGACTACCTTAAGAAGTTCCTGACGCGCTACATCAGCACCTTTAGGACGGAATTGGAAAAATAATAACTTAGGGGAAAGGTATGAAGCGACTACGACACCTTTTGATAGCATGCTTTCTGTTTTCCAGCGTTGCCAACGCAGGTTTTGAGGTCGGGGCACAGGTCAACGTGCTCGACTTCTTCATTCTGCCGAGTAACAACTCTGGGTTAACAACCAGCGCCCAGTTTGGTCTGGGTGCCATTTACGGCGGCTATTCCCTAGGTGACACTGTAGCGCTTCGTGCCTTTCTTTCCCAAGACAACACCGGAAAGCTGAGCGGGAGCGGCACTCTCTACGGCCAATCCTTTAGCGCGTCTGGAACGTTCAAAGTCTTTACCTTCGGTGGCGAGATCCTAGTGGCCCCACCGATGTTCCCGCTCTATCTAAAAGCGGGGATAGGAATTGGTTCGCTCAACGCCAGCGATTTCGGCTCGCCGTTCGACCAACTCTCGATGAGCTTTGCCGCCCACTTCGGATTGGGCATCGCGTTCAATCTCATGAAAGCCCTGCGCTTTCACCTAGGCTTGGACGGCGTCTGGTTGCAGCTCAATCCGGGCAATTCAGGCATCTCCGGCGTCAGCGGGTTCCCTTACTTTAAGACGATTCTCGGGGTCACTTTCAAACTCTAGTACGCGCTACGTATCGTGTCTTGTCGCCGGTCCACGGGGAGGCTATCGTGCTCCGGTGGATAAACACCAGAAAAGCCTAGTCGCTTTTGCCACCGGCCTTTACACGGGGTACGCTCCCTTTGCGCCCGGCACCTGTGGATCCGCTCTGGCAGCGGTTCTCCTTTATTTTACGGGCTCACTGCCAACCGCTCTACATGTGGTTTTGACCGCCCTTCTCTTTGTGGGGGGAGCGCTCGCTTCGGAGCGAGTCGCCAAAACTTTTGGCGAACAAGATTCCGGTAAAATTGTGATTGATGAAATTGTCGGGATACTGATCACTATGATAGGTATTCCTTTTACCGGTTATTGGGTAACGATCGGCTTCTTAGTTTTTCGCTTCTTCGATATCACCAAACCCCCACCGGCAAGATATTTGGACACCGAACTTAAGAACGGTTGGGGTGTCATGTTAGACGACGCCGTGGCAGGGATTTACGGAAACATACTTTTACATTTGATGCTTCGCTCAAGCTTTTAAGGAGACCAACATGGATAATCTGGATACGCAAAACCGACAAAAAGCCGTCGAAATGGCTTTGCTCAATATTGAAAAGCAGTTTGGAAAAGGCTCCATCATGAAGATGGGAGACCGAGGACTCACCAATCTAGGATTAGGCGTCGTCCCTACCGGGTGCTTGTCTTTGGAGGTCGCCATGGGAATAGGCGGTTTACCGCGCGGGCGCATCACCGAAATTTACGGGCCTGAAGCTTCAGGTAAAACAACCATCGCGCTTATGACCGTTGCGAATGCGCAAAGAAACGGCGGGGTTGCGGCCTTCATCGATGCGGAGCACGCACTAGACACGACCTACGCGGCAAAGCTTGGAGTGAACACCAACGATCTACTGATCTCTCAGCCGGACTCGGGTGAGCAGGCTCTGGAAATCGCGGAAATTTTGGTACGCAGCGGCGGCATCGATGTCATCGTAGTCGACTCAGTTGCTGCCTTGGTTCCACGCGCTGAGTTGGAAGGCGATATGGGCGACTCCCACATGGGATTGCAAGCTCGCTTGATGTCCCAGGCGTTGCGCAAGCTGACCGGCTGCGTCAGCAAATCCAAGACCTCAATGATCTTCATCAACCAGCTACGTATGAAGATCGGTGTGATGTTCGGCAATCCCGAAACCACAACCGGTGGAAATGCTTTGAAGTTTTACGCTTCCATGCGCCTCGATATCCGCCGTATTTCCGCTCTCAAGAAGGGAGAGGAAGTCATCGGCAGTCGGACCCGCGTAAAAGTGGTGAAAAACAAGATGGCTCCGCCTTTCAAGCAAACCGAGTTCGATATGATCTACGGCGAAGGCATTTCCCGTGAAGGAGACTTGCTGGATCTTGCGACGCGTTATGACATTATTGAGAAGAGCGGCTCGTGGTTTAGCTATGAAGGCGAGCGGCTTGGACAAGGGCGCGATAACACTCGCCTATTTCTCAAGGACAACCCCAAGTACGTCGATAAGATTAAGAAGAAAATTGAAGAAAAGCTCGCTGCCGACGGACAGTTCGTACCCGCGGCGGAGCCAAAGAAAGTAGCAGAAGCAAAGACGGATGGGGCTTCCAAAGAAACAAGCAGCGCCGAAAGCCGAACTGGCCGCAACACCAGCGGACAGGTTCGACCAAATCCTAAGAAGAGCAACTGAGAAGAAAGCTTCTGACATCCATTTGAAGGTAGGGCTGCCCCCGATCGTTCGGGTCAACGGGCAGCTCTACTACCTTCGCGACGATCCCAATACTAATCCCAGTGCGATGACCGCTGATCACTTGCGTGGAATGGTCTACACGTTGATGAACCCGCGCATGACGGCAAAGTACGACGAAGGGCGTGAAGTCGATCTGAGTTACGAACTTCCAGGCGCGGGCCGCTTCCGCATCAATATTTGCCAGCAGCGATCGCGGCCACGAATCGTAATCCGGTATATCCCTGAAGCCATCCCGACACTGGACCAGTTGAGTGTCCCCACCACTATCGAAAAACTAGCGATGTCTTCTCGCGGACTGATTCTAGTCACCGGTGCCACAGGCAGTGGTAAATCTACGACCCTGGCGGCCGTGATGGATGTCATCACCCGCAAGCGATCATGCCACATCGTCACCATCGAAGATCCCATTGAATTCATGTTTAAGGATCGCAA
This sequence comes from Bdellovibrionota bacterium, assembly GCA_041391485.1. Lineage (GTDB taxonomy): Bacteria > Bdellovibrionota > FAC87 > UBA2466 > JACKAF01 > JACKAF01. The sequence goes on along the minus strand of JAWKNY010000003.1, from coordinate 239,520 downwards.
GAGCATCGTTACCCAAAGAGAGGTCGGCATCGATACGCCGGACTTTGGAACCGCGCTCAAGTACGCACTCCGCCAGGACCCGGATGTTATCCTTGTCGGCGAGATGCGCGATGAGGAAACTATCTTGATGGCTCTGTCGGCGGCAGAAACCGGCCATTTGGTCCTAAGCACTCTACACACGGTAGACGCCACCGAAACCATCAACCGCATCTTAGGGAGTGTCTCATCTGGATTGCAAAGCCAGATCCGAAGCCAATTGGCGTCGGTGCTTGTGGGTGTGGTCTCGCAACGCTTACTCCGACGAAAAGACAACCAGGGCCGTATTCCGGCCGTGGAGATACTGGTATCAAACCGCCGCGTGCAGGAAATCATCTCGGATGCAAACCGAACCAAGTCACTTCGCGAAGTCATGGAAGAAAGTACGAATCTAGGAATGCAAACTTTTGATCAGAGCTTGATGGGCCTTTACAAAAAGGGCCTCATTTCCAAAGAAGAGGCGCTCGCCCATTGTAGCAACCGGCGCGACTTTCAACTTCGCCTCGAAGGCGTCTTACCTGGGGAATGGCAGGATAAAGATGAGAAACACCCGCATGAGACAAGCCACAAGTCTTATGAACTCAAAGGCGATATCGAGTTAGAGCACGTCTCGGACGATAACTTCGAAGACTAGCCCCGGAGCCCACCATCAAAAAGTCACGCTTAGCTCGTCTCAGCAACCTCTCCACGCTCGGCGTAAAACTCGCTGGAAAGACTCTTGCCGGAGCCGGAAAGAATTTACTCCAAGGCCGTGAGGCTGTCCTAGCGCAAATCCACAAAAAGACGGCTGAAAGTCTGCTCGATACTTTTGCGGACATGAAAGGGCTCCCCATGAAAGTGGGTCAAATCCTTTCGTTCATGGATGGAGTGGTCCCACCCGAATACCAAGACATCTACAAGAAAGCCCTCAGCCGACTTCAAATTCGAGTTCGCCCTCACCCGTGGGAAGCCATGCAGGCGGTCCTAGAGACCGAACTAGGCAAAGACTGGGATAAGCATTTCTCCGAGTTTGAAAAGGATCCGCATGGAGCCGCTTCCATCGGCCAGGTGTACCGGGCTCGATTGCAAGACGGGCGAGACGTCGCTGTTAAAATCCAATACCCCGAAATCCGTGAGGCCCTAAACTCCGATCTTAAAAACGTTCAAGCCCTTCTAAAAACGATGCGTACGCTTCTGCCTGGCTTGGACAATGAGCAGTTCGCAGGGGATTTTATTGGGCGCCTGCGAGAGGAAGTGGACTACCTGCGTGAAGCCAGCAACCAGCAGCAGTTCCTAAATTGTTGGAAAGAAGACGACAAAGTCATCGTCCCTGCCCCCATCCACGAGCTCTGCCGAACGCGCATCCTGGTGAGCGAGTGGCACCGCGGACAAACCTTCAGCGATGTCATAAGGGCAGCCTCTGCAGAGGATAAATCGCAGTTTGGCACCACGCTTTTTCGCTTCGCCTTCGAGTCCATCCTGCGACACGGGCTTTTTAACGCCGATCCTCATCCGGGTAATTACCTTTTCCTAGAGAACGGCCGCGTTGTTTTCCTGGACTTCGGTTTTGTACAACGTTACGAGGACTCCGATCGCAAAGCGCTGCAACAAACCCTACGAGCGCTTCTCAACGGAGCTAGAGGGGAGGCTCTTTGGAAGACGATAGAAAAAGAACTCCTGATTCCTACCGGTACTTCACCCAATATCCAGACCTTGTTACTCGACTACATTCTCTTTGTGGCCGAGCCCTATGTGGGATCGCAGCCCTTCCGGTTTAGCACGGAGTTCACAAGCAAGGTGTCCGAACTTTCTACGCAGACCAAACTCAAACTCGCCAAGGATATCTTCAAATCTCAATGGCACGAACCCAAGCGCAAAGGCATTTCGCCTTTAGTGCGAATTCTCTTCGGTTTGAACTCGCTGCTTGCTGCCCTGGAGGCAGAGAATGACTGGCGCGAGATCCTAAACCGTACCCTTTCTTAGGCAGGCGAAGAAAGCGGCTGCGTGTGCACCCGGCTGTACTCGTCCATCACCTTGATGTCCCAAACCAAACCAAAAAGGCTTAACCCTCTTAAGAAGGCGTAGTGCAGATCCACTTCCCACCAGTTCTTTCGAACCGTGAAGTAGGAGGGATGCGCGTGGTGATTGTTGTGCCAGGAGATAGCGCCCCCTAGATGCACCGCGAACATCAAAAAGCTATTGGTGGAATGGTCATGGGTTTCGTAAGCGCGGTAACCCACTGTGTGGTTGATCACATCGACCATATTCGCGAGGTAGATCAGTAGGAAGGACTTCACAAAGACTCCGTACACAACAAAGCGAAGTCCATTGAGTGAATCAAATCCGTGGGCCTCGCCCACCCCGCCACCGATGACAAAACAAAGCACTGCCCAAACAAACTGCAAGCCATCTACGTGCCGATCGAAGAAACGGTGGACCGGGTCCGCCGCGATGTCGGTGGCGTGTCTTTCATAAAGCTCATGGTTACTAAAGCCATAGGGCAAATTCCAAAACCAGCCCAAAAGCGAATAGAAGATCCCTTTGGTGGGAGTGTGCGGATCGGCTTGCTGATCGGAGTAGCGGTGGTGCACCCGGTGCATCGCCACGTATTGGACAGGCCCCGCAAAGGGGCCCCGCCACGTCAGAGTCCCAAAAAAACTGCCAAGGTATTCGATCCATTTACGCGTCTTAAAACTGTCGTGCGTCAGGTACATGTGGTGAAAAATCCCCATCGAGTACGCGAACAGGCTGAGCGACACCCACGCAAAGAGCATCGCCTGCCACGTAAACAAAAAGGGAGCCACTCCCAAGGTAACGACATGAATAGCAATGACTTGCCAGAGGTAGCGTCTAGCGAACACAACTTCGTTGTGATTCTCGATAAGTTTCATACAGCCCTCCTAGGGTACGCGTAAGCCCCACTCAAATATTTCAATACCGATGCGCCTTTAGCGACGGGGTGAGGCACCTGGTAATAGCCGACCTCTTCCAAGTACCGATGCGTTTTTCTTAAATTGTAAAAAGGGATACCCGGGTAAAGGTGGTGCTCAAGATGGTAGTTGCTCCCCAGGAAAAAGAGATCCCAGAAAAGCCCCACTCGGCTTCTGGAGTCCGATCCCAGGCCATAGCCGGTACCCGCGTGTTCAAAGTAGGGGTTCATTCCGGAAAGAAACGCACTCGACAAGCGAACTCCTAAAAGACAGAGATAGAATCCGAGGTAATTAAAGATGAGGTACACGTGCACCGCCGTCATCAATCCCACCACCAGAAAATTGAACTGTGCCAAACGGCGCACCACCTCGGGCTTTAGAGGAAAAGGGGCCTTGAAGTTGAGCGGCTTTCCGATCGCCAGATAAAGTGCGTTGCGCCCATAGACAAGAAAAGTAAGCGGTCGCGCAAAAAGAAGCCGAGTGGGCCAGCTATGAAACTTTCCAAAAATCTTTCCGTCCGGATCCCCCGGCTCATTGGTGTGCAGGTGGTGATTCCAATGAGAGATGGCAAAGCCTATCTCCACGAAGGGAAACAGCGGGGCAGTCGCCACAATGCCGATCACACAACTGAGGACGCGGTTTTCATGAAGATTGAAATGGAAGGCATCGTGACCGAGATAGCCCGCAATGACGAGGCCTTGTCCTCCCATCAGAAACAACGGCAGCGATCCGAGTGCCTTGCTCCAAACCGGCCAGTCACTTTGCCATAGCGCCCAAGCGGCGAGGCTAGCGCCGAACCAAAGGGCGACGGAATAAAACAAACTCAACCAGAGACGGAACGTGCTCCGGGTGTACATTTCTTTGGGCACCCGCGGGCGCGCGGGCAACGTAGTCGTGGCGCTCATCTTTCCCCTCTTCACCTGTTAACGCTAAGCGCTAGCAAAGTTTGAGCAATCACTCAAACAAATTGCAGAAATAAATTTTGTTGGGTTCTAATCGTTCGGATTTACGATGAATTTCACGATCGAACGTTCGATTATTTGAGTTAGTGTTTCCAAAAGGACTGCGAGGCTTCTGCCAAAAACTCGCCCACGTTGGATTTATAAGGGCGTTCGATGTCGTCCACCACATAACGCGGGACCAGATAGCCGGGTAAAAGCGTGCGCAACTTCTCGTAAATCGCCGCCCCCTGCTGGAAGGAAAGCCAAAAATGTCGGGTGCCCTGTGCCGGATCGGGATGGTGGAGGTAGTACGGCACATTTCTGATGCCCATCAAAGCTTCACTCAAAGCCGCAAGTGTCGTGACGTTGTCATTCACCCCTTTTAGCAGAACCGACTGGTTGAACAGCCAGGCTCCTGCAGCGGCCAACCGCTCACAGGCAACGGAACTTTTCTGGGTAATCTCTTTGGGATGGTTGAAATGGGTGACAACTACCGTCGACAAACGAGTAGCGTCCATCACTGCCGCCAAGTCTTTAGTAACCCGAGACGGCAAGGTTACGGGCACGCGGGTGTGAAAACGCACCGTTTGAATCGTCTCAATGGACTCAAGCCTTTCCAAAACAGCCAGTAGTTGTCGGTCTCCGAGCATAAACGGATCGCCTCCGGAGAAGATGACTTCCTTGACCTGCGGTTGGGTGGATAAATACTCGTAGGCCGCCTCCAAACTGCCGCCAAAGAGTGCCTGCTTTTCTTCATTGATGAGCGTTTTACGAAAACAATAGCGGCAATACATCGAGCAATTCGGCGTCAGGTGCAAAAGGACCCGACCCGGGTAGCGGTGGGTGAGATGCGGAGCCGGCTTATGTTTCTCATCGGCTAAGGGATCGGCTTCGCCCCAAGTGGAATCCGTCTCCAATAGGCTTGGGATCGCCTGCAACCGGATGGGACACTCCGGATCCGACTTATCCATCAGATCGGCATAGTAGCGCGGAAGCAGAAAGCCGTACGTCCCCAAGAGCCGCCGATATTGGGGGACCTGGTTTTCGGGAATCCAGCCTTCGGCCGCTAGGGCCTCCGCCGAGCGCAGGGCCTCAGCCAGCTCTTTTTGCCAGCTCTCTTCAAGGAGGGGGCCGGGCCGATAGGCTTCGGCTGTATTGAAGTGGGTATCCACCGCCGCAGATTAAAGGCCCGTTACGGGGTGTCAACCCCAGAGCCCACCCGCAGCTCTCTTTGCTTGGCGGGCCACTTTAGGTTATGAAATTAGGAGATTAGAATTTCATGCGTCGGGAGGAGTATGGCAAATCAAGTGAGTAAAAATAAGTTATCTGCATCGGCCTCCAAGCAGCCCTACCCGTATCAGTTTCAGGCGGATTTTGAGGACCCCGATTGGCGCCGGCTTCCGGGCTACAAGAACGTTACTGAGGAGGAATGGAACTCCGCGCTTTGGCAGCGAAAGCACATGGTGCAAAACCTGAAGCAACTCAAAGAGGTCTTCGGAAGTTTCCTCACAGACGCGATGGCAGCGGATATTCAGAAAGATCATGATGAGCGGGCCACGATGTCCATGATGGTGCCCCCTCAGATGATCAATACGATGAACGAAAAGGATCTGAAAAATGATCCGATCCGCCACTACATGATTCCTATGTTTTCCGATCGCCTGACGAAGTGGCACACGCACCCGAAAGCCACGCGCGACAGCTTACACGAGGCAGAGATGTGGGTCGTGGAAGGGCTCACCCATCGGTACCCGACCAAGGTGTTGGCGGAATTGCTTTCGACTTGCCCCCAATATTGCGGGCACTGCACGCGCATGGATTTGGTTGGGCAAAGTGTCCCCCAGGTACCCAAGCGCAAGTTCACCACGCCTCAAAAGGATCGCCACCAGCAGATCCTGGACTACTTGAAAGAGAATAACTCCGTCCGAGACGTTGTCGTTTCCGGCGGAGACATGGCAAACCTCCCGATTCAAAGCCTTGAGAAGTTTGTGTCGTCGCTAATGGAGATCGATCACATCCGTGATATCCGTTTGGCCACCAAAGGTTTGATGGGATTGCCGCAGCATTTTTTGCAGGACGAGGTATTGACGGTATTCGACAAACTAGCGAAAACCGCCAACCAAAGAGGCGTCGCGCTTGCGGTTCACACCCACATCAACCATGTGAACTCTGTCACAAAAATGTGTCAGGTGTCACGCAAGTTTCTTTCGATGGGTATTCGTGCGGTTCGAAACCAGGGAGTCCTGCTTTGCGGGGTAAATGACTCGCAAAAAGCTTTGCTCGATCTGTGCTTCCGTTTAGTCGATCACGCAGCGATTGTTCCCTATTACTTTTATATGTGTGACATGATCCCCAACTCAGAGCACTGGCGTGTCTCGTTAGCGCGTGCGCAGGAGCTTCAGTTCCAGATCATGGGCTACTTGCCGGGCTACTCCACTCCCCGCCTGCTTTGTGACGTGCCTTTCGTGGGCAAGCGTTGGGTCCATCAGGTCGAAAGCTACGACAAGGTCAAAGGGATTTCCTACTGGAAGAAAAACTACCTGACGTCCATTGAGTGGGACACTCCGGAAGTTCTAGACAACCTGTATGAGTACTACGATCCCATCGACCGCCTCCCCAAAGAGGGGCAAGCGTATTGGGAAAGCCAAGGCTAAGCTAACTTATCCCCCGAAGAGAATGCCGCGTTCTTTGGCGGCTCTTAGGAACGGGGAATCGGTGCTGACGTACCGGTTTTTGCCCGCTCCGGTTTCCAGAGGGACGAGGCTGACCGTGTCGTTTTGATACGAAACCATCGTGTCGAACTTACCCTTTACGACAGCGTCGACGGCAGCCGCCCCGAAGCGTCCAGCAAGGATCCGGTCAAACGCATCCGGCGATCCGCCTCGAAGTAAGTGCCCCAGTACAATCGCCCGCGAGGTGCGGCCGGTAAGCTTTTCGAGATCCAAGGCCACTTGGTGGGCCACGCCACCCAAGCGCACAGGTTCCGGGGAGTCTTCAATAATGCGGCTTACGGTCTGCTCGCCGCCCAAGGGTTTGGCGCCTTCCGCGACCACGACGATGGAGTAGCGTTTCTCGGCGTGGTAGGCGTCGTTCAATCCCTTTGCCACCTGGGCCAAATCAAACGGAACTTCCGGAATCAGGATCGCATCGGCGTCCCCGCCTAGACCCGCAAAAAGAGCGATCCACCCGGCGTTGCGCCCCATGACTTCGACGACCATGATGCGTTGGTGAGACTCAGCGGTGGTGTGGAGCTTGTCCAAGGCATCCACTGCTGTGCCGACTGCGGTAAAAAACCCGATGGTAAACTCAGTCCCATTGAGATCATTGTCGATGGTCTTAGGAATCCCAACGACGTTTACACCTTTTTCCGCCATCTGGTGCGCGATGGCCTGGGTACCGTCTCCGCCCACCACGATGAGGGCTTCCACCCGGGCGTCGCGGAGGTTCTCCACGACTTCGTCCGAACGGTCCTCGTATTCTTTTTGCCCGTTGCGCTTAATGGGCACGCGAAAGGGAGTATCGACATTAGAGGATCCGAGAATGGTCCCGCCTTTGGAGAGAATGCCCGTCGTGTTGGATAAGGTCAGTGGAACAAACTTGTTTTCCAGCAGGCCTTTAAACCCGTAAGGAACTCCTACGACTTGGATGTTGTGGTCAACCGTACAGCTTTGCACTACCGAACGGATGGTTGCATTGAGCCCCGGACAATCTCCCCCACCCGTTAGAATCGCTATTTTTTTAATCATGTTTTGTAGACTTCATTCCTTAAATTTAATGGCGAAAGCCTGCATGGTATCCAGGAAGCCGACTGGCTCGTAATGGATATCGACGATAGCATCCGCCCGCAGTTGCTGACCGCCCTCGATAAGACGCTCCAAAGCTCCTTTGTATGTCCAACTCCGCGACTCGACAAGCCCAAGGTAATCAAAAGGACGCGTCATCCCACGGCTGGTCCAGATAATCTCTGGTGGTTTGGGCGTGCCCGTCTCGGCGACGAAAGCTGTTTTGGGGGACTCAGTAATAGTGGTCGAGGCGCAAGCTCCGAGCACCAAAAGTCCCACTGATAAGCACAAGCTGTGCAAGAAAAGTCTCATGATTTCATTTGTATTTATAGGAGGTTTGGGCCAAACTCAACACCTGAGGCCAAAAAAAGCCCCCCTACATCCAGGATCAAGCGTTAGCGAAGGGAACTTTCATGAACATGGCTTTATGGAATGACGAACAGCACCGCCCGCTGCAGCATATCCGGGTCATCGATACGTCAGTCATGCTCCCTGGCCCGCTCCTGACCCGCATCCTCGCCCAATATGGGGCGGACGTTATTAAGGTGGAGAAACTGCCTGGCGGGGACCCCATCCGCGATTTTGATGATTCCAACCTCCACGAGCTTCTCAACCACGGGAAGCGCTCCTTGGCCCTGGACCTCCAAAAAGAGGAGGGCAAGACGGTCCTCAAGCAGCTTGTCGAGGAAGCGGACCTTTTTGTCGAAAGCTACCGGGAAGGGGTGATGGACCAGCTGGGCCTGGGTTACGCCGATCTTTCCGAAATAAACCCAGACCTTATGTATTTTTCCCTGCGTGGCTTTGCCGGCAAAGAAGCGGGCCATGCCGGGCACGACATTAATTTTATTGCCGCCTCAGGCTGCGGCGAGTGGTTCATCGAGTCGGGCAATCCCAACTACAGCACTCAATTCGGCGATCTAGTAGGCGGCGTGATGGTCCCGGCCATCAAACTCCTCGTCCATCTGGCCAACCCCGCCCGTCGGGGGATGCATATCGTTTCAAACATGGACGAAAACTTCCGGATGCTTTATCTGCCGCGTGCTTTTGATGAGTTCAAAATGGGGCAGCAAGGCCAAGCGGGCAACTACACACGCTCAGGAACACCTGGACGGAAGTCGCCCCCACTCGCGCTTTTACCGCTGCCGCGACAACCGGTGGGTTTCACTGAACGCCGTGCAGGACAAGCACTGGAAAGCCTTTTGCGAAATGGTCGACCACGAGGAATGGGTTTCGCGCAAAGAGGACCCTAAGCTTGTTCCCGACCTGGTCCAGCTCTTTGAAGACGCCCCTTCCTCGTATTGGGATGCGCTAGCCACGAAGAAAGAAGCTTGCCTAAGAAAAGTCGTCACCTGGGAAGAACAGCTGAACTACTCCCAAACCAAGCCGCAACTCAGCGCCGATCCATTGAGCTGGTGCGGGTTCTTACCCAACCTCTCACTTACTAAAGCCCCCGCCTTGGGACAGGACACCTTCACACTCCTGCATTCTCTGGGCGCTACGAACAAAGAGATCTCGGCTCTGGCCGATGCGGGCGTGATCTTGAAGACCGACACTCCCAAGCCATAAAAGCTGTCTATCGCACAAATTCTCATTATCAATTTTTGTTATCGCTATGGCGGGTCTAGTCTCTATTCATCGCCTCGGCGATCTACAGGGGAGCACAGATGAAAGCCATTACAAGAAGAGATTTGATCATGGGTACCGTAAAAACCACTTCCGCTTTGGGAATTTTGGCACCGATCGTAAGCGTGTTGGGCGCAACGCCTTCACAAACGGAAGGTCCATTCCATCCAGTAAACCAGGACAACGATCTGACCCGCAAGACACCGGATAGTCCCTTGGCCACCGGGCAAATTATCTACCTTTACGGCACGGTCAAAGACGAGCAAGGTCGCCCACTTTCAAACGCGATCGTGGAGCTTTGGCAGGCCGCCGCCAACGGAAAATACAACCACCCCGGTGATCCGAACCCAAAGCCTGTCGATCCAAACTTCCAGTACTGGGGACGAGATGTGACGGACCTTTCAGGAAAATTTGCCTTTAAAACGATCAAACCCGGCGAATACCCAGCCGACACCAACTGGACGCGGCCCGCGCACATTCATTTTCGTATTCTACGACCGGGGTTTGAGGATCTGACGACGCAGATGTACTTCAGCCCAGAAACCACGCACGAGCGCGATCTGATAGAAAAGGATTTGATCCTAAACGCGCTCACTCCGGCGGACCGAAAAAAGGTCATCATTGATTTTAAGGCGGCCCCCGCATCGAGTGGATTAGAGAGTGACGCCCAGGTCGGGGTTTTCCCCATCGAAATGCGGGCGACTAAAAGGTCGTAAGTCTTTTCCGATCCGTCCGATCGTCCTAGAACGTTGTGGGCCTCGACTCTTAGGAGTTGGGGCCTACGGCTTAGGCTTTCATCTCCGCTTCGATGAAACGCGCAATACTCCGACTGGCGCGTGATTTCTGCGCATCCGCCCGGAACACCAGGCAGTGCTTATCAAAAAACTTAGGGCTATCGGAAAGCGGTTTTAACTTCATGGCGGCCACTCGCCCAGCGACTCTCCCGGGCAGAATCCCCACCCCCTGCCCTTCGGCCACGAGTGCCGCAATCACTTCCAGGTTTGGGGAATGCAGGATGCGTTTAAAACGCCGGCCTTTTTTGTGGAGCTGCTGTAAGAGAGACTGGGTTTGGGCCAGATCCGGATCGCAGAGCAACACCGCGTGCCCGGAACTCGGATCGTTGAGTGGACTTGCGTGTGGTCCCGTCCATAACTTCACCTCATCCTTGCCCAAGGGTTTGATGATCAAATCAGGGTGCTCCCAAGGGTTCACGACGAGTCCGAAATCGATTTTGAAGCTAATAACATCTTCTGTGATTTTTCTAGAAAGATCATGCGTGAGGCGGATTTGTAACTCGGGATTCTCGCGCATCAGCTTGGGCAAAAAGAGGGGCAGAGCGTACAGCGCTACCGACGGGTGGCAGCCAATGGTATAGCGACCGCGCAGCTCGTCTTCGTCCTTAAGCGCCTCGTTCTGAATGCGCTCCCACTCGCGCATAAGACCCTGCACCTGCTGGGATAGCTTGCGCCCGGCGTGAGTGAGTTTGACTCCAGATTTGGTGCGCACCAGGAGGGCCAACCCTAGATTGGCTTCCAGTCGTTGGATCGCAATGCTCAAGGTAGGTTGGCTAATTCCCAACCTTTCGGCCGCGCGTGAAATATTCAGGGTGTGCGCCACTTCCAAAAAATAACTCAGCTCCGCAGGAGACGGGATCATAACAACACTCCGTTCTCCTACGGTGTAGCTGGTTCAGTCGAAAATGGCAAAATCCCTAAAACGTCAGACCGGCGAGCAGTTGGAAGCCTCTAAACTTCCAGTCCGACGCGCTGTTGTCGATGTCGTTCAGCCCGAGCACATAACGACCCGTGAGCGACAAGGTGGAGTGGTCCCCCACGCCGATACCAACGCCGCCACCCAGGTAGAGCGAAATCTCGTAGCTGGTGCGATCTGCCGGCTGGATCGTAAACCCTGCTATATCGGTCGAACTGCCAAGTAGCAGGGAGATCTTAGGGCCTGCAAGTCCAAATACCTCAACCTTTCCGGCTTTTATCTTCGCTTTGAACTGAACGGGTAGTTCCAAATAACTGAACCGTGTCGTACCAAAACCACCGAAGGAGTTATTCTGCGCTCCGACGCGATTAAAGTTTAGTTCCGGTTGCAGAAAGAGGACTTCTCCCAAAATCGGCGCTTCTAGATGAGCCCCAAAGAGAAACCCAGTATCCGAGTTGCTGGAGTTAATGTTCGCATTCATGAAGTTTAAGCCCCCATGAATACCGAAACGCGTTTCCGCGTCTCTCCCGAAAGACGTGTTCGCTAAAAACTGCAGCGATCGCAACAAGTCCAAATAGACTTCGTTTGAGGTGGTTCAACTTATCCATGACAACATCCTTATAGTTGTCCCCCATCCACCTTACTTTCTACAGCTACTAGCTCATTCTCGATCGGCACGGATGTCAACCTATTATGATCCACTTAACAAAACACCGCGTCGGCTACCGAAGACAAAAAAAGCGGACCCCTAAGGGATCCGCCTCTTTTAAAGCTCAAGTTGTTATCCGGCGATGCGAAGCACATTGTTCCGATTATTACTATCGGACTGGTTGTTGCTTCGCGTGCTGGTTTTACTTTTCCGTGCAAGAACGGGAAAAACACGAGCTGCGGCACCAATCCGTATAAAACGGCGGTAAGCACAACCGCGAGCCCAGCTTGCCAGTTAGTCGCACCGTTGGCTGCAATGTGAATGCAACCGCTCAACGCCGCGATATAACCGAGCGTTAATGTCAGCCGGCTAATCGAGCGCATCTGGCGCGTGTCGTTGCGATCTACCTTCCCCGTGAAGCAACGGGCGATAAACCCGCTGATGCCGTCAAATCCGAAGCTGTAAATGCAGTAAAACAGCGTAGGGATGGCAATCATGACTGCTGTGTTAGTTAAAGAGGGTCTGCGAATTTTCCCCCTTCTAGGTAGGTCCCCGTCGCGAGTGATCCGCCTAGGACCACCCAATACACTACGTGATTCATACGTTCCTCCAGTATTTGACTACAATGTTAGTCCTCTTTTCCTACCTCAATTGTGAAGATTTCTTCACAATCTCCACACACGAGTAAATAAAGGGACTTAGCACCGAGAGTGACGAGAAATGAGCCACAACACCTTCGCCTTAGAACAGCGGCGTCAGCCGCCTTGCTTCAGCCGGCGCGCTTAACACTGCGCGACGGTCGCATAAGATTATATCCCGTCTACTCCTGCTTTGGAACTCGACGCCGCCTTCTAGCAAAACATACGATAGTAATATTAAGGAGCACCGATGGAGAAAAAAGCTGTCTGCGGAATACTTGTGTTTCTCGGCATTCAAGCGGCTCTGGCCGATGACCTTTCGATCACTACGGAAGCTTTCGGGCCCAAAGCCACTTTGACGGTAAGCTCTGCGCTAAAGCCATCGCGCAACATCCACTATGGCGTGGAAAACTTGGTGGATGGAAACCCTAAGACCGCGTGGATCGAAGGGGCCAAGGAAATCGGGGTCGGAGAAAAGCTGGCCGTTAGTTTTGAAAAACCAGTTGAGATCTACGGCATTCGCTTCATCCCCGGCTATTCCAAGTCAGCTTTCTACCTCAGCAATAACCCGATTCCCGTTTTTAGCCTGAGTGTCGGTGACAAGAACTTTACGGTCGGTCGAGGAATTCTGGAGCACACCGTTGCCGTTGTTAAAAAGGGGAAGTACGCGGGAGAGCCCTACCGGGTACCAACCAAACGCGCCGAAAACCTTGAGCCGCGCTATGTGTGGTTGCCGCAAAAAATGAAGAGCGACAAGCTTGTCGTTGAGGTCACGGGAGCCCTATCGCAGGTCGGTGTCGAACCAGACAACGGGTTCTCAGAATTCGCCGTGATTACCGACACACTCCTTCAGTCCGATCCCATTGCGAAGGTGCTCTTTGAGCTCGGTTCGCAAAAGGAAGTAAAGTCCGACGCAAATCTGGAAACCCCAGATGTCGAAGGCCGCTGTCCCCGAGCTGTCAAAGCCATGGCGGAAACCGAAATCACAAAACTCAGCGCCGTGGATATTATCTCTAGCTTCAGGCAGACGATGCTAGGAACACCACTCAAGGACGGCGCCGTGCTTCTGAATCCCGTTTTTACGCGCGATCTCAAAGGCAGCACCTTAGTCACCGGCGACTCCAGCCTCGTCGATACCTGCTACTCGGACGGCGAAGGGGGCGTGCAATTTGTGCCCCAGCTGACTGTCGAAGGAAACCGTATTACCAAGGCCACTCTGTCGCCTAGACTTTGGCCCGTTTTCTAAGCCATTTAGTCAAGTAAGTCTTCGAGCTCGTCCGTTGCCGGGAGGGGCCGTTTCATGTCGCGGCCACCGCTGTAGACCACCCGAATATCGACTCCATCGAGATCCTCGGATACTTCGAGGTACTTTTTCAAGTTGCCGACCGAGTCCGGCATCACGCTTACCCACAAGTCTTGCTCGCCCTTTCGGATCTTTTCGAACGCCTGCAAGATGAGCACAGCCTCTGAGCGAAAGTGCCAGTCGTTTGTGGCCGCTGTATAGCTCAAAACCTCTCCTGTCGTGAGCTTACCCAGCTTGTACAGCAGCTCCAACTCTTTGGGCGCTTCTACAACTTCTGGTAGCTCTTTACGTGCGACTTCAACCTTGTATAAACCGGCCATCTCACTCAGAATCGATTGAAACAGCTTGAGATCTTTTTCAGTAACTGTACGGTAAACTTTTTCAAATTCTTCTAGAAACCAATCTTTACCCAGATCCCAGCTGAGAATTCCTGCCAGCAATTCAATTTTTGCAAGAGCAGCATCGTACTCTTTCTCAGTCGCACCCATTTTCTCCACGGTGCGGGCATGGATTTCCGGGTAGCGTTTCCTGCCGAGCTTCACGGTAATCAGAAGACGGGAGAGTGTAGGGTTGAGAGCAACCATCGTAAACGATCCAAAGCCCTTCTTGACGGCTATTTCACTCTCGGGCTCCCGGATCGCACACTCCAACTCAAGCATGGCCAACACGAAGAAACTGGCGGAGTTCACAAGCGAATCGCTGATCGACTCGATCTGGGCCCCTTCGTAATTCTTGATTCCCGCTGCCTTAAAGAGGCGCCGGTAAGGCGCACCAAGAAGGAATGACTTAACGTCCGCATCCTTGAAATAAGCATCGGTAGCGAGATGCAGTTTCTTGTCTACGGCTGCTTGAAGCACCCGAGCGATGTTCCGCTCATCCGTCGGCGAAGAACCGAAAAGGATGATTCGGGGACGAGCCAACAAGTTTGTAGAAAGACCGAAGGCCACCAAAAGCAGGAGGAGTGAACGCATCGAAAACCTCATTTATTAGGGGTTGTTTTTATGGGTCTGGATCTAGGCATTTGTTGCGCAAGGGGAACAAGGGAGGGGGGTCAAAAGGCGTTCACAAAGCCGTGAACGAACGCTGCAGGAATCAGGCGGAGTACCAACGGAGCATTGGCGCCCCCAAGGGGGTTCGAACCCCTGTTTTCGCCGTGAGAGGGCGACGTCCTAGGCCACTAGACGATGGGGGCAAATTTCACGTGGGTGTACCATTTGGGGCCAGGGGCGACAAGGGAAAGTCGCTAAATCGCTAGCAATCCTTAGAAATTGACCTGGGTCGCGAGATACGCCCTGCCATCGGTGGCGGCGTAGGCGCCCAGGGAAGCGGCCCCCAAGAAGCGCCGTTGGATAGATGCTTCAAACAAGAGCCTTTGGTTGGTGCGTACAATCTCGCGGATGGCGAGCGACCACTCCTTATAGAAAACGGCCTGCTCCAATCGTACCCACCAGTCGTTCTTGATGCGGCTCACTTCTGCAATTTCCGCGAACTTCAGCCCCAGCCACTCGTACTCCACCCCCAAAGACAGCTGAACGTGCGCCTTCCACAAGGCACCGTTGTAAACCGTGGGGTCCTCATTCTCAAACTGCGCCACTGTCCGTAAATACAAATTCTCCGTCTGGTACTTCGCCATGACTGCAATAGGGATCGAGTGGCGGTTGTCCCCTTGCGAATAACCAATCTCGAAATTTTCGTTTCGATAGCCAAGCCGAATCCCGGGTCCCGTCAAAAAAACAGGTAAGAACTGCGCGGGAGCATCAAACTCCGCGTTGTTGCTGGCGTAATACTGTGGCGGCACGAGCAAGTAGGTGTGGAAATTCACCCGGTACGTCGCCGCTCCACGCGGCGAAATGAAAAAGCCCTTATAAACATCCACGTCTACGCCGTAGTCGTACAGATTGATGTTACCAAGCAGGTAATTGTAAGTCGTCGCCGGATCGTGTGTGTCTTTTTGTCCGTTTAGTGTCAAAAAGAACTGAATCCCTTCAAATTGCTGGTTGTACCGTGCAAAGAACTGACGCAGGTGGAAGGTATTGTTATGCGCACCAAAGGCCATCAAACCAAACGAGTGCAAGCGGCCGCCACTCTCTTTTTCATAATAGTCGTCGTGAATAGTGTCTAGATACCCAAAGGCCGTTGCCGAAAAGAGGCAGAGTAAAAGTAAAACACGCACGGCCAACTCCTATAGATTGATGTCATACATAAAATCCACGCGGACCATCTGATCGTAGCGAGGGATTTTCGGATTAAACTTACTCCGGTCGGTCTGGTAAAATCCGTTCACAAAAGACAGCTTGATCTGCAACGCTTCCACAAGCCTCCACTCTTTTGAAATATTGAGACCAATATAAAGCGGCACTCTAAAAAACGGATCCCCTTCTACAGAAACAAAACGGTTCGCGGCTACCCGAAGTTCATCCGACACAAAAAGCTGGGGTTGAATCTGCCATCCCCACAGCCACCAGCGGTAGGCAAAATACAACGCGTGCCCAAACACATTGTTTTGGGACTGACTGCGATCGGGAATCAAATAAGAAGCCAGGTAAAGAGCCGTGTATGTGTCGTTCATCAGCCCCAAGCCCAGAGTATAGTTCTCTGTGATTTCAATCGGGTGTGGGTTTTCGTGGCCACCGTTGTGCCAGTAGTGCAGACCTAAGTAGTAAGGAAACGGAGATCGCGAGGCATTGTGGATCAGTCCAATATCAAAACGTTCGCGGTGGTTGGTATTGTCGGGTAGCTGCCAGTTAAAATAAAGCTCACCATCGGCTTCCGTATCAAACCATTTCAAGGAAAACCCGTACTCATATCGGCCGTGACTGTGCTTCCCGGTGGGGAAGGTTTCGTTTACCACCGGAATCTGATTCACCCCGCCCAAACGGATTTGCGGTACCAGCGACGTCAGAGGATCCAGCAACGGCGCCGGGTAGTTGTGATTGCCATCGAGACTCCCCAACTCGAACGACCAGGTGTGGCGCTTCAACTTCGTTTGAACGACGGGGTAGTAACGGCTCACCTTTTGCTCTTGGTCAAAGGGGATGAGTAGACCCGCACCTACTTTGAAAGCAATTTCCGGATTGATGTCGATGAGCAGGGTGGGCTCAAAAAGGTTTTCAAAGTACGTGAGAGTAACCCGCGTCTCCGCCCAGGCGTCGTTCTCGCCATTGTAGGCGTAACCTGAGTTGTACAGGCGAAGTTTGATCGGGTTTTTTGTGGGCGCTTCGGTTTCTATTTTAAGAGGCTCGGCCGCCGGAAGCGTTTCCGGGGCGGCCTGGGCAAACGCCAACGTGCTGAACAAGAAAAGCAAAATGCCTAGATGAAGCCACTTCATTTTGTAGAGTCTATGACTTGGAACTGAACCTGCCGCACGCCGTCAAAAGCGAACATTGTTCATTATACGCTCAAAAGCAGAAGACGAATAGGCTATGCTGCCCCCCATGGCAAACTGGTTCGACTCGATTCCCCAACCTCTTTGCCCGCCGCGTTGGGCAAAGGGCGGGCACAGCCAAACCATCGCGGGGCATCTCTGGCCCTCGCCCGTTTGAGGCGGAGAGAAATGGGAAATCCCGCTCCTGGGGGGCGACACACTCGTTGCCCATGCGCACACCAAAGATCCCCAGTTTGTGGTTTGCCTCTTCCACGGACTCGGCGGAAGCGCGGAAGCCGATTACATGCAACGAACGGCGCGGACTTGTTTGGAGTTGGGACTTTCGGTTGTACGAGTCAATCACCGCGGCTGTGGGGAAGGCGAAGGACTTGCCACCGAGCCCTACCATTCCGGCCGAGGCGAGGACATCGCCGCGGCCTTGGAATTCACCCGCAAGCGTTTCCCGGTGCGTTTCTTCTGGCGATCGGTTTTTCCTTAAGTGGGAATGCCCTTCTGCTTTCTGTCGCTGGAGTCCGCGGCGCTCCGATCGCCGACGCCGCGATTGCTGTGAATGCGCCTATTGATCTCGCCGATGCGTCCGTATTGATGGGGCAAGGGCTAAACCGCGTTTACGATTTTCGTTTTGTGCGCTTGTGCCGAGAGTCGGTGCAATCTCGAATCCGTGCAGGCCGACTCGAGTCGGTCCACCCTTGTCGATTTGGTCAAAGTTAAAAGATTTTGACGAACTTTTATACCGCCCCGGCGGAGGAAGCACCAGAGATCGGGAACACTACTACCAAACCTGTTCCGCAGCCCCGCATATAGGTGCCATCCGGACTCCGACTCTGCTTTTTGACGGCGGCTGATGATCCCTTCGTTCGAAGCGAACACTACCGCCGCCTCAAGCTACCGCCCCACGTACGCCTCCACCTTGAGCCCTATGGGGGCCATATGGGGTATTTGTCGGCGATCAATACGCCTTTGAAACAAGCGTTGGATGGACTACGCCTTAAAAGGGTGGATTAGCGGGTTAATGAGGCCGGCCGGCGCTCAATCACGACTTTTGTAATTCCAAACAAGCTGCGATCGGCTGGATTGGAGATACAGCCCTACCCCAATGCAGACCAGAGCGGGAAAAACCCAGGTCCATTCAAAACTGAGAAGTGCGGGTAGCGACACCAGCACGAGTACGAAACCCACCAACGAAACAAAAATCTGCAATCCAAGCTCCGCCAGAACGAGCAGAACGAGAAACGACTGCACGACCGTGAGATCTCCATAGTGCTAGCGGCGTTGGCTCCCACAGCATTTGGAAATCCGGAATTACGTTCAAAAGCTTCCCCGCAGCCCGCTGAGAAGAGAGAAAAGGGTACTTCATCCAGAAGAAAGGAAAGCGCTCCCCTCCCCCCAGGATAATTTTCATCACGAGTGTAAGGCCCGCGGCGTTTAGTAAGGCCAAGAGCCAGTGGCCCAGATGGGCCGGCCAACGCAACACCCGTCTTTTGGTAAGCCACCAGCAAAAAGAGCACGGCCAAAACCGCTTGGTAATAGTGATTGGGAGATCCCAGACCCCGGTAAGCGAAAAAAATCCCAGCCGCCACAAGCCCCGAACAAAGCGCGAACAAAGGGTGGCTTAGTTTCCCGGCTCCCTCCAACCCAGCCTATCGCTCCCTCTAAGCGGGCGATGCGATCGAGCTGCTGATTTTCATTTGCATCTTTTGTTTCCCGTCGGTAGTTTCCAGCGAATTCCATTGGGCTTTGGGCCCACACTCGCATCGGTGAAAAGCCCCGGTTCCTCACCAGCTACTGCCGACTTCACGAGCTGGTACAACCCGGGGTCTTTCTTTTGAAGCTCTTCCTCGGTCACGTCTTCGGCAAGTACCCGTCCGCCTTTTTCCTCAACCGAAAGAATCGGTCCTGCAACGCCCGCCTTGAAAGTGATGACCTTGCCCGCTTCTCGAGGTAGCCGACTACCGGAAAGGGGCGCGATATCGCGATAAAAGAATTATCCGTAGTACGCGCAGACAAAAAAATTGGGAATAAACACACAACGAGGGTGAGTAGAAAGCGCACGAAGGCCTCCGTCGAGGGGATGGTGTCAGTAATACTTTATGGAGCTTTGCGAAAAAATGATATAGGCGGCGGGCCAATCACGTTACTACTGGCCGCTTTGAGTTTCGGATCCATTGGGAGAGGTGGGAACGCGTTGTAGAAGCGGGCTTTGGCAACCCAGCTCATAACCAAGCTGACAGCTTTGTTGGACGTACTGCGTAGCTTCACCGAGTCGCTGATCCTGCAACAGTACCTGTCCCACCCAGTACAGGGCTTCGGGGTAGTAGGTTTCCTTGGGATTGCGGTTTCCGACTTCGATGATCTTTTGGAGAAAAGGCAATGCGGCCTTGGCGTCTTTTTGCGTAAACTTCAAGTACGCCATCGTGAGGTACGCACGAGTGGAGTCCGGAAAGTTTTCGATCCACGCCCGCAGAATGCGTTCGGTACCGTCGTAATCCTTCAATCGGTACTTGGCCAGGGCCAGATTCTCAATCACCCACCTATCTCTAGGATTGAGCGCGTAGGCCTTATCGAGCAGCGCTACCGCACTCTCAGTCTGGTTTTGCTGAAAAAGAAGCTGCGCTTCGAGCTTGTAGCCCACCGCATCGTCAGGAGCGATATCTTTTTGAAGCGCACGGGCAATCAGCATGAGCTGCTGCGGGGGTTCCTCAAGTTCTTTGAAGTCCAAAAAGAGCTGGGCCGTTTCCACAAACAAATCCCGGATAAACGGGTTTTTTGATACGGCATCCCGGGCGGTCATCTTCTTGTCCTTAATCGCATCGCCCAAAATCTTGCCTACATTCTGTATGGCCTCTCCCAGACGGCTGTATTCCTCCACGGCCGCCGCGTTGTTCTGCGTGACTAGATACTGACGGATGAGCTTCACGTGCACGACAGGACTGACGTTAGCGAAGGTCGACGCTTTCTGGTACGCCACGACCGCCTTCTGGTAGTCATTTTGAAGAGAGTAAAGATCGCCGAGCAAAAGAAATGCGTTGGGGTCTTCGGGGTTTGCGGCCTGATACTTTTGGGCCGCCAGTAAGGCTTCGCCGAGTTGTCCCTGCTCCGCCTGACGTCGGATGGCGTCCACTCGAACCGAAACTGCCTTAGGGCCAGAATCCTCCAGTCCCAAATAGCCGACGCCAATCAAGATATTGCCACACTCAAAAGTTGGATTCGTTTGCGCACGGGAATTTTCAAGTACCAGCTGCGCAAGCTGACCGAACGTCTGGGCTTCTTAGGCACTGTAAGCACGTCGGGCTCGGGAGCCGCGTGAGATAACGCGGAGAGATTGGGCTGGGAATCCGCATGAGGTTCTGCTTCGAGAGAAACGTCCGCCAGCTCCTCCTCTTCTTCAGGTTCAATATATTGATGAGCAATGTCATCTTTGGAACGATTGCGGCGTAGGCTCTCGCTAATATCCACGCCCGTGTCGGGCTTGGTCATCTGGCAATCAAAGATGGTATCGCCGACTTGCAACCTGTCTCCGTCGGAGATTTGTCCTTCCTTCCTCTCCTCCCCGTTCAGGAAGGTTCCGTTCAAACTTTTCAGATCGGTGAAGGTAAGGACTCCCTTTTTCTCGTCAAATTGAATGGCCACATGAGATCGTGAGACACGCGCATCGTGAACGATCACGTCGCCTTTTGAACGCCCGATGATCGCGGTTCCATCCGTAAGCGGAATCACTTTGCCCTTTTCATGGCCTTCAATAATGACAAGCCGGGGCGCAAATGTGGACTTGGACACCATCGCTTTCTTTTCGGCTGCTTGAAGCGCTTTCTTGAACGGGAGGGCTAGAGATTTTATCTTTTGATATTAGCTGGTTACAGGCCTAGGCGGCGGCCTTTAGGACGGGACGCGCCGATCCGGCGCTCATCTGCATTTCACCTTCGAAAATGGCTCCGGCCCGGATCTGGATGGAAGGGGCCTGCAAGCGGCCGCGGACCGTGGCGGTGGGGAGGAGTTGAATGCGGGTCGTGGAGACGACGTCCCCATCCACTCGGCCTTCTACAACGACCGTGCCTTGCGAACGGATGTTTCCGTGAATCCAACCGCTTTTTCCAATTTGAAGCGGTTCCAGGGCGTGCTGCAAGACATCGCCTTCCACCACCCCAAAAACGTGCGCGGTGGACGAAAAGGTCACATCACCGGCAAGACGGGTGGCCTCAGCAATCAAAGTTGGAAAAGAAACTTCACGCACCATTAGTTGTTCTCGCTCTTCGGGGCTTCTATTGCTTTGCGTTCCTGGGAAACCAACTTTCCGTTCACATCAAACACAAAAGCCTCTACGGCTATCGGTGTGAGCGAAGGGTTCAGTTCAAATCTGACATTAGACTGCAACGCCTTTGAAAACTTGAAAGTCTTTCCACCATTTTTCGACACCGCAGTGATATCGAGAGAATCGGTCGCCTCAAAACCCGGATAGATAATGTACTGAGTGAGTGTTCCGGAAGTATGGGTGGCGGCCCCGATACGTTTAACGTCGTTATGTAGCACTACGTAAAGTTTTCCTTCGGCACTTCCGGCGCGTGATGGCACCATTCCCAGTGCCACGTCGCACGCATCCTTGGTGCACTCCACATTCAAGCCGCTGATACGACCGTGCGCTACCGCGATGGGTTTGGGTTCGACGGCTTTGACCGGAATGGCTTCGGCTTTTACAGCGTCCTTCGTTGCCGGGACACTCTGAATGCTGAAGTTTTGAGTGAGTTTCTTCTCGATCTGCAGCTCCATCAAAGCCTGAGAAAGCTGTCGGGACGATTCCAATTCTCGGAAAAATAACAAGGTCCCCAAAAACAAGCTAACAAAAACCAGCGCAATCAAAGAAGTCAGCGCGTACACTTTGCGAACGCTGATCTCAAGAGCGTAAGGAGCCCCCACGCCGGTATGCATCAACACATGCAAATAGTCGCGGAAAGGAAAAGGGTTTCGAATCTTCATAGTCGGGATTGTGCTTGGGATTGCCCGGGCGGGACTTCGCTAAACCCGCCACCTTTGGAAGTGACTAATGGGTCTATCGCCCGTACTCTTTCATTTTACCGCTTTTCAAAACGGATTGCGACAACGTACAATTAACGCATCATATTAAATCCGATCATGAGCGACTCCGAAAAGAAAATTCAACGCGCGTCTTTGCTCATGATGGCGAGCGTTTTACTCTCGCGCGTCATCGGTTTTGTGCGCGAATGGGTATTGGCCCAAACGGTCGGCGCGAGCGCAATGACCGACGTCTACTCGGCGTCCTTTACTATCCCGGACTTCATCAACAGCCTCATGGCCGCCGGGGCGCTTAGCATCTCGTTTGTTCCGCTGCTCACGTCCTATCTCGCAAAAAAGGATCAAGCCTTTGCGGATCGGGTCTTTCGAAGCATCGCCGGAACACTAGGCGGCTTTCTTCTCCTGTTCGTGATTCTTTGTGAAATTTTCGCCTTGCCGCTTTCCAGTCTGGTAGCCCCGGGTTTTTCTCCCCCACAGTTGGAAATGCTGGCGAAGCTCTTACGGATCATTCTGCCCGCGCAGCTATTTTTCTACTGGGGTGGGCTTGCGATCGCACTGCAGTACGCGCACGGCCGTTTTCTTTTCCCGGCACTCGCGCCACTTATATATAACTCCGGCATCATTCTCTTCGGCGTCCTTTTCCACCGCAGTTTGGGCGTCATGGGGTTTAGTATTGGCGTTCTGGTCGGCTGCATTTTCAGCCACGGGATTTTGCAAGCGTGGGGAATTCGGCGCTTAGGCTATAGACTGATGCCAAGCCTGGATTTGGCCCCGGAAATCCGCAAGGAAATCGGTCGCTACTTGTGGCTAACCCTTCCTATCATGATGGGATTCTCCTTGGTTGTGGCCGACGAATGGTTCAGCAAGTACTTCGCCAGTTCCATGGGCGCTCGCGCGGTGAGTTGGCTGCACTACGCACGCATTGAAATGCGCATTCCGGTTGCCGTGATCGGACAAGCGGCCGGGATTGCGAGCTTCCCGTTTCTGGCGCGCCTTTGGGCGGAGGGTGCGGCAGCTCAGTACACCCGCACGCTTTTGCGTGAAGTTCAAAAACTCTGGGCCGCGGCACCGCTTGCTGCAATTTTCTTCTATACCCATGCGCTGCCCATCACGCATTTCATCTTCGGCGGTAGCAAGCTAAACTCCGTGGACATGGAAAATACCGCTCAGGCACTACGCATGTTTAGTGTGGGAATTTTCTTTTGGACGCTGCAACTCATTCTTTCCCGCGGCTTTTACGCCTGCCAACGCACCTGGCTGCCGTCTATTATCGGTACGGTCATCTCGTTTGTTTGCTTACCTCTGTACTGGTTTCTCGGCGACAAGATGGGGTTCTCGGGACTGGCTCTCGCGGGAAGCGTGGGGATCGCCCTCTATTGCCTGATTCTGTGGGTACTGTTGCGGGCCCATTTGAGGCGGCACATCCCGGATTACGATCTCAAGCCCTTCTATCTTTTCTGCGGGCTTTGGACTCTTTTCCTGGCGGGCATGGCCCTCACCGCTCAGCAGTTGGGAGGACTACACATCTATCAAGGCACCCAACTGAGTGCTTTTATCGCCTTGGTAGTTGTACTCGTCGTATTGATCGGGGTTTCGCTTTTGGCTTTGCGGACCGTGTTTCTCAAACTCACCGACAACCAACCGCTTTACTAATCGCAACGTCAAAAAAGTGGAGTCGCAAGTTTTGGCAAACTATTGCCCGCGGAAACGTCCGTACACAGAGGTCAGCGTTTCGACAATCTCTCCTAGCGTGACGTGTGCTGCCACACAGTTGTAGATGTGCGGAACCAGATTGGAGGCTTCCTGCGCCGCTTGGTGTAGCTTGCCCCGCATTTCGGCGGCGGTACCAGCGTTGCGACGCTCTCTAAAAGCTTTGAGTCTAGCGACTTGATCTTTTTCAACGCGATCATCAATCGAGAAAACCGGATCTTGACCGCTTGTATCTTCCTTAAATTTATTCTGCCCAACCACGATACGTGTTTCGTTCTCGATCTCCAGCTGGTATTCGTAGGCCGATTGCTGGATGAGATTTTGTTGCCATCCCTCTTCAATACAGGGAATCACTCCGCCTCGCTCCTCAATTTCTTCTATGAGCTTGAGCGCTGCCTTCTCTAAATCGTTAGTCTTGGCTTCAACGTAGTCACTCCCTCCAAAGGGATCGACCGCTTGTGTGACTCCGGATTCAAACGCAATTACCTGTTGCGTGCGCAAAGCCAACTTGGCCGCGTCTTCCGTAGGTAAACCCAACGCCTCATCGCGCGAGTTGGTGTGGATGGACTGGGCCCCCCCCAATACCGCCGCCAAACACTGCAGCGTGACCCGAACCACGTTCGTGTCAATCTGACTTGAAATCAACGAACTCCCCGCCGTCTGAGCATGAAACCGGAGCAGCAAGGACTTCGGGTTTTTGGGGCTATACCGTTCCTTGATGAGCTTGGCCCACAAACGCCGGGCCGCCCTAAATTTCGCGACTTCCTCTAAAAGATCATTGTGCACATTAAAAAAGAACGAAAGCCGAGGGGCAAAATCATCGATGTGCAGCCCCCGATCGATCGCGGCTTCAACATAAGCAAGACCGTTTGAAAGGGTCAGACCAAGTTCCTGAACAGCCGTGCTGCCAGCTTCGCGAATGTGATACCCGCTAATTGAAATAGTATTCCAGTTGGGAACCTCTGCCTTGCAGAATTCGAATACGTCCGTTGCGATTTTCATGCTCGGCTTTGGCGGAAACACAAACGTCCCGCGAGCACTGTACTCTTTCAGAATGTCATTTTGTATGGTTCCACGCAGGGACTTGCGATCAACGTTGTTTTTATCGGCAACCGCCAGGTAGAGGCACAAGAGAATGGGTGCCGTTGCGTTGATAGTCATGGAAGTGCTGACCTGATCCAGAGGAATATCTTTCAAGACAATCTGCATGTCCTCCAGGGAACTGATCGCAACGCCTACCCTTCCCACTTCACCGCGGGCAAAATCAGCATCCGAATCGAAGCCCATTTGAGTCGGTAGATCGAAGGCGATGCTCAGGCCGGTAATGCCCTGGGAGAGCAGATACTTGTAACGAGCGTTACTTGCCGCCGCATCCCCGAAGCCTGCGTACTGACGCATCGTCCACAACTTCTTGCGGTACATCTCCGCATGGACGCCCCGGGTGTAAGGAAATTCGCCTGCTATTTCAGTCGTCTTAGACATGTTGCACGGAGTTTAGTGAATGGACTTTAAGAACTCAAGTCCGGTGTTTTCAAGGGCTTAGAAACACTTGAACGGCCCCGGCGACCTTGGTAGAGTGGCCCAAGTTTCTTGCTGCCTTTCCATAGTCAGGGGACAGACCTTAGAGGTTAATAAGTCATGAGCGGAAATCTAGAAATTGAACGTTTTTTAACGGAAAACCACGAGCAAGTAATTTTTTGTCAGGACAAAGCAGTCGGCCTGAAGTGCATCATCGCCGTCCACAATACTTTGTTAGGACCCGCGCTCGGTGGTGTGCGCATGTGGCATTACCAAGATACCCAGCAAGCTCTGGATGATGTCCTCCGACTTTCCAAAGGCATGACGTACAAGGCGGCAATCGCAGGTCTTAATCTTGGCGGTGGCAAAGCGGTAATCATGGCCGATCCGGAACAGGCCAAATCGGAAGCCTTGTTTCGTTCTTTTGGTTCTTTTGTGGAAACCTTAAACGGTCGATACATCACCGCCGAAGACGTCGGCACCGACGTACACGACATGGAATATATTTTCATGGAGACAAACCACGTGGTGGGCGTCGCGCGCTCACACGGAGGTTCCGGGGATCCTTCGCCTTGGACAGCCAAAGGCGTGCTGGAAGGCATCCGTGCCTGTGTCGAATGCAAGATGGGAAAGAACTCCTTGGAAGGCATTTCTGTCGCCGTTCAGGGATCGGACATGTCGGGCGCGAACTGGTGGAGCTGATGCTCGCTAACAACATGCGGGTTTATATCTGCGATATCGATCGTGCGCGCTGTGAAGAATACTCCAAGCGTCAGAACGTCACGATCGTTTCTACCGAAGAGATTTACGACACGGACGCGGATATCTTTGCCCGTCGGCATTGGGCGCTGTCATCAATGAAAAAACTCTGCCCCGGCTCAAGTGCAAGATTGTGGCAGGAAGCGCCAACAATCAATTGGCAAGCCCCGAGTGCGGCGACGAACTCTTCAGAAAGAAAATCCTCTACGCACCCGATTACGCCATCAACGCGGGCGGGCTCATGAACGTCTCTATAGAGCTTGAGGGTTACGATGAGCTTCGCGCCAACCGCATGATCCGTAGCATCTACTACGTCATGAAGAACATTCTCCAACACTCTCAGCGAGAGAACATGCCGGAATACCGGTGTGCCGACCGAGTGGCCGAAAAGCGCGTAAACGATATCAGTCGCATACGCGGACGCTTTACGGGCTCCTCCCGTTCGATGTTTTATCGAAAAGCCCGACGTTAGAATGGTGTAAATCCAATAATGGCTTGAGCGAGATACCAACGGTGCTCGCGCGTCCAGAGGGAATCGCCTAGCTCCACGGCGTAGGTGGTGAAGTTGATGCGGGTGTGCGGTAAAGCCTCGAAACTCACGCCGGCAGTCGGGCGCCCTTGGTATACACCCGCGCGTAAAGCAAGGCCCGGAAATTTCATTTCGATTCCCATGTGCAAACGTTTGAAAACGGGATCACTTCCTAAAAAGTCTCTCCAATCGAAGGTCAAGTTCAGCGTGTTGCTGCGAGATAGCGTGTACTGGAAAGCAGTACCGAAGTTGAGCGTCGCATTGATGGGATCGGGCGCATTCGCCCCCCCAACCGCCGTAAAATTGGTGTTGGCAAAGTCATCTAAGGTTGCCGCAAGGGTCCACTTCATTTCTCTGGGGTAAAGGGTACCGTTAGAGCGCTCCCATGTTCAAACCGAAAGCATAGCCCGTGGTGATATCTTCCCTGCAGAACCGAGAAAACAGCGTCCAGGAAATCGCCTGCGGGAATGCCGCCGAGCTTGGCAAGCAACTCGAGCGGTGTCAGGTACTCATCAATCCCAAAGCGCTGAAAAAGGCGCAGCGAGAAGCCGAGCGAAAAGTTGTCGCCAATTGGCAGCCCAACGCCAACAATCGCCCCAACGTCGTTCTTGGAAACAATGTCGACCGCTTCCGACGTAAGCTCTTGCAAGTCCATGAACGTCTGGCTGTCGGCAAACAGCGAAATTCCAAAGTAGGGGGTAATGAAAGAATGGGCGGCATTGATCCGGGTATATTGGGTGTCGGTTCGAATATTCTCATCGAAGTTTCCTTCAAGAATAGAGTCGAGCAGGCGGGATAGAGTATCTAACGAATCCACCCCTAGCGTAACGTCGATCAAATGCGAGTGTACACCGCGGACGCGGGCCAAAGCCGCCGGGTTGTACCAGAGCATGTTTTGATCATCCGAAAGCGCAATAAAAGCATTTCCCATTCCGAGCGGGCGAAGCCCTTCAAAGCCGTTGCGACGCAGGCGAGCCTCGGCTGAGGTGGCAAACAAG
Organism: Bdellovibrionota bacterium; assembly: GCA_041391485.1. Taxonomy (GTDB): domain Bacteria; phylum Bdellovibrionota; class FAC87; order UBA2466; family JACKAF01; genus JACKAF01. The sequence continues at coordinate 212,002 of JAWKNY010000003.1, read as the reverse complement.
ATTAGAATGAGTAGGTAGGAGCGCATCAGAAACTCACCGTGTAGCGCATGAAAAACCGGCGATCTGACTCTGCCGTTTCCCCCGCCCCTATTTCCATTCCGTAGGTGCCAATTTCCAAATTCCCGCCTGGCAAACGCACCCCCATGCCGAAGCAGGGGTCAAGCTGGTTGAGCCCCAGCCACCAGTAGGTCCCGCGAAGTCCCTTCAGGCTCTCCATCTCAAAACCCAAATGCAGTTTCTTTCGAAACGGGAGATCGGTGCGCTCGATGTGCCGGATGTCGGCGGCGAACTTCATGCGCCACAAACGGCTAAACCGTGGCGAGACGGAAAAGCCAAAGTTAAAGGACTGCGGGATCGTGTCCGGAGCGCTGGTGGAGTACGAGTTTAAAAACTGACTGGAACTAAACTGTGTCCCCAGCACATCTTTCCAGACAAGCCCAAACGTAGGCAGGTACTTGTACGGCAAAGTGATGATTAGCCCAACGTCGGCGCCAAGTCCCAACCCTTCCTTTGCCAGCGCCTGGATAGCCTGCTCACTATAGAAATCCGAATGCGCATAGGTCCCTTTGAGTTGGTTTCGGAGGATCGCCTTTCCGACGACGCCGAGTTTGACCAGATTTCCCGCAAAATTCTTCGCTACCCCGAGAGTGACGCCCAAATCTGTCCGGGTATCGATATCGACGTTGGTCCCGTCGGATAGGGCCGCGTATTCCCGGCGCGCGAGCAGCGACAGCGAGAAGCCGCGGACCGAGATAGCGGGGATCGCTCCATAGGAAAAATAGGTGTAACTGCCGGGGTTGGACGCCACCTTGGGGTTCAGCGGACCGACCCCCCAACTACGGGCCTCAACCGCGCGGGCGGCTCCGGTCCCAGAGCTACTTCCCTCCAAGGCGACCAGATGAATCTCCGATTTTCTGGACGGCATTTTTGCTAGCCCCGCCGGATTGTAGTAGTTAGAAAGATAACCATACGCGTCAGCGGTCATGGCATTGCCTTGTGCCAGGACTTGCGGAGCGTCGTAGAGATCGAGGAATTCGTTGAGAGCGAAGGTACGGGGGCTGACCCAAAGCAAGATAACCGCTGCCAATCGGCACACTGGCTGGCGCAACAGGTGGAATAAAATGTTGGATAGGGTACGCACCTACCGGTCTTATCGGCCGATCCCCGCTCAGACTCTTGGGGGAGCGCGTTGAAATCCCGCCTGCGTTTGACTGATTTTCCGCAAAACCGGTGGTTCGGTTGGGGCATCCGGCTATGGAAGACTCTGGAAGTTCCCCTCTTTAAGCTGCTGCAACTGCTTGGCGTTACCACGCCCCAGAAATCCATTGTTGGGATCCCTGCTTGCCACACGCAACTTCACAATGGTGCAGGCCGTGGTCTGCAACGGCACTCAAGAGAGGTCTTGGGATACCGGCCTCGGCGGCTGCTTCACCGGATTCTTAAGGGACTTCCCGATGTGGAACTTTTTGAGCGCATCCACTTTCAGGTCGCTCTAGGGGAACACAACACAAGAACCGTGGAAGAAAGCACCGAAACCCGAGCTTCATCAGGTTCAATTTCCTCCTCAGCTCCCAATAGAACGCACCGGATCGCGCTTGCGCATAGAACCGTGCGGGATCAAACCTACGCGGGCCTCATCCGCCTGGGAAACTACGAAGTGTTGAGCGCACCCGTATTTCTTTTGAACAATAAGATCGAATGGGTAGTGGTGTCAGATATCGACGACACCATCAAGGACAGTAAGATTGCCGAAACCACAACTTTGCGGAGTGGTCTGGGGCTTTTTCGCGGTCATTATTATACGTCACGCCGATCAAGGGAGTGGCACAGCTCTACATGACCTCGTCGCGAACACCAGCATAGTTACTCACCATTGCCAGCACCGTATCCGCTCTCACTGTGCCCCTCTGTTGAAGTTTTTTGAAGGAATATCCACAAGGACCGTTTTCCTGAGATGAGCTCAGCTACCTGGACAGCGTCCCAAGCTTACCGTTGCCGCTCGGGTGCTCAGAGCAATCTGGAGGCCAGCCAACAGTGCATACTCATCGGCGACAGCGGCAGACAGGATCCACATCTACCGGCGGATTTGCGAAAACCCTACCTTCAGAAAACGCGTCAGCGCATTCCTCGATTCGCACGTTCCGGGGACCCCGGTTCAAACTCCCAAAAGCGAGAAGGAATTCTTCTACAACGAGATCTCCGAACTCCGGGAACATTTGAGTTTCATCACCAAAACCTAACCCAGGGTTGTGATAAAATGGCCTAAACCCACCTTCTGCAGCCACCGGAGGCCTAATGCGACGTATCGTATGTTTGGTGCTTTTGAATGTGCCATTCTTAGCCTGGGGATTGAACACCGCTTACGTCAGTTTCCAGCACCCCGAGGGGTGGCAGTGCGAACTCTCACAGGGCGTTTGGATTTGCCAAAGCAACGTGCCCGACGATCGCAAAGAAGCCGTCATCCTTTCTATTGCGGCCGAGGCGACCAAGTGGGACACGCTGGAAAACTACGAAACCTATCTCAAAAAACCCCGGCGCATCGCGGATGACACCGGTCGAGGGGTGCTTTCAAAAATCGTCTACACCCGCAAACGCACGATCAATGGTTTTGAATGGGTGGATTCGCTTCAACAAAACTCTGAGCTTCCTGGATTTTGGGCGCGCTACCTTGCGACGGTTTACAAGACCAAGACCTCCAACCTCGCTATCCTCATCACCTATATAGTCTCCAACGAACGCTACTCCAAAATCTCCCCATCCTTGGAGCGCATGATAGCTTCGCTCAAACCCCGCGCGGATTTTGACATCAACGTCGCTTCCAAGCAGGGCGAAGAAGTTCTGCCCGGGAACCAGGTTTTGGGGCAGCTGCAAAAGAACATCTTCCAACGCCTGAAGCCGCCGACACCTGTCGATCAAATCGAACAGAAGCCTACCGGAAAAGGCGTGGATACCGGTTTAGTGGTGGCGTTGATTGCGATCGCGGGAGCCTACGTCTACATCCGACGCCGAAGAAAATTGCAGGAAAAAGTGAAGAGCGGAAAAAACTTAACGCCACCAGCGGCTTAGTATTTCAGATCAGCCACCTCGACACCCACCTTCTGTGAGAGTGTCGCCAGTGCCATATTCAACGCGTAGATCGTTTCGGCGTGGTTCTTCTTGGCAAGCGCATCGCCCTGAAGAGAATCCATCAGATCTTTTGCGGGAGTGATCCCCAGGGCAAACCCTGAGGCATTGGAAATAAACCATTTGCGCGCCATCTTGCGCCGGTTCTCGGCGATTTCTAATCCCTCAGAAGCTTTTTCCAAATCCCAAAACGCTCGTTTCACTTCAAGCTCTATCCCAGGGACAGCGTACTCCTCCTGGGCTTTGAGTTTCATCATCTCGGCTTCTTGCTCGGCTGCTTCCGCCGAATTGCGCCAAAACTCCAAATAGAAGCGCAACCCCACTCCACCGCCCCCGATCACGCGGTTAAAGTAGTCATTGGCATAAAGCGAGTTCGGCTTGTCCGCCACCGGGCTCCAGCCGGCCGCAAAGGTGCCGCCTAGAAAAACTACCGGGTAGCTCTGCGCTTGCTTGGCATCGCGTAACGCGCGCCGGGCCTGGATCCCTTCCTTCAACGCTTTGAACTCCGGGCGATTGGCCCGCGCTATCTCCATGTACTCGTCCAAGGTCTTTTTCGTAAAATCGGTCGGTCGGATTTTCCGCGTCGGCAACTCTTCAAACGTCTTGGTAGAAATCCAAGCCACCGCACGTTCCGCTGTTTTCTTTGCAGCCGTGGCTTCCAGGCCCAACTGCCGCAAGTTCTCCAACTCCGTTTTAAGGTGGTAGACATCGTGCGGTTTGATCTTTGATTTTTTCTTCTTTAAACCCTTTTCCGCCTCGGCAGCTGCTTCCTCAAGTGTGCCCACGACGTCCGACACCAAACTCTCCAAAGTGTAAGCCAGCTGAAAGCCGTAGAAGTATTCTTTGGTTTTGTAGACGATCTCGTCCTTTTTCATCTTCGCCAGTTCCTGCTTAGCAAGAATCTGGTGTTGAGCGGCGTCTTTGTAACTGCCAAGCTGTCCGAAGGTGTAGAGCGGCTGGATAATTTGAATGGCGCCCTGAATAAAGGGTCCCCACTTCCCAAAGTTCGTGGTGGAGTTGTTCACATCGCCGCGCACTTCCGGCATCGGCGCGCCGATAACAACGGCCTGCCCGCTGGGCATTCCGGCGGCATTGGCCTGAGCTTGTTGGGCTTCGGCCACCCCCACATCGGCCAGCTTTTCCTTAATTTCTGCATTGCCGCTCACGGCGGTAGTGAGCAAGGACTCTAGCGACAAACCTTCCGCGTCCCCAAACGCCGGAGCGGCGTAAAAGAGAACCCCAATTAGGTAGTAAATGGCTTTTTTATTCGCTCTCATGGCCTGTGTCTAACATCGGCAAAATCAGATTAAATCATTATAATCACTGAGAAAAACTTCTTCACAGATGATGCAGGGCGTCTCGCATCAGGGCCGCACTTTACCACAAAGCAAAAAACGCTGCAAAGCCAAGGGCCTATTCCGATTGCCATCTCGAACAGGAGAGTTAAGGTGTCCCTATGGAATGGACTCGGCACACGGCAGTTGCGGGCCGTTTTTATCCGGCCCAGCCAAAAGCCTTGGAAACCCAACTGGAAGATTGGTTTGCCAGTTTGGGCCGCGAAGAGCGGTTGCGAACGGCGATCATCGCCCCGCACGCGGGGTATCTCTATTCGGGACTCACGGCAGCCAAAGTTTACGCTCAATCCCAAATCCCCGACAGCGTGGTGCTCTTGTGTCCGAACCATACGGGCGAAGGCCCCCGACTCTCGATATGGAATCAGGGACTTTGGGAAACCCCTTTGGGCAACGTCGCCGTTGACGAAGAATTGGCGTCTAGAATGATCGCGGCGGTACCCGATCTGCAGCCCGATCGCGCCGCACACTTATACGAGCATGCAATAGAAGTGCACCTTCCCTGTTTGCGTTTTCTAAATTCGAGTGTGCGAATCGTCCCTATCGTCGTGGGACCTATTAATATGACACGGGCTCTGGCCATCGGGATGGATCTCGGAAATGTGCTCAAAAGGGAAAGAAACCGTCCCTTGCTCGTGGCCAGCACGGACATGAGCCACTACCTCCCGGCGACGGTGGCCGAACCGCTCGATCGCCTCGCTTTGGAAAAGATAGAGGCCTTTGATCCGGCTGGCTTGTACAAGACGGTGAGCGACAACGAGATTTCGATGTGTGGCTTTATCCCAACGACCATCACGATGCAGGCAGCACGGAATCTGGGCGCCACTCAATGCGAACTTATCGACTATACAAATAGCGGGGTGGCTTCAGGGGACTACGATTCCGTTGTCGGTTACGCTTCGGCCTGTATCGGTTGAGTCTCTCTCTACTCTATTTCGTAGACCCCGAAGGAGCGCTTTCCGCCATTGGAATTCGGCGTGCTCACGTTGAGTCGAATTCTTCCTTCTTTGCTTTGGTAGGCGAACAAATTAAGCGTCACTTCCGAACCTAGTTTTAAACTTTGTCGAAGTAGCTCCCGAATCCTCTCAACCGCTTCCGTAGGAGGTTTTGCTCCGGAAAAATCTGCCGGCCTCAAACCGTGTTCTCTTGCGAGACGACTGATCTCCCGATCAATTTCGGCCTGGCTCCGAGGACGCGGGGGAACTGGTACCTCGGTCTTTGGGAACGCCTCCAAGCTGGGTTTCGGCTTGGGTTCGCAACCCAGTTCCTCGTATTTTTCTTCAATCCAATCTCGGTGTTGAGCGAGCAAGGTTACTGCCTGGATCTTGTTGCCAGCGATCAGATTCTTGTCGCCCTCTCCCTGATTTTCACCGAAGGTCCCGGCGGAGAGAACCCCGAAAAGTTTACCCGCAAAAAACACGCCTGAACCGCTGTCACCCGGGCCCACCTTGTCCGGCCCCGGCTGGGTGTAAAGGAACGCGGGCTCGTCGGCGCTGATCGAGGCCTCGCCCACGACGCTTAACTTTCCCACACGACTCTTTCCATAGCCGAGATTCACGGAGGCCCCATCATCATAAGTTTGGCTTCGATTGGGACCAAAACCCACAACCTCTATTTGCGTCCCCGGCTTGCGGTAACGCTGCTCTTCGTCTGAAACTAGTATGCTGAGGTCCGCCGTATTTTTCGGGGGAAACGGCCGGTCCAGTTTCAGAAGGGCCAGATCCTTTGAGGGATGCAAAGTGTGCGACTGCGAAAAGGGTTTTCCGCTAAAGCCTTTTCCAGCTATCACGTTTGAGTCCACACCACTTAAAGCGCCTCTATCCACGGAGAACGGAAAGCTAGTTCCCCTTAGGCAATGCTCCGCGGTCAACACGCATAGCCCAATCACCGTACCGCCGCAAAAAGTAAGTCCCACGCTGTTTCTAAACTCAACGGCATAGGGATACTCCTCCGGCTTTGTCGGTCGTCCAGAGTTACCCATTATTCCAGGAGCCAACTGTAGAAGCGTATGAGGATCTGCAAGGGCTGAGGCCGCAAATACTAAAAGTATACAACTAAAAAATGTACGCATTTCGTCTGACTCCCTCTTTGGCGCCCGCAGTAGATCCGGTGCTAGAGTGAAAGTGCAAAAGCCGCGCCGCCTCTTGGCCACGCAGCGAATACAAATGAAAACAAAGGAGTAAACCTTTGGTGGGACACGGCGCTCGGTTAGTGCCTGCACAAACGCTAGATAGTTAGGCGAAGATCCTTATTTTCTGACTTCCAGATGCAAGCTCTCGTCGGGTCGGGAATCGAGCGCGGCCAGCTCTTCATCGTTCCCCTTTTTGAATTCGCTACGCTCCACGGATCGAAAACCAATCTCCTGTAGCAAGCAGACAAGCGCGGGTAGGTCATACATGTAGCAGTGTTCACGGCCAGGCCGTCCGCCCTCAACGTAAAATCCCGCCACGGTGTTCATGAACTCCTGGTGTGCGTGGCGATCTAGTCGTGAACGACTGAGCGCCTCCTTCGTCTCCCTCACGTAGCGTTCCGCATGAAACAATAAGTCCGGAACTACCAATCGCATCACACCGTCCTTTTTTAGAACGCGGTAACACTCCGTCAGTAGATCGCGCGCATTGCGCGGAGGCAGGTGTTCCAAAAAGTGCGAACTATAGATTTTTGAAACAGCGCCATCGGCGTAAGGCAGTCCCTTTTTTAAATCCCGCCAACGCACGCCGGACCAGTCACGTAGCCACTGTTCCTCGGCGATCCAACCCGCTTTGAAGAGCAGGCGTTTTAACAGAGGTACTTTGGAAACGAGTAGAGACGGCGAGTTGTCGAAGTTTTCAAAACTGGGAATGGCCACATTTCCGGATCCCAAATTTAGTTTTATCCCATCCACTAGATCGCATTCTAAAGGGACGATGGTCCCCCGGCAGGCCGCACCGTTCCACGTAAAACTTTTGTGACAACCGCATATAGCCTTGTAATCTGGGGTACTTAGAGCGAGCGGACAAAATTTCCCATTGGGTACGTTTTGTTGACATCCCCCTAACCCGATGATTCTATTGGCGACTTATGGATATCGAACAAAGGCTGGAGCAACTCCAGAAGCGTCACGCGGAAGCTGAATTGGGCGGAGGTCCTGATAAGATCGAGGCCCAGCATAAAAGAGGCAAGTTGACGGCCCGAGAACGAATTCAGTTCTTGTTGGACGAAGACAGTTTTGTAGAAATCGATAAATTCGTCACTCACCGCTGCACCGATTTCGGAATGGAAAAGCAGAAAGTTCTGGGAGACGGCGTTGTTACCGGCTATGGCCGAGTGAACGGACGCTACGTTTATGTGTACGCCCAAGACTTTACGGTGTTCGGCGGTTCTCTCTCCGGTACGCAGTCGAAAAAATCTGCAAGATTTTCGATATGGCGATCAAGAACGGTAAGCCGGTGATCGGTCTCACCGAGTCTGGTGGCGCCCGGATTCAAGAAGGTGTCGAATCTCTGGGCGGGTACGCCGAACTTTTTATAGAAACACGCTTGCTTCCGGTGTGGTCCCGCAGATCTCCGTCGTGATGGGGCCTGTGCCGGCGGTGCGGTCTACAGCCCGGGTATTACCGATTTTATTTTCATGGTCAAAGAGTCCAGCTACATGTTTTTGACAGGGCCGGACGTAATCAAGACCGTCACCCATGAGGAAGTCACGAAAGAAGACTTGGGTGGAGCCATCACCCATAGCACCAAGAGTGGTGTCTGCCATTTCGCGACCGATGATGAGAAGAGCCGCTGTTCATCCGTGAGCTTTTGAGCTACATCCCGGCCAACAACCTGATGATTTGCCGATTGTTAAGAACAATGATCCGATCAACCGGTCGGAGCCTCGTTTGCGGACCATCATCCCGGAAAACCCGCGTCAGCCTTACGACGTACGCGAGATTATCGAGCTGATTGTCGACGAGAACTACTTTTTTGAGATCCACAAAGACTTTGCCCAGAATATTGTAGTGGGTTTTGCGCGAATGAATGGCCGGACCGTTGGGATTGTGGCTAACCAGCCCAAGTTCCTGGCCGGGTGCTTGGATAACAACGCCTGGTGAAGTCCGCGCGTTTCGTTCGATTCTGCGATGCTTTCAATATCCCTATCGTGACTCTGGTTGATGTCCCTGGATTTTTGCCGGGTGTCGAGCAGGAGTACGGTGGCATTATCCGGCACGGGGCCAAGCTGCTTTATGCCTACGCTGAAGCAACGGTGCCCAAGGTTACCGTCATCCTGCGAAAGGCTTACGGCGGTGCCTATTGTGTGATGTCTTCCAAGCAGCTGCGCGCAGACGTCAATCTGGCTTACCCGTCCTCGGAAATCGCCGTGATGGGTCCGGATGGCGCGGTAGCGATTGTGTTTAAGAATCAGCTCACCGATGCGGCGGACAAGGACTCCGCAAAAAAGAAGCTGGTCGATGAGTACACTGAAGCCTTCGCGACTCCTTAAAGCGGCGGAACTTCGGCTACGTCGATGAGATTATTTTTCCGGAAGAAACTCGTCCAAGTTATCCAGGCCTTGGAAATGCTTAAGAACAAGCGGGACAAAGTTCCGCCCAAAAAACACGGGAACATTCCGCTGTGAGTACCACACCCAAAAGAATCTTAGTCGCCAACCGTGGAGAAATCGCCCTGCGTATTATGCGCGCGGCGCGCGAGATGGGTCACATCCCTCTCGCCATCTACTCCAAGGCGGATCGTCAGTCCTTACATGTCTCCCGCGCTGATGCGGCTTACTGTGTGGGCGAAGGGCCTTCCATCCACAGCTACCTGAAGATCGACAAAGTTTTGGAAGCCGCCAAGGCCATGAAGGCGGATGCTATCCACCCCGGTTACGGTTTTCTTTCTGAGAACGCAGCCTTTGCAAAAGCTGTCTCCGAAGCCGGAATGATTTTTATTGGGCCCAGCCCCGAAGTCATTTCGACGATGGGCGACAAAGTATCGGCTCGCAATACGATGGAAAAAGCCGGGCTGCCGCTGGTTCCCGGAACCAAAGAGGGCACCGAGGACGAAAACAAGGCCTTCAACGAAGCCAAAGACATTGGCTTTCCCTTGATGATTAAGGCGTCAGCCGGCGGCGGTGGCCGTGGCATGCGCCGGGTCGACAAGGAAGAAGACTTTCTCCCGCTCTTTCGTCGCGCTTCATCCGAGGCCGCCAAGGCTTTTGGAGATGGTCGGCTTTACGTAGAAAAATTTATCCTTTCTCCGCACCATATTGAAGTTCAAATCATGGCGGACAATCACGGTAACGTCGTTCACCTATTTGAACGCGAGTGCTCGGCTCAACGTCGGCACCAAAAGGTGATCGAAGAGGCACCCAGTCCTTACCTCAAACCGGACGTTCGCAAGGCCGTTTGTGAGGCCGCGGTAGAGGCGTGCCGAAACATCGGCTACACCAATGCGGGGACCATTGAGTTTCTTGTCGACGACAACCAGAACTACTATTTCATGGAGATGAACACCCGCCTCCAGGTCGAACACCCGGTCACGGAGTGGATCACCGGGCAGGATCTCGCCAAGGAACAGATTCGGGTGGCTTTCGGTCAGAAACTGTCGTTCAAGCAGGAAGACCTTCGCTGCACCGGACACGCTTTTGAATTCCGTATTTACGCCGAAGACCCTGAGAAGTTTTTGCCCCAGGCGGGACTGCTGCGGGGAGCAAGCTTCCCGAGCGGAGCGGGCATTCGCATCGACACCCACGCTTATCGTGGGTACGAGATTCCGGTGTTTTACGATCCCATGATCGCCAAAATTTCCGTGTGGGGCCGAACCCGTGAGGAAGCCATCGAGCGTTCCAAAGTAGCGCTCTCGGAAACGGTTCTGAACGGCATCAAGACCAACACTCCCCTGCACTTTCAGCTTTTGAAGCACCCCGACTTTGTGCGAGGCAACTACACGACCCGCATGATTGAAGAAAATTTTACGTTCAAGCAGCCCGAAATGGACGCCAACCGAATGGAAATGGCGATTATCTCCGTTGCGGTTTCTGCATTCTCTAAAGAGTTTGAAGCTGCAGCTATAGAAGGCGACGAGAATTCCCGCTGGAAATTCGTCGCTAGGCAGGAGGCACTCCGCTAATGCTTTTCTACGTCACCCATGAAGGTAAAGAGCACTGTGTGAGAGTGGAGTCCCGTAGGAATCGGCTCTATGTAAAGTTTGACGACCACGCCGAGGAACCTTTGGATATCGTATTCCACGGCAACAATTGCTCCTTTGTGCGAGGCAACACGGTTTTCTACGCCAACGTGATCGGCAACAAAAGCGATTATACGGTGTGGACACCGGAGCGCACGCTGCAGTTAAAAGTCGAAAGTGAGCATAAGCGCATCGTCAGCAAGCTGCGCGGCGAAGACTTGGGATCCGATAACCAGATCTGCGCCAAGATGCCCGGAAAGATTGTGCGCATTCTGAAAAAATCCGGCGAACGCGTTTCCAAGGGGGAAGCGGTTGTCGTGATGGAAGCCATGAAGATGGAGAACGAAATCCGTTCCACCATGGCAGGAACCGTCGATCGCATCTGCACCAAGGTGGGCGCAGCGGTTGAAACCGGAGAGCTCTTGATGGAGCTTGCCGCCGAGGATCAATAGCCTAGAACGGCTTGTCGGTTGACCCAGTCAAGCTCGGGGAATTTCCAAAACAAGACCATGTCTTTTTTCTTTTGCGCGTACTTTTCCTTGTAGCGATCACACGCTCGGATTTGGATGGGAATATCCGCACCATGGTAGATCCCAAAGATGGTGCAGGCCAGCCTCAAAGCCGATCACCCGATCAAAGGCCAGCTGGGGGTCGCGGGATCCACGCAGTCGTAGACAACCAGTTTCTCTACTTTGTCGGCGGGAGCCGTCTGGATGAAGGTCTGCAAAGCCATTTGCCCTTGTTTCCACCCCCACCATTTAAGCTGCACCACTCGCAGGCCCACCGGGATCGCACTGAGTAGAAGCGTCAGTACCACCAGACTCCGCCAGCGAATCGGCAAAGCTTCAATCCGGTTGCCGAGCAATCCCAAGGTAAAAACCAGATAAGCGGAAGGGAGTAGCAACCAACCCGGGGAAAAGAAGGGTGACCCAGATACGGAAGAAGCGTTACGAGCACAAAAGAAAATAGGGCCAGAGACTGACTAGCGCTTTTTTATACGCTTTCCAATCGGCTGAAGATCTTCGCCACTGCAAGAAACCAGGATCAGTAAAGGCAAAGCCAAGGCGCCGAGTAGGGTCAGCAAAGCTTTTGCAAAAGGCCAGAAGTGGGTCTTGGGAACGTAGTAAGGGTTTACCGGAACCACTACCAGACGGAAGTACAAGTACACCGCTCCACTTAAACCATAGAGCACGAGCAAGCCTAGCTTGCGCTTTTTCTCAAAACCAGAATCCAAAAGAACGATGAGTCCAAGAAAGCCCGCGTGAAATACCGAAGACTCCTTAATTCCAAGGGCTAACACAAAACACAGGTAGGCCAGCGCCTGGTTCAAGTAAAAGTATTTCTCTCGGGCGAGACTGAACAAGAACAGGTTTGCGGCGAGCAGGAAAAGCTGCGGGCAGTTCATCATGCCCTCACCCATCCAAAATAAACTGCCAAAATGAGCATGGAGACTCGCCAAGAGAAGTACAAAGGAGAAAAGCCCCCAGTACGTGGATCGAGTTAGTTTGGAAACGGCGGCACAGCCCAAAGCCACACTTGCCACAAAGCACGCGTAAAGTACCGCCAGCCAAAGGTAGTAGTTAAAACCGAGCAGACGGTAAAACACGTAGACGAGCGCTTTGAAGACGGGGCGAAAGAACCAAACGATCTCTTCGTTCACGTAAAACAGTGTTGGGTGAAAGGCACTCGTCCAGTCCAGGGCAAAATGGTGAACCGCATTTCCAAGAATTAGCCAATCGTCGTGACGAAAATAGGCCAACGGAAAAACAGCAGTAAGGTAAAATAGAGAGACCAGGCCAAGAACCCAAAGGCCGACGCGAAGTTGAGTGGTAGGCATGTACCCATTGTAGCGCAAACGCCTCCTAACCCATCGCAGCAACTTCTCGATTTGTCCCCACTAGCCGGGGAAAGAATCCTTTTTATTTCAAAGACTAAGCCCACGACTCAATGAGAATTCAAAGTTCTTCCGAATGATTTAGAGTCAGGGAGTGACACTCAAATGGTTAACGCACGGCAAGATGCCATTCAATTCTGGAATCCCTCCAGCGTAGCGGTCATCGCCCTCATTTCCTTCTCTCTCAGCGTCATCGGCATCCGCCTCCTAGACGACAAAAGCGGTCTAGCGGCCTTGTTTTTGTTGATGCTCATCCAGGTGGCTCCGTTTGCCATCTCGTTCTCTACCGGAAAGCTGAACTTCCTAAGCTTCGTCATGTTCAACCATTTGGTGACCTACTCCATCGCCAAACTCAACCAACTTTTTCACATCCATAAATTATCGACGGTCTACCCGGAGACACTCGCCACCGTACAAGAACTCACCACCTGTTCGCTATTGATCATCCTCAGCTACTACTCCTTTTATCCGTTCGTCATGCGCGGCATAAACCGCGGTGAACACAAGCCGCTCTTCCTGGGGAAACGCCTCCTTCATGGCATCGGCATCTTCGTACTGCTCCATACGTATCTCACCGTCTCGGTACCCGCTTCAATTCGATCCATCGAGATCGTTCTCTATTTTATCTGTGTCGTGCTGCTCTTTAGCGGCCGAGCGCCCAAGTTGAACGGCTGGATGCTGTTCTATCGAATCGCTGCCGTCGCCGCCGCCTTTCACCACTTCCTGCGTTTCGGCATGCTTGTGTACGCCGGTACCGTCGGTGGTGTTATCTTTGTGACCGTTTGTTTGCAGCGCAAGATGCGCAATCTGCTAGCGCTCGCCTTTGTGGCCCTCATGCTTTGCGCCCTGCAGCCCATTAAAAGCTGGTACCGCAACGTCATTAAGAACGTTCCTCAGGCGACCGTGGTTGAAAACCTAGGCGTTTTGGGATCTCTGGCCGCCTGGAAGTACTTCGGTGCTGAGTTGGATGATGACATCGCTGCCGTTGCAGGTATTACCGTTGATGAGTTCGACGTAGACGAAGATCCCGGAGACCAGACCAAGGAAGCGCTGGCCAAAGGTTTTGGCCGAATCGGCGACGACTCCCTTGAGCGCGTCTTGGCTTGGACGCCGTCAAAAGTGCCTTACTGGGGTGGCGAAAGCTACGCGAACATCCCGTTCATGTTCATCCCGCGCTTGCTCTGGCCCGGTAAGCCCGCATGGAACTTTTGGAACAAGTTCGGAAGGCAGTACGGCTTTCTTAGCTCTGACGACTACACGACTAGCGTAGGCGTGGGATACCTGGGCGAAGCCTACATGAATTTTGGATTCCTGGGACTATACTCTTGCGCCATTTTCTTTGGGTTTCTCGTGCTCGTGGTGGAGCGCCTGTCGTACATGCCACTGGGAGGCGGGTATTCCTTCTTGTTTACCTGCTATCTCTCTACGGTCATCAGCTTTGGAAACTCACTCGGCTCCATCCTCAACGGCATTGCGATGATTACCGTGATCTTGTTCGCGATGCGTACACGTCTGCAGTCCTTAAAGACTGCGTGACTCACTAAAATACGGGACGCAGAAATTTTCTAAAAAGCTACCCCGCCCTAGTTTCAAATTAAAATCGCACTCTGTAAGCAAGTCCAAAGCCCGCTTCAGCTCACTCTTGGCTCTAGAATCGGCTTGGTTGAGGAGTTTGGTCAAAAAATACGGGTGAGCCCCAACTGCTTTGCGGCAGCGCCAGCTCAAACTCTCCTTGCTCTTTCATCTTCAAACACTGATAGAGTAGACGGAACTGCTTCACTACCAAAGAAAGGATCTTGATTTCATTCTCCCCCGAAGTAATCAAGGCCTGGTACTGCTTCACCGCTTCATAGCGACTCCCACGCAGAACGGACTCCCCCAAAGAAAAAATATTCTCCGTGCTTTTGCCTTCACCATCCTGCAACACATCCTGCAAAGTAATCTGTGCCCGAGGTTCTACAAAGGTGCTGATCTTGTCTATCTCCATCCAAAGGGTACTCAGACGGCGGTTAGAAACATCCAACATCAGATTCCAGGCATCCGACTCAATCTTCTTGTGGCACTTCCCTCAAAAAGGACTTCCACCTCGCCCAGTCCCGCTCAAAAGGCTCATGGACCTCCACCACATTCCCCACTTTGCTCCAAGTCGTGTACCAGGAGCTTTTCTTCTTCACTTTTGAAGCGGTGGCGACAAAACAAGTGCTTTCCGACGGGGTGGCAAAGTAGTCTTCCATCTTCTCAAGGGCAGCCTCGCCCAGCTTGTCCAAATCACGGCAAACCACCAGGCGCGTTCCAGACTCTTCTGCGAATAGACCCGGCATCTGTTGCAAGGACTCTAACAACTGCCCATAACTGGAACTGACTCCGTCAAAGCTTTCCAGATTAAACTCGGCCTCTGTGCCGTCCTTGAGAAGGTGCGACTTGAAGCGATCGATAATCTCACGTGTTTGAAACGGCTCTTCTCCAACAATGAGATTGAGTGGAGCCCACTTCCCCTGAGAAAGGTCTTTGAAAATCTTGCTAGCTGTAACCGCCATCAAAAAACCTCAACCATTTCGTCATACACGTCGCGAACAATCTGGCGAGCTATCTCAGGGTATTCAGATTCATAGATGGATTGAGTAGCGAGTCCCACTGAACTGGGAGACTGGTAATCATAGGTTCGATCCGTAGGAGCGTTCACCCGGCGGTAACCGCTAAAGTCCCGGCTCCAGTAGATCTTGCCACTCTTAGGATCGCGCAAAACCAAGGCCAGGTTGACGCGCACCCCAAGCTCACTGGGAATACGTTGGTAGCCTTGTAGTCCCTTAAAGCCTGCATCGGTAAGTGTGGTGGGTTCGACACGAATGTCCGTGATCACCCCATGTAACTCCAAGGCACCCCTTTCCCGCGTCGAGAGTAAGATTTGCCGGCGACTTGTAATCTCGCGAATCAGAGCGTTGGTGAACACGATCTCCGCCCCCACTTCGTCGGTACGATTGTCAAAAACGGGAACGAAAATTCCGCGCGAGTCTCGAAACTCGGCTCGAAGTCTGTGAGAAAGCGTATACCCACATTGTGTCAGCACTAGGCAAAACGCAGGCAGCAAGGAAATGGCGAACCGTCTAAACATCAGACCACAATATTGACCAGGCGGTTAGGAACGACAATCACCTTTTTGGGGGCTTTGCCTTCCATAAACTTCTGCACCTTGTCGTTGGAAAGGGCGGCTTTCTCCAAATCGGCCTTGGAGGTATCGCGAGGCATTTCCAATACTTCGCGCCTTTTCCCATTCACCTGGACCACGATAGAGACCGTGTTCTCTTCGGCCAGCGAAGGATCAAAGACCGGCCACTCCGCGAGCGAAATGAGGCCTTCTGTCCAAGCAGCGACCAAAGTTCTTCGCACAGGTGAGGCGCGTAGGGCGCGAGCAAACGCAGGAATCCGAGAAAACATTCTTTGGGTACGGTCTCGGTTTGATACGCGGTATTCACAAAGACCATCATCTGCGAAATAGCCGTGTTGAACTGCAGTCGCTCAGTATCTTCCGTCACCTTCTTGGCGGTCTTATGGAACATCTTCCAAAGTTCCAGTTGGCTATTGCCCGGGGCCTCCACCAGCTTAGGGTTCAGCCCTCCCGAACGCTCATCTACAGCGAGACGCCAGACCCGCGCGAGAAATCGGGCGACACCTTCGACTCCGTCCATTTGCCAAGGCTTGGGCTGATCGAGAGGTCCCATGAAAAGTTCATACAAGCGCATTGCATCGGCACCGTGCGCCTCGATGACATCATCCGGACTCACCACATTGAGTTTGGACTTGGACATCTTTTCAACTTGGGTTTGTAAAACGGTGTCGGTCCCCTTAACGAAGTATTCCTCACCACGTTTTTCTGTCTGCTCCGGCAAGTAGTACTTTCCGCGCTCATCGCGAAAGCTCATCGCCAAGATCATTCCCTGGTTAAAAAGCTTTGAAACGGCTCCTGGTCTTCACGAGCCCGCAATCATACAAAACCTTATGCCAAAACGCGCGTAAAGTAGGTGCAACACGGCGTGCTCCACCCCTCCGACGTAAAGATCGACAGGAAGCCAGTAGTCCGCCACTCCGGGATCCCACGAGGAAGTCTTATTCAAGGGATCCACAAAGCGCAGGTAGTACCAGCATGATCCGGCCCACTGGGGCATGGTGTTGGTTTCGCGGGTACCCTGTCTACCGTCGGGAAGCTTCACGTTCAACCAGGCCTCGGACGCGCGTGCCAACGGGGGACGCCCATCTTCGGTAGGCTTAAACTCATCAATCCGAGGAAGTTCAACAGGCAGCGCATCCTCAGGGAGGGGAACGATGTCCCCGTTCTCTAAGTGCACGATAGGGAAAGGTTCGCCCCAGTAGCGTTGCCGAGAAAACAACCAGTCACGCAGACGGTAACGGACAACGCCCGTACCCTGCCCCTCTTTTTCCAGCCAGGCGATAATCTTGGTTTTGGCGGACTCCACGTCGAGGCCGTCTAGAAAATCGGAATTTACCAATTTGCCGTCGCCCACGTACGCGGCAGCCGTTACGTCTCCCCCCGAGATCACTTCAATGATGGGAAGGGAGAAGGTCTTGGCAAACTCGTGATCCCGCTCATCGTGAGCTGGCACCGCCATGATGGCGCCCGTTCCGTACGACATCAAAACGTAGTCAGCGACCCAAATAGGAAGGCGCTTCTTGTTTACCGGGTTAACCGCATAGGCTCCCGTGAAGACGCCAGTTTTCTCTTTCGCAAGCTCGGTTCGTAGGAGATCGGATTTGTTTTTTGCTTCCGCTACGTACGCCTCGACCGCCGCTGCTTGGTCCTTGGAAGTGAGAGAAGCTACAAGCGGGTGCTCCGGAGCGAGCACACAGTAGGTGGCACCAAACAAAGTATCGGGACGCGTTGTGAATACGGTGAGTTCCTGATCGGTGTCGGCGATGGCAAAACGCACATCCGCCCCTTGAGACTTGCCGATCCAATTCCGCTGCATTTCCAAAACACCGTCTGGCCAATCGAGCCCGTCCAAATCTTCGAGCAAGCGATCCGCATAAGCCGTGATCTTCAGCATCCACTGCTTCATGAGTCGGCGTTCCACCGGATCACCGGTTTCTACGTATTTGCCGTCTTTGACTTCTTCATTGGCTAGCACCGTTCCCAAGGCCGGGCACCAGTTGACGGGAACTTCCGCCATGTACGCGAGCCCCTTTTCATAGAGCTTCAGGAAGATCCACTGCGTCCATCTATAGTAGTCCACCGAGGATGTGTTGATCTCCCGATCCCAGTCGTAGCTAAGTCCAAGCCGCTTGATCTGCCGACGAAAGTTGTCGGTATTGCGCTTGGTGATCTCGGCGGGGTGCACATTCTCGCGCACGGCGGCCCGCTCGGCCGGCAACCCAAAAGCGTCCCAGCCCATGGGGTGCAGAACGTGAAAGCCGCACATCCTTTTGTAGCGAGAGATGACGTCCGTTCCCGTGTACCCTTCGGCGTGGCCCGTGTGCAGACCGGCACCCGAAGGGTAAGGAAACATATCAAGCGCATAAAACTTCGGTTTTGCTTTGAGTTCTGGCAAAGTCTTCGGCGTGGAAAAGGCCCGTTCTTTGTCCCAAGCGGCTTGCCATTTGGGTTCAATTTTTGAAGGATCGTACTGCATCGTGATTTGGCACCTTTGTCGTGGCCCCGGTTTTAGGGCCTAAGATCGGCGAAACTTGCCTAGTCCAAAATTTTTCGGCAGTTTAGCTGAGGAGGCTCAAGAATGAAAGAAGTTGTCATTTTATCGGCAGTACGAACACCCATCGGGGCCTATCTGGGCACTTTGAGTGATATCCCAGCCCCTCGCTTGGGCGCGATCGCGGTAAAGGAGGCGGTTAAACGCTCCGGCATAGAGGCCCAAGCCGTGGACGAATGTTTGATGGGAAACGTGCTTTCAGGGGGCCTGGGCCAGGCTCCCGCCCGCCAAGCCGCCCTTTTTGCGGAGCTTCCCCATTCGGTACGCTGCACGACGCTGAACCGGGTTTGCGGCAGCGGTCTGAAAACCGTCATGTGGGGAGCGCAGATGCTGCAGACCGGCGATGTAAGCGCTGTCGTGGCAGGCGGCATGGAAAGCATGAGCGGCGCGCCCTACCTGCTTCCAAAGGCGCGCAAGGGTTACCGCATGGGCCACGACAAAGTCGTCGACATGATGGTTCATGATGGGTTGTGGGATGTTTATAACGACTTCCACATGGGCAACGCCGCGGAACTTTGCGCCAAAGAAAAAGACATCTCGCGAGCGGATCAAGATCGCTTCGCCAAGCAGAGTTACGAACGTTCCTTGCAAGCCGCCGAAAGCGGCTGGTTCAAGAATGAAATGATCTCGGTTGCAGTCCCCGGACGAAAAGGGCAGGTCACCGAATTTAGCGCCGATGAAGAGCCTTTACGCGCCAAGCTCGACAAGTTTGGGGAGTTGCGCCCTGTTTTTTCTTCTAGCGGGACAATCACTGCTGCTAACGCCAGTTCGCTCAGCGACGGGGCGTCGGCTGTCGTGCTCACAACGGCGGATCTAGCAGCGCAGTGGGGAGTCAAACCCATCGCCCGCGTGCTGGCCCAAGCCAGCCACGCGCAGCAACCCGAGTGGTTTACCACCGCTCCCGTAGGGGCCATTGAAAAGCTTCTGAAGCGCGCCAACCTGAAAGCCAGCGATGTGGATCTCTACGAAATTAATGAGGCCTTTGCCGTAGTCGCACTTGCCTGCGTGCGGGATCTGAAAATCGACGAGTCCAAAGTGAATATTTCCGGAGGGGCCATCGCTCTGGGGCACCCGTTGGGCGCCAGCGGAACGCGCATTCTAACGACGCTTATCCATGGCCTCAAACGCACCGGAAAAAAGCTCGGTGTCGCCGCTCTTTGTATTGGCGGTGGGGAAGCCTCAGCCTTGTTGGTGGAGAACCTGGCATGAAGCGCTTTGAGATACCGGGTTTTGAAAAAGAGGAGAAAGAGCTAAACGCAAGCTATTCGCGCGCGGCCGCAGCCGTAGACTGCAAAAGAAAGAGTTTGGGTTTGCTCCACAACACAGAGCTTCGCCTCTATGAAAGAGAATTCGAGGCCGGAAGATTCACCCCGTTGCCGTGGATTAGCTGGCTGGGCCGAACCTTAATTCAGGCTTTTCCGCAAATTAAGTACCGAATCAAAGGATGAGTGCGGAAACCCAAAAACTGGTACTGCACCAATACCATCACAGTGTGGGACCTGCCGACGCCGTAACCCGACACATGCTGCTCATTCGCAATACTTTGCTGGAGCACGGAGTGGAGTCGCAAATCTTCGCAAGCGAGATTCACCCGGCGATGCGCGGCCTGGTGCAAAGTTTTCCTAGCCGAAGCATCTGGAATGCGGATTTGCTGTTAATCCAGCATTCGATGGGAAACCCTCAACTCCCCAAAGTTCTAGGCGTGGAAGTACCCAAGGCGATGGTGTTCCACAATGTCACGCCGCCGAGTTCTTTCACCACGATCCTTATCTGCAACGTCTGTCGAGGATAGGGGCTGTCCCAGTTGGCACAGTTCAAACACAAAGCCATCGCTGTGTTTGCCGTCTCTGACTTTAATGTACGTGTCTTAAAGGAGTATGGAATACGGGCCGAACGCTTCCCTTTGCTCGATTTGCACCAACCGCTTGCCACGGCAAGTGGGGGCGCCCGAGAGACTCACGGGCCATCCCCATCTCTTGTTTGTGGGAAAACTGTGCGCTCACAAGAACCAAGCGCTTCTCTTGCGCACCCTTGCGGCACTCCGGCAAACTCCCGAAGGTGCCAGAGCCGAGCTGAGCCTGATAGGGCGGGAAGACCCCATCTATGGCAAGTACTTACGGGCTTTGCGCCGCGCCCTCAACCTAGAGAACGTCGCGCATTTTTTGGGCAAGGTTTCTGACTTTGAACTCGCCGCAAAGTATTTGGAGGCCGACTATTTTGTGTCGCCTAGTTTGCATGAAGGTTTTTGCATTCCCTAGTCGAAGCGATGCGGTTTGGTGTTCCGGTAGTCGCCCTAAAGCGGGAGCGCGGTAGCGGAGACGTTGGGCAAGAGCGGGGTCCTCTTGAACGGGGAAAGCGAAACGGAACTCGCCCATACCATCCGTTTTTGCAAAGCCAGCCTTCTCTCCGCGAACGGCTCATTGAACGACAGAACGGCCGCGTGGGCGAACTTAAACAGTTTCAAAATAAAAATAAACTGTGTGCGCTGTTGCTCGATGTCCTAGCGGACACCCGCCAGCCCAAGCAAAGCAAGAAGGTCTTTGATGAACGGACAACTACAGCTGATCTCCAAACTTCATGACAGTTCCTCTTTTTGGAAAGCGGTGGGTGGCGAAGCCGCGGACGCCGATCAAAGCCTCATCCGCTTTTCCGATTTCGTCCGAGCCCACGAGGACTGCTTTCACCGAACTCTTTGGAGGGACACGTTACCGGATCAGCCCTGGTGGTAGATGCCGACTGTACTCAAGTTTTGCTCACGCACCACCGCAAGCTCGACAAGTGGCTACAGCTCGGCGGTCATGCCGACGGCGACTCGCGAGTCGACCGGGTCGCGTTGCGCGAGGCGGAGGAAGAGAGCGGCCTTACCGATCTCAGTTTTCACCCCAGCCTTTCGGATCGTCCGCTGGACTGGGACATCCACGAGATCCCGGCTCGTCCAGGCGAACCGACCCACTTCCACTATGACGTGCGCTACCTCATTCAGACTCACGATCCCAAAGCGATCCAATGTTCTGAGGAGTCCAATGAACTTCGTTGGTTTCCGCTGGAAAAAGTGAAGGCGATCACGAACGAGCCAAGTCTGTTACGGCTTATTGAGAAAGTACGGCTCCTGCGAGAGCAAACTTTGAGACAGGCTTAAGCCCTTCTCAAGGAGACAACTCCTAGCACCGCGCACGCGGCCCCTCCAATCAGATACCAGATGGCTTGATCTGTCGGATTGCCCGTAAAAGCTTTGAGAGTTCTGAACTCACCGACTGTGACGCATTTATTCCCAAGATCAGTAGCCCCACTCCGACAACCAACAAAACAATAGCGAGTGCTTTTGAACCCATTTCTACACCTCTTTGACTGTTACATTTGTACGTTCGGTCATTAATCAGGTGGAATTGCAAGTTCCTGATCCAGGTTCCCAGGCAAGTGACGCAACCCTTCATGTCACGAATCGGATACAGGTTGTGCTGTAAACGCTACGCCACCCACCGACATGCAGGGCACGCCAGGCTTCACGGAAACGGTCCGATTTTTGCTATAGAAATAGGCATGATTCATACCAAGGAGCCACTCAACATGAAGACAAAACTAAACATCAGTTCCATCAAGGACGAAGTCCAAAAGACCACCAGTCGGTTGCTTTCGAAGAAAGAAAGAAAAACCCTCTTGAACGAAGTCGATCTTTGGACCACTCGACAGCTCCTTCATCTCGTAACACCACTGGCTCGCACCTTAAAAGATCTGGAATTGAACTTGTTGGAACACTCCAAGGCCCTTTCCCCGGCCCCGCCCCAGAAACCTCACCTTCGCCGAGTAAAGAGCAATCCGAGAAAAGAAAAGAACGAGGATCTTCTCGCCATAGAACTAGCGGCCCAGGACCCAGACTACCGGGGTCAAAATGCGTCGGGTGGACAAAGACCAGCTAGAACGCATTAGCGCGTTGCCAACACAGCTCCGCCCCAGGCGGAAAAGGCACCCAGTAAAAGGCCTGCAAATCCAAGTAAGCCAGCGACGGCTGCGAGATTTGCGATCGTTTCCGCTTTTTTCTTCTTGGAATCGGAAAGTGAGGGCTTAGAGTTCTCGCTTAGATCCTCGACTACTTTTTGAGAGGGCGAGTTGTCTTTCGTGTTCTTGTTCTCAGCGATAGCCAACGACGTGACGGCTTTGCCCTCAAAAAGTTTCATATCGGTAATCACCCGAAAATTCGACTGCTCCAATTCTTCAATGAGGGTGCGAGCTACAGACGCCGACTCGCTCGGCATTCCCGCTCGTAAAAAGAGCCCGCCAAGCAAGGTGCTTCCGCCAGCCATCCCAAAGAAAACCAGAATGAGTGCACAAAGTGCCCACGTCCCCCAGGCGCAAAAACACGTCTGCAGACGGCTTCGGCAACGTGCCCAAACAGCGGAAGCGTAGCCTCCGGCGCCAAAGCTCAGGAGCGAACCCACGAGGACAAAGGCGCCCGCCATAAATCCAATGGCCTCTTCCGTGCCGTTCGGATCCGGGTGCGCGCTGAATGCCAAACCCAACCCGGATCCCAGAATGGCGAGCGTGAATTGAAAAGCCAAGGTGAGCAAAGCCCCGTAGCCCATGGAAGACCACGGAACCTGTCTCCATTCGGAGTCAGATCTGTTCCCATTCGAAGTGTCTTTTTCGCCCAGCTGGGCTTCTTTGATTCTCATATCCCGTGTTCATTGCAACCCGCATGCCGCGAAGAGCCGATCGTTCGCTGAGGGCTCCCTACTTTTGCAGGCACGGAGATGTATAATAAGCACTCGATGGGAGAAAAATTGGTAAAACCGCTTCTCGCACTATCGCTTCTTTTTACAGCCCTACTTTTCAGCCGATGCGAATCCTTGTCCAAAGGTTTGGATTCGACCTTTGGATCGGGAGGAATTGTCACGACTGCAATCGGTACTTCCGACGATCGCATCTACGCGGTGGCTGTGCTTTCGGATGGAAGAATTCTGGCGGCGGGAACGAGCTACGATACCAAGCTCAATTTTGCGGTCGCCCGTTACCTAAGCAACGGCAGTCTGGATACTTCGTTCGCTAGCGGCAACGGAAAGATGACACAATCAGTAGGCTCGGGCGACGACTCCATTTTTGCGATTGTGGCGCTAAACGATGGTAGCTTTTTCGTTGCCGGTAGTACCACCGTCAGCACAGGAAATACGGACTTTGTACTCGCGCGGTTTTTCTCCGACGGCACTCTGGACACAAATTTCGGCTCCAGTGGCTTTGCAACCCGGGATTTCGGCCTCGCCTCAGCAGCCGATGTCGCTCGAGCGCTTCTCACCGATGGCAACGGCCGCCTCGTGGTCGTCGGCCAATCAGACGACGGCACCCAAAAAGACTTTGCCGTCGCCCGTTACGAAACTACCGGTACCCCCGATACTACTTTTGATTCGGATGGCTTTGCCACCTACGCAATCAGCACCGGCGACGACACCGCAAGGGGCATTGTGGTGGACGAAGTAGGTAGACTCATCGTCGTGGGACAAACTCCCGCTGATCTTGCTCTACTGCGACTTAAGACAAGTGGCGCACTGGACACCGGATTTGATACGGATGGGATACGAGTCGTTTCCATCACGAGCGGAGCCGACGTCGCCACGAGCGTTCAAATCCGCTCGGGTGGGGAGATACTAGTGGGAGGCGTTGCCCGTGAAGGCTCCTCTTCGGATGCGCTGCTGAGCCAATTTCACACAGACGGTTCTACCGATCTGGATTTTGGAACAAATGGTACTGCCGTTTTCTCTTTAACCACCGCCGCGTCCCGATCGGACGCGGCTAATGCCATGGTGCTCGCCGTCGGAGACAAGCCTGTTTTCGTCGGCAAGACTAACAACGGTTCGAATTTCGACTGGCTGCTCTCGCGAGTCCGGTTCTCGGGCAGTCAGGACTTTACCTTCGACACGGACGGCTTTTTTAGCCTGGATTTTTCAGGCGGTCTTGACGAAGCACACGCTGTCGCATTGCAGAATGATGGCAAGATCCTGGTAGCGGGCGAAGCACACAATGGCAGCAACGCAGACTTCGCTCTCATTCGCTACGAGCCCTAGTCTCCGTTACGTTTCGCTATCTCTCAAGAAATGATAGAATTTTTAGGCTCATGCCTTTACGTCTTTTTATCTTTGCCGCACTCTGTCTAAGCTCGGCGATGGCCGAGAATTTTCCGACGGCTATCTTTCCAGCCGGTCAGATGACGGAGCGCTACCGCGCGGCGGACTTCTTGGTCTTGCTGGAGCTCGATCCGCTTCCCGTTCATATTATTCAATGGAACAAAACGCGTTCCGAACTACTGTACGTAGAAGACGGGGCAGCCAAGATCATCTTTAGTGGCTTCATCAAAAAGAACTACTACTTTTACTTCAACAACAAAAAAGTCCCGCTTCGCGATGGACAGTTCAACTTCAAGTTTCGAGTGCCATTGGAAACCACCCCGATCCCTATCAAGATCGTGGGACCGAACGGCAGAAGTTCCGAGTACCGGTTGCTCAACCACTGGCTGAATATTCCACCGAAGCTTAAATTCAAAGAGCAAAAAGACGAGGAGAGTACCGAAGCAAGCTTTGGTCTCCGGGGGATTTTCAAACCCTCCGCCTTTGTCCAGCTCTACGCCGAAGGTTCTCCCACCCAGCTCGTCGATTTGGACACCCAACAACATTCGAAACTGACCTTTCGCATTCTAACCTCGGTGAACGAGGTCTACGACGGTTGGGTCTTGATGGTCCGCGACCGAAAAGGAAGAGTCCGAGCTAAGGTCGGACGCTTCGGCTCGCCTCCCGATTTTATCGACTGGAGAGAGATCTCATCGCAGATGAACCGCGAAGGTGAATACACGTACCAGGTAAACCTTTATTACGAGGGGAGACTCTACGAAGGCAAAACCAGCGAGTTCAAAGTCATCGCAGGGCAGTCTCTGCTACCACACAAATACTCTCCGTGGCTAACGATTCAGCCTGAGGGTGGTTTTGGATTCTTGATCTACAACGATCAATCCAGCAATACTTTTTCACGCGCCTACATGAACTTCGACTTCCCCTTTATTCTCTTCAACCGATTCATCGCGCGCATTGGCGGCTACGCCACCCTTCACGAAGATGGTTCTGATAACGTTTTTACCTTTACTCGCATTGGAGGAGGGGTACGCTTATTCGCCGGAGGGAATGACACATTCTTTGGCGATGTATGGGGATTTAGACTTGATACGACGTTAAACGTGGTTGGGTTTACTGTCGCGGGAGACAGCGTTATAGCGCGACGCATCCGTGCCGTTTCGCTTTTGGTCGAACCGCATCTATTGCTTTGGTCTTACCACTACATTATTCCGTGGGTAGAACTCGGATTTAACGCGGATGACACGCACCAACATATTTCCTGGGGTATCAACTACGTCTTCTTTGTACGTCCCTGGTCCGTCAACGTAGGCCTGGGAATCGCTAAAGACACGCTCATCAAGTTCCCGGTAGATGCCGCTCGCTTCGACATATTTAGAACGACGATGAAACTTGTCTGGTTCATGTAGGAAGAATCTCGACCCCTTTGTTCGTCGGACGAGCCGCGAGAACTTCAATCCCGTCTTTTTCACAAGTCTTTTGGATAGCAGATTTTTTGGCCGGTTCGCAAAGCACGATCAAACTGCCACCTTGTGCGGCCCCACACACTTTGCAACCCAGAATCTCCATCGAACGCAGTTGATCAATAATCTTGTCCAGGCGAGGTGTGTTTACTTTGAACACTCGGCTGCGAATGTCCCACTCTTGATTCAAGAGTTTGCCGAGTTCACTCCACTTCGGTTCGCTCTGCAGTAAGGCATTTACTCGATCCGCCACATCGCGCAACTCGGATAGCCCAACTCGGTAACCCGATTGATTCTCCAAAAACCCTCGGTAGATCTCCCAATTACTAAGACCACTTTGGTGCTGGTCTCCGGAAAAAAGCACGAGTAACCGGTCGGAGAGCTCTTTGAGGCGAGCTTCCGGTAAGGAATTTACTTCAGGGTTTCCGTAGCGGAATCCATAAGTACGAAGACCGCCGTAAAGAGCGGCAAGGTAATCTTGAGTACCCGTCGGAACTTCCAGAAAGCGGGCTTCAAAGTCCTGCACCCAACGCAGCATCTCAGTCTGCCACCCCGAGGCCGCAGACTTTCCCTCAATCTCCCACAAGCCCCGGCACAGAGCGACGGCCAGAGCAGAGGATCCGCCGAGGCCACTGCCACGCGGGACATCGGTCTTGATTTCGGCCCGCACGTGGAGTTTTGGAAATTCACGACCCGCAAAATACGCGAAAATTAACGTAGCCGGAAAGCGCAGGCTGGGAGCCGTTTTCTGGAACGAAGCGTCCGCCTTGAAGGTGTCGGAGTCCTTTCCCGAAACCACGTCCAACGTAAAGTCACCGCTCTTTTCAACCGTGAACTCCACTGCCTCCCAAAGATCCAGGGCGACGTTCACCGTCACCGCCCCGTTCAATACACAGTACAAAGGCCAAATATCGAGGGTCCCGCCGGCGAGATCGGCTCTCGTCGGGGCTCTGGAAATAAATTTTTTCATGTTGTTAGCTTATTCGAATTCGATCAGAAATTCATTGCTTCGGAGGTAGCTCAGTTGGCCGCGCACCAGCATTTCTTTTTCCAGTCCACCCTGACCCACGGCTTGGATTTGGTGGCGCAACTCGTCACGGCGTACTTTTGCCGCCTGGATCTGTTCTTCAAGGTTTCGGTTGCCTTGGTTGATGCGGTACCAATCGAGCCAACCCCGCTTGGAGAAACAACTTAGCCCAAGCAGAGTCGTGATTACGCACAACAACACCCAACGGAACAACACATCGCAGCGAATATCTAGAAAACGCATGTTTAAGAGGAATGGGGTTAAAGACGTGTATTAATATTCTACCGCGGATGCCAAGGATCCACCAGTTTTTGAGCGGGTCCGCCGCCTCGCTCAGAGCTGCCAGACCTTAATCGTGTTGGTGGGCAACTCCGTCGGCTCCGGTAGTCCCGCGGTGAAAACGACACGATCTCCACGAATGAGTTTCTTGCAGTCGATAAGAACATCTCCCAGCTCGTTGAGCGGAGACGCTTCGGAACTCAGTTCTTTCAGGCTGTGCACCAAAATCGCTTCCACACCCCAGTGCATGGAAAGCTGGCGGTAGGTTTCAAAGTTGCTCGTAACAGAAATCACTCGGCAAGCGGCCCGACATTTTGAGATGAGTTGCGAGGAGTAACCGCTGCGGGTCATCACCACAATCGCCCGCGCCTGCAGAATGGAAGCCAGACGTACCGCACTTTGCAGCAACGCGATCGCCATCTCCCCATCGGCATTGAGTTCCCACTCATTATAGAGAATAGCCTGACCGCGTGGCTCGGCCTCAATCTCTACGGCTATCTGGTTCATCATCTTTACCGCTTCAAGTGGGTAACGTCCCACCGCGGTTTCATTTGAAAGCATGATCGCATCGGCCCCGTCCAAAATGGCGTTAGCCACGTCAGAGGCTTCGGCGCGTGTAGGCTGCGGGTTCTCGACCATCGACATCAACATTTGCGTGGCGATGATGACCGGCTTTGCTTTGAGGTTACAGCGACGAACAATTTTCTTTTGCAGCACAGGCACTCGTGGGTTTCCTACCTCTACCGCCAAGTCACCGCGTGCAACCAGAATCCCATCCGAAGCGTCAATAATTTCTTCCAAGCACTCCAAGGCCTCACGCTTCTCCACCTTTGAAATGATCTTGATGGCCGTCTCACGCGACTGCACAAACTGCTTTATGTGTCGGACTTCTTGCGCTGAGCGAACAAATGACAGGGCGATAAAATCAACTTTGGCTTTTACGCAAAAAAGAATGTCCGAGTAATCTTTTTCAGTAATGCTGTGAACGGAAAAACTAGCTTCAGGTACCGAGATGCCTTTGTGCTCGAGTAATGTGCCGCCATTCACCACTACTGCTTTAAGCCTTCCACCCGATTTTTCCACAATCTTCAAACGCAAAAGACCGTCGTCCAAGAGGACAAACTGCCCTACCGATACATCCTTGCACAAATCCTTATAGGTGCTGGTAATGACGTTTTCGTCGTCCGTATGCTCATCGCTCGTCATCCATACAGACTCCCCTTCACGCAACTGAAGGGTCTTGTTTTTTAATGTGCCGACACGGATCTTTGGGCCTTGAATGTCGCCCAAGATGCCGATCGGTTCACCCAGTTCTTCCTCAATAGAGCGAAGATCTTGGATGACTCGTTGAAAATTTTCGTGATTCCCATGTGAGAAATTCAGCCGGGCAACGTTCATCCCACACCGGGCCAGATCCATGAGCTTTTCGCGCGTATCAACGGCAGGCCCAATGGTACAGATAATCTTGGTTTTGCGTTGCATGCGTAAAGCTATACTTCCGAAAGGCGACTTACTGCAAATAAAAAGAAGCGAAGTGAACCTGTCTGATGACGGGCTTATTGAGGAGGGAGTTGATCTTGGCGACGAGCTCTTCCTTGAAGTAGAGCTTTCCGTCCAAGGTATTGAGTCGGGTGAAACTCTGACCGCGGAGTATCTCGATCACGGTATGCTTCACGCCGGCCTCACCTTCTTCCATTAAGTGACGGCCGCCTTCGTCAAAAAGCTCGAAATCCAAGCGTAAGCGCGCGAAGTGGTTGGCTCTCGTGCCCGGC
Organism: Bdellovibrionota bacterium; assembly: GCA_041391485.1. Lineage (GTDB taxonomy): Bacteria > Bdellovibrionota > FAC87 > UBA2466 > JACKAF01 > JACKAF01. Next base: position 183,116 of record JAWKNY010000003.1, on the reverse strand, counting down.
TCGCTGATATTGGCAAGTACCTCACCCAGGCTAAACAGCACCGGAGGCACGTCATCAGAATGCGCGTAGGCGTAGTAATCAGGAGAAACAGAAGCGGGTGCGCGTTCGGCCGTGGGAGCGTAATCGGGAAACTGGGAAAGCACTAAACGGTTGGCGGAATAGGAGTGCCAAATGATGTACATACCAACGGCGATCCCGATGCCCGCAAGAGACGCAGAAAAAATGTACGGTATGGGTAAACGCACCACAAAGCCCCTTTGACCCATTATAGCTCAGTTGACGCGACGAATTACGATTGCCGTAAATTCTACACATTTGTGCCTGGAGAGCCCGTGGTAAAATAAGAAAAAATCCAATGAGATAGCATGAACTCTACCCACCGATTGAAATTTGCGGCTGTGCTCATGATCGCTGCCCTAGCTGCTGTCTCCCACAGGGCCCTCGCAGAGCAAGAGGGGATCCCCGTCTCAAAGCAGGAGACGGTTGCCGGAGAAGAGCAAACGACCGGCTACGAAGAAACCCATTCCCCGCGCTTTCTCCACCCCACCAACTGGGGTGAGCCCGGAACCTTTCGAGTGCGTTCCGCTCAGAGTTTCCCGGTCGGAACAATTTCCTTTGGAATCGGCGGGGAGTTTTATTCGGTCCGCAACGCGCCCATTGCCAACGGACGGGCCGACACACTGGCCGAGAGTCTTTTCTTTGGCTGGGCACCGGCTGATCAGCTCACTGTCTCCGTCGCCCGAAAAGGTTCTAGCACCACCTTTGGGAGTCCGAGCCAGCTCGTCTCTTCGTTGGGCGATTTCAATTTTTCCGGCATGTACTCCTTTGAGCTAAATGAGTACATGTACTTGGCCCCCGTGCTGAATATCCTCATCGCTTCCAACTTCAACAGCTTGACGCCGTCGGGAACGACCATCAGTGTCGGTGGCGGATTGGCTTATACACTAGGGTTGGATTGGTTGGCCGGACTCCCACTTTACGTCCACGCCAACCTCCTCTACCACATGCCTCAGATTCGCGATCCTGGGCCGGCGGGTTTCACCACCCAAAACTTTTTCGACTTCTCCCGTTACAACACTCTCTACGCGGGACTGGCAGCAGAACTGCAGCTGGGCGACTTTATCCCGTTTTTGGAATTCAACCAAACCGTTCAAATGGGTAGCCCCATCGGCTACGGAAGCTCTCCCTCTCAACTCGGTTTGGGTGCTCGGTTTACTCCGCTTGATAACAAAAGTTTTTCGTTCCTGGTGGGGGCGGACGTTGGTTTGGGCAAGCCCAATACTTATGGCGGCATTCCGTTCACCTCGGACTACCAGATCTTTGCACAGCTCAGCTACACCGTCGGAGTTTCGCAAACTGAGCGCAAACATTACTACACAACCAAAGATGTAAACGTAGTCGATCGCAAGTTCGTCATCCGCAAGAACATCCGGTTTGAGGTGAATAGCGCAACGCTCACACAAGACAGTAAGCCGCTACTCAACGAAATCGCAGAGGTTATCCGACGAAACAACGTGCGCAAACTTCTCATTGTGGGCCACACGGATTCGACGCATACAGAAGGCTACAACCTGGCTCTATCCGAAAAAAGAGCGGCAGCGGTTAAGACCTATCTTGTCTCCCAAGGAGTCGAGGCCGATACCCTGCAAGCCAAGGGAATGGGAAAACGCAAACCCCGCGCCAGCAACCTTACCGAAGCCGGGCGTTCGAAAAACCGTCGAGTGGAATTCTTTATACTTGAGTAGTCTTTACTGAACCATCTTCGCCGGATCGAGCAACTCATTCAGTTCACTTTCCGACAAATCGGTCATTTCTTTGGCCACCTGGCGAATGGTCTTGTTCTCTTTGTACGCCGTCTTGGCGATGGCTGCCGCTTTATCGTACCCGACTTTCGGCGCTAGACTGGTTGCAAGCATCAGTCCCTGCTCCACGAGAGAGTTGATCTTTTCGGCATTCGCCTCAATCCCACGCACGCACTTGCTTTCAAACATCTTTACGGCGTTGGCAAGGAAGGTAATCGACTCCAGCAGATTGTGCGCAATCACCGGCATCATCACGTTGAGCTCAAAATTGCCGGCGGCGCCTCCAAACGCGATGGCGGCGTCGTTGCCGACGACATGGGCACAGACCTGCAAAAGACTTTCGGCAATCACCGGGTTTACTTTTCCGGGCATGATGCTGCTTCCTGGCTGCACCTCCGGAATCAACAACTCCGCGAAACCACAGCGGGGACCACACCCCAGCCAACGGATGTCGTTGGCGATCTTGGTGAGCGAAACCGCCACGGTCTTCAAGGCCCCGCTCGCTTCCACACACGCATCCTTACTGGCCTGCGCCTCAAAATGGTTCTCCGCTTCCTTAAAGGGCAAGCCCAACTGCTTCGCCAAGCGCTCGGAAACTTGTTTGCCAAACGTCGGATCGGTATTAATGCCGGTGCCCACAGCGGTGCCACCGATCGCAAGCTCACACAAAGAAGGCAACGCGCGCTCCAAACGCTCGATTCCTTTTTTGATTTGGTTTTCGTAGCCCGAAAACTCCTGACCCAAGGTGAGTGGCGTTGCATCCTGAAGGTGCGTGCGCCCGGTTTTTACGAGACTCGAAAACTGTTTCGACTTGTTGCCGAAGGTCTCACGCAACTGCTTGAGCGCGGGAAGCAACTTTTCGTGGATGGCCATCGCCGCACTGAGGTGGATGGCGGTCGGGATAACGTCGTTGCTCGATTGCCCCATATTGACGTGATCGTTGGGGTGCACCGGGCTCTTGCTCCCTACCTTCGAACCTAAGGCCGCGTTGGCAACATTGGCCGCAACCTCGTTGAAATTCATGTTCGTGCTGGTTCCGGAGCCTGTTTGGAAAATATCCACCACGAAGTGTTCGTCGTATTCTCCTTCCGCAATCTTTTTGGAAGCGTCCAGGATGGCCCCGGCGAGTTTTGCATCCAAACCGCCCAGCTTCTCGTTGACCTCAGCACACGTGGCTTTCAGCACGGACAGCATCCGAATGAACTCACGGCTGAAACGCAGTGGGCTGACGGGAAAGTTCTCCACTGCCCTCTGGGTGGACGCCCCGTAGAGATAACGAGACGGTATCTGCATTTCGCCCATGGAATCTTTTTCTACCCGGTAGTCTGCCATGCGAGGCTCCTTCCTAAACCTAAGAAATTGTGGGCGAAACATACCCCCGGCCCCTGAGGATTTCAAGCGTGGCTCCCCGTCAAAAACAGCTAAAGCACTGCGTCATTCTGCCCGAAAGGCTAGGAGAGAACTTTTGAGATAGGGGTAACTATGCGTACACTTTTTGTAGGTTTTATTTCGCTAAGCGTTTTGGTCTCGAGCCTGGCGCTGGCCGGGGATCAGGACCACGCCCAGCACTATGGTAAGAAGAAAGACTATTCCTTACTTTCGGATTTCAAAAACAACGGTGGCAACCACCACAAAGGTGAAGCTCCCAACCGCCGCCTCGCCTCGGGCGATACGGAAGCGGACATCGAGCACTACCTTAATATGCAACGCCGCTTTGGCGTGGATTTGGGCGGCTGGCTGCCTTTTGGCGACTTCAATAACGTGGCCACCCTTTCCCCGATGCTGGGTATCCACTTTACCTGGGAAGCCATCGCGCCGCTGGGTTTCACCCTGAGTTACCGCCACGCCACGTCGGACAACAAGACCACCCCGGGAAACTCCAAACTGAGCGTCAACCAGATTGCGCTCGGTACGCAGGCGTCCTTCCCAATGGACCGTTTCATCCCTTTTGTGAAGATCGAAGGCGCTGTTTATTTTAACGACTACCACCAAAACGGTGCCACCAACACAGGCGACTCCACCATGATCACCACCTTGGGTATCAGCGCGGGCCTCGGCTTTGACTTTATTGTGGGCCGTGAGGTCAGCGTGGGATTGGACGCGATGTACCACTACCCGCTTCCGAAGAACATCAGCATTGGCTCGACGTTCAACCTGGGAAGCCCGTTTGCGACCTTCGCTTTCCGTCTGAATTTCTAGAATTACCCCGAATTATCCACTAGTGGCCCTGGCGGTTGAAAACCCGCCGGGGCCAAAGTATCCTGCCTCCCTGATGTTTCAGGGCGTAGATCTCTATAGCGATACCATGACCCGTCCGACACGTGCCATGCGAGAGGCGATGGCCGCGGCCGAAGTGGGCGATGAGCAAAAAGGCGAAGATCCGACCACCCTGGCTTTGGAGGCCGGGCGGCTGAGGTGCTTGGCCGAAAGCGCGCTCTTCTTTCCTAGCGCCACCATGGCTAACGAAGTGGCCATCATGCTCCATTGCAGTCACGGGGACGAGCTGGTGGCAGCGGAGAACTGCCACCTCTTTTTTGCAGAAACCGGTGGCCCCGCAAAGCACGCCGGCGTGCAGACCCGAATGGTACCCACTGCCAACGGGATCTTTGATGCCGAAGCAGTCGAGCGGCATTTTAATGCCATCAGTGGCCCACACTTCATGGTGTCACGCCTGCTTAGTATAGAAAACACCACCAATTTGGGCGGAGGGGTCGCTTGGCCACGGACCACGCTCGCCGAAGTCGTTGAACGGGCGAAGTCCTTGGGCTTAAAGTTGCACCTCGATGGATCCCGTCTCTTTAATGCGGCGGTCGCCTCTGAATGTGAAGTCAAAACACTGGCGGCTGGCTTTGATACGGTAACGATTTGTTTTTCCAAAGGCTTGGGTTGTCCGACGGGCGCGGTCCTCGCTTTCGAGAAATCGAAATGGGATCGCGTCCGTCGACTCAAACAGCTAATGGGGGGAGCGATGCGCCAGAGTGGAATGCTCGCCGCGGCCGCCTTGTACGCCTTGGAACACCACGCGGGACGCTTGCACGAGGATCACGAAAACGCGCGGCTTTTGGCAGAGGGGCTTGCGAACTTGCCGTTCGTCCGCGTGGAAAATGAGGCGCCCTCCACGAACATGGTATTTTTTGAAAACCGACACCCTAAGTTGGATGATTCCGCCTTTAGCCAGGCTTGCGAGAAAGTCGGCGTACGATTCTCGCAGGTAGGACGAGCGCGTTTCCGAGCCGTCACCCACCTGGATGTGTCTCGCGCCGATATCGAACGAACGTTGGAACTCCTTGCTAAGATTGGCACCCAAGCATGAACGAAGATAACAAGAAAAGTCTCACTCAAAATCTCAAGGGCTCTTTGCCCCTTATCTACTTAATAGTGGGGCTACTGGCTCTGCGGTGGACCATTGTGGAGCCTTATGTGGTACCGACGGGCTCGATGGAGCCCACGCTAAAAAAGGGCGATCGGCTTTACGCGCTCAAGTGTGCTTACGACGTCCGTTTTCCCTTCACTGATATCGTGCTGTTTCGTACCCGTGACGTCAAACGAGGCGATGTCATCTTATTCCGCAATCCGAATGACACCAGCATCACTTTCGTCAAAAGAGTCGTAGGGGTTCCTGGTGATGAAATCTCTTTTGTCGATGGCACGCTTTATTTGAACGGGCATGCGGTGGAAAAGGTTTTGGCCCCCGATCGAGGCCTCATGTACGACATTGACAATGAAGAGTTTAAGCGACTTTTCATCGAAACGCTCGGTGACGTTCGGCACTGGGTAATACTGAATGATCTGGCCCCCAATGAACGCAACTATCACAAGTTTGTCGTCCCTCCGGAGAGTTATTTCGCTGTCGGCGACAACCGGGACAACAGCCACGATAGTCGCGCCTGGGGAATCGTCCCTTACGCTCTTTTAAAAGGACAGGCCATGTTCATCTGGTACTCCAGCTATGACTGGACCCCCAGGCCGGAGCGCATCGGCACGCTCATTCAATGAACGCCGATTTTACACACTTACACCTGCACACTCAGTACAGCTTATTGGACGGTGCCATCCGGCTGGATCCGCTTTTTAAAGCGGCTGCCGAAGACAAGATGGAAGCTGTAGCCATAACCGATCATGGAAATATGTTCGGGGTCCTCGACTTTTATCACAAGGCCAAAGAACACGGGATCCAACCCATTCTGGGTTGTGAGGTGTACTTAGCACCCGGTAGCCGGAACATGAAATCGGCACCCTTTAATGCCAACAACGAAGTGGCGCCCTACGCCGTCTCGAGGTCGGGCATGCACCACCTCATCTTGCTCGCCATGAATGAGCTGGGCTACCACAACCTTTGCAAAATTGTTTCTATCGGTTACTTGGAAGGTTTTTACTACCGTCCGCGCGTCGACAAAGAAATACTGGAGCGGTACGCTGAGGGTCTCATTGCGACGTCCGCATGCTTAAAAGGTGAAGTGGCTAGCCAGTGTTTGATGGGCGACATGGATCGCGCCCGGCGTGCGGCCGAGTGGTACTACAAGGTGTTTAGAGGGCGGTTCTACCTGGAGCTGCAAAACAATGGGGTGCCACAACAAATGGTGGTGAACCAACGCTACCAGGAACTTGCGGAAGATACGGGCATTCCCCTGCTCGCTACCGCTGACTGTCACTACTTAAAAAAGGAAGATGCGTTCACCCAAGAAGTCCTGATGGCCATCCAAACGGGACAGGTAATCGAAGATCCGAGCTCCCACCACATGGTTTCCGAGGAGTTTTATTTTAAATCACAGGCGAAGATGAAGGAGGAGTTCGCTTTTTGCCCGCAGGCCATCGCCAACACGATCGAAGTCACCAAAGCCTGCCAATTCGAGTTCAAATTAAAGGACGACAAAGGGCGACAGATTTATCATTTCCCCAAGTTTGATCCGCCGGCAGGAAAAACGCTGGAGCAGATGCTTTGCGAAAACTCCCGCGTGGCCCTGCAGGAGAGGTTCGGTGACTTGGAAGCTTTGCGGGGTTCGGTTTTTAGCGAAGAAGAACGCAAGCTCTACGCCGAGCGTTTGGAAAAAGAGCTGACCGTTATCAACGACATGGGCTTTGCGGTTACTACCTCATTGTTGCGGACTTTATTGGCTACGCAAAACAGCATGGAATCCCCGTCGGGCCCGGCCGTGGCTCGGGTGCGGGCAGTCTTGTCGCTTACGTGCTTCGCATTACCGACCTGGATCCCGCATAGAGCACGGCTTGCTCTTCGAACGTTTCTGAACCCTGAACGCGTAAGCCTTCCTGACTTTGACGTCGATTTCTGCATGGAAAAGCGCGATCAAATGATCCGCTACGTCACTGAAAAGTATGGGGAAGAGTGTGTCGCGCAGATCACCTTTGGAAAGCTGCAGGCCCGCGGCGTGTTGCGCGACGTCAGGCGCGTGCTCGGGTTTGCTCCTTTGAAGTAGATAAGATTGCAAAGCTGGTTCCCGCGACACTCAACATTACCTTAAAAGAGGCACTTGAGTTAGAGCCCCGCCTCCGGCAAGCGCGCAGAAGCCGATGCCCGCGAGCGACTTTTCTCCATCAGCCAATCTTGGAAGGGCTGTACCGGCGCCTCGATTCACGCGGCCGGTGTGGTGATCGCCAACAACCCCATGGTGGAGCTTTACCCGCTTTACCGCGGTAAGAGAGGGCACGACCGTCATCCAGTTTGACATGACCAATGCCGAACGCATTGGGCTTATCAAGTTCGACTTTTTGGGTTTAAAGACGCTTACCTTTCTTCAGAAAGCCGAAGATCTCGTCAACCAGCGCTACCCGGACCGCCACTTGAACCTGAATAAGCTCCCTTTGGTGGATGCCGCCACCTACAAGTTACTGGGACGTGGCGATACGTTCGGCATCTTCCAGCTTGAAAGCTCAGGGATGCAGGACCTTCTGCGCCGGGTGCAGCCAGACCAGTTTGCGGACATCGTCGCCATCAGCGCACTCTACCGACCGGGACCCATCGGTAGCGGCATGCTCGACGACTATATCTCCAGAAAGCACGGAGAAACCGCTGTCGTTTATGATTTTGCGGAACTGGAGCCCATTCTAAAAGACACCTACGGCGTTATCGTCTTCCAGGAACAGGTTCAGCAGATCGCAGTGAGTCTTGCGAACTACACGCTTGGGGGTGCGGATCTCCTTCGTCGCGCCATGGGAAAAAAGAAAGTGAAGGAGATGGAGAAACAAAAGGAAACTTTTGTTTCGGGCGCTCTCAGCAATGGGCACAACAAAGAAAAGATTGAACACCTTTTCGAACTCATGGCGAAGTTCGCGGGCTATGGATTCAACAAGTCGCACTCCGCCGCGTATTCGATGGTCACGTTTCAGACGGGTTATCTAAAAGCACACTACCCCGTCGAGTTCTTTGCGGCGCTACTCACCGTCGAACGTGAAAACACCGATAAGATTACCCGCTATATCGCCGACGCGCGCAAGCACGGCATTGCGGTTCTCCCTCCGGATATCAATGACAGCGAAACGGATTTCACCGTTCTATCGGACAAACAGATTCGCTTTGGCTTTGGTGCCATTAAGGGAGTCGGCCAAATTGCCATCGATGAAATCATCGAAGCCCGCCGCAAAGAAGGGCCGTTCAAAGACTTGTTTGACCTTTGCGGTCGGGTGAACAACCGAGTGGTGAACAAGCGGGTGCTAGAAGCCTTTGTCAAAGCAGGCACCTTCGATAGCTTTGGTGTGCACCGAGCCTCGCTCTTTGCCGCCATCGATAGCGCCCTAGAGCTTGGCGCAAATCTTCAAAAGAACCGCGATGACAACCAGTCCTCATTTCTGGATCTCATGGGAGAGGAAGACAACGGTTTTGCCCACCGTGAAGTCAGTTATCCGGAAAAGCCGCCCTGGAATCGAATGGAAGAGCTCAAGCTCGAAAAAGAGACCATCGGATTTTTTGTATCGGGCCACCCACTGGACGATTTGGAATGGGAGCTGAAAAAGTACACCACGGATTCCATCTCGGAACTCCTGCAACGCAGTTCGGGCAAAGAGTGCTTTCTCGGTGCTCAATTGACGGCCTTCCGAGAGATTCTCACCAAACGCGGCGATCGAATGGCCTTTGCCACGGTGGAGGATCAACTCGCCCAGATCGAGATGGTGATTTTCTCAGACGTCTATCTGGAGTCTGAGGAGGTTCTAAAATCGGGCGAACCCCTTTGGATCTGCGCCACGCTCGAAGTGGGTGAAAACGGGCACAAGTTGATTCTCTCCAAAAAGAAGGCCAAGGGACGGATCCTGCCCCTACGCTACGCGTACGAAGCGCTCGCCCGCGAAGTGCACCTGCACTTTCCAGCGGAGCGCTGGACCGGGTCCGACGGGCAGGCTTGCTCACGGAACTTACAGAAATTCTTACAGAATTCCCCTGACGCGACCGGTGCCCCACTTTTTCTACACCTGAACCTTGATGGAAAGACCGAAACTGTTCTAAGGTTGAAGGGTTCTATTCCAATAAACCGTGAAATCATTGAACAAATCCGAACCGATTTTAAAGACTATGGAAGCAAAATTGAATTTCGTTAGCCGCGTGGTTCTCCTTCTGGGGTGCTTGGTTTCGCTCTCCTCGCTGCATGCCGAGGGTGAAACTTTAGTATCTCTGCCCCCATTCCGGACGACATGCTTACGCAAACCGGAAAGTTTGCGATGGATTTGAAGCACCAGGCGGTGGTGAACTGGCTCAGGGCAGAAATGAAAGATAAGTTTGCGGCGGTCGAAGAAAAGGTGACGTCCGAGTTCACTGAAAAGTACGTACTGGATTTCACGCGTCGGAAGTTTTACTCCGGCAAACCTTACATGGAAGTGAAGGGACATCTGGACGCCAAGGGCCTGAAAGAATGGGCGCGCATCGCTTCGGTCAAATCAGAGAGTACGTCTTTGAACCCTCTCTTGGTTTTGTCGTCCGACTTTCCAGACAACTCTATCTCCCCCGAAAATACGGCGGAGAAAGTGGAATCCAGCAAGTACGCCAAAGTCGTTCGCACCCTACTCGACAACTCTTTGGCTAAACTCAACGTCAATCTCAAGATCGTTCCTTTTACGCGTTTCCCGCTCAGCAAACCCGCGCGCACAAAAAATGAGATCGCCGCACTCCGCGAAATTGGTTTGTCCACCGACTCCAAAACCGCGCTTTGGGTCCATCTGTCCTCGTGCTACAGCTGCGGCGGCGCCAAGCTGGACTTGTACCTTTACAACTTTGATCAATCCCGCATTGCCACGGCGGATACCGAAGATCTAGCTCTTGCTCAAAGTGACATGGCGAGTGACGCCCGTTTGAACGAAACTCTTGCAAAGCCCATCTCCGATTTCGTCCAGCGCCTGGAGCAAGTCATCTCCAAAGGGGCCTTGTTCAGCTCGGTCTTCCACCTCGTGGTCAAAGGGATTCCCTACACCAGTCACAATGTGCTCGAAGACGCGTTGGGAAAACTCGATTACGTCGTGCGCATCTCGCTGCGCAGCATGGAGCCGGATGGTGCGGAGTTTGAAGTCATGAGTTCCGTGGGCCCCGCCGAGTTCTCAGAACGGCTTGGCCGTTCGCAGTTTTCGGGCTTTAACCTCAAGGTCCTAAAAATTGATTCGGACGCTCTCACTGTGAGATACTGGAAGCCTGGAAGCTCTTCTTAGTCGCTTTACCACCACTTGTCGCATCGCAAAAAAGGACTACCGCGTGCCACTACGAATCGTTCTTCTATTGGCTCTGGCTCTTGCTGGTTGCAGTTCGACTGAAGTTGCGGAAGGCGACAAACCGCTTTCGCTCTCCACCGCGTCCGCCCCCTCCTTGTCCAACGGACCCAAGAAACTGTTGGTAGTTCAACCCGTAAACCTCAGCTCGCACGGCGCTCAAATTCTTGAGAAGAGCACACTCGCTTTCATCGAGTCCTGGATCCAGTTGAACGGGATTTTTACTTACGTGCCTTTAGATGACCTAGAGACTGAAGAAAAATTCATCGGGCAGGATAAAGTCTACGATGTGGAAAAACTGATGGAAGCGGCTGCGGATCAGGGGATTTCGGCGCTCGTCGTTCCCGAGATCGAAGAAATTGAAGTCCGCAGCGAAGGCGACACAGAAGGCTTTTTCCGAAACCGCACGCAGATTACTATCGCGCGGGTTCGCATCCGCGTGTACGACGTAAAAACGCGCAAACAGATCCTCTCCCGACGGCGAACGGCAAAATACACCGAAGGGCAAACCACCTTTCTCGGCGGCAAAGAGGAGGCCCAGTACATAGAATCCCACGGCGAGGAGGCGGTGAAACTAGCTATGGGAGAAGTTCTGGAGCTGCTGCCTCAGTACGCCAAACCGCATTGATTGGACCGGGCAAATCGCGCGCATCGACCACGCCAGGATTTACCTCGATTCCGGCCGCATCACCGGCTTGAAAGTGGGCCAGATCCTAAAGGTGTATGCACCCCTTCACCGGGTCCCCAATGAAGCCACTCAGCAGGAGCTGGGAATTGCGCGCGGTCCACTGCGCGGCACCATCAAGATCATCGAATTCGTCGGCGAAGACGGGGCTCTCGCGCTCGCCCACTCCGGAACGGGATTTGAGGCACGCGACCACGTCGAGATGTTTCTGCCACGTCACTTGAACTAAGCCCACCGAGAAAACGCTGGACCCTCACCCTCTACCGCATTATGAAGGCGGCATGTCCGTTGAAGTTTACAGCGTTCGGGGGATTGATTGGCAGGAACTGGAACGCCTGCGCGAAGAAAAAACCCGCCTCGCCATAGAGAGACCACAGAGCCATTTTCTCCTCTTGAGCGAACCCGAAGCCACCTTCACCGGCGGCAAACGCGCCGCCGACAACGAACTTCTGCCTAGCGCCCCCAACACGGGTGCCGCCATCCACCGGGCCTCCCGTGGCGGCCGTTGGACCGTTCACGGTCCCGGCCAGATGCTCATCTACCCCATATTCCGTCTAGTCGACCTCGGCTTTCCGTCTCGAGGCGTGCGCCCGTTTTTGGATCGGCTCAGTGCCGGTCTTTTGGGGTGGCTCGTGGGACTGGGCCTCAAAGCCACTCTGGGCGAACCTTTCGGAATTTATGTGGACGGGAAAAAAATTGCGGCCTTTGGCTTATCGCTGGAACGCGGGGTAATCAGCCACGGTGTTGCGCTGTATCTCGCACCGCAACAATCCGCGTTCGAACACATCCACCCATGCGGGGTTCCCGGCCAAAAAACGACGTCACTTTTGGAGTGTGGTGTGCGTCTAAGTTGGGATGAAGTATCGGGCCAAATCGTTGAAACTCTTAAAAAAAGTTTTTTGCCAGATTCTGATTGGGCCTATAATGTATGGACACTCGAAAGCGCATTGAGCGTAAAGACAATTAGCGGAGAATCTCATGGCTGATGACAATAAGAAATTCATTATCCCAGCCGCCGGCGGTTTGGTGGTGGGTGCGGTACTTACTTTCTTGATCCAGATGCTTCTTAGCTCGTCGGGCGGAGACAACCCGGTCGTAGCCAAGTACAACGGAAACAGCGTCCGTGCCGAAGAGGCGTTCCAGTCGATCAAGACCCGTTTGTTCGATCTCGATGAAGAGATGTATCGGCTGAAGGAGCGAGCCATCAGCGACTACGTCGAACAGCGCTTGCTGCTTGCCGAGAGTGAAAAGAAGAACATGCCCATTCCTCAGCTCATTGAAAAAGAAATGGGCGGAGAAGAAGCGGAAGTCACTGACAAGGAAATCACCGAGTTTCTCACGTCAAAAGGACTTAGCCTCAACGACCCGCGAATCCGCAAGGAAGATGTAAAAGATTATCTCAAGTTCCGTCAGCGCCATGAGAAGCGTCAGACCTACGTCGACAAACTCAAGGCGCAGGCTAATGTGCAGATCCTGCTAAAGGAACCTGAATCCCCGAAGATCGCGGTTTCTACCGATGGCTACCCTGTTTGGGGCAAGGCCAGTGCGCCCGTGACGATTGTCGAGTTTTCCGACTTTGAGTGCCCGTACTGCTCTCGCGTCGTTCCGACCATCGATCGAATTAAGAAGGAATACGGCGAAGACAAGGTCCGCATCATCTTTAGAGACATGCCGTTGCCTTCCCATCCGCGCGCCATTCCAGCTGCGATCGCCAGTCACTGTGCCCACGATCAAGGAAAGTTTTGGGAATACCACGACGTGCTCTTTGAAAATCAGCGCAAGCTCGGCGACGACGATCTCAAGGCCTATGCCAAGAAGGTCGGAATGGATGAAGCCAAGTTTGGCGAATGCTACACCAAGGGACAGTTCAAGGATCGCGTAGAAGGAAGCCAACAGGAGGCCCAACGCGTGGGCATCCAGGCGACCCCTTCTTTCGTCATCAACGGGACGCTGCTACAAGGCGCCCAGCCCTTTGAGAAGTTCAAAGAGAAAATCGACAGAATTCTCAGCAAAGGCTAAGCCGTAGCTTTCTCAAAGCCGTCTGGGGTTCGCCTCAGACGGCTTTTTTTTTTTGACTAGATAGACTAATGAACTGATTGTCGTCGCTCACGTGTTCGTGGACGGCGTCGGGAAGCGTTGACCGAGGCCCGAGTTTTTTTCCCTTTGGACTTGCGGTCATTCGGCTTGGTTTCGCCGACGAGATCCCGATGAAGCATGGAAGCCTTCACAAAGCCTACGAACAGCGGGTGCGGATCAAAAGGCTTGGACTTGAATTCCGGGTGGAACTGACACCCCACAAACCAGGGGTGTGTGGGCAATTCAATCATCTCCACGAGATCCAAGTCTGGATTCACCCCGGTAAAACGCAAGCCTGAACCCCCAAGAATCTGGCGGTAGTGGTTGTTGACTTCGTATCGGTGGCGGTGCCGCTCAAACACCTTCTTTTTGGAGTAGACCTTGGCCACCAAGGAGTTGGGTTCCAGACGACACTCATATGAGCCGAGGCGCATGCTGCCTCCGATACGCTGGATCTTTTTTTGATCTTCCATCAAATCAATTACGAATTCGCCAGTCTTGGATACTTCACGGCTGGTCGCTTTGGCGAGGCCACAGACATCGCGTGCATACTCGATAATCGCTAGCTGCAAGCCGATGCAAATTCCAAAATAAGGGACTTTATTCTTACGAGCGTAGTGGATAGCTCGAATTTTCCCTTCAACCCCGCGTGAACCAAAGCCTCCAGGAACGAGAATCCCCGAGAGACCTTCCAGCACCGTTGAAGAACCCGGCCCTTCGAGTTTTTCGGAATCAATGTACTCGATGCTCAGGCGACAGTTGTTTGCGATGCTGCCGTGGTTCAAGGCTTCACTGACGCTCTTGTAAGAGTCCGCCAAATCGACGTACTTACCGACGATGCCGATTCGAACCTCGCCATTTCTGGGTGAGGTCATCGTCTGAACAATTTTGGTCCATTTGGAGAGTCCGCGAGATTTCTTCTTAAGGCCAAGGTGTTTGCAAATCTTTTCGTCCAAGCCTTGTTCGTAGAACACCAGCGGGACTTCGTAGATGTTATCGACGTCTTTGGCCGTAATAACGTTGTCCGCCTTAATGCTACAAAAAAGAGCAATCTTTGCGCGGATATCGGGAGGCAAAATACGATCCGTTCGGCACATCAAGAAGTCAGGCTGAATCCCAATTTCGCGCAGCTTTTGGACACTGTGTTGGGTGGGCTTCGTTTTCAATTCGCCACTGACGCCCAAAAAGGGAACCAAGGTCAGGTGGATGAAGATGACGTTCTCCGGGCCCACATCAATTCTGAACTGACGAATGGCTTCTAGAAAGGGAAGAGACTCGATATCACCGACAGTCCCTCCAATTTCAACAATAGCGAGGTCCTTGCCTTTGGCGGCCTTGCGGATGCGCGCTTTGATCTCATCCGTAATGTGCGGAATGACCTGAACGGTGCCGCCGAGGTATTCTCCCCGGCGCTCCTTGGCGATAACCGTCTCGTAAACCTGACCCGCGGTCACGCTGTTTTCACGTTTCAATGACACATTGGTGAAACGCTCATAGTGACCTAAGTCCAAATCGGTTTCGGCGCCATCGTCCGTCACAAAGACTTCCCCGTGCTGGAAGGGATTCATCGTCCCGGGATCGATGTTGAGGTAGGGGTCCATTTTCATCAGGGTGATTTTGAGACCCCGATTTTCCATCAACGCGCCAATAGAAGCCGACGTCAGCCCTTTGCCCAAGGAGGAAAGTACGCCTCCCGTCACAAAAATGTACTTCGCGTTGCCGTTCATGGATGTCTCCCCTCAATACGCAATTTAAGAGCCTCTTCCACCAAACCCACGTCTCCGGGAACGTCCACGGCGACGGTATCTTCAGCTATCGGAATGACCTGAATTGTAAAGCCGTTCTGCAAAGCACGCAATTGTTCCAGACGTTCTACTTTCTCCAACGGGCTACTTTCCAGGCGGCAGAAATTCTGCAGCGCTGCGAACCGGAAAGCATAAACGCCTATGTGCTTAAAAAAGAAGTCGGGCCCCGACTTGAGTGGGGCCCTCGAAAAGTAGAGGGCCTCGCCGCCGCGATCCAATACCACTTTGACCACGTTAGGGTTGTGGAGATCGTCTTCGCTCTGCTTTTTCACGGCCAAAGTTGCCATCTGCGCTTCCGGATTCTCTTCCAATACCTGCACCAACCCATCCAAGGCTTCCGGGGCAAGCAAGGGCTCATCCCCCTGAAGATTAATCACAATCGAATCGGGTTGGGCGCCCCACTGTGCCGCCACCCAGGCCACACGGTCGGAGCCACTTTCAAAATCCACGGACGTCATGACCGCCTCGCCACCAAAGGCTTCCACGGCTTCAACAATCGCCCGATCGTCGGTTGCGACCAGTACCTTTGCCACACGCTTTGAGGCCGCAGCCACCTCCCAAACATGCTGAATCATTGGTTTTCCCATGATTCTGGCCAACGGCTTTTGGGGGAAGCGGGACGACCCCCACGGGCGGGAATAACGACCAAGGGGTAACGAGTTTCGTCCATAAACACTGACGTATAGCTTTTTGGAGGGGCCGAGGTCAAGGCACCTATCGCAATAGAAAAAGCGGGTGGAGATTAGTAGACGGAACGCAGGCCGTCGTCCAGGCACATGTCTCGGATCTGGCGTAGCTCGTGGACGGTGGGGTCATCATCCGCGACCAAGGAATCCGGAATGCAGGGACCGGCCTTTAATGGATTGGTAGATGTCCACCGCTTCGATGAGGCCGTAGAAGTAGCGCTTGGAGGCTTCCGACATCCCCGAGATGAACTTTTGGATATCAAACTCGACAGACGGCACCTGAGGGTCGCGGTAAGCGACGGCTTCAACCCGATTGAGTGAAAGATCCGTGTGTCCGGCCCGCTGGATGAGCTGAGCGCAATAGACCAAAAAACGCAGGATGGCGAGGTCCTCCGTATCCCGCGGCAGCAGGGATTTTAGAACCCGATCAACAGTGACGCCTTGAAAAATCATTTCGACTTACTGGATGCCCCTGAATTCTGTTTAAACTTTTCGGCCCGTAAATTCTTTTCGGTACAATCTTGGCGGGAATCAATAGCCCACGCCCCCACAATTTTTTTTACCTTTGCAAATCCCAAGCTTCAACGGCTTTCTTGCGACTCCGCGCGTCGCAACGTTCACCGGGAATTCGGCCCGAACAGCGATCCCCTATGACGCGGCCCTGTACCGGGGGCAAAAAAAATAAGTTAGTAGTAGCGACTGGGGGTAGGATGATGAAAACGTACTCAAACTTAGCCTTACTCGTCAAACATTCATGGCCTTCGCGGCGTGGGTGCTGAAACCGCGACAGGCGGCTGCCAATATTCTACGACCACTCCAGGAATCCCGACAGCTACCTGCCAGGTTCCTTTGTGCCTTACGGTGGAGATTGCACACCTCCCACCCTCGACAAGCAATCGGCACAAGTTCGCTTTGACGAACCTCTTTACCGTTGGGCCAATGTTTGCCCGGACGGAGAAGGAAACGCTTCGTGCTGGGAAGTGCAGTTTGGTGCCGGACTTGAGATCGCGGCCAATGATCCATCCGGTATCCGCGCCATTGGCCTCAACATCGCTTTGGAAGCGGGCTACCAGCGGGAGTTCAAAAAAGTTTGGGTGGAGAACCCTAGCCTACTCAGTGGAGGACGCTACAGCGGGAATTTTAGTGTACGAACCAACGTAGCGCCCGGTCGCACGCTCTCTATTTCAGTTTACGAACTCTGCGTACGAGACGGCCGCGGCAACACCAGTTGCGTTTTTCCGCTCGACTAATTTAAGGCTGCAAGGGCTAACGGCAGGAGCGCGTAATCTGGGTAATATTGCTGGTGGGGTTTTGAAGAGCCGCCCACTGAGCGATCGCAATGCGAATACTACCGCCGTCCGCATCGCAGTTATCTGTCACATCAAGCCCTCGAATGATCGCCACGCAGATAACGGAAAGTGACGCGCGGATGCGCTCGTTGAGATCGAGAAGCGTACTGAAGCCCTCAATGGTTCCCGAACCGCAATCTACAGCCGACGATCCGCCGAAAAGTGTGGAGATGCTGTAATCGGTAGAGCCATCGTCGTTGGTGGACGGTTCTAACACTCGGACACGGGTCTCTCGCTGATCCACAAAATAGATACGGCCGGTGCTATCGGACGCGATGCGGGTGGGTTCATTGAGCTTTGCCGCTTGCGCGGATCCTCCGTCCCCTGCAAAGCCCGATGTACCGTCTCCTACGGAGTATACGAGCTGCGGGTTCGACGGGTCTCGCATGTCGAAGCGGGAGAGTCGGTGGCCACCACTGGCATAGTAAACGCCCTTTTGCACTACCCAGAGATGCCCGGCGGCATCCAAACTGAGACCTTCGGGGCTGCTCAAGCAGCTGCCCAGACAAGGGCCGTTCCACGGGCCGCCGATAGCCGTCGTCACAATCCCCTCAGTATCGACCTTGCGGACCCGCGTGTTCACCGAATCGCTCAGGTAAAAATTGCCGCTAGCATCGGAGACTACATCTCTCACATTGAAGAAGCGCGCGTCCACCGCCGGCCCACCGTCTCCACTGAACCCATTGTAGCGCCCGTCGCCAAAACGACCGGCCACGGTCGTAACCATACCTTGACCGTTTTCGACATGGTACCGCCGCACATAGTCCAGGCTCTCAGCGGTAAAGTACAAACTCCCATCGGTTGCAAGATGCAGCGAACGGGGTCTATCCATCCGCGCTGCCAAGGCGGGGCCATCTACATAAGGACCGGTCTGAGCCCCCGCCAACGTGGTGACCACTCCATTGGGGGCGATCCTCGTACGAATCCGATTGTAACCATATTGAGAAGACGCGACCGCGTAATAGACTTCTCCGTTTGGTCCCAACTCCACGTCTACAATGTTATGGAAAACTGTTTCGGCAGGTTTCACCTTCGCCCCATCTGTGACCGGGCGAAAACGGGACTGCCAAACGGTGGTGAGCTTACCGTTCCTATCCACGCGACGCATGTTGCCACTGCCTGTCTCTGCCCCGTCATGAGTCATGTAGAGCGATCCCTCTCCAGCAAACGCCATCTTACGAATCTGCAATCGGATGGCAGAGGACGAGAAATTTTCTCCGTCGCCGGCGTAGCCGCCTTCATTGCACTTACCCATGTAATGGCTTCTTTGTGTTCCATTGAGTCGCCAGATACAGTCAGAGGTGAAAGGGGACGCAACGTAAACGCGCCCCGAAGCATCTTTCGCCAAGCTACCGCCGAGATGAAACGGAGGTTCGTTGGCTTCAAATTGAGTGAAGCGCAGACTTGTTACGCTACCGGTCGCGGTATTCAAAACAGAAAATTCGCGACCGTAGTCCTGAGCGAAGTAAAGTGTCGTCGGATCGACCGCAATTCCGGCGTACAATCCGATGGTACGTTGGTTCCCAAGTGTTCCCACACGTTGCATTTTCTTTTTGCCAAGAATTCGGAAGATACCGACTTCCTCCCTTTCAGAATTCACATAGGCGGCTACGTAAATTTTATTATCAGTACCCACCACCGGAAAAATGGGCTCAAAGGTTGCCGGAGCGGACGGTGTAAACTGCGGAAAATTTGCCGCCTCGCCGGACCCCAAAAGTTCAACGGGACCTTCGTCCCGTACAAAAAGGATGCGTCGGGGATTGATCGAATCCTGGGACAACTCGGCTTCGTCCACAATCAAGAGCCCATCGGGGTGACAAGCCATTCGAGTCTGCTGACCGAAGCGGATGCGAAGGCGGGACGAGTACTCGGTGTAGTTTCCCATGTTCACCGATCCCGCGTACAGACTCACCTGTTCCCCAATTCGGTGCTGCCCCGAATACACACTCCCTGCGATTCGGTAAATGAAGCCACCGTATTGTCCGCCACTTCCCGCCATCAAGTAGGCATCGTTGCCACGGAAACAGATATCGTACAGCTCCGACGGGAAATTCGCCGTTGATAGCGCGACGTTTTCAAAGCCACGCTGTACAAGAGGCACCACGCCCGCATCGGTGTTGGTAGTTCCCGTTTGTTGCGCAATGGTTCGGTATTGGGCGGGAAACTCGGGCATCACCCCAATGGTACGAATAGAGTACGGAATGAGGATTTCTTCTTTTTCTGTCCGCGGTTCCCGATTGGGAGCGGATACCGAGAGAGGAAACTCAATTTTCGTAGAAACCACTTCGTCGAGGTCAATGAGGTAGCAGCGCTTCAGCGTATCGCCACCGCAGTCTGCTACAGAATATTCCGATCCGAAGATCCTATTGGGATCCTCAAAGCGCAATTCCAGGCCGGGACTTATGGAAATGGGCTCGTGTTCGTTTCCGTTGCTATCAGCCGCAACCGCTCTACAGGTCACGCGGTACTGATGTTCAGATTCTTCAACGTACAAACAGTCATTTCGAATGTTGTCATAGTCGAGAACGTAACCGCCGGACACAGGCGTAGGACGCGATTCGAGGTCCTCTTGCATGGAAAGGGAAAAAAGGCAGGCAGGCAAACTTGAAAGAAGCCCTAAGGCCGCGATCCCTCGCGCGGCGCGATAAAACCCGAGTCTTTTCACGTACGTCCCCTCTAAAAACTACAGATTCCTTATTATGCCCAAAGAACGTGAAGCAAATGTGAAAAGCGCTTCATAAAGGCACGCCGCCTGCTAGATAAACTATTGCTTTCATTGAGAGAAGCCTGCAATTCGCCGATAAGCACGTGATGGCGTCCAACGAAGCATGGAAGAAAAAATGGCTGAATTTCACCGAACAAAACGCGCGCCGCTACGCCCTTTACGCCAGTTTATCGGGCCTCTTTTTTTCAGTGATCTCCGGCTCGAAGTTTGGAGCCTTTTTAGAGCACCAGATTAGCCGCCCCTTGGAGTACCAAACCCGCCACCGCCTCAAGCGGGATCCTCGTGTCGACGATCGCTTGGCAATCTACGGGCTGGGTGACTCCGCCATTGCCTACCTAAAAAGTGAGGACCTGGAGATTGGCGAGTGGTCCGGAGTCTTGCAAAATTTCGCAAAACGGGGAGCCAGTTCCGTTCTTGTGAACCGAATTTTCGCTCTACCCAAAGGGCCGGGTATCGAACAGCTCCAGAAGCTGCAAGGATCCAGAACTCGGTTTGTAGTGGGGAGTTTTTTGGCGGCCGAGCCGATCTCCGGGCGGACGCCACTTAGCACGGATCGAGTGGAATTCGATCCCAAACACTATGCCGCCAACGAAGTTCCCTCGTTTTGTTCTCTCCAATCTGGAACCCTGTACGGTCCCGATCCCCAAATAGCTGAAGTGAGTCAGGTGGGGCATCTCATGTACAACGGCAACTTTTCGCTGCAGGCCTTTATTCGAATGCAAGGGGACAAGGTTCTGCCGCTGGCCCCGCTCCTCGCCTTCAAAGACGTGCAGTTTGATGAAGAGCAGCTTCTGGTAAATGGAGAACACGTCCCGCTCTTCGGCAGTGAGCTATTAGTTAACCTGCCCAACCCCAACGCTTTTTATGAACGCACCTACAATCTCTCCGGTCCCGTCAAACGCTGGCGGTCCGGCGAGAAAGAAGACGCTTTCGCCGACGGGACCCATGTGGTGGTGCTTCCGGCTCTCTATACGGGCAACGCCGACATGGTCGAAAGTCCGTTTGGCACCATTCCCGGTGGTTTTCTTTCGGCTGCCGTTATCAATAGTGTCCTGACGGGGCAATGGCTCAGGCGAATGCCCGCCGGCCATCTTTTTGTTTTTGCGCTTTGTATCCCAGCGTTTTTTACGGCCACACTACTCACCGGCGTGCGGTTTTGGTTAAGCTACTTGGCGATTAACTTTTCCCTGGTTCTTTTGGGCCTCGGGCTCTTTTCTTACGCCTCTGTCGTCGTCCCGTGGTTTCCAGCCATGTGTTGCTTCAGTCTAACGGGGGCTAGCTTGTTCGCTCTCACAAGCCGTGATTTAGCGAAGACGCTGCGCCTGACTCAGGATTTTCTGAGGGACTTGTCCCGAGCGAAAAGCTGCAGACACTGCTCACCAAGCGCGGGTTCACCTTGGACCCCACAGAAACCGAAGTCACAACGGTTTTCATCGACATCGTGGGGTTCTCCATCGCCGCCGAACAGTTTCCCCCAAAACAAGCTTTTGCCCATTTACGCCATGAGATTCAGGCAATCATCCGAGTGATCCACGCCCACGGCGGGATTGTAGACAAGATCCAAGGAGACGGGGTGCTCTGCTTTTTTGGTTACGCATACGATGGGGACGTTTCCCCAGAGAACCACGCGGAGACCGCCATCCAATGCGCCATCGCCCTCCAAGAAGATGCCGTGGAGCGGGCGCAATCGGCTATTTCGGAAAAGAGACCGGTTTTCCCCCTGCGGATCGGCGTGAACACCTCTTTGGTGCAGGTCGGTAATCTTGGAACCGGGAAAAAGATCGAGATCACGCTCATCGGTCACGGGGTGAACTATTGCAAGCGATTGGAGTCGGCCGCAGATAGTTTCGGTATCCTCGTGAGCGAGTCGACCCGAATGCGTTTACACGCGGATTTCGCTCTCGCGGCCTTCAAATTGCGCCAAATTAGAATCAAACACTTGGAAACGCCACAACCCGTTTACGAATGTACGCCGAAACACCTTGATGAACAAAAACGCGATCAAGCCCTCGATGAGTACCGCCGCCAACAAGGAATGAGTCGTCAGGATCCGCGCTTTTTCGTTGGACGAAACTGTCCGGTTCAAGTCGAAACCTCGTATGGCCCTGCCTCGCTCGTTGATTTTTCGAGTTCCGGGATTGGCTTAGTGATGGACGCTTACCTCGCCAAGCAGGTGAGCGTGCAGATCCGACTACTCGGACCGGATAAGAATCTTGAGCAGGAACTTCAATCCATCGGGCTATTCCCGGTTATCGCGTCTGTCTGTTGGGCGCGGGAGCTGGAGCCCCAAAAATTCCGCACCGGGCTCAGCCTGCAGGGCCTGAACGACTCTCAAAGAGAGCGTTTAAAAAGTATTCTAATCGCCGCCACCGCCGTGGAGACGGCCGCCTAACTCACTGCGCCCGCTCGGCCTCAAAAGAAAGCAGCTGTCCCCGCTCACAGTGGAATTGAATCTGTATAGGCTGGCAGCAGCGCTCACAATCCTCCACATAGGCCTGCTCCCCCACAGAAGCATCCAGCAACATAGAGATAGAGGACCAGCAGTAAGGACACTGAAAGCTGTGTTCGATTTCGCGTTCCATTGGCTCTCCCTCAATCGCGACAGAGGCATGGGTCGTGGCCGGGTCCCCCGCTCGCTACAATAAGAGTAGATAAGAGTATGATTGGAGGCACCATGACTAAACAACTTCTTATAATCACTCTCCTTTTTCAAGTGACCGCGCACGGGGCACAGGCGGAGGAGCCAGCGCCCCAAAGCCCAGAAGCCGCGCAGGCCGCTGCTCTCAAGCAGATCGAAGAATCCTGTTACGCCCAATACCAAGAACCAGCCTGTGCGGTTCTACAGGAACTGGTAGCTCCTAGTGGAAACGTGGCCATCATCGAGCAAGTAAACTACGCGCGACTGCGGGCCGTTCGGGTAGCCTGCGAAACGGATGCCAGCTATCCCGGCTTTCGAGATCCTTGTGGGCGCTACGAAGCGGTTACGGGCGAGAAAGTGGCAAGAGAGTTCCCACAAATCGCCCTAGAGATCGAATTCAGCCCATAGTACAGGGTCGAGCCGTGTTCCTTAATCGTTGAGCGAAGTGAGTCCGCCGGTCTCTCCGAAAACCTCGGTGACTAAATTGTCATCGGGAGAACGGATGAGGAAGTAGGTATTCTCGGTCTCGGTGAAGATCGCGCGGATAGCTTGCGCCAAAGGCTCCAGTTGAGCTTCGTGGTACTCGTCCAGCATTTGAATCTCGATGATCGCGGGACGTCCAGCGATCCAACGCAACACACCGCCGATAGGATCGGTGGGATCCAACTCGAAGTCGGGATCGTTTTTTTGAATTCCTTCTTCGAGAATTTCAAAGACGTTGAGATCTCGCCAGGACTCTAAGGTAACAAACTCCAGCTCCACGCCGTCCTGGTGCAAGGATTTGAGTTGGGCTTTGGCGTTGAGGAAAGTGCCCTCAGAGCGGGTCACCCAGGCCCGGCCCTCCTCCAGTTGAGGCAGGACAGAGGGCGGTTGGTGAGATTTCGGAATTAGGCTGCTGGGCTTATCTTTCTGCCGGCCTTGCTTCAAAAAGGACTGCACACACCACTGCGGAACGATGGGGTTACCGTTGTCGTCCCGCACAAAATCGATGCTTTTCGCCGGTGCGGCCAAGACAAAGCAAGCCAACGCGACTAGCCCATAGTATCTCTGATTAACCCTGTGCATGCTCTCCCCCGAAAAAACATACAAAGACATCAATTAGTGGAAATCAGAATGCGATCTTAAAATGCCGTGCGAAGTTGCCAACCCATAGCTGCCCCACCCCAAGCGATGCCAAAGGTAGACAGTACCACCCTGATGCGCCGAATCAATACCTATTCACGGGTTCTTTAAAATTCTCCCCTTCGCAGGCGGAGCGCCGCCAGACACTATTTTGGAGTGGACAAGCGGGGGGCGCTTGAGTTAACCCTCCTTAAATAATACTGATTTCTTTCAGTGCGGGTGTAGCTCAGTTGGTAGAGCATCAGCTTCCCAAGCTGAGGGCCGCGAGTTCGAACCTCGTCACCCGCTCCATTATTGTGGTTCGTTCCCTTCGGGGTCGAACCTCGTCACCCGCTCCATTATTGTGGTTCGTTCCTTCGGGAGTCGAACCTCGTCACCGCTCCATTATTGTGGTTCGTTCCCTTCGGGGTCGAACCTCGTCTGCTCCATTATTGTGGTTCGTTCCCTTCGGGGTCGAACCTCGTCACCCGCTCCATTATTGTGGTTCGTTCCCTTCGGGGAGCTGAACCTCGGCAAGCGCCGAAAGTCTGAAATCTTCTAACGTAACTGCTTTTTTTGCCGATGACCCTCTGAGATCTTGCATCTTAACCGCCTCCCTACACCTTGCCGGATGGTTGAGGCCGGCCGAGAGGAAGGTTGAAGCTCATAAAGAAAATTTTCAGCTTCGTGGCTCGCAACGTACGCGTTTTTCTCCTATCCGGATACGATCAGGTTCTTCATCACACAATACTACGACGCTACAACAAAACCGGAACCGTGAACATCTGTATCCCCTTGTACAACCGAGCCGCAATGTTGGAGCTGATACTGAACAATCTAAAAGATATTTCTGAAAAGAATGGTGACTTCAACCTCCGCCTCTTAATTGCAGACTATTCGAGTACGGACTTGCCGAATATCAAGAGTTTCGTCGAGCTGTTTGAGCTTCGTTTCTCTACGGTCTTCATAAACCTATCAGGCACTTTTTCCAAATCCAACGCTATCGAACAGATGATCCGTCATCCATCCGTGGGAATGAACGAAATCGTGTTCGTTTGCGACGTCGATCTCAAACTTCCGAATCGCATCTTCCATAAAATTCGATCCGCCGTAATACAAGCAAGGCAATTTTACGCACCCGTTTACTCATTTGAGACTCCGAGTAAAACGATCAGCTTTCCCTGGTACGACAACCGCGCCACAGGGTTTCTCTGCGTTCACAAGTCGGACTATCTCAAAATGAACGGCTTTGTAGGAAGCATCTATGAAGGCAAAACGACCTGGGGGCATGAGGACGAGTATCTCTTCGCGACTCTGCAAGCTCGACTCAGAATGAAAGCCTACCGAGTCTTTGAACCCGGAGTGGTGAGCCGCTGGCATCAAAGGGAGGCAGGGGCCTGGTACGAAGGCCGCAAAGCGTCACGCTGGGATTAACGCCCGAAGATCACGGGCAAAGAATCCTCCTCTATCTATCCAGTAGCTGCTGAACCAGCTTCTGATAGCGCATAGCAATCTCTGATTCCGCAAACACGGCCATTTCTTCGGCCGACGGTTCAGGTCTATCTGCCACTAAGGCACTACGGATGCCTTCCACCAATGCACCGACCGTACGATCGCGTACCAATACTCCCCCCGGAAGTTTCCGAAAAATTTCGCGCGGCCCCCAAGGGCAGTCAACGGAGATCGTCCGGACTCTCAAACACAATGCCTCAATCAGTACTGTCGGTAGGGCTTCCATTCTTGAGGTCATCAAGAAAACGTCCGCGGCAGCGATGTACGGCAACGGATTTTCTCGAAAGCCGACCAATGAAACAGCGTCCGACAACTTCATATCCACAATCAGCTTCTCCAGCTCGGAACGGTACGGGCCCTCACCTACCACGATGAGTTTGCAATCCAAATGCCGTTTCAGCTCACCCAGCGTCCGAACGGCAAGCTCGTAATCCTTAACTGGATGCAATCTACCCACCATCACGATCAAACACTCCGGTCGATTGCGTATCCATTCGTGCGTTACGGCCCTATTCGCACGTTCATGAAAATCTTTTGTCAAAACCGCGTTGTAAACTACCTCAAAACGATCTCTTGAAATCCCCGTGTCTTTGGAGATTTCTTCTGCTAGACCTTCCGACACACACACGATGCGATCCACGAGTCGATAGGCAATCTTTTGCAGAAAGGGTAACCACCGCACCAGCCCACCGCTCTCGCCCTGCATTGTTTTCAGCGAACCATGCTCCACCACCACAAGCTTGCACGAATGCCCACTCAAGCGTACAGCGATTGCAGCAAGAACATTTGCCGGTGTAAGTACTGAAACGATCAGCTGGGGCGATTCAAGCGAACTTTCGCAATAAGACTTCGCACGGCTTGAATCGCCGTGAACGCTTCCAAGTCGGATACTGAAATCTCGTCGGGAACCACCGACAAGAGTTCTCCTTTTTTTCTAAAACACCAAAGTGAGGGATTGAGATCCTTCACCGCGTCGTTGGAAAGTAAGTTTAGAGTAGTCTTCTCTGCGCCGCCCAGCTCGAGGGAAGGGAGAAGGAATACCGTGTTCACTTTCGCGGTGTTCTGCACGATGGTACTATTAGTGGAATTTGCGGTTCTCACAGAGTGATCTTACCACGAAAACCACTGTGGCTCCGGAGGCGAGAATTTGAAGCGTAGATTCATTCTTCTATCTGGATCCCTACTCGCACTAAGCTTCATACTTTTTTTGGTAAGTCGCTCCCGAAGCTTTCAGCTGATGGGCGAGCTGATAAACCGAGTCCCGACAGAACGCAGGGCTATCGCCTTAACTATAGATGACGGCCCCACCCGCCGTACCCCGTATCTTCTGGAAGTACTACGCCAAGCCAATATCAAAGCTACTTTCTTCGTACTCGGAGCTTCCCTGGAGAAAGAGCCGGAACTGGCAAAAGCCATCGTATCAGAGGGGCACGAACTCGGTAATCACACCTACTCGCACCCTCTAATGCTCCTTCGCTCCTTCTCATTCATCGACAACCAGATCACCCGAACTGACGCACTGATCCGTAAAGCCGGCCATCAGGGACCGATTCACTTCCGAGCTCCAGGAAGCAAAAAGCTCTTCATGCTTCCGTATTACCTCAAAAAAAGCGGGCGAAAGCACATCCTGTTTGACTTGGAGCCGGACTCATACCCCTCTGTCGCTAAAGATCCCGATGCGATTGTGAAGTATGCCCTTGAGAACGCCAGGCCGGGCTCCATCTTGCTCCTGCACGGCATGTACGAGGGAAACGACGCCTCGGTGAAGGCCATTCCGGGAATCGTGAGCGGTTTGAGAAATCAGGGCTACGAGTTCCTAACCGTCAATCAGCTCCTCAGCTCGTCCACGAACTAGATGATGCATAGCGCCACCTTGTCCCAGTCTCGCTAATCTAAGCGCTCGAAATTGCCGATAAAACAGTGAAGACTCACCGCCCGGGGCCGTGGAATGCTATTCAACAGTTACCTGTTTTTTGTTTTCTTCCTAGCCGTTGTATTCCTCTATTCCAAATTGTCGCACAAGAATCAAAACGTTCTTCTGCTGGCCGCCAGCAACGTCTTCTACGGAACGTGGGATTGGCGCTTTCTGAGCTTGATCTGGGCCTCTACTATCGTGGACTTTGTCGTAGGGCGACAGCTGGAGAAAGAATCCTCAATCTCAAAGCGCCGTTGGCTGCTGATGGGATCAGTACTCGTAAACCTCGGTGCGCTTGCGCTGTTCAAATATTCGAACTTTTTCATTTCCGAGTTGGCAACACTGCTTAGTTCCCTGGGAATCCCCGTCTCGCTCCCCATACTAAACATCACACTCCCGGTAGGCATCTCCTTCTACACTTTTCAGACGATGAGCTACACCATTGATATCTACCGACGACGAGTGAAAGCAACCGACGATCTGCTCGCCTTCAGCCTTTACGTAAGCTTCTTCCCCCAGCTTGTGGCAGGCCCCATTGAACGTGTCGATCACATTCTGCCACAAATTCAAAAGCCCAGAGAAAAGGGGTTCGAGAATATACGTGAAGGCTTTTACCATGTGCTGATTGGTCTCTTTAAGAAAGTCGTGATAGGCGACACGCTCGCCGGCTATGTGGCCTACGTCTTCTCCCCTCACGCCTCCGAGCTTTCGGGTGGGGCGTATCTCATGGGCGTCTACGCCTTTGCATTCCAAATTTACGCTGACTTTTCGGGCTATTCGTCCATCGCACAGGGAACCGCAAAGTTTCTGGGCTTTGACCTAATGTTCAACTTTCGATTCCCCTATCTCACCCGGAACCCATCCGAATTCTGGAAAGCTTGGCACATAAGTCTTTCCACGTGGCTACGCGACTATCTCTACATTCCGTTGGGAGGCAACCGCGATGGAAGGGTACGGGCGTTGAGAAACTTGATTCTTACTATGGCGATTGGAGGCCTTTGGCACGGAGCCGCGTGGACCTTTGTTGCATGGGGATTTTTTCACGGAATTCTGCTGTCCATCTATCGACTAGTACCAACATCTTCAGAACCGCAAAAAAACATTTCAACCGTTTCTTTGTGGGGACAACGTTTACTGATGTTTCACCTAACCTGTATTGGCTGGTTGTTCTTTAGAGCGACGAGTCTCTCACAGGTATGGGAGATTCTAGGGCGCGTGATCTTCGACTTTGATTTCGACTCGATGGCAGCGACCGGAGCAGGGCTCATCATATTTTTTGTAGGCCCGCTCTTCTTTTACGAACTATGGCTGAACCGAAAAGAAGAACCACTTGCACTCTTAAATTCCCATTGGTTGGTCCGCGGTCAAGCGTACACCTATATGGTGGCGATGCTGATTTGCTTTCCACCGTTTTCTAGCAATGAGTTTATTTACTTCCAATTTTAAACAGGAAGCCGCTGTGCTTCTCATCATAATGGTGTCGCTGCTATCAGCGGAGTCCGTCTTGCGCCTAAACCAAGATCGCCTTTCTCTAGATCTGGCTCATTTTAACTCCCTCAAAACATTGCCCAGACGCCTCGCCAGCGGGACAGATCAACGGATTTTGGTTTTCGGAAACTCTCTTTCCAGAGAAGGCATCGACGTCGACCTTCTTCGTGAAACCCTTTCTCAAAATGAAAAAACCACCTCAGTGGAAAAGGCGATCCTAGATGCTAGTTCTTCACCAGACTGGTACTTTCTACTGAAAAACACGGTTCTCGGCTATGGCGCCAAACCCAATGTACTACTTATCGGCATTACAGATCTTCACGTACCAGACCAGATTCCTGTCGACTCAGGTAGACTCGCCCAAGTTCTTACACGATCGGAGGATTTGCCCCTACTATTCGAAAAGCTGTTTTTGACTCTTGATCAGCGGGCGGATTTCCTTCTTAGCAAGGCCTCTTTTCTTTTTGCAATGAGAAAAAGGATCCGCGATCGGACTCTGGCCGCAATTGTTCCTGGCTTCCGTAAGAATGTAAACGAGCTAAATCGTACTGCTTACCTCAAGGGACAAAAATCCATTCGAGCACAAGACTACTTCTTTTTTGAGCAACTCGTAAAGGAGGCCTCTCAGAGTGTACCCTGTACCGTGTTCGTCCCTATTCCTTTGCCACATCCATACAGCATCCCAGAAAAAGTACGTAAAATTATCCAATCCCATGGTGGCCACTTAATCAAAACGGAAACCGACGTTTCCTATTCGCTAGAGCAGTTTGAAGATGGGTATCACATGAACAAAGGGAGTTCTGCTGCTTTCACCCGTAGAATCCTTCCGCAACTCCAGAAAATCCTCTCGGAGGGGTGCAACGCATGAACACACTGCTAAAACAGCGCCCCCAATGGTTGGAGAATCTCGTTTCGATACTTCTTCCCAATTTCAACTCAGGCAACTATCTGAATGAGGCAGTAGATTCGGTTCTCCAGCAAAGTTATACCGAGTGGGAGTTGATTATCGTAGATGATGCCTCCACGGATAGAAGTCGCGAAATTGCCGCACGTCTGGCAAAGAGAGATCCGCGTATACGCGTGCTTTTTCACTCGCAGAATCAGGGTGCTGCCCACGCCAGAAACACAGCGCTTAAGGAAGCTCGTGGGAGACATGTAGCGCTCCTGGATAGCGACGACCTCTGGCTCCCACAAAAACTGCAGTACCAGTTGGAGTTCATGAGAAAGACCGGCACGGCAATCAGCTATACTTCATACCGAAAAATGAACGCCAACAAATCCAGAATCAGCCTCCCGATTCCGATCCCCACTCGACTCACGCGAGAGCTTCTTCTAAAACACAACCAGATACCAGCTCTAACCGCTATGATCGACCGAAACCGGGCAGGCGACTTTCGTTTCCGAAATGTGGGACACGAGGACTATCTACTTTGGCTTGAGCTACTAGGAAACTCTGGAGCAGCAGCGGGTTTGCCCATGGACCTCGCGCGGTACCGACTGACCGGGAAGTCCAGCCTGTCCTACGGAAGAATAGCCAAGGGAAACTGGGTATGGCGCATCTATCGCAAGCATATGGGGCTTTCCGTACTGAAGTCAGCCTTCTTATTCGCGCAGCATGCGGTGATCGGGAGTTTTTTATATTGGGCTGGGCTTCCTTTCCTAGCGGCCCGCCCACACGAACAAGAAACGCGTCGCATCACTCCCGAGTGAGCTAAACGTTTCTGCCTTTCATTTTGCCATGCTATCGTTATCTGTATGTGCGGCATCGCAGGTTCCATCGGCCTTTCAAACGCCCTAGCCCTACCTCTCGTAAATGAAATGAGTAGCGCGCTACGCCACCGTGGTCCGGATGACATAGGCGTCCAAAGCATTCAGAATGAAACAGCCTCAGTCGTACTCGGTCACACACGACTCTCTATCCTTGATCTCTCGCCGGGCGGACACCAGCCCATGTCAGACAGCTCAGCAACGGGTGGTGACAAGAACTGGTTGACGTACAACGGGGAAATCCTTCCGCGCCGTACAAGATAAACTTTCACGCTTGGAGGTACCACTTCGAGACGGAAAGCGATTCCGAAGTGATTCTTAAGGCCTATCGGGCCTGGGGACCCGCAGCCGTCCATCAATTGGAAGGAATGTTCGCTTTCGCCCTCTGGGATGCCGATCACCGAAGGCTTTGGTTGTGTCGTGACCGGATGGGAATAAAGCCCTTGTACTATTATCGCTCACCCAAAGGAGGATTGTTTTTCTCGTCTGAGGTGCGCTCCCTACTGGCGCTAGGTGAGCCCTGGATTGAGCGCCAGATCGATCGCTCCGCACTTAGCTCCTATTTTGCCCAAGGATCCGTGTGGGGGAGCCAAACCCTAGTGGCGGGGATTCGTTCCCTCGAGCCAGGGACCTATTCTTTCGTTCGCCAAGACGGAACAATGGAGTCCCCAACTCCTTACTGGAAGCTGCCGACAGCCGACCACCGAGAGATCCCTTCGGATCGAAATACCTGTGTCCAGAACATCCGTGAGCTACTACAGAACTCGTTGGAGCAGCACCTTGTTTCCGATGTACCCGTGGGTTTGTTTTTGTCCGGTGGAATTGATTCAAGCGCACTTGCTATCCTTGCCAGCAAAGTGCAAAGGGGATTGGATGCCATCACTCTCGGATTCGAGCAGACCGATCTGGATGAGAGCCGGCTCGCAAAAGAATTGGGGAAGAAACTTGGAATGCATCACCACTTCATTCGACGCACGGAAAAGGATCTACTTGACGACTTTCCCACGTTTCTAGAGAAACTAGACCAACCGAGTATAGATGGTTTCAATACTTTTTTGGTTTCTAAAGCAGCACGTGAAGCTGGCCTAAAAGTAGTCCTCTCCGGGCTCGGTGCAGACGAGCTCTTTGGAGGGTACCCGACCTTCTGGCAAGTCCCCTTGGCCTTGCGCTTGAGAAAAATTTCGAACCTCTTTGGACCTGCACGAGTGGCACTAGCTTTTTTGGCGCGCCAAGTACCCTCTATGCACGCTGACAAGATGGCCTCCGTATTTGTCCGTCGTAGTCACATTGTGGATCTTCAGTTGTTGAGGCGCGAGATTTTTGTTCGGGAACAGCACCTTTCGTTTCCGCAGCAAGCTCCCACTCTTTGCTACACCAGCGGAGTCGATGACTCTCTCGTAGAGAGCCTGAGAGGAAGTGTCCAAGGATTCGCCCCCGAAACTCAGATTTCTCTCATCGAGCTTCAAACCTACTTACGCTATGTTCTTCTCAGGGACTGCGACAACTTCAGCATGGCGAACAGCCTGGAACTCCGTGTACCTTTCCTAAGTCGGAGTCTTCTCGAGTACATGATCGGAGTTCCCGGCAAATGGAAACGCCCTGCGGACTACCCAAAGCCACTTCTAGTCGACGCTGTCGGAGACCTTCCGAAGGCAATCTACCTGCGAAAAAAGCAGGGGTTCCACCTCCCTTGGGCCGCTTGGCTACGAGGCCCCCTACGGAACTTGCTCCTTTCCTATTTAGAGGACCAGGAACTGTGGAGAGGCCTGGGGATCAACACTGAGTTGCCCAGAAAGGTCTGGCAGCAGTTTGAATCGGATTCAACAAGCCGAGGGCACGCCAGTAGAGTCCTTGCTCTGTCCTGCTTGGCCTCATTTGTAAAAACCCACCGACTGAGTGCAACCTAGACCTCGCTTCCAACACCTTCAACAATTTACAAAGTATTATTGCGACTTTAATACGTACCTTTTAGAATCTGCCCAATTCTGGAGTACCAAATGGACAACTACCTCAACCGACGTGAATTCCTTAGATTCATGGGCCGTACCTCGGCCGCGCTCCACCTGGGAGTGATCGGCCTGACAACAAAGGCCGCGTTGGGCTTCCTCAGGCAAACAAAGTGTCGAGCCTCCATTTGGTCTGGCACCCAATTCAGAGGATCGAGTTGTTTTGGCTCCAGGCCTGGTACTCCGTAATTGCGAGGTTGGAATCCCCCTGAACAAGAAGGGCGAAGTTCGCTTCAATGACAACGATTTTATCGCTTTCATCTCCCAATCCAAAAATGAAGCGCTTCTCTGGGTCAACCACGAAACACCGGTCCATTTAACGCTTTTTAGCGGCCAGAAAGGCCGCGTGGGAAAAGTGAAGTTCTTCAGGAAATGGATGCTGTGGGCGGAACCTTTCTCCACATTGAGCGTCAAACAACAGGGCAATGGCGAGTCGTTTCTAATTCTCCCAAAAACAAACGGCTGACGGGAGCCACCGAAATCCCGTTCGCTGGAGGGCACACTATAAAAGGAAGCAGGGCAGCTACTGGAACACTCGCAAATTGCAGTGGCGGGCTCACCCCATGGAATACAGTCCTTACCTGTGAGGAAAACTACGACAACTTCTATAGTGACGGAACAGCGGCGAGTTTGTACGGCTGGGAGTCGGTATTCCCCCGATCGCCTGAGCACTACGGTTGGGTAGTCGGGGGGTGGACCCGAAAAATGGAAAAGCAAAGAAGCTTGTGGCGGGCGGCCGATTCGCTCACGAAGGCGCCACGGTCACACGGGCAAAGGACGGGCGGGCCGTTTTATATTCTGGGGACGACTCCGAGGACCAAATTGCCACCTCTTCCAGGTGTCTCAAGGAGCAACAATTCGGAATCGGGCATCTTATACGCCGCGGATACGAGTGGCGGACGATGGATTCCGCTACTTCGAGAGGAACACACCGCCCTACAGAACAAGTATAAGGATCAGTTGGACGTGCTAATCCACGCGCACGCGAGGCCGCCCACCTAGTGGGGGCGACTGCTGCTGGATCGACCCTGAGGAGTGCTTTGGATCAAAGACGGGTGCCGCCTTTGTCGCTCTCACAAACAACCGCCCCCAAGGAAACCACTTTGGCACGCTCCTTCGCGTAGAGGAGCAAAACAACGTCAGGTTCTCTAAAATTTTCGTCCTCTACCTTCATGACCGGCGGGGAATCTACCGGATTTTCCTGCCCCGACAACGTCGTATTCGATGCACATGGGGATCTTTGGTTCACCTGATATCTCCGGAAGTGCGATTGGCTCGTCGCCGTACGCATCGTTCAAGAACAACGGGCTCTTCCTCGTCCCCCTTTCGGGGCCAGCGGCAGGCCGAGCAGTCCAAATGGCGTCCGCCCCAAGAGAGGCGGAATTCACCGGTCCTTGCTTTAGTGACGATGGCAAGACACTTTTCTTGTCAATGCAACACCCCCGGCGAACGTTCTCGCAGTCGGGAGAATCCGACTAGCCGGTGGCCAGATTCCAACGGATTACCGCGATCGGCAGTCATCATATTTAGACCGCCACCGGAATCCCAATCGCCGCCTTTCATTGGTTACGTCATCAACCAGGAACACCGGCATCTTTTCTTTTTCGCTAACGATAATGCAGTACATCAATTCTGGATTATGCAGCAGCCGCTGGGGCTGTTATGGATTTGCGGTTTGATTCTAACTACAATCGTTACTCAACGTGATTTCTGGTACTTCTTGCGCGCCGGGAGGAGGAGTGTGTCGACTCTATGTTGAGAGAGGCTGTCGCCCCATATATCGAACCCGCATTGCCCAACTACTTTGCTACGGAAGTATCCGGACGCTGACGAGTTGAGTACAAATTCTCGCTCACGAAGGCTTCTGTACAGCCGCCTCCTTCAACTCAGGCAGGTTCAGGAGCTGGGCGTACTCAAACTGCGCAATCACTATTTTGATACCAAAGACTTCAAGCTGTATGACAAAAAAACCCGCCTGCGCTTTCGTCTAACCAACAAAACCGAAGGAGAAGTCACTTTAAAGATACCTTCCAAAAAAGTGGTCAATACCCAGCACCCACCCAAGATACGCAGAGAAATAACCGCTCCTCTTGAAGTGACTGACTTGCTCTCAATGGTAAAAGGCGAAATGGATGTCGAGCTGCCTGAGGAAATCCTAGAACACCTTCCCGTAGCCACACGAAAGCTGAACTACCTGGGCCAGATTAAGACCAAGCGTTCTCACGTCCGCCTACCTAGTGGACTAGTCATCGAAGTAGACAAGGCAAAGATTCTGGACGAAACGATCTACGAGATTGAAATTGAAATTCAGCCCTCTGACGACGCCGAAGGCATCTTCCGATACGTTACCCGCTTCCTGCAACAGAACCAGATCGAGTACGAACCCACCGATGTCTCCAAGAGTAAGCGTTTTTTTGCGAAATTGATGTCTCTCTAGTCGTTCTGCTTTTGATTTTCTTCGCGTTGGTGTTTAATTATTAAGAGGAGCCAACCACCGAATGCACTGGCGCGCGTTTGCCACCCACGCAAGAGAGCTCACATTTTGTACGGCACAGAAGCTTCTAAAACCCCGCGTAGGAAGTCAGCCTATACCGGTAGTAATGTGTCTCTGGCAACGAAACGAGCATCTTGCCGACATCTTAGGAAATTTTGAGAAACAGACTTGCCGCACTCGCATACGCTTGCATTTCTGGAACAACAACCCTGCAGAGGCCCCACTCGTCGAATCCATCGTCCGTTCTCGCCAGTGGAGCTTTCCGGTAGAGATAAAGCACAGCTCTGAGAACGTAGGAGGCATTGGGAGATTTTACTTTGCGAAGGAACTTGCTTCCAAGTACCCATACGTAATCTTCCTCGATGACGATCAACGGTTTGCCTATCCGACTACACTTGAGTCGATGTCATTCCACCACAGAAATAAGCGAATCACAGCTTTCACGAGCTTTAGATTCAAAAAGGGGGGAACCTATTGGGACCGTGATGTGGATCGCAAACGACCCCACTACTGCGGGACTGGGGGCATGATCTGCGACAGCAGTATTTTTATGGACGCGGCACTATACGAGGTCCCCGTCCAGTATCAGTTTATCGAGGATCTTTGGCTTTGCTACTATGCCCAGAAAATCAAAGCCTGGACTCTTCGTGGCGGAAAGTTCACCGTGTATTTTATTTATGACGACAAGAACCAGTTCAAAAAGCTGAAGAAAAAGAAAAGCGAGTTTCTCGAATACCTTAGATCACAAGGCTGGAGAGCTTAGATCAGTACGATGTTTGGGGCTTTCTGGAGCCAATTGTCCGATACCCGCGACCGCGGCGCACCGCCCCAAGTTCAGCACCGTCGTACACATAACTGGTACGCCTGGTTTTATTGGGCCCAAGCTTTTTCTTGGCAACTCCCGCAAAAAGGCCCAGAACCAACCAAAAAGCACGAGTATCGAGCAACGATAAGAAAAGGCTCTGCACATAGAACCCCGAAAAGGCGGCCATCAACCAAACCGCCTTGGTGCCTTTGAGATTAAGATATCCCATTAGCAACACATACGCTGTAATGAACATTATCAACGAAAAACCCACCACCCCTTGTTCTACCAATGCCGTTAACTGGGTACTATGAACGGCCTTTTCATTAGTTGCCCCGAATTCATAGTAGAGGTTCTCAAAAGAACCAATTCCGTGGCCAAAAAAGAACTTTTCTTGAAAGCGCGCCAGGGCGACGTTCCAAATGTAGGTTCGACCACTGCCGCTGCTGTCGTCATCAAATCGCTGCATCACGTCTGAGAATCCAGGAAGGTTCGGAATCGCCATCAAGGACAGAAATACAATCGTAACCTTATGTTTGCGGTCGATCTTAGAAGCAAAGACATACACCGCAAAAGCAACACTCATGCCGACAAACCCACCGCGCGAGCCTGTGAGTAGCATCACAATAACGATAGAGATCAACCCAAGGAAGATAAAAACTTTTCTACTGCCCCGGGTGGAACCCACAATGGCAAAACCGGCAGCCAGAGCCATAGTCAGATAAGCACAAAGGGTGTTGGGATCCTCATGATGCTCCCTGGTTCCCAAGGTAAGACGACCGGCGACGTAGTAAGGCTCGCCAAAATAATACACATACAGTATGTACAACGTCGTTAGGACCCCCCCCCAGAACAAGGTAAGGCTAAGATCCGAGATGTCCTGTTCGGAGTAGTCTGTATTGGCAAGCAGTGACCCCAGTATAACGATTGCAATCAAACCGGGAATGCTGAACTCTCCAATTCCAAAAATATTCCAGCTCGCACTCACACACATTAGTCCACCAAACGTGAGAAGCAGAGCACCGATGAGGGTTACTCCGCTTCGCATTTTGAACTGCTTGTAGATCAGGACTAAGATCGAGTAGAGGAGATAATCGCGAACCCAACTGTTGGTCAGGGTTTGTTCAATGTAAGTCAGAAAAGCGTAGACTCCGATAGGAAAAATGAATGGCCGTGTGAGTACTAGATCTGCAACTAGCCTTATCAGCCCCTTGCCAATCTTACTGACTCCAGAACGTGACACAAAACCCCTATCTAGCTATGCAGCACCGCTGATCGACTTTTCTTCAAGGCGCACAACTCCGCCTTTGGAGACTGTATAAACGGCATCTGCCGACTTGAGAATCTGCTGATTGTGAGTGATCAGTACAATGGTCGTGTTTCCCTTAAGTTGATCGATGGCTTTCAGGATTTGTCTTTCACTTTCTTTGTCAACCGAACTGGTTGGCTCGTCCAACAGGAGCAAAGAGGCTTTTCTATAGAGTGCCCGGGCAAGAGCCAGCCGCTGGCGTTGCCCTCCAGAAAACTGAATACCGCCCGAGGTAACTTTTGCATCAATGCCTTTGGGCAATGAGTATACCCAATCAGAGAGGTTCGCATCGCTGAGCGAACGGCGGAATTGCTCTTCTGTCGTACTCTGCCCCCCAGAGAATATTTTCTCGGACTGTTCCGCTGACGAGTGGGGCGTCCTGAGTGAGGAATCCGATGCTTCGCCTCCAGTAAAGAGATCGAAACCGGAAGTGGTTTTCCATCCACGAAACAGTTCCGCTGTCCGGTGCAAACCCACAATCAGGTCAGCAAAGTAGATTTCCCAATCCCTGAAGGCCCTAAAATCCCCCCGAATTGTCCCCTCTCAATGTACCAAGTTCAAGTCGGTAAACACACTCTGGCCATTGCTCGGATAAAGACGCTACGCTCGAAAACCATTCGCTGTTTTTAGGGGTTGTTTGCACGTGCCTGCAAGCGGTTCCACTTTACGATTCTGGATGTCCTTTCATATCGACTAGCATCTCACCACAGGATAGTGATGTGCCATCGACAGAACTACCGATTGGATATTGAAAACTTTGTCGACATACGAAGGAAAAGAACGATGATCGCAAGAGAGCTAATGGCCGAACCTGAAGTGAGAATCGAGTTAGCGTGAGAACAAACACAAAAAAACCACCGAGCACCAAAAACATGAATCGATTCTTAAGCAGAATCTTGGATGTTACTTCGATTTTTTTTATCTCTTGCAACGCTGGATTCAGGTTTGAGGTTGATACGCTCAGTATCAGCACTAACTTTCCATAGTTTCAGATTGTGCAGGATGTCCCGTACTCTCGATGTAATTCGCTGTGGGCACGTGGTGACTCCGACGCATTCAGACGGATCGTCCGTGTTATGCGCAGGTAAACTACCAAGTATGCCAAGCCAGCGACCAAAGCTCCCAGAACAAGGGAGAGGAGGTCACAAAAGCAATGGCTACAAACGCAGCAGAACCAATCCATCAGGAAGCCATCGCGAGCAGTGCGGTCAGTCCCATGCGAAGAGAGTACAAGGCGCCGGAAAGAAGAACATGCACGTTCAACCTCAAAGAGCGAACTCAAATGCGACCACTCAGCGCCCTAAGGACATCGGAAATGATCGTCGCTCGACGCTTCATTTCGACATGGGTGATGACTGGATCCCTTCTAAAACGTGGATCGAGTACTGCATTAGGGCCGAAACACCATAGATGACTACAAAAGCCCCGACCCCATGAGTGGAATCGAAAATCCGGAAATCCGCTCCGCTAGCTGCGCCGTGCGGCCCGACTCCCGGCACGGAAGAAACGAAATTAGTCGTGAAAAGGATGATGATGCTTGAGGACTCCATCAGCCCACTGGCGGCGAAAAGAAAAGGAATCCACCAGACTAGACGCCCCTCGCCTTGTAAAGGCCGAGGCCAAATTCAGATGGCGTTCACAAGAGGTCTTCAAGACTACTCACGAGAGCTATGGTTAAAAAGCTCCAGCTTTGTTATCGGCAGCAAAGCAAATTCAAGTTAGGGAATTTATTGGAAGTCCGGCGCTAGCAGCCGCACCGGGTGACACTCAGCGAACGAAACCATTCGATTGCGCCGAGGGTCCCAGAGTTTGAGTTTCAGACAACGCACAATCTCCCGAGGACGAAGCGAGGTCCGACCTGGGTTCTGAAGCTCCGGTATGGCTGCCATCGCTTCAGGCAGCCTATAAAACGGGATACGGGAATTTAGATGGTGAACATGGTGGTAACCGATATTCCCCGTTAGCCAATGCACAAATGCGCTTCCTTCCATGAAGGACGAGGAGTTTAGCGCCGCAAACAAGAATGTCCATTCCTCACGGGGTCTCAGCTGCATCGATGGGAAGTTGTGTTGGATGTAGAAGAGGTAGGCCCCGAGCATACACGACACGTACAAAGGCAGAAGGTAGGCCAATACAAGTGCCGTAAGGCTAGATGCACCAGCCCCCAAATAAGTGCCACATGAACAAGGAGAGCCACGAGCGAATCCCAATGTTTTCTGGGATCCTTCACAAACGAGCTAAGGCACATACCGACCACAAAGATAAGTACATGCCCCGATAAAAACGGTAACGGGCTGCGGCTCAAACAGTAGCGCAGACGCGCTTGCCAAGGTGCCTTCGCGTACTCGCTTACCGTCATAATGGGAAACGAGCCGATACTGGCGGTGGCAATCTGCGAATTGCGACTATGGTGGTGATTATGAGAACGATTCCAGATATTCGGAGGGTTTAAAACCGAGACCCCGAGAGTGTTCATGATCGACGGCCAGCTAACGAGTTACGAAAAATCGCTCCGTGCTGGTAGTCATGATAGATGATGAACATCCGTACCGTCACGCCACCCGCGAGTAAGCTCATCACAATTCGCAAAACAAGAGGAAGCGGACTCAAGGTCCCGACCAGCAACAATCCCAACACGATCGACGTCGAAATCAGATGCCACCAGCTTTTGCGCAGGTCCTCTTTTGCAAAGGGGGCTGTCGCACTCATTAATTCTTGCAGCGTTCTCATGGCGCTTCCGTCATTTCCAAAACCCGTTTGAGCTCTGACAGTTCCCCTTGCAGAAACTGCAGCTTCGAAGCCTGGCGCTTCACCTTTCCACTGCTCGTAAGAGGGATGCTATTGGATTTGATTAAGCTAATAGCATAAGGCTTGATCCCAAATTCCTCAACTACCCGATTCTTGATGCTCTCGACTACTTCGTCGAGGTCCACTTCGCGCAAAGCCTGGCGGGCGACCTCTTGGATGATCACCAGCCGCTCCTCCCCACCCTTTTCGACTGAAACCACCGCGCCCGAGCCGACCTTCAACGAAGGGTGGCTCAGTTCTACCGTCCGCTCGACGTCCTGGGGAAAAATATTGCGGCCACGAATAATTACCATATCCTTGATGCGGCCCGTTACGAAGAGTTCGTTGTCGAAAAGAAAACCCAGATCCCCGGTACGGAGAAAGGTCTTGTCCGATCCCTCTAGACTTACGCCGAAAGTACGTGACGTGGACTCTGGCTGCTTCCAGTAACCCTGGGCCACGGAAGGACCGCTTACCCAAATCTCGCCTACCGAGCCCTCTGGACAGCGCTCGAGAGTTTGGGGATTTACAATTGCCACCTCGTGGTCGACGACAGTTTTCCCGCAGCTCACCAAAGCATTCGCCCCTACGGTCTGATCGGTGTGCACACCACGGCCTTCACTCTCTAAACGCTTCCGATCAAAGTAACCGATAACGGGTGCCTTGCGGCGGTGCGCCCCGGTTACCATTAACGTCGACTCGGCCAAGCCATAGCAGGGGTAGAGCGCCTCGGCCTTGAAACCCACGGCCGAAAACTTATCGGAAAATCGCTGTAGAACGTCCGCTCGGATGGGTTCGGCCCCACAATAAGCTAGCTCCCAGTGACTCAAGTCCAATTCGCCCATCTGCTTTTCAGTGATTCTGTTTGTGCAGAGCTCGTAGGCAAAATTGGGCGCCCCAGAAAACGTGGTTTTGTACTTCGTGAGCGCTTGCAACCACCGGAACGGCCGCATCAAAAACGTGTACGGCGACATCATGGTAACGGGAATGCCCGCGTAAATCGGCTCTAGAATCCCGCCAATGAGTCCCATGTCGTGGTAAGGAGGCAACCAGGAAAAAGCGGAACTCCCGTCGTGAACCTCGAAAGCCTCACTAATACATTCCAGATTACTCAGTAGATTTCCGTGACTCAGCATGACCCCTTTGGGTTGCGAGGTGGAACCGGAAGTGTACTGGAGAAAGGCAAGGGAGTTTGCCGAAATATCAGGTCGAACCCAGTCGCGCCAATGGGCGGTGACTTTCTCGGTGTCGATCCAGCGCAGGTTCTTCAATAGCGGGTGCGCTTCGAAATGCGGAGAAAGGTTATCGAGAATGCCGCCCGAAGTAAGCGCCACATGAGGAAGCGCTTCACGGACAATCGAATCCAGGCGTTCCAACTTCTGATTGAAACGCGGGGGATAAACCGGGATCGCTACGACGCCGGCATACAAACAACCAAAAAAAGAGCAAACGTATTCGAGACCCGGATTGTGATTGATAAGAACCGAATCGCCCGGAGAAGTATGCTGGGCTAGCGCTACGGCCAAGGCCCGCGCCTTTCGATCCAAATCGGCATAGGTCACAACCTGCTCGTCAGATTGCCCATCTCGCAGAAAAATATGGCTATGTTGCTCCGGCGTGGCCTCAGCTCTGGAAAGAACCAGATCGACCAACGTGGAACAGTCTATCCGTTCACGCACTCCCAACCTCGTTTTTAAAACTAGGCGTTCGTTTGCTCACGAATAACACGATCGATGTCGGCAACCGTTTGCAGAGTCGCCAGTTTCTCATCCGGAATCACCACATCAAGCTCGTCTTCCATCGCTCCCACGATTTCCATCATAGAAAGAGAGTCGATCCCTAGTGCAGATATCTTGGTGTCCATCGTTATCTCAGGAAATTTCTTATCTTTTTCAACTTCCTTCGCGATGCGCGTGAACATAGAAAGTACTTCAGTCTCACCCACGGTGGGCCTCCATCCGTCTTACAGTTAATCCAGTCGTTTCAGAGAATACTGATGCAACGACTGCCAGTTGTTTTCAAACGCCTTAATGCACGTCGATAGGTACCGATCGTAGTCTTCATAAACCTGGCTGCCCCACTTCTCGCGAATCAAGGATTCATTTTTCTGAAGGCAGGATTAGCCAGTGTTCTGGGTCTTGCGATAGTGAAAACACATGGAATGTGCATTCCATCACTTCAAAATACAGGATGGTTGCCACAATGATGTCTTCCACTCTGGGTGTCACGGCACCCGGGAGGAAGATCACGTAGGTGGCGTGGCGAAGATCATCCAAGTCCTTCTTGTTTCGCGGCACTTGGCAGCGGGTAATGGTTTGCAAACCGAAGTAAGTTCCGGGTTGCTTCCATTTCATAGGCCCTTCAGTAATCACGATAGAGATCAATCGCTTTACCGGCTCGCGCGTCTTCTGGAGACACGATGTGCTCCATCATGCAAATGCTGATGATGGCATCAAATTTCCGAAGGCGGCTGATAAGTCTTGTAATCGTCGCAAGTAGCCGTTGTGTTGGGGAGATTGCGCTCTGGCACTTTTTGGCCTGCTCCGGACTTAACGTAAAGCCATGAACGTCGGGCACTTTGTTGACCAATGCCTGGTATTCGATGTTAGCGCCCTCGCAGCCAATATCGAGCACGCTTTCCGTGTGCGGTCCGATATTCGCAAAGCGGCTTAAACGGCGCAGTTTGTTGTCTTAAAGGCCTGCTCGAAATTGTCGAGAGTAGTTCTCGGTATCTTCAAACAAAGCGCAAGTGTAATTCATCCGCTCGTCTAGCCAGAGTTTGAAGAAGTCGTTGCTGACGCCATACAGAAACTTCCACTTCATCTTGTGTTGAACCCATTACGTTCCCTCAGTTCCGGTGTTGTCCAAACAAAGTATTGCTTTCCCCACCTGTGGACATGGGAATTCATTTCCAAACGCACAAAATAATGGTTGGCAGCAATTCAGCCAACCATTATCTAATGAGTCGGAGAAAAATTGCGGGGAAATGACACACACTGCCACCCCTCACGGGACAGATGGACGAGAACCACAACAGCAACCTACTCTTTTGAGGAGCAGCTCTCTGCCCAAGCTATTTAATCTCGGACCGAGACTATCTTGTCAATCAACATTGTGCCCAGCTCGGCGTCGATCACAGCGATGTTTTCGCCAAGGCCCGCGCCTATTCCGGAGTGATTGACTCGTTGCGTCAACACGGAATCATGCAGTACAGCGTCCCCCATCGAATCGCCCCGGGACCTACCGTAACTATGGAGATTTTTTGGCGAAAAACGCACAATGATCATGCTCGCCAGCAACATTACCTTAACCTGTCTGACCGATCACCCGTTCACGACGCCATCCAGCGCTGCTTGAA
Source organism: Bdellovibrionota bacterium (assembly GCA_041391485.1). Lineage (GTDB taxonomy): Bacteria > Bdellovibrionota > FAC87 > UBA2466 > JACKAF01 > JACKAF01. The sequence continues at coordinate 140,105 of JAWKNY010000003.1, read as the reverse complement.
GGGTATGGGGTAGGGCCGGCAGCTCCAGAGTCCGGAACGGTTATTCGTACATGCACCGGCTCTTGGAAGAGAAAGCTGGCGCATTCCTTCGGCAGGAAGCCGCCCTGCTCTTTCCGACGGGTTTTGATGCCATCGCCGCACCAGCGCGCTGCTTGCCCACCGGGACGATCGCGTTTTTGATCGATAGCTCTTCTCACGCTTATCCTTGAAGGCGCCCAAAGCTGCGGCGCTACGGTGCGAATCTTTGCGCATAATTCCCCCGAACGCCTGGAGAGCACCTTGCAGCGGGCCCGCAATAAGGACTCCAAATCCGGAATTTGGTTATCGTGGAAGGCGCGTACAGCATGGACAGGGATGTCGCGCGGCTGCCCGAAATCCTCAAGCTGGCAATACCGCAGAAATTACGGCGCACGGCTTTGGTGAATCGAGGCTCACTCCAGCTACTAGGTCCACGGTGAAAAAGGGCATAAGGTTTGCGAAAAATTTGGATTGTCCTCTGAAGTGGATATCATTGGAGGGACATTCAGTAGAATCGCTCGGTGCGACCGGAGGCTTTTCTTGCGCCAAACAAAGTGATTACCTATCTCAATTATGTTCAAGAAAATCATATTCAGCGCCGCGCTCCCGCCGTTGCTCATCGCGGGGGTCTCAGCAGCGCTGGACATCATGGAGCAAGACTCCAGTCTGCGGGAACGCCTTTGGGACAACGTACGCTACTTAGCCAAGGCTTGCAGCAGTGGGCGCTCGCTTGATGGGAACGAGACGGCCTCCGTTCCGATTGCTTACATCGCGAGCATGGCTGCATCATGTTTCCTTCACCCAGGATTTGATTCGCGAGGAATTTTCACTTTCCCCGCCGTTTACCCAACCGTCCCAAAAAACAAATCCGTGTTTCGATTGGCTTTGCAGACCCGTCACGAAAAGAAAGATCTCGACCATGTGATCGATGTTTTCGATAGGCTTTTGGCCAAATATGGCGTCAAAGTGTCTGGCAGTGAAGCCGGAAACGCCTAAGCCCCTCAGCTTTGCGTAGAAGAATCCCCACGAATTCACGACTCAACGTGTCGCAAGGTCCGGCCGATAAGGACTTGGGGCACTTATGCGTTTTTCATCACTCCTCATTACGGGATCTAGTGGATTTGTAGGCCAGGCTCTTTGTCCCGCGCTTCAAGCGTGCGGTGCCAAGTTGCATGGACTCGATACCGTACCAGGCGGAAAAGCCCTGGCCAGTCGGGCCGTCGGTAGTATCCTCGATAAGAAACTAGTGAAACAGTGCCTAGACGGCCGCGATGGCATTATCCACCTGGCCGCCGCGCACAAAGACTTCGGGGTCCGCGCCTCTGAATACTATGAAATCAATGTAGAAGGAACGCGCACCTTGTTGGAAGCAGCATCCGAGCACGGCGTGAAAACCTTCGTCTTTTTTAGCTCGGTTGCGGTCTACAGTCCCAGCAATAGCCGAAATCCCATCGATGAGAAGGGGGAAACGAAACCTCTTTCGGACTACGGCAAGAGCAAGTTGGCAGCCGAACAAGAGGTTCTGAAATGGGGAGCCGCCGCGCCCGATCGGCGGGCGCTTATCATCAGACCAACGAACATCTTCGGTCCCGGGAACCTTCACAACCTTTACCGGCTCATTCGCACTTTGGACAAGGGCCACTTCGTACGTGTCGGGAAGCTGAACGAAGTAAAGTCCATTGTTTACATAGGAAACGTAGTCGCGGCGACGATTCACCTGCTTCTGCGGCCAGAGCTGCAACACCACACTTTCAATTTAGTCGATGAGCCGAGCGTGAGTTCATGGGAACTCATTCACCAGATATGTTCGTCGGGAAATTTCAAACTCCCCCGTCTTAGCATCCCCCTTACCGTTGCTTTTCCGTTCGGCAAGTTGCTAGACGGCTTAGCCGTCGCCACAGGAAAAGATTTTCCTATCACTGGAAAGCGAATCAAGAAGCTGAATACGCCGTCCCACTTCTCTAGTGCGTACCTACACAAAGAAGGTTTTTCCGCCCCGTATTCACTAGAGCAAGGGATCGCCAACACCGTCCAATGGTACCTTCAAAATAGCGTCGGAGAATCCAAAGCGGCTTAGCTCATGTAGGACACACTCCGGTGCGCGAGCCAACGAGAACCACACGACGCACCGCAACAAACTCTCCCCAGCGAGATCTACAGCGAATCCTCGTTTTCTCCGATAGTTGTACTGAGATGATCACAAAAACCTGCCATTTGACTCGCTGCCGCTTCCTGGTCGCCGCCATTTTGCTTGCCTTCGTCGAGGCACAAACAGCCGTTGCAGCAAGCATCACCGACGCTCTCAGTCTCCAACAACGATTCGCGGGTAGCTCGGAGTACCGGGCAGGTAACCTGCCAGACTCCCTGCTTGTACCCGTGCGCTTGCTCGGCGCAGTTCCCAAAGCGGGTGTACATTACATTCCCAAACGAACCGACTTAGTCACTCTGCTCTCTTATGCCGGAGGACTGCTTCCATCGGCCGAAGGCTACCTGGTCATCAAGAGGCGGGTAGGGAACGAATTCAAGAACTATCGACTGAACTTAGATCGTTTAGCGGATGCGGATGAAAATTCAATCCCGCTAATGCAGGAAGACGACCTCGTCTACATTCCTTTTTTCAGGCCGGTAGTACATCCCGATACGATGCAGATGATTTCTGTCGTAGCCACGGTTCTGTCCATTGCCGTTTCAGCCACCGTCTTGATCAGCCGCTTCCAATAAGCTCGGAGTTTCATGATCGACAAGCCGCCAATCCATCCGACTGACGAGGAGACTCCAAGGCCGCTGCAGGTACTGGTTGTCATCACGGATTTCAATTGGCCAATTCGGGACGGATCTACCGTCATTGCCTACCACCTGACCGAAGCGCTCCGCAAACAAGGACATCAGGTCGATCTCTTCACTTCCCATACCTCGGGAGAGGTGCCCGCTCGTCCCGTTTACTTGATTCCGAAAGAAGCACCTAAAGGAAAGCTTTCAAGAAAGCTAGCGAGGCTTGCTCGCTACTTCAATGCCCCAGCGTCGCAGGTTCTACACTTTGGAGAGTTGAGTCACAAAAAGACATATGATGTCTGCTTGGGAATCGGTGCCGGTGCTTGTCCTTACCTGGTCCAGGCACAGGCGAAGAGTCGATTTTGGATACTGGGCGACAACCCCCTACGCAACGCCTGCCTTTTTTTTCTAACTGAGCTGTTCCACTACCCGATAGCCGCCTTCCGCGAGCTTTTTTTCTACGCCAGGCAGGCCTTGTTCTTGCGGTTCTTTCGTCCGAAACTCAACGGTATCTCGTGGGTAACTGCAAAAGACCGGCGTTGGAGCGGCTTGTACATCGGGGCAGAAACGGGAATTGTCTTGCCCAACGGGGTTAGCACAATGGAGTTTGAATGCCTTCCGACGCCACGGGACAGACACCTCTTAGCGTTCTGGGGAAATCTTTCATACTTCAATAACATCCATGCGATTGAGTGGTTCTACCATCGCGTTTTCGCCGAGTTGTACAAGCGGAACTCCCTGTACCGTTTTATCATCGCCGGATCTTTCCCCGACAAAAGGGTTCGGCGAATAGCCGAGATGCCCGGGGTGGAACTAAGGGAGAACCCAGAAAACATTGAGGAATGCTTGAAGGACTGCGCTGTCGGGGTTTTCCCGTTTCAGTTCAGCACCGGAATCAAGAACAAGGTCTTGGAAAGTGCCGCGATGGGAAAAGCGACGTTTGTGTCTCCTTGCATTCGGTCCGATTTTTTTTCAGGGACATCGCCGCCCTTTACGGTTTGTCAGAAACCACAGGACTGGATCGAATGCCTCCAAAGCTTAGTCCAATTCCCCGAACACACGGACGATAGACGCCTCGCGTTACTCCAGTGGGTAAAAGAATTTTACGACTGGACGTCAATCAGCCACGCGCTAATCAAGGCGGCCACTCAAGGAATTGAAAAGAAAGAGAAATTCCCTCCCCCCGCCCCTTCCCAGGCCCGTACTGGACCGCGGAAAGCCGCTAGCTAAATCTTGGCCCCCACTACACCGATAAGCTAAAGGACGACTACCCGAAGGACTGCTGTGGATAAGGCCTTAGTTGAACAAATTACGAATCTAATCCGCCTCCGGAAGTTCCGGGTTATTGGCGCGTGCCTGATCGCGTATCTTTTTCTCATTCTATTTGTCCGCAGCCTATCCGCCGAATTCATCGCTCGCACCCAAATTTTTGTTTCAATTCCTGAGGTCACCTTGGGAGAAACCCGAGGAATGTTCTCCGGTCTTTTCAAGGATCGAGAGCGAACGGACCTCATCCTCACTCAAAGGGCGTTGGTTGCGTCCTATCCCGTGTACAATGCGGTAAAAGAAAAGCTGACTCAAAAAAAGCAAGTCATTAAGCCCGCTTCAACCGGCCTTGAAGTCGCTCTCCAAGATATAGTCAGGTACATCATCCTCGGGAAGCAGCACGAGATTTCAGCCAATCTCTACGATTGGGGCTACTTTGACTTTCTAGCTAGAACTTCGTTCACAACTGATATTCAGGGAGGAAACTTTTCCATAGGCTTCAAAAGTTCTAGTCCGGAACAGGCACTTAGCATCTCAAAGTTGATAGGCGAATCCTTGCTGGATCTCAATCTGGAAATCGCCGCAAAACGTTCCGCGAAAGTATCGGACTTCCTTGAAAGAAAAGTCCAAGAAACAAATGATAACCTTCAGAAAGCCAACGAAGCTATCGCTGAATTCGTTCGTCAAAACAACCTGCCCCACCGGGAGAAGCTGCTAGAGGAACGGTATCGAGCTTATATTGAAGCGCAACGTGCCATGGCCAAAGCAGAACAGATCATTGCCGAAAAAAGCGTGCGGCTGGTTCAAACGCGCAATCTGGTAAGCAAACTCAAAACCCAGATGAAAGAAAGCGTCAGCAAAACCAATGAACCTCGCATCCGCGCCCTCATGACAGAAATTGCAAAATTTGAAGCAGCTCTCTTGAGTCAGCAGAAAAGTGGCCTCCCCTCGGCGTCACAGGCGGATGTCTCTCGGCGTTTGCGCAGACTGAGAAGTCAGCTCTCAGAGGAAATGGACACCGAGAAGTTCTACGATACCGGGGCACTCCAACAAGGTTTGGAGAAGGCCCTAAGCATGGTGCAAATCGCTGAAGCAGAAGAAAAAGGTGCAAAGGCGATGTACGAAGAAGTGAAACGACAGGTGAATTCGTACAAGTCTGAAATGAACAAATACCCCGAACTCGAGGCAAAGCTAGAACAGCTCCTCTTCGTACAAAAACAATATGCAAAAATGCAACAGGTACTCACTGAGAATTACCTTGCGGTGATCACCCAGGGAGATGTCCGAACCAGCAAATTAGTAATCTTGCAGGATCCAATGCTGGACTCAAATATCTTGGGCGCCAGCAAGACGAAGAAACTCGTTCTATTGAGCTTTGCCGTCACGCTTCTCATAATCGGTGGAATTGTGGGATTGGACATATACCGAGAAACTATCGTGGGATCTTCACAGCTGAAGTCGTTTCAGAGCCCGATGTACCTTGGAAAGTTTCCACACATTCGCTCGTTAAAACGCAAAATTCTTTCAATGGGTTTTGAGGAAAATCTTCAAACGGCTCAACTCGCGTTTCGCCTCATGCGCACCATTTCCTCAAAGCGAATTGTGCTGGTTTGCAGTTCAAGAGCGATGGCAGGTAAAACGATTACAGCCACAGCCCTTTCTGCAGCGCTAGCCAAGCTCGGCAAGAAAGTCCTACTCGTTGACGGCGACAACCAAGCCACCAATCGAAAGCTGATGAATTACTTCCGTCAGCGTGGGGGCAAACTACTCAGTCGCCCAGAGTCTTGCGTGGGTGATGGATCTAATCAAAAACCAGACTCTGAACGAATGGCGCGGCAACCGAAACCTGATAGTCTGCCCCATCTCTCCCGGAGGTAAAACTTCGGAAGAACATGTCATGAATCTGCAGAAAGATCTGATCTCGTTACTACAACGCGCAAAACAGCATTTTGACTATGTGGTTGTCGACGCGGGTCCTATCTACTTTGTGGAAACCGGCATCTTGATTGAATCTTCCGACGCGGTACTCTTCGCCGTACCCGAGGGCTCGATTACTACTTCGGAGCTCATGGAATCGGCGCGAATGATTGATCTGCATCGGAAAGACGGGGCGCCACTCTACACGGTGCTTACCAACACGCGCCTGGAAGCTAGTCTGGATTCCGCATACCGGTACTACATGCAGCCCAAGAAAGCCGAGGCGCAGCCCTCCAGCGACTCGGAAGCCGCTTAGTAAAAACCTCGTACTTTCAACCAGCAAGCCACGGCGGTCAGGGCCATCGCAACAAACGTGCTACGTTCGCTTCTAAGCGCCGGCACCAACTGGAAGGGGTGCTCACTAGCCTTCGAAGCGCGGCTCAACCTCGGGAACCAACGTGGCACCCGCTTTTGATACTCCCGGTACGCCTCGCCAAACGTACTTGTCAAAATGCCTTCTTCATAGCGAACGATGAGCGAGTACTGGATCACAAAAAAAGCAGCAGCAAGCACCGCGTAGGTTCCCAAACCAAACAAAACGGCCCAGGATACGTACATGGTGATATTCGCAATATAGAGCGGATTGCGAACATAGCGGAACGGTCCGGCACATACCAGCGAATTCACCGCGTCCTGCCGTGTGCGGGTAACGCTTCCGGCGTACCCGACTGCCCAGACCCGTAGAGCCTCTGACGCCAGGATCAGCCCTATCAACAAGTAGCGCGACGTTACCGGGGGCACCCATACGATGGGCATCACCAAAACGAAGAGTAAGACAGGTACCGGTGACAAACCCCGGTACTTAAACCAAAGCCTGCCCGCCCTGAAGGCAGGCGTTTGCATGACTAATTCCATCTGCGTAGAAAACCAGATCCCTAGCCCTACGGCAACACCGGCCGAAGTGGGGTAAAATAAACGCGGAGGAAGTCAGTGGACATCGTGGTGCTTTGGGTGGATGGCCAAGACCCCAAATGGCTGGATAGCTACCGGCAGTTCAACGGCAATCGAGCAACAGAGGGGGAGGCATTCGCTGCACGCTACAAACAAGCAGAGGAGCTGCGCTTTGCGCTCCGATCGATCGAAAAAAATGCCCCCTGGGTTCGCAGGATCTTTCTAGTGCATGACGACATGCAGCAGCCACCGTGGCTAAGATCGTTCCACGACAGATTGACTCTAATCCCACACTCCGCGTTTATCCCTAGTGAGTTTTTGCCGACGTTTTCCTCGTACGTCATCGAAAGCTTTGTTCACCGAATCCCTGGCTTGTTTGAGGATTTCGTCTGCACGAACGACGATACATTCTTGATTCGCCCGAGTGCGCCTTCCACCTTTTTTGTGGATGGAAAGGCGGTGACTTATCTTTCAGAGTTTGATACCCCCAGCCCCCCTCTCCAAGATAATGACCCCCCTTGGGTCCAAGCTTTAAAGAACGCAGAACAGCTTCTGGGAGCGACAACCACGCCGCGCAAGAACGTGGCACACGGCTATTACTCCTGCAAAATACGCACAGCGGAGCGCGCGTGGCATGAATTCCCCGATGCTCTAGTGAGAAACGCCCGTTCCAGAACTCGCTCGTCGGACTCAATCGCCTTTCTCAATCACCTCGTGCCCTATCTAATGATTCGCGATCAGGAGACGATTGCGAAAAACAGGCCTTTTGTACGAATGCACGAGTGGACTCTGAGAGAAAAACTCTCGCGGATTTTCCGACGCTCCATTTGGGGGCTCCGTCACCCCGCCGGAGGGCTCCAGGAGATCGGACTGCATCTGCTCCACCCCCCGCGGGTTCTATGCATCAACGCGGGTGAGCCTGAGGCAATTTCGGCAGTTCTCTCCAAAAAGTTCCCCTCCCCCTCAGCATTCGAGCGCTAGCCAATATTGATTTAGCCGTCGGGATTCGTTAAAACGGCCCTATGCTGTCTGAATCGTGCTATCGGCGTCTGGATTGGGATTTTGAATGTCTGGTGAACCCGCGCTTTGAGTCTCAATGGGCACGTTACACACCTCGCAACCCGATCCGCCCCACTTGGGATTCCAGTCGGCCGCTGTACTTGGAAATTGGGGCCGGAACCGGGAGCTTCTTCCGTCAGCTGGCAGTTGAGCAACCTGAAAATACCTTCTTAGCCATCGAACGGGATCGCCACCGTGGGAAGACGCTCGAGACGCGGGCTCTACGCGCTGGGCTCGACAACTTCATCGGACTGCGCGCGAATGCTGTCCCCTGGGTGATGCACCACATTCCAGATCGGGCGCTGGACCGGGTTTACATTCTGTATCCCTGCCCCTGGCCCAAAACCTCGGAGCGGAAAAACCGGTGGTACCTCCACCCTTTTATGGAAATTCTGCTGCGAAAAATCCGCCCCGGTGGACACTTGATTTGGGCTAGCGACCAGGAGTTTTATATAGAGGAAGCCGCCTATACCTGCGACAAAAAGTTCTCGCTACGGCAGCTCAAGAAGGGAGTGCTGACCCCCCACCCCCTCAACTTTCTCGATCGTTTCCCATCGGGTCGCACGAAGTTTGAGTCGGGGTTCCTCTCGACCCAGCAACCGTGCTTTGAACTCCTAGTTGAGAAACCGTAACGCGACGCATCGGGCTCCTGCCTCCGCTCCGTAGTATTCTTAAGGGCGGGAGGGGGCATGCAAATCCTATCAATTCTTATTCTTCTAGTGACAGCTACGACTGCCATCGCCTCGGACGGCGTGTCACGGGGTGATTCCGGGATTTTTGGCCCCCCGTATGAAACGATCCTTCGCTTCCAGGAGGATCTACAAGCCGCCTACCCCAATTTGGTCTCTCTACAAATCTACGGCACCAGCTATGAGGGCCGGCGCTTGCAGATGATGGTCGCGATGAAAGAGAACCAGGCCGCGCTCCCCCGCACTGCCGTTGTCATGTCCGGATCGACACACGGAAACGAATACCTGCACATTGAAGATCGCTTGCCGGCAGAACTGCTGCGGCTGTCAAAAGAGGGTTCCAGCGTTTCGCGCTTCCTTGACGCCGGCGGCGTGCTGGTTTTTATCCCTATTGTGAACCCGGACGGTTACGAAAAGCGCAGCCGATTTAATGCCCGCGGCGTCGATCTCAATCGAGACTGGGATGTGCCTCCGGCGGGTTTCAAAGGTTTCAAGGAACGTGAATCCATAGCGCTCTCCGAGGCTCTTGAGCAACTGCGCCTTCAGCACAGTTTGCGTTACGCCGTTACCATCGACTACCACTGCTGCGCTGGCGCTCTGTTAACCCCTTGGTCTTACACCCAAGACGATCTGCCGGAACCGCAGCTGAGTCACCACCGCGCCATCGGAAATATGGCGCGCAAGGATTTGGGCGTAACGGTTGGAGCCACGGGCCAAGTCTTGGGTTACACCCCCACGGGTACATCCAAAGACTATTACTTTGCTTCGTACGGCGCCCTCGCGTTTACCTATGAAGGTCGCTTCAAAACAGAAGAGAGCCGACTCGCGTCCCACCTCAGTTGGTGGCAGTCGATCTTGGATTACACCCGTGAAAACCTGTTCTCGGAAACGGTCCAAACCGCAATGTCCAGTTTGCACGGCTTTAACGTCGATCTCTAAGCTTCTCGCAAAAAGGTGGGCAGTCCGTCCCCGGAATGCTATATATGGCGCTACTCTGTCGGGGCGTAGCGCAGGGGCTAGCGCATCTGCTTTGGGAGCAGAGGGTCGCCGGTTCAAATCCGGCCGCCCCGAATTCCAACCTTAGTTTTATTTCCTCAAGGCTTTCGGAGTTTTTGCCGATATTGCATCGGAACGTTTTTTTCCACGGCTCGGCATTGGCACTTGAATGCGTATCCTCACAATTACAAATCTATTTCCAAATTCATCTGACGAAAGAAACGGCATCTTCCTTTACCGTCAGCTAATGGGGCTTCAAAGCGAAGGAGCTAAAATAGAAGTTTGGCTCGCACTCCCTCTTTGTCCGTGGCCGCTCTATCTATTTAGAAAGTGGCAAGACCTAGGACCCGCCGTGCGCGCAAGCGAGTTTGCCGGTGGAAAGGTCCGCATCATCCGCTACCTTCGGCTCCCTGGCGCCTGGTTCAACCGATGGTCAGGTTATTTCCTCTACCTAGCTTGCAAGGGCCTGCTAGGTGATAGACGGGGCGACTTTGACAAACTGTACGGCTACGACATTTTTCCATCTGGAGATGCAGCCGTTCGTTTAGGGAAAAAGTTAAATCTACCTACCATGTGCTCTGCAATCGGCGTGGATCTAATGCAGACTTCGGAGCGAAACGAAGGCATGCGTCAGCACGCGGCTCGGATCCTTAAGCTAGCAGACGGAATCATGACCTGCGGCAAAGCCTTGGCGGATAGGGTTTACCGATACGCTCAGAGAGAAGCACTCAACATTTACGGCGTCGTAGACTTGGATTTGTTCAGACCCACTGCGAATCAAAAGGCGGTGCGCCAACAACTGCATTTACCGCCACTGCCACCGATTGGAGTTTTTTCAGGTTATCTCCAAACCCGCAAGGGTGTGTACGATCTGCTTAACGCTCTGAAGCAAATCCGTCAGAAATACCCCGAATTAATCGTCGTTTTTTGTGGTGAGGGACCGGAGCGCAAGGGCTTGGAAGAACAGGCCAAGGCAATGAATCTGGAGCGCAACGTACGTTTCTGCGGTTACGTCGCGCCCGAAAAAATGGCGGCCTGGTATCAAACAGCCGATTTCTTTATCCTCCCGTCACATATCGAAGGGATGCCCAACGCGTTGATGGAAGCCATGGCCTGCGGTCTTCCGGCGATTGCTAGTGCGGTAGGGGGAATCCCAGACGCGGTAGGAGAGGGGGCCGGAGTCCTCCCTCATCCTCCACGCTCACCGGAGGCCCTTGCCGGTGCGATGGAGCGACTTCTAAGTGGGGCTGATCAGCGCACGCAATTTTCTCAGCAAGCGCGCTCAACGGCTGAACGAGACTTCGGCCTCCGGCAGAAATTCCGGTTGCATCCTGAACTACTTTTCACAAGCTCACCCCCGTCCGAATCCCTAAAGACAACCGTTCCTCTCACCGATAAGAACTTGCATAGTGTAATCTGCGTATGGAGTAACGATCGGTGAACCCAGCTCGCAAAATTGAACGGAACTCTTACAAAGAGGACCTGTTGCGAAAGATCTGGGATAAGTCGGCCGTCAGCTGCGTCATCGGACTCGGCTACGTGGGTCTGCCCCTAGCCATCGAGCAAGCCCGAGCAGGATTCAAAGTTGTAGGCGTAGACACGAATGAATTCCGGGCCAAGATGGTACAATCGGGTAAAGTTATTTAAAAACGACATCAGCGGCAAGTTTTCAAAGTTTCCTGAAGGACAAGCTCAGCGCGACGTCCTCTTACGCCAACCTTCCTGAGGTCGACATTTTTATCGTAACGGTGCCGACCCCGCTATCAAAGAGCCTAAGCCCCGATCTTTCGTATTTACACCGAGCGTGTGAACAGATCGCGGAGATACCAAAGCCAGGGCAGCTTGTTTGCATCGAATCCACCACATACCCGGGAACCACAGAGCAAGAACTGCTCCCGATATTGCAGAAGTCCGGCCTAAAAGTGGAAGAAGATTTTTTTCTCGCCTATTCCCCTGAACGCGTCGATCCCGGGAACAAAAAGTTCAATGTGAGAAATACGCCCAAAGTCGTGGGCGGGCTCGGCACTGAGTCTCTGGAAATCGCCGTTGCCTATTACTCTCAATTTATTGATACGATTGTTTCCGTCTCCAGCGCCTGGGTCGCCGAGATGGTCAAAATTTACGAAAATACTTACCGCTCCGTAAACATCGCACTCGTGAATGAAATGGCCATGCTTTCGAAGGAAATGGGTCTGAACATCTGGGAAATTCTAGATGCAGCTTTTTCCAAGCCCTTTGGCATTTTACCTTTTTACCCAGGACCGGGAGTCGGCGGGCATTGCATCCCCCTGGATCCGCACTATCTGGAATGGAAGGCGCGCGCGATCAACTTCAATACCGAGTTCATCACGCTCGCTGGAAAGATTAATAGGCACATGCCCAATTACGTTGTCACCCGTTTGCGAGAGCTTCTGGACAAAGCAGGCAACGCTTTATCCCAGTCACGTATTCTGGTTTTGGGAGTCGCCTACAAGAAAGATGCGGACGAGAGCCGCGAGGCGCCCGCGCTCGACATCATCACCAAACTCCAAGCAAGCCGAGCACAAGTCCACTACTATGACTCGAGAATTCCGGAAGTTCTCCATTTGGATCCACCGCTTCGTTCAGTCCAACTCACGCCAAAGAATATTCAGTCTTACGACGCTGTACTGATCACGAACGAGGATGCAAACGTCGATTACAACATGGTCGCCACGCACGCAAAGCTGATCTTTGACACGCGCAACGCCACACGCGACGTAAAAGCACACCGCCACAAAATCACCTTGTTGTAGGATTTATTCAGATCCACCTGGGCTGTCTGCAACAACCGCACTACTACTCAAGCTCGTCGCCGTTCCATTTTGGCTGTTGCCCGAGCGATCGTCTACGGTAGGAAAAGTACTCCCGTCTCCCATGTCCCAGTATCCCATGAGATCCCCAGAAGAGGTGTAGTCTCCTTGCTCGGTGGTGGGGCGGAACGGAGTGCCGCTATTGTAGAGCTCCACAATTTCCGCCGCAGTCAGATTGTCTTTCCAAATGGCGACTTCATCCAACTGACCCGTTAGGCGGTTGGTGTCTTGGGAACGACCGAACTGCAGTTTTCCAGTCCCCGCAGTCGGTTCACGAAAGTTCTCAAAACCCGATGCAAGGCCGATTTGCTCCTTGAGAGTCCCGTTGAGATAAATCTGCACGTTCTGTGCATTGGAGACCTGACCATTCTCATTGTAAACGCCTACTACGTGGTACCACGTATCGGTAGTGAAATCCGTCATGGGAATCCCCGCTTCCTGGGAGTTCCAGTCGTTGGGGCCAAACCGAAGCTTGTTGATTCCCGCTCCTTCACCAATGTCTGTTAAGTTCTGTCCGGTCCAGAAAACAAAACCATCTTCCCAAGAGTCATTGGTCGTCGCGCCAAGTACCGGGCGTGTGCTGTTTCCAGGCAGGTTTGCAAACTTAATCCAGAAGCTAACGGTCATCTTGGTGAGCTCCGAAGAGATCGCCAGATCCATCAGCGTGCGAAAAGGCACGAATTCAACGTAGCCCGTTCCATCAAAGGAGTAGGAATAAGCGTTCCAAGGAAGGGAACTTCCGCCACCGCTGCTTTTAGAACAACGGCCGATGCCCACCACCAGGCAGGACAACAATAGGATTTGTAAGAATATACGCGCCACAACCCACCCCTTGTAGATGCCCCTATTATATCACCGGCGGCTGAATAGGCGGCGTTCCCGTGCCTGAGTCTTCAAATTTGCTTCACATTTGGCTTAGTTCAAGCGTACGGATGTCATCTTGGAAATACCAGCCTGCTCCATTGTCACGCCAAAGAGCGCATCCACAATATCCATGGTTTTGCGGTTATGGGTCACCAGGATAAATTGGCTTTTCGTGGCCATCTTCTTGATGACTGTATTAAAGCGCGAGACGTTTGCTTCATCCAAAGGCGCATCCACCTCATCGAGCAAGCAGAAAGGACTGGGCTTTCGCGCAAAGATGGCGAGTACCAAACTCACCGCAGTAAGAGCCTTTTCTCCACCTGACAGCAAACTGATGCTCTGCAAACGTTTTCCAGGCGGCATCGCCATGATATCGACCCCGGACTCCAAAATGTTTTCGGGATTGGTGAGAGCAAGCTTTGCCTTTCCACCGTTGAAAAGAATGGGAAAGACCTCCTGGAATTTTTCGTTCACGCCCTCGAACGTCTCACGAAAGCGGCGTTCCGTCGTCTCGTCGATGCGCTTAATGGCCTGCTCAAGGATCTTGATAGAGTTTTCCAAATCAGACTTCTGAGTGGTCAGGAAATCGTGCCGCTTTTGCACTTCCTCAAACTCGTTGATCGCGGTGAGGTTCACCTCACCGTAGCGGCCCACTTTGGCGCGCAGATTTTCAACGTGCTCTTCCATGAGCGCGTCTTTTTCCTCGGTGGGTAGGCTAAGCCATTCGTCTTTAACCTGCCCCTGGAAAAGCGGGACCTCTTCCAGGTTGAGTTGTGCCGCCTCATCCTGTGGAGACGCCTGTTGGTTGTAGCGTTCCAGAGAAATATTCTTCTGGTGTTCAAAATTGGATTCTTCGTGCGCCAACCGGATTTCCACTTCCTGGATGCGATCGGCAGCCGCCGAACGTTCCCCTTGGATGGCTTCCTTCTTCAGGCGAATTTCGTTCAGTTCCTGGCAGGTGATGCCGTAGGCTTCTCTCACCTGTGAGAGCTGTGTGACCAGCTCATTGCGACGTTCGGAACTCTCATCGCGTTCTTCACGTACACGCGCGCTTTCGTCCTCAATGGACTGAAGCCGCGCCCGATCCTGCTCGGTCTTTTTGGCGAGACTTTCGACGCGCACCCGGAGCTGGCTATTCTGCGATTCCAGGCTGTTTCGTTTCTCTTCCAGACCGGCTGAGCGTTCTTCCATCTTGGAATATTCGATCTGCTGAGTCTTTAGGAGGTTCTGAATTTCTGCCGTCTTTTCGCGGGCACCGTCCAACTCCTGGGCAAGACGCTCCACTTCCTGCTCCATCGCCACCTTGCGTTCTTGGAAGGCGCCGAGTTCCTGAGCCCAGTTTTCAAGTTTGGCACGGATATCATCCAGCTGCTGGGAGTTGGTTTGAGACTCTTCGGTCAAGAGTGTGTACTCTTTCTCGGACCGTTCTCTTTCAATCTGAACTTTTTCGCGTTCCTTACGATAGCCTACCGCTTCCACATGCAAGGAGCTAAGTTTGTCCTTCATCTCCGCGTGGCGACGTTCTTGGGTTTCGAGTTCTGCCAAGAGGGCTTCCCGTCGCGCCGCCAGACCGCTGACTTCAGCTTCGACCTCGCTCAGCTGCTTCTCAAGCTCCTCGATCTGTCGCCGACGAGCAAAGATTCCCTGACGCGTCGGAGTGGTTCCACAGGTAAAAGTACGATTGGCGTGGGCCGCAAGTAGCGCGTCTCGAGTCACGAAGGTGGCTTCAGGATTTTGTGTACGCAACGCAAAGACTGTTTCATCGTTTTCAACGATAAAAATATTGCCGAGCCACTTTTGCGCGACCGCCTCGTAACCTGGCTTGACCCGAATGCGATCCATCAACGGTTGCGCGCCAACGGGGCACACCTGAGGTGTCGCTGCAGGGATTTCCTCCAGCGCAAGAATTCCAACGCGTTCCAACTGGCTCTCGCGGATTTTCTCAACGATCAGCCGCGCCGTCTCGGCCGTCTGCACGACGATCGTATTGCTCGACTTCGCCCAAGAGGACCTCAACCAGCTCTTCTACGTCTGAATCCGGTTGCATGGCTTCGGCGAGCGGCAACGCACCTTCCACTTCCATCTTCAGCAGGACTTCCTTGGCTGTGGGCGAATACCCTTCCAGGTTCTCCTGAAGCTCTTTTAGAGATTCCAGACGCGAACGAATGCCGTGAAACTTCTCACGCGTTTGGAAAAGCTCATCTTCCACTTCCGAAAGATTGGACGAAATTTGCTGGCATTCCTGGTAAAGCTCCGAAACTTCTTTCTCGACGCGCTGGCCGCGTTCCTGGCACTCAGCTACCCGTTCGTCCGCTTCAATGACGGCTTTTTTGGCCGCGTCGAGCGCGCTTACCGATTGGGTCAGGCGTTCGTTGAGCGCCTCACTGCGCGCATTGAATTCCTCTTCTTTTTGGCGTCCGTGCTCGAGTTGGTTTTCGAGGTAGATACTCTTCTCGGTCGTCTGAGAAAGTTCCTTCTGGGCCCGGGACCGCTCTTTTTCACCCTCGATGAGCCGCGATTGCACTTCCGTGAGTTCTGTTTGTCTCGCCTCGATCGCTTCACGTGACGAGAAAAGCGCGCTTTCTAGGCCTTGCAACTCTTCAGAAAGTTCTTCGGTTTCGCGTTCCGACTCTACGAGCTTGTTGGAAAGCTCCTCGCTTTCCTGCGCACGCGCCTGCTGTGCCTGATCGATATGCTGCTGCTCCTGCTGAAAGAGGGCGAGCTGGTTCTCAAGCTTCTGGACCTTGAGTGTGTATTCACGCTCCTGCACCTCAACAGTCTGCGAAAGGCGTTCCTGGTCCACACGTTTGACGTCCAGCTCACTCGACTGAGCTTCAAAACGGGAGTATTCCGTCTCCAGCGCCGAGCGGGCCTCGCGAAGCTTCAGCCGCTGCTCCTGCAAACTATTGAGAGTTTCCTGCAAGGAAAAAAGCTTACGTCCCAGGAGAAAGAGATCCACCTTCTCAAGCTCGCCCTTAATCTCTTTGTACTTACGGGCGCGGGTGGCCTGGATCTTCAAACTTCGGATCTGCTTGTCCAATTCCCGGATGATATCGTCGACACGTTCTATGTTGAGGCGAGTGGCTTCGAGTTTGCGTTCCGCTTCTCGGCGCTTCGTCTTATACTTGGTGATTCCAGCAACTTCCTCAAAGATGCCTCGGCGATCATCGGGCTTCACGTTGATCATGCGATCAATCTGGCCCTGCTCAATGATGGAATAAGCACGGCGCCCCACGCCGGTATCCATAAAGACTTCGTGCACGTCTTTGAGGCGCACGGGGGTCTTGTTGATGAGGTACTCCGCGGTACCGTCCCTGAAGAGCCGGCGCGTGATGGCCATCTCATCGCCTTTGGCGATGGGGATAAGGTGCGGGGGCAGATTCACCCCGCTCGCGTCCATGACTAAGCTCACCTCGGCCATGGAAGTCGCCGCCCGGTGCTCCGAGCCGTTGAAAATGACGTCCGCCATCGAGTCCCCGCGCAGGTGCTTGGCGCTTTGCTCGCCCATCACCCATTGGATGGCGTCCACAATATTGGACTTTCCGCACCCATTCGGTCCGACGACGCCGGTGATTCCCGGTTCGAACGGCAGAATGGTGCGATCGACAAATGACTTAAAGCCTTGTAATTCTAAGCGTTTTAGCCGCATTCGCCTGCTTTCCCCTAAGACTTACACTCTTTTATATGAATGGGACCGTTGAGATCAACTCAAGTACCGTGCCGTGGTATAAGTTGCTGATAATACTACAAGCCACCAGGGTGGCCGTCCAGATGGAAAAGGGCCGACCGCGCATTTGTAAGCTTAGCGCAAAGCGGCCTGTGCGGCCGCCAGCCTCGCCACCGGCACTCGGAACGGCGAGCAGCTCACATAATCCAGCCCCACCTGCTGGCAGAACGCGATACTCTGCGGATCGCCCCCATGCTCGCCGCAGATGCCGGCCTTTAGCTTGGCATTCGTCGCCCGCCCCTTTTCGAGCCCCATCTGTACGAGCTGCCCGACCCCACTTTGGTCAAGGCTCACAAAGGGATCGGCGGGGAAAATGCGCAAATCCACATACCGAGGCAGAAACGAGCCCGCATCGTCACGGGACAGCCCGAGACTCATCTGCGTGAGATCATTCGTGCCGAAAGAAAAGAACTCCGCCTCTTTGGCAATCTGGTCCGCCAGCAAAGCCGCGCGCGGGATCTCAATCATGGTCCCGATGGAGTAGTTCAGCTTCACGCCCTTCTCTTCGAGCACGCGATCGCAAACCGCGACTAAGCTTTTCTTGATCTGGCGCAGCTCTTCGACAGAACTCACAAAGGGAATCATGATTTCGGGTTGAATCTCATACCGCTCGCCGAGCACCAGCTCAGCCGCCGCCTCGACTATCGCGCGCGCCTGCATTTCGTAGATTTCCGGGTAGGAGACCGCAAGCCGGCAACCGCGGTGGCCCAGCATTGGGTTATTTTCCTTGAGCGCGCGGATGCGGGCCTTCAAAACCTCGGTAGAGACTTTGATGGTCGCCGCCAGCTCATCGATCCCACCGTCGTGCGGAAGAAACTCGTGCAGCGGCGGATCCAAAAGCCGGATCGTAACGGGAAAGCCCTTCATCGCTCGGAAGATTTCGCGAAAATCATCCTTCTGCATGGGAAAGAGCTTGGCGAGTGCGACTTCGCGATCCTCTTTATTCATGGCCAAGATCATCTCACGCATCGCCGCGATGCGATTCTCACCAAAGAACATGTGCTCCGTGCGGCAGAGCCCCACACCTTCAGCACCAAACTGTCTTGCGACCCGAACATCGTTTGGTGTTTCGGCATTGGCGCGCACTCCCATTCGACGACAGCCGTCTACCCACTTCATGAGTTTGCCGAAGTACTCGTCGACCTGACTATTAATAGTAGGAACGTGGCCCAGGAAAACCTCTCCCGTAGCGCCGTCGATCGTGATCTGGTCGCCTCTTTGTACGGTAACACCGCCCACACTGAAGCACTGTCGGCCATAATCAATTTCGAGTTCACCACACCCGGCTACGCAAGGCCGTCCCATCCCGCGCGCGACAACAGCCGCATGCGAAGTGAGCCCACCCAACGCCGTCAGAATCCCTTTGGCGGCGTCCATACCCGCGATGTCTTCCGGGGAGGTTTCGTGACGGACCAAAATCACAGAAGCACCTTCATGGCTGCGGCGTTCCGCATCCTCCGACGAGAACACCACTTCGCCGCTTGCCGCTCCAGGGGAGGCCGCAAGCCCCTTTGCGATAACCTCTTTAGGCGCTCGCGGATCTAAGCGCGGGTGCAAAAGCTGCTCTACTTGCTGCGGATCGATACGCAGAATAGCTTCTTTTTCACTAATCAGCTTCTCACCGACCATGTCGACCGCGATGCGCACGGCTGCCGAAGCCGTTCGCTTCCCCGTGCGGGTTTGCAGTAGGTAAAGCTTGTTCTTCTGGACGGTGAACTCAATATCCTGCATGTCACGGTAATGCTTCTCAAGCCTCTCGTAGGTCTTCACCAATTCCGCGTACACTTCGGGAAACTGCTTCTCCATTGTCGGCAGCGCGCTCTTACCGGCGGTAGCCGCGTTAATAGGCTGGGGAGTGCGGATTCCCGCAACCACGTCCTCGCCCTGCGCATTCGGCAAAAACTCACCAAAGAATCTTTTCTCTCCGGTAGACGGATCCCGTGTAAAGGCCACGCCCGTCGCACAATCATTGCCCATGTTTCCAAAAACCATCGCCTGGACATTGACGGCGGTTCCCCAGTCTTCAGGGATCGAGTTGATGCGGCGGTAACTTTTGGCTCGGTTGGACATCCACGAACCAAAGACGGCGCCCATGGCTCCCCACAGTTGCTCCTCGACAGATTCGGGAAATGCCTGCTTCTGCGAGCTGCGCACGATCTCTTTAAATTCTGCGACAATCTTTTTGAGCGCCGAGGCGGATAGCTCGGCATCGGTTTGCACCCCCGCCTCGCGTCTGTACCGCGTGAGCACAGTCTCAAATTGGTACGATGGCACTTCTAGCACCACGTCCGCATACATCTGGATAAAACGTCGGTAGGCATCAAAGGCGAAACGTTCGTCTCCCGATTGGGAGGCTAGACCTTTTACGGTCTCGTCGTTCAAACCCAAATTCAAGATCGTGTCCATCATCCCGGGCATGCTAACCCGAGCACCGGAGCGTACCGAGACCAGCAACGGGTTCTCGGCCGATCCAAACTCCGCTCCCACACTTTTTTCCATCTTCTTCAGGGCGGCAGCCACTTCCGCCTTGAGAGCATCGGGGTACTTCTTGTCGTTTTGGTAAAAGTGCGTGCAGATTTCCGTCGTTACCGTAAAACCCGGAGGAACCGGCAAACCCAAGCGGGTCATTTCGGCGAGGTTGGCCCCTTTGCCGCCCAACAAGTTTTTCATGTCGGCCTTGCCGTCGGCGCTACCATCACCAAAGTAGTAGACTAAGCTTCCCATTCTTTTTCTCCGCTAAGACGTTCCCGCAAAAACCCTTTGAGCTGATCCATCGCCACTGTCTTTTGCGTCATGGAGTCACGCTCACGCACAGTCACTACATTTGACTTTCCGGTCTCCCCGTCAATGGTGATGCAAAATGGCGTACCTACTTCGTCCTGTCGTCGGTACCGGCGTCCAATAGCGCCCTTGTCATCGTAAAAACAGTTCCACTCCGAAGCGAGATCGGCAAAGACCTTCTCCGCCATTTCCGGCATGCCGTCCTTGTTCACCAAGGGAAATACGGCTGCCTTGATGGGAGCCAGCCGCGGGTGAAAACGCATGACCGTTCGTTCCGCCTCTTCGGCGTAGGCATCAGTCAAGAAGGCCAGCGTCCCGCGATCCGCTCCAGCCGACGGTTCAATCACATAAGGGAAGTACCGTTGTTTGGCTTCGGGATCGGAGTAACTCAAGTCCTTTTTAGAAAACTCAGAGTGCCGCTTCAGATCGTAGTCCGTGCGGTTGGCAATGCCCTCTAGCTCGGCCCGCCCAAACGGGAAATCGTATTCAATGTCCACGCAGCCCGCGGCGTAGTGCGCCAGCTCGCTGGATTCATGATCGCGCAAGTGAAGGTTTTCTTTTTTTATCCCGTAACTCAGGTACCACTCGTAGCGCGTCTTTTTCCAATGATCAAACCACTGGGGCGCCTCATCAGGCTTCACGAAGAACTCGATCTCCATCTGCTCAAACTCTCTCGATCGGAACGTGAAATTGCGCGGGTTGATCTCGTTTCTAAAAGCCTTACCTATCTGGGCGATGCCAAAAGGGGGTTTCACTCGCGTACTGCTCAAAACGTTTTGAAAATTAACAAAAATGCCCTGGCAGGTTTCAGGACGCAAGTAAGCGACCGAACTGCTGTCTTCCAGCGCCCCTACGTGCGTCTTGAACATCAGGTTAAATTGTCGAACGTCGGTAAATTTGTCTTTTGTGCCGCAGACCGGGCACTGGTTGTTCTCCAGCTGATCGGCGCGCAACCGACTCTTGCATTGCAGACAGTCCACCATGGGATCGGTAAAGGACGAGACGTGCCCGGAGGCCTCCCAGGTACGGGGGTTCATGAGAATGCTGCAATCAAGACCGACAACGTCGGTTCGCCTCATGACCATGTCGCGCCACCAGGCTTCTTTTACATTTCGCTTAAGCTCAACGCCGAGCGGACCGTAATCCCAGCAACCGTTTAGCCCGCCGTAGATCTCGCTGGATTGGAAGATAAAACCCCGTCGTTTACACAAGGACACAAGGGCCTGCATACGCTGATCCGCCCCGGACTTCTTTGCCAAAGCACTCTCCTTCGTCTCTCTACATCCCGCTAGCGCTGTCGGATGCCCTATAATTATCGGCAGGTTATAGCTACCATAGTTTGTGGGTCCGGCAAAGTTTGCGTCCCCCTAGAATCGCGACAAAGCGAGGCACAAAGGGGCCAATAGCAAAAGCAGAGCGGGCGGTAGAAAAAGGAAGAGCGTCGCCCCACCCAATCGCGCCCGTAGCGTCTGCGAAAACGCCTCGACAGCGGCCTCATGCTCGCGCATCAGGAGATCGGACAACTGGCCCAGCACCGATCGCACCGGGTGCCCCTCTTTATAAAGGGCTTCCACCACGCCGAGCGCGTCCCTCAGGTGGGGCGGGAAATCGCTACCATCAAAAAGCGCGGCGGGAGTGCGCGGCAGGTCGCGATCGGCGGCCCGTCTCGCCAGTTGCCGCCCGAGTTGACCGCAGGCGTAGCGGAGTTCGAAGCCACCGTCCAGGAAGGCACGCACCATTTCGACGGCCAGAATTCTGTCCCACAACCGGCGCCGAAACCGCCGCGACGTAGGCCTCAATAAAAACGAGCGAGTTTCCACAGCACCCACCCTCCCGCAAGCTGGGTCACAAAAGCGACCGCTAAACAGACGGGACCCGCTTGCGTGTTCCAGAAGGAATCCAAGAGCACAGGTTGAAAAACCCCATAAACAGCCAACAACAACCAGGGCAACAGGGCGGCCGTCCCCGCCTGCCCCATCGCCCAGCGACGCGCACGCCGCGCTTTTTGCTGACCCAGATTTTCAGCCTCCAATAAAACGCACGCGCTTTTCAGAAGCGATAGAACCGGTAGGCCCTGCCGGTACGCACGCTCCAGAAGTACCACCCAGTAAACCGCCGTCCCCTTGGGGTAGCGGGACTGGAAGCGCTCCAAACACTGGGACAAACTCCTCCCTCTTTCGAACGCCGCGAGACTTTGACTCAGGTGTTGCGCAAAAGGACTGCGCAGTCGGTGGGCAACGTGAAACAGCGCCTGTGGGAGTGGATCTCCCTCACTCACCAGAACTCGAAGAAGCGTGAAGAAAGCCAAGGCCGATTCTTGCAAACGGCTCCCACTCCAGTCTTCCTGAATCGCGTACGAAGCTCGGACGAGAAGCGGGACCAAAAGCAAAACTGCGGAACCGAGAAACGGCCTAGCGAAAACAATTCCAACACAACCCGATCCGGCGAGCGCCAGGCCCGACCAGACAGCAAAAAGGAATCGCCGTCTTTGAATTTGGCTCAGCCAAGTGTGCGCCGAAAAGCGGTAACGCCGCCAGACGCATCGCGTCGTCATTGCCCCAGCTCCCCACACCAGGAGAAAGCAAAATAAGAAGACGAGTCCGTTCAAATGTCTCCCTCGAGAAAACTCACCCACCAACGCCCGTTTACTCTGAGCCCTTGCAAAAGCGGTGCTGAGAGTCTCAGTCTTTTCAATTCTTGTGCTTTGCATTAAGCTGCGGAGCAGCAGGGATTGAATCGGACGAGTAATGTCCAGTAAGGCGAGTGGGGGCGGAAGTTATGGAACACCAAAACGCATCAGTATCAGTAGATGGCAATTCGGTTGCAGAAGCTTATAGGCAGCGACAAGAAGCCACACCGGAAGCGACCGCACATTTGGTCAAGATCGATGGGCAGTACCAAGCGATCACTTGGGAAACTATTCACAAAGAAGTACTCGGCGTCGCAAAAGGGCTTCTCGCAATGGGTCTCCAAAAAGGAGACCGGGTCGCCATCATGGCACACACCGAGCCTCGGTGGAATATCGTCGACATGGCTTTGCTGTCACTGGGCCTCGTCACCGTTCCTATTTACCCCTCTAGCACGCCCGAAGACGCCGCTTTTGTTTTGGAGAACAGTGACGCCAAGCTGATGTTTGTGGGAGACCTGAAGCTACTTGCCAAAGCGGGAGAAATATTCGCGTTGGCAAAACGCAACGTCCCGCTTGTCACCTTTAAAGATGACGCGATTAGCGCCGGCTCTCTGGAAGCACAAGGTTATAAGGAGTGGGGCTTCCAGCCGGTTGACGACGCCGCCAGGAAGGAATGGAAAGCAAAATCCGAGTTGGTAGAACCCGAGGACCTCGCTTCCATTGTTTACACGTCGGGAACAACTGGGCAGCCCAAAGGGGCCATGCTGACCCATTACAATTTTGCGTCGGCACTGCGGATGGTTGTGGATGAAATCGATCTGACGGCTGACGACACGCTGATGACTTTCTTGCCGCTATCGCACATTCTCGGACGCGTCGATAGTCTCGCTCCTATTTTTGCGGGCATCCGAGGCGCTTACGCAGAAGACATCAACTCTGTTTCGCGCAATATTCAGGAAGTGCAGCCGACTATTTTGATTAGCGTGCCGCGCATCTACGAAAAGATTTTTGACAAGATCCGCAGCGATGTCGACGGGGGATCGCCTATCAAGCAGAACATCTTTGCTTGGGCTCAGGCGGTGGGACGCCAGGTGGCTCGCATGCGATCCGAAAAAGAACCCATTCCGCTAACGTTGCAAATGAAGTATCAGGTGGCGGATCGCCTCGTCTTTTCTAAAATCCGCAACAAACTGGGCGGAAAGATCAAGCTCACCGCGTCCGGTGGCGCCCCGCTGGCACAAGACCTGTGCGAATTTTTCCATGCCTGCGGCATCAAGATTTTGGAGGGCTACGGCCTGACCGAAACCTTGGGTCCCATTTTTGTAAACCGTCCCGACGACTACCGCTTTGGTACGGTAGGTATCCCCATCGGCACCGCGCAGGTGAAAATCGCAGATGACGGGGAGATTCTGCTCAAAGGCCCGCAAGTTTTCAAAGGCTACTTCCAAAACCCCGAAGCGACCGAAGCCTCGCTGTCTGAGGATGGTTGGTTTAGGACCGGAGACATCGGTGAAATCGACTCCCGAGGTTTTCTAAAGATCACGGATCGAAAGAAGGAGCTGATCGTTACGGCGGGCGGCAAAAACATTGCTCCCCAAAAGCTTGAAAACCTCTTGAAGTTGAGTCCGTTCATCAGCAACGCGATGGCTTTTGGCGACAAGAAAAAGTACATCACCGCCCTCGTTACACTGAACGAAGAAAACGTGCTGGGCTGGGCGAAGAGTCACGAGCTGAGTGACGTCAGTTTCCAGGAACTGGTGAACCATCCCAAGATCCGCGAACTCATTGATGGCGAGTTGGCCGAAGCCAACAAGAAGCTCGCCAGTTTTGAATCGGTAAAAAAAATCGCGATCCTCCCCAACGACTGGACACCGGAAACCGGGGAGCTGACCCCCTCGCTAAAAGTGAAGCGAAAAGTGGTGGTCAGTCGCTACCAGGACTACTTAAACAGATTGTACTAAGTTACTCGCTCAATAGCTGGGAGAGGGAATCATGAAGGTATTCGTCGTTTTTGGAACGAGACCAGAGGCCATCAAGTTTTTGCCTTTGATCCAGGCCTTCAGAAAACGACCGGACGCGTTCTCGCTTCAAGTCTGTACGACGGGCCAACACCGAGAGCTGGTCGACCAGTTGCTAGCCGATTTTGAGATCCGTCAGGATCACGATCTAGACATCATGCGCCCAAATCAAACTTCGGTAGATATCATGGAGGCCACGCTTCGCAAGCTGACGCCCTTGCTTGTTACAGAAAAGCCCGACTGGGTATTGGTCCAGGGAGACACGACCTCAGCTCTCGCGGGAACGTTGGCGGCCTTTTATTCCCAGATTCGGGTGGGCCACGTGGAGGCCGGCCTTCGCACCTGGAACAAGGCGGCGCCCTTTCCGGAGGAGATCAACCGCGTTCTGATTGATCACAGTTGCGATTACCGCTTTGCGCCCACCGAGATCAACCGGGGTAACCTAAAACGAGAAGGAATTGAGAAAGACGTTTACGTGGTGGGCAACACCATCGTGGATGCGATTCACACAGTCCTGCCCTTGGTTACGGAGAAGTACGCAAAGCAGTTTGAGCAAAAGTATTCATTCCTGGATAACGGCAAGAAGCTCATTCTGGCAACCACTCACCGACGTGAAAACTTCGGAGAACCTTTGCTCAACATCCTGGGAGCGTTCAAGGAGATCGCCGAAACGGACTCCAATGTCCAGATTGTGTTACCCGTCCACCCGAACCCATCGGTTTCTACGGTCGCGCGCAAAAACCTGGCTGGGGTGTCGAATATCTTTTTGATCGATCCATTAGGCTACTACGAATTTCTATGGATGATGCAGCGGTGTTATTTGCTTCTGACTGATTCCGGCGGTGTGCAGGAAGAGGCGCCCACTTTTGGCAAGCCTTTGCTGGTACTTCGTGAGACCACCGAACGCGCGGAGGGAGTGACCGCGGGCGCCGCAAAATTGGTGGGAGCCTCGCGGGAAAAAATTATTACCGAAACCACCCGCTTGCTCAATGATCCTTCCGCGTACGAGGCCATGTCCAAAGTCCCCAACCCTTACGGCGATGGGACAAGCTGCGAGCAAATTCTAGATCTGCTTCAAAATTCCTAAATTCTCTTAAGCGCACAAATGGAGAGAGGGTGTGAGACCTTATCGGGGCATCACACCCTTTTGGAGGGGTACCCGCTTCCCTGAGTCCAGAGGGGCCTGGAGTTTCGGAAGCGGGTACCTAAGAGGAGTTAAACTGCTGCTTTCTCAGTTTTGTGGCTGAACAACTTTTCAAAGTTTCCGCTGTCGCGGATTTCGATCTTCTTGGGCTTGGCCGCTTCCACTTTGGGAACCGCAATCTGCAGTACGCCATCTTTGTGAACGGCTTCAATCTTTGAAGCATCTACGTCCTGAGGCAGACGGAAGGAGCGAGTAAATTTTCCGTAACGGCGTTCACTGTGTCGGAAGTTACTGCCATCCTTTTGTCTTCCCACTTGCGCTCTCCCGTAACCGTGAGGGTGTCTCCCTCAACTTGTACGTGAACGTCTTCTTTGCCAAGACCAGGAAGATCAAAGCTTAGTAGATAACTGCGTTCGCTTTCTTCGACATCCGCTTCGGGATTAAACTGCGCGCGACCGCGTGTGTAACCCTCAAAGGGATCTTCAAAAAAGCGATCGAAGTCAGTAAAAAGGTTTCGGCTCGGGTTAAATAGGCTCAAACGTGTCATGTCAGACCTCCTAAAAATGTTTTGCCCGCCTTCGTTGGCGGCTTTTGTCTCTCAGTTGTAAAGTGGGAACGCCTCAAAAATAGTCAAGAGTCGGGCAAGCAAAACGCGAGGGGGACGCGGAGCGAGCGTTCCAAAGGTGCGTATTTTTTGAGAAAAAAAAGCCCCGTGGAGTTATCCACAGGGCTGTAAAAAAAGGAACGTGGTACCTTTTAGGGGAACATGTTGATAAGCGCTTTGTAGCGATCGCCACGCTCTTCAAAGTTCTTGAACATGTCCTGGCTGGCGCAACCGGGCGAAAGCAAAATGACATCGCCGGAGCGTGCCTTTTGGTACGCCAGGTAAACGGCTTCCTCGAAAGTTCCGACCAGGAAAGTTTCCGCAAAATCTCCGACCGCGCGGTTAATCTTTTCCTTCGCCTCGCCCACAAGGATCAGGTTCTTCACATGGTTACGAATCGAGTGCTCGAGTACTTCGTACTCCTCACCCTTATCCTTACCACCCGCAATCAGGATGACGGGCTCACGGAAACTCTCCAGCGAACGCATCAAGGAATGTACGTTGGTACCTTTGGAATCGTTGTAGAAGTTGACCTGGTTCTTGCGTGCCACAAACTCCATGCGGTGGGGCAAGGGTTGGAAGGTCGCAATCACCTTTTGAATCGCTTCATTGGAAACGCCGACGAGTTTGGCCGCCAAAGCCGCTGCCATCACGTTTTCTTTATTGTGAAGCCCGCGTAGCAATAGAGTCGTCAGATCAAATTCGTGTTCCTTCCAGCGCGAGGCATTCAAATGCATCACGGTAGGCGGAGACAAGAACATGCCCTGAAAGCGCTCCGTGTACTGCACCGGAATCTTCGAAAGCGCATCCGTCGTGAAATACAATACCTTGGGCTTCACATTCGAGAGCAAGCTCATCAGCTTGTGATCCCGAAGGTTGGTGACCACGTGATCGTCTTCGGTTTGGTTCTTGACCAAACGCATCTTCGCTTCAATGTAGTCTTCGTAGCTGCTGTAGCGATCCAGATGATCCGGCGCCAAGTTCAGGATGACCGAAACTGCTGGCTTAAGCGTGTGCGTGGTTTCGAGCTGAAAGCTACTGATCTCAAGCACGATAAAATCACTGCGATCCCGCTTGCTGACGTAATCCGAGATCGGCTGGCCGACGTTGCCACACAAGAAAGCTGTCTTCCCTACCGCGCGGATCATTTCAGCAATAAGCGTGGAGGTCGTCGTTTTCCCATTGGTTCCGGTGATGGCGATAATGGGCTTATTGATAAAAAGACTCGCAAGTTCCACTTCACTGATGATGGGAATCTTCGAGCGTTCGGCCTGCCGCAGAGGCTTGATGTCCAAGGACACTCCGGGGCTCACGACAATCAAATCCTGATCGCAAAAGGTCTTTAAAACGTGCTTCCCAAGCTCCGCCTTATATTTGTAACCCTCTAGAGCCTCGATAGATTCCATCAGGTCGGTCTTATTCAGCTCGTCGGTAACGGTTACTTTACAGCCTTTTTTGCAGAGCAGCTTGGTGGCAGCCACTCCCGTTCTGCCCATCCCCACAACCAGGACGCGCATATTCTTCTTAATTTTTACCATCTCTTCTCTCTCCCTAGCACTATCTCAATTTCAACGTCGCCAAAGCCAACATGGCGAGAATGATCGATATGATCCAAAAACGGACCGTCACTTGCGGTTCCGCCCACCCAGATAACTCAAAATGGTGGTGGATGGGTGCCATTCTAAAGACACGCTTCTTTGTCATTTTGTAGGAGATCCGTTGTGTAATAACGGAAACTGCCTCCATGACAAAAATTCCTCCCACGATCACCAAAAGCAGCTCGTTCTGGGTGACCAGTGCCACCGTTCCGATTGCACCACCCAACGCCAAGGCCCCCACATCACCCATAAAAACTTGCGCGGGGTACGTATTGAACCAAAGAAAGCCAATACCGGCGCAGGCCATCGCCCCGCAAAAAATCGAAAGTTCTCCCGCATCCAAAACATACGGAATATAAAGGTAGGCCGCGAGCTTGGAGTGCCCTGCCAAATAAGAAAGCAGCGCAAACGTGGCGGCTGTGCTGATGATTGGACCGATCGCCAAGCCGTCCAGGCCGTCGGTCAAGTTCACAGAATTTGACGTTCCCACAATAACAAACCAAGCAAAGGGCAAATAAAGCCAGCCCAGCTCCGGTGTGAACCCTCTAAAGAACGGTACATACAGCACCGTATCGATTCCCAAATAAGAGAGCAGGTACCAAACGACCGCCGCAGCGATCAGTGTCTGGAACACCATCTTGGCTCTCTCCGAGAGTCCTTTTGAGTTGTGCTCTTTTATCTTCAGGTAATCGTCGAGCCAGCCAACAAAACCAAAACCGATGGTTACAGCCAGCACAAGCCAGATGTAACGGTTGGTGAGATCCGCCCATAATAAGGTGGAGACCACCACGGTCATCAGAATCAGCAGGCCGCCCATTGTCGGCGTGCCCCGCTTCTTCAAGTGGGACTGGGGACCATCCTCCCGAATGGTTTGCCCAATCTGGCGGTTCGCGAGAACCCGAATAAACAAAGGCCCTAGAGCAAAACTCAGAACCAAGCTGTCAGTCCCGCGCATAGCGCCCGGAAGGTAATGTATCTAAAAACATTAAAGCCAGGCACTACGTCGTGAAACGAATAGAAAAGATGATATAACACGGCCTTCTATCTCTTTTATCCCGACCCAGACTTACTTGAAAGTCAGGGGGAGCAACCTCAAAGTTGCAAGTTATTGTTGGCTTGCTAAAGTGGCTTGTCCCCGATCCAGCGGAGCGTCAACGCGCAGCATTGCGGCGCATCGCGTCCACCAGTTTATCCAGATTTCCACCACGCGAACTCTTCACGAGCACCACATCCCCAGGACGGTGAGCCTCCTGGAGCCGCTCGATTGCCTCGTCCACACCCTTTACCGGCAAAATCTCTGCTTTGGGCGCCCGTTTGCGCAATTCCTCTGCTGCCACCGCCATGCAGGGGCCGACGGCTAGGAACGCGAGTGGGTGCCCGGAAAACAACTCGGCGAGCGACCCGCCTACTTTGCGGTGGTACTCGCTCTCAAACTCGCCCAACTCCAACATGTCCCCCAGGATCAGCAGTTTCCGCCGGCTCTTATCCAATTTGGAAACACTCTCCAACGAAGATCGCAAAGCGGTCGGGTTGGAGTTGTAGGACTCGTCGATGAGCACGGTCCCCTCGCTCAACGGGACGATTTCGCCCCGGTGGGTGGCGGGACGAATTCCCTGAAGCCTCTCTCGGATTTGCTCCACGGGAATACCAAATAAAAGGGCCACTGAAATCGCGGCTCCAATATTTTCTGCGTGGTGGCTACCAAAAATAGGAAGCGAAGCCTCTAGGCTTTCCTGCCTCATCTGGATCTTGAGATTCAGCTTGGCCGTTTGCGGATCGATCGCTACGTCGTAGACTCGCACGTCCACCCGATCCTCATCGCCAGCGACGCAATAGCTGACGGTATTCACGCTCTTCCCCGAAAAGGCGAGACCGTATGCTTCCATGACACGGGCGTGCCCCTTGTTGAGGGCGATTCCCAAAGTCGATTCTTGAGACGCCAAAAAATCGAACATTTCCTTTTTCGCTTCAAAAACTTTGCGAACGCTCCCCAGTTTGCCAACGTGGGCGTCACCAATATTTGTGATGAGTCCCACCTGAGGGCGAAAGTACTGGCAGAGTTCGCGGATTTCCCCGAGCGCGTTCATTCCCATCTCAAGAACCAAGAACTGGGTGTCATCCTCTACCAGCGTCAAAGTCTTAGAAACCCCGAGCAGGTTATTAAAGCTGGCCGGAGACTTGACCGTCCTGTCACCCAAAAAAACGGCTACCATTTCCTTCGTAGACGACTTTCCCGCAGACCCTGTGACGCCGACGACCTTTCCCTGAAAGCGATCCCGCAAACGGGCGCCGATGGTTGCCAAAGCGCGCAACGAGTCTTTCACGATGAAGTGTGGGATAGAGGCTTCAGTCTGGCGCTCAGCGATAACCGCGACGGCCCCCTTCGCAGCAGCCTCCGCGGTGTGATCGTGGCCGTCGAAACGATCGCCGCGTAGCGCTACGAACACGTCGCCAGCTTGTAAAGAGCGCGTATCCGTGGATAGGGCGCGAACCGTCTGCTCTTTGGAGAATTCACCCGCGCATTTAGCGTCGGACCAATTGGCAAGGTGAGCAAGTTTTACCCAGCTAAACATTAGATTTGGTAATAGTCCTCACGACTTCCACATCGTCAAAATGGATTTTTGTAGTGCCCAGAATCTGGTAGTTCTCGTGGCCCTTGCCGGCAATGAGCACAATATCACGAGGCTGCGCCAAGGAGAGAGCGAGAGCGATAGCTTTGCGCCTATCTACCTCGCGCTTATACTCGGCGGCTTTGGGGATGATGCCCTTTTCCATATCATCTAGAATAGCGTCGGGATCCTCGGTTCTGGGATTGTCTGAAGTCGCAATGCAGACATCGCTCCATTCGGAGGCAACACGCGCCATGAGGGGGCGCTTTCCTTTGTCGCGATCCCCGCCGCAGCCAAAAACACAAAACAACTTGCCACCCGACTTGCCGCGTACCTCGTGCAACAGGCGCAGGACATTCAGAAGGGCATCCGGGGTGTGGGCATAATCCACAAAGACGTGGGCCTTGTCTTTCATTCCAGCAGATTGCAGCCGGCCGGGAGCGCCAGGAGCCTCCGCCAACTTTTCCGCCACGGCCTCCACTTCAAGCCCAAGCCCGTGGCACAAAGCCAGGACTCCAAGAGCGTTGATGATGTTGTGGCTTCCGAGAATACTGAGCTGAAGATCGATCGTTCCGCTGGGAGTTTTGACCCGCGCCCGACTTCCTGTCAGATCACACTCCAGATCGTGCGCGTAGAAATCGGCGTTCGGATCCAGACGAGAAAAGGTGTAGACGGGGTAGGATTGGTTTTGGAGCCGCTTTCCGTAAGCGTCCTCTGTACAGATCGCGGCAAAGCCGGGCCGCAACTCCGAGAATAGCTTTTGCTTTGCGGCGAAGTAACTCTCTACGTCCCCGTGATAGTCCAGATGATCTTGAGTGAGGTTGGTAAACAAGGCGGCAGCAAACTGACTCCCCGTCACACGTTCTTGATCCAAAGCTATCGAAGAGACTTCCATCACGGCAAAGTTGACCGCCTCTTTCTGCATTTCGGAAAAAAGCGACTGTATCGTATACGCGTCTGGAGTCGTTAAGGAGGATTCCAGAGTTTTGCTCCCGACCTTATAGTTGACGGTCCCTAACCTACCCGTCTGAAACCCCAAAGCCTCCCATACTTGCTCACACAGATGCGCCGTCGTTGTCTTGCCGTTGGTACCGGTCAACCCGACCAGATGAAAGTGCGAACTCGGATTCTGAAACCAGGCCGCGCAAGCCAGAGCAAAAGCCCGGCG
This sequence comes from Bdellovibrionota bacterium, assembly GCA_041391485.1. Taxonomy (GTDB): domain Bacteria; phylum Bdellovibrionota; class FAC87; order UBA2466; family JACKAF01; genus JACKAF01. The sequence continues at coordinate 108,464 of JAWKNY010000003.1, read as the reverse complement.
ACAAGATGCCACACGCAGCACATTGGGGTGCGCCGCAAAAGCGTCTCCTCTCTCTACGACCGCAAACGAACCCTTGGCTACCACCTCAGCAAGAAAGGAATGACCATCTTGACGCGTTCCGGGAATAGCAAAAAACAAGACTCCCGGACTCGCCGCCCTGGAGTCACACGTAAGGCCGTGTACCCGCGCAGTGGGCTCCAGCTTGGAAGCTAAAATTAGATTGGCAGGAACAAGTGCTGTCCAGGGCATCGCATTCGGCATGCCCTGGACAGTAATGGTTTGTAAAAAAGAGGCAAGAAAAAACGGCCTGGATTTAACGGCCCGCCTTTTCCAACTCTATTCGAAGCTTGTCGACCCGACCCGAAGCGACGACGGGAACAGTCTTGGTTTTGTAGCCGTCGCGCTCTACTGACAGCGAGTACGTTCCAGGGCTCAACCGCCACCGATAACTGCCGAAGGCGTCGGTCGATCGAGTTTCCCCTTCTTTGAAATCGATTTCCTCAAGGTCCAGCTTCGCCTCCAGCGGCGTGCCGGTCGCCCCATCCACCACTTGTATATGGACAAAGGCACTGTGCATTTCGGACAAGATAAACGGCACCGCTTTTCCGATGGTCGGCCAAATCGTCTGCTTGTAAGTCTCAAAAGAAGGCTGGAACGTGGTCCCTACTTCGATGAGAAAGGCCAAGCTTCCGTAGCGCGCGTAGTGCTGCTCGAAATCTTCACCCGAGGCGCTTCCAACCCGCATCCCGTAGCTTAATTTGTCGGCCAACCGATCGCGCAGACCGTAGTAGATCTCGCTTTCAGCCATATCGCCGCAAAGGTACGGGTAAAGCACCTCGTTCCCGTAGCTGTGGAAAGACAACACATACTCGGCGCGAAGCTTCGCGTTCAGTTTGTCCATCACCTGGACCTCCACCTCAGACTGCGCGGAGGGACCTTTGAAAACTTCACTGGCGCCAATCGGAGAGTTCATTCCACACGCCCCCCACTTAAAGGCGTAGTTGCGGTTGAGGTCGACTCCCCGGCTACCATCGCTATTTCGCGCCCGGTTTTTGCGCCACATGCGATCCACGTCAAATACGTGCTGTAGCCCGTCCGGGTTGACTACCGGCACGAACCAAACAGCTGAATCCTTAACAAACTTCTTGGCACTCTCTTCTCCCGAGGCCACGCCTTTTAGCAATGCCGTCGCAGAATCGAGCACGATGTGATGAGTGGTCACTTCGCGCGCGTGGTGCTGCCCAATCACCAGCATCTTGGGTTCGTCTTCGACTACCCCAGGACGCTCGCTGACTTGGAGCGCATACAGTGCGTTGCCATCTGGCGTTTTGGGAAGCCCCAACCACTCATTCAGGTTGTAGACGCGTGCGTACTCCGGGTAATCGCGCTCCAAACTTTGGAGTACCTTCAAACTCTCCTCGCGATCGTAGTAAGACTCAAGAAAGTCAGCGACGCCCGTTCCCGCAAAGTTTCTGTACGATTCAGTCGGGGTTACCTGGCGGACTTCGAACTTCAATTTGGCGTCGCTAGCCAAGCTGGCCGCCAACTGCTCAAGCGCTTTGGGGTTCTCGGTGACCACATCCACCTTACCGGTGGCTTCGACGTGTCCCGGAATATCGTAGCCTTGCTCTGTCAGATAGTCCGCGAGCAGTTCCGCATTCAGCGCGCGCAGTTCCACCAAGTGGTTTTTCGCGAATACCGAAGATGAAAAAAGGAATAAAAAGAAAAAGAAGTATTTCCTAGCCATGTAGCGTCCCCCCAAATGTCTTGGCCCCGTCTAAAAACAATGCATGTAGTCAGAGTTTTTAGGCCCATGAACAAACTAAAAGACGGGGGGAGGCTTTGCAAACCCTATGTAGGCGACTGACTAGGGAGCGTTAACAAATAGATGCGGGTGGTAGGGGAAGCGTTGGGGTTAATCTTCCAGAACGCTGCGGCTGGCGCGCTCTTGAAGCTTTTTTAGCGCGGCGTTCCAGGCATGAAGATTGGGAAGCAGTTCATACTCCACGCGCTCGGCGACAGCATCGACATCTGCCAGAACCGCAGGATCTTTGAGCTGACGAATAATTCCGACTAGCTCAAGCTCAGTTTGTCGGAGCGTGGAGTTTCCGACACTGAGACTGGAAAAATCCAGATCGAGAACATTCTGAGCGATGCACATCGTCTCCAGAAACTTCTCAGCGCCGTCCACACAACGGGCAAGGCAGCCGCGCGCCTCTCCGGCGTCGGCTTCAAGGTATATTTCGGTGGCTCTCAAGAAGCTCTGCTGCAGGCGCTGGATGGACTGCAGTGCATTTTCCACCCCATCCGCTGCCCACATCCGCTTGCTGGCCGTTCGGATCTGAAGATCCTCGACCGACTCAAACTCGAAGCCCGAAAGGCGTGAAAGGCCGGGAAGACGGCAACCATTCAAAAAAATCTCAGTGACCACGCGATCGGGAGGCAAGTTGGAAACAATCCCATTCACAAAAGCCTCCAAGCTGGGAGGGGTTTGGGGGAGGACTTCGGCCTTTTTGTCGTCGATGCTGACTAGTATCATGCTCTCTCCCCTATGCCGGGTGGCGGTTTTGTGTGAGTTCGCGATTCAGTTTCTGTGATGGCCGGTGATGCGGATCTTTGGTCAAGGCTGCGTGCAATCTTTCCCGGCATTCCGCCCAACGGCTACACTTGAAAAGCACGGTAGCAAACGCGTAGTTCACGTCGACATTGTCAGGTTCCGCGGAAATAAATTGCTTGAGACGTTCCGAAATCGAGGCAAACTCGCCGCAACGGTGAGCCCGTGCCACAAGCTGCAAAAGCGCTGTTTGGTTGAGAGGATCCAGATCGAGCGCTTTGTAAAATATTTTTCCGCAACAAAAAAGTCTTCGCGCTCCTGCGCGACTAAGGCCAATCCGCTGTACCCCTTGGAGCACCCGGAATCGAGCTCCAGCGCTCTCTGAAAGTGTTTTTCGGCCTCGTCTAGGCGGTGGCACTGCAGCTCTACCATGCCTAGATTCACCTCCAGCAGTACGGAGTCAGGTCGAACCTTCATCGCACCCAGATAGGCTTCACGCGCTTCCGTTTCGCGCCCCAATCGGAAGTAGCAATTACCGGATTCCTTCAACACCTCAAACCGCTCGTCATCGTTAAGCGACGACAAGGAACGGATTCCCCCGAAGGTCTGGATCGCACGCCGATCGTCGCCTTCCTTGGAGTAGCACTGGCCAAGCCATACGAGCGCCTCTTCGCTATCGTGCAGCTCCCACAGAGCCCCGAAGCACTTTTGGCTTTGGGCCTGTCGCCGAGTTTAAGCAGACAGATGCCCAAACCTTTGAGTGCCTCGGCGTCCTGAATATTGCTTTGCAGCAAACGGGAATAGAGATTCTGGGCGAGCAGAAAGTCCCCGTTTTGCAGGAGGAGGCGTGCATTCTCGATCAGGTACTCGCAGCTATATTGCGGAGCCGCTTCGGGTGCGGCTGAGGGAGTGCCCGTGTTCTTTGGCTGAATGTTGAGTACGAAGGTGCGTTGAGAGGGTTGGGAAGAGGAAACTTCTTCCACGGAAACATGTTCCGCAGATTGCAGAAGTTCAAGTAGCGGTTCTACCGGTTGCTTGTGGAGCGTTGTCATAGAGAGGCTGAGGAATAAGGTCCGTACCTCTATCTAAGAGCAAAGGGCGTGCCACTTCATTCAGGATTATTGTTGGTGTTTTTAGCGAGATTTTAAGCTCTGGCGTCAGAGATTCCTCCGAAGCGCCAAAGCTTTGACTCTTGCGGCGTGACAACTAAGCCGTTTTTCCAGGTTTGCGTGTCGGACGAAGCGGTTCGCTAGAAACATTGAAGGAGTTCAGTTGGCGTTTTGCATCCATCGAGCGCTTCAGTTCGCCGATGGTTTCCGATTTCATCTCATCGATGGTGGAGATGAGCTCCAGATCCATTTTTACGATTTTCTTCGCGAGCCTTTCTCTTTCGTGAAGAAGCTTTTTAACTTCAGGTCGGTACCGAACCACATCAACGTTTTCCATCTGTTGAGCATTGAAGAGGCGGGCGATTTTGTGATCAAAGTATCGGATGATATTCAGGATGCGTTCTCGATTGTCCACGAAAAAGCTGATGTCATGCCACTTCTGCTCATCGCTACTTTGCAGAAACTGCCTGGTAACCTTCAGAAATTTCTCAAAGTATTGGTTCTTAAGTTTCAAGTATCCCAGCAACTCATCCATACGTTCCCCCTTCACTTGGTTGTTTTCTCCACAGCTTTTTCTGAATTCTCTGTAGTACGCACCGCTTCGCGCCACCCACCCAAAAGCTCCTGGAGCACATCAATGGCTTCCTGTAGCGCTTTTGAATCTTTCTCAATGGATCCACGCATGAGGCGGTTGTTTACAAAACCGTATAGCCGATCGAGCTGAAAGGCGATGCTCCCACCCTTTTCGTAGTCCAAGGTACGTTGCAGCTCCTGGATGATCGCTCGGGCGCGCTTTATCTTTTCCAGCTTTTCCTCGTGATTCTTTTGCTCATTCGCGGCGATAGCGAGCTTGATGAACCGAACCGCTCCCTCGTACATCATAATCAGCAATGTTCCCCGGCTGGCAGTGGTGGCCTGTGTCGTACGGTAGGCGTTAATAGGCTTCTTGTTGTTCATTTAGTTAGAGTCCCGGGATACCGCCCCCACCACCGGACAGCTGACCGATGCGGGCGGATTGGTTACGAAGGTCTGTGATGGCCTGCTGCGCTCGCGAAATCCGATCCTTCATGAGGTCAATGCGTTTCTGAGCGCGCACCTCACGCTTTTGGAAATTCTCTTTGGCTCTCTGCACTCGCTCTTCGGCATTCTTCTTCTGCACCGACAGAATCCCGCCGTCCCGACCGGTAATTCCACTAAGAGCGTTTTCCAGACGCGTGATCACGCCGGCTCGCTCAGTGTCACCCGTCAGCAGAGACACGACTTCGTCAAAATTCTCATTCAACGCATTTTCAAATTTCTTTTCGTCGTAAGTTAGAGTTCCCTGCTTTGTGAATTCGACTCCAATATCAGAAAGCGATCGAATCTTGCCACTGGCATCAAAAGAAAATCCGTCTTGAAGGGCCCGCACAATCCGTGACTTGGTCAAGCGAATCCCATAGTCCCCCGCCAGTGTGTTGCGTGCCTGATCGGGTTCCGCCTTATTTTGGTCATTAATAAACTGAAAGACTCCATTCACCCGATCCACAAAATCTTTCATCTTTAGCTTCGTCGCATCGATATCCTGGGAGATGGTGAGCTTACTGGGTTTTCCATTGTCAGATAGACCGCGCAGATTAACGGTGACCCCTGGGATTAATCCCGCTACGTCGTTGGTCGGAGATTCTACTTCCATCCCTTCGTAGAGAAGCCTGGCATTTCGCGCAGGGCTTTCTTCGGCGAGGTAGATTTCCTCTTCTCCATCCACAAAGTAAAAAACCGGGTAGTCTACGGCGTTGGGCTTTCCGGATCCCTCATGGGTAAGGACGAGCCGCCATGGCAGCTCCAGATCGCGGGAGTCGTTGATGACCGAAGCGCGCACGCCCATATTGGCGCCATTAATGATATTGGCGAGCCCCTCTAAGGTGGCTTCACCGTCATCCACGAAAACCTCTCGCGTATCCCCATCGACCGTTTCGTACGAAAAGTACCCTGAGCCGATGCGCGTCTCATCTTTGTCAGGGAAACCGTTACTGATAGCCGTCGCGGGGGCAGCAAGCTGCAAGACTTCAATGTTGTGGGAGCCGAAACGGGCCAAACGATCGTCCGCCGTACCGATAATGACATTTTCGTGGGAACTCGTTACCGAGGGATCCCGAATGCTGTCGGCCGAACGTAGTCCTGGAATGAGCTCATTCACTCCGTTCACCCTATTCACGATATCAGTGAGAAGCTCGACCTTCTTGTCGTGCCTTTGCTGCTGCATCTCGACCGCTTTGAGCTGCTTGCTTTCGCCTTCGACCATTTTCTCAAACGCCGTCTGAAGCTCAGGGCTTACACCGGAAAGACGTTCGACGCTCAAAGGGGCCACGGGGGTCTCCAAAAAGACTTAAGGGAATGACGTGATTAAGTTCGGAAATGCGCCTCAGGACTGAGGCTATGTCTTTATTTTACCGTAGTCCGGGATGGGGAAAAACTAGTTTGCAGGCAAAAAAAACGCTTAGATTTTTTTTCCTGTGTCCTTCTTTTGCGTCAATCGTTTGGCTGCGGGGCCGTCGGTAAATGGCTTTTTAGGCGTAGGCTGGGTGTCTTTGCTGCGGTCCAGAAGTTCTAGAAGAGTTTCTGTGTCAAGGATCTGACTCTCGGTGGTTTCGGAATCGCTCGAAGTTTTGGCGGGACTCTCGCTTTTTTTTGACTCGGCGGTCCGATCGTTCTTTTCAGAAGAGCGATCCTGCTCGCGCTTGCGGGCGCCTTCTTCGGCAGATTCCTTTAAGGTCTCCACCAAATAGCTACTGCCGATGGGAATGTTGAGAGGATTTATTTTCATCCTACTCTTCCCATCGGCAGTTTAGCGCTATTCCTTCAAGCAATTAGAGCAGCTTAAGCGCAAGGGACGGCAACGTGTTGGCTTGCGCCACCATCGCAGCACCCGCTTGCAGTTTAATACTTTCACGAGCTAGGTCAGTTGAAATCTTGGCGTAATCCGCATCGAGGATACGAGAGTTCGCCGCTTCCAAGCTTTCCATGTGGACTTCCAAGTTGTCACGCGTGGTCTCCATGCGTGTCTGCAACGCTCCCAATTGGGCCATCGGTACATGAAGTTGCTTGAGCGCGTTGTCGATGGTTTCCAAAGAGTCCGCAGCGGAATCACGGTCAGCTAGATCCAAGCCGTCAACTCCCAAGGCACCGGCCGTCACGTCCACTCCGTCACCGTTGTAGTTGATGACGTCGTATTCCGTGTTATCCGCGCCGATGTGGAAGCGGAAATCGTCGCCTTCGCCGTTGAGAAGGTTCGAGCTCAAGTACTTCGTGGACTGGGCGATGCGCTCAATCTCAGCCTGGAGTTCGACGTTTTCAATCTCAATCAGCTCGCGTTCGCTGTCACCAACCGTATCGGTGGCGGACTGCGTGGCTAACTCTCTCATCCGTACAAGGATGTCGGAGATTTCGCTCATTCCCTGACCAGCTACTTGGAGGAGCGAGAAAGCATCTTCCGAGTTTCTCACTGCCTGACCGACGGAGCCGATTCGGGCACGAAGGTTGTTGCTGATGGCCAAGCCCGCGGCATCATCACCCGCTTTGGTGATACGGCGACCGGACGCCAACTGCGCCAACGCCTTCTCGTGGGCACGTTGCGTATCAGTCAAATGCCGTTGGGCATTGAATGCTGTCCCGTTTGATAGTGTTGTAATTGGCATGATTAGCCTCCCAAAAACTTACTATTAATAAAAAATTGTTTGCTCTATATTGCTCCTGGAACACGCGTGACGCATTCCAGCAACTCACTCACAGAACCTATCGGCGCTGCGTCATGAGCCTTTAGAAAAAAATGTCACACCGCGATACAAATTTTGAACGCCCTCCCCATCTGAGTGTGATGAGGGATGAAGCCATTGAATATATTTGCCTTTCTAAGGGTGGGCGCTATCTGGACGGGACCTTCGGTTATGGGGGCCACAGCGAGGCCATGCTGGAGGCCGGAGCCGGCGAGGTCCTGGCCCTGGACCAGGACCAGAACACGTTGGATGCCTACCAGGCCACAGGGGCCGCTCGACAAGATCCGCGACTGAAGTTGCAACGCGGTCGGTGTTCAAATGTGGAGAACCTCACACAATCCAGAGATTGGGACGGGGCGCTCATTGATCTGGGACCCAACTCGGGCCAGCTCCTGACACCCGAACGCGGCTTCTCCTTTAATGTGGCGGGTCCCTTAGACATGCGCATGGATCAAGGTAGCGGCCCCACGTTGGAAGAGTGGCTGGGAGAACACGACGCCGTAAGCCTCGCGAATGCACTCTACGAAGCTACGGGCATGCGCGACTCTCGCCGGGTCGCCCGGCGCATTGTCGCCGCCTTTGAGGCGGGCGAACTGAAAACCACCGAGGATTTGGCAAAGCTCGCGGGCCCACGACGGGGCAAGACCCACCCAGCGACCGAATGGTTTCTCGGTCTGCGCATGGCTGTGAACGACGAGGCCGGAGAAGTCCGGCGGGGTATTCCGGCGCTTTTGAATTGCTTGAAGCCTGGCGGCAGACTGGGAGTCATTACCTTTCACTCTACGGAAGACCGTGTGGTGAAGCAGATTTTCAAGCTTCTTGCGGGGCGTTGTATCTGCGAAGAACATTTGTGTGCTTGCCCGCGGGTAGAAACGATACGGTGGGTTAACCGAAAACCCCTGGAACCTTCGGCGGATGAACTGAGGCGCAACCCACGTGCGCGCAGCGCCAAATTTCGCTGCGTTGAAAAATTGGCCCCACAAGCATAAAATGTAATAAGAGCCTCACTCTCGCCTAGCGGAAGGTTGTTTGACCCAAAGCCGCTAGTCTTGTTTCTCCATAAAATCCTATGTTCCAATCGACCAAGGCCAAGATCGAGTTCTATTGTTTGTTGGCGACTGCGCTCATCGTCGCCATTTCGACGATATGGGTACGCACCGCGACGGTGCGCGACACTTATTCGTACGTAAAACAGCAGAAAAAATTGAAGAACCTACAGCGCGAAATACAATATGAGAAGATCCGTTGGCTGAAACTCACGGCACCTGAGCGGTTGGAAAGATTTGCGGATTCTTTGGATTTACATCCTCCTCGAATGGACCAATTGCTGAGATACTCTACCGTGAGCAAGCGGGCTGGTGAAAACCAGTAAGACCGCAACGGAACGCCCCACTAGAGTCAGAAGGTTAAAATGCGGTTTCGCCTGGGACTAGTCTATTTCAGTATTCTGCTGATCTTCGGCATGATCACCTTTCGCCTGGTCCAGCTCCAAGTGCTGCGAAATCCCACGCTTCAGAAATTTGCAGAAAAGCAATTCTCTAGAAAACTACAAGGCCACTCGCACCGGCTGCCTATCGTGGATCGCAATGGGAAGGAAATCGCCGTCAACATGCGCGCGGCCTCCGTGTTTGCTCACCCGAAACTCGTTCGAGATAAGTTCCGCGCCGCCACCATCCTTGCCAAGCATCTCGGTAAATCCGTGGCCCACTGGAAAGCCAAGCTGATTTCGGATCGCTCCTTTGTCTGGATCCAACGCCAGATAGAACCCGAAACGGCCAAAGCCCTTACTCGCTACGATCTGGACGGCGTTTTTATTAAGCCCGAAAACACCCGCGTCTATCCCAATGGGTCTTTCGCTTCTGCCGTCATTGGATTCACCGATATCGATGGCAAAGGTCTCGCCGGCATTGAGCTGGGACAAAGCAAGGAACTCACCCAGGCCGAGCCCTCTTATCCCGTGCTACGCGATGGTAAGGGAAATGCCACCTACATTGGGAAACCCGACGCCGCCGAAGAACCCGAAGCCGGTGTCGCGCTCACGATTGATCGCACACTCCAGTATATGGTGGAAGAAGAACTGAAAAAGTCTCTTCAAGAAACCAAAGCCAAGTCCGTGATGGCGCTCTTGATGGACCCGTTTACCGGCGAAATCCTGGCGATGGCACAACAGCCCTCTTTCGATCCCAACGACGCGGGCCACTACCCTAGCCACCTTTTTGTGAACCGCTTGGTGTCTCACCGCTTTGAGCCGGGATCGACGCTAAAGGCGCTGTTCGCCGCTCAAGCCGTCGATCGCAAAATACTCACGCCCCACTCGGAAGTAGACGGCCACGATGGGAAGCTTGTCATTGGCAAGAAAGCCTTCCGGGAGCACGACCCGTCTCACAAGTTTAAGAAACTGAAGCTGGAAGAGGTGATCGCCTTTTCGAGCAACATTGGCGCCATCGAAGTCGCCAAGAAGTTGGGCAATAAGGGCATGTTCGCCACCTTGAAAAAGTTTGGACTGACGCGGAAGACCGAAGTGGGACTGCCCGGTGAAGTCGCAGGCTCTCTGCGCCCCGCTTCCAAGTGGACGCCACTTGTGGCTGCCAACGCGGCTTTCGGCCAAGGGCTAGCGTTTACCCCGCTCCAAATGGTGACGGCCTTTACCCCTTTTGCGAATGGGGGTTATCTCGTCAAACCTAAAATCCTTCGAAGTGAAGTGACCAACGTTTCCAAAGACAACTTGGATCTTGTACGCGTGCTTTCTCCGGAAACTGCTGACAAAGTAAAGTCGATGCTTGTGGGCGTCACTGAGCACCCGAAGGGATCGGGAAGGGGGGCTCGTCTGCCCGGAGTTCTCATCGCGGGTAAAACCGGTACGGCACAGAAGTACGAGCGAGAACACGGTTACAATGGCGGAAAATACTACTCTTCGTTCATTGGCTTTTTGCCGGCTAGCCACCCACAGCTGTTGATTGGCGTGATGGTGGACGAGCCACAAGGAAACTATTACGGATCCCAAGTCGCGGTCCCTCTCTTCAAAGAGATCGCGCGCAAAGGGCTACACCTAATGGGAGGTACCCCCCGGCAGCTGGCAACCGCACGACCGCTCGTAAATGCCGTCCCGACGCCCGTGCGCGGCACCCCTCCGGTTGAGCTGAAGGAAAAGGCTGCGGGCAAATGGGAAATGCCCGAGCTTCAAGGGCTGACAGTTCGCGAAACCTTGGATTTATTTAACGATAAGTTTAAGAACGTGCGGATTAAAGGGAGTGGTTATGTCGTGCGCCAACACCCCAAAGCGGGCGAGACCATTCAAGCATCGAGTCGATTGAAATTGGAGTTCTCCACACCCGGGTAGTCTGAACTAACCCGCGGGAAGGTACGTTACCTGGATGGTGCTACCTTCAGGCGGCGTGATATCGAAAACGATCTCGTTGGTTCCTAAATCATAGATGTACGTATAGCCAGGCAGCACTTGGTTGCCCAAAGAGACCTTCACCTGAAGGCTGGTCGGATTTGGCTTTCCAGAAAGCAAAAAGCGCTTCGGAAGTTCTTTCAAGCGAAGCCCCTGCAAATCAATCATGTCACCGAAACTCTCACAGAGATCCGCTTTCTCGCCACCTAAGGTATCGGCTAAATCAAAGTACCGAGCGGCATAGCCAGGCATGTTGTCGATATCTGAGTTGTACTGAGTCGCACAACGATCCGAACTTCCATCCCAGTAATTTACCGAGAAAACTTTCAGCAAATCTAGATTGTTGCCTTTAAGGCTTAGATAGCTGCTTGCAAAACTCGCTACAGAGGGCGCGCCGGAAACATAACGAGAATCTTCGGAATCAGAGATGAAGACCAAAACGAGCGGCACACCAGCACGGGGAATGAATTGCCCTTGCAGAACATTCAAGGCGCTTTGCATTCCCTGATTGTAAGCGCTCGTATTGAGATTAATGGTCTGCGAAATCAAATAAGCAAAATTGGTCACACGTTGTTGAACCGTTCCGAAATTCTTTGTCAGAATAGTGCCGCCGAATTTCAAACCCGGATTGAACTCTACGTCGGTAGTCGTTATCCCCATTCGGTAATCATCCGTAATGGTGTCCAGACGCGTAAAGAACTTCCGTGCCTCAGCGACGATATGCTCTTTCGCCCGGGTCATACCCGAGCGATCCTCGACCATCCACAAAATATCAAGCAAAGGGGGATTAAAGTCCTGAGTAAAATATTGGGTGGTAGCCTGTCGTGTAAAACTAGCTTGATCACTACAACTTACGTACAACACGGCGCTTAGCACATAAAGCGCTCTCACCAGAACATTTCCCAGTCGCTTCCAAAAGGCTTGAATTTTGTCAGCCCTGTTCGGCATCTGTATCCACTTCCTCTTTCACATCCGCTTACGTAACTTCCACTTCAACTTCCGCTGCATCGAGAACAGAAAGCGACTTGAACCGGAAATACCAGAGTAAGGCACCCACGACAGGCGAACCACTCCGCGTTCATGCAATTGCAAAAGGACAGCCAGCGACGGCACTACGGAAAAGACTTTTAATTTAAGCGTCTTATTTGTTTCGCCTCAGTATACGGGGAAAGGCTGACTAGGCTTGCAACGATCACTGCCTGGACGACGCGCACAAACCTCAGCTAAAGGTTCAACAACATTCAGATTTCACACAGATCTTTTGTGTGCAGTGACGCGCGAAGAATGTCACTGGCCGTGTATTCAAAAGGAGAACACGCCTCTTAGAGGGTTTTATCGCCGAGAAACTTCTGCGCGAGCGGCAAAAAGCGCTCCGTGTGGTAGGGATCAAGCCCATCTATCAGGATCTCGCTCGGATCGGCGGCGCGTGCGAGAAAGGTCTTGTAGTAGTGGCTGGCTTGATCGCGGGAGGTTTGGCTTAGCAAATCCCCCGCCAAAAAGAACAGCACCGGGTGTTTGGGGGTGGCTGTCTCGCCCAGCAAGCCCCGCACCACCCGCCAAGCCGAATCGTTTTGCTTCTCGTTCCAGAGCGCCACGGCCCAGGCGGTGCGCTCCCGCGGGCTGAGCTGTTTTGCGGATGCACCTTGCAGTTCGGCGATGAGCCGTCCGTATTCGCCAAAGTAGGCGTAGCTTTCCAAAAGACGTTGCTGGGTTTCGGGCTGCAAGGGATTACTTCGGGCCGCACGCTTGAGTGTGGAGAAACGGCGTTCCCACAGCTCCAGCTCCGCTTCGCAGGAAGCTTTGAGCTGCAAAGCGCGAAGATTCCCCTTCTCCAGAGCAACGGCCTCGTCCAGAAGGACGAGCGCCTCTTTGCAGTCATTCACCTTGAAGTGCTCGACCGACTGCAAGTACCTCGCCTGCCCCTTGTCGGTGAGAAAGCGGGACTGCAACCGCTCCAGGCCTTCGTTAAGCTGGCGAAACTGCTCGGGGGCGAAGCTGCGGAGTCGGGGGGCCACCTGTCGCGCCACAAATTCATCCAGACTCGACCGCCCTTCCAGTAAAAGCGTGAGCTCACCCACTCTCAGCACGGCACCGACGTTCTCCGGCTGCGTCTGCAAAAACTCCACCCACAGCGCCAGGGATTTACGGTAGTCCTGATTTCTAAAATAATATTCTGCCGCCTCTGCGGAAGACGGGACGGCATTGGCGGCTGCACCGCTCAGAAAAGAAAAAATGAAAATGGCTCCCCAGATTCGCATCGGGTGCTCGATTTTTTAGAAGGTCACTCCCAAGTGGGCGCGGACGGCGACAGGGTTGCGATTACTACCGCTCAATCCCGACCCAGCAAAAAGAATACCCGCGTTGGCCCCTAGGAAGCAATTCTGGTAAACGCTATGCTCGACACCCAGATCGACTTCCACGCCCAGATCAGCCGCTTCACCGGCTGCCACGGCCGCTTTGCGCGCCCAAATCACTTCGAGGCCCGTCGACCAATCTTGCGACCAGTCAAAGCGAATGCCGGGACGCAAGTAATACGCGCCCGAAAAACTGTTTTGGCTATTGCTGTAAGCAAACAAACTTCCGAGTCCCACCGTGTTGCCATGGGAAGCGCCCATCAGCTCACGTCCAAGAATCAAACCCGGGTGACGGTTGCGGTGCATGAGGATGAAACCGTTCATGCTGCCGTCGTTAACATTGGAGTCACCACTCGCCCAAACAAAATCCACAAAGGCTTTTAGCATGTGACGTTCATAAGCAGCGTTTACCATGAAAGCAAAAGCGTTCAACGTGTCTTCGCTGGAGTTGTTGTCAAAGTCCGCAGCGCTTCCGCCAATCCACGCGATTTCACCGCCGAAGGTAAAGTAGCGAAGCGTTTTCTTAACGTACACATCGACCAAGTTATTGTTCAACGGGTACGGCGTCCGTCGCCCAGGAGCCAAACCAAGCTGGAGGCGCGATCCACACCCGTGGTGGCTCGGGTATCATTCAACAATTCTGCCTGCTGTCCGGAAGTACGGGCCTGCTTTTCGTACATGATACCGGCCTCTACTTCGAGTTCCGGGTTGTCGTACTTGATGTAGATGGAATAGAAATCCTGATCATTGGTACCCGCGATCACAGAGCTCTTGCGCGGCTTGGAATACGCGATCCCGCCGATCACGTGTCCGAGATGCAGGCGGTACTCAAAGCGATCGTAAGTGGTCTGCCAGTTGTCCCAGATCTGATTGCCGCCGTCGTAGAGCAATCCGTAGCCCCACGCGACCGGCATGCGTCCGAGTCGCAGAACACCAAAATCTGAAGTCCACTCCAACCAAACACGGTTCATGATAAGACCGGTGGCGCTTTGATCACCAAAAACGTAGCCGCCTTGTCCGGCCACCAGACCCACCGTCGCCGGAGGGGTGGTGAGGCCCGTGCCCGCAGCACTGGCTGTCGCCAAAACGTTCCACTGGGAATAGAGGCTGAAGTGGTCGTCGATAACCAGGGTTGGGTCCAGAAGCGCTCGCCCGGAGAGGTAGGTTTTCTCTGCTCCAGAGACCCCCGTCACACCAAGGCCCAGGGAACCGTAATAAGCGGTCTCAGCCCGGAAATGGCCCCCGAAATTCATCGAGACGGCCAGAACGGTGGTACAAATCCCTTGGGCGGCAAGCCCCAATATCCATAAGGTCTTAGACATAATGGCATAACCTAGATGAAAGAGACCCCACCTGCAAGGAGCATTCTGCGGAACGCCATTTTATGGAGGGGCGGCGAGACTAGCCCCCAACTTTGCGCAGTTCCTCTTCGTAGTACTTGAGGTAGAGATTGTCCCACTGCGCCGAGAATTCGGGTGGGGGATTTTTCATTGACGCGATACGTTGACGGGCGCGTTCGCCGCACGCACTCAACTGCGAGATAAACTGGACGCAGATCCGTTTGGCTTCGCGCAGAGTGGCCCCTTTATCCGGGTATTCGACCATTCGGCCTTTTTCGAGGCCGTCGATGACCAAATTCACCATGTGCATCACTTTTTCGTCGGATATCACGTCAGATCACCGCATTGCGTTTCTTGATGAGTTCGCGCTTGATGAGGTTGAACATCTTCTCCCTATCAATATTTCCGCCGGACTGCGCTGCCACCTGGTCCAAGAGGCGTTCCGCCTCCGCGTTGATTTCATCCTCCACTTTAAGATCTTTCACGAAGATCTCTTCCATCTTTGATAAAATCTCAGCTTCGCCCGTCTTGAGAACGATGAGCTGTTTGGATCGCAATGTCAGCAGAAGCTTTTGGCAAATCAGCTTTACTTGTGCAGGCTTTAGTCGCATTGAAACCGAGACTACCCCAAGGGAGACATAGCTTTCAATGAAGAAAGAATCCGCAAAAACCGGGTCTAAAATCCTTCGAATACTCGGCCTGACCGCCATTTTTGGTTTAGGCGTCGCCGCACTCAGCTCCGTCTTGCTCGTCGTTTACATCAACCTGGTAAGTGTAGAGATCGACCAACGCATCGACCAATTGAAATCCGCTCGATCCTCGACTTTCTACGCCGTTTACCCCGAATTTGTCGTGGGCCAAAAAACTTCGCCGGAGGCCTTGGAAAAACTTCTTTTGGATACCGGCTACATCAGAAAAGACAGCTTGAGCGAGCTTGTCACCAACTCCTACGTTTGGGAGAACCGATCCGGCCCCATGTGGCTACTGACCTTACACCGTGGCAGCTTCTCAGGTTCCGGCTACCCACTGGGAAAACGGGTCGTGCGCGTGCGTTTTGACGTCGAAGGGCAAGAACTCACCCTCTCAGAAATTTACTCCCAGGCGGACAGCCAGCGCTTAGACCGTTTTGCCCACCCTCCCAAGCGGTTGGGACATTTCTTCGCCGGTCGCTTGCGCAACCAACACTCCGTCGCACTTTCAGATATTCCGGTGTCGGTGCGCCTCGCCTTTATCGCAATCGAAGATCAGCATTTTTTGGATCACATGGGAGTGAGTTTACGTGGGACCTTGCGCGCGCTTTGGACCGATTTGGTAGCGATGAAGTGGGTTCAGGGTGGCAGCACCATCACGCAGCAACTCATGAAAAACCTTTTCTTCTCGCGAGAAAAAGTGCTGACGAGAAAGCTCAAAGAAGCGTTGTACGCTTTTGTCGCTGAAGCCCGCCACGAAAAAGAAGATATTCTTGAGGCCTATCTCAACGAAGTCTACCTCGGACAATGGAACACGCATGAGATCCACGGCGTCTCAGAAGCGGCTCAGTACTATTTCAACCGCTCCGTCTTTGATCTGACACTCGCGCAAAGCGCAACACTGGCCTCCGTCATCAAAGGCCCTGCAATTTACAACCCTCACAAGAACCCTACCGGTGTGATGGAAAGACGAAACCTCGTCCTCAAACAGATGCTGGATGCCGATTTCATCCTGCCGTCCGAATACGCCAAAGCCATCCGCGAACCCCTAGGCGTCGCTTCGGCGGCCCGTGAACTCGACGACGCGGCCTACTTCATGGAACTGGTGATGATGGATCTCCCGGAAAACGTGAAGTCCAAACTTGATACCGACTCTTTGACGATCTACGTGACACTCAATCCCTACCTTCAATCCAAGGCCGCCAACGCACTCTCGGCTCACATCGATCGCATGGAGGAGTACTACAAAGATCTCGCGCTCAATAAAAAGACGGCAAGCTCCTGCAAGAGCGCTCGTCGCCATTGACGTCCCGAGCTGCTCCGTACTGGCTCTGCAAGGCGGACGAAACTTCAGAGAAGCGCCGTTCAACCGCGTGTTACAGGGAAAACGCCAGCCCGGCTCGCTCTTCAAACCCGCTGTGTACCTGACTGCTTTTGATTCTCCCCTAAAGGCGAGACCATTACTCCCAACACCCGACTCGACGACACCCCTTTGTTTGGAAGTACGATCGCCAGGGAATGGGAGCCTCAAAACTACGAAAAAGAGTTTCGTGGCGAAGTCACGCTAAGAAGCGCTGCAGAAGTCGATGAACGTTCCGACGGCGCGTCTCGCTCAAATGGTGGGTATCCCACCCATCGTCGAGACGATGAAGCGCGCGGAATTGAATCCGATATTCCTAAAGTGCCCTCTATTTCACTGGAAGTGCCGAAGTAACGCCCTTTGAGCTGGCTCAGGCCTACACCACACTGGCTCGCCTTGGAAACCGGTGTGTGCTGCGATCCTATACCAAAGTCTTTGATGAGTCGGGTGAGCCTCATTCAAGATGCCAAGCTGGGGTGGAAGATCGCAAGCTGGACGGAAGAGCGACTTATGAGACGGTAAAAATTCTACAAGGTGTGTTTACGGATGGGACAGCAACCTCTGCCATGCGCAGTGGTCTGGACTTGACAACTTCGCAGGAAAGACCGGAACGACCAACGATTACAAAGACGCCTGGTTTGTGGGTTTTTCACCGGATATTCTAGTTCTCGTTTGGGTAGGTTATGACGTCGACACCAACATGGATACCCGGGCAGCGTTGCGGCCCTACCCATCTGGGTGCAATTCATGAAAGCGGCGGCGCCTTCACTACGAGGCACCGCTTTTAAATTCTAAGTTCCGAAAGAGTCTGCTGACTTAGCCGTTCAGGCCTGAAAACGGGTAGGAAATGCCGAGCGCAAACTCGTTGATGCCGTTCACGATACCGAGCCCAAATTCCAGCCACAAACGTAAACCGCCCAAGGCGTGCACGTTGATCTGACTTCCCATGGCGGTTCGGATAGAGAAAATATTGGGAGAAGCGCCGAAGCTAAACGCCGGCGAAAACTGCATGGCCCAATAAGGAGTCAGGTTTCCCCACCCCATTACAAAGCGCTTGCTGACAGTGGGTGAAAAGCGCAGCACGAAAAAGTTTTCAACGTTGAGACTGTTGAAGTACATGCCGCCGAGAATGGAGACGGCGGGTTGGGACTGCAAATCTGGAATGATGTACCAAACGCCGTAGCCACCAAAGTTGTAGCCCATTTCACCGGAGCCAAAACCAAAACCCACACCGATGTCTTCACTTGCCTGGTAGCGCAACTCCGAGTTGAGATAAATGCCGCCGTTCTGAAAAACCACTTCAGGACTTAGCATCACCTCGAAGGTGTTCGGCATCAAACCTTCTGCGTCTCGTACTTGTCCGCCCGGAATATCTCCGGCAATCCCCGAAACACTCACAACGGCAGCAATGAAAAACGCAAAAACTTTGTGAAACATCGAGTCCCCTTTCAAGAGTTGCTTGAACGACTCATGTTAGTAAGCGCGCATTCGGTTTGCTAACCACGGCGCGTTAAGTGGCGTCTTTATTCAGTTTCCCGACGGACGTCTGCACCGAGCTCGCGCAAACTCTGATCGAGGCGCGCGTAACCGCGATCCAAATGGTAGATGCGGCGTACAGTAGTCTCTCCCTCGGCGGCAAGCGCGGCAAGCACCAAAGAGGCGCTGGCACGAAGATCTGTGGCCATCAGCGGGGCCGCCTTGAAACGGCAAGGGCCCTGAACGGTTGCCGTATTTTGCCGGACGCGGATTTTTGCGCC
Source organism: Bdellovibrionota bacterium (assembly GCA_041391485.1). Lineage (GTDB taxonomy): Bacteria > Bdellovibrionota > FAC87 > UBA2466 > JACKAF01 > JACKAF01. The sequence continues at coordinate 90,152 of JAWKNY010000003.1, read as the reverse complement.
TAAGCGACGCAGTTCCGCGACATGCATAAAACGGTTTTCAAAGATGTTCTCAGCTATCTGGCTCGTCCCTTCGGCTAGGCACATGAGCGCAAGAAATTGAGCCTGCATGTCTGTGGGAAAGCCCGGGTAAGGCGCCGTTTGGATCTTGAGGGGGTAGAGTTTTTCGCCCGGGTGTACCGCAATGGTACTACCGTCTTCCGAAACCTCTAGACCCACTCCCATGTCTCGGAACGCAGACAGAACCGCTGTCATTTCTTCCGCGCGGCAATTCTCCAATACCAATGGACTCTTGGTGATGGCCGCGGCCGTAATCCAGGTCCCACACTCAATGCGATCCGGACGGATGCGCACGGGCTCGGCGGGAGCGTGCAACGTCGTTCCCTCTACGACTATTTCACTCGTCCCCAGGCCTTCGATGCGCGCCCCACAAGCTTGCAAAAATTCTCCTGTGGCCAAATTTCCGGTTCGCGTGCCGCAAATGCGTGTCGTTCCTCTGCTCCGGCCGCTACAAAAAGGACATTCTCCGTACCGGTGACACTGACCTCCGGAAAACGGATCTCCGCCCCGCGTAGTCGATCTTTGACCGAGGCAAGGATGTAACCGCCCTCTACACTCACCGTGGCCCCGAAACTTTCCATCGCCATCAGGTGGTAATTCACAGGGCGTGCCCCGATCGCACACCCCCGGCAAACTCACCTTAGCTTTTCCGCAACGGGCGATGAGAGGGCCCAAGGCTAAAATACCCGCGCGCATCTTGCTCACCCATTCGTAGGAGGCGGTGGGATCGTTCACGTTAGGATAGATCGTGACTCGCTCGGCGTCTTTGTCCCATTCGGTGCGCACTCCCATGCTCCCTAGAAGACGAAGCGTCGTTTCCACATCCCAAAGGCGCGGCACGTTTTCGTAGTGCACGGGTTCATCAAAAAGAGGGATCAGCAAAGGCGATTCTTGGAGCCGTGCAGCACGCCGCAGCTGCGTCGGTCCTTTAACGATGAGCTTGTCCATTTACTTCCTTCGCGCTTTCCAGAGCGGCGGGCAAACGACACGCGGGTGGTGGCTGTAATCCTCACAACGCGTATCTGCCAAAGCCGGCCTGAAGTCTGTCTTAGCGCATTGCCTGGCGAAAATCTATTCTGAGATGAACCAGCTGGACGCAGCAACGTCGGCAGGGCCGCTATCAACGGTCAATAAGATCGAGGCCTTGCGGCCCCCCACGGAGCGCAAGCTCAGGCTCCCGCTGGACTTCGCGGGAAGAAGGGCCATCGTCGCGGATATAAGGGGGATTGGAGCCATCCTCATAAGGAGCAAATTCGACGGCCCGTTCGAAAAAGTCGCCTGCGTGCAGCCGGTAGACGAAGGGGAAAGCAGGGCCTGGCGATTTTTGGGTGTAGGGAAGTGTATCGGGATTCAGTTCAAAGGCATGCCATTCCCAGCTTGGGCGTTCTTGCAGCACCGTTATCCCGATGTTGCCAGAGCCAGCGCCCAGCTCACCCACCTTCACGAAATCTTCTCTGACCTCTTCCAGAAGGGTCTCAACGAGAATCTCCGTTTCTTTTCGCGGGATAAAAACTCCGGGGCCCACTTCAAACCGAGACTGCCAAAACCATTCTTCGCCCACTATGTATTGGAACGGTTCGCCTGCTTCCCGCCGTTTGAGAAAGGTCTCTATTTTGTCGAGAAACGCCGGATCGGTAATCTCATCCTCCCACCAGACAGCTAGGCGGGCTGCGTCCACCTGAAGGAGGTGCTCCATGATTTGCTTCATGTGTAGCATGGGATCGGCACACTGAATGGAAGCTCGGGACAGACGCCGCTTACCCAACTGCGCCAGGTCTGAATATTTCATTATTCCCCCAGAGCTTCAGTGATACCTGAAAGAGCGCTTTCAAAGGTGTTCGCTTTGAGCGACTCGGATTCGTAATGCGTGTTCAGCTTGGAGATCATCTCACCTATGTCTCCTATCAAGAACGCATCCAACTGGTACAACGTGACGCCGATGCGGTGATCCGTTACGCGCCCCTGCGGAAAGTTGTAGGTGCGGATCTTCTCACTTCGACCCCCGGTACCAATTTGGCTCGCGCGTTCTGCAGAAATTTTATCATGCTGTTCGCGCTCTTTGATATCCAGCAGGCGAGTTTTGAGTACCTTAAGCGCCTTGGCTTTGTTTTTGTGCTGCGACTTTTCATCTTGGCACACAACGACAAGGCCTGATGGAATATGCGTCACTCGAACGGCAGAATCCGTCGTATTTACGCTCTGTCCGCCTGGACCCGAGCTTCTAAAAACGTCGATGCGAAGTTCTGCCGGATCGATTTGGACTTCCACGTCTTCAGCTTCCGGCAAGACCGCGACCGTGACAGTACTCGTGTGCACGCGCCCTTGAGTTTCTGTTTTTGGTACCCGCTGCACGCGGTGCACGCCGCTTTCGAACTTAAGCCGGCTATACACGCGCTCACCGCGGATCATCACCATGATTTCCTTAAAACCGCCTACATCATTGTGCACGATGGACATCGGCTCGATACGCCAACCGTTTTCTTCAGCGTACTTGGAGTACATGCGATAGAGATCGCCTGCAAAAATTCCGCTTTCGTCGCCGCCGGCAGCGGGTCGGATTTCGAGCAGAATATTTTTGTCATCGTTCGGATCGCGCGGCAAAAGCAAGATGCGAATTTCGTGAGAGAGCGCTTCGATACGAGGTTCCAGCTCTTTGTTGTCGGCCTGAGCCATCTCCGCCAATTCACCGTCTTCCGTGCGGATCATCTCGGCGTTTTCATCACGCTGCTTGCAGAGACCCTTCCATTCCTCGTAGGCCTGCACCAAAGGTTGCAAACGCGAGTGGTTCTTACTCAGTTTTTGAAAGAGTTTTTGATTACCGACGGTTTCTGGTTGGGACAGACGAGTTTCGATGTCCCTATAGGCAGCGACTACATCCTCAAGTTGTTCATACATGCCGGCCTTAAGGGTTAAAGGCTATTTGCCTTTCTTGAAACTTCCGTATTTCTTGCGGAAGCGTTCCACGCGGCCTTCCGCGTCGACCAGCTTCTGCTTGCCGGTATAGAGCGGGTGGCAGTTGGAACAAATTTCCACGCGGATGCTCGCCATCGTCGCACGCGTCTTGAACTCGTGCCCACAAGCGCACCGGATGGTGGATTCTACGTAATCTGGGTGGATATCGGCTTTCATCCCTACTCCTTCTAACCACAACCAACACAAACGAGGCGACACTTTCGCACAAAACCCACAGCGGGGCAAGGCTTCAGTTACAGCCTACTGGCCTCAATCTATACACCGCTCCCTCCACCCCATGCACCTCCAAAAGCTCGGCAACCCGACGTTTTTTCCCTTCCCGGCGGAGAAAAACCACGCCGCCAATCCCATGCCCGATCCAGTCGCGCACCACGTTCAAACGTAGCCGCCCATTCGCCTGCCAAACCAGGCTTTCCAGACGCCGAAGGGCGGCCCGGGCGGAATCCGCGTGCAGGGTGCAAAGCCCCCCGGGGTGTCCGGTATTGAGGGCCTGGAGTAAGTCCAAGGCCTCCGGGCCACGGCATTCCCCCACTACAATCCGGTCCGGCCGCATCCGAAGCGCGTTGCGCACGAGGCTGGCGAGCGAAACTTCCGAGCCACCGTCCGCAGACGCCTGCCGCGTCTCCAAGGACACGGCATGGGGGTGCTCCGTGCGGATTTCCCGTGTTTCTTCCAAAATCAGGATCCTGTCCGTGTGAGGGATGAGTTCCAACAGACTGCCCATCAGAGAGGTCTTCCCCGAGCCCGTGGCCCCAGCAATCAGGAGACTGCGGCGGCGGTGCACTTGATCGCAAAGCCAGGCGATCTCTTCGCGACTTCCAAAATCAGTGAGCGGCAGATTTCTGTCTCCCGTGAACACCCGAATGCTGATGAGTGGCCCCGGGCGCGCAAGCGGAGGCAGGAAAAGATGGAAGCGGCTGCCATCCGCCAGCTGCCCATCTACAAAAGGACGCCCGACCTCCAGCCGGCGTCCTATCGGGATCACCATGCGCTCCATCGCCGCGTGCAGCGAGTTTTCGCTGTGAAACGGCGGAGCAACGGACTGTAGCCCATCGCCACAATCCACAAAGGCCGAGCCAAGTCCGTTCAGAAGAACGTCTTGGATGTTAGGAAGCAGAAGCAAAGACAAAAGGGCGGCACTCTCCCCTTTAAACTGGTGGCGTAAACACTCACGGCGATCCATCGATCTTTTTCTCCAAAGCGCGCCGTTCTGCCTGACTCTCTTTGCGGTGGACCAAAGAGACATTGAGTGCGAGCAAAAGCTCAGAGTCGCGTCGTCGGGTTTCATGGCTGGCAAAAAACCAACCTAGGAGCGGCAGCTGACCCAGGCCCGCAACGCCGCGTTTTTGAAAACTACTGTTTCTTTTCACAAGTCCGGAGAGAAGAATCGTTTCGCCGTCACGCAAATCCACCTGCGTTTGAACACGGCGCCGGCTGAGGCCGGGAACGTTTTCCAAAACCTGCCCGCTCAACTCCGAAACCTCCACGTCAATTTCACACGTAAAGCCTTCTGCGCCCTGGCGTCGCGGCAACACATCGACCGATAGCCCATACGGCTTCCAAGTGATTCGGCTGTAGTAGTTCCCATAGGCACCGGCGGTTCCGGGAACGGGAATCTCCCCTCCCGCATGAAAGCGCGCGGTTTCACCCAGACGTACGAAGAGTTCGGGTCGGGCCACCACGTTCGCCCACCCTTCACTCACAAGCGTTTTCAGTAAACCGTCTAGGCTTGCAAAAGACGTGCTTAAGTTCACTCCCCAAGGAGGGCCTTGCAGTCCAACCGTTAACGAGTTCTGCTGCGGCCATTCAATCCCAAGATCGCTCAAGAAGTTTTGTTCCAGCTCCAAAAACTCTAGGCGGATTCTTGCAACCGAATCTCCTGTTGCCTCGTGCAGCCTTCCGGCCGGAAGCACACGGATGCGGAGAGTACGGTGCGTTTCCCGGGTCCATAAAGTAACAACGGTTTCCCCTTCCGAGCGTCCGGTGAGTAGCACTTGCTGCGGCGGCAGGGCGCGCACACCAAGAATCTTCCGGCTTCCCACGGCCACGCGGTGGATGCCAGGGACCTCCAGGACTTTGTGCGATTGAACCGCGAGTTCGAGAACTTCCTCGCCAGCACAACCGAGCGAATAGAAAATTAAAAGTGGAACCAGGAGGGGCGCTGCTTGCTGCATACTTTGCTTCCTATGGTCGAAGTCAGAAGCAAGTTTAAGGCCCTACAATCAGTGCGTAGTCGACCTCAAGCGCTGACCTTTTTCCGGAGCAGGATTCCAGAAGAAGGACCTCATGCTGGCTTGACGTACTCAAAACGCACGTATTCACTGTCTGCAGCATGGACTGCCAAAAAACCTTCAGCTGCGAAGATTGCTCCGCCAAAAACGCGAGCCTTTTTGCGGGATTGTCCCCCGATGAACTGCAGCGAATAAATGCATGCCGATCCATCCGACATTTCGAAAAGCGAGCGAGAATATTTGCCCAGGGCGAGGCGGCATTGGGTGTCCATTGTGTTCACAGGGGAAAACTTCGGCTATTTCATGTCAGTGAGTCGGGACGCGAGCAAACCCTCCGGCTCATTACGGAGGGGGGCGTGGTTGGAACCGAAGCCTTGTTGACGGAAAAATCCTATTCGGTAAGCGCCGAGACTTTGGAATCGGCCGAAGTATGCTTTTTAGAAAAGAAAGCGTTTCTTGAACTTCTAGAAGACTCGCCCTCATTGGCACGACGGCTCTTACAAACCCTTGCCAAAGAAGTACAAATTCAGGAGGAAACCATCTCCGCTTTCGCCCGAAAGAGTGTACGAGAGCGTGTAGCCCAGACTTTGTTGGCCTTAAACGAACGCTTTGGTAAACAATCCCAAATCGGTTCTCGCTTGCACATTCCGCTCAAACGGGCGGAAATCGCAACCCTCTCCGGTACGGTCCTGGAAAGTGCTGTCCGCTGCCTATCGGATTTTCGGAACGACGGTTTCATCCACCAAATCGGCCGAGACATTTACATTGTCTCAGTCGAAAAACTTCGTGCCGTTGCCGACGGAAGGCCGGCTAGCGCACTTCCACGCCAAGCTTGATATTTGTCAAATTGTGGTTCTTCCGGAGTCCCGATAGCTTCTAGGTGTAAACGCCCTCGGAGGAAGCATGGACCTCAGCAACCCCATAGGACTTTGCGGCATTGAATTTGTGGAATTTGTTTCGCCTCGGCCGGAACGCTTGGAAGCACTCTTTCTTGCACTGGGTTTTTCTAAAACCCACGCTCACCGAGATCGAGCTATCGATCTATTCACCCAAGGCGACATCCACTTCTTGCTCAATCGCCAAACCAGCTCCTTTGCTGAGATCTTTAGTCTAGCCCACGGGCCTTCGATTTGCTCGATGGGATGGCGCGTACAGGATTCCCGACGCGCTGTGGGAAGGGCGAGTGCCCGCGGCGCCCAAGCTTGCCCTCTGGGAGACTATGCCTTGGAAGGTCAGCCCCTTCCTGCTATCTACGGAATCGGCAATAGCCTCATCTATCTTGTGGAGCCGCGTCACGGTTTCTATGCTTCGATGGGTTTCGAACCCTTAGCCTCCCCTGTACGGGTACCCGAAAAGGGTTTTGTCGCCATCGACCACCTGACCAACAACGTGGCTAAAGGAGAGCTTCGGCAGTGGGCAGATTTCTACAAGAAGATTTTCAATTTTTCCGAAGTCAGATACTTTGACATCCGCGGAGAAAAAACCGGTCTGCAATCCTTCGCCTTGCGATCTCCCTGCGGGCAATTTTGTATTCCTATTAACGAAGGCACCGAACACGGCTCACAGATCAACGAATACCTCCGCGAATACAATGGACCGGGGATACAGCATCTAGCATTCTTGACGGAGAACATTATCGATACGCTGCACCGACTGGAAGGAAGCGGAATCGAAACGCTCGACATTGACCGGAGCTACTACCTGACGGTCTACGACCGCGTCCCGCACGTCACAGAAGATCGAAGCGAGCTAGAAAGGTACAACGTACTAGTCGACGGCGACGAGAATGGATATTTACTGCAGATCTTCACTCGCAATTTGGTTGGCCCGATTTTTATAGAAATCATTCAACGCAAGAATCATCTCTCATTTGGCGAAGGTAATTTTGGCGCTCTCTTCCGCTCTATTGAGCGGGATCAAAAGAGACGTGGTGTCTTGTGATCCAAGCTCTACACGTACAAGCCTTTCGTCAATTTGACGAAGTTGAGCATCAAAGCTGGCAAACTGTGTACTTAAATCTGGACCGGTGTCGGAAACAACAGGCCTTCTCCACCTTCAACGACGGATTGAACGCTCTTCAGATCGAAGGCAATAGAATTCCGGATCTGGATCAGGTTAACAAACGCCTCATGGAACTTACGGGCTGGCGGGCAGTACCCGTCGACGGGCTAGAAGGCGGGAATTCGTTTTACCCGGCCCTTTCCAGGCGCGAGTACCCCATCGGCAACTTTATCCGAGATGCCTCCGATCTCGGGTACACGCCAGCACCCGACATCATTCACGATCTGTATGGGCACATCCCGTTGCTCGCCAATACCGAGTACGCTGACTTCTGCCAACGCTACGCTCTTACCGCCTGCAAGTACTTGGAGAATCCCCAAAAACTCGACTGCTTCGAACGTTTTTTCTGGTTCACCGTGGAATTCGGTTTGATTGAGACGCCGGCAGGGAGGCGAATTTTTGGTGCAGGGATTCTGTCTTCAAAGGCAGAGTCCGACTACGCACTTAGCTCCGCACCGGAGGTCATTGATTTTTCAATCGAGGCAATTGCGCGTCAAGACTACCGCATCGACGAATTTCAGCATCGCCTGTTTCTCCTTCAATCCACTCAGCAACTTTACAGCAGTTTACCGGAAGTGGAACGGTGGATTCAAAGCAACGATCCACTGCCGCTTTTTCCTATCCAACAGAGGAAGAACTAGATGACAGAAGAGCTAACTGTCCCGACGAGAAAAATCTTTAACATCGAAAGTTCATTGTTTGAGCAACTTTCAATGCCCATGCCCGGCATGTCGAGCAGGGTCAATGGCACGAAACTGCGCAAGCTTTACCTTCAATCGATGGCTCAACAATGGGCTCCCACTGATAAGCTGTTTTTTTCCGATCCCGAGCCCATGGCAGAGAAGCTGCGGGAAATCTGGATCCGCTTCGGGACCATCTTCTATACGCTAGAGGAAATGGGTCTCCATACGCTGAACCACATGATGGGCGCCGCCTCCAATAAACTCGCCAGTGACGACGTTGCCTTTTATCTCTCCACTCAGTGCGCGGACGAAGCCCGACACGTATTTCTTATCGAACAATACCTAAGCCGCCTCGGGGCGCGCCCGCACTTCGATCCGAAGTTCCGCGTGCTCAGCCGGGTGGCAACGCAAGGGCTCTACCGCGTCGAAAACTGGTTGTTCTCCACCCTGTTCTCAGAAAATTTTGCTTCTGCGTTCCTACGAAGAGTAAAAGCAGCGGAAATAGATAGTTTTGGGCAAACAATGTGCGCGGGGATATTGAAGGATGAGCACCGCCACATCCACTTCCTGAACATTGTCCTACCCGACATGATCGAGAGGTTGAGCTTGCTCAGCCGTACGTACATCAAGACATCGCAATTCTTCATCATGAAGTTCACCGAACATGTCTCACGTTGCCTGGAAGACGATGGGAATGCTGTGGGTGTCCGCCGACGCGACTTACTTGAGGAGACTTTCGAAAACCTCAAGAAAACCTACGACAGTTTTGGAGTAGGCAGGGACTTTCTGGTATTCCCCAGCATCCGTTGAGTATGAAAATTCCGATTGAATCCAAATCGCAGCGGCAGGCGCCGCGCAATATAAAGAGCGTAAAAAATCGCTACAATCCCCATGAGAAGAAGCTTAGCCATGCCTCTATCGTAGCGCGCTCAAAACATTAATCCATTTGATAGATCTCAAACTTCGCTTGAGCTCGATTCCTTCGGGGAGAGTCCGAGATAACCCATGTTGCCCAACAAGGCCAAGAAGAAGGCCAAATTGTGGGCGATGATAGGCTCATAAATATTAAGGTGGGAGAGACCCTGGATATTAAAACTAAGTAGCGCCACCAAAGTCCCCCAGCCAAAGGCGCGATCCAAAGTTCCCTGCACCAAACTCAGGTAGCGCCGCAAGCCCCACCAAAAGACCGAAATCCAGAACCAAACGTAAGCGAGGACCCCCACAATCCCGGTGGTGGCCAAAATCTCAGGGGAGTCGAGTGCGCGTTTCCTACGGCACGCTCTACATAGCCGATGCAAGAGCCTTCAACGTATTTGTCCGACAGATAGCCATTGTTGTGATAACCGATTCCCAAAACCGGGTGATCCAAAAAGATATCGCGGTGTATTTCCCAAACACATTGGCGCTGCGAAAAATTATAACCAGGGTTCGTCCCTTCCACGGTGCGCTTCAGCCGCTCGCGCATGCCTTCACTGGTGGCAAACGACGCAAGCAGGATCAGGCCGAGCAAACCGCCGGTGGCAAGCAGGACTTTCCACCCGCGCTCCGAAGCACAAAGCGCCGCCGAAACACAGGTTGCAAACCACGCGATGCGACTGGAGGTCCACACAACTACAACGCAAAGAAGCGAAGCGTGTAACAAACGCCACCATTCTCGGGGAAACAAACTGAGCGCCAGACTGAGAAAGACCGACGCATACATCAAATAGACGTTGGCAAAAGAAAGGTGCCAATCGTAGGTTCCCAATACTCTCGGACCTAGTTTCAATTCTTCTACGGCGTAGTGAATAATTTTTTTGCCTTCGGGGCGGATCAAATCCAAAGGCATGAAATGTTGGAAAACACCATAGATGCCAATCACCAGCGTGGCAACAAAGAGTACCCACAGCCAATAGCGGGAACGCGTGTACAGCTGAAGCTGATAATAAAGAACGAAATACAAAGCAAAAAATCGCAGCGAAGCCACGTCGGCAAGTTTTTCGGAAAGGCTTGGCTTCTCTCCCAATAGAGAAGAGAGGGCGGCCACTCCCATGAATATCAAAAGAGGTTTGGCAAAGGGCGGGGCTTCGAGCTTGTCCCGCGACACCAGCCAACGCACCAACACTAAAACCACCAAAAGCGAGGAGAAGATCTCCATGCCCGAGATGCTGAGCGGCAACGCGAGCACATAAAGTCCGAATATCCATTTTTGAAGAATGTCTAAGTGTTCCACGGAGGGACGAAGTTTGGGATCCAGTGCCTGCATCAATGCTGGCATTATAGGTACTCGGTTACTTTTTTGACAAGGCTGTGGATAACTTAAAAAAGGAAGCGGCCATCTGGGGAAAACAATCCACAGGGATGTCAAAAAAGGAACGTGGTACCTAGAAGCTGCCTTCGGAGGCGTGGAGGTAACGGCGGATGTCGTTTACGTTTTCCACCGCATCGAGCGCCACAAGGAAGGGGCGAATATCCAGGGAGAGCTGGGAGTCGCTGTATCCCAGAACGGCATTGCCTCTAAAACGGAGCACGATCTCCTCGTTGGTCGAGAAGTACTGTTCTCCTTTAAGGAAGCGGCCGCTACTGCCGCCGCACTGATTGCGAAGCACGACTTCTACTAGGTAGTAGGAGTTGGAGGGGATTTGAGTGAGTCTGCCTAAGGACACGGCATCTTCAGAAAATTGTACTTCGGCGAGTTGCACGCTAACGCGCACGACCTTCGCCTCAAGATCGTTGGGATAGAGCCGAAGCTCAGCGACACAAAGTCCCAGGTCGCGCGTCTGAATCCCTAGCTTGTCTGCCGCGGCAAGCTCCAAGCTTACGGCCGCTCGGCTAAGACCGCTATCTAGCGAGGCATCCAGCGCCTGCCCGCTACAACGGGCCAGAACCAGCAGCAGGGCCAGAAGCAGACCCAGCGTGGTCGCAAATTGTTGAATCGTTTTCATCCAGCCAACGTTCCTCATTCACCTAACCCGCGCCCGGACGGAAAGCACCTCGACAAGGACACAGGTTTCGGGACAAAAATTAGAGTTCAATTCCCAAATTGTAATCGTCGTTCACGCCCGCGATAAAGCCGCGGTTGTCATTGCGATCCAAGTTCACGTAATCCGAGTACGCGTACTGCGAATCATATCCACCTGCGTGGGTAACTCCGACGACCCGTAGTTCTCCCCCGATTTCTAAGAACATGGGGCCGCCGGAATCACCAAAACAGGAGCCCGCGCGATTAACAGGGCCGATAATCGCTTGGCCTCCTCCGGTTTTCAGGGGGGTGATCAGCTCGATATAGTCAGAAATTTGATAAACCGCATTCGTTCCCGTGCGTTTGAATCCCGCTCCCAAACGCGTTTCGATATCGCCACAACCGAAGCCTACCAAGCGCACGATATCGTCTTCGCGAACGCCTTCACCAAGCTTGGAAACTTGACCAAGCGCTTCGTTGGCAACATCGCTATTGAACCACAACATCGAAAGGTCACGGGGGTCGTTCACGACACCAGGACCGAAGTTACGACGGTTTGAGGTGTAGAAAGTTCCGAAGGAAGTGATGATGGTGTAAGTTCCACTGCTCTGGGTGCAGTGCGAAGCCGTTAGCACCGCGCGGGCACTCACGAACGTTCCCGTGCAAAGGCCACTGCCTCCAGGAGAGATAACCTTCACGACCGAAGGGTATCCGTTCGTAAATTCCACGCTGCTAGCGCTGGGAGTAGGAAGGGAGCTCAGGTCTCGAGCGCCACAACCAACCAAAAATAGGAGAGCGCACAAAGGCGCTAATGTATTACGTACCGCAAACATACCACTTATCCCCTGAATTTTATTTTTTACTTATTGGTTAAAGAACATTGCCGCGTCCTCTAACCGCCCTGTTTAACCCTGTCTTACGGAATCCGAGATAAGTAATTGCAACGGTAGTGCCGCGAATTATGGAGATTCAAAAGTGATTGAGATTGCGGAGGAAACCCTAAACTTTGTAAACGAAGTTTGCACACGCAAACAATGTGATCACATGCACACTTTTTCTACACGAAAGTCTTCACAATCATGAATGGTTTTTCATAATCGGTACTTGCTCTGGACGAAGCCTAGACAGGCAAACAAAAAGCGGCCGGATGGCAGAACAATAGGTAGGAAATCATAGGCTTAGCTCACAACTCTACCCGCTTGTGGCTAAAACATCGCCAGCGGAAATTGAGCAGGTACGCGGTTACTTTTGAGGAGAGTCTCAACCGTAACCACGTCGTTATATTGGGACTTCCTCAAAAGTAACCGCGTACCTTTTGGGTAGTTATTTCATCTTGTTGGCGATGTAGCTTACCGAGAATGTGCGGCTTACCACCACATTTCCAGAAGCGACTTCGATTTCGGTCGCCGGGGCACTTTCGAGCGCCGCCGCTTTGGCAAACTCACGTCCGCCGAAGTCGCCACGAGGCGAACGAGGTTTCTGAGGACCGGACACACTCCACGCTCCCGGGGAGCTGATCCACCACTTGCCGCCATTCGCTAGCGCGACTTCTGCGGCGATGGCCTTGTCCTTTTCCTCTTCAATCTTGGCTTTTAACTTGTCGGCCGCTTCGTCGATGGATTTATCGGATACGTAAAACACCGCCGGCTGGTAGCTCAAAGCCAAACGGCGCTTGCGCTCTTCGCCTTCCTTACGATCTTTGCGGATCTCTTCCTGAAGCTCAGCGGACTTCGCGCGCAGGGCATCGATGGCTGCGGCCACATCTTTGGCAGCGGCACCCGTGTCGACCGAGAGGGTTTCATAAGCGACACCGACATTGGTGCACTGCTCGTCGTCCACGCGTTGCGCGCGTTTTTCGATGATCACCGTCTTGTCCAAAGTCTGCGCACCCAAAGCTGTGTGGCCCGGGATGTTCAGCTCGTCGCCACGGTTGGCGTCTTCCAGTTTGCGGAGCTCGTCCACCACGCTTTTCTTTAGCGTATTCAACGCATCCACAGCGGCGTCCTCATCCACAAAGCACAAAGCGTTCAACGTAACCGTCAGTACCGCGCGATCTTTTTCCAGCTTGGTGGATTCCGTCATCGGCACCGTCACGGAGCCGATTTTTTTTTCAGCCGCAAAGCTCGGGGCCGCGATAACGACGGCCAACGCTGCAAAAGCAAGAAATCTCATTTTAAATCCTCCTCATGACCCCCACACGGGATCGTTATTGCATTGAGTCATTACTCAACTACGACGCTGTCGCCCTTCGCAAGCGAAAACTCTGCGCAGAACTATTAAGTGTCTACAAAGACCTTCTATTCAGATTTAAATTGTCCCAATGGGTTTAGAGAGTGTCGGGTTCGCGCTGCGCTGGAAATAACCACGCCGACAGACAACCTACGGCGGCGCCACCCAAGTGCGCCATGTAATCAATGCCACCTTCATTGCTGGAAAGTTGGTCAAGGCCACCAAATAGCTGCACAGCCAAGAAAAACAAAAGGACCAGGATCGCGGGGACAGAATAGAAACGAAACAAAAAGAAGTAGGTGAAGCGCGCCTTGGGAAAACGTAAAAGGTAAAACACCATCACCCCAAAGATGCCGCCGCTGGCCCCGACGTGCGGAATATTTTCCCCGCCACTCACCCAACCCGAAAGGACCGAACCGACGAGTGTCGCGCTGATCACTAAGAGCAGATACCGAACCGTACCCAGCTCATCTTCCACATTGTCTCCAAAAACAAAGAGACAATACATATTGGTCAGCAAATGCACCAAGTCCCCATGGACGAAAAACACGGAGAGTAAATTCGAGACCCATGAACCGCGTTTTCAGGCTGGGGTAGAACGCGAGCGTGTCAAAAAGCTCTGGGTTTCGAAAAGCGGCGAAGCTCACCCAAGAAGCCGACACAATCAAAAGAATGGTCACCCACGGGAATCGCGAAAGCGCTTTGGGATTCGCCTCCGCGGGCAGGCCAAAGACGGCCAGCCACTTGCTGACCGGGGTCATCCCGGCCTCGTCCCACCCGTCGTCCCGCTTCATCCTTGTGCTGCCCTTCTGCTCTATAAAGAAGGTCCCCGACAGGAATCGAACCTGTAATTAGGATTAGGAATCCCTCGTTATATCCATTTAACTACGGGGACTTTAGCGGGCCTACTCTACTGGTACGGAACGCGGGATTCAACCCCCACACTTGCCGCTGAGAGGCCACCCCTTTATCCTATTTAGGTGGTGAAATTCTCTTTATTACCCTTCGAGCCAGTTGCGGGAATTCAGGTGCGTGGCACTGCCGAACGAAAGGGTGGCAGCCTTTGCCTCGTCTATGAAGTAGTGGGAGCGGGCTTCCTCGTGCCGGTTTCTACGGCGACGCCTTCTTTCAAAGAGGGCCTTTGAAAACCACCTGCTTCGAGCCTCTTCGTAGCGGGCACGGAAGCGACAGATTACGAGGAGTGGAATTTCTCCCCTCGGCCGATTGGTGGCACGCGCGCTTCACGGATTATCGGGCAATGGCGCCTCCGGCAAAACCCGGGCGCCCACCGCAAATCCAAACAGCTAAGACGGACCCACTGCGCATCGAAGTGGTTTTGCCTGCGTTTCCATCGGACTCGCGCGCCCGCTCTCCCTGCGCCGTCTTACAGCACTCGTCCGGAACGCCTAGTTATTGGGCTCTGCAGCACGACGAAACCAAACCCGACTTCCACCGACGAGATCTTTCTCTTACATCTCTAAGATTGTCGACCCGGCATTTTTGGACTAAAACCACTCCAGTCATTGAGGAGAAAGACCATGGAAGAATCTGATTTTCAGAAACTTGTGAAGCAGTCCAAAAAAGCGATCAAAGAAAACACCATTCAAGAAGTGAAAGCCAAACAAGACAGCGGGCATCAGTTCTTTCTGGTGGATACACGCGAAGATTTGGAGTGGGAAGCCAGCCGAATCAAAGGAGCGATCCACATCGGCAAAGGCGTGCTGGAACGCGATATCAACAAGAACATTCCAGACAAGAATGCCGAGATCATTCTTTACTGTGGCGGAGGCTCCCGATCAGCTCTAGCCGCTGAGTCCTTGCAGAAAATGGGTTACAAGAATGTGATCTCAATGGACGGTGGCATCCGCGCGTGGGCCGACGCTGACTATCCGATGGAGTCCTAGTCCGTATTGGAAAAGCTTGGGGAGGGGAAATGGTTACACTATTTGGTTGCACGACTTTGCGCGTGCTAAAGCCGCTCATCGTCGCGGAAGAACTTTCAATTCACTACGAACAGCGCCACGTGGATTTGGTTGCGGGCGAACACCGCCAACCGGCCTACCTTGCCATCAACGCGCAGGGCCGCATCCCCGTGCTGGAACATGAGGGTCGATACCTTAGCGAGAGCAACGCCATTGCACGTTACATGGCTGACATGACGGAGAACGCGCTTTACCCGCGCGATGCCTGGGCGCGAGCAGAAATCGAGCAATGGATCGCGTACCTCAGCTACCATGTAGAACGCAACTTCGTGAACGTGTTCTTCAACCGAGTGGCAGGGCCTAAGCTCTTCGCACTCAAAACCGACGAGAATCTGGTCAGTGATTGTTTGGCAACCATTCAAAAGGAAATGCCTTACATGGAAGCGCACCTCGCCAAAAACAGTTACTTTAGCGGGGAAACATTCACCCTAGCTGACGTCATTGCCTTCTGTGATGTTTTGGGATTCGAAGCAGCCAAAATTGATCTGAGCCAGTACCCGAACTTTCTGCGGTGGTACGAAAGTGTGAAGAACCGGGACTCGGTCAAAAAGCACACACCCAAATTGCTCGCGTCACCTTTTTAGCGGAACGACAGAGGCTTGGTGCCATAGGCGGCGTACTCGGACTCAAGTGCTGCCAGCACTTCGGCGGACGGTTTCAGACGACCCGCGAGCCTGGGAAGTAAACTATGGGCATCGCTCAGCGCGTAGTACGGAAGTTCTTTACCAAACCTTTTGGCGATGCGATCGGCGACGCTATCACCGTCCGCTGCATTCACCGGCTTTTCTCCCCGGTTGGTGAGCCCCAGTACCGCCACCACTTGAACCCCGGCTTCTAGCAACTGGTCCATGGTCTCGATAAGCGAGCCGCCCGTCGTCGTCACATCTTCAACAACAACCGTTCGTCCTTTGGGTTGGCCCACAAAGTAGCGGTCCTTGGGATCGCCGTGCAGCTTCGCCTTGGCGCGTCCCATGGCGAGTACGTGGCTTCCCTTCGCAAAGTTTTCTTGGCGCTTCGCCCATTTATACTGCGCAAGCAGCCCCGTCTTGGTGGCCCCTTCGGGCACACCGTAAAAACAATCCACCGCGAGCGCACGGCTCTCTACAAAATCCAAGATGAAGTCACAAAGCTTATCCAAGAGAAAGGCGTCATTCGTAACACTACGCCAGTTCACGTACCAATGGGATTGTCGTCCGGACTTCAAGGTGATGGGCTTATCGAAAAAGCCGGCAACCTTTTCCTCAAGAATAAAATCTTCAAACACCGCTGGATCAAACCGGCTCAATCAGAACCTCCCCCATGCGTTCAAATGTTTTCTGCCACGCTGAATGCCGCAGCCTCGCTTCAGCCTGTTCCATAATTTTACCGCCCTCGGAGAGTTCCTGTTTCCACTCTCTACCAAAATCGCCTTTTTGAATTTCTGAAAGCAATCGGTGCAGCTCTTCATTTAACCGCGGGTTGAGGACTCGGTTGCCCCGCGTGGCACCGCCAAAAAAAGCCGTGGGACTAATCCGTCGCACCGTACCGGCAGGACCGAAACGCAGAAAGACTTCCATGATTCGTTGGACTTCGTAGCAGCACTCAAAGAAAGCCATCTCTTCACTATAGCCGGCCTCACGCAACGTATTAAAAGCGGCTTCCATCAAATACATAAGCCCGCCACACAACACGCTTTGCTCGCCAAAGAGATCGCAGATGGTTTCTTCCTCAAAACTGGTGCGCAAGGGGATTCCTCGTGCCCCAATGGCGTACGCATAACTTTGGGCGAGTTTCCAGGTTGGTTCGATTTCGGTCGCACTTTCAGCCGCGATGGCAACCGGCAAGCCGATCCCACGCTCGTAGGTCTGTCGGAGAATGACTCCCGCTCCTTTGGGAGCCGCCAGGAAATAGTGTGCATCGGGCAGGCGTTCCACTTCCCGAAAATGGTAAGCATAGCCGTGGGCGAATCCCAGGGCTTTGCCACCACCCAACGCGGGCATGCAGTGCTGAAACACTTTGGGAATGACAGGATCGGGGAGCGTAAAGACCAAAACGGTAGCGGCCTCTGCCGCCTCCAAAAAACTGCAAACACTAAACCCGTCCTCGGTAGCCTTCTGCGATCCCGTCCCCCGCCGCGCTCCGATGACTACGTCCATTCCAGAATCCCGCAAGTTCAACGCGTGGGCACGCCCTTGATTACCGTAGCCCAGAATAGCGATCCGGTGGGACTTCAACGGCTCCAAGTTTTGCGGTTGGACTTCCATTAGCCCTGGGTATACTGCGTTTATGGACAAATTCAAGCTCGTAAGCGAATTCGAGCCTAGAGGCGATCAACCCAAGGCCATTGACCAAATGGTCGGCTACCTCGAATCGGGAGCCCGCGATGTCACTCTGCTTGGAGTCACCGGAAGCGGCAAAACGTTTTCCATGGCCCAAACCATCGCACGACTCAACCGTCCCGCGCTCATCCTGGCCCCCAATAAGACCCTCGCGGCCCAACTTTTTGCGGAGTTCAAAGAGCTATTCCCTGAAAATGCGGTGGAATACTTTGTCAGCTACTACGACTATTACCAGCCGGAGGCGTACATTCCCTCCACTGATACCTTCATTGAAAAAGACTCGTCTATCAATGATCAGATCGACCAGCTCCGCCATTCCGCGACCCGAAGCCTCTTGTCCCGCAGCGACGTGATCATCGTAGCCAGTGTTTCGTGTATCTACGGTCTGGGAGCTCCCGATACCTACAGTGAGATGTTGATCCGCTTGAAGGCGGGCAAGCCCTTTCGCCGTGACGAGTTACTTTTTAGACTCGTCGAAACGCAGTACGAACGAAACGACTATGATTTCCATCGAGGGACTTTTCGGGTGCGCGGCGACGTAATTGAGGTCTTCCCGACCTTTGAAGAAAGTTTTGGATACCGCATCGAGTTTTGGGGAGATGAGATTGAGAAGATCACGCGCGTCGATCCGGTAACGGGCAAGGCGCTTGAGGATCTTAAAAAGGTGGACATTTACCCGGGCAGTCACTACGTCACGCCCAAAGAGCAGCTGGCGCGCGCCATCAAGTCTATCCAATCGGAGCTTGAGGAACGCCTTCCGCAAATGAAGAGCATGAACAAATTAGTCGAGGCGCAACGGCTCGAAAGCCGTACGTACTACGACATTGAGATGCTTGAGGAGCTTGGCTATTGCAATGGGATTGAGAACTACAGCCGGCACCTGACCGGAAGAAAGACGGGCGAACCCCCGCCGACACTGCTTGAGTACTTTCCCAAAGACTATCTGATGTTTGTCGACGAAAGCCACGTCACCATCCCCCAGGTGGGCGGGATGTACCGTGGCGATCGCGCGAGAAAGATGACGCTCGTGGAGCACGGTTTTAGACTGCCTTCGGCCTTGGACAACCGCCCACTCAATTTTTCGGAATTTGAAAGTCTCGTGAATCAGATCATCTACGTGTCGGCCACACCCGGCCCCTACGAGAAGAAAAAGTCCCGCGATCGCATCGTGGAGCAGATCATTCGTCCCACGGGCTTGCTGGATCCGCCGGTGGAAGTACGCCCCGCCAAAGGCTGTGTGGATGACTTGTATGGAGAGATCAAGAAACGCTCCAAACTTGGTTTGCGCACCTTGGTGACGACCTTGACCAAAAAGATGGCCGAAGATCTTAGCGAGTACTACCAAAAGATGGGGTTGAAGGTGAAGTACCTGCACTCCGACATCGATACCATCGAACGTGTAGAGATTATCCGCCAGCTTCGACTGGGACAGTTCGATGTGCTAATCGGCATTAACTTGCTGCGCGAAGGGCTGGATATCCCGGAGTGTGGTCTCGTCGCTATTTTAGATGCGGACAAGGAAGGGTTTTTGCGTAGTCAAACCTCCCTCATCCAAACTATCGGCAGAGCAGCCCGCAATGTGGAAGGCCTGGTTATCTTGTACGCGGATCACAACACCGACGCGATGGAGTTTGCGTTGCGCGAGACAGATCGCAGAAGGAAGATCCAGGAAGAGTACAACACGGCCCACGGGATCACCCCACTTTCCGTAAAGAAAAATATCCAAAGTTCGCTCTACCATGCTGAGGATAGTGACTACTATGAGGTTAAAGTGGCGGAACCGGAACCGGGATATGCCGCCGTCAAAACCGCCGACATCCCGAAAGAGATTGAGCGTCTAGACAAGCAGATGAAAAAGGCCGCGAAGAACCTGCAGTTTGAGAAGGCCGCCGAGCTGCGCGATCAAATAGTGGAGTTGAAACGCCGTCAGTTGGGCTTGGAGTCTGAGCAATAACCGCTTCCGCAAAATCAAGGGCCGACTCACAGCGGTAGCGTCCTTGAGAGTCGAAAGTAAAATCTACACGTCCGTGAAAGTCGGTTCTGAGCACTTCACTGCCTACTCGGTGCAATCGCTCCAAGGTATTGGGATGAGGGTGCCCGTAACGATTGTTCGATCCCGCTGAAACCACCGCAAAGCGCGGCCGGATCCGACTGAGGAAAAGCGGATCCGATGAAAAACGACTGCCGTGGTGGGACACTTTCAGCAGAGTGGTTTGTCCCACCTGAGAAAGCCGCCGTTCGCTCATGGCACCAATGTCGCCCGTAAACAGCACGGAACAGTTTCCAAAGCTAAGCCGCACGAGCAAGGAGCGATCGTTGTCCGAGTCCCCTTCCGCAAGCCCTACCCACCAGCGAATTCCCGGGGAAAGAACAAAGACCGCCGGCGCGACCCAGGGGAGTACGGAAACCCCGTGGTGTTGCGCCGCGGCCAAGGTTTCCTGAAGTTGGGTGCCGCGTGGAGGTAAGAAGGAACGAGGGAGCCAAAAGGCCCCCACGTTGAGGCGCTTTAGCACTTCCAGCACGCCCCCGAGGTGGTCCGCGTCCGGGTGGGTCAGCAGCACCGCCTCCAACTCCAGAATGCCCAGGCTCGCCAGCGCGGGATCACCACCTCGCGCCCTCTATCCGTACTCTGGCTCCGCATTCCGGCGTCGACGAGAAAGCTCCGCCCCCGGGAAGTTGAATCAGCGCCGAGTCCCCCTGGCCCACATCCAGAAAGCTGATGTGGAGTCTCGCGTCGCCGTAGCGAGCGTGCAGACGAAGGGCAAAGAGAAAAAGCAGCGCCCCAAGGGCTATTGGCACCCTCAAAAACAGTCCTCCTCTGCTACAGGCCGCTCCTCTAATCTTGCAAAGGCAGCGCCAGCACCGCTTTGCGTTAGCTGCGTCGTTCAACTCCCGCAGAATTTGTGCTTTAATAGAAGAATGCACACACCAAGACTTTGTATCGACGGGCGAGCCGCGGCGGAGTTTGAGACCCAAGGCCTGGTCGCTCAGGAACTCATTGATCAACTTGTCGCCGCCCAGGGACACCCACACGCGGGAAGCGAGTGGGTGGAAAAGCGAAGAACAGTATTGCTCAGTCACCCGTCGCAGGTTTTCTCGGGCCAGCTAAAACGCTTCGATACCAAACGCCGCATTGGAAGCTCCTTCTTCTACTCGGCCTGGGAAAAGCACTTCGTGGAGTCGTCTTCGATTACGGCTTTCCACCGCTTTCGCCCAGCCGATCGGATGGAACCTTTCTTAGAGTGCCCGACTATCACCACGGTGCTGCCGGCCTACCGCAGTTTGGGAGCGACCCTGCCGACCGCTCCGGAAAGCCACCGCTTTGTGGTGCCTTCTCAGCGCGACGCGACCCTTTTGAACGAAGAGTGCCGGATACCGGAAGAGCAGATTCGCGTGATCCGACCTTCGGCGCGTCGTTATGTCCACTTTGCGGACGAGAGTCCCACGAGTTACGAGGGGCAGATTCTATTTTTGACGGACGGGGGAGGGGAGCTGGATCTACGTAAACTGCAACACGTAGTGAGTGGCCAGTACCCGCAGCTTCCTTTGCGCACGTTTAAATTCAGTGAAGCTCGCGAGTTTTCGGCCAAGCAGTGGATGAAAACTTTGCAGTTCACCTCACTTTGCTTTTACCTGACCGAACGCGCTTTTGATTGGCCATTCCTGGCCCTGGAATCACTCTATTTCAATGTACCGGTTATCTTCATGGATAAGCACAGCGCCCTTTCAGAGTTGTTGCCGCTCTCGCCGCTGCGTCTCTCGCAGTACCTTACGGATTTCACCACGTCCTCGCAGCTTCGCGAAGCGGTAGAGAACGCGCGCACACACCTTTCCGATCAAGGCGTGTTACAGCAGCACCACCAAGCGCTCAATTACACACAGTTGTATGCGGAAATTCCAGGCGCCCCGACATTTGCGGAAGTTTAAGACTTAAGAAAATGCGAAGCCGGAAGGCACCCCTCTGCCCTCCGGCTTCGTTGACAACTGGTCAGGGTATCCCCTTAACGTCCCTGACCACCCCCCGAGAAACTCTAATACCCAAGAGAGTGTGATCGACCGGCCCCGTTCTTACGGCC
Organism: Bdellovibrionota bacterium; assembly: GCA_041391485.1. Taxonomy (GTDB): domain Bacteria; phylum Bdellovibrionota; class FAC87; order UBA2466; family JACKAF01; genus JACKAF01. The sequence continues at coordinate 68,601 of JAWKNY010000003.1, read as the reverse complement.
CACTAGCGCGCGTCCTGTCGTCGGCGGCCGATAGGCGCCTTCGAATGGTGCGACCTGGTTCTCTTGTTTGTTATTGCCGAGCTGATCCAATTTCTTTTCCTGATCGGCAAAGAATTCTGAAAAATCTTGAGTAGCTACACTTCCACCACTACGTACGCTCTGTAGAACGCGATTGAGATCGGAGACGGCCCGTTCGCCGAGAATCAAGTTGTGGTTGTCGCGAGTGGAGGCCATCCCGCGGGTGGTAGACGCCAGGCCTTTGGCGAGCGCACCCGATACGCCGCTGCCCGGAGCCAAAGAAAACACATTGGAAGAGTCCGCGCTAAAGCCACTTGCCGTCGGCAGTCCGGTTCCGCCAGCAACGGCGCGCACGCGAGAGGTGGACGCCGTACCGCCCTTGGCGTTGGCCAAGCCCACCTGAGGCGAGCCAACGGACGCGAGTAAGGCGCGTGAAGCTTGTGCTTTCGCCTGGGCTGAACCGTTTGCAGTGGTCACACCGTCGACTCCGGCGTTCGCACCGGAAGCGCCACCGACTCCAGCGAGTCCGGCCACAAGTCCACTGAGGCCTCTATTTAAAGGAGCGCTAGAAGCTGAATTTCCATCGGCGCCGCGGTCACTTCCCGCTACCGCCCGTGCCGACGCGGAAACCGATGAGCTGAAAGTGCCACTCGTGGTGCCGCTACTCGAAGACAAACGGCCGCGCGAACCGGCTGCGGATACTCCTGTAGCGAGCCCTTGAGCGACGAGCTGTGTATTAATAGAGAGTTTCGCCAGACGAAGGTTCTCGTCGGCCTGCTGTTTAGCAAAAGCAATTTGTTGATCGATGCGTTCTTGTTCGATGGCGCGGACTTCTCTTCGCTCCGCTTCCTGAGCCTTGCGTTCTTTTTCGAGGGCTGCGAGTTGCAAGTTCACGCGTTCCCGTCGCGATTCCTCTTGCTCGCGCGCCAGCTGCTGGGTGACCGCAAGGTTCTGCTCGCTGAGTGAACGTTGGTTGTCCGAAAGCTGCTTCGTCACATCGGCCTGGATCTTCGTCTGCGTGATGGCTGCATCCGCGGCGGTCTTTGCCACAAACTTATCCGCTTCAGCCTGCTTTTCCGCTGCCGAAACCTGCGCCACAGCCGCCATGATAGGAGCCATGATAGCTGCCAGACCAAGCAGGATTTCCCCTGCCTGACCACCGCCGCCGCCACTACCTTCTGAGTCGCCACCCTGGCCACCCTGCCCGCAGCCGCCTCAAGCCGCCGCCGCTTGGGGCAGGAAGAACGGCAGTAAATGCCGAACCGCCGGAGCGACTCTCCAATGTTGGGCCTTGGGAGCTAAACGGTATTGCGAATGATCAATAGATTGGGCGACTGCCGCCGCCTGCGCACGGTTCTGTGCGGTAGAGAGCAAGAGAAAGAGGGCGAGTAGCCCGGCAAGGCCGCGCCTAAACGGGCGCTCGGAGCCTGCACTCAAATGTCTTCCGTGGGGGGTCATTCTTCGTTGTTCTCGCTTCGTTGTCGTATCTAAGTGTGTCTACTGGCTTCACAGCGCTTTCTGCACGAAAGCGGCCGCTAGGCACGGTAGGGTCACCCACACCTACTGAAATTGCACAATGCTTGCCAACCGCGGCATCGAGGGCCGCAACACAACTAGCTGATTTTGTTGATTTTGGTGAATGGAAGCTGCCTAAACACTTGGTACTGGCCTGCGCGAAAGCTCGCCAAAAGCACCTAAAGTACCAATATAAAAGCACTTGTAGGTGTATGCCCTTTGTACACACACACTTCAGGAGAAGTAGCGGTGGGAAGGGGGGACGCTCCCCCTTCCCGTCCGTTTGTCAGGCTCCTTGATTCTTCGGTTCCCCCCCAAAGAAAACGCTTAGCGACCGATACCGCGGTTCTGGTGAGCCCCACCCAGTCCGCCAGCGGTGGTGCTGCCGCCGGTACTGCGAATACCACGCCAAACAGCATCACTTTTTACCGTCGACAAAAATCGATTTAGATCGGAACGGTTTCCGTCGCGTTCCGCCTGGGCCTCAGCCGTGAGCTGGTGCGCCCCACGGGTCGATCCGCGCACGACACCGGCCACCTGAATCTGTTGGTCCAGCTGCGGGCTCAGTCCCGGGTTCGAAGCGTCCGCGCCCGTCGGGGCGAACTGGAAGCCACTCGCATTTCGGGCACCACGCGAAGAGGCCGCAGAGCCACCGCTACCGGCGGCGCTGTTCTGCACGCCTGCGATCGCGTCTTTTTGAACGGCCTGGATCAGCTTGCTTGAAGCGCTGCCGCCCAAGGAAGCGAGCTGGCTGTTACTCGAATTGGGAAGTGAAGCGATTCCTCTGGACCCTACAAAGGTGCTGCCGCCTCCGGACGCTCCGGGCGTCGCGGCCCGACTTGTCGTCGCGGTGGAATTCGAAATCGCTCGCTGTGTGATGTTAGAGGCAAAACTTCCACTGGAAGAAGCCGTACCGGTACTTCCCGTCGACAAACGGCCTCAGATCCAGCCGGTGAAACACCGGTCGCAAGACCTTGTGCCACGAGCTGTGTATTAATAGAGAGCTTGGCCAGACGAAGATTCTCATCCGCCTGCTGTTTGGCAAAAGCAATTTGTTGATCGATGCGCTCTTGTTCGATAGCGCGGATTTCTCTTCGCTCCGATTCCTGCGCCTTGCGTTCTTTTTCGAGGGCGGCGAGTTGCAGGTTCACGCGTTCACGTCGCGATTCCTCTTGCTCACGCGCCAGCTGTTGGGTGACCGCAAGGTTCTGCTCGCTGAGCGAACGCTGGTTGTCGGAAAGCTGTTTGGTAACGTCGGCCTGAATCTTGGTTTGGGTGATAGAAGCATCGGCCGCGGTCTTGGCGATGAACTTGTCGGCTTCCGCCTGCTTTTCTGCCGCCGCTACCTGGGCCATGGCCGCCGCGATAGGGGCAATGATGGCCGCGATGCCAAGTAGAATGTCACCGGCCTGGCCGCCGCCTTCTCCGCCGCTGCCGCCCTTGCCGCAGCTCGGGCAGCCGCCTTCGCCACCTTCAGCAAAGGCCACCGGGAATAGGGCTTGGACGAGGGCAAACGCTCGGATTTGCTTGGTGGCAAAGCCGTTCCAGGTCAGCAGTGCGCCGAGCACCACTACCTGCAGTCGCCTAAGCGCCAGCGTTGAATTGTCTGCCCTATGAAACAAAGTTGTTATCCCCAAAAGTTAATGCGGCAAACGTACTGGTGGAATCCCTACTCATTGGAATTGCACATGCCTTGCCAACTCCGGGGCCCTCCAAAACTATTTAAGCACCTATAATAATAGGGGTTTTGTAATGCTATCCCCGTAGACGCATGCCGACGGCTCTGGAGTATACTGTTTGTCTAAATGTAAGTAGTTGATATTACGTGGTTTGAAGTGACTATTTTGGCGACGTTGTCTGAATAAAGAGCAGTCGGGAAATGGCCCGCAAACGCCTAAAATTAAAGGAATTTTTGGATGCCTCCTTGGAGACCGTCCACTCTGTGTACACTGCTGTCTACTGTTTGGATTAACGGGTATGCGTGGGGCGCGAGGACGCGCCGAACGAAGAGACCGCGCGGGCGCGCTCGGCCGAGGATACGTGCGGAGTGCCTTCAAAGCTCGTGATGGCGCGCACCATAGGCGCCGGCTGCGGAATGCGAACAGGATTCTGGCGTGTGGAGCCGCGCAACGCCGCCGCCACTCGCTCCAGTCCCGACTGCGGAGACTCGACCGGAGAATCTATGGACGCAACGGCCCGGAAGCCCGGAGAGCTGATCCCGGGTAAAATCGTTGAGCTTGGGGGAGTGGCTGCAGACGCCACCACCGTACCCGTGCCCAGAGGATCCAGCGTCGCGGGTCCAAGCTGGTTGGGGACATAGCCCCGAACCATCGCGCTCGCTTTCATCGCGTATTCGGTAAGCGCCGCCTGTCCGGCTTGCACATACATAAGAAGATCCGCTTGGGCTTTCTCCACGCCGCGGTTGAAATAAGCTTGATCGAGTCTCGCCGCCCGTGCGCTGGCTGAAGCCGCTAAGGAAGCGCTGATGCCTACAATCGTATCAAAAGTCTTTCCGGCTTCTTTTTGCTTCGCCAAACTCGCGATCGCTTGAGTCTCCGCGGCTTTGGCCTGCATTTCATTATTCGCTACATATAAAGTAGCGTCCGCTTTGGTCTTCGTGTTCGTAACCACTTCATTCGCTTTGCTCGTGGCAATACTTTTAGCGGCATTCGCCTGGGCCGCCGTGGTTCCCACAAGCGCAATCGCGCTCCCGACGGATCCGGCAATAGCTGCTGCCGCGGCAATCGCGCTACCGGCACCACCGGAAGCCCCACGGCCACCGCCGCCTCCGCCAGAACCCGCGCCACCCGCGCCCGAAGACTGCGAACCGGAATTACCCGATCCCGCCCCTACCGCTCTGAAAAACTGATCCCGGGGTGCGCAAACGCTGGTACACGCCGCTCTACCGGACCGCGCTTCGCACTCCGCGCAACGCCGTTGCGCCTCACTGGTAAACCCAGTCGCGTTCGCCAAGCTCGTAAGTTGGTCGTCGGAAAAATCTTCTGGTCTGGCGCTCGCCTTTTTTACCGTCGGTAAAAGGGAAACAACCGCACTGACGGCGCGCCAGTTCTTGGGCTGCGTTTTCAGCTTATAAGCGGACCGTAGACCTTTGCCTTGCTCATGCCGGCCCGGTCCCTTCTTCTTCTTTTTCATGGCCTCTAGATCAAAAACTCCATCTTCCTGGCACTCTTCACGCTCGTCGCCTTCGACGCATTCCTCTTCTTCGTTACTTCCCGCACCGTAGTTGCCTTCGAGCAGAGCCAAATCCTTTTGAACCGAGGCTAAGAAGTTTGCGTCGGCCGGTTTAGCAACGCCTTCAGCCGTTTCAGCCGTAGCGTCTTTCTTGGCTTCCTCTTCTCCAAGCAAACGCCCAATCGCTGAGCTGATAAAGCCCAGTCCCGCCGCAACGGCATCCTTACTATCTGCCGCTACCGAAGCTAAGCCACGTCCGCTCGCCGCACCCGTGCTGGAGGAAGGAGCCGAAGCACCTCCCTCTGGAGCGTCGTCGTTAAATCCAATGCTGGAGGTGCCCGCCACCGCGCCGGCACTCACCCCCGACAGATCCGCAATTTCAGACGGGTTGATCGACGGCTTAGGAGCGGCAGAAGTCTGATTGAATTTCGGATCGCTGAGCGCGATTTTCGCCGAAGTCACAGTCGGCGGCGGCGCCTTGAGATCCAAAGGAAACCCGGGGCCTGCTTCCGGAATCAAGCTAGCATCCGGGTGCTGCATGAATTTCTTGTAGCGATCGGCGGCGTTCACGTCGATAAACCCACCCAACATCGCCTGCATGGGAGGCAAATCGGCGTTGTGCAATTCGTTGCTCATGAAAACGCTCGCCAGCTCGCGGATAGCGCCCGGCATTTTTGAAATCGCGGCCTGCACGTTTTGGCGACGCCATTTATCCATGGGGTTTTCGGCGGCGTCACGCATCGCCTGGTTTACTTCGGCAATGGTTCCCACGAGGCCTGAAAAGGCTGGGAAGCCCATATAAAATTTAACTTGGTCTTCGGAAACATCGGATGGCGGAGCTGGCAATCCCGGGGCTAAGCCTGCTTCTTCCGCCAACACGGAAGCGCTTTGCCACACGGCAGCACTCAATAAGAACGTGAGTGCGTAGTAAATTGTGCCCCTACTTAACTTCATTCATTCATGGGTCCCACAGAAATCTAAGCTCTGCAGAAACCCTCCCCTACCTTCTTGGAGTGCATAGAGCTTGCCAAAAAACGCCCGCCCACAACAGGATAACTATATGAAATCACGCACCTTTCCAGGCGGTTCCGGCTGACTGCTTCTTAAACAGCTGCCGAAGTTTTTAAAGCCTCGGAGCCGTCCCGATTAAATCAGCAGAATCGCAGACAAATCCCGAGTGGGCGTTTTACACCCGGCCGATCGGGACCCGTATTCGCGGGGTGCGGTCCTAAGACAGCAACACTCCATGTATTCAATGAGTCTTCGAGCGGAGGAGGCCGTCACAACGCTCTACACTCGCCGCTGCGCCAAATTCCTGAATCATTTCAAAGCTTGACCCCGTCTTCAGCGCCGGGCATAGTTTTCACGATTTTTATTTTTCGATTTTTCTTAGAAAAAGGGGACGGCAAATGCTCGATGATGTGTACACAAATCTAAATTACTTTCTTCGGTGGTTGCATATTCTGGCCGGGATTACGTGGATCGGCTTGTTGTATTTTTTTAATTTTGTAAACCCTCCCTTCCAAGCTTCCTTGGACGGAGAACTCAAAGCCAAAGTGAATCCGGCTTTGCTCGGACGCGCACTTTTTTGGTTTCGCTGGGGCGCAATGTTCACGTTTTTGATGGGCCTGACGCTGCTACTTTACAAATATACCGTCGGTGAGCTCTGGACCCGCGCAGAAGGCGGCATGAGTGATCGCGCCATGTGGATTCTCTTCGGCGCTCTGCTCGGCACCACCATGTGGTTCAACGTTTGGTTCATTATCTGGCCGGCACAGAAAAAGATTCTCGGCGGTTTGAAGGCGGGACAACCGCATCCGGACGCTGCAGCCCTCGCCAAGCGAGCCACGGCAGCTTCTAAAATGAACACCTATCTTTCCGCGCCGATGTTGTTCGCGATGATCGCGCCCACCCATTACGGAACGATGAGCGTTACGATGCTAGTGATCGTACTCGCCGTAGGATTCGGGATGATCAAGTTCTTGTACTCGTTGGCCCCGAAAGTCGGGCAAACGTTCTAAGGATTCGCCAAGGCCACTGGCCCGAGGCCTGCCCCAGCGGGAAGGTCGAAGGCCGGTGGCTTAGGTCGTACCGTCGATACGCTTCTTCAGCTCTTTTCCAACCTTGAAGAACGGAAGCTTCTTTTCAGGAACAAACACATCTGCTCCCGTCTTCGGATTGCGTCCGACATAGGACTTGTAGTGCTTTACAAACCAGCTGCCAAATCCACGGATCTCGATCCGATCTCCACGAACCATCGCTAGAAAAAAAGCATCGAATACCGTGTTGACGAGCTCTTCCGCTTTTTTCTTCGTCAGGTTCGCCTTGCGGGCGATCACTTCGATGAGTTCAGACTTTGTCACGTTGCCTCCTAATGTCGCTAGACAGCTTCCCGTTCGGCAATGGTACTTACAAACCGGTCGGGTAAGTACCTTATTATTATAGATTTTTTCTAAACACTATCCAAGCAAAAAGGCAAAAAAACCATGCAATACCAAAAAGTTAGCGAGAAAGCCGGGAATTCCGCTTCCGGAGCGGATTGCGCGGTGGGCCAAGCACCGGTTTTGGCGTGACGGTAGTTGTACTTGGGCCAGTGAAGCTGTAGTTTATCAGACGATTACAGTGTGGATTTCCAGTCGCGTGGATAACAAGCAAGCATATTTCGTCTATGGGGCGGCCATCAAAATTACCGACGCGCTGGTCGTGGTCGGCACGTGGTTTCTCTGCTGGCTACTCAGGTTTGATCTGAAGCTGGCGCCACTCTACCATGAGGAGATTCCAAGCTTTGATCTCTATTCCAATGCCGCCCTTCCGCTGGCACTCGTCTTCACGGCCACCTTTCACATCGTAGGCGCGTACCGATCCGATCGGCTGGAGTTTGGATTCCGGAGTTTGCGAAAAACGCTTCAGGCCTCCGTTGTGAGTTCATTGGTTTTCGTCTCGACGGTTTATTTTCAGGGCGCGATTCTCTTCTCCCGCGTCTACTTAGTCATTTTTGCAATCCTCGTTACGCTGAACTTGTTTGCGGGAAGGTTTCTGCTCCACTTACTTTGGCGTCAGTTCAAGCGGCTCATCCGGCCTACCAAGACCTTGGTTGTCGGCAATGGCGACTTGCTGGAAACCTATTTGATCAACTTGGAACGACGACGGCCTTACCCCGTCGAGTGGTTTGGGAGATTAGGCCCCAAGCAGCTCGTCGGACGTGTGGGAGAGATCCCGTACCTGGGCGAAGAATCCCGGTTGGCTCAAACGCTGGAAAACTACCGACCGGATCAGGTAATCCTCGCGTACCCGGAGCACTCCCACCACCAGTACCAGAATGTGCTGGAACTTCTTTCCAACGAGCTTGTCGCCGTCAAAGTAATTCCTGACTTCGGCAAGCAGAGCACCTTTACCTATTGCGCCGATCACGAAGTAGGGATCCCCCTTCTACACTTCAACCGAGAACCGGCGGGCTTTAGCGACCGCTTTCTCAAACGGGCCTTGGACATCGTCGGGGCCTCTTTTTTCCTGATTCTCTTCTCGCCGCTCTTTCTATTCATCTCCGTCGTGGTCAAGCTGAGTTCGCGCGGGCCGGTGTTTTATTCCCAAAAGCGGGTCGGAGCGGATGGAAGAGAGTTTAGCTGCATCAAGTTCCGAACCATGCGCACCAACGCGGAAGCCGAAACGGGCCCGGTGTGGGCGGCCAAAGACGACGATCGCACAACGCCGTTTGGAAAATGGCTGCGGCGCACGAGTCTGGATGAACTCCCACAATTTTGGAACATCCTACGTGGAGACATGAGCTTAGTCGGCCCCCGGCCCGAACGCCCGAACTTCGTCGCGCAGTTCAAGGGTGAGATACCCAAGTACATGTTGCGCCACCGCATGAAGTCCGGCATCACCGGCTGGGCCCAGATAAACGGGCTCCGCGCGAATACCTCCCTGCGCAAACGCATCAAGTTCGACCTCTATTATATAGGGCACTGGTCGCACTACTTTGACCTCAAGATCATCTTGCTGACTCCGTGGATTCTTGTCCGCGACTATTTTAGAAAGAACGCCTACTGATGCACGCTTCAAAAAAAGTCGCCATCGTTCACGATTGGTTGACCGGAGAACGCGGTGGGGAAAAAGTCTTGCGTGAACTACTCGCGCTATTCCCCCAGGCCGAACTCTTCACCCTTTTTTATGACACGCAGAAGTTCACGAGGACGTACCTCGGCCATCCGGTACACACTTCGTTCCTGCAGGCGTTTCCAGCGATTAGTAAGTACTACCGCTACCTGCTCCCTCTCTTTCCAATGGCCGTCGAACGGCTGGACCTAAGAAAGTTTGATCTCGTGGTTTCAAGTAGTCACTGCGTCGCAAAAGGGGTCATCGTCGCTCCCACCGCGACTCACGTCAGCTACTGCCACACCCCGATGCGCTACGTGTGGGACTGTTACCAGGACTACTTCCCTCCCGGCTTCAAAGAACAACTCATGGCCCCGTTTCTCCATTACCTGCGCACTTGGGACGCGGCGAGCGCCGGGAGAGTCGACAAGTACATTGCAACCTCCACTTCGTGCGACAGCGCATTGAGAAGTAATACCGAAGAGAAGCCGACGTCATCTACCCACCGGCCGATACGGAATTTTTCCAACCTGGGACAGAGGCCTGAGAAGACTTCTATTTAGTGGTGTCCGCTTTGCGCCCTACAAACGGCATTGATATCGCCCTTGAGGCCTGCCACCGCTTGGGGAAAAGACTCGTCGTCGTCGGTGATGGCCAACAAGCGGGCAGCTTGCTTCGCCATTCTAGTCCATGTAGAGTTTACGGGGAGGATTAGCCTGTCACGGCTGCGCACGCTTTATCGAACGGCGCGTGCTCTGGTCTTCCCTGGAAAAGAGGACTTCGGCATTGTGCCAGTAGAAGCGCTGGCGTGTGGCACGCCCGTCATCGCCTTTGGCGTCGGTGGAGCCGCGGAGACGGTGCGCGATGGAAAGACCGGCGTCCTATTCGACGAACAGAGTCCGGCTGCCCTCGCCGAAGCGATCCGACTGTTTGAGAGCACTCAAATTGCGAGTACCGACTGCCGCTTGCAGGCCGAAAACTTTTCGAAACAACGCTTTCAGAATGAGTTGCGAACGTATTTTTCCGACTCCTCGCCAGCAACGCCCAGAAAAGCCCCCAGAAAAGCCTCCCGAGAAACTCGTTCGGAAACGCCCCTGGAGCTTCGTTAATGGGAATTGCGGTCAACGGCCGATTTCGTTCACACACTGTCACGGGCGTGCAGCGCTACGCGCTGGAGATTACCGAACGCCTGGGCGATCGGGTACGTGTGATCGAACCGGACAAGCCCAAAGGCCGTATCGCTGGACACGCGTGGGAGCAGTTCGCGCTTCCCCAAAAGGTAACCGGCGAACTTCTTTGGTCTCCGTCCAACACGGGGCCCCTCAGCGTCCCCTCGCAGGTCGTTACCTTGCACGATCTGAGTTTCATCGATTATCCCAGAGGTTATTCGAAGGCCTTTTTGTCGTGGTACCGCTGGCTCATCCCACGCCTTGTAAAACGCGTGCGGCATCTCATCACCGTCTCAGAATTTTCCAAAGAGCGCATTGAAACGGTCTTTAACATTCCGTCGAGCAAGATAACCGTGATCCCGGAAGCCGTGGGTTCTCTCTTTCGTCCGCAAAACGACAGCGAGGTTCAGGCGACACTCTCACGCTACCACCTTTCTCGCCCGTATCTTCTTTTTCTAGGCGGCGGCAACCGACGCAAAAATTTTGTGACACTCGCAAAAGTTTGGCCAGCCTTGTCTCAGAGCTTCAAAGAAATCGACCTAGTGGTTGTGGGCAGTCCGGCTAGTCTTTATCGCAAGAACCGTCTGCCGAAACTTCCACGTTTAAAAGTGGTTCCGCACGCACCCGATTCGGATCTTCCGGCACTCTACCAAGGGGCCCGCTGCTTTGTTTACCCGTCGCTTTACGAAGGCTTCGGACTTCCGATTCTTGAAGCGATGGCGTGCGGCACACCGGTCGTGGCGTCCAACACCACCGCTCTTCCGGAGACAGGCAAAGACGCGGCACTTTGGGTACCTCCACAGGATGCTGAAAAGCTCGCGCAAACCCTTCGAAGCGTTCTTGAAAGTTCAGCGCTGCGGCGCGAATTCCAGGAAAAGGGGCTTCTGCACGCTTCCACATTCTCCTGGGACACGGTCGCTGAAACCACGTACCAAACCCTGCTGCGCAATCTTTAGACTCTATGTGCCATCACAAAAGCCGCGCTTAACATCCGTTACGAAAAGTTTCGCTAAGTTCCAGCACCCCCCTCGTCTACGGGCATAATAGTCATAGAGGCAGTTTTCCCCTACTCGACGGTTCGCCGTCTATCCCAACAAGGAGCAAGAACATGAAGAGAGTTATCATCATCCTGGGTGTAGTTCTGTTTTCAAATGCATTTGCCTATGAGGTCGGTCAAACGGTTCCAAACCTCTGCTGGACAGATGCAACTGGACAAAGCGTCTGCTTGGATCATTTCCCCGATACCGTGAAGGTCGTGGATTTTGGAGCAGGCTGGTGCGGTCCGTGCAATTCCAAGATGTCGGAACTGGCGCGCCGAGTTTCTGAGTTTGATGGAATGCGAGTGAAGTTCTTCAGCAATTCTATTCACGGCTGGCAGAACCCTTCAACGCCCTCCGCTCAGTTTCTCAATGAGTGGCGCAACCGACACAATATCCCAGCTTCCATGGCAGTGGTGGCGGCTCCGATTCAGCAGCTCTACGAATTCTCGCCGCAGGGCTACATCCCCGCTCTAGCGGTTATCGATCAGAATAACGTCATGAGTTATAGGGAAGTCGGTGCTTCGGTGAGCACGGTATTTGCTGAAGTGCGCCGCCTGCTTGGCGTTCGCTAAGTTTGCGCTATCAGAGGGGCTCCCGCAGGGGGCCCCTCTTTTTTTCCGTCCGCTTTACCGCCTGCCGCCCCTATGATAGCTACTTCTCATGATTCTTTCGGGCAAAGCCATCCTTGACGGCGTAAAAACTAAAAAAATTGTGATCGATCCGTTCTACCCCGACCGCCTGGGGCCGAACAGCTACAACCTCAGCTTGCACAACGAGCTGGCCGTGTATGAGCAGGAAACGCTCGACATGAAAGAGCCGCTTACCTTAAAGCGATTTACGGTTCCCGAAGAAGGTTATGTGCTGGAGCCCAACAAACTGTATCTGGGCCGAACGACCGAGTACACAGAAACACGCGGCTACGTTCCGATGCTAGAGGGCCGTTCGTCGATAGGGCGTCTGGGTCTAAGCGTTCACATTACCGCTGGGTTTGGGGATGTAGGTTTTCGCGGCTACTGGACTCTTGAAATTTTTGCACTCCAGCCGATTCGCATTTATGCGGGTGTGGAGATCTGCCAGGTGTTTTACCATGAAATTGCTGGCGACTACACCGAGTACAATAGCAAGAAGTACCAGGATAATAAGGACCTTCAGCCGAGTCTGATACACCAGGACTTTTTGAAGCCGGCCTCTACGCCTCTTTGAGTTGGTGAGAGACCGTTACGCCTACGGCATTCTGTAAGAGAAAATCCCTGAGCTTAGTCTTGTCCGCTTCGGTCGTGTAGCGACCGAAATGGATAATCCCTTCCCGCCCTTCAATACGAACCGAGCTTGGTAGGTGCAGCCGCTGGCTATCCGTATTGATATGAATGCCTGCGATGGTGCTGCGGTTGAGGGTTTTGCGCGTGTGAATCCCCCAAGGGTAACGTACGCGGTACGAAAGATTTTCCCGCGTCACCAGGAGTTCTTCCACAGAAAAGACCTGGAGCAAGAACACGAGAAAGAAGACGCTAAAAAAAGCCAAGAGAATAGATAGCGGAACTTCGCCGGATCCATCCACAAAGTGAACGGAGCTGGAAAGGTATAAGAAGCCCGTAAATATAATCCCCAAAGAGCTAGGCCAGCTACTCCAAACACGCTTGTGACATACTCGGTGGGAGTCGGGAGAGGTTTCAATCCAGATGCGGTTGCCAAACTCCTGTAGATCGGTCTCGCGCGTGTGAAGCGGCAAGGATTGTAAGGTGGGCAGCTCGGGTTCGATAAGCTTCATGTTGAGCAAGTGAGCGAACTGCTCAGACGCCTCTTCCCACGCCTCTTTCTGGTACGAATAAAAAAGAGAAATCTCGCGCGCCGGATTGGCGTGCTTTAACACAAGCTCGTACTCCGTTTTTCCCGAGACAGCGTCCCCTTGAGTGAGATGACGGGAACGCTTTTCTATTCCCAAGTAATGGAAGATGGGTTCTCTCCAGTACTTCTTGCTGAAGAAATACGCTTCGGTGTACTCGATCATGTTGTAGCTGAGCGTTACCGTTTTGGTGTGGAAAAAACGTCCGATCCCGTAAATACACAGGCCTAGCGACGCCAGAATAACCGGAAACATCGCGAGAAAGGGTCCAAGCCTAAACCCGCGCGTGAGGTAAGCGCCCACGGCACCGGCCACAAAGATGCCAAGCACGCCACAGGCAAAAACCAAGATAGTGAGAGTCACGCCGGCCGAGGGGCGCTCGCAATGAGAAGTGGGTAGCGCCGAAGCAGTCGGCACCCAACGGACATGATTGGTTTTAAGGAGAGAAACCATCGAATTGAATCATGGGCTTAAAGCCTACGCTCTCCGAGAACTTGGCGTACCGCTTCGTAACCGTCGACCACACCGTAGCCAAACCCCAAGTCGAGTTTCTTTTGGCTGCTGGCGAGTAAGATCGCTTTGGCTTTGGCGAAGGTCAGTCTGGGATTTGCCTGCAACATCAAGGCTAACAAGCCGCTCACGTGCGGCGTGGCCATTGAGGTGCCCGACCAGGTCGCGTACTCGTTTCCGGGAAAGGCCGAGGTGACATCCACACCGGGCGCCGAGATGTCAGGCTTCATCAAGCTCAACACCCACGTGCCCATGTTCCAAAGATTGGGGCCCCGGCTGGAAAAATCGGCCAGAGTGCCGTCATTTTGAATCGCACCGACGGCAAGCGACTCGGGCAAACCGCCGGGAATGCCGTTTGGTACGCCACCGGAATTTCCCGCCGCAAAGACCGGGTAAATCCCTCCGTGGATCCACGCCTGCACCGCGCGGCGATAGGCCGCATACTGTTCAATAGCAACCGGGCCCGGACTACTGATGCCCGCTCCCCAGGAGTTGCTGACGAGCTGGGGAAAATCGTCCGTTTCAGGATCCCCATCCGGATCGTAGGCCCATTGCATCGCTTCCAAAATGGCGGAGTCAAAACCCGATCCGCCCGCCGTAAACACTTTACCAACGACAAGTGAGGCCGCGGGGGCAATGCCCACGTTGACCCCGGCAATGGTGCCCGCCACGTGCGTCCCGTGCCCGTGATCGTCATACGGGAATACTAAAGGGTTTAGAAAGTCTTTGAAGGTGACGGAAACATGGCGTTTGCCTCGGAGGAATTCCGGGTGGCGGCTCTGGATGCCGGTGTCCAAAATTCCGATGCGGACCCCACTCCCATCCAATTGGGGGTAGTGCTCTCGGATTTTATCAAGGCCGATGGCTTTTAAGCCCCAAGGCGTTTCGGGAGCTTCGCCCGATCGCGCAGACGCGCGAGTGGGAGGATCGATGAACTGGCGTTGTTGATCCACGACCACGCCGGCCACCCAAGGTTCCTTCGCCAGTGCGGCCGCTGCTTCTGCGCTCAACTCCACTTTCGCCCCGCGCACCAACCACAAATCAGCTACCGGCGCGCTCAGCTTGCGTGTGCCCATCCATTCCTTGCTGTTTCACACTCTTGTCATTCGTGCTTTGCAGAAGGTTCTGCAGTCCCGAATGCCCCAGTGACGAAATGTTTAGCTCTTGTTCTGCAAACAGAACAACGTGATTTTGAGCCCTGGCCGCGACAGGCGCCAAAACCAAAAGAACAAAAATGAGTACGCGCATAATTACTCCATTCCGAATTTTTTGAGTGCCGCTTCCAAAGCCTGCTGAGTGGAATTCTCAACAACTTGCACGCCCGCTTCCTTGGCGGTTTTTCGAGTGTGCAATCCCATCTTCAAAGCCATGACCTTTCCGTTCTCCAACTCGAACTGAACCTTACCCTTGTAACCCTTGGGGAAGTTGGCTTCGAAAAAGTCTACAAACTCCAAAATCTGTTCGCGTTTGGGTTGCACCTGAACGCCATTCTGCGCAAACGGACTCTGGACCAAAAGGTTTGTCGTGGGCACATACTCGGCGCTTCCCATTCGGATCTTGGCCACACGGTATTGCAGCGCGGCTCTGTCGCCGAGTTCCCGGCTTTTAGCCAAGCGAGTTTCATCTCCGCCGCCTGTTTGGCAATACGGCTGAGCTTTCTCCAGCTCGGGGTAAAGAGATCGGCCTCGGCGAGGTTCTGAGCGTCCACTTCATCTACTGAAAGTTCATATTCCGCAAAGAGCAGAACCGTGCTTTCCGGTGGAAGCAGAATCTGATTTTGCTGCGGGAGTGAAATCATTTCTACCCGCGCCCCTTTGTACG
Source organism: Bdellovibrionota bacterium (assembly GCA_041391485.1). Lineage (GTDB taxonomy): Bacteria > Bdellovibrionota > FAC87 > UBA2466 > JACKAF01 > JACKAF01. Next base: position 53,398 of record JAWKNY010000003.1, on the reverse strand, counting down.
CACCCTTGACGCGGTAGAGAGATCCGTCCGCGTTGGTTCTCACGCTGGAGGTGTAGGTCAACGCTCCCGGGTAGTACTTGGTAACAATCGCTCCCATGCCAGGACCGTTCAGCCGGTTGTCGTAACTGGCTTCGTAGGTATAGAGGCCGTCCCCCGCTAAGGTCTCAATATCGAGTTTAGAGTGCTTATCGGTCAGCACACCCGGTTGGCCTGGGTACTGAGAGACCCCGCAACCGGCCAGCAAAAGAGGAAAACCAAATGACCCCGCAAGCCAAACATGAGCGCCCCCTAACTGACGGAATAAAAAAGAATGGAACAGAGATATTACAACAGAGTAGACGCTCAAAAACAATCGGGCCCCATCTGAAATTGTTAACACCTTGCGGTATTTAGCCAAATTTACTAAAAGGGGGGCCTCATGCAGCACATTCTGCTCTTTCTATTTTTCGTCTCCGCCATGGCGTTGGGCGTGGGAGCCCCCGTTCGGCCGAGCAACCCCGAATGCGGCTCACGCATTATCGCCAACGGGAGCGTGCGCGTGCCCATCAGCCGCTACCAGCAGCCTTACGCCCGGGCCAAGAACGGCTACTTTGGGATGTTGGGGGACGATTTCGCCGAAGACTACGCGCGGCGCCTCCTCCAGGGCGGGCCCCTGCACCGCCCGGTCTTTATGGACCTGGGCTCCGGGATCAGCCTCACCGGCCTCCAGTGGGTACAACAGGGAGGCCAAGCCGTGGCGGTTTCGGCGCATGACTTTTGGGAGACCATTGATAGCCTGGTGGACGTGCGCCCCGAAGAGCTTGAGTTTTACAGTTACCGTGGCCGCTTCCTGTTGGACCGGGCCCGGGGCATCTCCATTGTGGCGTTGAAGTCCGCTTCCATCATTTTTGGGGTTCCCTTTGATGAGTACCCCCCCGAGTTTACGGCCAGCCGGTTTTGGATATTGAATCGGAAACTTCCCGATGCCGTCGAGATGGCAAAGCGGGTAAGCCGACTTGCGACGCACTTGCGCGCCAAACGCCGACTGATGGAAGACTTCGAGCTTTTCTTTAGGGAAATCGGCCTCGCGGAAGAGCTTCTGCCGCACTGGAAAGGTCAGGTAGATCTGCTAGCGGATGTTTACGGTGCTTTCTTTTATTCTTCCGATCGGCGGTACATCGTGGAGCTTGTCTACCAAGCACTAAAAGTCGGTGGACGGGCTTATCTCTTTTACCGTACCCACGACGAAACCAAGTACGGCGGTCCGTATGATAAGGTCCGGACACCTGCAGGGAACATAGATTTTCTCGACTTCCTATGTGGTTACGATCCGGACATCTTTAAAGAATTGGAAGCGGAAGACGGCTTCGAACATTACCGTGTGCTTCAGATAAACAAGGTTTCGGGGCGTGATGAGATTGAGCTTCCGCTGCAAATGGACGAGCGAAGCATTCAGTACGTGTCGTCAACGGACGGCTATAGTTTTGCTCAACGGGTGATTTACGACAAGATACCCAAGATACAGGACCCTCCCGTAAGGCTTGCGCCTAAGATCTGCATCTCAATTCCAAGCGCGTGGCTGGTGTAACGTAGGGAATAGAACTGACCGCGGGGATCGGCTCCAGTGTAGAAGTTGTAAAACAAACGAAAAGATCGGTAGGCTTCCGGTGGGTTATTGAGCGCGATCCCAATTTGGGTGCTCAACGAGGGGTTGGCGCTCGCTTCCTCTTTCCATTTGAGATCCATCGCCACAAAAGGCGTGAAACGAGCAAAGTTCCAAGACGAAAACCAGTGCCCCCCTAGCTGGAAACTCCAGGCCGGAAGACTTGGGATCGAGTTCACATTCACGATCGCGCCCAGGTACGCAAACTTGAGTTTATCCGGCGCCACGCCCACGCGTCCCACCAAGAACTCGCGGCTGTAGGTGATGGGGGACGTGCCGCTTATCCCATCCGATAGGTGCGCTGAAACATGGGTAAAGCGAAGCTGCCCTCGCCAGATGCCTTGGGTCACTTCGGCGTAGACGCCAATCAAACCATCGGTGTGCTCAAGCGGGAACGTGGCTCCATTCTGGCGCATGGCAAAGTAGCCGGCACCTTCCAATCCAAAAACCCAAGCCAAAGAATCTTCCTCTTCGCCTTTTCCCGAGATGAGCGAAAAATAATTGCCGACATACGCATTGACGCGGTTTTGTTGATCAAAGAGTAAGGCCATTCGGATTTCACGAGGATCGGCGAAGGTTAGAGGGAAGAAGCGACTTTGTGGTAGAAACTCCAACTGCATGGCGAACAGGCGCGCACCAAAGCAGAAAAAGCCTATCACCAGGATAAGTGTTCTGGATTGCATGTATGGGGGATTTCTGCGGCGTCGGGACGCTTACAGCATTACGTCCAGATTTAGCAAATGCTGGGTACTGGCAGGTTGATTGGGAAGCTCCACTGCGTAGTGGATCCCGAACTTGCCACTGGAAACACCGATGCCGGCGCTCCAAAAAGACTTTTGTTCCTCAGGCCGCGCCCGAAACCCGCCGCGAATCGAAAAGTAGTACGGCGAAACGTACTCCGCCCCAACGCTAAGTTGGTAGGGAACAAACTTTTCAAACTTTGAGTACGCTGCCACAGATAGAAACAGTACCTGCTCGTAGTTGATGCGTGCGCCAATGCCCAGCTCTCGGTCCTGTTCCAGGTAGGTGGGATCTCCGCCAAAAATATTGCGTACGGTCGCTCCAAACTGAACGACGGAGTAATCAAAGAGGATTCCCAAGTCCAAATCCTTCACGTTTTTTTCTTGGCCGGGCACGTTCTCGCCCCAAAGGATCTTGCCAGCAAGTCCCCAACCGATGTTCGGCGTGATCTTGCTCATGAGGGCCAAACGCAGACCTTGATTGAATTTCCCGGGAACGGACGAAGCCATTCGGTAGAAGCCAGCTCCGCCGCCTACCGAAGACGTTTTCGTGTCGAGCACGCTGGTAGAAAAACCGCCGGTACCGAAATAAGTCCCGTCAATGGAGTAGACGTTGGTAAAGACCGCGCTCGCGGGATTTGAAAACACGCTGTCATTGATAAGGTGGCCGCCCACCATCGACTGCCCAAGGGCGAGCTCATGAATGGGAACGATCGTGGTTCCGGCAAAACCGGAGGACGATAACAACAAAGCGAATACAACAAAAAGCGCGCGTTTCATGGTGATTTCCTTAAGGCCCCTGAGGAAGACGACAGGAAGGGGCGCATTTGTGACACCGACTGCTTGTCATTTAGTTTACAAGCTATGTACCTAAAAATAAAGGCATACAGCGTTCGGCTCCCCTACACAAGCGGTGTGCGTCTAGCCCGCGACTTTTAGAAAACATTCTGAATACTTACCGGTTCAGCCTAAGGCCGCTGGGAGCGTCCCTGGCACACCCCTTGCTTTGTGTAGGAGAAAGAGCCTGTGCTCCGCACGGGTGGATTTTGGATTCTATTTGTGGAACGTGCCCCCTGAGAACAATTTCTCAGGAATAAGGGGAGTTGAAAGATGAAGTGGAAGTTGTTTCAGTTGCTGTTGAGTGTGGCGGTGCTTTTCGCCAGCCAGGCCAAAGCCGAATATTATACCTACAATAACTATAGCCCGTACTACGATGGGTACTCCGGTCTGTACAACACAGGCGGAACCAACCTTTATAACCTCGGTGCCTTTGGCAGCCAGCTTGGCAGCTATTACGGCAACGCCGGTTACGGGAACGACTACAGCTATTACCCGACCAACTACGGTAGCTGCGGTGGTTACGGTTCAGTTTATTCCAGCGGTTGTTCTGCTTATAACAACCTTGGTTTTTACGGCTATTCGGATCCTTCCTCGTACTATTACGGAAACAGTTTTGGTTACGGTTACGATAGCAGCTACTACTACCCGAGCAGCTCTTCTTACTGGAGCAGCAACTACGGTTACGACTACGGGTACAACAGCAGCTACAACATTGGCTGGGATACCTCGTATTACTACCCGAGCTACTACGACTACGGGTATGGCTACGGTGGTGGGTACAATTACTGGAATTACTCGCCGGTAAACATCTACGCGCCGACCTACAATATTTACTACGCCCCTCAGACGACGGTGGGCTCGAATACTTGTAACGGTGTCACGGTCCCTTGCACCACGCCGACCAACCCGGTGGACCCCGTGAACCCGGTGAACCCGATTTTTACGCCGCAAACGCAGGTGTCTCAAACGCCTCCCAATCGCATCCGCGTACCCCGTGGAGCGGTCGGCCGCGCGACTCACTAACGTAGTGGCGAAGACCTTATACGGATCGAGCACCAACGAGCTATTAGAGGTGAATCAGCTCGGTCTGTTATAAAGGTAGGGGAAAGCTTAGAACTTGCCTCCTCCCCCTTATGTGGCCCCGAAACACATATTGTTCTAAGCATCCCCTACCACTTTTTCCTCAAAATACCCCTGTAATTTCAAAGCCTTAAATCGTGATTGACTTTCCTTTGGCGTTTCTATTACAACTAAACGTCTTACTCGAATCCGGAGTAAGAATCCTAAGGAAACAGGGAGCAGGTTATGAAGAAGGCGGATTTGGCAAAAGTTAAGAAGTTGCTTGAAGAACAGTTGCAATCACTCCAGGCCGATTTCGGTGATGAAGTGAACAAGCAGCAGACCAATGAAAACTTGGCCGACGTGAATGATCAGGCCAGCCTCGAATCCGAGCGCAGCTTGAGTTGCGTATCCGGGATCGGGAACGCAAGCTCATCGCCAAGGTCCAGTCCGCTCTGCGAAAGATCGCTGACGGCGGTTACGGTATCTGCGAATCCTGTGACGAGCCCATCTCACCGAAGCGGCTTTTTGCCCGCCCGGTGACCACCTACTGCATCAACTGCAAGTCGGAGATGGAAGAGGAAGAGAAGCGCGAAGAAGCGTACCTCAACTCACACGCTCGTTCCCAATCCGAACAACGCATGTAAAAGGTACCACGTTCCTTTTTTTACACGCTCTGTGGATAACTTTTTCTCCCTGCGTGCGAACGTGTGCCTAAAACTTCGAAAACAATCCACAGCCTTGTGTAAAAAGGAACGTGGTACCTTCCTGACACTCGGGTGACAATCTTTGCCCCAAGGGCCTGTATTCCTTTGGTCGGGCATGGCTACGCCGTGCGTGGCAGGCTCTCCACTCTGGCACAAAGCGTGCTCTCTATATAAGGAAACAAGCACCCAAATACGACGGTCAGTATACACGGGTGCCATAGTGGAGCGTTTTCTCATGTGGAAGTGGAATAGAGGGTTTATCGCCGCCTTAGGAGCCGTGTTGATCTCTGCCTGCTCCACGAACGTAAGCGGCCCCATTCAGGTCCGCCTGATTCAGCCCGCCGCCGGACATTGCCGCTACAACATCGGACCGGCCACTATCCAAACCCTGACGTCACTAAGCGATATGCAAGGGTTGATGGGACGAGTCGGTTATTTCGACTCCAGTGAAACTTTTGTCAAAGCCGATCTACAGTTTGGACAATTCGGTGGTGGCACGTACACGCCGATGGATTACGGCAGCCTCTACGCCGCGAGTCTCTACTACTACCTGGAATCCGGCTATTTGCTCTTCAAGAACCTTCCGTCCAATGCCGTCGACATGGCACAAGAAGTGCCGTCGCTATCGAGCTCGCAAATCCAAATGGAAACTTACGATTTGGACAAGGACAAAGAACTCGTCAAAGACAACGCCGCTTATCTTTACGATGAGGGCCAAAACATCTTCATCTCCTACCCGGCAGGAGACTTCGTGAATGGACTGCCCTTCGGCATGAACCGCGGGATCATGATCCACGAATACACTCACTTTGTGATGCGCCACCTGGTGCGCCTCAAGCTTGGTACACAGACGAAGCAAATCCCCTACGACACGCTTGGCGCGCTCGACGAAGGCATGGCGGATTATTTCGGATTCCTGTCCACCATTATTCCCGGAACCCCGGAAGGGGAAAAAGGGGACCCCGGCTACTTTCTTTGCACGGAAGACTCTTTGGATCGCGACCTGAGTGTTGCCAAAACGGTCAACGTCGGCCGCACCTCCGAGTGCCGCAATGATCTTGCCGATTACGATTGCTTGCGCATTCCCGGCTCCAAGTACTTCAGTGTGCATTCACTCGGCTCTGTATTTGCCTACGCCAACTGGGCCCAGGGTGAGCGCGTTGGACACTTTCAGCACGCGGCGACGCTTGTGAACTTGATGCGAAAAATCGGCAATGGCTCGTGCGGAAGCGCAGATAACCTGACTTTTCAAAGTATCGTCAATTGCCATACCGGCGGAAACTACTCCGGCACCAACTTAGGAACCCTCCAATAATGAAAACGCTGGTTCTCATTTTATTGCTCAGCTTCTCGGGCCTCACCCGGACCTGCTTAGGAGAAGACACGCCGGCCGCTTACACGCCGCCGCTCATGACGGATTCGCTTCCCCGCGTTTTGTCTCGCGTCGATAAGCGCCGCTACAGTCGAGGCCGTTCGGGCCGCAGCCGCGTCGCCAAGGCGCCCAGAGTCCGCGCACGCGAACGCGTCTTCATCAACCGAAGTGGGTACCGTTGGGGAGCTCAGTTCTCCGTACTCGGTAAAAAGCAAAACACCAACGGGGGCGTTTTAGGAATGCTTCCGGCCTTTGGCGTCCGAGGGTTCATGGATTTCCCGATTGTAGGTAACTTCATCCTGCAACCCAACATCGGTGTTTTGGTGAGCAGTCAGGGTGTGGCTGAATTAAGGACCACTCAATTCAGACTCACGCCGGGAGTGGATCTGATCTATTCGCCCAATCCAGTCGCCCGCACCCGCTGGCAAGTCGGCGTTACCAACAAAATCGACTTCATCTTGTCCCAGATTCAGGCCTTTAGTGATTCTTCTGCCGGCCTGGGACTCGGCTACCGCGTGGGGCCGACGACGGGTGTCGCCTTCAAAACGGGACGCGACAGCGCGTTTGCCATCGATTTCGATTGCACCTTTGACGTCCTCAACGAGGGACGCCTGCACTTCGGCCTCTCCGCGGGCATCGCGTTCTGGCTGTAAACCCCTTCCCGCGATTGCGGAAGACCTACTAGCGCAAATATTCTTTGAATTCTTTTCCAGGACGGAACTTAGGAACCCATTGCGACTTGATTTGGATTTCCTGACCCGTTTGCGGGTTGCGTCCCTTACGGGCAGAACGTTTGGTTCGGACAAAAGTTCCAAAGCCTACCAAGCGTACTTCTTCTCCTCGCTTGATCTTGCCTCGGGTGGTATCAATCACCGCATCGATCACGCGTTGGCAATCGGCTTTGGTGAGTTTGGTGATGCTTGCTACTTTGTCGACTAATTCATTTTTGTTCATTCTGTCTCCAAGGTGTCTGAAGGTTTGAAAATATAAGGAAAATTCTAGTTTTGTTCAAGAGTGAAAATTTTTCTGGGTCCTGCCAAGGCGCAACACAACCGGAGCTTGGCTAATCTGACTCCCCAGTGGTACCTTTACGGCCAAGTCATGTCACAATACTTTCATCAGCCGGACATCGATCCGGTCCTCATCCATATCTGGGGCCCCTTTCAGATTCGTTGGTACTCGCTGCTGTTTGTCGGCGGTTTTCTCGTCGGGCGATACATCCTGCGTCGTCTTGCACGGGAGGAACGTTTTCAGTTTACGCCCGAAGACATGGATCAGTTTACGATGTGGCTGCTCGTAGGCGCCGTAATCGGTGCGCGCATCATCTATTGCTTTGTCTACGATCCCGAAAGTTTTTTCGCCAATCCCCTTTACCTCTTCCAAATCTATAAAGGCGGCCTTTCCTTTCACGGTGGCCTGCTCGGTACGGTGGTGGCGGGTTGGATTTTTGCCAAGCAAAAACAAATCCCGCTCTGGAATCTTCTGGATGCGATGAGTTTGGCCACCCCTACGGGGCTGGCGATGGGCCGATTGGGCAATTTCATTAACGGCGAGCTATGGGGACGAGTGTCGTACGTGCCTTGGGCCGTGATTTTCAAGCATGGGGGACCCGAACCCCGTCACCCCTCACAGCTGTACGAGCTTTTTCTGGAAGGGATCGTCCTATTCTCGGTGCTTTGGCTTCTGAAGAACAAGCTGCGGCGAGATGGCGAGCTGACCATTGTCTTTCTTATTGGCTACAGCCTTTCTCGTTTCATCGTCGAGTTTTTCCGGCAGCCCGATCCGCAATTGGGTTTTCTCATCTTTGGCCTATCCATGGGCCAGATTCTTTCGGTCCTGATGTTTTTGGCGAGTGCCGGGGTCGGCTACTGGCGTTGGAAGCAACTACAGTCTGAGAACTAGCGCCGGCCGGAGAAGTCGGACGCCAAGCCCTTTAATTTGCGCTTGATGTTGTGTTTTTCCAACAGAAGCGTGTTGCCTATCTTTCGCTCCAAACGCTTTTTGGAACGGGCCAGCTGGTCGATGAGCTTTTTAACGTCAATGGAATGGGCTCCCAACATCTGACTCTCTTTCTGTTTTAGCGTGCGCAGCAACGCTTCCACATCTTCATACACGCGAAGCAATTGTTCAATGGTGGCTTTCTTTATAATCATGGTCGTATTCGTTAGCGGAAGAAAAAGTGTTGCCGATGGCGCTCGGAATGGCAAGACGCTCGGCAAGCAAAACAAATGCGGCGCGTTACCCTAGAGACGGGATGAAGAAGGTTAGTCCCACCATGGTGGAGTAGAAGCTGTGAAGCCGTTTGGAGTTGTAGGTTTGCGCGTGGACGATGTAGTCCCTGAAGTTCCAAGGTGAAACTAATCCCACCGGTAAGATAAACTTTAAATCCCAAAACCACGTTGTGCGGGATCAAAACCTGATCGGAGAACCGTTTCCGAAGGCGCTGTAGAAGCCCCGTACTGGCAAACCGAACGGTATCGACGTTACTACGCCCACACCCAAAGCCAGATAAATATCAAAAAACAGATCCCATCTTCCGCCACGTGGATCTTGGAATACAGCGGGCTAATCAAAGGCTCGTCGAAGCATGAAACTTCAGCCGCGGGTTTGGAGATTGCTGATAGTGGTCTGGACTGGAGCAGTCCCGTTGTAAAACCACCAATCTTGTTGAAAACATGTGGCCATCAAAGACTTCCCAACCCACGTGATCGGATAGGTGCCAGATGAACGGCTGCCCGCTATGAACGTGCTCAGTACGGAGTCGTACGGGAGCAGGCCACCGGCCAGCTGCACTTCCACATGGGTTCCACTCCAGAACATCTTGCTGCGCACCACGGCGCTGATAATTGTTCTCGTACCACTTTGCGGCACGAATGGGACCCGGCGCGTCACCCACGCGGCTGAAGCGGCGCAGACTGAGAAAGAACAAGCTGGTGGAGTTTTTTCAATGATTGTATTCGTCTGCAATAGTCGTAAGCGCTAATTAAGCGGGCAAAAAGAAGCCTTACTACATTTGACCATGCCGCGCGAAAAAGCGCAATGAGGCCCGTTCAGGATCGAGGGAGACTGAATGCAATGGCGTTCACTGGGTAAATTTGGGTCCACATCCACCGCCAGAACTGGACGGGAGATTTACGCCTATCGACGTACTGCTGGATCAGTATCAAGACCGAACGCAACTCTTTTGCGGAACCGCACTTTACCAAACACTGCCAGCGGTAGAGCTTCTTTACTTTGGCGAGAGGCGCTTCAGCAGGCCCCACGATATCGCATTTCTGGGCACCCGGAAGTTTGGCAAGTGTCGCGACAGTTTCTTCAACAAAGCGGCGTACGGTCCCGGGATTGCTGTGCTGAAAACGGAGCAGGGCCAAACGGGTTGCCGGTGGGAACCCCACCATGTGACGAAGGTGGGCTTCTTCACGGTAAAAATCTTCGCTCCGGTGTTCGGCTGCCGCCTTGAGAACCCAGTGGTCGGGGTTTAGTGTCTGGATAAGCACTTCACCCGCATGGCCCGCGCGTCCCGCGCGTCCGGCCACCTGAGTCAGTATCTGAAACGTGCGTTCGTTGGCGCGAAAGTCCGGAATATTCAAACTAGCGTCGGCAAGCAGAATCCCCACCAAGGAGATTCCCGGAAAATCGTGTCCCTTGGCGATCATTTGCGTGCCGATCACGATGTCGACACGCCCGTCCGCTACCCGCTGCAGCACCTCTTCCAGATCTTTTCGGTTTTTGACCACACTGCGATCCATTCGGGCGATGCGTGCTTCCGGAAAAAATCTTTTCAGCGCTTGCTCAACCTGCTCCGTGCCCACACCCATCGGGATGATTTGCGTTCCCGAACATTGGCTGCAACTTTGGGGCGGCGCCTGGGAGGCCCCACAGTAATGGCACTTAAGACGAGGCGGCGTGCGGTAGTACGTCAAAGAGATATCACAGTTCCGGCACTGCTCCGTATGACCGCAGTCATGGCAGAACAAGAAATGCGCGTAACCCAAACGGTTCAAATACAAAAGGACCTGCTGCCCATTCTGTATCGTCTCTTGCATCTTTGCATAAAGGACTTTGCTGAACCAAGGAGTGTGCGCATCCAACAGCTGATCGTTGTTTTTGATATCGACGAACTGACACCGCGGTAATGGGCGATCCATCACCCGCTTCTTCAAGGTGAGTAGCCGAAACTTCTCATTCTTGGCGTTGGTATAGCTTTCTAGCGAAGGCGTTGCCGATCCCAATATCACGCGCGCCCCACAAATCTTTGCACGCACGACAGCAATGTCTCGCGCGTTGTAACGAAGCGAATCCTCTTGCTTAAACGAAGCTTCTTGCTCCTCATCCACAATAATCAACGCGAGGTTCTTGACTGGCGCAAACACCGCCGAACGGGCACCGACGACAATGCGCGCCTCACCGGACGCGGCCCGCTTCCACTCCCGCTGGCGTTCAGCCGGGCTCAGGTGGCTGTGCAACACCGCCGTTTGCCCGGGAAAACGATCCGAGAATCGGCCCACCAGCTGCGGCGTCAACGAAATTTCCGGGGCCAGGACAATCGCGCTTTGATCCGGCTGCAAAAAGCGCTCAATGGCATTCATGTAAACTTCGGTTTTTCCGCTTCCTGTGACGCCAAAAAGCAAGTACGGCTTTTCATGCCCGTGGGCTTCCATCTCGCTCAACACTTGCTGCTGTTCTGCCGTCAATTCAAAACGCTCGGAGTGAGCGGGCTTGAGTCCTGCTGTGGGATCGCTAGTAGGCTTCTTGGATTTTCGCTTTCGAACCTTCCAGGAATCTTTGGGTACTGCTGTAGAGATGGTTTCCCCAAGCGGGTGACAATAGTAAGCGGAAACCCAACGCAAGAACTCCAGCATCTTTTCGTCAAAGACAGGCGTCTCATTCAGAACGGATTTGACTGCCTTCAGCTTGGAGTCCGCCACGGCCGAGGTGTCGGTAAGGCCTAAGACAAACGCGTGAGTCAACCGGCTGCCGAAGGGAACCTGAACCAAGGATCCGGGCACCACTCGGCCTTCATCCTCTTCAGAAAGTTTGTAGTCGAAGAGTTTGGGAACTCGATAGGGAACGGCGACCTGGACGATCATCGATACCTTAAGAGAATTTCGAAAGCTTCCTCAACAGCGGACGGGATAGCAATATTTTGCGTCGGAGGCGTGTACCCTTTTTTGATCTTGTCCCAAGCGCCACCTTTAAGGCTTTTGACCGCGACGACCTCGGAACTAATCACATCCACGTCCCCACGGGAGAGCGTGATGCGCCTAGGGAAGTACGCGCCCACCGGAAACTTCTTGAAGTGATCGAAATTCCACGCCGTCACCCGTCCCTCTTCTCGCCACTCAATGCGACGAAGACCACTTTTAAAATCCTTGTCAAAAAACAGAAGCCGCTTATCCAATCCTTCGTCAGCCCAGTCACTTACAGACAATAGCGGGCTCGTCCCCACCATGCGCTTTGAGGAAAATGTCGATCTGGCGAATGTAATAGATTGTTGGGCTTCCAGGTTTTTGGATTGGCTTTCAGATCATAGCCCGGTTTGTATTCCATCAACTGATCGCGGCGTACAAACCGCTCCTCAAGAGCGCGTTCAATAAACTTCTGAGCATCCAGAGCCGTCAAATAAGAGACAAATAGGCGCGACTCTCTTTTGTAGGTTTTTTGTCCCATCAAGTTGTAGCTATCGGCCGTGATGATGCCTTTGGCCGAGGCATTGCTGCCCTCAATGCTCCAGGACGCGAGGACTGTTTGCCCGTCGGTATAAAGATGCTCGCGAAGAAGTTGACCGGAAGAACGTTGGCCGATCTGGTGGCGCAGGATGATTTCAAGCGGGTTGTCCGCCTCTCTTCCCGCAAAAGCCGCTTCCACGAGCCCTTTTACCGAATAGATATAGGCTTGCGCAAACGACGCCCAGCCCAAAGCCAACAACAATACAAAGGTCTTCATTTTAGAGTCCTCAAATAGTCTTTGAGCGGTCCCGCGATGGAAGGATCGCGCAGGCCCGCATCCACTTGTGCTTTTACATAGCCGAGAAGGCTTCCGGTGTCATACCGGCAACCTTGCACCGCTGAGGCGTACAAGGCCCCTTCGGCGGCCAGCGCGCTCATCGCATCGGTCAGTTGGATTTCGCCGCCCACGCCCGGCTTCACCGTGCGCAGACGATCCAGTATCTCGGGTGCAAAAACATAGCGGCCAACAATGGCGTACTCACTGGGTGCTTTTTCGGGGCGCGGTTTTTCAACGGTCGCCTTCACGGCCACCGGAGCTGCGCCCACCTCGGCCGAGCCGACGTCGACAATCCCATACGATCCCGTTTGCTCGCGGGGAACTTTCATGACGCCAATCACGGAGGAGGACTGCTTACTCGCCTGTTCTGCGAGAATCGCCAGCGGCCCTTTGGGCGCAGTCGGATCCCACGGGGGAAAAATCTCATCTCCCAAAGCCACAGCGAAGGGTTCATCGCCAATCACAGGAGCGGCGCAAAGTACGGCGTGGCCCAAGCCCAACGGCTCTTTCTGGCGAACCGAAATAATTTCGCAAAGCTGACTCGTCTTTTCCACACACTCGGCAAGTTCCTCCTTGCCACGCGCGCGCAACGTCCTGACCAACGCGTCGTTCACGTCAAAATAGTCTTCGAGCGCCGTTTTTCCCGAACTCGTGACGAAAACCACCTGCTCAATCCCTGCGGCCACCACCTCTTCTACGATGAAGTGGATCGTAGGGGTGTTGAGCACGGGCACAAGCTCCTTCGGCACCACCTTGGTGAAGGGGAGACTCCGTGTGCCTAAGCCCGCTACCGGGATCACGACCTTCTTAATTGCAGCCTTGGCCATCTGAACCTACGCGTTATCCATTTGTTTGCGTTAAACTTCCGTCCAAAAATGTGCCTATAGCCTATCCCATCCCAGGGAGGCCCGTCCATACCGCGGTCCCATTCCCCTAGACGAATTCCCCAATTCCTTGATATGCATAAGGCAAAGAAGATTTGAATATCGATGCAGAATCAGGATTATTTCACTAGCCCGTTTACCTACCGCATCCAGAAGACACCTTCGGCACCAGTTAAGGTGAGTGGAATCGGCTTGCACACCGGCGTAGAAACCCACGTTTGCTTACAACCGGCGGACGCCAACCACGGCATCCAGTTTATCCGCACCGACATCCCGAATTCCGAATCCATTCCGGCGCACTACAATTATGTGGTGGCTACTGATCTGGCGACCACGGTGGGCAATCACAACCGCCCCGATGCCCGCGTTGGGACGGTCGAGCACCTGATGGCGGCCTTGTTCGCGCTGGGGATCACCAATGTCCTCGTCGAAGTCGACGGGCCCGAGATTCCGATCCTGGACGGTAGTGCCATTCCGTTTGTGGAAGCCCTGATTGAAACGGGTGTTTCCGTTCAGCCTTACTCCACCGCCACGTTGAAGATCTACAAGCCCGTTCGGGTGCGGCAAAATGGCGCGATCTGCGAACTCTTGCCGCGCGATCGCTTGCGCATCACCACCTCCATCGATTTTCCTCACCCGGTGATAGGGCTTCAGACTTATGCGTTGGATCTCACGCCCAACGCTTTCCGTTCCCATCTTTGTTCGGCGCGCACCTTTGGTTTTGCCAACGATGTGGAACGCCTCAAGCAGCTTCGTCTGGCGCAGGGGGCTTCCTTGCAGAACGTGCTGGCTTTTTCGGAGGACGCGATCCTGAATCCGGAAGGGCCTCGATTTGAGGACGAGTGTGTGCGGCACAAGCTTCTCGATGCCATCGGCGATCTGGCGCTCTGTGGGTGTTGGATCGAAGGAGAAATGGTCAGTCACCGCGGTGGGCATTCCATTCACCGTCTGCTACTCCAAACGCTAAATGATTTTCCCACCCACTGGGAACGCTTACCGCCCGAGCCCATTCCGGCTCCGGTATTTGCTCGCAGTCGCGTTTCATCGCTTTCTACTGCCGTCGATCAATAAGGTTTTGCGTGGGGATTTTTATCCTGTGGGGCCAGCGGGGGCGCATTCCACCTGCCGCCTGTGAACTTCACGTAGACCAGGTAGATCACAAACGCCAGCAAACTGACACAGCCGGAAAGAAAGAAATAATAGAGAAGCGACATGTAGGTTTCGTAAGTCGCCACCTCTTCGCGGCAATGCACAAGCGCATTGCCCACCATCAACCGGTCGTATTTGTCGGAGTTCGATGCCTGAAGTTGTTTTCCAGCATTACATAGTTGGCATCCAAATAGACCACTCGCTGATCTAAGTTGTACAGACGCCTATCCAGGGCCAAAATCTGCGAGGGAATGCGATCCGCAAAATACTGGCGGACCGAACGATAGCTGTCGACACATTCGCGAAGCTCGTTGAGTTCAGTTTCCCCATGCGCTGGAAGCGCCAATAGGAAAAGAAGAAGAATGAAACGGTAAACTTTCATGAATTTATCTTAGGCTAAACACGCCAGCCACTCACCTTGTTCCAGGAAAGTGACCGACTCAAACCCATTTGCGAGCAAAGCCTTTTCTATGGTTTCTTTCTGCGAAACCAATAGACCAGAAGAGAATCAGTTTCCCTCCAATACGAGGTCTCTCTATAAGCGTTCAGGCTTTGCATGTGAGCTTCCAACAAGATATTGGCAACGATGACATCAAACTCACCGTTAACCTTGTCAGCACTACACACATCAAACTTAATTCCCGGACAGTCGTTGTCGGCGCAATTCTCTTCCGCCACTTCAACCGCCACAGGATCCACATCCACCGCAGTCACCGTACCGGCACCCAGCTTGTGGGCGACGATGGCCAAGATCCCGCTCCCGGTTCCGGCGTCCAACACGCGGGCGCTTTCACCCTTAAGCAGCCGCTCGAGAAGCTCGACACAAAGTCGTGTGCTCTCATGCAGCCCGGTTCCAAATGCCATTCCCGGATCCAAAACAATGGGCATCCGATCAGCGGCCAAGCCCTCATGACGCCGCCACTTGGGAATCAGAAAAAACTTTTCGCCCAGTGCCTGCGGCTTGAAAAACTCTTTCCACTTCTCCGCCCACTCTTCGCGCACAACCGTCTGCGAACTCACGTGTACGCGTTGGGTACGCGGGTAAAGTTCGCGCAAACTATCCAGGTAGACCGCGAGTGAGGTCTGAACCGCCTCTGCCTGCTCCGGGGGAAAGTACGCCCGAAGCATTACCGGGAAGCTACCTTCCTCCCACACGCCCTCAGCACCTTGCTCCATCAGATAATTTGAAATGGCTTCCCGCAACCTATCGGGACTCTCAATTTTCAGCTCCGTCCATTTCACTCGTCGATACCTTGTCACACTTGCCCTGAGTTCGCCGATTGACCGTCGCCAACCGCCGTGAGGCACGCACTAGCTCGCGTTCGTCCTTGATGAGTTCCGTGGCCTTGGTCCAGGCGAGCCGGGCATCACAAAGCTTGCCGGTTTTCTCGAGCACCCAGGCGTACCACGCGTAGTTCATACCATAAGTAGGCTGTAGCTCCAGCGCCCGTTCAAAGTATTTTCCAGCATCCTTGAATAAGCTCATGTTCAGGTAACAGATACCGAGTTCCCGCGCGGCCTCCGGGTCTTCCGGGTTCGCATTCAAATAGGCCAGGAGATCCCCCGCCGCTTTTTCGTATTTGCGGTGGTTGCGGTAGATGATTCCCCGGCGCAGCAGGTTTCGCGGATCGGTATTGCCTACGCTCGCGGCGTTTTCGAGATACAAAAGCGCTCGGGGGTAATCGTTTTCTTCGATCGCCCGATCAATGAGTTTGCCGTAATAGAGCTTGAGCTTGCCACGCGCGACTTCGCTCTTCTTATTGATATCCAAGGCCTTTTGCCAGTATTTCAGCGCATCTCCGAACTGGCCTTTTTTCTCAAAGAGCACCCCCAGCTGTTCCAAAACCCCAGCGTCCGCGCGGTTGAGCTTGTAGCTCTCGGCCAGCCATCGCCCCGCTTCGGGAAGATTTTCCTGGCTGAGGTAAAGCACACCCAGGTTAAAGCGGCTGGCTAGGTGCGTGGGCCACAGCTCGGTGGTTTTGATGAGGTGGACAATCGCCTTACTGTTTTCCCTACGGGAGAGGTGGTGGCGCGCAAGCCCCCAGTGGGCGCGCGCTCGCGAGGGATCGTCCCCGACGAGCTGCTTGTAGATGAAAGCGGCTGTATCGAGCCGGCCCATATTTTCATACATTTCCGCGAGCAGCTCCTGGACCTTCAGGCCCTTCACCGTCCCTTTGTGGGACTTCTCCAGCTCGTTCAATATTTCGCGGGCTTTGTCGTACTGCTTTCTATCGATGTACGCGTAGGCCATCAGCATCTGCTGATCGTACGAGAATTGTGGGGAGGTCAGCTTCACGCGAATCTGCTCGCCGGCCTCGAACCGGCCCGTGCGGTAGTACACCCAGGCACAGTCGATCATCGCTTCGGGTCGGTTTCCGGCCAGCACCTCGAATTGCCGGCAGACCGGGACCGCTTCATCCAGACGATTTTGCTCCAGTAACGTGCGTACCACATCACTTTCCTCCGCCTGAACGGGCAGCGAAGCGACCAGTAGCGCCAGGAGCAGCAATATGTAAGTCCTTAAAACCACGAAGCCTTTCCAAAAAAAGCCGGTTACACCCTTACCTCCTTTGATCGTAATAAATCGACCTAAACTTGAACCCTTTCGTCGGTAGAAAGCCTACATTTTATTGATTGATTTCAACCGCTTACCTGTTAAAGTACCGGGAGGTTTCGTAGGAGCGATTCGTGTGCCTTAGAAAACTTTCGCGCCACCCGGCTTTGTGGACCCTTTTTCTTAGTTTCTGCGTCGTCCCAGCAGTCGCAACACTGCCTCCGGACGCCCAGGATCTGCTGCGTACGCTGCCCCAAAACTCCGTCACGCTGGATGTCGTGCTGGGCCGGGCCATGCAGTCCTCGGATAGCTTTGAAGCGGTAAAGTCTTTCTATCCTAAGATTGAAGCGCCCGCCCTCTCCGCCAAGGCCGCGCTGGATTGGCAGCTGAGTTTTGAGATCAATAAGCTCGAAGATCGCCGAGAGGCGACCAATGCGTTCGCGCCCCGACGAAACAACACGTTTTCCGGAAAAATTGGGGCCTCCAAATATTTTCTGACGGGAACGAGTCTGGCATTGGAAGTTTCCGATGGCCGAACGGAGCTGGACTTCCCCACCATCACGCTCGCTCCGTTTGTCGAGGCCAAGTCCAGTATCACTCTGGCGCAGAATCTTTGGAGAGACTCCTTTGGGTACGCCACCCGCCGAACCGCCGAAAGCGGCGAGTTGCAAAAGCGATCCCTCGAACACCAGTTCGAGGACTCCATTGATGATTGGGCGATGCAACTGACGCAGATTTTTTACCAGGCCTGGCTCGCACAAGCGCGGGCCGTGGCGTCGGCAGATTCTGTGAAACGCCGGGAAAAACTGGTTCGGGTCACCCGCACCAAGCAAAGGCGCGGCACCGCGGAACGACCGGACGTCCTTCAGGTGGAGAGTTTTTTACTAAGCGATCAGTCCCAAAAGCGCGCCGCCGATCTAGAGCTCGGTAACCGCTGGCGCGATCTCGTCATCGCACTCAAGCTCAATGAACAGTGGCTGACCACCGTGGATCCGATTGAGATTCCCATTCGCCTGGACTCCCCCATGATCGCCGCGCGTGACGACTGCGGTCCGCCCGCAAAGCTCGCCGCTTTACCGGAACCCAACACCAAGGTGAAGAGTGCGAACCTCGATGCCCAGGCGGCGGCCTTAACTGCCGAGGCGGCGGAAAACAGCGCCGCTCCGGCACTCAAACTGTACGGCACCGTGTACGCGAACGGCGTCGATTCAAACGGGAGCAACGCGCTTGGCGAAATGCTTGGTTTCAAAAACCCGGGCTTTCTGGTCGGGCTCTCTTTTTCGATGCCACTTTCTCAGTACGCTGAGCGCGCCGCTGCCCGGCAGGCGATCTCCAATCAAATGCTCGCCGAAGCCCGCGCATCCATTGCCAAAGATGATTTCAAACTCGGTTGGATGAAAGCCTGCTTGGATCTCAACCGCCTGGAAGCCCACTACACATTAAAGAAACAAGCGTACGAAAACCAAAGTGAACGCGCTCGTTTGGAAGAAAGACGCTTTGCCATCGGTAGAGTAAACACTCTGGCTGTCGTTCAATCCGAAGACGACGCGACACGGGCCGAACTGGAACTAAGGGAAGCAGAAATCCAACGCCGGATGGCAGCCTGGCAGGTGCGACGCTTGCAGGGCAAAATCAAACCGTATTTGGAAAAGTTACTGGAACAAGTTTCTAACAAAAAACACAGCAAATGAAAAAAATCATCGAAGCTTTCGTTCGTCAGTCGCTGTTTGGCAACTTACTCACTGTCTTTGTCGTTCTCGTCGGCATCGCGGCTTTGTTTCTGATTCGCCGCGAAGTTTTCCCCAACGTGACGTACGACATCATTACCATCACCACGATTTTTCCAGGGGCCTCACCGCAAGAGGTAGAGCAACTCATCACCAATCCCATCGAGCAGGATTTGAAGGAAATTGACGGCGTCAAGCGCTTGGAATCCCATTCGGTGGAGAGCCAGAGCGTTATCGTATTGCGTCTGGACCCCGATCAAACGACCGAAGAAAAAGCCAAAAGCGATGTGCGGGACATCGTCGATCGTTTTAAGGCACAGCTCCCGGAAGGCGCCGAGGAGCCCTTGGTTTCTGCACTCGAGAGCAAACAGCAGCCGATCATCGAAGTGTCGGTAGCCGGCGATATGCCGGAGCTGGAGCTACGAGAGCAAGCCAAGCGCATCCAGGATGAACTAGAGGATATTCCCGGAGTGGCGCGCGTAAACCCGGTCGGCCTGCAGGATTTGGAAATCCGAGTCGAGACCGATCTCACCAAACTGCGGCGTTACCAGTTGTCGCTTGAAAACGTGGTGAGCGCTTTGCGAACAACCAACGTCTCTATCCCGGGCGGTACGATTGAAGTGCCGGCAAGTGGCAAGGACTCTGAGCGCACGGTGCGCACCAGCGGCCGTTTCAAAAATCCGGAAGACGTCAAAAACACCGTCATCCGAGCCAATGATCTGGGCCGCGCTATTCTGGTCAAAGACGTCGCTGATGTTCGCTACCAGCTCGAAAAACCCACGGTGCTCGATCACACCGATGGCAAACCCTCTATTCGCCTAACGGTATTAAAAAGGAAAAGTTCGACGCGATTAAAGTCGTGGATCAGGTCCATCAAAAAATGGATGAGATTGCCGACACATTGGACAAGCGGATCAAGGTCGCCTACATCAATGACCTTTCTTATTTGATTAAGCGCCGCCTTTCGATTCTCACTTCCAACTTGGGGGTGGGTCTGCTTCTGGTTCTGATCCTGCTCTCCTTCCTACTTCCGCACCGTACGGCGTTGATCGTTTCTTTGGGGATTCCTTTTTCATTCTTCGGAACGATGATTCTGTTCAATGCTTACGACTACAGCATCAACCTCATCTCGATGATTGGTCTCATCATCGTTTCCGGTATGCTCATCGACGATGCGATCGTTGTAACGGATAACTGCGCCCGCTACATGGAGGAGGGGTATTCTCCCTTGGAAGCCGCCATCAAAGGCACGCACGAGGTGTGGATCCCGGTCACGGCCTCCGTCATGACCACAGTCGTGGTGTTCCTGCCCATGTTTTTCATGTCAGGAATCTTTGGCAAATTCGTAAAGCAGATCCCGCTCGGTGTCGTCATTGCGCTTTTTATCTCGCTCATCGAAGCGTTCATCATTTTGCCCGGGCATTTGGCTCACTGGTCTAAGCCTTCGAAACGCAAGCCCGGAGAAGAGGCACCCAAACCCAAGAAAGGACGTCTCGCACGAGTTTGGGATAACATGGTCGAGCCGACTTATGAAAAAATTGTCCGCTTCAACATTGGTCACCGCTACTGGGTTGCCTTCGCCTCTTTCATTTTTGTCGTCGGATCCTTTGTCATCGCTGGCACGGCCATGCGCTTCGTGCTTTTCCCGGCGGATGACATTGAGATTTTCATGATCCGCGCGCAGGCACCCACGGGCACCAGCCTCCAGCAGACCGAAGCGATGATCAAGCCGGTCGAAGAGATCGTAAGCGCCCTACCCGAAAAGGATTTGAAGAATTTTCTCACGACGGTGGGAATGTACTGGCAAGGTCCTGAAACCAACCGCCGCGGCAGCGAATACGCTCAGCTCACTGTTTACCTGACACCCCCCAATTCTAGGGATCGAACCGACAAAGAGATCATCGAGGAGTTGCGGGAGAAGATTGGGATCCCTCCGGGTTTTCTCCGTGTCTCCTTTGAGAGAGTCCAAGGCGGACCGCCCGTCGGACGGCCGGTAGATCTCGGCATTCGTGCCAAAGAATATGAACAGATTGTACCCGCGATGAAGCACATCAAGGAAATGCTACTGGCGATTCCCGGTGTGTCGGACATTCAAGATAGTTACATCATGGGTAAAGAGGAAGTGAACATCAAGGTCGAACCCAATGAAGCGGCCGCCGCCAACATCTCGGTGCGTGACATCGGCAACACCGTGCGCGCCTCCTTTGAAGGGCTCATTGCGACTTCCATTCCCGGATTGGACGAAGAAATCGACGTGCGCGTCGTACTTCCCAAAGCGTACCGCTCCGACGGCACCACGCTGGAAAAGTTGCGCATTCCGAACCTGGCTCAAAACCTGGTTCCCCTTTCACAAGTCGCTACCCACTCCACGTCACAAGGACTTGCGGAATACGAGCATGAAGCTTTCGAGCGACAAATTGAAATCACCGCGGCGGTAGATACCGAAAAAAATTCAGCAAGGGAGGTGAATAACCTCATCCGCCAGAAAGTACCCGAGATTGAAAAAGCCTTTCCCGGCGTGACGGTCGCCTTTGGGGGTGAAGATCAAGACACCGCGGAAAGCATGGCCTCTTTGGGCCGCGCTTTCATTGTGGCCTTGCTCGGTATCTTTTTGATTCTGGTGCTCACCTTCCGCAACTTACTGCACCCTTTCTTAGTTTTCTTGATGATCCCTTTTGGACTGGCAGCCGTCATTTGGGCTTTCATCCTGCATGGCAAACCCCTCACTTTCATGGGAATGCTCGGGATGATCGCGCTTGCGGGCGTCATCGTTAACAATGCCATCGTGCTCATCGATTTCGTAAACCAGCGGCGCGAAGGCGGAATGACGGGCATCGACAGTATTGTAGCCGCGGCTAAATCCCGGTTGCGCCCCATTTTCTTAACGACCGCGACCACGGTTGTGGGCCTCATGCCTACCACCTACGGCATTGGGGGGCTCGATCCCTTTGTTGTCTACATTACGATGGCGCTTGCCTGGGGAATGGTGATCGGCTCTACGCTCATTGTTTTGGTTTTGCCCTCGGCCATCGCCATCATGGACGACATTGCGAACCGCTTTGATCGGTTAATGGGACGCACCCCCGCGACCGCTTAACACCTGCTTGATTTTTGACAAGCTGCTCCGGTTCTGCAATACCGGACTAGGCAATGATTTCCATACAAAAGGTATCGAAATCCTTTGGCACCAAAAAGGTGCTTGATGGGATTTCGTTAGAATTCCATTCCGGTCAGACGCATGTGCTTCTGGGCTCCAGCGGCTGTGGCAAGTCGACTTTGCTTCGCATTCTGATGGGACTGATCCCGTGCGACAGCGGAAGTGTGCGCGTGGGTGACCTCGACGTTTCTACGGAAAAGCATTTTGAAGTCGCCAAGCGCGTCGGCTACGTCATTCAGGAAGGCGGCCTCTTCCCGCACCTGACAACGGCTGAAAACGTTTCCTTGGTCGCGAAGCTGCGCGGCTGGACTCCTGACAAAAGTAAAGAGCGCTTGGAATCACTCTGCGCGCTCGTCCAGTTGGACACCGCGCTCCTGCGGCGTTTCCCCAAGCAGATCAGCGGCGGCCAGCGCCAACGGGTGGCGCTCATGCGGGCGCTCATGCTCGATCCGCCCTTCTTGTTAATGGACGAACCACTTGGCGCGCTCGATCCTATTATTCGTTCTGAGTTGCAGCAGCAACTTAAGTCCATTTTCAGCAAGCTCGGTAAAACCGTCGTTATTGTGACTCACGATGTGGGTGAAGCAGCGTACCTGGGAGACTCCATTACACTTCTGCGAAAAGGCAAAGTGATCCAGCACGGGACCTTTAGCGAGTTCAACGTCAACCCTACCGATCCTTTCGTCAGTCGTTTTATTAATGCCCAACGCATTCCGGAAGTAGGGGCCCCATGACACGTTTGGTATTTGCAAGTTTGCTGCTCGTCAGCTGCCTGGCGTGGGCTAAGCCCAAGGCCGTTGTCAGCTCAAAAATTTTCACTGAAAGTTTTTTGCTCGGTGAGGTGCTCGCACAAATTATCGACTCCACCGGCGAAGCCCAAGCGGATCGTAAACTCGGCTTAGGGGACACCGCGATCGTTTACGAAGGCGTACTGAATAAAAAAGTGGATTTTTATGTGGAGTACACCGGCACGCTTTCTGACAGTTTGCTGAATGATCCCTCCTTGCGAAGCGTGGAGGAGATCCGTACCGCCCTTGAAAAAATTGGGCTCACCATCAGTGAACCCATCGGCTTTAACAATACGTACGCGATTGCCATGCTTCGAAAACGCGCCGAGGCACTCGGCATCCGCACGATGACGGATTTACAAAAACACCCGGAACTCGTAGCCGGTTTTACCAACTCCTTCATTGAACGCAGCGATTGTTACCCAATGCTCCAAACGGTTTACGGAATGGACTTCAACCGGGTCAAGGGCCTGGCCCACGGCCTGAAGATACAAGCGCTCTTGCAGGGTGAGATTGATATCACCGACCTTTACTCCACCGACGCCAAGATCCCCAAGTACGACATTCAGCTGGTAGAAGACGATCGCGGCGCCTTTCCCCAGTACTTTGCCGTTATCCTTACCCGCAAGGAAGTGATCGAGAAAATGCCGCGCACGTGGCACGCGATGCGGGCGACGCTGGAAGGCCGACTCACGGATGAAACCATGGCCAAACTCAACGCACGGGTCGAGGTCGATGGCGAAGCCATGCAGGCGGTGGCCGCTGAGTTTTTGCACCTGGAGCACCACGGAAACACCTATC
This sequence comes from Bdellovibrionota bacterium, assembly GCA_041391485.1. Taxonomy (GTDB): domain Bacteria; phylum Bdellovibrionota; class FAC87; order UBA2466; family JACKAF01; genus JACKAF01. Next base: position 29,972 of record JAWKNY010000003.1, on the reverse strand, counting down.
TGGACACGCTCTGGCGCCTAACCAAAGAACATCTTTTTCTGGTTTGTTTGTCGATGGCCTTTGCGATCGTCTGTGGCGTGGCGCTTGCGATCGTCGCTCGGTATTACCGGGTTCTCGGCCATTTTATCTTGCTCTTTACCGGCATGATCCAGACGGTTCCTTCCTTGGCTTTGCTCTGTTTTTTGATTCCGCTATTCGGAATTGGAGTCGTCCCGGCGCTGGTCGCCCTCTTTCTCTATAGCTTGCTTCCTATCGTACGCAGCACCTACGTGGGCCTCGTGGACATTGATCCCAAGCTGCTCGAAGTGGGGCGGGCTCTCGGCCTGAAACCGATGCAACAGCTGCGCCTGATCGAGTTGCCGCTCGCCACGCGCCAGATTCTTTCCGGGATCAAGACGTCTGCCATCATTAATGTCGGGACCGCGACGCTCGCGGCACTCATTGGCGCCGGGGGTTATGGGGATCCTATTGTCACGGGCCTCGGCCTCAATGACCTCAATATTATTTTGCAGGGAGCCATCCCTGCCGCCGGCCTGGCCCTCATCGTCCACGCGGCTTTCGAGGTCCTGGACCGGATCGTGATTCCCAAGGGCCTTCGCTAGCCCAAGGCAGAGGCTGGCTACTGCGGCAAGTCCTTGTATTTGCAAGAAACTATGCGACGCCCCCCATTCCTGCTTGAGAAGCAGCCCACAATAGTGGTACTCCTTCTTTTCAGATGAAGTTCCCTCGCACCATTTTGCGCTCTCAAACGTCTTGGCTAGCCCTCATGTTTGTATTGAGCCTTTTTGCGCGTAGTGCTCACTTTATCTTGGTCCCCCACTCACTGGACGGTTCGGCGCACAGGGCCGCATCGGCAACGCAGATGCATGAAAGCGAAGACGTTGCTACGGCGACGGCGTTGATGAAAAGTGCATCCTGCCACGAAGACGAGGATGGATGCCAGATATCCGCTGTCTTAAGGACTGGGGGCTTAGTTGTCCAAGCGACGCCATCGCCTACGCCATTGCTCCGTTTTTTCCGTTCCCTTAACCTAATGCCCTCTCTGAGCTGGGTGCAGCCTCGTTACGCCTTTGCTCCCAAGCAGTCTCCCCCAATCGTCTAATCCCTTTTCATTCGAATCGGTTCTTTTGTTTTTAGGTTTTTGTTTTTAATTTGTTTTTTGTTTTAGGAGTCTTTAATGCATAAGCGATCTGTCTTTTTCGTTATATCCGCTCTCTTTTTAATGGCCCTCATGGGGTGTAGTGATCCTGTATCCGGTGATGGGTTTATCCGCGCCGTCCAAACAACTTTTTCTGAAGATGCGTTCACCATCAAAGAGAAGGCAAATCTGAAAGTGGACAAAGTGCAGAGCAACAATGCCTACCGTATTGAAGTTGATTTTGCGAAGGTAGGAAGCCACATGAGTCTTCTTGCCCACACCGACGAGAACCTGGCAGGAGGCGCCCGCATCCAGTTCATGTTGATTGAGGCAAAGAAGCTAAGGGTGCTTTACGGCCTAGACGGAAGCCCCATGAAGATGGTGGAAAAAGCTTTGAAAGCTGAAACCCTGACATTCAACTTCGAAGTGTCGCTTTACAATGAGGCCGGCGAGATTGGTGTGGAGGTAGAGGAAACAGAACAAAACCTGGAACTCCTTCACGCTCACATCGAAGAAGGCAACGGAACGGGCCGGTCGATTGGCCTAGAGTTCTCCAACGACGGTACCTTCGTGCGTTCTTTGGATATCCGCTTCAATATTCCCGAACACGCTCATGGAGAAGCTGAGGATTCCGGTGCCGCCGCTCCCGCGTCCGCAAAAACCAAGCACCCCAAACGCCTCCAACTCGATGTGGACGGCGACGGCTTCATCACTGAACGCGTGGATCTGAAACTGGATGGACCGAGGGGCGACACACGCTACCACTTGTTGACCACACTTCCGAATACAGACGACCAAGTCACAATCATTACCAATGCGAAGGAGACGAAAGAAGGCGGACTGGCCATCAACTTCCTAAGAACCGGTAAAACCGATCTGATGGTGACGTACTCCATTGATGGCACTCCAAACTCCGTGCAACGAAAAATTAGCGAAGACGGAAAGCTAAATCTCGCCATTTCGGTTTACAGCGAAGCGGATGAGGTCGGCTTGGATGTCATGGAGAACTTCACCAAGAAAAGACTTCTCCACACTCACCTACACGACGTGGTGCAAGGACGCGAAATCTTTCTGACACGAAGCAAGCACGCGAAGGTTCAAGACTTGGCGATAGAAACGGATATCCCCGGCCATGCGCACTAAACTTCTTCTCATCATCGTAACGATTGGCGTCGGACTCTCCAGCCCCGCTTTGGGAGACAATGCGGGTTTGGGGATTTCCGGCGCGGTCGATCTCTATGGCGGCTTTGGCAAGAACGGCCCATCCCAGTTCGATGTGCTCCGCGAAGCGGAACTGATCGTCTACTCTCCGGCCGACTATCTTTTTGATGGCCGGCTCGGCATGGCGGCGCACCTGGAAGGCGGGGACTACTTTTTCGAATTGCACGAAGCGTTTTTGAGCTCCACGAAGCTCATTCCGCGATCGCGCATCAAAGCCGGGCAGTTTTTTCTCGGGGTCGGCCGCCTTAATCAAATCCATCGCCATGATTGGGCCTTCATCACGGCCCCCAAATCCCACACACGTTTTTTTGATCAAGAAGGCGTTTTGGATGTGGGGGTGGAGTTTGGAACGCTCTTCCCGCTTCCGTTCTTTTTGGATCTGACAGTCGGCGTGACTTCGGGCCGAAAATACGGACACGTGCATGGAGCCGGCAGCAACCCCAGGGTACCGACGCATTACCTGCGCCTGGTGACTTACGCCGATTTGGCAAATAGTTCCGGTTTTCAGGTAGGGCTCAATTACCTGGGACGCGTTGCCAACGACGGGACGAAGAAGCTCATGCTAGGGCTCGATCTCGTGGGAAAATGGCGAGACAACCAGCGGCTGGCGTTCTTGCTGCAAAGCGAGGCGTGGTACCGTGTGGAAACGCCGCCGGGAAATGCCGCTGAGAAAGAGTTTAGTATTTACCTTTACCCACAGTACGGCTTCACAGACACTTTGTATCTGGGCTTGCGCGGGGATTTGCTCGTCAATATGAACGCGAGCGAAGTGGATCACAACATCGTGCCCACGCTCAGTTGGAAGCCGAGCGAGTTTACTACTTTCCGGGCCGCTTTTAACTTTCAAGGGACCCGGCGCGCGGGCGTGGTCACCGCCGCGGCCAATTACGCCGAGTTGCAGGCCATATTCTTGCTGGGCGCGCACCCGGCGCATGTTTTTTAGGAGAGCGCATGAAATACTTATTTCTGCTGTTGGCTACCGTGGGATTCCAGTTTGCGTTGGCAAATGCCCCTAGCGTAGTAACCACGACCACCGATCTCGCGTGGGTCGCAGGCGAATTGCTCGGCAGCCCCAAGAACCAGGTACGCAGCCTTCTCTCTGGCACGGAGAACCCACACTTTATGGACGCCTCTCCCAACTTCATCCGCTGGACGGCAGATGCCGACGTCGTTTGCCTCGTGGGTTTAGACCTGGAAGTCGGTTGGCTTCCCAAGGTGCTCTCGCGTTCCGGTAACAGCAAAGTCCAACCCGGAGGCAGCGGCTACTGCAATGTTGGCAAGGCGATCCAGCCGCTTGAGGTACCGGAAGGGCCTATTGATAGATCGATGGGAGACGTGCACCCGCTCGGAAACCCACACTTTTGGCTGAGCCCAAGTGCGCTCGCCGAAGGCGCCACGGCCGTCGCGGAGGCCCTAGCTGCGGCCGATCCCAAATCGGCAGCGCTTTACCAAAGCCGCTTGAAGGCGTTGCAAGCGCGCCTTAAAACCCTGCAAGACAGCAACAAAAAGCGAATCGACGCTTTGAAGCAGAAGCCTCTGGTTATTGAGTATCACAAAGAATTCACCTACTTTCTTTCTGCTTACGGACTTAAATCTTTTGGTAGTATCGAGGAAAAGCCGGGCGTACCTCCGTCGGCGGGCCGTATCGCGGAAATCGCTCAGCGCGCTAAGGCCGCGGGCGTCACGCTTGTCCTGGCCGCAGAATACAGTCCGAAAAAAACCTTGGAGCGGTTTGAGGAGCTCTCGGGCATACCGGTACTGACGGTACCTACTTCACTTTCCAAAGACGAAATGGATTACGACGCTTACCAAAACGGACTGGTGGAGAAAATCGTCAACCTAGCGGGGAAACGCGTTGCCACTTCCGACAAATGATCCGCTGCTGATTGAAGCTTCCGAGTTGGCTTATGCCACGCCCGAAGGAAGGCTTCTCGCGAAGGGGATCTCGTTTCAGCTGAACCGGGGCGAGACACTCTTGATCGAAGGGCCCAATGGAGCGGGGAAATCCACCCTGCTCAGAGTTTTGGTCGGCCAGCACCGGCCGCTCAAAGGGACACTCGCACACCGTCTTCCGGCTTCCGACATCGCGTACATCCCTCAACTCCAAAACACGGAATTTCACCTCCCTCTCTGTTTAGGGGATCTGCTTCCGACGGACGATGTCGACGCTATTTGCCGCTGGGGACTGCTAGAGGCCACCCACTTAAAACTGGCTTGGAACACGGCTAGCGGAGGAGAACGCAAACGCGCGCTACTCACACGCGCCTTGCTTCAGGGTTGCTCCGTTTTGATCCTCGATGAGCCCTTCAATCACTTGGATCGCGACAGCAAAGTGCAAATCCAAAAAGCACTCACCGAGTTCATCGCCAACGCGGATAAGGCGCTGATTGTCGTCTCGCATGAAGTGCCTTCCGATTGGCAGCGCCTAAAACCGGTGAGATTGGGAGACAACGCTTGTTAGCTCTACTCTCCATCTACAAGTTCACTATTCTAGCGGGCGCGGTACTCGCGCCGGCTCTCGCTCTACTCGGTTGCCAGTTGGCCGCCCGCGATCGCGCCGTGCAGACGCTTTGTGTGGCTCAAGGGGCGACTCTCGGCGTCCTTCTTGGAATTGGAGTCCTGCACTACTCAAATGTCGAGGAAAGCAGCGTTCACTACTCCACCATTCTCTCCGGATTTCTTGTTTCAGTGCTCACCTTTTACGCGGGTAACCGTTTGGTGGCGCGGCGGTTGAGTTCGCGCAACTCGTACTTCACGGCACTTTTTGTAAGCTTGTTGGCGGCGGCTTCGCTGGTCTCTGCCGTCTTTCCGGCACTCGAGACACATCTGGCACAAGTTTTTCTTCGGCGATTTGGCGACTCTCACGGATAAGACGGCGCCGTCACGCTCATGGGTTGGATCGCTCGTCTGGCTGGTCCGATCCTGGCGAACCATGGTTGACGATAGTTTCTCTCTCATGATTTTGGGATTGCCCCGATCGGAGCGCAGTTTCAATCTTGTGAGCCTGTTGCTGCTTTGCTTCTCCGTTCAATTTGTTGGCTTTTTGTTTACCGCGGCCTGTTTGTTCGTCCCGACCACCCTATTAGGTCTCGCCCGTGGAATGGGGCTTCGGGCTCATCTTGTCGGGTGCGCGCTGACGGCGTCGATTAGCGTAGCGGTTGGCTTTGCCTTCTCACTTTGGCAAACCCACTTGCCGACCGTTCCCACGATCGTTTTTGTGCTCGCCTTATGCACGGGAATAGTAGCGCTCGTTCGCGGCCGTTAACAAAGACGTCGGATGGCTTCTTTGTGCGCCGGAAACTCGGCCGATAACTTTTCGGCTTCCGCTAACTCAAAATCGGCGAAATCAAAACCGGGGGCTACCGTAGCGCCCACCAAACAATACTCACTCCCTGGAGCGGGGTACGCACCGAACCAGGCTCCGGCCGGCACCACGTACTGCAACTTTTGCCCGCCAAGAATATCCTGGCCCAAAAGCGTTTCCTTCAGTTCTCCGGCTGGCGAAATTTCAAAAACAATTAAGGGGTCACCTGCGTAAAAGTGCCACACCTCATCCGAAGCGATCCGGTGCAGACGGGAATGCTCTCCTTTGGAAAGCAAAAACAAGATAGCGGTGGAGTAATTGCGATCACCATTGAAGCGATCGGGTAACGCCGCTTCTTCGATAGTGCCTTTGTCTCTATACGTTTCCGCATAAAAACCACCCTCAGGGTGTGGCTGCAGATTCAGATGTTTGATTAGATTTTCACGATTCGACATGCGTCCGTCATAGACGCCTTTAGAGGGGCAGGCAAGCCTAGAGTCGTTCCTTGATGTTCACGAGCCAGTTGGAAAACTGGACGCGGGTCTCTTTGTCCAGGCTATCCATGCAATAGGCGAGAGTGCGCGTGACGTGGCCTTTTTCTTTCAAAGTAACGTCCACCTTGCTGTCGCACTTCTTATTTTCGGTCTCCGGACGCTTCAAAAGAACGTCATAGACCTGATTGTATAGATTAAAAAAATGGCCTTGGCTCAGCATACGGGTCTTGTTTACCTGCTGCTCGACGAAGGTGGAAATGAGAAACACCGGGTTACCGAACCCATAGTGCTTCATCAGCAAAACGCCTTCGGAGGATCCTTCTACACGCAACTGCACCGACTGAGTTTCAGCCGCAAAAAACTCTTTGGTTCAGAAAATCCAAAGCCCTGAAACTCAAGCTCAACAACAATGTCCACAGCCACAAACGCATGATTCGCTCCGCCTGGCGGGAAAATCCGCCAGACACAGAGAATTGCAACCTGGACGCCAAGTTTTTTAGGCTCACGACGCTGTTTGGGCTGTCTGTATTCTGAACGAAATCAGAGCGTTTTTTGTCAGGCCCCGGCCCGCAGTTATCCACAGGGCTGTACAAAAAGGTATATGCAGTACCTGGCTTGTGCCAAGGGAGCAGTGGTACCTAGTAGCGGGGTGGAAGGATCGTGGAGGGACCGGCATCGGTGCCGCCCGAGAGATGGAGCGAGCGGGTAAATCCCTTGCTCACGCAAGAAGTGAAGCGCATGCAAGCTACGCACGCCATGGTGACAATAGATAATGGCATCTTGATCCCGTGGGATCTCTCGGCAAGGCGCTGGAGGCAGTTCACGAAGCGGGATGAATTGTGCCCGCCAAGTGTCGCAATAGCCACACTCGTCCGGCTCGCGTACGTCGAGCGGAAACAGGCCGTTCCGGCATCCAGCCGGGCTTTGAGTTCCGGCGCCGTGAGCGAAAGTGCGTTTTGCTTTTCCACGAGTCCGCCGAAGTCCAGGCGCTAGCGGTCCCCTTTCCACAAACGGAACAATTGGGGTCCTTCTGAAGCGCCATCTCGCGAAAACTACCCGTTGAGCCATCAAAAAGCTGGAGACGCCCGATGGGCGGTTCGCCCGTTTCAGAGATCAGCTTATGACTTCGCACGCTTGCAGCGTCCCCATCGCCTGGCAAAACTCCGAGCACTCCCGCCTCGGCACGGCTGAGCATCACCTCCGGCGGTGGAGGCGAGGAGGGCAACGGTAACAAGGGCCCCACCCCCGAATCAAAAGTACTGATTTGCCTAAACTGCGCAACACTCGCGTGCACGAAGACCTTATGGAGGCGCACACACGTGTCGTTAACGAGATAACGGGTGGCGAAATTGTCGCTCCCATCCAAGATGAAATCGTAGTTCGCAAAGAGGGCCTGTGCGTTGGTGGCGTCCAGCCGCAACGAGTGGGCTTCAATCTTGGTGTGGGGGTTGAGATCCGATAGCCGGCGCGAGGCCGCCTCCACTTTGGGTTGGCCCACGCTCTGTTCCCCATAGAGCACCTGGCGCTGCAAGTTGCTAAGCTCCACCCGGTCAAAGTCCACGAGCCCCAAACGCCCGACCCCGGCGGCCGCGAGGTAGAGACCGGCCGGGCTACCCAAGCCACCCGTCCCTACCAGCAACACGGACGCGCGTTTCAGACGCTGCTGGCCGGCTTCCCCTACCTGTGCCAGGCCCAGGTGGCGCAGGTAACGGTGGCGCTCAGACGGGCTGAGAGAGTTGGCGTTATCTTCGAACATCGAATGGGTTCTATAGCAATTGGCGGGGAATCTCAAATCCGCTTAGAGGCGGAGCGACAGGCCGGAGGAGACGAGGTACTCGTTTTGGCTGAAATCGTTGAGCTCGTTAAAGACGACCACAAAGTCCGCAAAGAGGGCGATTTTGGCGCGCTGTCCCAGCTTCACCTTGAGGCCAGCACCGGCGTACGGATCGTACTCGATTGGCTCTTCCGTCCGAGCCGTTCCGCTGCCGCTATCTTCTTCATGGATGTTGCGTTTGGCTTGCACCCCCGCGCGGAGCACGAAGGAAAAGAGATTGCGATCCAACTGGATGGAGCTACGCACCCCAAGTTTCAGCTTATCGGTCGTATCGGTAGTGGTCAGCGTGGGGCTGGTGAAACTCTCTGAGTCCTGACCGCGCGTGTATTCGGTCTCAATGGAAAAAAGCGGAACCCCCAAAGTCAGGCGGCCCCCATACACCAAGCGATCTTTGGTGTACGCGGTAGGGGTAAGTTTCTGCACGCGCTCGTAGCCGACGATGGGCTCGATATCCAGGCCGAAGTCGGAGCTAGCGCCACGCCCCCAAGCTTGCGGAGCCACCGTCACCCACAGCAACGCACCGAATAGCCAGAGGGATTTTTTTGTTCGCATAGGATCATTGTATCACAGCGCGGGAAGGCTTACCTGCACTGGCTTTCCGCCCCGCGGTAGCTTCTTAACTGAATTTTTCAAAACGCACTCACGCTACTGCGCGTTCAACGCACTCCCATCGACGAGGAGATCCGCGATTGAGGATCAAAAATGCGTTTCGCAAATTTGCTGTCACCCTTGCCCACCAAGCGTTTCGGGGCGAGTCCCAAAAGCGGTTGACACTGGAGTGATCCAAACTTCGCGCAAACGCGCGCCTGGAGTGAGTTTCCGGAAAATTTAAAATTGGCGTTGCCTAAACTTTTGTCCGCCAGTAGTTTCTTTACTTACCGTTTTTGGGTGACGGTAAGTCTTACCAAGCCCTTACAGGGAAAATCAGGATCAGGAGTTTTAATGGAAACTGTCATTGAGCCAACAGTTGAGCTGCCTTCAAAATTGGGCTCGGAATCTCCCACACACCGGATCATGCACGTGCGCAAACGCAACGGAGCACTCAAGCCGGTAGATGTGACCAAGATTATCGAACGCGTGACAGGTTGCTGCCAGGGCTTGGAACAAGTGGACCCGTTGCGAGTCGCCACCAAAGCCATCAGCGGCCTTTACGATGGCGCGACCACAAAAGAATTGGACGATCTGTGCATACAGACGGCGGCCCATCTGATTGCGGAGGAACCTCAGTACTCCCGTCTGGCGGCACGCCTGCTGAAGCTATATATAGAGGAGGAGGTTCGTACGCAGAAGCTCGACTCCTTCTCGGCTGCGGTGAAATTCGGTTTGGAAGTCGGTCTTATTTCCGACACGCTGGCGGACTTCGTTGAGCGCAACAAAGGCCCTCTGGCGGCCGCCATCGAACCGTACCGCACGGACAAGTATGAGTATTTTGGTCTGCGCACGCTCTACGACCGTTACTTGCTGAAAAACCCCGATACGCGCGAGGTAATTGAAACCCCTCAATATTTCCTCATGCGCGTAGCGTGTGGTCTTTCCAAAACGGCCGATGAGGCGATCGAGTTCTACCGCCTCATTTCCAGTGCAGACTACATGCCGAGCACACCGACGCTGTTCAATTCGGGCACGCGCCGGTCCCAGATGTCTTCTTGTTATCTGTTGGATTCTCCCGGCGATGATTTGAAGTCCATCTACGATAAGTATGCGGATATTGCTCAGCTTTCCAAATTCGCTGGCGGGATTGGACTCGCCTACTCCCGCATTCGTTCCCGCGGCTCTTTGATCCGCGGCACCAACGGACAATCCAATGGGGTGGTCCCTTGGTTGAAAACTCTGGATTCCTCAGTCGCCGCGGTAAACCAAGGTGGCAAACGCAAAGGCGCTTGCTGCGTTTACATTGAAACCTGGCACGCCGACATCGAAGAGTTCTTGGAGTTGCGTGACAACACGGGTGAGGAAGCCAAACGCACCTACAACCTGAACTTGGCCAACTGGGTACCCGACCTTTTCATGAACCGTGTAAAAGCGGATGCGATGTGGTCTCTTTTTGATCCGAAGGTGGTTCCGGAACTTCCCGATCTCTATGGAGAGGAATTTGATGCGGCCTATGAGGCCGCTGAAGCCGCGAAGAAATACTCGCGCCAGGTAAAGGCGCGCGATCTGTATTCGCGCATGATGAAGACAACTCGCGCAAACCGAAACAGCTGGATGACGTTCAAGGATGCCTCCAATGAAGAGCAACCAAGCCGGTAAAGCCGGAAACGTCATTCACCTATCAATCTTTGCACAGAGATTCTCGAAGTCACTTCTGCCAGCGAAACGGCGGTTTGTAATCTAGGGTCCATCAACCTTGGCAGCCACGTCGTGGATGGCGAATTTGATTTTCGCAAACTCGAGTACACGGTCAAAACCGCGGTGAGATGTTGAGATCGCGTGATCGATCTCCAATTTCACCTATCGAAGGCGCGCAGGATTCCAACCTGCGATGGAGACCGGTGGGCCTCGGCATGATGGGCTTGCAGGACGCGTTTTCAAACTGCAGCTACGCTTTTGACTCGGACGACGCACGCAAACTTTCAAAATCGCGGAAGAGGTCTACTACCACGCGCTCTCCACTTCGTGTTTCGCAGCGGAAGAGGGCCCTCATCGAATTTCCGTAGTTGTGCGGCGGAGGAGTCCTGGTTGATCTCTGGGAGATTGAACCCAGCGATCGCACGTTGGGATGAGCTGCGTGAGAACATGCAGCGTCTGGGTTTGCGTAATTCGCTGATCATTGCCATTGCACCGACGGCAACCCATTGCCTCTATCGTCGGCTGCTATGAGGCGATTGAGCCGCAGGTATCAATCTCTTCAAAGAAACCCTCTCGGGTGAATTCCTGCAGATCAACCGCTTTACCTGGTGTCGAACTCAAAACCGCGGTCTTTGGAACGATGCCATGCGCGATAAGATCAAGCTCAGCGAAGGTTCCATCCAAAACATCAAGGAGGATCCCGGAAGAAGTGCGGAGATTTACCGCACCGCTTGGGAAGTGCCGCAACGGGCACTCGTGACATGGCTGCCGATCGAAGTTTCATCGATCAAAGCCAGTCGCCCGAATCTATTCATGGAAAGCCCGACGATCAAGAAAACTTTCCTCGATGTACATGCTGCCGGGAGCGCGGCCTAAAAACGACGTACTATTTTGCGTTCGCGACCGGCCACCACGATCTCCAAAGCAACGGTGAGTGGAGCGACCGAGAAAAAGCGGTACACGGAAGAGGAAGCGCTGGCTTGTTCTCTGGAAGATCCGGAAGCGTGCGAAGCGTGCCAATAGAACATACGCAAAGAACTCAATAGGTGAATGATGTCCCATATGCTACTCAAACTGGCTTTGATTTGACGTTGCGTCCGATGAAGTACCCTGTCTTCTACGAAATGTATAAGAACGGGATCAAAAATACGTGGACGGTGGAAGAAGTCGATTTTTCTCGTGACCTGGAGCACCTGCACCAGCGGATGACGCCAGCCGAGAAGCACCTCATCCACCGCTTGGTGGCTTTTTGCGACAGGTGATTCTATCGTCGGGAATAACCTGGTCATTAACCACCAGCACTTGAACGCTCCCAGCCCGGCTTTATCTCTCTCGGCAGTTGTTTGAGGAAGCCTTGCACGTTCAGTTCTACCTGACGCTTCTGGACACCTACCCTTCCGGACATCGAACAAGGACAGAGGCTTTTCGAGCCATCGAGACCATTCCTTCGATTCATAAAAAGGTGAGTTCTGTTTCAAGTGGATGGATACGATCAACGAGCTGCGCGGTCTGGAATCGCGTGAAGATCGCCGGCGTTTCCTGATGAACCTCATCTGCTTTGCAGGCTGCATCGAGGGCTCTTTTTCTGCAGCTTTCGCCCGTGTATTTCCTTAGGTCCAAAAGGGCTGCTCGACGGACTCGCCTTTGGAACCAACTGCGTTTTCAGGACGGAAGCGCACATCGGCTTTGCGTTTTAAGGCCATTGAAATCGCGCGCCGCGAAGGGCCGATCTCTTTGATAGCCAGATGCAAGAGCTTGTCATCGGGATGATGGAAGAGGCGATCGAATGCGAGCTAGGGTTCGCTAAAGATGTACTCGATCAAGGGGTGGCCGGTCTTTCGCTAAAGGACATGGAGCAATACCTGAAGTATGTCGCTGATACGCGGTTTTGATGCGCTCAATCCCGCGCCAGTACAACGATAACAACGCCTGGGTTCATGGAACTGCAGGACGTGCAGGAACTCCACAAACTTCTTCGAGAAACGCGTTTCCGCTTACCAGACAGGAATTTCCGGTAGCGTTGCTTTTGACGAGGACTTTTAACGCCTCTAAAGATACGGGTTATCTAACAGCTTGCTGATGCCCGTAAGCCGTTCCCGCAGCACTTGGATAAGAGCGGCAGTTTCCTTCAGTTTTGGCAACACCCATTCCCAGCTCTGCTGTAGATAGAGTGCAACAAGCTGAGGCGTGCCGGGAGTTCGCACTAAGCGCGAGATGAGCCGTTCCATACCCGACCGAAATACGGCGAGCTCTTTTAAGAGTTTGAGCTCACTTTGCTGAGCGTCTGCGTGCGCGTCCAGAAGGCGCCGCGGATCTTGCCGGCCGCTCGAAGCTTGCGCGACGGCTCGTCTGGCTTCGGCGAAACGCTCCACAAGGTTGAGGATCACTCCCGCGTCCTGCATGAGGGCCGATAGGCTCACCCGGTACGGCTCGTCCAAACGTTCCCACTCCGATCGCAATATGCCACCGACGAGTTCGTCGAGCAGAGCCCCTGCCGTCCGCTCAAAATCCCCCAGCTCCCGTTCCCGCCTTGCTATCGCACTTCTAAAGTCACGCTCGAGTCTGGCCGTTTGACGGAAATCCAACGACTGCGCCCCATCACCGCCCAACCAACCCCAGAGATATTTCTCGCGCAAACCGATCTTGGCGCTGAGCGCTTCCAGCTTGGCGACGGCCTCGCTGTGGTTGTCTTTGAGCCCCTTGATGGCACGCAGTTCGGACGTCAGACGGCTCAAAGCTTCACCCGCGCTTTGGTAACCTAGACGCCCGCCTTCCATCACGGCGACCTGACAAAGTACAAAAAAATTATCTTGGTGGGCCCGTCCCACCGAAGGGAGCAGAAGGATGGCTCCAAGCAAACCAGCCAATAATTTTCCGGAGAACGTGCGCACCGTTTAGCCTCACATCAGATCGATTATCTTATCAAGCCGCTCAGCCCCCGCCTCCATCAAGCGGTTCGGGTAGATGGCGTCTCGAAGCAGCGCGCGCGTCTGGTAGCGCAGATACAAACCAAAAACTTGCAGCAGCGGTTCTCTGACATCGCTGAATGCCTCCACGACACCCTCCGCCGACTCGTCACAGTCCATCAGCAGCATGGCCAGTTTCCCATAATCTCTCTCAAGAGTACCGTCGAGAAGCTTCGCAACTTCTTTGGGATCTTTCCATTGAGGGTAAGGGAGTGCACTCTTGATTTTGCCGTCGAGAATACGAACCGTTTCAAGCGCGTCTGAGGCTTGGCCTTTGAGTCGTTTAACCACGACACGGGCGGAGGAAAGCAAGTCTTGCGGTAACTCCGACAGAAGCTCTGGAATTTCCTTCAGTAGCAGGGAATGCACTATCAGATCGACTCCCCACTGGAAGGCAATGATCTCCTCTTCAAGCTGGTAGGCTCTACTCTCAAGCCCTTCCATCTGATTCTCCAGCTTTCGAATCGTACGGCGAATAAGCAGTCGTTTTAGCCACGTAAAAGGTCCCGAAACCAGCTCTTCGTCGGTTTCCAGATTTTCCATCGCGTCAGCGTGGGTTTTTATCTGCTCGTAGAGGCCGCGGTGATCGATAATTTTTTCTTTGAGCCGCTCAAACGAGGCCGGAAGGTAAAAGTACTCGCCCTGCTGTTCCGCAACAAAGTCATAACAAAGCCGCACAAAAAAGTGGTTGGCTTCTGTCGCCGAAGCGCCAGCGGCGAGACACAACAGCCCCAGCAGAGTCATTTGAACTTTGGACAACAATCCCACGCGCCGCAAAATGGCCGATTGCGTGGTTGTTTTGCAAGCAACCACGCACAATAGCGTTTCCGACGCGCAACACCTAGGTATTGGGCTGAGGGGGAAGAAGCGTCTGCTCTCCTAGAAGCTGGCCGTCCGCAAAGACGATCACGCGAAGTTCTCCCCGGGCTTCCAGAGTCGCTTCCCCCAGAAAGACGTTTCTGTATAGCGACTCCGTCTGACCGGAAAGTGGCTTCAGCGAAACTATCGTTTGAGAAAAATCGTAGCCCGCCCCCTCTACCTGAGCCATCAGGCTCCCCTCTTCGGAGCCCCGTCTGCCTAGGTTCTGGAGGAGCAGATCCACCGCAAAGAGCGTTCCGCCGGTGTAGCGCAAGCGAGCCGCTACAAATTCGGGAATCGCACCCTTTTCCCGCTTTTTCAAAAAAGTGTTGTATTGCGAATCAAAGGCCTGCTTCTGCGCGCTCGGTAAGCGGCTCGCGTAGCCGGCGTGCTCTCCCGATTCGTAACCCTCGCGGTAGGCCATCGCTATCGAGGACAGATCGCCCATCTTTTTCCCTTTGCGCTCACCTTTGCGGTAAGACGCCTGGTAGGCCGCATTGTTGCCGTCGGCTTCCCCCGCACTTTGCGCTTCCTTGGCCGCCCTCTCAAAGGCACGTTGGTTCTGTTTTTCAAAGGCTAACCGGAACGCAAACACATACCCCGCTTTGGAACCCGCCGCTTCGTCCTCCGGAAAAGACGTGTGCACGCTAAGCGCGTACTGGCTTTCGTAGGTGTTTCTAAAAAGCTCGTCCGCAACCCGCGCGTACACTCGTTTATAAGCCTCACGAAAATGGTTCCGGTAGCTCGCTCGATAAGCTTCGTCGTATTGTGTCTGCATCTCGCGCGACGCGAATACCCGTTTAGATTGCGCGTAAGTGTAGAGCGGCAACGGAACCCTATCGGCGCTAAAGTCGGGCACTACCTTTTGTTTGGGCCAGTTTTCAGGAACAAAGACCACTGCGGACAACGCCGAACTTTCTACCGTTCGGCCAACGGCCGCGCTATTGATCGCGGACGGGCTCGCGAGCCCCAAGGCATAGAGGTTTTTTTCGGCGTGGGCGCCTTTTAGTAAGCGTCTCGTCTCTGGTATCTCCAAACGATCGGGGAGCTTGGGCATTTCAGGTGGAGGCGCTTCATCTGCCCAGCGGTTGGCGTTGTCGATTTCCTCGTAGCCAAGCGCGGTCTGCTCCAGTACTTCCTGACGTGCGGCCTCCCAGCCGAGCGGCCCGTGAGTTCGCTTGGCTTCTTTCTCGGCGAGATCCATTCCGGCAGCTTCCCCCATTCGATAGCCATCCTCATAACTTCCATCCCGGTACCCGGCCGCTCTTGCCTGTTCGTATCCCCACTCGTAGCCGTGTACAAACCCTGTCTCTTCTCCACGTGCGTACCCTTGCTTCCAACCGCGATCGTAGCCTGCGCGCTTGCCCGCCGCGGCCCCTTCCAAGTCACCTGCGGCGAAGCCTTTTTGTTCGCCCACGGCTTGCCCTCGTACATAACCTCGATCGTAGGCGCGGCGTTTGGCGACTCGATGCGCGTCTGTCTCGGCTTGGCGTCGCGCCCGTACTTCCCCCGCGTTCTGTCCGTCTCGAAGGCCACGCTCATGCCCCTCGCGCTCGCCCGGAGCAGCGCCTTCAGCCTACCCAAGGCAACCGGATCGTTGGCTTCCCCTGCCGGTTGTGAAGGGGAAAGGGCTTCGGAAGATTGGGACTCTTCCACCATAGCTTTTGCAGAAAGACCCTCGCTCGCGGCGAGCCGTGATTTAGCGGAAGTGGGCGAGCGTTGGGCTAAGAAACTTGCTGGCGTGACGAGATTACGGACGCGCGGTGGCACTCTCCAGAGTTGCGTGACGCATACCGACCCCGCAGCAAGAATGACGAGTTTTACTAACCATCCGGGCATTGTGACCCCACCCCCCTTTCTCAACGCCTCCGAACTAACTAGGGAGCAAGCAACGTGCCGGAATCCGTTCCACTGCACCCGCAACGGGTGCGACGCGGGTGCAGTGGCTTACGACTGGATAGGTCTACAGTTTGGCCTGAAGCGTGACTTGAGCCACACCCTTTGCTAGGCCGTCTGCTTCCAAAAGATTGTCGCTGTAGTACGAAAGGCCCACAGCGGTCTTCTCGGTAACGGAGTACAACAGCTCCGGCCAGGTCCACAGAAACAAACTCCAAGAGTCATTGTTCTTGGCTCCCGCCTGGTAGCTGCGGTGGCGCGTCTGGTGGAACATCAAAGGCAGTGAAAGTGTCAGCCCTTTTGCGAGCGTCACATCCCCAATCAAGTAGAAACGGTTTTCGATGAGAGGATGCGCGGAGGTTCCACTACCCGCACGATCGTAAACGTAGAAAACGGTGACCTGACTTCCCGAGAGAGAGTAAAAGCATCGGAAAACTTTTTGCTCAGGGTAAAGTAGTGACGGTTAGCAGTGATAAAACCCGCTTCCCTAGAGGAAACCCGAGTGGGCGTATAAAGTCTCGTAGAGTAGCTAAGTGAAGTGCTTTCGTCCTCGCTGACATATAAATTAGCAACGCTCGCTTTCAAGAAACCCACATCAAGATAAAAGGATCTTTGCTGTGGTTGTGAAGGTTCGTGTAAAAACCTTGCACGTATCCCATGGAAAACTTATCGCTGAACTTGTAACCCGCTTCGATCGTGTTTTCGGTGAAGAACTGTGCTTCTCCATAAGGCGCCACGGAAGGGCGAATATCGATTCCCCCGTTATCTGTCCCCCGGTTGTTTCGCTGGTTGCGGTTGCCGCCATCAGCTGTGCACTCATCCACAACCCGACCCCATAAGTACCCATAAACGTTTCATGACACCCCCTTTCTTTTTTAACGAAAATAATCTCTATTATAGCGAGTGCTAATCGTAGCCTTGCTTTAGCTAGGTTCTGAGCAAGCTTTGTGCCAATTGCAAAAAATCTTTAAAGAGCCTGTGCACACCTCGTCAAAACGCAAAGCCATGGTTATTTTTTCCGGCCCCCGGTGTCCTTTGTCTGGATTTGGCTGAGTGCCCCGCGTTCCACGACTCACGAAGTTTCCCAGGATTAGTTTGGCACCAGACACCATTAGGCGGTGCATCATGGCACTGCCGAATGCGAAGCGCTTCTTGAAATCATTGAGAAAATCTATTTCCTAAGCTTGGCACTCCCTTTGCTCTAGTAAAAAGTCAGGGGGTTGGAGGAAAGAAAGGAGGACGCCATGTTCTGGGACCCAAATTTAAAGCTCATCGTAGTTTTGGGAATGGGACTGGGGTTGGCCCTTCTGCGAGCTGAATCCGATCGCTCTTTCGCGTTTATCAGTGAGAGAGCGGTCGCGAAACAGCCCTCAAACAATTTTAGAAATTCTCCGCGGATCGAGGCACCGGTCCCACTACCGCCAAACAGCCGCTTTGACTTCTGAATCGCCTTCCAGGGGACTTGAATCCAGTCCCCTTTATCCTTCCTCTTATTAATTCTTTGGCTCTTCTTGGCAACTTCGCTATGATGTTCGCTCAATGAGCACTGGTTCTTTTTGGAAAAAGTGTAGTACGTGCAAAAAGGAAATCCCTTTTCGCTCTAAATTCTGGGCGTGCAACGTGTCTACCTGCAACGTAAAGAGAAAGTCTTTTGCCTTCTGCTCGGTAGAATGCTGGGACGCTCATATTCCAGTGATGAACCACCGAAGTGCCTGGTCTGAGGAAAAAATGTCGCCCTCTCGCGACGAATGGGCACGCCTGGAAGCAGAACCTTCCGAAACAACCAAAATGCCTCAGCCCCCAAAAGGAGAACGAAAAATGGAAAAGTCTTCCTCTCCAAGCAGTGATGAGATCTTAGTAGTAGCTTCCAAACTCAAAGCCTACATTAAGGATCGCTCCGGAATGAACACGGCCAAAGACACGTTGGAAGCTCTCTCGGACATGATCCGAAACGCAGCTGACAATGCGATCGACAAGGCTCGCACCGACGGCAGAAAAACCGTCATGGCGCGAGACTTCTAGTGTCCACACCCGTCGCCGTCATCACCGGCGCCTCTTCAGGTATTGGCGAAGCCCTGGCGAAAGTTTACGCCGCCAAGGGTTTTCAAACTGTTTTGTTGGCGCGTCGTCTGGATCGTACCCAGGCCTTGGCAGCGACCCTGTCGCCGGCGGGTTTAGCCTTGGAAGTGGACGTCACGCGCGAAGCGGACCTACAGAAGGCCTGCGCTACGATCTTAGAAAAGTTTGGTCGAATTGATACCGTCATCGCCAATGCAGGTTTTGGAGTTGTCGGTTCGGTTGAGAAGCTAACAGTCGCGGACTACCAGAAGCAATTTGATACGAATGTCTACGGAGTCCTGCGCACCTTCTACGCTTTTGTCGGTGCCCTGAAACAAAGCAAAGGGAAGTTTGCGATCATTGGAAGCGTAAACGGCTACATCTCTTTGGGCGGTGGCTCCCCCTACGCCATGAGCAAGTTTGCGGTACGAGCTTTGGCGGATTCACTTTGGTATGAGATGCGCCCGCAAGGAGTCTCCGTCACACACATCGGTCCGGGATTTGTGAAGAGTGAAATCCGTAGCGTGAATAACCGCGGCGAGCACCGAGCGGACCACCGAGACCCTATCCCAGCTTGGCTCTCCATGGATACCATGAAGGCCGCACGCCAGATCGGCTCCGCCATCGAAAGAAGAAAACGCGAGCGGATCATCACGGGGCACGGAAAAGCGCTCGTCTTTATCCAAAAGCACTTCACCTTCCTGATGAATTTTCTGATTGGACGCTTGAACGTGGCGGCTCGATCCGAGGTACATTAGGTACGCGGTTACTTTTGAGGAAGTCTTGATTTAGAAGGATGGGTTTCTATGAGTTTCCTCAAAAGTAACCGCGTACCTACTAAGTTTCGTCGTCCGCTTCAGGGACAAGCACCGGGGTTCCCTCATCCTCTGGTATTTCGATCTCGGCATTCACAGGTACCGGAAGGGGCTTTAAGGGAACCACTCCTGTAATCTGCCACGGAGATTTAGCACCGACTGCGGCCAAACGAGCGGGCCGCTCCTTGGTCGCGTCTGCAAAACTTTTCTCCAAATCACGAACCAGCTTTCGACAAGCCTCCAAATCGGCGACCGAACAATGGCTTCCCAATTTTGCGAGCTGATCGAGAGCCTCAGTCTTGCCTCCCAATTGGCCGACGATGACCTCCACCTTGGCTTCCATCTCTTTCAGCTTTTTACTCATCAGAGCGTCTCTCTTAGGATCCGCACCGGGAGCAAATGGAGAGTTCGCCCCAAATTCTTTTTTGAAATCCGTTCTCTGACCGTGGTTCGGATAAACGACCCGTAACCCCGCGATCAGGTACGCTCCCACGTACATGCCGATGACGTAGTTCGCACACTCAGGTTTGGCGAGCACTTCAGTTTTGCCACTGTAGAGAAAGCGTCCGCCTTTTCTAGCCCGCAAGACCACACTGCTCGACTGCTGCAGATTCTCGATAGCGAGTTTCGCTCCAGTCGCTACCAGCTCAGCGCGGTTGTTGCCTAGAGTTTCATCATAGGGGATGAGTCGGCTCAATCTCTCTGTAACTTCTGCGCGCCCCGCATCGTGCAGCTCAATGCGCACGGTTTCAAAACTCAAGTCACCCAAGGTGCCGACTTCGTTCTGCACACACTGCTCTTCCAGCAGCGAACGATCCTCGGCGATGCCTCGGCCCAAATCAGAAAGCACAAGCTTGGATTTCAGCGCCGCAAAGCTGCCCTTTTCACCGCCACCCGCAAGTTCCCGCTTGTAGTAGACAGGATCCGTACCCGGCGCACACGCCGCGATCGCTAGTAGACAGGCCGTGTTCAGTAGCACGCTTTTCATCGGTTTCCTCATGTTCAATCCTAGGACAGACGGTATTGGGCTTTCGTGACGCGCACTATACCCAAAAACGGGCAAATGGATCAAACTTTAGGGGCTGGTACGACTGGCGGGGGTCTGTAGCACACGCTTGCCGACGTTTTCCGCAAGAAACTTGGACGGGTCCGAAATAGTACTAAATGACCGACTTTTTAGAAGTTTCTCATCCACCTGGCGGGGTTTCTTGAAGACCCTGAGCGCGTCGACTTGCTCCTTGGTGAGGTACTCGCGCCACTCGACACTCGTTCCACCCCGCCGGCTGTAGAACTCCAGCATGTACGGACGATCCGGCGCCTTGTCGCGGCTCTCTTTGCAGTCCGCCGGGTTCTTGGTGATCTTCGCACGCGGACTCAGCTCGAGCGCGGTCGGGACCTTCCAGAGCCGGCGATAAAAACGTCGTACGTCCGCGAGGAGTTCCGGCATGGTCATGTTCTCGCCGGGTTCCAGATCGTCGGGATCGATCTCGTGTTCGTATTCCTTGGGGACCATCTTGTTCATGGCTTTGTCATACCGATCGGCATCGATGATCTTCCAAGCCGAGGCGATTTCCCAAAGTTTGTTGCGGTTTTCCGAGATGAGTTCGCCACATTCTCTGAAGGTCTGGAATTCTTTTCCGTACAGCCGTCCCCACAGGTACTTGCGCGTTTTCTCCGTCCAGAAATGCGTCTCGGGATCAGCCACCTCTTTGAGCTTAGGAGCCAGGTTGTCCAGCCGGCCAAAGTAGGCCTTCACGTTAAACCCGATCTGATCAAGCGCCCACTGGCTTAACGCAAATTCCATCTGGGAGACCATCTCTTGCAAGGATTCCCAAAACTTCGCTCCAAAGTCCCCATTGTCATTGAGACAGAAAAAAGTCGAGCATACGCCATTTCTAAAAGCGTAGATGTTGCAGTAACCATTTGTCTCATTGATGTTCGGGCAGCGCACGCGCTTGGCTTCCCCAAACTTGTCATCGCTTAAATCGGCTAAGTAATCGATCCACTGGTGGGGGGTCTCGCAAACCCTTCGGGCACCAGACCGCCGAGTCGGTAAAGCTTTTCGACGGAGGTCTTGGCCACCTTATCCTTTAACGCCAAACCCAGCAAAAAGTTGGGCACGGGCCGGGTGGTAACTGCAGCAACGGTAGACCTTGTCATAACCCTCATACTTCGCCTGCGGACAATCCGAACACGTCGATTGCCCTTCGGCAGGCAACCGAAACTGGTGGATCTCCTGCGGCAACAGGTAGCGCCACAGTCCAGGCACAATATGGTTATTGAAAAGATAAGGTTGAGTTATTGGATCGGGAGACATTGAGAGCCAAGATATTGAAAATGACGATTTGCTTCAAGCAAAAACGGATCTTGCCGCAATAAGTTAAGCCTTCAAATCCTTATCGCTTTTTTACACTGCCCCTTTCTCTTTGCGGGGCATAGCGCGCCTTGCTATGGATCGAGCTAGGGGCAACAGCGCGTCATCGAACCTGTGTCGCAGCGCGCTAACTTGAATTTCTATATGGGGAGGGGCTAAATGTTAAGAATCCTTGCATCTATCAGTGCGTTCTATTGTGTGCTCGTTTGGGGTACCAGTGCATCTGCCGGCGAACACAAACCTGATCTCGTCAAAACGGCGCTCAATCAGGCCTTTATTCCAACGGGCTTTGATAGCAACGACCGGGTTCAGATCGTCGTCGCGGGCGAGTTTGTGAATACCTGCTACCAGGTTGGCCCCTATCGAGCGAGCATCGACGAGAAGAACAAACAGGTTGTTATCAGCCAGAACGCCTACCACTACCAGGGGAGCTGCTTGGACGTTACGGTTCCCTTTAATCACGAAGTTGAGCTCGGGATCATGGAGCCTGGCGAGTACGCCATCGTCGATGCGGCGTCCCGTTGGAAATTGGGGACCCC
Organism: Bdellovibrionota bacterium; assembly: GCA_041391485.1. GTDB lineage: Bacteria > Bdellovibrionota > FAC87 > UBA2466 > JACKAF01 > JACKAF01. Next base: position 8,186 of record JAWKNY010000003.1, on the reverse strand, counting down.
TCCGTCGCCGAAGCCACTCGCCCGGAAGTGGACGACGAACCTTACGCACCCATCGAGGACGCCTTTGTCGTAAAAGATGGCACGACGGGAAATCCAGCGCTGGTTTTTTGGGGCACCTTGACCAAAGACTGCTACGAGGTCACCGAAAAAACGGTGGAACCCAAACTCTACGACGATGTGCTTGTGATCCGGCCGCTATTGAAGAAGGCCAAAGAAGATTGCAATAACGGCTTCTTCCCATTCCGCGTCACGTACATCTTGCCGGCCAAGCTGCCGCGTCAGTTTCTGCTGCACGTGCGCTCGATGAACGGGCAAGTGATCAACAAGGTGATTACGCCGGCCATCAACAAATAGCGGACCTATGAAGGCATTCTAGAGATCATAAGGTGGCGGGGGCTGTGGTAAAATAGAGATCTACCATGGACCTCCGCCAGCGCTGGGTGGGTTTGGACATAGCCAAGGCTCTTTGCGTGCTGGTCATGGTCTTCATCCACAGCTCCTTCTGGTTAATTACCTCACAAGATGAAGTCATGAACACGCAGAGCTTCATGTACCCTATCGTCACCCATACAACATTCTTAGGACTTTTTCCCCTCAGCCTTCCTGCGACGGCCGGGTGTGGTCTGCGATTATACGTCGACCGCTTGCAAGCCTAAGCGAAAGAGCTGGAGCTTATGCCTTTGGTGCGAACTTCCGTCGCCATTATGGTTCTCGGTTATCTGATGACCTTGCTCACGTGGGGCCCATCACAGGATTTGAATGGATGCTGTACTTTGTTGGGTTGAGTTACCTCATCATCGGTATCGCACTCAAACTCACGACGATTCCGGTACTGATCGTAATGGGATTGCTCTCCATGTTCGCTACCGACATCCTTCGCGACCTCTGGGCCTCAAGCAACAGCTTTATGACGGGGGTTTTGATAGGAAACGACAGCGGCTTTTTCTTTTGGCCCTTCTTCCCGTGGTTTGCAACGCTTATCTTCGGCTTTGCTCTCACACACTTTTTTGGAGTTCAAGAACAACCGGAGCGTTTCAGGGAATGTGTTTAGCTGTCGGGACGGTACTCATCGCCTTCTCCCTTTGGCTCGGTGATTTCTTTCTGACTCTCAATCCAGAAAACGTGTGGGGGGAGAACGTATTCCGTCCACGCATCGGATTTATTATGGGGCTGATGGGCTTTTTTGCGGTTCTGGTCACCCTCGGACAATGGGCGGGGGAACGCGGCCGCTGGGCCAAATCGGATTTTATCCAAAGTTTTAGCAAAGGCATTCTGTGGATCTATCTCATCCACATCATCGTGGGTGCCCGTCTGGCCAGCTTCTACACCAAATGGGTTCCCTTGAATGTTTTCACCGCGCTCCTGTTCTCGTTCTCATTAGTCGGCCTCTCCTACTTGATAGGAAAGGCGAGCGTCCTTTTGACCGAGAAGCAGCTGCGCATCACACTCGTTAAAGCCCCTTAAAAATGACTACATTTCATACCGACACCATTTGCATCGTTGGGTACGGATGCGTTCTTCCAGAAGCCAACAACCCCGAGGCGTTTTGGAGAAATCTCCACGCCGGGCGATGCTCTATTCGCCCCATTGAAGACTCGCGTTGGGACAAAGGTTCTTACCTGGTCACCCAAAAGGGTACCGCCGATAGGACTTATTCTGATTTTGCAGGGCACGTGGACGACGCACAGATCGCCGAAATCGCGCGCACTCTGGGAATTGCTGTAGAGGATTACACCCGTCTGCAGCTGACAACTTTAATGGCCGGCACTCAAGCGCTCGCAAACATCAAGAACAAGAAGGACTTCACGTTTGGCATCACTCTCGGGTGCATGGGAAGTGACGAAGCCATTTCCGTGCAGAAGTTTCTGAACGAGGAAGCCTCACTGCGGGAGTTTATTCAATCTCAGCCGAAAGCGGAACAGAAACGCTTAAACAGCCTCTTGGACGAAACCGTTTCCGCCCTCAAAAAATCGCCCGCACTCGCCTCGAAAACTCGGCTCGCCAGCTCTGCTCCAGAACTCCTAAAGCAGTTTCACGATCTGACAGGGCCAGTGGCTCTCATTGATGCCGCTTGCGCCTCCTCACACGCCGCCCTCGACATGGCCATGCAACAGCTGCAATCCAAAGAAGTCGATCTGGCCCTTAGCGGTGGAATCGAGGGGCAACTGGCACCGGAAAATTTTGTACTCTTTGCGAGCCTAGGGCTACTAGCGCAAACCGTGCCTCACCCGCTCGATGCGTCGGCAGACGGAATGGCCCAGGGCGAGGGCGCCGTCGTTTTTTGTTTGGAACGTTTGGAAGATGCTTTACGGAACGAGCACCCCATCTACGGAGTGCTTAGGAGCTGCGAGGGCACCAGCAACGGCAAGGCCACAAGTCTTTTTTCCCCTACGGTAGAAGGACAGACCCGAGCCATCCGCTCGGCGCGCGCGGCCCTAGGGGACAAGAAACTTTGCTACATTGAATGTCACGGCACTGGAACCCGCGTCGGCGACACCACAGAACTCAGAACGTTGAATTCCCTCCTGCCTGACGCCAGCGCCAAAACGCCGGTGGGCTCGGTGAAAGCCCTCATCGGTCATACAAAGGGAACGGCCGGTGCCGCCGGAGTGCTGAAATGTTTACTAAGCCTCAAAGCGCGGACACTTCCCCCCTCTCCGTACTTTAAGGAGTTTATTGAGAAGGGAAGCATCGACAAGATATTTGTAAACACTTCGCCCATCCCCTTGGGCGCAGCGGAAACGCTTGCCTACGGAATCAGCTCAGCTGGATTTGGGGGGGCTAATTACCATTTAATCCTCGAAGAGTTTGTGCAAGGCGGAAACCCAATCCCCCGCCTGCGGCCCAAGAAAGAGTCGCTAGTCGTTCTCGCACACGCCGAGATAGGCGATGAAAACATCCGAGAGAGCATCCAGCAATTTGATTTCCGCATCCCGCCGAAGAATCTTAAACAGATTGATAAGCTGCAACTCCAAGCCTTGGTAGCGGTAACCCGTGCTTTGGAGGAAGCCGCCATCCCCATGCAAAGTTTGAATCGCGAGCGCATCAGCGTGATTTCCGCAAGCGCGCTTGGCATCGAGGCAGCTTACAACTTGTCCAAAAGGATCCGGCACGCTGAGTTTTACCGTTTTAGCAAAGATGAGAAATTGGCTTCCCTTCTGGAGTCGCATAAGGAAAAATTTGCCGCCGTTACCGAAGATACGGGTCCCGGAACGCTTAACAACGTCATCGCAGGCCGTGTGTGCAACGTATTTGATGTTACGGGAAAGAACTTCAACGTCGATGCGGATACAAACTCACTGGGAATGGCGCTCATCGCGGCCAATCTGGAGTTGCAGTCTCGTCGGAGTGAGATGTTGCTACTGTTGTACGCCGAAGAACACTACGACGAGTCCATCCCCGAGTTTGAGCGCCGTGGGGTGACTTGCTTACTTCTGGCGCTCGAGAGTACGGCCCGTCGACAAAATCGTAATATTCAATACTTATTAAAAAACCTTCACTACTCAGATCAATGTCTCAGACAAGCTTAAAAATACTTGGGAACAACGAAGGCGTCTCGGAGGGATACTTCTCCGGCCGCGTAAGTTTCCAATTCGAAAAATACACCGGCGCACAGCAAAGTGGCGTTGCGTTTCTCTTTGCCGGACAAGGTTCCGTTTACCCAGGGATGTTCAAGGAGGCGTATGAGGAGTTTGAAGCCGTCCGGAGAACCTTCGCCAAGGCAGACGCCATCGCCAAGGAGCTAAATCTCCCACCAATCTCCGCCTATACACTTAACCCCGAAGCCCTCTCTGAGGAAGATCGCTACGCGATTCAAAATATTTGTCTCTTCACCGCAGAAGTGGGCCTATTTGAAGCGCTCCTGGAAAAAGGGGTCAAAGCTCGCGCTGTTACCGCCCATAGTTTTGGTGAGTACGCCGCCCTCGTTGCGAGCGGCACGGCCACGTTTGAGGAAATTTTCCGCTTTGTATGCTTCCGCGAAAAGCACTCTCCCCCGAAGAACGAACGGGGATTCTTGATTGCGGTCAACGGAAACCCCAAGCAAATCGAATCCTGGCTGAGCGGTCACAAGTACCACATTTCCAATATCAACAGTGAAAGCCAGACGGTAATAGCGGTCGCGCCAAACGATGCAGAGGGTATTCTGCAAAAGCTGGAAGCGCAGCAGATCCGAAGGAAACAGCTTCCGACGCCGCAGCCCTACCACTCCCCCTTGCTCAGCGATATGCCCGCAAAACTGGAGGCGTACCTTCAGAAATCTCCTGTCACCGCCCGCGCGGTCCACACCCCTCTTGTTTCGTCAGTCACCCATACCTGGCACGAATCGCTTACAAGCGATCAGCTCAAGCAACTGCTCACCCGACAGATGGTCGACCCCGTTCATTTTACGGCGCAGCTGCAAACACTCCGCGACAAAGGGTGCAGCCAATACCTGGAAATAGGGCCTAGCGTCGTTTTGAGTGCCTTCGTGGAAGCGACTCTGGGCGAAAAAGCCGTGCCGGTAGACTTCTACACACGCCTTTCCAGAAAAAAGAAGCAAACTCACACGGGCGCACAAAAAAGTAAGCTCTGGGGAACCGTCAATAAGATCATTAGCCAGGTAACCGGGTACGCCATCGAGGACATTTCGCTCGAAGACAAGTTTCAGGAAGATCTTGGAATCGATTCGATCAAAAAGACGGAGATCATCTTCTCCGTTCTGGATGAAGTAAAAGGAGATCCGAATCAAGCGCTTGATACCTCGCGGGTTCAGCAGGTGCAGGACCTCATCCAATTCGTAGACGGACTTCAGAACGCGCCCGTTTCAGCGAGCCGGAGCTTTCGCTTTGAGCGGTATGTGCCGGTATGGACGGCGAGTCCTCTTCTCCCCACACGGGAAGTAAGCAGAGATTTAAAAGTCATTGAGTTGCCCACTTCGCTCCCGACCGCCCTCACCAAGAAGGCAGCAAGCCAAATTCTCGGCGATTTACGGCGGTCTTCTCACTTGGCTTACGCACTCGTGGTGCCCGACACGTTCTCGGACAATATCCAGACCCTTCTCAGCGATTTTCTTGCCCCCGGCGCCAATTTGCTTCGAGAGACCTTGAAGCGGCATTTGGGTACCTTCGACTGCAACGTATTTTTGGTTCACACCGGAAACCCCGTCGCCGCTGGAATCGCGGCCTTCTTTAAAAGCCTAAAGAAAGAGTACCCAGAGTTTTATTTTAGAAATATCCAGTTTGAAAAGCTCCCCACGGATTTGAAGCCGGTCCTTCAGGCAGAGCTGAGCGATCCAGTCGGGACAGACGTCTTTTACCGCGAGAACGCTCGCTACGTGCGGAACCTGGAGAATCACCCACTAAATTCAACTTCGCATTCTCCCAAAGGTCTGCTTGCCATTGGGGGCGCCAAGGGAATTACCTTTTCACTCGTGGAGCGCGTACTTGCGGCCACCCCGTGCCCCGTTTTCATCTGGGGACGATCCCCCGAGAGCGACAATGCAGAGAACTTGAGAAAGCTGCGAGCCCTCCACCCTTCAGTCGAGTACCACCAGGTGGACGCCACTCAACGGTCAGAATGTGAATCGGCCCTAAAAGCGCATTACGCCAAATGTCCCGAACTCGATACGATCTACAATGGAGCCGGCGTCGAGAGAAGTCAGCGCTTTGCGGACAAAACAAACGAAACCCTCGTGGAAGAGATAGCGACGAAGACCTTACCTCTGCAGAACCTGCTAGAATTTCGACGGCCTTCCACGGCGATCTATCATTTTTCATCCGTCGTCTCGGAGTACGGAAACAAGGGCCAAACCTTGTACGCCTGGGCGAATGCGTGGGCCAACGCGACCATCGAACGCCTCGGCGCCGATTCCAGGTGCACCGCCATTGCCTGGCCACCGTGGGATAAAGTCGGGATGACCGCGAAGCAAGGAATTTCGAACGCGCTAAAAAGTCAGGGGGTGGCGATGCTCGGCCCTGATGACGCCTTCAAACTCCTCAAGCAGGAGGACGCCGCCTCAGGCAATCCCACAGTCTTCTACTGTGACGCCGGCGATCCCGCGGCCTACTCATCCGGATTGTTGGATTTCACGAGCTTTGCTTTCTTGGGAAATCCGAATGCGAACACCCGTGGGTTTGGACGCGCGCTCAATTACCAGAGCGATCCGTACCTCGCCGATCATGAAATCGGCGGGGAAGCCTACCTGCCTGGGGCCGTCGGGCTCTCGGGTTTTCTCGCTTTGGCTCGACTCCAAGGCGCGCAAGCCATCAAGAATGTCCGCTTTTCACAGCCCATTTCCGTCGGCAGAGAAGCTTCCGTCGGAATAGAATGGGAAGGGACGCCGGGCGGCGAGTGGATCTTACGCACCAAACGTCCGCATTTTTCGGCAGAGATAGATTTCTCCACGGCGAGCGCGCCGCAATGGACGTTGCCAGCCGCGGATCGGGAGATGGATCCAAAATCGCTTTACGGAAAGGGAGCGCTTTTTCACGGCCCCGCGTTTCAAGGGATTGCCGAACTCAAGGGACACGGAACCGAAGGGGTGAGCGTGAAGTTCTCTGAGAAGCTCATTCCTATTCTCGATAAAGCTTGGTACGGACGGCTCGCGCAATGGGCGGATCTGGTATTTCAAGCAACGGCACTCTTTGGACTCGCCGAGCACACAGCGCTCTATCTTCCGGTCGCCGTACGACGCACACACTGGCACCGCCCGGTCGCGTCCAACTCGGTGGGTGCGCGTATTCAATTTCTTTCGCATTCGACTGACTCATTGGTTGCCAATGCAACACTCGAAGACGCGAGCGGCACCTTCCTAACCCTTGAGGGCATTCAACTGGGGAAGCGTGAAAACGTAGAAAAGCACCAGCTAAAAATTCGCCCCCTAAAAAGGTAACACTCTACCGTGGCAAACAAGTCCGTCCATGACGTCGTTATTCTCGGAGGAGGCCTTGCCGGCCTGACTCTAGCGCGCCATTTAGTGATGCACACCCACGCCCGAGTCTTGCTCATCGAAAAGCGTCCGAATCTCCCTCCGAAAAATCAAAAAGTGGGCGAATCTACCGTGCAACTGGGTGGGTACTACCTTTCTAAGGTCCTGGATTTGGAAGAGGAGCTACTGAAGAACCACTTCATGAAGTACAACCTGCGCTTTCACTGGAAAACACAGCGCGGGAAAGATTTTGAAGAGTACTCTCAGGCCTATATCCGGAAATTTTCTAATGTGGCTAGCTACCAGGTTAACCGGAACGAGTTAGAAGCTTTTCTCCTCAAAGAACTCCAACAAAGTAACCGTTTTGAGATCGTGTTAGGCTGTACGGCGGACGTAAAACTCGGACCCCCTCATCACCTCACGTTTTCAAATGGAAGCCGTCTCCAAACAAATTGGGTGGTCGACACGACTGGCCGCCAGGCTTTTCTCTCTAAGTCTTTTGACAACGCGGCACCCCCGCCCGCGGATCACGCCGCCAGTTTTGCGTGGGTGGAAGGGCTTGTCGACATAGACAAGTTAAACTCACTTTCTTCGGCGGAAAACCGCTTGAAGTCCACCCGGCGCGACACGGGGCACCTGCCGTTTTGGCTCGCGACCAACCACTTTATGGGCGAGGGTTTCTGGTTCTGGCTCATCCCTCTACAAGGGATCACTAGCCTCGGTTTGGTCTACGATAGAAGTGTGCTCGATCACGCGGAGGTGAATACACCAGAAAAACTGCTGCAATGGGCGGCCGAAGAGTTTCCGCTCTTTGCAAAAGATTTCCAAAAGCGACGAGTACTCGGGGGCACCTCTTTAAAAGACACCGCCATTGGGCGAAAGCAGATGATCCACCCCAATGGCTGGGCACTATCAGGGGATGCTGGGCGTTTCCTGGATCCGCTCTATAGTCCGGGAACTGACTTTATTGCGATTCACAACTCACTGATTGTACGGGCCATTGAGTCGCCCAAGTCTGAACTCCCCAAGTTTTGCCTGCTTGCCGAGTCGCTTTCCAAAGCGTACTTCGACGCCTTCACGCCGAGCTTCAAGATTTCGTACAATGCGCTGGGTGACCAGGAGACTTTTATTCTGAAGTACACGTGGGAGCTGAGTGTTTACTTCGCGTTCTATGTTTTCCCTTTTATCAACGATCTGACAACGAGTAGCACCTTCACCCTTCCGATGTTGCAGCGCTTTTCGGAGTTAGGCACACTCAATCACCAGATCCATGTGGGTT
>JAWKNY010000002.1:0-257261 GCA_041391485.1 Bdellovibrionota bacterium | reverse complement strand
AGCCTGTACACATGTCTCAGTCTACAAGTCCTTTTCTCCCACAAAATCTAAAGATTTTCTCTAAACCTTCCGATGCGCCGATCGGATTAGGGTGTTTATGAATCAAGGTGGGAAAAAAGGGCGCACACAGAGTGTCTTAGCCCAAGTCTTCGGAATGGATTGGCGAAGCCTTGTCGCGCTTCGCATTGGGGTCGGGGTCGCTGTCCTCGTCGATTTGATCACGCGCGCACAGGACTTGGAAGCCCATTACTCGGATTTCGGAGTCCTGCCGCGCTACGCACTTCTGGACAAGTTCACCAACCCCTCACACCTTTCTATTCATCTCATCACGGGAACCTGGGAAGGCCAGGCGGTCCTCTTTCTGGTCAACGCGCTCATTGCGATCGCGCTTATCACGGGTTTCAGAACCCGCCTTGCGTCCGTTCTCACCTGGTTTTTTCTGCTTTCTTTGCACAACCGAAACCCGGTAGTCCTCAATGCCGGTGATTTTGCACTCCGCATGCTGGCTTTCTGGGGGATTTTCCTCCCGTGGGGCAGGTACTTCTCTTTGGACGCTGTCCGTTTTGGACGGGGTGAGCCCGAACTCGCGCGATCGGAGCTTTCGCTGGCTACGGCCGCGGTTCTTTTGCAGGTAGGGATGATCTACGTTTTCACGGTCCTGCTCAAGACTGGCGATGAATGGAGAGTCGATGGCACCGCTGTTTACTTCGCGATGTCCTTGGATCAGTTCCAGCTGCCCCCTGCACGTTTTTTACTTCAGTTTCCGGTCCTGATGCAGTGGCTGACGTTCGCCACTTTCTGGATGGAGGCGCTTCTACCTCTTTCACTCTTTCTCCCTTGGGCCACGGGCCGCGTCCGAGCGGTGGTCGTACCGATCCTTTGGGTGATGCACCTCTTGTTCTCTTTGCATCTGCGGGTGGGAACTTTTTCCGTAATTTGCATGGTCGCTTTGATCTCTTTCATCCCGGGAGAGATTTGGAATTTTCTGGCAAAGCGCTTTCCGCGGGTTTTGGAATTGGACTGGTGGAATCGTTTGGCCGAGCGGGTGGGTCTCCGGCAGGCTGAAGAACGGGCCCCGCGACCCTGGGCGACTTACCTTGAGAAGGGGTTGGTCCCCCTAGCGCTCCTCTTTGTTTTTTACTGGAATCTCTCCACTTTGGATTCAAAGCCCGTACGCGTCCCAGCGTCCATGGAGTCCGTTGCGTACGCCTTACGACTAGACCAAAAGTGGGGCATGTTCGCGCCGTTTCCGATTAAGGACGACGGCTGGCACGTGCTTCCGGGGCGCTTATTCAGTTACGCGTACACGGGAACGTGGGTGGATATCTGGCGTGATGGACAGCCAGTCGATTATCAAAAACCCAAGTGGGCGACAGACCTCTATCCTACTTTTAGGTGGCGTAAATACATGCGCCGCCTTTGGATGCTGGAGTACAAAGAACACCGTCTGTACTTCGGGAAGTACATGTGCCGTCAATGGAATCGGGAACACGAGGGTGTGGACAAGCTGGAAACTTTTGAGATTGTCTACATGAAGGAGAACACGCTAGACGAGGGCGAAGCTCCGGTTGTACCCGTGAAGATTTGGACCCACTGGTGCTACAAAAACTCGGTCAAATAGGTACCACGTTCCTTTTGGCACAAAGCTGTGGATTGTTTTTCATCCCCCTATTTGCGCGCTCAGATGCCAGACCACCCTAAACACCAGATATTGACGCATGATGTCGTTCTCTGCCATACATTCTATGGATCCCCGGCAGGACAAGCCTTGGGGGCCAACCGTTGAGATAAAGGAGGAAGTGCGCTTGTCCCGTGTGATGGCCGTGATCCTGGTATTGCTGCTTGGTCCGGCCCCCGGCAAGCTCAGTTGCGATCCGGCAGTGACAGTACGCTACGCAAAAATCGGGGACATCTCGGCCATTCTGGATTTAATCGAGAGGAATCGTCCCGGGGTGAGTACGGGGGAGCACGGTTTTCTGCTCTCCCACGTAGGAATGGGGGAACTGCGGCGCTATATCGCATCTGAAACGGTTCTGATCGCTGAAGTCGATGCCGATCCCATCGGCTTCGCCGTTGCATTGGATGCCTACGATTACGGAGACCTGGAGGGGGCGGAGCTGAACTGGAGTTCAGCCTGTGCAGCGGCCTTACACCAGCAGTCTCAGTCACTCTATCTGTGGCTTATTGGTGTTCATCCTGGCCACCAAAAACGAGGTGTCGGAAAAAAACTGCTCGAGGAACTGGATACCATCGCCCGCAGGAAGGGGAAAAACTGCATTGTCGCCGATTACATGACGGCACCGCAACTAAATGAAGGTAGTCGGCGTTTTTTCGAGCGCCGGGGTTTTGCGATCTCGGGGGCTTTGAGTCTCAGTGATTACCACGGTGTTGGACCTTCCAGCTATCAGATCGTAAGCCGCACTTGTGGTGCCCATGAGAGTTAATCCCGAAAACCGATTTTTTCATCCTGTCCTACTGGCTATATGGATCGCCCTATGTCTGATTGAAGTAAGCCTGCCTCGCCATCAGGGCGCAGCCACATCGATCTTCGAATTGAGCGTCGAGCTGTCGGCGCTTATGTACGTACTCCTGTTCTTCCGCGACAAAGCAGCGGGGCGGATGCGTCGGATACTTGCCTTGTATCTGGTGTGCCTTATGGTTGCGGACTCCGCATTCATTTACCATTACTATATTGTTGGTGCTGGCTTCCCGACCCCTTGGATATCCTTTCTGACGGAATTTAATTACGCAGTGATGGATCTAGCAATAGCTGGGGCATACGTCCTGTCCTACCGCGCAGGTTTCAGGAATACCGTTTTCAAGTGGCCCAACATTATTCCCTTAGTTCCCTCCTTGCCGGTGATGATTCGATTCGGTCTGCCGCTGTTTTCCCACGCATCTTTTTTGCAGGGTTGGAGCTTCGTTCTGAATGAAATGCTGGCGATTTTATCTACGCTGGTGGTCTTCAATCTGGCCACAGTGACTTTCATCGGTGCGCGTCAGCGCAGTTGGACGTGGATCTCAGCCGGCAGCCTGACAATGATTTTAGGCGGTTGGGCGATGCGCGTCGAGAAGTTCATGGGACACCCGCTATCTTTCGGTATCTACGAGCTCCTTTGGGCTTTGGGCGTACTCATAGTGTGCGGCACCATTGTCTTTCAAAGAAAGTGGGAACGTATCGACAGCTATCGCGTGAGGAGTCTGTTGTGTCAGATAAAGCTTGCCACGCTGGTTCTTGCTTTTGTTTCGATCGGAATTATCTTTGCCCTCCAGAATGAAGCCGTCATACGGATGCGATTTCTGACTCTTGCTACCGTTGCGGGTATTCTCTTTTCCGCCTGGTTCAGCCACTTTGTGGCGGATCGTATTGATAAATTTACGGCCATTCTGGCTGGATCGCTGCTTAGGGACCCAGGTATCGGGCTCGGTGAACCGGTACGTCTGTCCGATGTTCCCGTGGAATTGGAGGATGCTTTTAACAAAACAGTGCAGGTGCGTCTGGCAGACTATGACAAGGCCCGCACTCTTCAGGAGGAAATGCGGCTTTCAGATATGCGCTTGCGGATGGCCGATCAGGTATTTCACGATCTTAAATCTCCGCTCTGCGCACTTGAAATGGCCGGTGAACTGGCGAAGAAACTTCCCGAAAGTGAGCGCAATCTCATTCGACATGCGATTGATCGCATACGGGACATCACTGGAAATCTTCCGCGCAGTTTGACTCGCGGTAAGCCGGGTGTTGCCGATACAAAGCCCACCGCGGAAGGTCTACACTCCGTTTCTCATCTCATTGCTGCGGTGGTGTCGGAAAGGAGGCTGCAGCTTAGTGGGAAGAATGTTGAAGTCGAATTCAGTGGTTTTGCGGCAGCTTATGGCCTATTTATCCGCATCGATCGAGTGGAGTTCATGCGGGTGCTTTCGAATATTATCGGAAATTCCGTGGAAGCGATCTCAACAAAAGGATTGGTAGCAATCAATTTGGGAGCCACATCCAGGACGATCGAGATAAGTATCGCGGACAACGGTTGTGGTATCAGTCCGGAGCATCTCAAAAGGGTATTCGAACGGGGCTTCTCGCGTGGTAAGCAAGGGTCCGGGCTGGGCCTTTATCATGCGAAGCAGGTTTTGGAAAATTATGGCGGAACCATTCGTATAGAATCCGAAGTCGGACGCGGTACTAAGGTGATACTGCATTTGGAAAGGCAAGCGCCTCCCCAGTGGTACATTCCCGAGCTTGAAGCCCGCGAGAGCTCCACAGTGGTGGTGATTGACGACGATCCCAGCATCCACGAAGTCTGGAAGACTCGTTTCTCGCCAACGAAGTTGAGGCTGACACATTTTACCCAACCCGAGGAAGCGCTGGAGTGGCACAGGCGAGAAAATCCCCAGGGGGCCCTGTTTTTGATCGATCTCGAGTTTTTAAATTCATGCCTTACGGGAAAAGACATCCACCGGGCGCTAGAGGGAGAGCGGCGGGTTCTTGTAACAAGCCGCTTCGAATCCCTGGCTGAGGCGGATCGGAGCGAGGGACTTCTTATTATTCCGAAGGATCAGGCGGGAGTTGTTCCCATCAGGGTGATCTAGGCACCACCGTAGCACTTTTCGTCCTCTTCACAGTTTTTCTAAAAGTTCTCGGCAGCGCGTTTGCTTCGGATCTAGTTGAAGACAAAGGTTTAGTGTTCGTTTGGCGTTTAGTGTGTCGTTCGCGGTTGCTAGGTCCATTTCATAGAAGGAAATCAGGTAAAGCTCAGCATCTTTAGGGTGTCGTGTCTTTAGTTGCTCCAAAATGTTGGTTGCGGACTTCTGAATTTGTTTCGAGTCATCCGGGGCGAGGCCGTGGCGGGTCGCGAATAGAGAACTGACGATGGCCTTTGTTTCGGACAGGGAGGTTTCTCCAGTATTCGCCATCTCCACGTACAAGTTGCACGTCGTTAGAATCGCTTCGTCGGGTTCCAATTGTCTTTTTCTCATTGCTTCCATGGTATCCACGATCTTTTGGAAGATGGCTTTGAACCGAACAGATCGGTTGGCAAGCTCTGCCTTCTGTAGCTCCAAGAGCAGAGTATCAATATTCTTATCAGCGTTAAGAATGCTCTCTAGGTCCTGCTTGCCAGGGTCAACGCGCGTGCAGTTTAGTGTGATTGCGCCGAGGAGTGCAAATATTAGAGGAAAAACTGTTTTCATACTATCGTTCTATTTCCGATGATGGGTGGACGAAACTCATGTCAAAAAGAGTAAGCCATAAAAAACCATGTTCCAAGTGATTGCTCCACAGAATCGAAGTGAATTTGTAAAAGGACACCGCTACTTGATCTGAGGAGCGAGTGGAGCTGCGGAGCCAGCCTGGATAAATCAGCCTCAAGTTTTTGGTTGAAACTCAGAGTATTGAGGCTCTTCAGACTCCGAGTTAACAGATCCGCAAGGCCTCCGGCTATTCGGTCCTTGGCCGTCCGAGCTTTGCGGTATTGGTTTAGAATCCATAGTGATTCAGCCGACATTTTGTTCTCCAGTTGGGCAACAAAATGACCATTACTGCAAGGGATGGGCCATCATTTTGCGCCGGTTTCTTAGTCGTCAAACTGGCACAAAATCGATGCGACTTTAGGCATGGCGTCGGCCTTGTGTCTCATCGGTGAACGAAAGATTGTCTCATGCTTGAGAAGATTTGAGTAAGAGTCGGCTATGTGGGTGCCGAAGCAGCCAGAAATCGAGAGAAGTGTTTGTGGCACCTCTGTTGCATCCTAACTGTCCGTCTTCACTTGAATGAAAAGGAGGGCTCTGAATGCGAACCGAACAAGATTTTCTGACGGCCCTGAAGAACTGTCCGCCGCCGGACCTTCACTGCCGTCTGGAGCATGTCCGACAATTCGGCATAGCGGGAATTCGCGCTTCCGCGCGCGGATTTAGTTCCGAGCCGCCCCAGAAGAATCCGGCACCGTCTTACGCCACTATCGAACGGGCCATGAAAATCGTGCACGCCATTGCGGGATATTTCCTCGGTCCGCCGTATAAAGCGGTGTCGCGTTCCCTCAACCTTGCGTATAAAGGTCATTTCAAGATACTCAAGGACGTCAATAAAAGCATTGAGAGATATTGGGATAGCATTGCCTTTGTACGTTGGGTTGGTGAGACCCTGCTCGGCTTGCCGGAGCCCCTTCGCACATACATAAGCGAAACGGGTAACTTCGACTTCCGTAAGTATGGCGCCTATTTCGTGCAGGTCCCGAACGAGGTCTTTCAATCTAGACTCGAGGAACTAAACAACGCAGCTGCGATACTGGAGGATTTTGATCGCGTCCTTCTCGAAGACTTGGAGGAGCTATTCACAGTAATGTATGAAGGACTCCTTCAAATCCAAAAATTGTCTCCCGCCTCGACGACGATCGATCTTATCGCGATCGCGACCCTGAACCGGGATGTCCAACTGACCTATTTGAGCACGCAAAATGACCTGAGGCATACTATCAAAATGCTAATTTCTCACCACGACTCGTGGCAGTCCGTTTCGAATCAGAAAAATTCTGTGACACGTGATCCCGGAACCAAAGTTTCCACGCTCGTGCGCACAATGCAGGATGCTGTCGTATACCTTTCGAACATCGCCCACGGAGGAAAATAATGAGGTTCTTCATACAACTCACACTTCTCATCGTTTTGGCAGATTCAGCAACCGCTTCTATCGTGGTCGGAGCCTCGAGCTTCTTTGAGATTTGCATGTCTCCTAAAAGACCCGCAGGCTTTGATCGGCTTGTGAAGGACCATCTTGAGTGGCTTCCTGAAAACCCGGTAAAGTTTGAGGATTACGAGGCATGCGAGTCACACTGGAAAAGACTTAAGAGCCGATCGGGTATTGTATTCAACAGCGAGGAACAGCTGAAGTTATTGCGTCTGTTTCCAGATCTCACGGGTTACTCTTTTGAAATCGATGGAAAACTTTTGCGCCTAACAGCACCGCCCCACGACGGAATTCAAACATATATGGTTATAGGTGACTTGTGCTTGACCGATCTCCGGCCACTGAAAATCTATTCCCAGATGCACACACTGGGACTCTCCGGGGGTAGCTCCAAAACTGCCTGGGTGGATTTGCGACATATCGCCGAACTTTCAAGCATCAAAAACCTGACTCTATACAACGTCAAACTCTTCAACGCCAAAGAACTCGAAAAAATGAAGGGCCTTGTTTCCATCGGAATGAAGAAAGTCACAACGGACAAGCCGGTGGACTGGTCGGCGCTTCCGGGCCTCAAGGTGAAGGACATTCGTTGAAAGCACAACTGATCCGATCGGCGCGCTACCATCGAGCAATCGAATTCAATCAGGCGTTCTCGATTTGCTCAACCGCATCGATGCGATCCACGTCCTTGATGCTAATCACAGGATTCCGACAAACCCAGGCCGACACCATATAGCTAAACGCTCTATCTTTTGTGCGTCGCCGCCGAAGTAGAAGCTGTTGCAGTGGCGGAAGGTACGCTATGCTTTGCAGCCACTTCATAGTCACCAGACTTAATAATAGCAGCGTAATCGATTGTGTGCGGTTCGGCGTCAAAGCACTTTTCCATCGTGTAATCGCACTTGCCGTCCTTCATCGCGCACGTTGTGATGACATAACGGTCTGCCTCTACCGTTCCGTCCTTATATGCAACCCGGCAGGTACCACCGATGGCGCACATGTTCCTAACATAAATAACGTCGCTTCCGGCATCCTTTCGCGTCTTAAATTTCGGCTTTACCGTCCCAGTATTCACACAGCCTGAAATATTCTTAATGCTGTCGTTACCGCTATTATTAGTCGCGCGCTCACCTTTGGCTTTTTCGATTTTGTCCAAGTAAACGGTTGGGATATCAGCTTCCGTAAGACACTTGTCCGCGGACGGGCACCGGTCTCCGGCGAAATCACAAGAAATCCATCTGCTGCGTTTGGATGCCCTACCGTTTTCAGTTACCGTGCACATAGCAGATCCGAGACAATGGCGCTGGACATACTTCTCAACTGGTGTCTTTGAATCAGGGCCAGTAGACGCAATGAGTACCTTCGTTTCCGGATAGACGGGGAATGTGGGTCGCCACGTACAATCTTTAACCGACACGTCACCCATTGCAGATAAGGCTACAAGCAGGCTCAACCAAACAAGCTTCATTTTCATACTCTTTCTCCACTCGCAACCACCTACATCCTACTGAATCTACCGTGCTGATACATACACCCGACGCGATGCGATATCAAGCCTAACAGCAGCCAATCCGTATACATTAAAGAAAAAGTGAGGCAACACGTGCAAACAAGAATCTTCTTTTATTATAATTAGTTATGGTTTGGCCTCGGTGCCTGGCCAGAACTTCTACCATTCGAAACCAGCCGAACAAATTTTGCGTAGCAAACCTCTCAGTGATTCCAATAGGATATTGCATAGTCAAAAAAGTACGTCCACTACGTATACGATTCCCACAGACTTCCCCTCAGATAACTAATAAATATTTACTACTTGCGCCGAACCTCATGGCACCACAATTGCTAGATCCGTATGCGAGGCACCATGACACGGCATCAGCGCATTCGCATCCCTCAGTTAGTCCTATACGGGGCCGCGCAACTAATCCTACTTTTCGTTGCGTGTATTCCCACCGTTGCGGCGGCGGGCGACGAGCTTGGGGACGACTCTAACCCCACCGCCACCGAAGTAACCAAAACCCCCGAGGCCACTACCCTAACGGGTGACACAGCCGGCACCGGCGGAGGCACGGGCACGGGTGGATCGGAAGGCGGAACGGGGGCGATTCCGACAACTAACGGAGATGCGGGAACGCTGTTGGGCGTGGGTGATACGCCCTCGGATATTTTTAACCCTGGCGCTCGAAGCAATTACGTACAAGGACTTAACCGCATCAACGAACTGGATGCGAAGCTACAAAAGATGGTCCGCGAAAAAAACATGAGTCCGGAAGAATACCTGAAACTGCGGTTGATGATGGCCGCCAAAGTGAACACGGACCCGACGAAAAACGGTGATGGGGGGGGGCGTCAAAATCGTGATCCTATTGTTTCCCGGACGAAACCCATCCAGGTCCCGCAGGCTCAGCCAATCGAAATCACATCGCCGACTCAGAACGAAAACCCATATGTAACGCAAGGGCGAATTCTTTATAACGGCGAAGAGTATACGGTACAGCAAGACGAAACACCCATCGTCGTCTATCGGTCAAAAAGCGCTTTTGAAGATAAGCTCGATCAGCTCGGACCGGCCGTCAGTATCCAAAATACCGTTACCAATACAAACACTAACGTAGTCGCCGGACAAGTGCCCCCTGCTGCCACAGCACCTACGACTACCATAGGCATCAACGAAAGTGTGGAATCCGATTTAGAGAACAGAGAAGACGAAAATGACAGCCTCCGAGTGGACTCGCCTTCCACCCAATCAACGGGTGCAGTCGGTGGGGCAGTGGAGGAGGACGGCTCCGGTTTTCTCGATTTACTCGCTCAGTTGGATGAAAACCTTCGTAAGGCCGCCGATCAGAGCAAAGAAAAATCACCGGAAGAGTTGTTTCCGGCTGAGGGCGAGGGACCAGCTCTTGCCGACGAAGAGACCGGCGGCCTGACACTAGTGGGGCGCGGGTTCCGCGTTCTAAGACGAGGTCTCAGTGGAATTGTAGATAAGTTCGGACCCGGGGACGTCGGTACCCGGACAGGAAACGGCGTGCGAGAAGATACCGCCGAGAACGGCGACGATTTTGCGGCCGTGAAGGGTTTGCCCGGTGAACGCCAAAACACCTACCTACTCGGAACCGATTTCAGGTGGGCGCGACAACTGCCGACCGCAATGCGAGCATTTTTTCCTTTTATATTCCTTACCCTTCTCATGGGCGGCCTTGTGCTCGCCTTTCGCCGCTTTCGTTTGACTTTCAATCACAAGACTTCCGACGGAGATACGTATGAAGATCGCTTTTAAGACCATTCTTTCTATATTAGTTTTTTGTTTACCGGCCGTCGCTTCAGACACGGATTCGAATTTCTGTCGTCAAATGAACGAACAATACCTTTGTCATCAACTATGTCGGCACGAAAAGGGTATCCAGTTCAACAAAACCGATCGTCTGGTCGCACTGTTGAACCAAGAACTCAAATTCAATCGCGAGACCCACACCATCCGCTTTGAATCGCTCTCACACCACACAGTGGCCATCCGGATCCAAACGACCCCTCAGGCGCGGTGGGTGTTCAGCAAGGAAGCCATAGCGGCATTTTTTGAACTCGTGCAGTCACTGAAACAAACGGTTCGCTACGGGGCGGCCGTTATCGATCCGGAACTGAAAGTGGAATCCGAGGTCATCTTCTCTTTATCCACCCCGCAGCTCGCGAGCTGGAAGATCCTGTCCGCCGCACGATACTAAGTACAACGTTCCTTTTGGCACAAAGCTGTGGATAACTTTTGTGTTGATAGGGGTGTTCCCAACTTGAGGTGGTGGTTGCGATCCATTTCCTCAGGAAAAGCCATTCGCGTATCTTCCATCACGCGCTGCCGATCGCGACATTTAGTTATGTTTGTCCTGTTCGCCCTTGCCGGTGCCGGTTTTTCCGCGCGCAGATTCCGTGGAAACGTTTGTCAGAGCTTTCACGCTCAGGTCGGACAAGATATCGCAGAGCAGTCTGACTTGGCCTTGCAGATCGGTCTCTTTGTAGTAGCGTTCAAGGCCTGAGCCTTGACCGAGAATCTTTGCAAGCGAAGTGTCCTGCTCGCGCCATTTGGCGACAAGGTCCTTACAGTCATTGCGATCTGAACTAAAATACAATTGGGACAGGATGAAGCTCCCGGTGTGCCTGCCTGGAGAGAGAAATCCAGGCTCCACTCCGCTACCGGGGGCACTGGACTGCGCTCCTGTCCGTCGAGTGCGAAGCGAAGCTTCGCCACCGCGTGCAGATGATCGGGCGATTGTCCGATGGCGTCTATCTCCCCACCGGGGAGGTCAAAACTGTGAAAGGCCGAACATCGTCGGCTCCGGTCGAGTTCAATAAACCTTTCCTTCTTAGCGTTCACTCTTTTTCGGATGTTTGACCGTATCTTCATAAAGCGAGTCAAGCGTCTTACCCAGTCGTTGCTCGTGGGCTAAAAGCAGCGCCGCCGGGTAGAAGTGCTCGTAGTCGGGACAATTCATGATGGCACCCGCAACGGCGTAACGGTAATCGCCGATTCCCGGATCGGTGAGAAACCCGGTGATACGTTGCTCATTCCTGTAGGTGAGAAAGTTGTTGAAATTGCGGTTAGTCCTGATGCCGGAAAGTATCCTCGCATCGTTATCGTAAAGGATGTCCTTGTTGAAATGACGGTAGCGTCCTTTTTGGCCGTTTCCCTTTAAAAATTCACGCCAGGCCTTTTGCTCCTTAGGAACGTTCCGATCGACGATATCAATCTCTAGATCCAAAAAAACCGGGCCAACGTGCGCGTAAGTCGCCCAAATCGGACGGGGGTTTTCACCGTGGCAATTGCGGCAGGATTCCGGATTGCTTTCAAACACTTTGGGCCTTTCTTGGTGAAGTCCACGTGGTGGAATTCGAAGGCATTCCGCGAGGGATTAAACTCGATGACCTCGATTCCCTGAAAAAGCTCCTCGTGTCCGCCCTTCTCGACGGGTTTTCCGGTGATGGCGATGATGGTGTTGCCTCTATACATGATAATTCTGGGATACTCCTCAGAGACGTCCGGGCCTTGTCTGCTTTCTCCGGAGTAGGCAAAAGCGGGACCGGATAAAAAATGCGAGTATTCCCCCAAACTCTGCAGAAACTCATCCACCGTATTGGCACCCGGATTTCTCAATTTGCGCCTTCAGATCCCGGAAGCTGAAAGGCTCCTTAGCGTGCGCACTTCCCGTCGTCATGCAAACTGCCAGTAAACATGCGATCCATTGTAATTTTAAAAACAGCATCATCCACTCTCGCGCCAACCAAGGATGCAAGAGCAGCGCCACTGTCCAGGCTTTATTCTTTGTGCCGTTTCGAAAAGTTCGTAGCCGGATACCGTTAGACAGAACTGACATTTTTTGACAGCGCAGCCCAGGTGGGCGTAGCGGCGGAAGAACCGCGGGGTTTTACAATCTCAAAGTTTTTCCTCAGGAAACATTGGATGTAGATTTTCGGCCACCCTCCCGCACGGCTCTAATTAGCCGCTTTCTTGGGTGTCCACTTCAAAACAGAGAAACCCATCGCCCGTTTTCAAAGTCTCCGGGCTGGGTGCTTGCGCTTGGCACTTATCTACCGCCAAGGGACAGCGCGTATTAAAAGCACAGCCTTGAGGTGGGTTCATCGGCGACGGGAGTTCTCCGGTGACGGCGATCCTTTGGCATAAATGGTTGGCGGGATCCGGAATGGGTACCGCCGAAACCAGGGCCTGGGTATGCGGGTGCTTCGGAGACTGGTAAAGCGATTGCCGATCCCAATCTCGACGATGCTTGCCCAGGTACATGACAGCAATCCTGTCGGAGATGTGCTTAACCACCAGTTGTGCAATAAAAATCATGGAAAGTCCCAGATCGTCGCCATCTCCTTGAGAAGATTTAGAATCTCAGCCTGGACAGACACATCCAAAGACGAAACCGGTTCGTCGGCGATAAGAATCTTCGGTTCGAGAACCAGTGCTCGTGCAATGGCGATACGCTGGCGCTGCCCCCCAGAAAACTCATGCGGGTATTTTTTGAGCGCGCGATCACGGAGGCTCACGCGGGCCAGAGCCTGGCGGATGCGTAGATCCATCTCTTTTCGGCTGAGTTTGAGATGGGCTTGCAGAGGCTCACTCAAAATTTCATTTACCGTCATTCTCGGATCCAGAGATCCATAGGGATCTTGGAAGATCATCTGAATATCTGTACGTGCGCGGCGAAGCTTTTCCCCTTTGAGGGCCAGAAAGTCTATCCCGTTAATCTGAATATGTCCTGCCGTGGGCTTATTCAGGCGAATGATGGCTCTACCGAGTGAGCTCTTTCCGCAACCGGATTCCCCGACGAGTCCCAGAGTCTCGCCTTTGGCGAGTTCGATCGTAACGCCATCCACCGCTTTCAGGTAACGCCGTTTCGCAAAGTTTAGAAAACCCTTGCGGACAGGGTAGTGGACTTTCAAACCTTGTACGGACAGAACTGTTTCGTTCATTGAGGCAACTCCTTTAGGTGGCAATAGGATCGGTGGGTTTCAGCGAAGGTTTTGACCTCCGGGAAGATCTCCTTGCAGTCGTCCATTCGATGCCCGCAACGCTCATAGAAGGGGCAGCCTCCTGTTAGCCGCATCAGATCTGGTGGGGATCCTCCGATGGGAGGAAGGGACCCTACCTCTGTATCCAAACGCGGCGTG
Organism: Bdellovibrionota bacterium; assembly: GCA_041391485.1. Lineage (GTDB taxonomy): Bacteria > Bdellovibrionota > FAC87 > UBA2466 > JACKAF01 > JACKAF01. Next base: position 243,922 of record JAWKNY010000002.1, on the reverse strand, counting down.
GAACGCAGCAAAGCGGAAGTGTAAGGGTGTTGCGAACGGTAAAAAATATCCTCCGTGGTGCCGTACTCAAAAGCCTTCCCGGCGTACATGACAAGGACTCGATCCGCCATGCCCGCCACCACGCCCAGGTCGTGGGTGATGAGGATGATTGCCATGCCGGTCTCTTTTTGAAGCGACTTCAGCAAGTCGAGAATCTGCGCTTGAACGGTCACATCCAAGGCGGTCGTCGGCTCATCGGCGATCAACAGCTCGGGATCAGTCGTAAGCGCCATCGCGATCATCACCCTTTGGCGCATCCCACCTGAGAATTCGTGCGGGTATGAGTTCATCGCTGATTCGGCGTCCGCAATGCCGACCTTTTCCAGAGAAACGACGGCCTTCGCCCAGGCCTCTTTCTTCTTTAGATTTCGGTGCTGGACGAGAGGTTCCACGAGCTGGGTCCCCACCTTTAAGTAAGGGTTGAGAGAGGTCATGGGCTCTTGAAAGATCATACTGATTTTGTTTCCGCGAACGGCGCGAAGTTGAGACGGGCTCGCCTGGAGCAAGTCCATCCCGCCAAACAAGGCCTGACCGGACTCTATCTTTAAGGGGGGACTTGGGAGCAAGCCAAGAATACTAAGCTGCGTCACCGACTTCCCGCTTCCGCTCTCTCCTACGATGCCCAGGGTTTCACCTTTTTCCAGGCTGAACCCGATGCCATCCACGGCACGTACAACGCCTCGGCGTGTATGGAAATGTGCCTTCAAATTTCTTACGTCTAAAATGGGAGCCATTAGTCTTTCGCTCCTTTGGGATCCAAGGCGTCTCTTAGTCCGTCTCCCAGAAAGTTGAGTGAAAAGAGAGTCAAACCCAAAGCCATGGCGGGGAATAGAAGTACCGTGGATCGGATCTCCATCACTTCTACGCCGTTAGAGATCAGCGTTCCCCAGGAAGCCATCGGGGCCTGCACCCCTAGACCCAAGAAACTCAAGAAAGCCTCTTCCAAGATAACGGTCGGTACCGTGAGAGTCATAAACACAATGACCGGACCCAAGCAGTTCGGGATGAGGTGCTTGAAAATGATTGTGCTCTTACGAACTCCCATCGAGGTAGCCGCCTGAACGAACTCCTTCTCCTTTAAGGAGATTACCTGTCCGCGGACAATGCGTGCCATCGTCAACCACTGCGTCATGCCCAAGGCGACGAAAAGCAGGTAGATGTTTCTTCCGAAGTACACCATCAGAATGATGACGAGAAAGATGAATGGCAGGGCGTAGAGAACATCTACAATGCGCATCATGAAGCTATCGACGCGGCCACCGAGGTATCCGGAGATAGCGCCATAGGTCACTCCAATGACCACGCTCACTAGCGAAGCCAAAATTCCCACCATCAGCGAAATACGGCCGCCATAAAGGACGCGAGTGAAAAGATCGCGCCCTAGAGTATCGGTACCGAACCAATGGGCCATCGATGGGGCTTCCACCCAAAGTTCCAAATTCTGAGCTTCGAAATCGTAGGGAGCGATCCACGGAGTCGCTATCGCTAACAGGATTTCCAGCAGCAGAAAGGTGCCACCGATGACAGCCATCTTGTTCTTAAGCAGTCGACGGAAGGCATCTTTCCATAGACTCACGCCCCCCGTGTCTTCTTTGAGGTTCGTGTCTATGCTGAGATCGGTGCCGGTCATAGTAGTTGCTAAGGTATTACTCATATCGCACCCGTGGATCTAAGACAACGTAAAGGACGTCGACGATGAAGTTGCAAACAAAGATCAAGGTGAAATAGAGAAGCGCCGTGCCCATGACTACGGTGTAATCTCGATTCAACGCGCTCTGTATGAAGAAACGTCCCAGTCCCGGAATATTAAAGATGGTTTCTGTCACGAGCGCGCCGGACAGCAGTCCCGCAAAAGCAGGCCCCAAGTAAGAAACGACCGGAAGCAGTCCTCCTCGTAAAGAATGCTTGATCAAAATGGTACTTTCCTTCAGTCCTTTTGCGCGCGCGGTGCGAATGAAGTCCTGATTACGGATCTCCATGAGCCCCCCTCTCGTGAGGCGCGACACATAGGCCGCGTAAGCAAATCCTAATGTAAGAGAAGGAAGGATTTTGCTTGGCCACTCATCCCAGCCCGCTACAGGCAGCCACTCCATCCACAACCCAAAAAACAAAATGGCGAGTGGACCAATGACGAAGGTCGGCAAACAAATGCCGGCGATTGAAATAGACATCGGAACGTAATCAAACAATGAATTGGGCTTAAACGCTGCGAGCCCGCCGGCAGCCAAGCCAATGAGCAGTGCCCAGAGCAGAGCGTAACTTCCTAGCTCGAAGGAAATGGGGAAGGCTTCGGCGATGATTTCGTTCACCGTACGGTTAGAGTGCTTGAAAGAAGGACCCAGATCAAAGTGCGCCAGTGCACCGAGGTATCTGAAATACTGCTGATAGAGCGGCTCATCCAGATGGTACTTCTTGTTCAAGTTTTCTAGAATCTCTGGCGGTACGCGACGTTCCTCATCGAACGGTCCGCCGGGCGCGAATCGTATGGTGAAGAAGACTAGGGTGACGACGGCAAAAAACACCGGCACCATAGTAAGCACACGTTTGATTAAGTAACCCAGCCCCATGTCTTTTGCCCCCTAAATTTGAGTTGTGTCTACTTCAGACTGACGAATTTCAACGGATGGTAATCCATCACGTTGGGGTACCAGCCCGAGACTTTCGGATCCTTTAGGTACACTCGCGTGTACGTATAGATCGGAACGATGGGCAACTCTTCCATCAAGATATCCTCCAAACGTTGGAACATCTTCAAACGTTTGGCCTGGTCGGTTTCGTGTTTCACGTCACGGATCAGCTTGTCGTACTCCTTATTGGAGAAACCGGTTTCGTTGTTTCCGCCATTAGTAACGAACATGTCCAGAAAGGTGAGCGGATCGTTGTAATCCCCGATCCATCCGGCACGCGCGATCTGGTAGTTCAGCGTCTGCATCGTGGCCAGATAAACCTTCCATTCCTGATTGAAGAGCTTCACCGATCCCCAAGTTCTTCTTCCACATCTGCTGTATCGCTTCGGCGATGGTCTTGTGGCTCTCGAGAGTGTTGTAAAGGATCTCGATCGGAGGCAGTCCCTTGCCATCCGGATAGCCCGCTTCAGTCAGCAACTTCTTGGCTTCGGCGATTGTCTTAGGCGTTACCTTGGGAGGTAGCTTCGCTTCAGGCGTGAAGCCACCCGTGCCCGGAGGCGTGAAAGAGAGCGCCGGAATTTGGCCCGCGCGTGTGACATGTTTCACAATGTCTTCGCGATCCAACGTTAAATTCAAGGCTCGCCGAACGCGTTTGTCGTTAAGCGGCTTCTTGGTAACGTTCAAACGGTAATAATAGGTCCCGAGATAAGGGTGCTGTTGGTAGACCGCCTTCTTGCTCTTCTGCCAAAAGGAATCTTGGGCAGAGGGATCTCGTTGGTTACATGCAGCTCCCCCGCGCGGAACATTTTCTCTTCCGTGTCGGACTTTTCTACCGGCCAGTAATTTACCTTAGAGAGCTGGACCTTGGCAGCGTCCCAGTAGAGCGGGTTCTTTACTGCGGTCAGCACTTTGTTTAGCTGCCAGCTTTCCAGTTTGAACGGGCCGTTCGATACCATGTTCTCGGGACGCGTCCAACGTTGGCCAAATTTTTCCACGGTCTTTGGTGCACCGGGTAGAGAGTAGTGGTAGAGAACTCCCAAAAAGAAGGGAGCGGGAGCGGCAAGTTCAACCTGCAGCGTGTTGGCGTCTACCGCCTTTACGCCCAGCTGTTTCAGATCCTTTATCTGGCCCTTGTTAATGGCCTCGCCGTTCTTAATGTAGTAGTTCTGGTAAGCGTACTTCGCCGCTGTTTTGGGATCGACGAGGCGTCTCCAGGAATAAACAAAATCGTTTGCTGTGACGCTCACCATTGGTCCACTTCGCGTCCTTGCGAATTTTGAATGTGTAAATTTTACCGTCCTTGGAAATTGTCCAGGACTCCGCTTGAGCCGGAGCGGCTCCAGTGTCTCGGGTGTACCGTGACCAAACCTCGAAGAGTTCGCTGATAATATGGTGTTCGGGAACGCCTGAGACGATGTGATCTAAATCCTGAACTTCAGTCCCATTGCCCCAGTTCAGCACTTGAGGGGCGGGGCTTTTGCGCGGAAAAGCACGCGACTGAAAACAAGAAAGCGACCAAAGGTCCTGCCGCCAAAAGAGATCGAAAGTGGAAAGTACCTTTAGTTCGCATTGAATTCCTCCATCGTAAGCCCCCGTAAGCTCTAGCCCAACCAACGGCGGTAAATGCAAGGGGTTGCCAAGAATGGTTGCCCCCACTTAATCCCAGAACAATCTTTATTGTCTAGTGTGTCAAGCGGCATGCAGGTGTGTGGTTTGGGTCAACTAAGTAGCTAATTTAAATAACGAATAAAGACTGACCGGGATGGGTTGATGCATCGCGTTGAAGGCGGTTCGCAAAGTCTTTCAAAGGAAAGCGGGTGCCGCCCGGTCGGGGCCTTTTGACACCGGTTCGAAATTTCGGGGCCGAATGGACCTACTCTGACCCCAGCAAACCTTCTTTGAGTCCTGAGTTGGGTGGGTTTCCAATCCAAAGGCGAAGCAGTTGGGAATCGATTCCCGCACCTTTCACGGTGCCTAATGTTTTCTTGTCCACCGTCACGTCGACTTTGTCTTTTTGAAAGGTGAAGGCCATTGTTTGGCCTTCCTTAATATCCGTCATCATGGCGTTCAGGGCGTTCAAAGCCGGAGTAAAGCGTTCGCAGTCCTTCTTGCAGTTGTTCTCGAATCCGGCTTTCCAGGCCTTGGTGAGATCGTCTTTTCCGACGGAACGGACAAAGCGCATCTCAAGTTGCTTGGGTCCTTTGGAGTCGAGCAGAGCCTGGCCTTCTTTGGATTTTTGCCCGACATAAAGCGCTGCTACATAGACGTCGACTTTAAAAATCGTGGCTTCACGTACGCCGATCCCGTTGAGCGCCAACTTCTTGCCCTCCACGGTGACCGAGTCGGGAAAGCTTATTCCCGCCTTTTGCGCAGAGAGTAACGCGCCAAAAGGAAAAATCAGCAATAAAAGGACGGTGAGATTACGCATGGACTCCCTTTCTGTATTGCACTGTACCGTTACGACAGGGCGGGTTCCCTTGTAAACAAAGAAGAATAAACGTCTTTAATCGTTTCATTAAAACATTGTGGGCCCTAAGGGGTCTCTGAGGAGAGCTTCCATGGTACGCCATTTGGCTTTGGTTTTAGTGCTGGGGACAAGTTTGTTTTCGGCAGAGGTGTTCGCCCGTTCTTACAAGGTGAAATACTTGGAGAACGAAAACGGTCGAATTGTATTGAGTCAGGGATGGGTGGCCGCTAAAGCTCCTCAAGAAGGGTGGGTGGAAACAAGCTACCCACAATCCATCCAGGAACACTCGGCTATCGATTCTAATAAAGTTGTTGAGCTGATTGCGGCCGATGCGGACGTGTTGCAACAAGAGCTGGTCAATCGCAACGTTGCGCCCAAAGCTTTTGATCCCATGGATTTTGTAGAAGCCGATGAAGAAGTCGTTACGTTGGTCCATAGCGGGCCCTCTGAAAACAGAATCGATCTTGTTTTTATGGGAGACGGTTACACACAGGCCGAGCGGGACAAGTTTTTTGAAGACGCTCGTCGTCTGACTGACGATATGTTCAAAGGGGAGACCTTCCGAAGTTACTTGCCGATTTTCAATGTGCACGCGGTATTCAAGCCGTCTAACGTTTCTGGAATTGGTGTGGGCAGCACCCCCAAAGATACGGCCTACGGTCTTTACCGACAGGGCAATACCTTGCGCGCTATCTTTGCGACAAATACGTCGGCTGCGCGTCGTTCTTGTGCACAGGCCCCTGACTGTGATTACCCCATTCTGATGGCAAATGATCCGTACTATGGGGGTTTGGGTGGAGAGTTCGCGATCACGACCAGCTCTCCTACCAGCGGAACTAAAGTATTGCGCCACGAGCTGGGTCATAACTTTGGAAAAGTGGGCGAAGAGTATGATGGCGGCGGTTACTTTGGAGCGAATACCTCTTCGTCAGTAAGTAGCGTAAAGTGGAAGCACTGGACGGATGGCAATGTGTCGGCAGAACCCGCGATCGCACGGCACATTGAATGGCCTTGGCACCATCTCTCCGAGGGCCCGTACACCGCAAGCTTCCGAAGTAACGGCGCGTACCGTTTCTTCGAAGTGCAATACAGTGCTTCCGGAATTGAAACAGACGACACCTTGGATTTTCGTTTGGATGGTGAGGCGTTACCGTCTCCGAGTCCTGGCCATAGCGATAGAGAGTTTGTGGAATATTTCCATGATGGTGGACTCACTTCCGGCTCACACAAGATTACGGTGTCGGAGAAGGTTCACGATGGGAACAACTGGCTGTCGGATCTTACCGTGTATGAATACGGTGAGGACTACCACTTTGATCCGGAACACGTCGGTGCGTACCCCCTATTCAGCGAATGGGGATCGGTGGCGGCTTACCGTTCCACGCATGAAACTTGTTTGATGCGAAACATGAAATCCGTTCGCTTCTGCCCAATCTGTCAGGAGAATAACTGGCTTCAGTTTTTCCGCAACGTTTCTCTGATTGACGGAGTGGACGTGACACCGGTGGGTTCCAACTACGAAGTGCACCTGCGTGTCCCTCCGTTGGGTCAGTTCCGCAACGAGGTCCTGAGCCCGGAAGAGCGCTTGGATGTCCGTTGGTACCGGGATGGCCAGCTAGTGGGTTCCTTTGAAGGGCAGTTGGTCGGTCAAATACCGGCTATCCAGGCCCAGGACAAGTGGGAAGTGGAAGTTGAATTCCACACCCCGGAAGTCCGCAAGGATCCCAGCGGACTGCTCAAGGCCCGAAAACGGATTCAACTAACTAATTAATATTTAAAATGATTCGATTGGCCTCCTTGTGGCCGTTGATCTTCAGCGCCCGACTTGTGTAAAGTCGGGCGCGTCTGGTGGGTGCGGGGGCGCTTACGGAGTAGCGCCACGTGAAATTTCGAAGCTACATTCTAATTCTAATGTCCCTAGTGAGCTGTGGGATCGCTTCGGCCGGACAGCCGAGCGACGAAGGCGACAATGCCGATCGCTTCGTCCAGGCCGGACGGCTAAATCCGCCTGCCATCGTTCGTACCGCCGAAGGGGAACAACGAGAGATTCGCACCAGCCTCAGTTGCATCCGCGTTACCCTAGGCGAAGCGGGCTGGAAGAATAAAGAGAACAAAAGGTTTTATAACTGGCTTTTCAGGTACGCGCCGCACGTGCTTACGGAGCAGCGTGATTTTTGCGGACTGAATGCCTGCCAGGACCTTGAGTTCCTCAAAGACTTTTTCAAGTTTAACCCCCGGCCCCACACACGCTTGCTTCCGGACGAGTTGCTGGTGCGCTCCCCTGAGGACGAAGTCACCCGCAATGTTTTGATCATCGGTGCCCACCCGCGGGAGGTGGAGTGGCTGCTCGCGAATTCCCCTGCCGGACGGATCTTTGCCATCGATCATTCCAAAGAAGCGGTAATAAACCTTCGAGCGATGGCGGAGAAAAGAGAGTGGCCGGCGGATCGCGTCCGCATCAAAAAAGTGAGCGTCCTCCACAACGATTTTGAAGACATTCTGAGGGAAATGAACGGCGGGGAATTCCCGCATTTGCACTTTGTGTTTGCGATGTGGTCCGCATTTTATGAGTTCAACCCACAGGAACAGAAAGGTTTGTTGAAACGAGCCCACGATCTGTTGCGTAGTCCTGGGGGACTCGTGATTGATTTTTTGTCGGACCCGATGCGCGCTGCGGAGCCACTGGGTTATCGAACTGTTACCATCGATCTCGAACAGCTGGGACTCTCTGATGAACTCGTGCGAGTGCTTCGCACGCAATCGCCGCCTCCACCGCTCAATGTCTACATTCCCGGACGAACCACCTTCATGGAGATGGTTGAAAACGCGGGTTTTGGGGCCCAATCCGGGTTTGTGGAAAACCAGGGTTCTCCGACCTTTCTTTATAACGAAAGCCGTCAACCCAGGGCGCTCTACGTTTTTGAACGTCGAGACGGTTAGGAACGCTTCGTCTTAAGCGTGAAGACGGTTACCTCAGATTCACTGAAATACCGAACGGGTAGGGCGATGGTTCCGGCTCCACAGCTCGTGTAGCCGATCATCGATTTGTGTTTCCATAAGCCACGGGCGCGGGATCGGCCGGCTGTGTGGTGCGTGAAAACAGGGTACCCACCCGGCAGGCAGATTTGCCCGCCGTGTGTGTGACCAGCCAAATAGAGACGGTATTGATTGGCTTCCGCCATCGCATACATTTCTGCCGAGTGCACAAAGGCCATTTTGAAGAGTGGTGGAGAAGTCTCCAGAGCCTCAAGCGCGTACTCCGTATAATAGTAGTGGACGTCATCGACTCCGGTGAAGGCGATTTTTTCTTTCTGGCGTTCCACTTCAACGGTTTCATTTGCGAGAACGCGAATTCCTAAATTCTGAAAGTCGTTCACCATGTTGACGGTATCGTGGTTTCCCAAGGTAGCGAAGCACCCGTCCACGGTTTTGATTTCGTTTAGGATGGTTCTAAGAGGCCCTAGAATCTGCCGGTACCCGTTGTAGATCTTCTCGCGAAAATCGCCCGTAAAAATGGCGAGATCCACCGGTCCTTTTATTTGGTTAATGGCCGCGGCTATGGGGTGCTCGATGCCGGGAGTAAAGTCCAAGTGCAAGTCGGTGAGGTGCAGAACGCGGTAGCCATCAAACGCCAGCGGAAGATCGGCGAACTCCAGGGTGATCTCCTTCAGTTTCACGTTTTGAGCGTTGCGTTTACCGCGCCCGAATAAGCCGAAAATGCGAAGAAAAAAACCAGCCAGAATGGTGAGCTGCTCGAACAACTCCCACCGTCGGCGAAAACTCGCACCTGCCGGCTGAGACTTCGCCGAGAGAGCTTCCAGGGCAGCGCGTTTAGTGGCCCACAACATGCGTCGGGTGGGAAGCGGCGTGGCGTTGGGGACCTCAAGTCTGGAGTTTGAGGCGGTGGGTTCGTTGGGCTTTGGGGTCATGATTTCCATGGCTTTTGTCAATATTGTCGGAAGAACAAGGCCTTAGGTTAAGGCATGGTTGAGCGAGGCTTTCTTAGCGATGTCGCGATTTTAACAGTCTTCACAATGTCTCCACGGTTGCTCCATCTTTGGTACCTAAGTTTTGGCGATAATCTAAGCGAACAAAGGGGTAATACCCATGAAAAAGTTTATAAATGCTAGCCTTCACGGTGTGATTGATTACCTTGTCGTCGCGGCCTTTGCTGCTGCGCCCAGCACGCTCGGATTTGGCGGTATCATCGCCAACCTGTGTTATGCGCTAGCCGGTATTCACCTGACTTTAACGCTGCTCACCGATTTCCCGTTCGGCGCCATCAAAACCATTCCCTTTAAAACGCACGGTTACATCGAACTTGCGGTGGGCCCGGTTTTGGCGGCCATCCCTTGGGCGTTTAGCTTTAGCGGGCACCCGACGGCGCTGACGTTTTTCTCAGCGTTTGGTGGTGCGGTGTTCTTGACCTGGTTGTTTACGAACTACAATACGAACTCGAAGTCTGGCCAGAGCGGTAGTCAAGGCGGCTTCAATAATCAGAATACCAACAATTCCAATCAGAACCAAATCCGTCGTGCGAGCTAAGTGAATTTAAGAATGGTGGACCCGATCGGGATCGAACCGACGACCTCTTGAATGCCATTCAAGCGCTCTCCCAGCTGAGCTACGGGCCCATTTCAAGTAATAGCAGTCCTTGCTTACCAGCGGGTGGGACTGAGCCGACCAACTTAAGCAATCGTGGCTAAAAACGCAAGCTTGGAAGGGGAGAAGGTCTAGGTGCCCGTCTTGGCCGGTCGTTCCAGGCCCAAGGCTAAATGGACGGCATTCCGAGTGGATTTTTCGCGCTGTACATGGCCTCGTCCGCGAGCTGGAGTAGCGTCTCGCGCTCGGCCGCGTGGATGGGATAGGTCGCAATCCCGATGCTGACGGTCGTGCTGAGCTTCTGGTCTTGGATGATAAACACCCGCCTCTCGATATTCTTACGAATGCGCTCGGCGATAACACGGGCGCCCTCGGTATCCGAGTTGTGCAGAATCACGACAAATTCATCTCCACCATAGCGGAAAGCGGGATCGATACCCCGCACGGCATTTTTAATGGTCTTTCCGATGGCTACTAGGAACTCAGATCCGATTACGTGCCCGTACTTGTCGTTCACCTGCTTGAAATGATCCACATCGATAAAGAGAATCGAAAAACTCTGGTTGGGATCGCGGCATTTCATGATGGCGTTTGTAATCGCAAACTTCAGAAAGCGGGAGTTGTAGAGCCCGGTCAGGTCGTCCACAAAGGTCTGCTGCTTGAGCCTCCTCGAACTTTTGCAAGTTGAGCAGGCAGAGGTCGCCGTGTTCTTGGATGAGCTTGGCCATCGACAGGTGACTGATTTCGGATTTATCGACACCCCAGAGCAAGATGGAGCTCTTTGGGTAGTTCTGGCAAGGCAGCAGCACATTGCACTTGTTGCCCTTTGTTGGGTGAACCAGGGGCTCGTCCAATCTTTCCGGGAAGGTCTGGTTGGGAACTTGTGCGAGAACCAGAGAAGTCGGTGTGTTCTTCGGGACGGAGCACAGAACTTCGGTATCGGCAAAACTATCCCCCTCCGCTTCCAGCCAGGCGGCCCCATCACAGTGCATGACCGACTGCATGTACTCCAGTGTGTAGAGCTGGACCAGCGTTGGGGTGGTGCAGCTGGAAATCTGGGTTACGGCTCGTACTAAACCGGTTTTGGAATCATCGGGCGCGAGGCGTTGGATCATTTCCTGGTGCTGCTGGCATTTGCGCACGCTCCAGGCAAGTTCTTCGGGGCTCGTAGGTTTGAGCAGGAAATCGGCAAACCCACTGCGAATACATTGCAGGGCTACCTGAGCAGAATCCGAACTGGAAAGCGCGATGAGGTCGGTTCCGGGAAACTGCCGTCGGATTTGTTGAAGCTGTACTTCCAGGGGCGAGCTGAGGCAATCGAGATCGACAATAAGGACGCCGGGCTCCTCTTTCTCGTAGTTCATCAGGCTCATGTAGCGAGAGAACCACACCACCTTTTCGCAAAGGGGCCACAACGCGTGCTCGTAGGGGTGACGAATTTCGTCCTGGGGTTGCAGTACAAAAATGTGTTTTTTATTTAGACGATCCGAGAACATGAAGCACCGTTCCAGACTCCCGTAGAGAGTCTAGATTCTGATCGGCAGATTGAGCGCCGCGGATTATGCGCGGTGCTTCACGTCCACATCGTTGAGCTATTCGCAGACCGGAGTGGCCTGGATCTCCCTGCCTTCGCCATCCAGGAGCACCAAATGGGCGCAGGCCTGACCCTGACGCACGCTTTGTGCTTCATTGAGATCGATGGTGAAGGGAACGCTTTGCCCCGTTTCTAGAAGGCGACGTCCGAGGGAGCCAAGAACCACCGGGTTCTTTAGGATGCGGTGTTCCACGAGCCTCACAAACCAGGCTTCCGGAGCCTCTTTCGCAAAAGCTCCTTGAAGTTGGAACCGGCGCTCACCGCGGCACGAACTGCCCGCGAGATTGACGGTACTATCCAGCTCCAAGCCACCGGAAGTGAGCAATGTGCCGTCTTCACAGAATACCATGTAAGGGTAGTCCGTCATGAGATCATAGAACTTCTTCGCGGTCTGGAATTGGAGATCGAGCGAAGCGTACTTCGCGGCGTCTTCGTCGCCCCACGAGGTTTTGAAGTTCAAGACATCCCCCTCTACGCGCAGCGTCTTTTCCGTGCGCACTTCTCTAAGTTCCGCTGAGGCAGAAGCTTTGAGCGGGCCGAAGTTGTTCTGCACGACGGCGTCAATAACACCGGTTTCGCTGGGTGCTTCCACCCGGACTGCCAAGCTGTACGCTTTAACGACAAGCTCGATGTCGGCTGGCTTCTCGTTATTGGCCGGAGCGCTGATATCCACCTCGTATACCCCCGCTTTGGCGATATTGGTGTGGGTATGTATCGGCGCTTGCGGGGCGTCCCGATCGGGATCGGAAAAGTCCTTCACGAGACGGCCGTCTTGATCCAGGAGCTGCCCCCATACTTTGGGTCCGCTGGTGCGCAGTTCAATCTGGGCCGCTGTGGTACCCGCCGGCAAATCTACGAAAGTCCTCAACGTCTCGCCGACTGCGACTCGCTGATTGAGCTTGTAAGTGTAGGCATTGTCGTCGCCGAGTACGTAAGGGCGGACCACCGTAACGGGAATTTCAAAAGCGACGAGTCCGGTCTTATCATCGATCGCCGATATTTTTTCCGAGAGCAGACCGCTCTGGCCTTCCAAGTCTAGTTTAACCTGGAAGCTTCGTGGGGCTCTGGAGTGGACCCAGAAATTCTCAGGAAGCTGGACCCAGCCAGCAGAGGATTCCAGTTTAAAGGTCCGCAAGAAAAGTGTCTTGGTTTCCGCGGAAGTCCCTGCAGGGAACACGGGCGTCACGGTAACGGTAAACGCGTTGCTCGGTGTTTGCCGCGATCGCACGAAGATCCCTTTGCCTTTGCCATCTGGTGCCACCGTGCTGTTGACGCTTAAATCATACTCCATCGGAAGAGAGGCATCCGTTTGAGCGAGCTTCTCAAGCGCTGCGGGGATGTTCATCAGTCCGTGGCCTTGCTCAATCCATTTCAGATTCGCAATGGGCTTGGCTCCGTTGTAAACGGCTTGCGTAACCGACACGCGATCGGTCGGCAGCCCTTTGCCCTTGGCGGCGCTCAGAAGAACAGCGAGGGCGCCGGTGACCTCAGGCGCGGCCATGGAGGTCCCCCGGTAGTTCTCGTGTCCGCCCGCCCAAATCGGGAGACTGGAAACGGCGCTGCCGGGAGCCGAGATAGACGGCTTCCAACCGCCGTCGGCTCGCGGTCCCACGGAAGAGAAGTACCACATGTTGTCGCGCTCGACGCCCACGTAACCGTAGTTGTCGTGAGCCGTTTGTTTGGAGATGTACGCTCCGGGTGTGATAGCGCGATCCGCGCCGGCCGGGGTCCCAATTGTCTGTACCCCAGGGCCTTCGTTGCCCGCGCTGATAGAAAAGAGAACATTCTTTTCGAGAGCTACTTTGTCGACATACTTGTCGATGGCGCTTCTCCCAAGATCGGATCCCGCTCTGATACCGTAGCTGATGTTGATGACATTCGCGCCTTTTTCCACGGCAAAGTCGATGGCGAGCATCTTGGACGCCGTGGTCGTGGAGCCACCGGATAAACGGTTGTCGCCGATTTTTCCCACAATGACCTGTGCGCCGGGAGCCACGCCTGCAAGCCCGTCTTCGGAATAGCCGGCGGCAATCCCGGCGACGTGTGTACCGTGGGATCCGTCGTCGAAGCAGAGTGTGGCGACGGCGCCTTGGTCCAAAATGTTAAACGCGGCCGAAAGTGTTTTGCCTTCTCCGAGTTTCACAAACTGGTGGGCTTCCGCGTAGTTGCTGAGTTCCACCTCATCTCCGAAAACACGGTTGTGGTTGGTGTCGATCCGGCCAAAGAGCTTGTCTCCCTTTTTGTAGGTGATAACCCCCATGTCTTTGAAGGTCTCCGTGGGGATATCGATGTTGGTCGCGGCGTAAGCACCGAAACGATAGTCAGTTCCCTCGACGTCTTTCACGTAGTATTCGACGCCGCTTTCGGACTTAAAGATGAAGTTGGCGTCGACTTCTACCGGACTAAGTTCAAGGCGTCCCTGCCCGGAAAAATCCTGGAAGTCGGTGATCTTGATCTTCCCTTCGGTGGTTTTGGTGAGCAGTGGGTGGTCTAGCTCAATTCCGGTATCCAACACCGCAATAGTAATACCCCGACCATCGAAGTCGGGGTTGGCCTCGATAAAACTGCGTGCACCCATTTCTTCTGCGGGAATGAGTTTGAGGAGCGTCGAAAGGTTTTCCTTGGTGCGCGAAGCATCGGTGGGAGGGAGGGCTTCGCGGCGGTTGTGCGTAACACTGGCTTCACAGGCCCGTAAGCGCAAGGCTTCGGGTTTTTGATCGGTCATCAGCACGCCGTTGCTATTGCGGTACAGAACTTTGGCTCCAGAGCTCAGAAGTTCCGATTCACACCGGACTGAGTCCTCAACGGAATTTGCCATTAGAATGGATTCCACCCGTGTCGCGTCCACTAGCTCGGGTGTGGACGACGGGTTGTTCTTCGAACAACTTATCAACGCAAAAAGGCTTGCAAATAAAACTAAGGCAGTGCTTCTCATATTCCCCCCAAAACCCATCGGCAGTCGCCATGCAATACGACCTGCCACCTTTCTACGCATGACATGAGTGGACAAGAGATGTCAAATGGGCGCGAGTTCAGGCTCGCGCTTTTGCGAATTTTTGTCTTCGCCTAGTACCCGGATGACTGGAATTTACGAGGGCCGTCGCCAAATGGTTACAGATTGTTCCCAAATCCCGCACTAAATCATCGCAAAGTTTAAGAAAAGGGACTTTTAGAGACGGCACAACGATTGCAGTCACTCTGGTTGAATATATTAAGGAGTGAGGTATGCGACGTGATGGTGGCCGTTCGTTTCGAGTTTTCGGGGTGGGAATATTCTTTACCCTTGTGAGTGTCCTTCTGATTTCGGGTTGTATCGGTAGACGCTGCGATAAAGCCCTGCGGGTGCAAGTCCAAAAGCATTTGCAGTCCCTCAAAGGCGAGCCGGCTGCTTGGCGAGCGATGGTGGCAGAGGCCTATGCGGCGAACTCCGATTGCCCTATCTGGTGCGAAGGCAAAGCGCTAATCGATACGGCGAACCAGGCACTCAAAGAAATTGAAACAGCCGCTCCCCGGCACGGCTTGAATCCCGAGCTGTACCACTTAAAAAAATCTCAAACGGTTTGCTCGGGGGCCGACAGCATCGCAGCGCAGGTGGACGCCGACCTTTTGGTAAGTGATTCCATTACGAGATTCATCGCCGATCTCCATGGAGGAGTTTTACGCCGCGTGAAAGAGATTGAGGGGATTCCCATCGCGGATCGCGCGGAGCTGATTCCGAAAGAGGAAGTGCGAAACGCCTTCTCGGATCGTGACCCGCTACCTTTGTTCAAGGTGGACGGGTTTTACGACTATACGCGGCTGCAGGAAAAGTACTTAAAGTCCCGAGTGCAGAACCCGGCAGAAGCCGAAGCGATTGCCGCGAACATGGAGCGCAACCGTTGGATGGGCCCGGCGAAGTCGGATACAACCCATGTGCTCGTCGATATCGCGCGCTTTCAAGCCTTTGGCGTGCGGGAGGGAAAGGTCGCTCTAGCGCAGAAGATAATTGTCGGTAAAGAAGGGGCAGCGAGTCCGATGCTGGCCGACGAGGTCACTACAGTGATTTTGAACCCGCGCTGGGTGATACCCTACTCCATTGCCTCAAAGGAAATCCTGCCAAAGCTTCAGTCCGGCACCGATTTTCTTAAAGAGAAGAACTATGAGATCTATTCCGCCGAAAAAAAGGACCTGCCGTTAACGGAAGAGGAGATTGCCAAGATAGACTGGAGTGAATACTCGGAGGAGAAGTTTCCCTTTCGAATCGAACAGAAACCAGGTGAGAGCAACCCTCTGGGCAAATATGAGATTCTTTTTCCCAATAGCCAAGCGGTTTACCTGCACGACTCGCCAGCCAGATCTCTGTTCGAAACCAAAGAAAGAATGTTCAGCCACGGTTGCATCCGGTTGGAGAAGCCAAGAGATCTCGTCAACTTTGTCTTAGAGGTCGCCGGTACGGAAGAGTCTTGGTCCCAGGAACGCATCGATTCGGTTCTAAAAGATCAGAAGCGGACGCTCATAAAGCTGCGGCAACCTATTCCCATCTACTTGATGTATAGAACGGTTTGGTTGACTGAGGATAATAAGATTGCCAACGCAAAGGATGTTTACGGCTGGGACGAAAAGATAGTGAGCACGATGAAGGAGTTAGGAGCCTGGAATGGAAATGATTCCTAGATCACTGGTTCTAGGAGCCCTTTTTTCCTCCGTGATTACATGGGGAGAGTCTCTGGAACTTGGAGGGGCGAATAAAATTCCAACGGCCCTTTTTTTAATGCCCCAGAGCGAACTCAAAGCAAGGGGTGTTGGAAAGCTATCCGGTCCCTTGGGTTACGTGGATTTGACGGCGTTGCCACAGAAAATCGACTTTCCCTCAACTCCCGGAAGCTACAAGTTTGCATACCACGATCCGCAGAAAAAAGAGCACCGGATCAATGTTTTTGTACAGCTACCGGCTAGCAAAGTCGTGAAGGGGAAGCTGAACGGGTACCGGATTGGGACCTACCCGAAATTTGGTCCCCGACGACAACCGCCTCCCGACGGTTTTATCGAAGTGACAAAGGAGAATCTAGACTGGAAGGTGTCCAAAAGTTACGTCTTGGGTGAGTTTCTGTGCAAGCAAAAGGCCAGCTTTCCAAAGTTTGTGGCCTTAAAAGCGGATCTACTGAAAAAGCTCGAGCGGCTGCTTGAGTTTGCACAGCAACGCGGTTTTTCTTGGACGAAGTTCACCATCATGAGTGGGTACCGCACCCCGTTCTACAACAAGCAGATCGGCAATGTGAAACTCAGTCAGCACCAGTATGGAAATGCCGCAGATATCTTTGTCGATGAAAACCCCAAGGACGGAATCATGGATGATCTGAATCACGACAAGAAACACGACTTCTCAGATGCCGCTGAGCTTTTTAATCTGGTGGAGGCGCTGGAGAAGTCCGACACCCAGACTGTTCCAAGCGGGGGATTGTCCGCCTACAAAGCCAATCGGGTCCATGGGCCCTTTGTTCATGTAGACGCGCGCGGCTACCGCGCTCGGTGGTAGCCTTAGTTTTCCATGAGTCCCGTTGGAGAAAGATAAAGAAACGGTCGCTCCGCTAGTAAGGTCGCCCAATGAATTTGTTCCGCAATCGAAGCGACAGGCCAAGGTGTTTTTGCCTCCGCTTTTAGCCATCCCCCGTCCCCAAAAGGAGAGAACAGGGAAGGAGCATTGGCCAGAACGTAGTAGTCGAAGCCACCGGGGGCTAAGCCAGCACGCTGTGCTGCGGCCTCGACTGCATCCAAGTAACTTCCTGTTTTGTCGACGAGCTTCTTGGCTTGAGCTTCTTCTCCGGTCCAAACTCTTCCCTGGGCCTCTTCGTTGGCTTTGGAAAGCGCTAGTTGGCGTTGTTTGGCTACATATTCTACGAAGTTGTCGTAGTACTGATCGAGCCGCCGGCTGAGGATCTTTCGCCCTCCGGAGGTTAAGCCGCGATCTTCGGAATAAAGATCGGCATAAGGCGCATCGCTGAGGATTTCCTTTCGAAGATCGATCTTTTGATAGAGTTTGGAAAGATTCACCTTACCGAGAAAGACACCGATGGATCCGGTGAGCGTTGTAGGGGATGCGTAGATCTCGCTCGCGGGGGCGGAAATCATGTAACCTCCACTGGCCGCGTAATCACCCATAGACACAATGACTGGTTTTTTCTTTTTGGCGCGTTCGATGAGAGACGCTATTTGGCGGCTAGGGAGAATTTCTCCACCCGGGCTTGAAACCCGCAACACGATCGCGTGCGTCAACGGATCGGCGAGCGCACTTTCGAAAAAGGTTTCCATCTTTTTGTAAGTGATTTGAGGGCTTCCCGCAAAACTCAGTAGAGCGCTACGTCCCTGCAAAATATCCCCACTTGCAACAATGACGGCAACGCGTGGGCGCAGAGCGATGGAGTCTTTCATCGTTTGAACGTCTTCCGTGAAGATGGCGCTCACCTGTTCTTTGCGATCCGGAAAAGCGTCGATCGCATCCACCAACTGCCAGTCTTTTGCTTCTTCCGGGGAGAAGAGCGCGTGCTCTATGACTTGGTCCCATTTTTTTTGTGAAATTTTTCGATGTTTGCTTAGGTAGGCGAACAGGGTTTTTTGAAGCGATCGCAGACGCTGTAGTGACGCCTCTTTGGAAGCTTCCGACGGTCCCTTGCGGGTGAAGGTTTCCGGAGCGGACTTGTACTTCCCTTTGGCAAAGAGCTCGCCTTCTATGCCGATTTTGTCGAGTGTGCCGCGCAGGTAGTACCGGGCTTCGCGGAGTCCGGCGAGACGAAGCTCGGATCCCTCCTCTATATAGATGCGATCCGCAGCGGCAGCGACGAGGTATTCTTTGAGACCGGCGTTGCCGAGAAAAACCTCGACTTCCTTGCCCGCTTTTCGAGCACGGAGTACGGCATCGGCAAGATCTTGAGCCGCCGCCAGACCGAGCGGGAAGGACTTTAGATCGATAAGCACCACTTCTATGCCCGGTTCTTTGCTGGCTTCGTCTAGGCGTTTGATGAGTCCAAGCAAACTAGGGCGGTCCACGCCAAGAAGCCCACCATTGATGGGTTCTTCTCCTACGGCGCCGTTCACCGTCATTTTCCAGGCGAATGGAAACTAATGAGTGAGGAGTAGGGCTTCATAGAAAACTTCGCACCGATCAAAACGGAGCGCG
This sequence comes from Bdellovibrionota bacterium, assembly GCA_041391485.1. Lineage (GTDB taxonomy): Bacteria > Bdellovibrionota > FAC87 > UBA2466 > JACKAF01 > JACKAF01. The sequence continues at coordinate 225,440 of JAWKNY010000002.1, read as the reverse complement.
CCGGGGTTGCGGTTCCGAATGCCGAAAAGTAGCTGGTGAAACCAAAGTTCACCTGCAAGCCTACTTGCCACTTGCGTTCGTGGTGGTAGCCGGCGCGCACGCGAACTCCGCGCGCAAGTTCGACCTCGGCATTGGCTTCGTAGCCAACTGACTTCAAGAAGTTGGAATAAGTGATATCTACCGTCAAACGCAGCGGATCGATCAGGTTAAAGCAGCCAGTAAAACTGGTGTACCGCGTAGGGACCAGCGACCCATTGTGGGTCCGGTTGGTTCGATCCCTCTGCCAGGAGGGCGAGACTGAATTTAGGGTGAGCTCGCAGTTGCAATCCCATCGTGAGCGAATCGTAGTGGCTGAGCGAGCCCGTGTCGAACGGGTGAACGCATACCGAATCCCGTAATAGGGGTAAACGGCATTCCCAAAGCGAAACTGTAGCGGTTAAAATCCCCGGGACTTCGTATCCAGGTGTTCAATCCCAGGCGAGCCAGCCTAGGGCGTAAACGACCCTGGTCATTATTTTGGCATTCAGCAGTGGAATGCAACAGGAGACAATCTCCGTTGAATCGGCTTGGAACTATTGCAGCATGGGGGTTGATGCAATCACCCCGCTGCGGGAGTCGTAGGACCCGGCAATGGAGGTCGTGTACTCCACATTGTCTTTTAGGACATCGGTTGCGAAGGAGGAGAGAGACGCCGTCAGTAGAAGCACTATCCATTTATAAGCACGCATCTTTCCTCCAAGCGTCCAGGCCTTTGCGGCCTGCGTCTCGTCAGTTTTCATCGTCCAAGCCGCATAATAGGCGAAATCAACCCGCTTGTCGCAAAAGAGATGCCGCAGATCCGGAGTGCGCAGTGTGCGAATCCACTCCGATACACGAGCCGCATTTTCGACGTCTAGCGGGTGTAGCGCTGTTTTGTCGTGATACGCCGGCAAGCCGAGCGCCTTTTTCGGAATACTTCAGCAGCATGCGGAAACGAAAGCGAAAGTCTCGAGGGCGGTTTTGGTATCCACTCCCAGTTGAGCCCCATGTCGTGCAACCAGTGTCGCGCGACGACCTCAACGATGCGCGCCATTTCTGCCTCGGACCAATGGTAGCCCGGCATTGGATGCGAGGAGACCGGCGGCACGGCCAAGCGCACGGGTAAACGACTCTGTCTCTTAAACGCTTTCAGAAAGCGCACGTACCATCCCGGTACCTCTTTGAGGGGTTCGATGTTCAGCTCCCAGGCGGACACGCAGCGTGCGTTAGGGGAGTCGTTCAGCGTCTGAGCCAGCCGTTTCCGCCGCTTTCTCGGAGAGCGTTTCCTGTGGGGACAGCCGGTGAGTCACCCACGCGGTGAGCGGGGTGTCCGAAGCACAATAGACGTTTTGGTCTTTTTCGCTCCAGACGAAACGTACGTTCCCTTTGCGCCCAAATACCGCGTACTTGGTGACCCAAAAGCCGGGTGACCAAGTTTTGGGAATGCCCTCGCTGGCCTTCGGCCAGGTACCGCTTGCGGCGAACAACCGCGCCGGCTGCGAGAGTAGGAGCAGCAAAAGGGCGGCGGTCAGGCTTTGAGTACGTATTGCTTCCATGGTGTGGCTTTGGTAGCCTGCCTCATTCTCAAGCCACGGGGAGGCCCACAAAAGGTGTGGGCGGACCCAGTGGAGGGATGTTTGATGGCAATGGACGCGTTAGAAAAAGAGCGGCTGCGTAGAAAAATGGCGCTGAAGATGGAAGCGTTCCAGGGAAGTCAGGGCACCGTTGTGTGCGTGAGCGGCCGCTGGTCCGATGAAGAGCATGGTTGCGAACTTTGCGAGACTGTGCACGGGAACGAAATCTTGGTTTTGAAAAATCGCAAAGGGCGTAAGTTGAAGGCAGACGCGAAGTGCGTTGCCGAGATGGTGAAGTTCCGAGTCACCGACGTGGAAGATCTTGATGGCTCTCCAAAATGAGTGAACTTCGCGCCGAAGCTTAACTGCGACGCAAAGAAGAAGAAAAATTGAACGTGAAGCAGAACGAAAACGGCTGGAGCGTAGATGTAATTGTACGCCGCCGTCCTCGCGAGAACGCTTGATGGCTTTGCGTATCGAAACTCTCGCCATCGGAGATGAACTCCTTACTGTTAAAATCGCTGACACAAACTCTCAACGGTACGTAGCCGGGCAACTATTCGCCAATGGACGTGCTCAGCGCGACTACCGTTATTCCGGACAATACAGAGGTCATCCTTACTTATCTTCAACGTCTTTCAAAGAACGTGCGGACGTCGTGGTGGTGTTTGGCGGACTGGGACCTACCACCGACGATCTGACTGATGATTGTGCGTGCCGGGCCATCGCTCGGACGCGGCCGAATTTGCACCGGCGCGTGCGCGCCTTGAAAAAATCTATTCCGGAACGAGGGCGCACCGTAAATGCGGATGCGCTTCGCCAGGTCCGCTACCCGCGGGCGGCAGAACCGTTTGTGAATGAGGTGGGGCTCGCACCCCGGATTTACCCTAAAGCTGGGCGGGTGCCGATTTTGCTTTTGCCGGGCGTACCCGCAGAAATGCGCCCGATGGTAGAGCACTCGGTGCTCCCGGGAAGTACAATTGTCCGGAAGGCGGCCCGCCTGCTGGGTCCCATTCCCCTGGCACTGCATGGGGATTGCGGAGTCACAGTAGCGCAGGGACTGATGCACCCGGTGGAAGCCACGCTTCCCGCGTACGCTCGGATCGGCTGCCGAACCAGCCCGCCGGGGAAAATGAAGTGGTTTTGTATTACAAAGTCCAGCGGTCGGGGATTCGATAGCCGGGAATTCGGGGAGAAGATCTGCGGGGACGTCAGAACAACGCCGATTGGTAAACACACTTACTCGGAGCGCTACCGTACATTTGAGCCGGCTGTCGTCGGCGTTAGTTCAATGAACGGCTATCGTGCTGGTTGAGTCCTACTGGCGGGCTTAGCTGACTCACCGACTTACGCCATCCCCGGAAGCTCTGTGTCGTTTAGGAGTGGTTACGCAGTTTACCGTGTAGAAGCTAAGGCGAAGATGCTGGGAGTGGAACTACAGACCAGATCAAGCCGTGTCTAAGGCGTGCTCGCTCCGCCACGGCACAACAAGCTCGTCTTTGCAGCGAAATTGCGACGTGGCGGCAGCCATTACGGGTTATGGGGCCTGATGGTGGAAGTGATTCCGGATCCAATCAGGACTATCACCAGCGGTGGTGAGCCAGTCGCGTGTGGCAGAGCGTCGGAGGTGGTAGTCGATCGACCAGAGCGCGAACGGAAGCAGTGGGCTGCTTCCGCCGTGCTCCTAGACGAAATCTTACGATTCATTCAAGCGAACTAGTCGTTGTCTTCCTCGTACGAGGCTGCCGCTTTCTTTGCAAGAAGTCATCGTCGTCATCATCTGAATCAAACAGTTGCTTTCGAAATCTGAGGCTCTCTTCAAACTCCCGACTTCCAGCCGTTACCACTTCCATTGGTTCGGTGAAACCAACCACTTCAACCGGAACTTCTCGAACCACGTTGAGCTTCGGTCGTTTTGCCTTGGTGGCTTTGCACTTGGCCTTGGCTTTTTTCTTAGCGGGTTTTTTGCCGCCCTTTTTCTTCGCCTTTATCCGCCTTTTTCTTCTTGGCAGAGGTTTTTTTCTTTTTGGCTTTCTTCGTCTTCTTTACTTTTTTGCTCGCCTTCTTGGTGGTTTTCTTTTCTTGCCACCGGGGCGACGCGTCTTCTTTTTCTTCTTCTTTTACCATGCCCTGACTCCTTTTCTAATTTGTGTCCACTGGCTTCAAGTGGGATACGACTCCCAATTTGTATTGCAAATGTCGGTAAAAGAGTTTATCCATTAAATATACCTAGCGTAAATGTCTTTCTTTCATATCGGCAGTTAAGGGAAAAACGAGAATATTTTAGCATTGCAGCGGAGTCATTAGGGGGGAATATGGCCGCGAAACGCAAACTAAAGGTCTCCGCAAGGAAGACTTCTAAACCAATTGCTGCGTCTAAACCCGCAGTCCACAAAGCCAACGTCTCTGGCAGCTCGTCTCCGGCAAAGCTTCGGACAAATCCGGCTGGAGCAGTTGCGGAAAGCGGGCGGACAAGCCGAAGAGAGCACAAGAAAAAGAAAGCGGTGGGGATCTCGGAGCGTCTGATGGAAACCATCGACGTCGCAAACGCGAACGCGAGGACGAGGGCGAAAGTCGGATAACGCAGCCAAGAAGCCCGCTGGGCGACGAGGACGACGTCCCAAGAATGTCGAATGCGGTGCGTCTAACGAGGAGAGATTTTCCCAAAACGATCCCGAAGCTGAACGCCTCGAGTATGACACGAGATCAAGGTCGGCTATTCAGTCGGCGGTGACTCCATGTTGTTTGAGCGTTCCGACGACTACGACGAAGAACTTGATTTCGGCTAAGCGCCGCGCAGCGGGTTCTCGTCCGGTATTGGGTAACTGTTTCAGCATGAAACAGCCCCAATCCCGAGTAAAAGCCGTCGAGTGGCGCGGTGACACGTGTCGCTTGTGGACCAAACCCGGATTCCCGGACGGGAAGCCTATCTCGATTGTCGTGACTACCGCGAAGTGGTCGCACCATCCGCTGTCTCGCCGTGCGCGGCACCGGCGATTGGCGTGGCGGGGGCTTTGCGGTGGTCTTGGCGGCGAGAGCGGCAAAAGATCCAGAAAGAGCCAGAGAGCTTTCACAAACGCGTTGTCTGAGATTCGTGAAGCCCGTCCCACGGCGGTAAATCTTTCGTGGGCGGTGCAACGGATGCTGAGCGTGGCGGAGTCACCGAAAGGGATCCCGTCGCTCTTCTCAACGAGGCGTTGGCGCTTCATCAAGAAGATATTCAGTTTAACCTGGACATTGCACGTTACGGACTCGAGCTGTTCGATCGGAAAATGTCAGTCGGCACCTACTGCAATACGGGTGATTTGGCGACAGGTGGAATTGGTACTGCCTTTGGTCTTATTCACGGCGCGTATTTGAATGACCGGGTTAGCCACGTGTTTACCTGCGAGACTCGTCCCGTCCTTCAGGGGCTGCGGTTGACGGCCTGGGAACTCTACAAGAACGAAATCCCTTTTACTGCCATCTGCGACAATATGGCGGCGTCCTTAATGGCGGCAGGTAGAATCGAAGCCGTTTTTCTGGGAGCGGATCGCATCGCCTCTAACGGCGATGCCGCGAACAAGATTGGGACGTACGCGCTCGCGGTGGCGGCGAAGTACCATGGGATTCCCTTTTACGTTGTGGCCCCTAGCTCCACATTCGATCTCAGTCTGACGTCGGGCGCTGAAATCCCAATTGAGCAGCGTGACGCCAAGGAAATCCTTTCCATTTTAGGGGACAACGCGCCGCCTGAGCCCTGGCCGGTCTATAACCCGGCGTTTGACGTGACGCCCCACCAACTGATTACGGGCATCGTGTGCGAGCGAGGGGTATTGAAGGCTCCGTATACGGAAAACATCCGTTCTGCTTTAGGGTAAATGGACGGACGGGCCCCTCAAGCAAGCAAGTCCCTGTAAGGCGACCCCGTTTTGGGTTAGACTAAAAAGCCATGGGGGAAAAAACCGAAAGCCGATTGCCGGAGTTGCGTGAGGTCGTCAAGGAGCAGGACCGCCGCGTGTACAACTTTTGTGAGTACATGCTTTACGATCCGGCACTGGTAGCCCCACTCGTGATCAACATCTTCGCTGAATTCGGAAAGGTGTACCGGCGCCTCGAATCCCACGCGGCGGAATACAGCGACTCCGAACTAAAGATAAGACTCTTTCAAGTCGCCTGGACTTTTATCCAGCGCCACCTCGCCGCTCAGGAGCACAATCTTCACGTGGGTCGCGACACGCGCGATCTCAAAGACTTTGGTCGCGACTTACTCGCCGGGGCGAATGCCGAAGATACCCACGTGCGTGAACAAATCTTTCAGCGCATTCTTAGCTTGGACGCCGATCTGCGAGCGCCCGTTGTTTTACGAGACATTTTGAAGTTTGACGATGAGCAAACCATGCAGATTTTGGGAATGCGTTGGGGTGTCTACCGCCACCGCCTCAATCGCGGACGACTCGACTTTGCAAACTTTCTGCGAGGACGTTTGGTATCCCGCTCCAGTGAGGCAACAACGTAATGGCTATATCAAAGTTTTTTTGCCAAAACTTGCTTTCTGACTACGTGGAAAAGTTGCTTCCTGCGGCCCGCCAAAGCGAGGTCAAGCAGTGTCTGGAACAGTACCCGGACTGCCGGGAGATGTACCAAGACTTGGTCTCTACGTTAAGGTTGTTGGAAGGGCTGCCTGTAAGAGACATCAGCAACGACGTCGCCGTGCGGATCATGGAAGCGTCAGAGGGCGCTCGTTCCCGGAAAAGTCTTTCGGCCCGCGCCGCCCAGGTAGCCGTTTTTGCCGGCGTACCTTTAGCCGTCTTGCTGGGCTTGTCCGTTCTCTACCCGAAGTCCGTTCCGGTAGTCTCCCGAATGCTCGCTTCCACGAGCGGAGGCGAAGCCGGCAATTTTCTTCGGTACTACCCGCTCTACCACGGGGCAGCCGATATCCTGGACGCTCAAGGTGCGGTGATCGAACAGGCTGAAAACTTCTCCGGCAGTGTCTGGGAAGAGGGTGGCCTTTCCGCAGAAGAGTTCGAAAGGACATTTCAGCTGCAGAGTGGTAATGTCCCCGAGAAGTGACCCCGGAACTGAAAATCGGACTCGCCCAGTGTAACCCTGTCATTGGTGATTTGGATGGCAATTTGGCTGCCATTCTCCAACGTTTGGAAATGGCCGAGAAACAGGGAGTAGACCTGCTCATCTTTCCGGAACTCAGTCTTACCGGCTACCCACCTCGAGATCTTTTGTTCGAAGAAGGTTTTGTTTCTCGCCAGCTCGCCGCTTTAGAAAAAGTAGAGACAGCCTGCCGCCGGGTCGCGGTCTTTTTAGGATTCGTGGAGCCTAACAACGAGCCGAGTGGCCGTCCTTTTTTCAATTCGCTAGCGGTGGTACATGAGGGCAAGCGCATCGCCACTTATAGAAAACGCTTGCTCCCCTATTACGATGTGTTTGATGAGCCCCGCTATTTTGAGCCGGGAAGTTCCCCTACGATCGTAGAGATTAAAAAGAAAAAAATCGGGTTGGCCATTTGCGAAGACGTTTGGAATGAGACGGGTTTCTTAAACCGCCTTTATGGAACGCACCCGATGGCAGATCTAGAGAAGGCAGGCCTGGATTTGCTGGTGGTGCCTTCGGCGTCGCCTTTTCATCTGCTCAAACACCAGGCGCGTGAACGACTTTTACTTCATGTCTCGCAGAGACTTCGAGCGCCTGTGGCGTTTTGCAACCAAGTAGGCGGCAATGATGAATTGTTGTTCGACGGCTGCAGCGCTCTGGTCGGAAACGGGAAGGTGCTGGCTGCAGGACCTGCCTTCGAAGAAGCCCTGGTAGTAGCGAGTTTACCGACGGTAAGTGAGGACCGACCTGTGTACCCGAAATCGGATGCCGAGTGGCTTTTGGGGGCGCTCGAACTCGGAGTCCGTGATTACGTCCGCAAGTGTCGCGCTTCGAACGTCGTCGTGGGGGTGAGCGGCGGTATCGATAGCGCCGTCGTCGTAGCGCTCGCGGTTCGCGCCTTGGGTAAAGAGCATGTCTATGCGTTGTCGCTGCCTACTCGGTTTACCTCTTCTGGCAGCAAGAGTGATGCGCGCGTGCTTTGTGAAAAACTTGGCGTCTCTTTCAAAGAATTGAGCATTGAACCTCTTTTTGAAAAGTACCGCGGTCTTTGGCCGGAATGGTTCGGGCACCCCTTGGAAGAGGTGGCCCTTGAAAATATCCAGCCGCGCATCCGCATGACGCTTTTGATGGCACTTGCGAACGAAAAAGGTGCACTGCTTTTGAACACCAGCAACAAAAGTGAGATTTCCACCGGCTACGCTACTTTGTACGGCGATAGCGCTGGCGCGCTCTCTGTCCTTGGCGATCTCACGAAGGACCAGGTGTACGCGCTCGCCCGCGCGCTCAACGATCACGGCATGCAAATTCCGGAGGGGATTCTTAACCGCGCTCCCAGCGCCGAGCTGCGCGAAAACCAGGCGGACTCGGACTCGCTACCGGATTACGAGACGTTGGACGCGTTGGTGGAACAGCGTGTCGTGCAAGCGCGTGCGGGGGGGCAAAGCGATAGGAATGCCGAGGCCTTATTTTCGCGACTTTACGCGGCCAGCGAGTTCAAGCGGGCTCAGCTTCCCCCGTTTTGCGGGTCAGCCGCAAAGCGTTTGGTACGGGCCGGCGCTTTCCCATTGCGAAGCGTTAACGCCCGCGCCGAACCCTATGCAACTACATAAAATTAATGGTAAATTTTGTTCTCGCCCTGAGCCGGTCTAAATAGGAAAATCACGGTTGCCAGCCTGAAAGGGCGCCCCTATAGTCCTAACCGAAATTGGTTTTGCATATAAAGGAGAACAAAACATGAAAAACCTTTCATGGCTTGCAGTAGTGGTCGGAGTGCAGTTCATGCTGGCATCGACCCAAGCGGCAACGATTACCGGCAAGATTAGCTATGCTAAGGCAGCCCCCAAGGACAAGCCCATTCGCATGAATGCAGACCCGTACTGCGCGAGTGCTAATAAGGCAAATCCGGCTACCGACGAGCGCGTAGTGGTGAATTCCAACAAGACGCTTAAGAACGTTTTTGTTTACATCAAGTCGGGTGCGAAAAAGGGCAGTGCCCCTACCAAGGCCGTTGAGTTTGATCAAAAGGGTTGTGTTTACCATCCCCACGTCATTGGCGTGCAGGTGGGCCAGCCGTTTGAGATCATTAACAGCGATTCCACTCTTCACAACGTCCATTCGATGGCGAAGAAGAACGCTGGTTTCAACATGGGAATGGCGACCAAGGGTCAGAAAGTGACCAAGACGTTCTCCAAGCCCGAAACCATGATCAAGTTTAAGTGCGATGTGCACGGTTGGATGACTGCCTACGTGGGCGTGGTCGACAACCCGTACTTCGCTGTGACTGGTGACGATGGTTCGTTCACCCTGAAGGATGTTCCTCGGGCGACTACACCATCGAAGCTTGGCATGAGAAACTGAAAACCAAGACCGCGACGGTTAAGGTTGCCGCTGCTGGCGACGCTAAGACCGTAGACTTTTCCTACTAGTTTTTAGATGGATTGGTTGACGGGAATCTTTAATCTAACGAGCGCTACCGACGTGCCTTATGTGGGCATCGCCTTGGTGGCGCTCGTTGTTTTTCGTGGTGTTCGATGGCTATCTTCTAGCAGGGGGAGCCAGGCGTCGCCAAAAAAGCACGCGCTTTGTACTTGGGCCTTTGGAAACACACTTGCTGTGGACCTTAGTGCCGGTCGCACTCATCGTGTTTCTCCTCAATTTGCCGACACAAACTCAAAAAAGTCCGCGCGTGACTCGGCAGACGGTCCCCCCCCGAACAGAAAAAGCTCCCGAAGCCGCAAAGGTACTTTTTGAATAAGCTAAGCGACTTCTGTCCGCGCTGGCTCCACTGGTACGCGGTGGTGACCTCGCTGTCGACGTTATTCCTGCTCCTTGTAGGGGCGCTGGTTACCAGTACCGGCTCCAGTTTGGCTGTACCGGACTGGCCGTTGTCCTTTGGGCAGTTTTTCCGCGGATGGTGGGCGGCGTGCTTTATGAGCATGGCCATCGAATGGTTGCCGGTACGGTCGGCATCTTGATGCTCGGACTTTGTATTTCCTGTTGGCTCGTGCGATCCATTCCTCAATATATTCGCTGCACGGCCAGTGTGGCCTTGTTCGCAGTCGTATTGCAGGCGGTATTGGGTGGGATCACGGTACTCTACCGCTTGCCCCCGGCAGTATCAGTAGCGCACGCTTGCCTAGCGCAGATCTTTTTCTGCCTTACCGTTTCACTCAGTGTCATGACGTCTCGTTGGTGGGCGTCTGCCAAACCACAATGGGTTTCGGATCAGCTTTTTTCTTTGCACATCCATGCACGCCTTCTCGTTATTCTATTCTTCGTTCAGCTGGCTTTGGGGGCGACCATGCGCCACTTGGGTGCAGGCCTCGCCATTCCGGATTTTCCTCTCGCGTTTGGGGGCATTGTTCCACCCTTCGAAACGTTGGGAGTGACCGTTCACTTTTTGCACCGGGTGGGAGCTGTCGTCGTTACGGTCACCACCCTTTGGCTGGCAACACGCATTTACATGGACTACTTCGAATCCTCGGCGCTTGTCGGGATCGTTGGCCTGTTGGTTTCTCTGATTGCAATCCAACTGGTACTTGGCGCTGTTTCGATCTGGGCGGCGCGTCCCGTTTGGATTACCAGTTTACATCTGGTCGTGGGCGCCAGTTGTTTCGCCTCTTCCGTTGGTTTGGCGCTGGCTTGCAACCGTTTGTACGTGCCCGCGGAAGGGAAGCGCGTTCTTCGGACCGCCAATGTTCCTGCATGAATTGGGATCGGGAAAAGTTAGCGGCGTACTACGAACTGTCCAAGCCTCGTTTGTCGGCGATGGCTGTTATCATGGTGGGCCTTGGCTATGTTCTGGCCCGACGCTCTCTCAATGAAGGTTTCGATTGGTTTCGTTTTTTTGCGACCGCCCTTGGTACGAGCCTCGTCGGGATCGGTTCTGCCGCCTTGAACCAGTGGATCGAGGTGGCGAGGGATGCGGCAATGGAGCGCACCAAGTTTCGCCCTCTCCCGTCCGGGCGACTGCAACGTAGATCCGTATTGTATTTCGGCTATGCCGCCTCCTTGGGCGGTGTGCTCATTCTACTTCTATTTGTAAATGCGGTGACCGCGGTCTTGGCGGCCTTTACTCTTTTTTTCTATTTGGCGGTCTACACCCCCGCCAAACCGCTTTCCTCCCTGGCCACCCTGATTGGGGCTATTCCGGGAGCGATTCCTCCGTTGATGGGCTGGACAGCGGGGTATGGCATGATCGCGTGGCGGGGCTTATCCTTTTCGGCATCTTATTTCTTTGGCAGGTCCCGCATTTTTTGGCTATTGCGTGGATGTATAAAGACGACTACGCGCGGGGGATTTTGCGGTGCTCCCCGTGGAAGACCCTGAAGGAAGTTCTACCTTTCAGCAGGCAGCACTCTATTGTCTCGCTTTACTCGTGATAAGTATCTTGCCCACGCTTCGGGGCATGGCCGGGACTTTCTATTTCGTTGGAGCTTTATTTTTCGGTGGGGTGATGTTGCAGAAGGTGTGGCAACTTTCGAGGGACCGGTCGCGCAAGCGTGCCTGAGGGCTTTTCCTTGCTTCTATCCTATACCTGCCGGCGATCAGTGCGCTTTTAATATTTGACCAGATCTATTGAGGGACTATGGACACCGCGGCGATTCTGACTCAACACATCCGGCACGAATACGGGGAAAAGACTGGCTCTGGACGATCTCATTGGAGATTCCCGCTGGCTCCGTCTTTGGCTTGATCGGTCCCAACGGTAGCGGTAAAAGCACGGCTTTAAGATTCTCTCCACGCAAATGCTTCCGAGTTCCGAGAATTGAAAATTCTAGGGTTTCCGATTTCGCAGGTGGCAGAAATCCGCAAACGCATCGGCGTTGTTTTTCAGTCCCCCGCCCTGGATAAGAAACTTGGCGTGGCGGAAAACCTGAAGATTCAAGGCTGGCTTTACGGCCTTTCGGGCAAAGTGTTAGAGGACCGCATCGCCTCGGTGCTAGAACACCTCGGCGTTCGGGATCGAAGCCGTGACAAGGTGGAATCTCTCTCCGGTGGACTGCAACGCCGCGTGGAGATCGCCAAGGCGCTTCTACACAAGCCCCGTCTACTCATTTTAGACGAACCCACGACCGGCTTGGACGCACACATTCGCCGAGACTTGCTTAGTTATTTCCAGAAACTTCGCAGTGCCGAAGGGATGACGATTCTTTTCACCACGCATTACCTCGAAGAAGCCGAGATCTGTGATCGGGTGGCGCTATTGGAAGGCGGAAAGCTTGTCGCTTACGATACGCCGAGAAATCTAACGGCGAGCATGCAGCAGGAGATTCTTACGATTACTGCGGCCGGAGCTGCCGGCTTACAGCAGGAAATCCAAAAAGAGTCGGGTCTGGAGCTGCAACTTGTTGGCGAAGAGTTGAGGGCCGAAGGCCACGAAGCCCACAAGCGTGTTGCGTGGATCATGGAACGTTGGGGCGAACGCATTGATTCGTTGCGTGTGGGCAAACCAACTCTTGAGGACTTTTTCATCAAACAGACGGGACAACGCTACGAGGGTCGGGAGGAGTCCAATGTTTAACAGCGTATACCTTTTGTCGATCTGGGCTTTGGTTTACCGGGAAGTTGTCCGCTTCTTCCGGCAGATGAGCCGCGTGATTGGGGCGCTTGGCACGCCGTTGCTGTTTTGGTTTTTGATCGGTTCGGGTGTGGGTACCTCTTTCCAGTCCCCGTTTGTCCCGGAGGGGATGAGCTACTTGGAGTTCTTGTTTCCTGGTACCCTCGCGCTCATCTTACTGATGACAGCGATGTTTTCCTCGATTTCCATCATCCAAGATCGCCAAGAAGGATTCTTGCAGTCGATATTGGTGGCGCCCGTGGCCTCTGCCACCTTGGTGGGGGGAAAGTTGCTGGGGGGCAGTTTACTGAGCGTTTTTCAGGCGCTGCTCTTGCTCCTTCTGGTTCCGTTTATCGGAATCCCTTACAGCTTCTCGCTGTGGCTGTACTCAGCCTTCGGCCTTTTTCTTTTTTCTGTTGCGATGAGCTCAATCAGCTTCTTCTTTGCGTGGAAAATACCCTCAGTACAGGGATTCCACGCCGTCATGAACCTGCTCTTTCTTCCTCTGTGGGTCCTCTCGGGAGCGCTTTTTCCGGCTTCCGCAGCGCCTGGCTGGCTGAAGGTCTGCATGTACCTGAATCCCGTAACGTACGGAGTGGCGAGTATCCGCTACGCCCTCAACCCGGCCCAACTGGAAACTTTCGGTAGCCCCTCAATCTCTTTGAGCTGGTTGGTACTCGGTGGCCTTGCGGTGCTAGGCTATCTGGTTGATGTTTGGATCGTAAAACCAAGGAGGTAGATATGAAAACGCCAAAGGTTTCGTGGCTGTTGACCGCTTTGGTGGCTATGCCGATTTTGGCGGTAGGCCTGTTCGCCTTCACGTCCGATTGGTCAGTCGCCAAGCCGCTGCGACATGTTCCGGATTTTAATCTCGTGGACACCGACGGCAACGAGGTGAGCAACACCGATCTGCTGGGCAAGGTTTGGGTGGCGAGCTTTATTTTTACCCGCTGCGAAGGGATGTGTCCGCTACTGAACAAGAAAACCGAGAAGCTGCAGGAATTCTTCGGAAAAGATCCGCACTTTAGAACGGTCTCCATATCTGTGGATCCGGAGGCCGATACACCCTCCGTTCTCGGTCGCTACGCTGCGCGTTACCGCACAAATCCGGGGAGTTGGATTTTTTTGACGGGAGAAAGGGCTTCGATCAAGGATCTATTGCAATCGGGTTTTCAGGTCGTGATGCCGGGAATGGAAGACGCCCAAACCGGCATGATCACTCACAGCAACTCCTTCGTCGTGGTGGACCGCGAAGGGGCCATTCGAGGGCATTTTGACATGGATGACGAGAACTCGATGATCAAAGTGAAGCGCAGCGTCCATAAGTATTTGGGAAGACGGTTTTAGAGTGCAACTATACGATCTTATTTTTGTCGGGGGAGGTCTTGCCAATGGGCTTGCCGCATTCCGACTGAAATTAGATCACCCCGACCTAAGAATTCTAGTTATTGAAAAGTCCTCTACGTTGGGAGGCCAGCACACGTGGTCCTTCCACGATACCGACCTTTCGTCGCGTTCCTTGCTGTGGATTACACCCTTAATCACTCGACACTGGGATGAATACGAAGTGCGCTTCCCGGAGTACCAGCGCGTACTGCGTTCTGGCTACAACTCCATCCGATCGGAACAGTTTCACGAGGTGATTGCGCCTGCGCTCGAAGGTAGCTTGTCATTAAACACCGAAGTGATCGGGGTCGAATCGGGTAGAGTTCATTTAAAAGATAGAACCCTGCATGCGCGGATGATTCTGGACGGACGCGGCTGGGAGCCGTCTCCACATGTGAAGGTTGCCTATCAAAAGTTTCTGGGACGCCACCTGAAACTAAAAAGCCCGCACGGTCTCAGTAGACCGGTACTAATGGATGCCACGTGCGCCCAGGAAGACGGCTACCGATTTTTTTACCTGCTACCCTGGTCTGAGAAAGAGCTCTTCGTCGAGGACACGCACTACAGCGACGACGGCCTAGTCGATGCCCAAGATTACCGGGACGAGATTACGGCCTATTGTGAACGGCTTGGTTTTGGGATCGAAGCAACGGAGTATGAAGAAATTGGCAGCCTTCCGATTCCTTTGAACGGTAGTTTGACGCCGTGGAAAAATGGCGTCGTTCGAACGGGGACGGGCGCGGGACTTTTTCACGCAACTACAGGCTACTCCTTTCCCGAGGCCATCGCCTTTGCCGAAACCCTGGCGAAGTTTGAGGATCCAGCCAACCCCCAAAATGGGGCTTCTCTTAGACTGCGAGCAGAAAAACACTGGGCCGGAGATTCCTTTTTTAGACTTTTGAATAGAATGCTTTTTCGTGCGGCGGCACCGGAGGAACGGTACCGGGTTTTGCAACGCTTCTATACGCTTTCGCCAGCACTCATTCAAAGATTTTATCGTGGCGAAATGTGGAGATCCGATCGGCTTAGGCTTCTGCTTGGCAAACCGCCGGTACCGGTATTGGGCGCGATTAAGTGTTTGCGTCCGGGAGGGCAGGTAGCGTGAATACGACAGAAAAGAGTTCTCCCGAACTGCTATTTGGCGGCGATGTGAGCGACCTGCTGGAGACGGTATTGTCCCAGCATGTAAGAAGCCTCATGGATCGCCCGAGCAAGCGCATTCGGGCGCAGCTGGTCGCGTTGGGTTTTGAGTTTTCGGGTGCCAGTCCGGCGCGGGACATTTGCGAGGCATGCGAGAAAGTTGTGGAAGGGGTACACGCGGGCTCCTTGGCCATCGATGATATCCAGGATGGAAGTCTTTTTCGGCGCGGGCAGCCGACATTGCACCGCTGTCTGGGCGTGCCGCTAGCAATCAATACGGGAAATTGGTTGTACTTTCGTCCCCTGGAACAGGTTCGGGAGATGGGTCTGCCGCCCGATCGTGAACTACGAATGTACCGAGCGTATCACCACGCTTTGCTACAGGCTCACTATGGGCAGGCGCTTGATGTCGGCATTCCCATCGATGGCATCCCCAATCTCGGGTGTACGAGGTCTGTTTGAGCCTCTTGGAGCTAAAAAGTGGGATGTTGACGTCGTTGGCCTTGGTGCTGGGTGCGATTGCCGGAGGGGCCGAAGAAAACCTGGTGAAAGATCTCGATCGGTTCGGATGCGCTTTTGGAATCGCCCTCCAGATGTTCGACGACATGGGAAACCTGAGCGGAAACAAAGAGCCGGAGAAGAAGTGGGAAGACTTGAAACTCCGTCGGCCTAGCTGGTTTTGGGCGTGGTTATCGCGGCACTTAACAGAGGGCGAGTACCAGGCGTTTGTCGAACGGGTTCGCGCGCTTCCTGCGGAGGCCCCGCTGCAGGAGTGGATGGACGCAAATTTGGAGTTTCGCCAAGGGGCCGTTGCGGACGCTCACAAGCACCTGGATTTGTGTTTGGACGAATTGGGAGCGCAGCTATCTTCAGCCGCAGAGCTGCAAGCTTTTGCGCGTCTAAAGGATTTGGGAGGAAGGTTGCGTGTTGCCTACCAGTAAACTCAATGCCGCAGTGATCGGATCTGGTTTTGGTGGGCTTGCCGCCGCCATTCGTTTACAAGCGCGTGGAATTCAGACCACCATTCTGGAAAAACGAGACAAGCCAGGCGGACGCGCGTACGTGTTTGAAGACTCGGGATTTCGTTTCGATGCCGGACCTACTGTAATCACGGCTCCGGAATGCATCGATGAGTTGTTCTCTCTCTGCAATCGAAAGCGAGAGGATTACGTTGAGCTGTTACCCGTTTCCCCCTTTTACCGACTGTGCTGGGAGAACGGGGATGTATTTGACTATGTGAATGACGAACAACGTCTTCGAGATCAGATCCGCGATTTTAACCCGGCTGACGTCGAAGGTTACCAGGAGTTTTTCAAGTATTCTGAAGCCGTTTATGAGGCGGGCTACAAAGAGCTTGTGCACGTGCCTTTTTTGAGCTTCTGGGACATGGTCCGTGTAGCACCGGAGCCTCATCAAGCTGCGAGCTTACCGGTCTGTTTACAAAACGGTTTCCTCGTACATCAAGGATGAGCGTTTGCGCCAGGCCTTTAGCTTTCACTCGCTTTTGATCGGCGGTAACCCGTTCTCGGCGTCCTCGATCTACACCCTCATCCACGCTCTGGAGCGCAAGGGAGGCGTCTATTTTGCCAAAGGCGGGACTCACGCTTTGGTGAACGCTTGGGTGACCTTGTTTGAGGAAATCGGGGGCCGTCTAGTACTTCGATGCCGAAGTGGAAGATGATTGTTACCGAGCAATCTAAAGTGACCGGCGTTCGGACCGCTGATGGTGTGTTTACCCAATACGATATCGTTGTGTCGAATGCGGATGTAACTCACACTTATACAAACCTGCTCCGATCCTCTACCGACGTCCAGGGGGTGGCTCGCGGACTGTTGGGCAAACGTTATAGCCAAGCATTGTTTGTACTTTATTTCGGTACGGATCGCGTCTACCCCAGTGTGGCCCATCACAGCATTCTCTTTTGTAACCGGTACAAGGAACTCTTGGATGACATCTTTACCAAGGGGGTGTTGCCCGAGGAGAACTCGTTCTACCTACACGCTCCGTGCCGCACGGATGCGTCTGTTGCTCCCGACGGCTGCGATGCTTTTTATGTGCTCGCGAACGTGCCTAATTTAGCCAAAGCGCCTCTGGATTGGAGCGTTGTCGGCCCCCGTTACGCGGATTGGATCCTCGACTACTTGAGCCGCACCTACCTTCCGGATGTCAAAAGGTACATCGTTACCAAGCGGATCTTTTCTCCTCTGGATTTCAAGAACGAGCTGAACGCGCACCTTGGGACCGCCTTTTCATTAGAGCCGACCCTTTTGCAGAGCGCTTATTTTAGGGCGCACAACCGGGAAGATCGACTTGAGGGCTTGTACTTTGTCGGGGCTGGAACTCACCCCGGTGCCGGAGTGCCTGGGGTCATTAACTCCGCCAAGGCGACCACCGGGGTTATTTTGAGTGAGCTGCGCGATATTCCAGAGTTCGGTTTGGAACCGGCGTATGTCTAAAAAGGTTCAAACAGAATACGATCTATTGGTCGAGCGTTGCCGATCTGTGATTCGGGTTGGCTCCAAGAGTTTTTCGTTGTCCGCACACCTGTTTGGCAAAGAAAAACGTGACGGTGCCTTTTTGCTATATAGCTGGTGCCGGTATTGTGATGACGAGATCGATAAAGCGAGTGTGAGCGAAACCACTGCCCAACTTGAAAAAAGGTTGGAGAGTCTACGGGAACTCACGGAGGCGAGCTACTCCTCCACGCCGATGACCCACCCGGTTTTTGCGGCCTTCCAGCATGTGGTGCGGAAATACGAGGTTCCTAAGCATTACCCCTTTGAGTTGTTGGAGGGGATGGCCATGGACATTCGTCATGAAGAGTATCCGAATCTCGATAAGTTGGTACTCTACTCGTACCGCGTGGCCGGTTGCGTGGGACTTATGATGTCGCACGTAATGGGAGTCAGTAGCGATAAAGCACTCCAACACGCCGCTGACATGGGCATTGCGATGCAGCTAACCAACATCTCTCGCGACGTTTACGAAGATGCCTCCATGGGCCGGGTCTATCTGCCGGGAGACTGGCTGCGGGAGGAAGCGATTCCTAAGGGCGCTATCCGCGAAGCCTGCAATACTCCCAAGCTTGTTCGAGTCGTGTCTCGCTTATTGGATGTCGCCGATGGTTACTACGCTTCGGGCGACGCGGGGCTGCGCTACCTTTCGCTAAGAAGTGCTTGTACCGTTGCGAGTGCGCGCTTTGTTTATGCTGAAATTGGCAGCAAGGTTAGATCGCGCGGGATCCATGCGTGGAGCTCGCGCACCTGGGTGAGTTTGCCACGCAAGTTGTGGGTCATGTTTGTCGGTGTGATGAAAGTTTTTCTTACTCGTCCGTTTGGAGTGCGGTGGACTTCGCGCCGCATAGGCATGGTTTGGGAGCACGCAGCTGTCTGCTTTGGCTTGCTGCTTCTGGGGAGTTTGATATGAGTTCAGTAGCCTTCTGGCGTGAGACGATCATTTATGCGGGACGCGTGCGAGAATTTAATCGGACCGACTGGATCGTCTATGTCGCTTGGATTGGGATGATGTTCGGCCTGTTCGGAAGCGTCTTTGGTTTCCTGATGGTGGGTGTTTCGAATGGCGTCCACTATCCCATCTATGTGTGGAATGTCCCCATAGGTATCGCAATATTTGTTGTGGCGATTGGCTTTGATACGATCGGACACCGAACAATTTACAAACAGGAACTTATCAAAGCGGAGGCGCTGGTTCACCACATCACTATCTTTTGTGGCGTTACGTCGGTGATTTGCCTTTGCTTGGCTTACGGGCAGCGCGATTTTTTCCGTTTTCCTGCTTTGACGTTGATCGGACTTGCTGTTTTTTACAGCATGGTGGACGAGGCGATGCATTGGCGGCGCTATTTGATGCAGAAATCTGATCGAGTAGAAATGTGGAGCCATCTCTTCATTTTTGTCGGGCACATTTTGATGAGTTTGAGCTGGTACTACTGGTTCGAGATGGGTTATCCAGGCGTGAAGGAAACCCTGGAGTTCCTCTAGGAGCCTCGCAGCGCTCCCCCACAAAGTGAGAGAGCGCCCAAGGACACACACAAGGTGAAAAGGCTTCTTGAGCCTTCTCTTCAATCCCTTCGGCTATTGGGTAAATTTTCTAGAAGGATTTCACGGCGCTCTAACAGGCCGCGTTATGTGCTTGGCTTAAAAAGTAAAACCCAGATCGAGGGCGAGGGTGGGACGGAATCCATCAAATTCGATTAGGACGATGTTGCTGGTAATAGGCGAGATGAACGTGGCGCCCGCACCGATACCGATGTTGAAGCCGGACTTGAAGCGGAGACGCCAACCGAGGGTGGCGAGGCCGCCCAACGCTGTTGAGTTTTCCGAACCGAGTCCATCGACTGCAATCGTATAAAATCCGGGACCTACCTGAATCCACAAGCCTTTGTAATTCTTTTTGCTGTAGTAGTTGAAGGTGAGGTGACCACCAAACGAAGTTAGTGATGTCGTAGTCGCCGTCAACCTGAAGAAATGGGGGCGTATTCCGATCGCCACCGAGGGTGAGTGCAAATTGAATATCCAACATCGGGAAAAAGAGACTAAAGCCGGCGTTGAAGCCTCCGGTGATGTTAAATTTATCTCCGCGTCCTTCACGTGTGTCCTGTGCGGACCCGTAGCTGGAACCGCGTGTGGCGGCGGGTTCGCGCTGGTCCGTTCTTGCCTTGGAGCTGGCGGGAAGAACGCGATCGCCTTTTTGGACCGCAACTTTGGGAACCTGAGTAAACGCCACAACGGCACGTTTTGACGTTGCCTGGATGACTTTGCCGCAAGCGATCTTTCTCCGCTTTCGGACGGCGCAAGCTTGATCTCCAGTTTGCCACTGAACACCTTTGGCCTGCTGGATCACCATTCCTTTTCGATTTGCTTTGAGAACTCGGGTGGCTTCTGCACGCGTGCAAACAAGGATCAAAAGAAGTGCCAAAATGTAACTGTGTGTTTTCAAGGCGTCTTTCTAGTATAGCATTTTTTCGGCGGATCTCGTTTAGACGCTATTCGTCATTATTCTTGTGCCATTCGTCTGACAAAAGGCGTCTTCCCTTTGGTGAGCCCAATGCGAGCGGCCAGAGTAAGCTGGCTCCGATACCGCGCAGAAGGTAAGTCCAACGGCGGTTCTTGAAAGCCTCTGGGATCTTCTTCTCCTGAAAGTTAGCAACGACCTTGAAGGCCAACTTGGCGGCGTAGAGCAGGTACAGCAGATACAAAATGCGTAGCAGGTTCACGGGTTCCGAGTTTGGCAGAATGCCTTGGGAGTGGCAAGGTCAGTCCCGAATCACCGTCGGCAGTCTTAAGTCTGAGGGATGGGCTAAGCTGTTTGCTGGAGGGAGGCCTCAAGCACCGCGAGCCTCTTTTTGAGCGATTTCGCTGCAACGGTATACCCACCATTACCACCGTCAACCAGATGGAAATGTTTACCTTTGGCTCTATCGAGAATCATGCAGGTAAGCAGCACGTGATCAGACTCGTGGGTCCCGTAAGCCAGCTCTCCTTTTTTGAAGTACTCCTCGAGCAGCCCCTTCAATCGATTCGCATTTTCCACATTGATATCGAGGACCATCCGCATGCAGCCGTCAAACTTCTGAAAGTCGGACTGATCGATGACTTCTTGCATGTATTTTTTCCCGGCTGCGGACGGGAGCCAAAACTTTTCAGCCCAGATGGCGAAGCATACCTGAGCCCACTGGTAAAGCAGCCGGACAAGAAAGACGGAGCCGAACGTGCGGATCCGACTTTCCGCCAGAAAGGCGCTTAGCCGGGAGGCCAATTTTAGATTTTCTTTCTGAACGGGATTAGCGTCGCCCCCAAGTAAAGTTTGGATATTGCCCGCGAGCGATCGGTATACCTGCTGGGCGCGGTGCTGGGGGTAGGGGCAAGTGGCAATGATTGTAAGGGACACTCCGTTGCGCGCTTTTAGCGGATTCCAACGACACTCAAGGCCCGTGTAGTCTGCCGGCGGTCCGGAACTGTCTGCCTCGTCAACGGCGTACATCGGCCCTTTGTCTTCAGATTTTACCCAAGCTTCGGCGATCGCCATTCCGGAGCCGCTGAACATGGTCTGAGTTTGGGCGGAGGAAAGCGACAAGTCGGCGAGACCCAAAGAGTGACCTTCTTCGTAGAGATCTCGGACCGGAACTTTTCCCACGGCTAGATTCAGCTTGAAGGCTTCGCGAGCCATTGTGCGCGTCTGTGCTAACACGTACGTGATCTTGTCCACGTTGTCTGGCGTCGCTAGAAAAGTGACGCCGTCCCCTCAAAAAACGAAAGGTACTTTCCCGGCGGCATTCAAAACCGCCATGACGCAGGCTCCGGCGAGCGAGTTCACTTCTTTGTATCGTCCCTGCTCGACCGCTTCAGTTGAATTGCGTACGTCAGCAATTACCAAGAACCATTTGGACGCGACTGGGCTGTACTTATCGATACGTAGGGCCTCTTCAAAATTCTTAAACCGTGGCGGAGTCGTGAATTTGATGGAAATCATGCCGCCACCTTAAACGCAATTCCCTTGGCACCCGCGCGGAGCAACTTCAGAAGGTTCTCATCGGTTTCCCCTTCCGGCAGAAGCCACTCGTTGAGTTTGCCAACGGCAACCCCTACCGGAGACCTATCATACCCGCCCTTAAGGACAGCGGAGTTGGCGTCGCCTGTGATAACCGCGAAGGAATGAAGCGTTGCTTTTCCTTGTTTCCACAGGTCAAAAAGGCACGCAACGGGTTCCCACTTGGACTCGCCGATCTCAAAGCCTTGGGGCCCCGTTTTCACATTCTCATAAAAGGCCTTCACTGGGATTACCCCGTGAGATTTGCCAAACAGACCTCTCCAAAGACTTTCTTTTCCACTGTGGTGGTTGATGCGATCAAAATACTCTGGCTGCAAGCTTTCGATCCGGGCTTTATATAAGCTGTAAGCCTTTTTGTCGAAGTCCGGTTTTTGCCCCGCCGGTCTGCAGTGAAAACGAGAGGGACGGATGGATCGTTCTCCACCCTCCATGCAAAGAAAGGGTCCAAAAAAGAAAGGGTAGAGTCTAAAATCATAAGAAGTAAACTCGTCAGATTTGCGTCGAGCCAGCTTGTAGCGAAGCTTTTTTACTTTGGTCTCTGCCCGAGTTTTCTCGAGTGCAGCAGTTTTGGAAGCCTTTTTCTTGAGCTTGGCTTCAGCATCTTTTAAACGCTGTTCTTGTTTCTTTAGTTCTTTTGCTTCTGCGTCCGATGCGAGTCGATCGTACTCTTTGATGAGCTTCAGCATTTTATTGTTGTTGCGGAAATGCAGCTCCAGAGAGCGAGGGAACTTTATCTTGGGATCTTTGATTCGGGCGCTGAATAAGTTCATGAACGCTTGAGTGTTGATTTTGGCGCTCCATTCTTCTGCTAGGTGCCCAAGCTCTGTTTCCACCATCAAATAGCGCACGCGACAGTCTCCGTTATTTGGCTTTCCGTTTGGGCCGGGTACGAGAGGCACGCCGCAAACGCGTGTTTCCTCCGAGACTGGCCTGGAGCGCTTCCATGAGGTCGATTACCTTCTTTTCGGGGGTCTCTTCTACACGGGTGATGTCCTGGCCTGCAATTTTTTTGCGAATTTGCTTTAGAACGCGTTCCCGAACCTCATCCTTGTATTTTCCGGGTTGGAAGTTTTTCGCTTCGGCACTCTTGATGACTTTCACAGCGAGATCGAGCTCTTTAGCTGTGATGGACGCAGTTCCGATGGGGACTTCTTTGAAAGACTTTCGTTCGTGTTGATAGAAGAGATCTTCCATCACAAGACCCTTGTCTTCGGGGCGGATGGCAACGAGGTACTGCTTCCCTCGGGCTTTGTAGCGCGCGATAGCAACTTTTTTTGTTTTCTGTAACGCCGCACTCAGGAGGCGATAGGGCTTATCCCCGCCTTTGTCCGGGCCTAGGAAGTAGACTTTATTTAGGTAAAGTCTGCTGACGCTATCTTCGGGGACAAATTCGACGATTTCTATCGTTTGATTGGCTTTGGCTTCCAGCACTTTCAGTTCGTCTGGAGTAAAGAGCACGTACTCACCCTTCTCGAACTGGTAGCCTTTGACCTTATCGTCTTTGCCGAGTGTCTTGTTGTGTTGCGGGCAAAAATACTGCTGTTTGAGACGATGGCCGCAGCCCTTGTGGATCCAGTTGAATGAGATCTTCTCGCCGGCCTGGCCGGTCGGGTAGATGTTTACAGGTACGGTTACCAGACCAAAGGATAGCCTGGCGGTTGCAATAGATCGGATCGCCATGCTGACTTATCGGAAGGTAACGCGAAGCGTCTTAGTTCGGGCTGAGTCTTAAAATGTGGCGTCTAAGTAATTAATTTCCTGAGGGTTCTCTGTCAGGCGGGGGGGTCTGGGCAGCGGTGCTTCGATCTCCCAGTGGAGCAAGGCGATTCCTGCCTCGGATTCTGGTGCGAAGGGTAGGAGGCGTAGCTGGGGGAAGGCCTTCAGCCAACGGCTGAGTACATTCTTTTCGTCCCCCCGATCGGCATCGTCCAGGATAATGACGGCCGAAGGGGTGAGTTTATCCTTGAGGATGGGAAGTGCTGGGAATCGACTTAACTTTTGAATGTAGGCAGGAGGACCATCAATGAAAAGAAAGTCGATGGGCCGCTCAATGGTTTCTGGATCCAAATCGTACCATTTCCAAGTTTCGCCGAGGAGTCGTCTATCAGTGAGTGGGGCAAGTCGGATCTGCACGTTGTGCAAACCAAACCGGTCCAGACGTTCTTGAGTGATCTTGGCAAAGTGGAGATCCTGTTCGAAGGACAAGACTTGGCCGCCCCATGTCTTTGCGATGCTACCTAAGATCAGCGTGCTTACGCCGCTACCCAGTTCCACGATTTGCTGGGGGCGGTGCTTTTGGGCTTGTGCGATCAGAAAGGATCCCATATCGGGAGAAATGGCCCAACTCCGCATGTTGGGTAGTGGGGAGGGTGGGCGTAACGTGGAATGGATGTTAAAGAGCTGCTCTATTTGATTGTAACTTTGCCTGGAGGCCGCAACAGCGCGGTGATGAAGGCTTAGAAAGCATCGCTGCCAATAAAGGATGAGGCCTACGAAAAAGAGTAAGGCAGCATGTCCAAAGCCGTTCCAAAAAGTTCCGCGCTTGCCACGAGACCAACTAGGCTAATTGCGGTGGTGGTCCACTGATTGGTCCACAACCAACTGAGTGGGAACGATCCGAAGGGTTTCATATTTTTGTACTTCGTTAGCATCTGTCGTCCTTAACCCGTCGCGGACTGTGTTTCGGGGCCATGAATGATTTCGGAGTAGATGGCGATCGCCTCCGATCGGGTGCAGGCGTCCTTACAGGTAATAGGCGAGAATTCGCCGGCACGTAATTTTTTTGCCAGATCTTCCACACTGTCGCTTGGATGTATCTCAAAAACGGGGATTCCTACTGCGCCAAAATCCATGCGTTTGCTCGGTAGATGAATGGACCGCGAGGGGATAAAGTTTATGGCGGCATCAAATTCGAGGAGGACCTTTCTATAAGCAGAAGGTGAGACCTTCTGCCGTAAAGTTAAGTATTCTCCTGCCTCGGCAATAACGCTGGGGTTGAGGTTTGCCACGCTAGTGAAAACAGTGAGAGTTTGACGGCCTCCCTCTCTGCGTACTCGCTTTAAGGCCGCCAGCAGCTTTGAAATGTCGCGTTCCCCATAAATAGCCCCACCGTAGACATAGTTGACGGCTTGTTTCCCGTGCGGGGTCCACTTTGGTTCATTTGCATCGTCCGGAAGGATGTGGGGCACAACACGTATCTTGCTGGCCGGGATACCCCGGTACTCAAAAGCTGAAACAGCACCCGAAAAGTTCACAGTCAACACATCTACGTGTCGAAGCAGTCTCCGTTCCTTTTCGGCTGCTATTCCTTGAAGTAGGCCTGTACCGTAGATCGCCGGGTCGCCATACTCCGCTATCAGTTTTCCCACGGGAAGGCCGGCCCGCTTCAACTTTGTAGCCAGGACCATTGGCGCGATGGGTAGGCCGATGGAAAGAGTCGCGCTGGCCTCCAAGTTTGTTCTGTTGGTGACCAGGTGTTTGAAGGCGTTGCGAATCCACAAGGCATTGATATCCGGAAAAAGGCACCTCTGTCCCAGTACTCGTAACCATCTTAAATGGCGCGGAAGGCCTGGTCGAGTGAGGTTGGGAAGCTCGTTTGCGGCAGTCCTTGCCAGAAAGGGACCCACTGGCGTTTCGATGATCTCGAGATTCGGGTGTGTGTAATGCCGCTTATGAAAATCGGGGAGAACTAGTCGTACCTTGAACCCCATCTCACAAAAGCCTTTTGTAAGCTCTACAGTTCTAAACGAGCGTGGGGTGCTTTCCGGTTCGAAGAAGAAGCCGATTATGTTTACAGTGGCATTCACAGTAACTTTTTCTCTATGAGCTTGTTGATTATCCCAACGATACGTTCGGTAGCGCGTCCATCCCAAAGCGGCAGGTCTTGCCCTACTTTATAGTTTCCAGACTGGATTCGTTTCACTTCTTTTTCGATCTGATGGAGATCGAATCCGACTAGTGTGTTGGTTCCCAATTCGACTGTGATAGGCCTTTCTGTGTTTTCTCTGATGGTTAAACAGGGCTGGCGTCTGTGCGCCGCTTCTTCTTGAAGCCCACCGCTGTCGGTCAGAACGAATTTGGCGGTTTTTACCACCCTCTGAAAAGCAAGGTAGTCGAGAGGCTCCGTTAATAGAATATTTTCTTTTTCCAGCGATTCGAGCAAGCCGAAGTGTTGAAGATTCTTCTTTGTCCGAGGATGAACCGGGAAACAAATTCTGTAGTATCTGGAGAGCATCGTGAGAACATCGGAGAGCAAGCTAAGGCCGGACTGGGTGTCTACCAAGGCCGGGCGGTGGGCCGTCACAACAGCGTACTCACTCGGCAAATTGAGATCCGCTACAGCCGAGCTTTGGTCAATCAGTTTATCCATGTCGATCAAGGTGTCGATCATGGTGTTGCCGACAAAGAAAACGGAATCTGGATCCTTACCCATCTTCCTCAGGTTCGCCTCACCAGAGGACTCCGTAACAAAGCAAAAATTTGCAAGTTCATCCACGATGATTCGGTTGTTTTCCTCAGGCATAGAACGATCGAAGCTTCGTAGCCCGGCTTCGAGATGCGCTAGGTGGATTCCCATTTTGTTCGCGCTGATAGCGGCTCCGAGAGCGGAGGTAACGTCGCCTACGGCCACTACCAAGTCTGGCTGAATCTCCTCAAAGTGTTTGCTGAGGCCGAGGATCATATTTCCTATTTGCAAGGCTGCAGAACTTCCGCGTGCTTCAAGCACGGCATCGGGACGAATTTCAAACTGCTCCAAGAAGACCTTTGCCATCTTCTCGTCAAAGTGCTGACCCGTATGCACAATGTGAAGATCAAAATTTCCTGACTGTTTAACGACTTTGCGAAGGCGCGCAATCTTCATGAAGTTGGGGCGAGCGCCGACGACAACGGCAACTAAATGGTTTTTATTGGCAGTTTTAGTCTGTGAGGGAGTCATTGTTTTCTAAAGACCATCTTAGATCTTAGCTTTTATTCCAGACCATTGGTAGGCAAAAAACCTACAAAGTGACGCGGAGTTCACCTGTTTTGTTTTGTAAAACGGTGTGGCATACTGCTGGGAGCCATTTAGGACTCGCCTTCCATGTCAAAAAAATTAAGTCGCTACCGGACAAAACGACAGCAAGGAAAAACTCCCGAACCGTTTGGCGGCAGTTCCGGCCTTTCGGGCTGCTTTGTTGTGCAACGCCACGCTGCACGCCGTTTACATTACGATCTTCGTCTGGAGTGGGGCGGAAGTTTGCATTCTTGGGCGGTTCCGAAGGGACCCAGTTTGGACACAACGGAGAAACGTTTGGCGGTGCGAGTAGAGGATCACCCCTGGAGTACGCCAACTTCGAGGGTGTCATTCCGCTGGGAATTACGGAGCTGGCACCGTCATTGTTTGGGACATCGGAGCTTGGCGGCCGTTGGAGTCTCCGGAAAATGGGATTCGGAAAGGCAAGTTGGTGTTTGAGCTGTTCGGCTACAAGCTCCAAGGGCGATGGGCACTGGTGCGCCTCAAAAAGAGCGAAAAAGACTGGCTTTTGATCAAAGAGAAGGACGCGTACGTCGACAATCAAGCTGTTCTTTCTGATCGCAGTGTTTTTCCGGTTTGGAGAACAAGGACTTGCAAAAGAAGTCCAGGTCCCAAAAGCAGTTTGCTATCCTGGCGAAGCTTCCAAAAGGGAAGGGTGAGTGGGTGCCTCCCATGCTGGCCTCTTCGCATTCAGCCGCTTTTGATAGGGCCGGCTGGATTCATGAACTGAAGTACGATGGTTATAGAGTCGAAGCCATCGTCAAAGAAGGGCAAGCCGAGCTTTACTCACGCAACGGAAATAAGATCACGAAACTTTTCCCGGAGATAGAGACCGCTCTGCGCTACTTTCCGCTGAAGCAGTTCGTTCTGGATGGTGAGCTTGTGGTTCTGGATTCAGAGTCCCACCCCTCCTTTTCCCTGCTTCAGGGACGTTTTTCGCTAAAAAAGGCGCGTGAGATTAGCACCGCATCGTTTGTGAGTCGCGCGACATTTTTTTGTTTCGACTTGCTTGAGCTTGAAGGGAAAGACTTGAGGCGACTTCCTTTATCAAAGAGGCGGGCGTTGCTCGCTCGTGTTTTGTCTGATTTAGGTCCTATTCGGTATTCGCCGGATTTCAAAAGCGGTATTGAACTTTTCTCCAGCGCCCGCGCCATGGGCCTTGAAGGGATTGTCTCAAAAAAAGCCGAGGGCACGTACCAGAGTGGCCGTTCGGATCTCTGGTTAAAGGTGCGCTGCGACCGTACTTCGGACTTCGTGGTCTTAGGCTATACACAACCCAAACGCTCACGTAGTGGTTTTGGCGCGCTGCTGCTCGGCGCCCTTGCCGGAAAGAAGTGGATTTATGCCGGGCGCGTGGGGACAGGGTTTACTGATAAACAACTCGACGAACTACGGGAGAAACTGGATCGCCTTAAGCAAAAACGTGCACCCGTGGTAGTAGAGGACGAGTCGACAGAAGACGTGCAGTGGGTGAAGCCAAAAGTCGTTGTCGAGATCCGGTACAAACAGTGGAAGAAACACCTGAGACAAGCTTCCTTCTTGCGCGTGCGAACCGACAAAAAAGCAGAAGAATGCAGGTTTGAAAGTCCACTGGAGCAGGTCGAGCAAGTTGAAACAATGATTGAACCTCCTGAAGTGGAGATCTCTCACCCCGAGAAGATTTTCTGGCCGAAAGAAAAGTATACGAAGTCAGATCTGGTTCACTACTACGAGTCTGTTTGGCCCTGGATGGAGCGCTATCTAAAGGATAGGCCGCTCATGCTTACACGCTACCCCGATGGGATTGACGGAAAGTCCTTTTATCAAAAGGACGCTCCCGGTTTTGTACCGGACTGGATTCGTTTGGAGCGCGTCTGGAGTGAGCACTCGCAACGCGAATTGAAGTTTTTTGTTTGCGACAACCTCCAAACCTTGCGCTACATCATAAACATGGGATCGATTCCTTTGCACGCGTGGGCGAGTCGGGCCGGGAGTTTGGAGAAGCCAGACTGGTCCATCTTGGATCTGGATCCAAAAGGGGCGCCGTTCAAGGATGTGGTTCGCATCGCAAAAGAGATCCACAGTCTTTGCGAGTCTTTAGGTTTACCCAACTATGTGAAGACCAGTGGGGGAACCGGCCTGCACATCCTGTTGCCGCTTGGGCGCCAGCTGACTCATGAGCAATCAAAAACACTGGCGGAGCTGCTAGCGGGGGTGATCGTGCGACGCCTCCCCAAAATCGCTACCGTTGTCCGCATGCCTGCCAAGCGCAAGGGGAAGGTCTACGTCGACTTCCTCCAGAATGGTTGGGGCAAGACGATCGCGGCCCCTTTATGCGTACGCCCACACCCTGGAGCGCCGGTTTCCATGCCCCTCGATTGGAGTGAGGTGAACGCTCGTTTGAAGGTGGATCGTTACACTATAAGGACCGCCCTCGCCCGGCTGAAACGGGAGGGGGATCACCTAGCCCCTGTTTTGGAAGGGCACCCGGATCTGGGCGCTGCTCTAAAAACCCTCACAGGCCTGATTTAGGCCGACTTCTAGCCCCCCGGCAGGACCGGATCCCAGCGTTGACACGCTGCATTTATCGGGTCTAGCCTCTAGCCGTACTGTAAATGTTTTCAATCGCTGGAGACCGGAATTGGTTTATGCACTTTGGTCTAAGCAAACCGGGAAATAACGGGAACAAGCTTCCCTTCACGCTCAGCCGCCAGTTCGCCGTTTTGGTGGGCGTCGCGGGCGTCGTCATCACGGTTCTGCTCGCCAACAGCATCCGTGAGATGGAGCAAAAGAAGATCCGCGAAGAGACCGGACTGCAAGAGACGATTGTGCAGCTTGAGATCAAGCGGAGGCTCGAAGAGCGGGTGCGCGCGATTGACCGCCTCGTGAAACGTTGGGAGCTTTGGGGGCGACCGGCGCGTGCGCATTGGGAGGCGGAAGCTAACCTCTATATACATGGACACGAAGGTTACCAGAGCATCGGGTGGGTGGACCGATCGTTTCATTTGCGCTGGCTCGTACCCATCGAGGGGAATGAGCCGAGCCTAAATCTGGACATGCGCTTTGAGCCAGCGCGAAAGACCGCATTAGAAAGCGCGATGCGCGATCATGAAACCACCATGACGGCACCCATTGATCTGGTAGAAGGCGGCCTGGGTTTTAGAGTCGTTATTCCCATTTACCGCAACGGGCACTTTGAGGGTTTTGTGGTTTCCGCGTTTCGCTCGGCGCTTCTCTTCAACCAAATCCTCCACCCCAATATCTCGGCGGGGTACGGCATTCGTCTTGAAGACGCGAGCACTACGATCTTTTCCCGACAGGCGCAAAGCGAGCCACAACCCAAATGGATCATGCGCAGCGCTTTCAATATTCTGCACCGCGAATGGAGACTGACGATTTGGCCGGAGGAACAAATCCTGGCTCACTCCGCTTCCTACGCGTCGGCCGTGCTTTTTTCCGGCATCATCATCTCCATCTTGTGTGGCTGGCTGGTCCACTTTGCTCAAGGCGCGTGGTTTCGTCGTCATGCGGAATTGGAGAGCCATTTCAAAACGGAATTTCTGGCCAATATGAGCCACGAGATACGCACGCCGCTTTCTGCCGTGATCGGCTATGCCGAGGCGTTGGCGCTTCCCGGACAGAGACTCTCTGATGAAGCTCGTCAGGACTTTGTTAGCCGCATCCGCAACAACGCGAACTTCCTGGGCGGTCTTATCGACGACGTGCTCGATATCACGCGAGTGGAGTCCGGCCGAATTATCGTCGAAACCCGGATGTTCTCCTTGGAAGCTCTGCTGCTCGACATCCACGAAATGTACCGAGCTGCCATGAAAGATCGCCGGGTGAAGCTGGAGATCGCGATTCTTGGTAACGTCCCCACAACTATTGCGTCCGATGCCAAGCGCATGCGCCAGGTACTGACAAACTTGGTTTCCAATGCTTTCAAGTTTACTCATGAGGGCAAGGTGCGAATTCGGGTT
Source organism: Bdellovibrionota bacterium (assembly GCA_041391485.1). Classification (GTDB taxonomy): domain Bacteria; phylum Bdellovibrionota; class FAC87; order UBA2466; family JACKAF01; genus JACKAF01. The sequence continues at coordinate 195,130 of JAWKNY010000002.1, read as the reverse complement.
GAGATGCGACCGAATCCCAAGAATATTGAAGGGCGCGAACTCTGCTTTTACGTCACGGATACCGGAGCGGGGATTAGCCCGGCCGATCAGACTCGAATTTTCTTACCGCTGGAGCGCGGGGTAAGCAGCAATCTCGGCAAAGTGGGAGGGGCGGGTATCGGACTGGCTCTTTCCAGAAAGCTCGCGCGTTGTCTGAGCGGCGACCTGGTCTTGCTGGGAAGCGAAGTGGGCAAAGGCAGTGAGTTTCTTTTTACTTGCTGTGTGCGACGGTTCGGACCGGAGTTCATCAACACAGAGGCTTTCAACACGAATCTAATGAACCCACCTTCCGAGGCCAGCCGTTTGAGTTTGCCAGACGATCTTAGAGGTTTATCCATTCTCTCGGTAGAGGACGATGCGGACATCCAAAACCTGATCCGTCACTACCTGAATTTAGCGGGAATCAACTGCGCGTGCGCCAAAAATGGAATTGAGGGAGTCGAAAAAGCGCTGCGTGGAAACTTCGACTTGATTTTGATGGACGTTCAAATGCCTTTGCTCGATGGCAATGAGTCCATCCGCAAACTTCGCCAGGTGGGTTGCAACACGCCCATCGTCTCGCTCACCGCGCGTGTCATGCGCGGTGAGACTCAGACCGTACTGGACTCGGGTGCGTCCGCGTGCTTGGCCAAACCCTTCACCTTCGATCAACTCGTAGCGATCATACGCCAGCATTGCCGACGCCGTCCGCACTCCGCTTCGACTGCGAGAGTCGAACGAAACGATGGCGAACCCCGTAGCTTATAGCCTTACATGAGGAAGATGACACCTTCGACTTTTGAGAGGGCGTGGTAGACGTCTAGTACCTTTTCCGGCGTTTCCACATAGGCATCGATGGTGATGGCCAGATGCTCTCCGTGAGAGGTTTGCCGGTACTTGTATTCGGGATCGACGTTGATCTCCAAGGCGTCTCGAGTAGCCTTCAAAACCCGAACCATGAAGCCATGCTGAGCGTCCCCAATTACTTTGAAGGTAAAAACACAAGGAAACGAGTGCGTACTTTTAAGGAGCTCAATTGAGGGAAACCTTTCATGTTTCGTTGCACCGAACGTTGGATACGTGAAAACCACTCGTTTCTATCAGTGAATCTGAGCCCTTACAAGTCAGTAAGCGCTGTTGTTCAAGAAAACTCGGTTCCAAGCCGAGAATTTCGCAATCAGGAGGACACGTGAAGCTAGCCCTTGTTTCTTTTTTCTTTTTGTTCAGTTCCCTGGCCTTGGCAGGCCACCCCGCGGATGACGACTGCTGGGACAATCCGTTGACCGTTCCACTTTTGGACGTTTCGGGCGCGACTATTCAAAATCTGGATGAGTTGCTACCACTAGGAAATACCTTTGGTGGGCATGTGCTTCCAACGTCCCACATGTACCTCAACCTGGATCGAGTCGATCCCGGAAATCAGCAATCTATCTCGGTCGATACCGGTGTCCTTTCTCCTGGTGAGGTAAAGATTGTCGCCATTGCTCCTCACGATGATACCCACACACCCGGAGTCACCATTCAAGCCTATAAGGTGACAATGAAAATTTGCAAAGACACGTACCTGTTTGTAGATCACCTGAATACAATAGATTCTGCTATCACGAACATCACCGGTCCCATCAGTGCTCCTTACTGGTATGACCCCAATGGAATTCCTATCGCGGCCGGAGCAGACATCGGAAGAACGAGGAGTACCCACGCACTGGATATGGGTGTCTTCGACGTCAACTTCCTTGCGCCGTATATTTCGCCGCTGTTGTATCACCCCGATTATGCAACGCTTGCAAGCGCTCTATCGTTGAATGTTTCTGACGTCCAGATTCTGTTACCTTCCAAAGCGTACAAGAAGTGCCCGCTGGATTATTTTACGTCGAGCACTCAATCGCTCCTGTTGGCTTACAACCCACGTACCGCACCTCCGGTGTGTGGAGACTTTGCCCAGGATCTGGCGGGCCGAGCACAAGGTTCGTGGCTTCCGCTAAAGTGGAACAGCATGCCTCTATTGTACGGTGTAGATGCCAGCGAGGACGAAGCGTTGGCCCTTGGCTACGACTACATTGATCCGTCGCTTCCTTTGATCTCTGTGGGCGAAACGGTGCCGCTGACCAATGCGGCCGGTACGGTGGTGACCGGTACACTAGCTGTCCGGGACTACTACTTCAGTCCTTACTCGACCCCTCCTGGTAATCTTGAAAATTGGTTGTTCGCTGATATTTCCACGGGTAGCGACGTTTACTGCTATCGGGATCTGTATACGATTGAGGATGGCGCAATCACCGACCGAGTCTTGCTGCTGCAAATGGATCAACAGACGGTCAATGGAAGCCTAAAAACGGTGCTTCGCGTACAAGCGCGTGATCGATCGGATTGTCCCGCCGTCGGGAGTCGCAACTTGGGCGCCGGAATGACAGAGGATTTTGCTCGGGATTAGGGGCTCTGAAGCGGCGTTTGGCTGACTGGTCGGGGCGGGCGGATTTGAACCGCCGACCTCTTGCTCCCTAAGCAAGCGCGCTAAACCCCTGCGCTACGCCCCGAAATAGGTCAACTTGAGGCGGCCAGTCTAAGGGTTTGAGCCCAAAAGTGCAATAAAAAGGACCCCCGAAACCGACGGAAAGAGCGGCGGTCTAGAGCCCGGGGTTGCCGCGGGCCAGCTGGATGAGCCCCTTGAGTTCGTGGATGACGAGCTTGAGCGAGTCCTTCTGGTGGCTGCTCGTAGGCGTCGCTTTGGGTCCCGCTTTGCGCCGCTGGGCGATCTGCTTCTTTGCCCCCTTCACGCTAAATTTCTCGACGTAAAGAAGCTGGCGGATCTCGACAAATTTTTCGACGTCTTTTTTGGAGTAGGTGCGGTGGCCGCTTTTGGACTTCATGGGACGGATACCGGAAAACTCGCTCTCCCAGTAGCGCAACACATACGGTTCTACCCCTAACAATTCAGCGGCTTCACCGATTCGGAAGTACTTCTTGTTCAGTTCAATCTCTGGCAAAGCTTGGACCGTAGACTCCTCGGGTGATTTCCCCAGATCGGCAAACTCGCTTTGGGACTCGGGTTCGTCGGGTTCCTCTGCAGTTTCCACGCGCAGTTCCGGCTCTTCAGCCGGGACCTCGGTGCTGAGTTCCTGTTGCGCCGCCTTTCTCTTTTTTTCGATCGCGTCCAAGATGAACTTGGCCGCCAATTTTTCGTGTGGTTCGGGAAGCATGAAATCGTTGCCGTTCGAGGGTGTCTTTGCCATGTGGGCCTCCAAGCTGGGAACTAAACGGCCCTATTATACCATTGGGGCAGAGTGTCTCATGGAGCTGCGCGCTGGAAGCGTTGTGTCGTGTGGAGGTTGAGGCTAGGCGCGGAGTTGCGCGGAGTACTTGCTTTCAAGTCCTTTGACAATCTTGTCACGCAGTTCCGTAACCTCATGTTCTTCCAAAGTACGATCCTTGGAAACGAAGGAAAGGTGGAACGCGACGCTCTTTTTCCCATCGGAATATTTTCGCCTTCGTAGATGTCAAAGACGCGTGCACTTTCAAGAAGATCGGATCCATCGGACTTGATCGCTTCGATCAGGGCCTGACTGGTGAGCGATTTGTCACAGACGATAGCAATATCGATATCTACCGCCGGGAAACGAGACGGTGTTTTGAAGTGGACGCCTTTGCGTTCATACTTGCGTAACGCATCCAGGTTCAGTTCAAACAGTACTACCGAATCATGCGTTTCCAAAACTTGCTCGCGGATGTACGGGTGCACTTCGCCGACGTAGCCGACCGTGTTTAGGCCCAGCTTGAGGGAGGCGCTTCGGTGCGGGTGCAGAAGCTTACTATCCCGAGAATTCTCGTAAGCAAGATAAACCGTGGACAGTTGTCGCACGAGGATGTCTACCAAGCCTTTTCCGTAGTAGAAATCGATTTTCTCGCCGTTCTTGCGCCAGCTTTCTTGAAGCGTATTGCCCGACAAGAGTCCCGCAGCCCATAGGGTTTCTTTAGCGTTCGTCTCCGAGTTGCTTTCGTCTTTTTCGTACGCGCGTGCAACCTCAAACAATCGCTGCCCTTCACTGCGGCGGTTCTTGTTGTAGAGATAGGTCTCCAGGAGACTTGGCAGCAAGCTTGGACGCATGACCTTGAATTCTTCGCTGATGGGATTTTGCAGCTTAATCAAGCTGTCCGAGTGGGCGCCGTACTTGATGAGCGTTGCTTCGGAAGTAAAACTGTACTGGATGGTCTCGCGCAAACCCAGCTGCGCCAGCAGAGTGCGGGCTCTGCGTTCAAACTCATAAATCGGATCGTGGTACGTATCAAAGGGCGCGGTGGAAAACGGGTAGCGTTCCGGAATCGTATCGTAGCCTATCAGGCGTGCGACTTCTTCCACGATATCGATGCTCTTTTCCAGATCGTTTCGGAAGCTAGGCGGCTTCACGATAAAAATATTCGTCGAGCGCTTGTGCGTGGGGATGCCAATGGAATCCAGCAAATCGGTCGCCTTCTCTGGCGACAGGTTGTAGAGCCCGGTGATACGTCGAATGTCTCGCATATCGACGGCAAAAGACCGAGGTTTTGCCGGCTCCGGATTCGTGTCCGTAGGCGGGTGGTAGACATTGGCTTCAAAACTATCGCGCAACAAGGCGGCCGCGCGTTCACTGGCGCGGTTCACCCCTTCGATGTCGATGCCCCGCTCGAAGCGCTTTGAAGAATCTGTGTGCAGGTTCAAGCGCTTTGCCGTTTTGCGGATCTGAGTGGCGTCAAAGCAGGCGCTTTCAAGAAGGATGCTGGTCGAGTCGTTTTCGATCTGGGTGTTCGCACCGCCCATGATGCCCGCTAGCGCGATCGGTCGGTCGCCGTCCTTGATGAGGATATCCCCAGGTTCAAGCAGGACGCGCTCGCCGTTGAGCAGCTCAAATTCCATGGTCTTGTCACAGCGCCCGATCTTGATGCCGCCGGATTCGATCCGCCGCAGATCAAAGGCGTGCAGTGGCTGCCCGTACTCGAGCATGACGAAGTTCGTGATGTCGACGATGTTGTTGATGGGGCGAATGCCCACCGTTTTCAAACGCTGTTTGATCCAGTCAGGACTTTCGGTGACCTTTAGCGTGTCGATGACACGCGCGACATAGCGCGGGCACACGTCCTTGTCCTCAACTTCCACTTTTACGATGGCGGAAGTGCGGTGGTTGGAATTCTTAAAACGAGGGGGTTTGGGGTCGCGCAAGCGCGTTTTCAATACGGGACAAATTTCCCGCGCAAGTCCCAATACCGACAGGCAGTCGCCTCGGTTTGCGGTTAAATCAAACTCCAAAAGAACGTCGTCTGATCCCAAAAGACGCGCAAGTGGTTGCCCGATTGTGCTGTGTTTAGGAAGCTTGAGAATTCCGTCAGAATCTTCCGAGATTTCTAGCTCGCGTCCGGAGCAGAGCATCCCACTGGATTCCACTCCGCGAATCTTGGACTTCTTAATCTTAAGATCGCCAGGAAGCACGGCCCCCACCAAGGCAACGGGAACGATGTCGCCTTCGGCGATATTCTTTGCGCCACAGACGATCTGCAGAACTTCTGCATGGGGTTCGTTCGAAACTCGTACCTGCGTTACCTGCAAACGATCGGCGTTGGGGTGCTTTTCGATTTTCTCAATCGTCCCCACCACCACGTTATCGAGGCCTCGAGTGCCACTCGAAATTCTTTCCACCGCAAGCCCTCGCATCGTGAGCTTTTCGGCGAGGTCTTTGGCATTAATCTTAATATCTTGTTTGGATAGATAGTCTTTTAGCCAGTTCAGCGAGAGTAGCATCAGAACTGCTCCAACATGCGGTAGTCGTTCTCGAAGAGGGAGCGTAGATCGTCGATCCCGTACTTAAGCATCGCAATTCTTTCGATGCCCATTCCAAAAGCAAAACCCATGTACCGATCCGGGTTGTAGCCTGCGGCTTCTAAAACGTTCGGGTGCACCATGCCGCAGCCGCCGATTTCAAGCCAACCGTCGTTCCACTGCATGTCCACTTCAGCGCTGGGTTCGGTGAACGGGAAAAAGCTTGGGCGAAAACGGATTGCACGCTTACCAAAGAGTTCGCGGATCAGGTAATGCATCACGCCCTTCAAGTCCGCCAAAGAGACATCCTCATCGACGAGTAAGCCTTCCATCTGGTGGAACATGGGTGTGTGCGTGTGATCGTAGTCGGCTCGGTAGACACGCCCGAAGGAAATGATTTGTACCGGCGGATCGATGGCCTTCATGGTACGCACCTGAACCGGAGAGGTATGGGAGCGTAGAAGGATGGGCGACTGAACGTAGAACGTGTCTTGCACGTCACGCGCCGGGTGTGACTCGGGTGTGTTGAGCGCTTCAAAATTGTAATATTCAGTTTCGATTTCAGGGCCGGTGGCGATCGAGAAGCCTACTTTACGTAGAATACCGACCATCTCATCAATGACCCGGTGGACAGGGTGCTGCGAACCTGCGGGAACGGCGTACTGTCCAGGGAGAGTGACGTCCAAAGGCTCAGTGCGAGAGAGCTCTTTCTCCAAATCACTGCGCTTGATATCCAGGCGCTTCATCTCAAAGCGGGATTCCAAATCGTCGCGGGTCTCATTGACTACCGCACCGATTTCTTTGCGTTGTTCCGGAGTGAGATCCTTGAGTTGCTTGAGGGCAGCGGTGACCACGCCCTTTTTGCCCAGATATTGAACGCGAAGGCGGTCCAACTCTGTTAGGTCGTCCACACTGGAGAGCTTATTTCGGGCTTCGTCCCGAATGCGTTGGATGTCGTCGATCATGCAGCCTGAGGCCGCGCGAACTCCACAAGCCGAGTGAAATGATCTGGATGAAGTATGGCAATCTCGGAAAGAATCTTGCGATCCAATTCAATATTTGCCTTCTTTAGACCAGAAATAAACTTTGAGTAGCTCAGATTGTGAAGCCTGCACGCAGCATTAATTCGTGTTTGCCATAACGCACGCATGTGGCGCTTACGTTGCTTACGATCCCTATAAGCGAAGCGATCTGCACGCTGGGTGTATTCCCGCGCCATCTTAAGCACATTACCAGCGCTTCCTACAAAACCTTCGGCTCGTTTAAGGATCTTCTTTCTTTTGGTCCTGCCAGCGGGACCCCGCTTTACTCTAGGCATAAGAAAAAAACTCTTTTCAAATAGTTACTTTACCAACATTCGCTTAACTTGAGCAATATCCGCGTCGTCCACCAAAGTCATTTGACGCAGTCTTCGGGTACGCTTGGACGGCTTGTGGTTCAAAAGATGGGAGAGACTCGCCTTTGCCCGTTTGACATTGCCAGAGCCTGTCATCTTGAACCGCTTCTTCGCGCTGGATTTTGTCTTTATCTTGGGCATCGTGAAACTCCGCTCGCCTTCTTCTAAATCGCTTCCGCAGCCTCTCACCCTAATCAGGTAAGAGATTGAAATTGCTTAAGTATTTGGCACTGCACCGTGGGGGAACGCCCCTACAAAGTGTTCCAAGACGCAAGCGTCTTTTTTGCCTATCGGGACACAATACTCAAAGCCCGCGCCTTGTCAATGAAAGTTGACGACGGCGGCCCTAAGCCGATCCGGCTGGCTGAGCCCCTTCTTCCGGCTTCCCCGGAGGGGTCGTAGCGGCCGGCTTTTTGGGCTTTTTAGCCTTGGGATTCGGGCTAAGCGTGAAGGAGAGGACTCGGGACTCCATCTTGGCGCGCTGGTCCATGACGCCCGCCTCGCCGACGCGTTCCACGATCTTTTTGACCAGATCGTGCCCGATGTCGGTGTGGGCCATTTCACGTCCGCGGAAACGGATGGAGACCTTGACCTTGTTGCCTTCCTCCAAAAAACGCAGAATGTTGCGTACCTTGTAGTCGATGTCGTGGGTGTCGGTGCGGGGACGGAACTGCACTTCTTTCAGTGTAGTGACCGCCTGCTTCTTCTTCGCTGCGCTCTTTTTCTTCTTTTGCTCGTACTTGAACTTCCCGTAGTCGAGGATCTTGCAAACCGGCGGCTTGGCTTTGGGAGAGACTTCGCAGAGGTCCAGCCCCAAATTCTGGGCCATTTCCAAGGCCTTGCGGGTCTCCATGATGCCGAGCTGAGAGCCGTCGGCACCGATCAAGCGTACCTCGCGTACCCGGATCCGGTGGTTAATGCGGATTTCATCCTCTTTTTCTCTTGGTCTGAAGCGTCTAATGGTCCATTCCTCCTGGAACAAGTTGGGGTGATAAGTATTCCTTGAACGCGTCCAGAGTGAGGTTCTGCAAATTCTCGCCGTCGTGCTTTCGGACGGAGAGGACCTTTGCCTCCTCTTCTTTTTTTCCCAGTATCACCATCAAGGGGACACGCTTGAGTTGGGCTTCGCGGATCTTGTACCCCAGCTTTTCGTTGCGGGTATCGAGTTCGTGCCGAACGCCCAAATTATTCAAAAACTTTCCAATCTCTTCTGCATAGGGAATCTGATCGCCCGTTAGGCTGATGACCACCACCTGGGTGGGTGCCAGCCAGAGCGGCAGATGGCCGCCGTGGTGCTCAATGAGGATTCCCAAAAATCTTTCGAAGCTCCCCAAAACGGCCCGGTGGATCATGACCGGACGTTTGGATTGCCCGTCGGAATCGACGTACTCGAGATCAAAACGCTCCGGCAAGTTCGGATCGTACTGAATCGTTCCGCACTGCCAACGCCGGTTGAGGCTGTCGCGCACGTGGAATTCAATCTTCGGGCCATAAAACGCCCCTTCGCCGTCCAGTACTTCGTATTCCACCCCTGCTTTTTTCAAGCAGTTGGCAAGCACACCAATGGACCGCTCCCACATCTCGTCTGTGCCAAGCGAGCTTGGGGGACGTGTGGCAAGCTTGATTTCCACGTCGTTAAATCCCACGGCCTTGTAAATGCGCAAGGTGTGGTCGAGCGTGCGTTGCACCTCATCCGCAACTTGATCTTCTGTGCAAAAAACGTGGCCGTCGTCGATGCTAAACGTACGCGTTCTGAAAAGCCCGTGAGTCACGCCCGCGCGCTCATCGCGGTGGACCTTTGTAAACTCGGCAAAACGAATGGGAAGCTCTCGGTAGCTGTGCTTCTTTGTTTTGAAGAACGCCGCGTGACCGGGACAGTTCATGGGTTTTAGGCCCATCCAGTTCTCTTCGGCCTCGGTGTGGTGGTGGCCGGTGACAAACATGTTGTCTTTAAAGTGTTCCCAGTGACCGCTCGTTTTCCACAGGTCTACTGTCATCAGCTGCGGGCAGGCGACTTCCTGGTACCCGAGGGCATTCATCTCTTTGCGCACAAATTCGAGCAGAGTCAGGTACAAAGTCGTGCCTTTGGGCTGGAAAAATGCCATCGCTGGAGAAATAGGAAGGAAGCTGAAAAGCTCCATTTCCGGACCCAGTTTGCGGTGATCGCGGCGCTTGGCCTCTTCAAGCCGGTGCAGGTGCTCATCCAAAGACTTCTGATCTGGAAAGGCGGTTCCGTAGATGCGTTGGAGCATCTCGTTCTTCTCGTCGCCACGCCAGTAGGCGCCGGCCACCGAGAGCAACTTGAACTTCCCCAGCCGTCCTAGATTGGGCACGTGCGGGCCTCGGCAGAGATCGACAAAGTCGCCCTGCTGGTAGGTGCTTATCGTTTCGGATGAATCCAAATCCTGAATTATTTCAGCCTTGTAGAGTTCTCCCTGGCCCTTAAAAAAGGCGACCGCTTCGTCGCGCTGCCAGATCTTTCGGCTGACCGGGTAATCCCGTTTTACGATCTCCTGCATCCGCTTTTCCAGCTTCGCGAGATCGTCAGGAGTAAATTGGTCCGAGTATGAAATATCGTAGTAAAAGCCGTCTTCGGTCACCGGGCCAATGGTGATTTGCGACTTGGGGTACAGCTCCTTGACGGCGTGTGCCAAAAGGTGCGCCGTTGAGTGGCGCAAAATCTCCAGGCCCTCGGCGCTGTCGCGCGTGATGACCTTGAAGCTTGCGTCCGCCTCGATAGGAAGCGTCAAATCCACGGTTTTTCCGTTGAGTACGGCGGCAAGAGCGTCTTTTTCTAGGCGTCGGCCTAGAGTTTTTAGCACGTCTAGCGACGTGACGCCGCGCTCAAACTCCCGCTGAGTTCCATCTGGTAAAGTAATATGAACTTTCATGAATCAATAAATCGCGTCAGGTAAGCCGAAGCCAAGGTCATGACGCGCTTGTAGTGTGGGTTTGGCAAAAGGAAGGTAAATTTCGCAGAAAGGCTCGCTGCATACTAGCTAAAAAATATAGCGTAACGCGTCCCGAAAGCAAGACCAAAAAACCCGCGAACCCATGTGATTCTTGCGGTTGCTAGCGATATAATAATACTTGGCGTTCCAGACTTCCCAGCTCCCGGTGGGGGCTAAGCGGCGCGCCGCTCCAATAACTCTTTATTTTTATGCATTTATCAAAACAACTCTTCCGTGGTATCGCCGCCGCTCTCGTGTGTTTTTGCGCGTTTGCCACGGCGGATGAAAACCTCATTGAAAAGCAACTCGAAGAGATTGGGACGATTCCCAATCGCGAAGTGATTGCGGTTCAGAAAAAGTACACCCGCAAAGAATGGCGGCACGAACTTACGCCGGTCTCTTTGGGGGGGATCCCGTTCGGTACGATTCGTCGCACCCTCACCAGCGGCTTTGGTTACACTCTGCATTGGAGTGACGCCTTTGCGACGGAAGCGAACTTCATCTACACCAAGAATTTTTTGAGCAGCTTCACCGAAGACATTAACAACGTGAACAACCCGGACATCCGCCCCCAGATTCAGAATCTGGTACTGGTGGGAAGTGCTGGGATTCAGCTTACGCCCTGGTACGGAAAAATGGCCACGTTTTCGCGTTGGATTGTCTACGTAGAACCCTTCCTAGCGCTCGGGGTTGGAATCGCGAAAACAGATTTGCACGATTACTTCACCTTTTATCCAGGAATCGGTATCCGCGCCTTCTTTAGGGAGTGGGTTTCCTTGCGTATTGATTTTCGTAACTACATTTACCAAGAAACCAGCTCCGACGGCACGGGCCTCCGGAGTAACTTTACGATCTCTGCCTCACTCAGTTTCTGGCTACCCAAGATGCCCGGATGAAAACTATGAAGCCATCATTAAAGCAATACTCCATCGGCTTGCTGTTGGGGCTAAGCCTTACGGCGAATCTTTACGCCGCTTCGGATTCTTTGGAACGCGGCAAGCGCGCCTTTGAGTCCGGAAAGATGCGCGATGCAGTTACCTACTTCGATCAGGCTATTCTGGGTGCTAGGTCTGTTAGCGATCGCAATCTTAGCTACTACTATCAAGGGTTGGCGCTCTACGAACTGGGCTACTATTTTTCCGCTTACCGGTCTTTCCGCATGGTCCTGCTCAAGCCGGACCCCAAGAACAAAGCGGTATATGGAAAGGCCATCAAGAACGCCGTTGTTATTATGGATCGGCTCAATCTTGTAGACCGAGTGGGTAAGCTCGTCGTTAGACTTCCCGGTGCTTACATCCCTCAAGAACTCAACCACATGGTCCACTACGCCGCTGGCGTGCACCATTACAATGAGAATAATTTCAAAGCCGCCGAAAGCCGTTTGAAATCGGTGAATCCAGAAAGTCAGTTCTATCTAAAGGCGCTCTTCTATCTCGGCGTCATCGCCACGCGAAAAAAGGACTACAACGACGCGATCGTCTACTTCAACAAAGTGGCGCAGCTTTCAGCGAACAAGCGCGGATCGGATGTGATGGAGGACCTGGCTAAACTAAACCTGGCTCGGTCCTTGTACTCTCGCGGAAAATTGGAAGCGTCCATCGAAGCTTTTGCGCGTTTCACCAGCGGCTCACCGTTCTGGTTGGATGTCTTGCTCGAGGCCAGCTGGCCGTTGATGCGCATGAACGATTCCACGGTTTCACTCGGGAACCTGCATACGCTGACTTCTCCTTTTTATAGAGAAAGTTTGGTGGGTGAAGCGTACGTCCTGAAGGCCACGATCCTCTTTGCCCTTTGCAAATACGAAGAGATGCGCCGGACGCTGAACGAGTTTTTTGAGATTTACGATCCCATCCTTCGCGCGATGGAAAAAGAGAAAACTGTTTTGGATAGCCCCATGGCGTTCTTCAACGCCTATACGCGAAAGGCGGGACTGAACCGTGCGTACACCAGCGTGATTGATCGCGACCCCGGGATCAGCCACGATCTGAAAGTCAGAGACTTACTCCGCGAAGAGCGCATGCGTCTTGGCGTTTTTGCTCGGATGAAGACAATCAACTCCATCAAGGAGACCTTGGACAAGGTCATTAATTATATTAGCGCTCGTGTGGGTAAGGACCTACAGTCCATCCACTCACGGCACCTTCGTCAGTTACAAGCGCAGCGTGAGCAAGCGAACTACCTAAAAGTTGAGATTATCACCGGCGAGAAAGAGCTCATCGAGAAGAGCAAAGGCTTGCCTGCGAAGAGAGTTACGGACGTTGAAACCAAAGTTTTTGCCGGTTACCACTACTGGCCCTTTCAGGGAGAATACTGGGAAGATGAGCTTGGAAGTTATGTTTACACAACAGAAAGTTCTTGCGTCGACTAGTCTGCGGGCGACGGTCCTACTCTTGATCCTACTTTTTTCGGGTGTTGCGACCGCCAAAGACGACGAGTATTTTTCCTTGCCGCCAAGCAAGGAGAACTTGCAGATTCCACAGGCGAATCTTACCTTCAGCGGGAAAAAATTCTCCATCGCGGCCGGTAAGCGTGAAGCCAAAAGTCCTTCGGTGGATACGCAGAAGTACCTTTTTGAGAAGCAGACCTTTCTGACAGCCCGTCGGGATCAGGCGATCAAGCTGCTACGCCAGGAATTAGCCTCGGGGTATGCGAAGAATCGGGACAACGTCCTCTTACGATTGGGCCAGCTGTACACGGAAAAGTACATGGAGCTCAACTTCCATGAACTTGAAATGTACAACACGCAGCTTGAAGAATTCGACAAAGCTAAAGCGGCCGGGGAAAAGGGTAAAAAAGCTCCTAAGATGGATACCCGGCGCTCCAAGCGCTACCTGACCAGAGCTTTGGAAACGCTCACTCGGCTGGAGCGCGAGTACCCGCGTCACCCTCGAATGGACGAGGTCTTGTACTTCTTGGGCTTTGTAAACCTGGAGTACGGCCGCACGCAAAAGGGAGCGGCTTACCTCGAAAGATTGGTTCGCTCCTACCCTAGAAGCCGGAAGTACGACGAAGCGATCTTGGTTTTGGCCGATTTTTACTTCGACAACCAAAAGTTCGCTCAAGCTCTGGGCAAATACCAGACCATCCTGCGAAGAAAAGATTCGGATCTCGCCGACTACGCACTTTACAAAATAGCGTGGTGCCAATTGAACCTCGGGCAATCTTCCCTGGCGCTTGCGAACATGCAAAAGGTTGTCGAGAAGTTGGAAGGGTCCAAGGAGAAACTGAAATTCAATCTGCGCGAGCAAGCGGTGAACGACTTAGCGTTGTTTTACGCCGACGCCGGGAAGGTCGACGAAGCCTTTGATTACTACAAGAAGGTGCTCGGAGAAGAAGAGGCGTACGAGAAGTTGAAGCTTATCGCCGAGTCCGTCCACAATCGCGCGCAGGGTAATGCTTCCATTCAGGCCCATAAGAAGCTTCTGAGTAAGTTCGACGACTCTCTTGAAGGCCCAGAGTACGCCATGAAGATCTACGAGTCCCACATGCGTCAGGGCGAAAACAAGGAAGCCGTTGGCGGTTTGGTTCTGGCTCTCCAAAAGTACGGTGAGGAATCGGACTGGGCACGTCGGTGGTTATCTAAGGATGAGGACGCTGCAAAGGATAAGCTGGAATCCTTACGCAAGGATAGTACGAATGCCGCTTACTTCTTTCATCGGACGGCGCAAAAGTCTAAAAAGAAATTCTTCTACGGGTACGGCCTTGAACTCTATGATGCCGTAGCAAAAGCTTTCCCGAGTCACCCGGATCGAAGGAAATTGGTTTTCTACCAAGCCGAGATTCTCTACCAACAAGGGAAGTTCTTGCCCGCTGCGGATCGTTATATGGTGATCGCCAAGAATCCGCCCAAGGATAAACTCGCGGAAGAGGCGGCGTACAACGCTCTGCTGGCGGTGGATCAGCTGACGGCAAATTCGAAGGTTAAGCGGTTTACCAAACAAGAACGCCAGGAAAACAAGTTTGAGCGGATGGAAATCCCTGAAGGGGAGAAGCGCTTCATCGAAGTGTCTGAGTTTTATCTGTCCAACTACTCGAAGTTCAAGCGATCGGTGGATGTGAAGTTCCGTATTGCGGGGATCTACTACCGCTACCACCACTTTGAAAAAGCGGCTCCGATTTTCAAAGAGATATCGACCAAGTACCCCAAGCATAAGAGTGCCGTGACTTCCGCGCACTTGCTATTGGATATCTACAACATTAATAAGGACTACGCTTCGCTTGGAGTAGCCGCGGGTTCCTTCGCCAATGAATCCGATCTGGGAGACACGAAATTCCGTACCGAAATGCGTTCCTTCCAGGATCAGATTGGCTTTAAGACCATTGAGAAATTTGAGAAGGACGAGGACTGGGAGAAAGCCGGAGACGCTTATTACAATTACTACCGGTCCAATCCTAAAGGAAAGTTGGCAGAGCAAGCTCTCTACAACTCAGTGGTTACGTATGAGAAGACTCAGAACGTGGCTCGTCAATCGGAAGTGACGAAGCTGTTCATGCAAAAGTACCCAAACCACGAGTACAACACGCGCCTAACATTGCTTCAGGCCAAGAAATCTGAAGAGGGTTATGATTTTGAAACCGCACAAAATCTCTATGAGCGGTTTGCCGAGAAAAGCCCGAAGGATCCACAAGCGAAGAGCGCGCTCTATAACGCAGCGGTATTTGCCGAGGTACTTGGACAGAATTCCAAGGCTCTGAAGCTGTACGGAAAGTATCTAGCGACGGCACGACCAAACGCCAAAGAACGAAAGGACATCCAGCTCAGCGAGGCTGAGCTTTATCGAAAGAGTGGCAACTGGCGCAAGGTGGCTGAGATTTATACTCAGCTCTCCAATCAGGCAGCGACGTTGGCGGAACGAGTCGGTTTACTTGGGAAGCTCGCGGACTTGTATGGGACGTATGGGCGTAAACGCGATAGAGAGCAGACCCTTGCCAAGATTGGCAGCATTACACGCGGACAATTGAACTTGAGCTCATTTGGTTCTGATGCGAAATATGTCGCAGAAGCAAATTTCGTAAAAGTTGAACCGCAAAAAACGGCTTATGAACGACTCAAATTGCGGTTACCACCCGCCCGCCTTGTGAGCAATTTGAAGCAGAAGCAGGCGTCTCTCAAGAAGCTGGATGCGGACTATGAGAAGATCGTCGCGCTTGGCGAACCGGAGTGGGGTGTGGCAGCGCTGTCGGAACGCGCCATGGCTTATGCGGACTTTGTGAAAGCCTATCGCTCGATTGAAGTTCCTAACGCGTACAAAGGGGCCCAGCGCAAAGAGTTGGAAGCGCAACTGAAGACATTGGAAGGCGAGTTTGTGGCGCCGTACGAAACGCGTGCAAAGGAGCTGGCCCAGCTCTGCAAAACCAAAGCGGTGGAATTTCATGTGGCATCGAATTACGTCCAGAAGTGCCGTACCTATCTGGCACAGAACGACAAAGACGTCACGCCGTCGGGGCTGCTCCCGCAGCCAGCGTATTGGACGACCCGTTGGGGAAATTTAGGGGGTACTTTCTAATGAAGTATGCAGCGTTGCTCTGCTTGGGACTCTTGGCAGCTTGTTCGAGCACGCCAACGGGATCGGGTACCAGTACCAGCTCAAACTCGCGCACGCAGAACGATCCCATGCGTTACCTTGCCTGGTTGGAAGGGAGTTACTCCAACAGCTACCGTGCGGATCGCCGCATGGTTTTGGATAGACTGGAGCGTTTAAAAGCAGTTTCGAGACCGATACGGACAGTTATTTGGAGTACCTCTCCTTGCTCGATGCGGCGGGACGTACCAACGAAGCCGGGGCCAAGATCAAGGCCTTTCTGCAAAAGCACCCACAGGAGACTCGCGCCGCGTTCTTGCTCGGCGTGTTTCATTTACGCCGAAACCGCAAGGATCTAGCGAAATACTTCTTTGAGAAGTTGGAGAAAGACGACCGATTTGCCTGGAAGTCGATGCTTTTCAATAATCTTGGAATGATGGCTCTCAAAGACGGCGAGCGTTTTCAGGCCATTGCTTACTTTGAGAAAGCGGCGGACGCCGATCCCCCGATTGCGGCCCCACTCGTCAATCTGGGGGCGCTCTACCTGGAGAGCGCGAGTTATGCCGACGCCGAGCGGGCCTTTGTGCGGGCTTTGGACCGCGACAAGGGTTTTGAAGATGCGGTGCTGGGCCGTGGGGCGGCGCTTGAGGCTCTAGGCCAATTTGATTCCGCCCGATCGGTCTATGAGGACTTTCTTGGACAGCACCCCAATGCCGTTTCGGTACTGTATAACAATGGGATTTTATTGGGGAACCGTCTGAACCAGCCTAAGCTAGCAGCCGACATGTTGCTGCGCTACGTCCAAGCAGGCGGAAAACAGACCGCAAAAGCTCAGGAACTCATTCAAAAGTGGCGATAAGGGATAAAGAGAGAGGTGTCTTTTTATACTTCTGTCGCCTCAGTTCGTGGAACTGGAGGTAAGCAGTGATCAGAAAATTTGGTTTAAGCATCTTGGTACTTTCATCACTGCTAACGCCGTTTGTTTTTGCTGAAAAAGGCAAGACAAAGAGTCGTCGCTCCAAGGGTGATTACGTCATTGAAAAGCGCTCTGACGGCACGACGGTAAAGTATAAGAAGAAGAACACGTACGACTTCGAAGGGGCTGACATTGAAGGTCTCTTCAAGCGACCCAGCGGATCTTATATTTCTAATATCCAAGGGGTCAAAGGCCGTACAATCATCCGCATCCGCAAGAACTTTGACGCGGAAGTGGTCGATTCAGCCAGAATTCAGCATTAAGACTCCTCTCCCTAAAGCGAATAAAACCCTTTAACCGGCGGGCTTTAGCCTATGGAAGCTCAGGCTTCTTCAACATTTCCAGTTCGACTCGACCTGCTTGGCGATGGCGGTAAGGTACTCTTCACCGCAGAGTTCGTTAAAGAGAAGATCGTTTTGGGCCGCATCTTGTCTGCGGACGTGCGGATCGACGATCCCAGGGTTTCGCGCATCCACGCTTTGATTGAAGTTCGCGGGAACGAGTTAACCATCACCGATCTAGCGAGCAGCCACGGTACCTTCGTCAATGACAAGAAGGTGATTGAAGCTAAGTTGAAAGTTGGCGACCGCATTCGCTTGGGATTCGCTGAGCTGATTATCGAAAAAGGATCGGGTCGACCCACCCCTATCGCCGCAGCGAGCGCAGACAGCACCTTCGACGGCGAAGCCACCCAGGTTAATATTGATCCGGCACCCGCCCGTGCGAGTGATGGGGAACGTCGAAAGCGCACCGAACGCCGCAAGCGTGACGCTTTTCCCGACGAGAAACGCCTCCAAGACCGCCGTGATGGGGAACGACGCATCGAGCAACGCGATGGAGAACGTCGTAGTACTCCGACCCAAGGACCGCCGGATTCGGAACCCGAACGCCGTAGCGGAGTCGATCGCAGAGGCGATCGTGAATGGGAACGCCGGGTTGGCCAGCGCCGACGTGGGGACAGAAGAGTTTTTGATATTACAAGCTTGGAAAGACGCATTGCCGATCGCCGTTCACGGCATGGTGACGATGATGTCTTGCCCGAAGAGCTTGAGACCGCTTTCGAACTCCCGGAGCACGCTCAAGAGTTGGAAGTAACGGCCTTGTGGGGCGATCACATTCTTGATGTGTCCAACTACGTGGACCCCGTAGTACTTACGGTAGGCGAGAGCCCCAAGAGTCACTATGTGATTCCGAGCGAAGGGATACCCGACGAGTTTCCGCTCATTACGATCGAAGAAGACGGAATTACGTACCTCGCGTTTACGGACGACATGAGCGGGACCGTGCGTGCACGCGATAAGATCTATTCGCTAAAAGATTTGCAGGAAGAGAAGTTCGTGAAGCGCTATGGCAACTACTTTCGTTTGCCGCTGCGTCGCGACGATTTTGCCAAACTTAGCATCGGCAGAATCAATTTCTTCGTTCTTTACGTGAAGCCCGCCCCGCGTATTCGCCCGGCGCCGTTGTTTGATCGGGATCGTCTGCTTCTCCGTACGATGATCAGCTCCGCGTTGCTGTTTTTCTTCATGATATTTGGCCTGATGTTCGTTCCCGAACCCAAGCCGGTTACCATTGAAATGATTCCCGAACGCTTTGCAAAGATTGTTATCAAAAAGCGTCCGAAGATTCCTGATTTGGTCCAGCCCAAGGCCACGCCGCAAGAGGCAGGTTCTAAGAGTGGCGGCGGAGCCAAGGCCAAGGAACCTGAAGCTCGGGCGAGCAAGCCTGCAGAAACAGTTCCCAAGGAGAAACCGAAGGAACAAAAATCGCAAGCCAAGCAGGCGGACAAGCCAGTTTCAAGCCGAAGCCCCAGCGCAAAGTGGTGGACGCCAAGACTGTGAAGAAGGTGGGTCTACTTGAGGCTTTCAACAAGAGCAGTCTCAAGAAGAACCTCAAAGAGATGATGGACACCGAAACGGGTGTGGACGCCTTTGACAAAGGTCTACGCTCCTCGCGTGGCACGGTCACGGGCGGCGCTGCTGGTAAAGGCCTTAAAGGGGTCGAGGTTGGCGGCGGCGGCAATACGATCGGTATCGACGGTCCTTCCACCAAGGGTATCGGTGGTGGCCAGTCGGGCGATGGGATCGGCGAAGGCATTCAAGGGCCCGGTCGACTGGGGCAAAAAGGCGAGCACAGTGTGAGCGTCGTTTCCGAAAACGTTCAGGTGCTTTCAGGTCTTCCTAAAGACGTCATCAACAGAATTGTAAACCAGCACCGTGGGGAGATCCGTCAGTGTTACGAATCCGCCCGACGCCGCAACCCGTCTTTACGCGGTAAAGTGGTGGTGCAGTTTACGATTCAGCCCAACGGGATCGTGTCGTTTGCCGGGGTCGCTTCGAGCACCGTCGGTGACAGCACGCTTCAAAACTGTATTGTCTCTCGCGTGCGTAGCTGGCGCTTCCCGAAACCTGAAGCCCCGGTTGTGACCGAGGTCAGTGCTTACCCGTTCTTCTTGAATCCGGGCAACTAGCTCGATTTCGCGACTCGGTAGAGCACGAACGCCATCGCTGCGAATACGGCAACGGATAGCATGTCCGAACCGGGTCCCAACGCTAGCGGGAACACGTCCTTACCGAAGTAAATCACTGCTCCCAAAACGACACCGATAATGGCCTCGCCCGCGATCAGACCGGAGGCGAAAAGCGTTCCGCGATCCGTGTCTCCACGACGCTCACTCATCATCGCTGCAATGATGCCACCGATAAAAATCGGGGTCGACAGCGTCAGCGGCAGATAAATACCTACAGCCACCGCCATGATGGGCATGCGGAAGGAAGAACCGATTTTCTTGAGCACCAGGTCCATGATGATGATGCCCACACCTACGGCTGCACCCACCTCCACAAAGAACCAAGGGATTTCCTTGTCCGTGAAGAGGGCGCTCACCAGGTTTGCAAACAAGGTTGCCTGAGGGGCTTTGAGCGAACCCGGCTCACCCGTTCCGATTCCGTACACTTCGTTGAGCACGATAAGCACCGGGACGATTACTAGCGACGGGATGATGGCCGCGACCACTTCCATCCATTGCTGACGTTTGGGTGTCGCGCCCAGGATGTAACCGGTTTTCAGATCCTGCGAAATATCACCCGCCGTGCAAGTCGCACAGCAGACAACGCCGGCTACGCCTAGAGTGGCTGTGATAAAAGCCATTTCTCCAAGCGCGATACCTTGGCTGAGAAGAAACTTTCTCGCGAGTAGAAGCAAGCCACCCGTAGCGAGAATCGCACAAATCGTCATGCCAGAAACAGGCGAAGAAGAAGAACCCACCAAGCCCACGATGTAGCTCGCTACCGCCACAAAGAAGAAGGACAGTACCACCATCGCTAGGGTAGAGATGGAAGTCAGCCCAAGCTTAATCGCGATAGGGGCGTGGATCATTTGGAGGTAGAGGCCAAAGATTGCGATCGTGGTGAGGATGAGCAGAAGCAGAATGTGCTTCTGATCCATGTTCACGTCTGTGCGAAGTAGCTTGCTTGCTACCTTGCCACCCGCTTCTTTGTAACCCACGAGAGCCTCTTTCAAGCCGGACTTAATGCCGTCTCGGATGCTGATAATGGACCAAATGCCGCCAACGATCATGGCGCCGACGCCCATATAGCGGATTTTGGTGCTCCAGTTCGTCCAGAACCAATCCATCAGCTCGCCTTCGATTCCATTACCGGTGGCTCCCATGATCGGGAGTGCCACGGTCCAGGCGATAAGGCCACCGAGCATCATGAGGGCGGCGATGTTAAAGCCGATGATGTAACCAACGCCGAGAAGGGCTGCCGAGACATCCGTACCAAAATAAAATCCAGTTTTGCCAACTCCCCAGGCCCATTCAACGGCACCTTTTACCAGGTTGGTACCCGCCGTGAGGAACTTCAGCAGCGCTCCCGCAAAGATGGAGTAAAAAAGGTACTTGGCGCTGCCCGCCCCTTCTTCACCACTCTTCAAAACTTCTGCACACGCCACGCCTTCCGGGAAGGTGAGATCCTGATCTTCCACGATGTGTGATCGGCGCAGCGGGATCATGAACAAAATGCCGAGCAGACCGCCCGTAATACAGATGAGCGTTGCCGGTACGTAATGAAACTTGTGCCAAGCGCCAGTAAGGATAAGAGCGGGGACCGTAAAAATAACTCCCGCCGCCAGCGACTCACTCGTCGACGCCATCGTTTGCACGATGTTGTTCTCGAGGATCGTGCCTTGTTTCAAAAGACCGCGGAGAATTCCCATCGAGATAACCGCTGCAGGAATCGACGCTGAGACTGTCATTCCGGCGTAGAGGCCGAGGTAAGTGTTGGCCGCGCCCAAAACAATGCCCAACAAGATTCCCAAGATCACCGCGCGTGCGGTGACTTCCGGAATATCTTTTGAAGCGGGTACGTAAGGGGTGAAAGCGCCCCCCGATTTTTTTGAAGACATAGTTTTTGAACTCCTCCACCAGCGTTTGCCGCTCTGGCTTGGCAATAAGCCAAAATCGATAGCAATTCTCTATACTAAATGCAATGCATCATTAAGTGTCACCGCTTGGGCGCGTTTATTATGAAAGATTACTTAAATGAATACAATTGCTTAATTTTGGGGACAGTTGGGAAAAGGTGCGTCCTTTTTCTAGACGGGGTTTTCCTGGGCTTTCTGTTTCATGAGGTTCATGAATTGGAGGACGGATCCGCCGGGCTTGGCTTCGGCGGTACTGGGCGTGCTCGCCATCTGCGTTTCCAGAGTAGCAGAGCTCGTTGAGGGTTTCGCCGGAGTAACAGGGCGAGCGTCCGAAATCGAAGTCGTCTCCGGTTCCGGTTCGCTTTCCTGGGTGAGGCGTTCCTTCAGATTATCCAAACCCTTTTTCATTTCGCTCGCAAACTCACGTAGCGCGCCCCTAGAGCTGGCAACCGTGCGCAAGGAAACTACGTCCGAGTTTTCCGTCGCCTCGGGCGTGCTAGCGACTTCAACCACCGGTTTGCTATTTAGCGAGGTGGTTGCTGTGGGCTCAAAGAATTCCTGCTCAATGGTAGTTACACCGCGAGGAGCCTCGGGTGCGTAAGGCCTTGCCCCTGCCGCCACAATGGGGGCCGGAGGCGACGACTCAATCTTATTGAAGTCGAAAGTTTCATCGCCTGTAAACGCAGTCGAAGAACCGCCCGTGCCGTTGGAGTTAGCCGTGCTCGGACTGACACTCGCGACGACTGTTTTTAGAGCGGGAGGCGTGAAGGCCTTTGGCGGCTCCGCAGTGGGCCGTTGTTTGGTGGACTCTCTGGCGGTGACCACACCTTCTTTTGTTTTGGGAGCACTCGCCACTTCGGTTTTCGGAGTTTCGGATTTGACCGAATCCTTGGGTCCGAAGAAGCTTGTTTCCAAAGCCTTGATAGCTTGAGTCGCTTTGTCCACTGCTGCCGTATAGATAGTAGGAGGCGTCGCAACGGGCTTTTTGGTCGGCTGTGCATTCTTAGTCGATTGCGGTGGCGACTGTGCGACTGCAGGTTGCGATGCTTGCGGTGTTGTTGTCGTAGAAGTCGTAGAAGTCGTAGAAGCCGTAGAAGGTAAAGGCAAACTCTTGAGGGGTTGGCTGGTGCTGCTTTGATTGGCGGCGACCTGACTGTTGCCAGTGCCTTTACCCGGATCGGATGTGCCGCCTGACTTGCCAGCAATGTCCAAGGTGCTGCCGTTCGAATTCGTGGAAGTGCCCGCGGGCGTTGTGCCCGTCGCAACTGTGCTGCCGGTGCCGCCAGAAGGACCGCGTGCCAGGGCGCTTCCCGGCGGCGCGTTGTTCGTAATAAAACCTTGAAGCGCGGCAACACGCCCCAGCTGAGCTTGCAGCTCCGTGCGCTCAGGTGAGGGGCCTGGTGGCAAACTGTCGAGTCGAGTTTGGAGATCGGTCTGGATCTCGGTAAGGACTTCGTCGGCCGCTGTTGCGAACTCTTCGTCGAACTTGCCGTCCTCGCCTTTCACCTCTCCGATGAAGTCACCCATGTTGTCGGAGTCTTCGTTGGCGGCTTTGGACCTTTCTTCAGCGGATTTTCCTTCGCCGCTCTTGAGCGCTTCGGCATTAACAAGTTTATTGGCCAGATCTTTGGCGCGTCGGCGCAGTTTTTCCTTGGGATCTTCGTCTTTCTGCGTGTCTTCGTCGCCCTTCGTGCTGGGGCTCGTGCCGGTACCCGTATCTTGGGCTTCCCCTACGCCTCGCGCAGTGTCGTGCAATTTGGTGGGTTCTTCCACCGCCCACGCGGGTGCGTAGGACCAACATATAAAGAGAAGTAGAATGTGGGACAGCCTTGTCACCGTTCCCGAACCCCTTTTTAACACTGACCTCTGGTTTCACTTATTAAGAATGCAAAGGGCGGGCCTAGTTACGCAGGCACAAATTCTTGGCTTTTGGAGGCGTATTCCACCTGTCTTCTTGGGCTTTGGACCGGAGGGCTCCATTTCGTGCGGGAAGCGGGGTTGAACCTGCGACGAATACGAACAGCGTTAGGCTATAAAGTGTACACCTTGTTTTAGGGGGACTAAGCCCTTGAGTGGCCAAGTATTCCCCAGGAATAGCGGGAAGACCTGAACGTATTCTGTATGATCCGTTCCCGGTCTTACTCTTCTTTGTCAAAAGTGGAATAAAGCCGCTTTTCGCCGCCTTCGCCAGACGCCGTTCCATCGAATTGAAAGTCATTTCGCGTGCTGTAGGACAAAGAGTAGTGAACGAGCGGCGTGTTTTTGGACTTCCATTTGGAAATTGCACTCTCCACCGCGCTCGCAAAGTACTGTTTGGCGCTGGCTTGTTCGGAATCCGTTCCTGAATAGGAACTGTACTCGAAGTTGTATAGCCAGCCGTCCAGCCTTAAAGTGGTGCCGCTTTCCATGCGCGCCTCAACTACGATCTTGTACTTTCCGATGTTCACCGTCTCGGAGAGAGAAATGCCCTCCTGGTGGAATTGAAGTCCCGCCTTCTCTACATTCTTGGGGACTACATTGGAGACTCGGCAATATGCAAAGACATGTGACTGTGGCTTACTCTGCTTCCAGCTAGACAGATCGCGTTTGCACGGGCCAAGAAGATCGAGATGCCACGGTCGAACGTCGCGCCGAACAGCGACCACGTTGCCTCGATTGGGTTGGCTGTCCGCAAAAAGCTCTGGCTCTACTGCGAATGTGGATGCGCTGAAGACGAGAGCGCATAGTCCGAGGATGGGGGATCGGTACATGGGACACCTCCTGTGAAGTGCGCCCAGCACAGCAGTTCGGATGCCGACCGTCAATGGTCCGGCTAAAAACCCGCGTCCCGTGCGCTTTTCCGGGTGGCCGCGCTGGAAAAAGACGCAAGGCTTTGTTGCTTTAAATTGGCGCAACTGCGGCGCATGTTAGCGGCATCCTCCTCTTTATAAAGAGTGGGGAATTGAATGCGGCCGTAATGCCGTAAGAGAGAGGCGTACTCGAACGGAACGGCTTCAAGCTCCGTATCCGAGTTGCGCAGTTTCCAGGCGATGTTCTCAAAGAAGACACCAGAAACGGTTGTCATGAGGTACTCCGTTTCGAAAGATTTTGCCCACGATCGGATCGAGATGCCTCGTCTTTCAAACACGTAGCGTACATTTGCAGTAATACGGTACTCAAGTTCATCCAGCAGGCGCTTGTTGGGTTCAGGAATAGCGCTCAATACTTGCTTGGTATCGCGGAGCAGGACCGACATCTGTGCCGCTCCACCGTGAACAGATGAGCTGGGAATAAAGTCCACCAGACTGTCGCAGTCTACGAGCGCCGCCAAGATCGCGTATTTGTATGTTTCGTAGGATTCTGTTTGCTGAATCCAGTGAGAGAGCCGGTCTTCATCAATGATGTCGTACAGTACGTCTAGCTCAAAGGCCGGCGTGAATTTTAGTGTTTGGGCTTCAATCGCAGCCAAGTTTTCAGCGCGTTTTAAGTGACGGTAACGTGGGTGGGTGGCACCATCGCGAATAAACCGGTTAAACTTGGCTCGCGCTCTGTCATCCAGGGAGTCTTTCTCCCCGACGGCTCCGGGCCAAAAGGGGTAACGCCCCCAGTTAGGCCGCGCCGGGTTTTGATGACAACCTTGGCACCGTTTGGGATTGGCTTCCGAGAATACAGCGGGGCCGCTTTGTGGAAAGTCGATCCGTCTAAACTCGTAGGAATGACTGTCCTCCTGGTACTCCATCATTTCGAGGGATCGGTACCCGCGTTGAGTTGGGTCTCCGTTGAATGTGAGAACGAAACGCCCACGCCGAGCGTAGAGCACCGCTCGGGGATTTTTTTCTGTGGCTCCTTGTAGGCTTTTGGAGTCTTCGATGAGAACAAAATGAGTGCGCAAGTTTTCGGGAAGTAGGGGCAGTACGTCTTCCACATTTCGCAGATCACGGCTTTCGATGAGCTCTTTTAAATCAACAAAGGAGAAGTTGTCTCCGTCCTCGTCCATGGCGGAATCTGCGCGGAGCGCTTCCAGGAATGTGCGGTAGTTCTTTGGCACTCCCAAAGCCGAAAGCGAAAGACAAACCCATCCTAATAGTACAAACCGAAGCTGCCCCATGTTCCCCCCAGACCCAAGCGGCCCCAGTTGCCGCTACGTTGGCCGGAGTGTAGGCACAAGTTTGTGTTTGAGGAACCGCTACGCGTCAGTGGAAAAATCTACAGTCGAAAGAGCTATTGGAGCAGGCGAGGTTTGAACGCTTCCGGGTGAAAACCCACGAAAAGCTCGTTGCCTTTGCGCAGCGTGGGAGCGCGCAGGTTACCGGAAGGTCCGAGGAGTACTTTTTCAAGTTCAGCGTCGGTGAGCTTGTCCTTTTTTAGATTGAAGTGGAGGAACTTCTTGCCCTTGGCGACCCATAATTCACCGGCAGAGCGAGCGAGCTTGACGGCGTCTTTCGCACCAATGCGCTCCTTCTTTGCGTCGACTTGGGTAGTGACCGGTATCTTTTCTTGCGAAAGAAACTCTTCCGCGCGCTTGCAGGTCATTCAACCCTTGCGGTGATAATGCCAATCGATGGGTTTCATGGGTGGGACAGTACTGCTGGCCAATAAAAATGTAAAGGGTGCCCGTTTGCTAGGCGTTTTCCCCAGGCCTATGCTACATTCGGCTCGTCTAAGCGAGGCGGAAGAGTATGTATTGGCTCACGGTGGCGGTCCAAGGTTTCGTGCTTTATGCGATTGGGACCTTCCTTTTTGACATAGTCCATTTTGCGTTGCACCGTTTCGCGCGCTCCAAGTCCCGACTTCTACGTTTTGGGGCCACCCTACACCAAGCGCACCACGATTTTTTGGATATGGCTTTGGATTTTCATGAGGAAAAGGTCCGGGGCAATCTTGTTTATCATCTTATTCCCGAGTACCTGACGCACGTTTTGGGGACGCTCTTGGGGCTTTTCTTTTTTGAACCATTGGCTGTTGTCCTTGTCGTGTTGGTGCATACCGGGACCTTTGTTGGGGCTGTTTATCTGCGCGGGCGGGACATCAACCACGTGCGTTTTGAGATACTCCCCCAGCCGGGCCCAGGTTCGATGGTTGGGCCCAAGTACCACGCGCTTCATCACGTTTACCCCGATCAGTACATGGGATCCATGCTGCGCCTCTTCGACTGGATAGCGGGAACAGGTTGTCCATTGGAAGGACGCCGGGTGGCCATCACGGGAGCTTCCGGATCTTTTGGCTCGGGCATGGTGGAGTGTTTAGAAAAGGCCGGGGTAAAATCTATCCTTACCTTTTCTTTCGGCAGCGATTGGACGTACGAGGACTACTCCAAAATTGAAGCAGTCTTGCCAGAAACGGACATCTTGGTCCTCGCGCATGGTTCCAAGGTTGAACATGCGATGCAGGCCAATTGTGACTCGTTTGTTGCGCTGATTGAACGCTTTAAGAAAGCCGCGAAAGGCCGCCGGTTTCCGGTCGAGGTCTGGGCGGTGGGATCGGAAATTGAATCCCACTCTCACTGGGGAAATGCAGACTTAAAGATCTATAAGGCTTCCAAAGGCGCCTACGCCCGCTACGCGCGTCACTACTACCGAGACAATGATTTTATCTACCGTCACATCTGCCCAGCCGCGTTTACCTCGCGGATGGGACCCGGCCTTATCTCGGGCAAATTTGCCGCAAGGTGGGCGTTGTTTTTGATCCGCCGAGGTTTTCACTACATTCCCGTTACCTATACAGGCATTGCGGTGCTGAATTACTTCAAGTTTGCGACGGGCGTAAACGCGGCGGCCCCATCTGAGAAAAGTATTGCTGCAGGGGCGGTACTTCCTTTGGCTTAGTCATCCAGGTGCTCGTAGAGGGTAAAAGCGATGTAACCAGGGATTGTTGGTTTTCCCAGCTTTATCCTGTCTTTGGCGCTAAAGAGTCTGACTTTCCACGTGCCACCCGCATCTTTTCCAGAGACCTCTTCTAGGAGTGATTTTAAGTTTTCGTACTTAAAACCATACAGCGAGTTGCGGGCGCTAATCGTGAAGGCCTTTCCGCCGGGCAGAGTGATCTCTGCATTGAAAGTTTCGGCCGTCGAGGCTTTTATTGTGAGCTTATCGACTTTAAAACCGCTAGGGACGTATACCAGGTAAAAGCTCTTGGCCTCAGGCTCACTGGGAGCGGGGAGAATTAATTCTTCTCCCGTATAGGTAAAGCCCGTCTCCTTCCAGCCTCGGATCATTTCCCAGCGATTGAGGGCGACATCATATTGGAACTCACAAGGATCGCCTGTTTGCGATCTGCTAAAGCGCCGGGCAAAACGAACACTTACGGTATCTCCCACCGATCCCAGTTCGAATTCCGAGTTCGTTTTGTAGTAAGTGTTGGCGCCGCGCCAGATGATATAGGTAGCCGACTCATTAGGTGGAGCGCCTAAGAGATTCATTTCCCGCCATTCGTTCTTTGCGACATCAAAATAGGCACCTCCGCTCGCGGGGCGATCGGAACTTAGCATGCCATGTTTTTCCGATATAAGCCCGCCCCAAAGAAAGATGCCACTCTTTGTATTTACTGCAAGCGGCTTGTAACGTGCAGAGGGTGCGTTCGCTTTCGGAAGGGTGGCAATAAACTTTCTGTCCGCATCATATACCGCTGCATATTGGATGGCCTCACATTGGCTTTCTACCGGCGCAAAAGAACCGGGGAGGCGGGTGCCGCTTTGGCATTTGCTGTGTCCGAAAACGTAGAAGCGATCGTCTCGTTCAACGACGGTCGCGCCCTTCACGCAAGGACCTTGTGTACTCTGGTAGCCAAAGCACGCGGCTGCTTGGCTTAGACTGGTTACGGAAAAAACGGCGGCAAATAAAATAGAAGCTAGTTGTCTCATACTCCCCCCTCTTTGACGAAAGCGGAGTCACGACACCTTGTCAAACGGCTCAGGTTCTAAAACCCAAAGCTGCCATGAAATAAAGGATGACATATAGCGTCATTTATTTTTCTGAGGCGCGCGTCTTATTCTTGGATTTGGGCCGGGGCGATAAAAGTCAGCAGGCACTCTTTCGCGGAGCAGGTAACTTCCGTTGCCTCTCCCGTTTCGGTTGCTGTCTTTCCCGTGCTCCGGGCCTTCTCTTGAAGCTGTTTGAAGGCCACGATCGAAGGGTGATCAAATGACACCTTCACGTTGTGGCCGTTCCGGCTATCACTTTGGCTCTCACACTTCCCCAAATGGCAACTATAGGTGCCCAAGTGAGATAGCGTCACACTCTGTTTTTTGGATGAGGGTTCGCTCGCCAGTTCCAGTTTTGCGATGTCCGAGTCCGTTAGCTTTAACTTCCCATGCACGGGAACTGAAGTGTTTTCTAGACTCGCCGGCGCAGCACAGCCGGCCAGGATGAAACCCAGTAATAGATAGGTAAAACTTCGCAAAATCGTCTCCTAGAGTATCCTATTAAAGTAGCCGGACGAGTTCGTAAAGCCCATACATCTCGTTGTCGCTTAGACGTTGGGAATGCTACGCTTTGAATATGGAAAAGAATGCACCCACGCTCTGTAGCGGAGTTTCTCCTGAAATTATGGAGCAGTTGGAGAAATGTAGCGTACGAAAGCAGTTCAAAAAAGGTGACTACCTCTACCGCAACGGGGATGAGCCTGCCGGAATTTATTGCTTGGAAAAAGGCCTCGTAGGTTTGGTGACCGTGTCCAACTCCGGGCGGGAGCGCCTGGTGCGACTCTTTAAAGCTGGCCAGTACTTTGGTCACCGTTCCCTGTTTGCCGGAGAGACTTACCACGCAAACTCCTTGGCGCTGGATCCTGTTGAGTGCAGGCTGTTTCCTAAAGCGGATGTCCTATCACTTTGCAAAAAGTATCCTGAGTTTCCGTTGGGGATCGCGGAGAAACTTGCAAAAGAACTGGGGCGCGCCGAGCTGTGGTTGGGCTTCCTGACGGATCGGCAAGTAAGTGAACGAGTTGCCGATGGACTACTCTATCTCAAGGCCGTGCACCCGGCGCACTCTTGGACTCGGCGTGAGATTGCGGACTTTTGTGGGACGACGACCGAGACGGTCATCCGGACGCTCGCTGCCTTTGAGGCAGAAGGACTCATCCGCCAGAAGGGGCGAAAGATCGACATTGTCCAACGAGAAGCCCTGTTGGAATGCGCCTCGCCGCATTAAAATCTTGTCATAACAGCCACTTAAAATCGACCCTCAATATGACCTCCGTCATGTTTCTTAGGCGCATTCCTTGATTAAATGAAAGTAGAGCTTAGGGCGTAAGAAACGAAAGGAGGCCCATCGTGAATGACAAACTGTTTTTTCGGCAACTCTTCGACGCCGAATCGTTCACTTATACCTACTTGCTGGCGGATACGGAAAGTCGCGAAGCGGTTCTGATAGACACTGTATTAGAAAACGTGGAGCGGGATCTCAAGTTGGTGGAACAGTTGGGGTTCAAACTAAAGTATGCGTTGGATACGCATGTGCACGCTGACCACGTCACAGGAGCGGGCAAGATTCGCGAACTGACGGGAGCGAAAACCGTGGTTGGCGCGGGCGCTAAGGTGGATTGCGCGAGCGTCAACATCGCGGACGGGGAAACCGTCTCTTTTGGCCCCTTTTCGTTGAGAGCCTTGTCGACACCGGGTCATACCGACGGTTGTACAAGCTATTATGTTGAAGGGATGGTTTTTACTGGGGATGCGCTCCTCATTCGGGGAAACGGAAGAACGGATTTTCAGCAAGGTTCTTCCGAGAAGCTTTTCATAGCATCATGGAGAAGCTCTACAAACTTCCTAAGAGCACAAAAGTATACCCCGCGCATGATTACCGCGGTCAGACGGCTAGTAGTATCGGAGAAGAGATGCAGTTCAATGCGAGGATTCCGGTTGGTCAGACGCTACAGGAGTTTGTGAAAATTATGGATGCGTTAGATTTGGCGGATCCAAAGAAAATAAAAATTTCTGTTCCCGCAAATATGAATTGCGGGCAACTACAAGGAGCTTAGGAATGTCAAAACTATCCTCTCAGCAGGCAAAAAACTATCTGGATTCTCGCGAAGGTGAGGTCTGTTTTGTGGACGTAAGAAGCGAAGATGAATTCAAGGCCGGTTTCATTCCGGCCTCTAAATGTATTCCGCTTCCGGAAATTAATAAACGTCTTGATGAGTTTCCAAAGAACGGGCCCATTTTGTTGAGCTGCCAAAGTGGCATGCGATCGGCAAAGGCGCGTGAGCTTTTGGAATCACACGGATTCAAGGACATTTATGAAGTCGACGGTGGTTTTTCGGCTTGGAAACGCGCCGGTTTGCCCACCTCAAAGGGAAAGAAATCCAGCCTCTCCATTCAGCGGCAAGTTCTCTTCACGGCGGGAAGCTTGGTGCTGTCTGGCACGCTCCTTTCTCACTTCGTGAGCCCCGCCTGGTGGGTTTTGCCGGCCGCTGTGGGTGCAGGTTTGACTTTTGCGGGACTAAGCGGCTTTTGCGGACTTGCGAAAGTATTGCAAGTGATGCCTTGGAACCGGGATCATTAATGCATGTGTTCGGATACATAGCTGCCGTTGTCATTGGACTTTCGTTGGGAATGATTGGTGGAGGCGGATCGATTCTCACCGTGCCCGTGCTGGTCTATGCCTTTGATTATTCACCCAAGGACGCTATTGCGATGAGCCTTGCTGTGGTTGGAGTCGCGGCTTTCGCCGGAAGCGTGCAGCACTGGCGACTAGGGAATGTACGAATTAAGACGGGATTCTTTTTTGGTGGCTTTTCCATGTTGGGCGCCTTTCTGAGTTCCCGCTTCCTCTCTCCTTATCTCAGTGGCGCGTTTCAATTGATCCTCTTTTCGGTAACCATGCTTGTCGCTGCAGTTTTAATGTTCGCGGATCGCCCCGCCAAGGAAAAGGGAGCCGAGAGTCCTGTCACGCTTGCCCTGCTCGGGGTATCGGTCGGTGTTTTTACGGGGCTGGTTGGGGTCGGCGGAGGGTTTGTACTGGTTCCTACGTTGGTACTTCTAGCTGGCCTACCCATGAAGGCCGCCGTTGGAACTTCTCTCGCGATTATCGCAATGAATTCGGTGGCAGGCGTTGTCGGTTATTCGGGAACGCTTTCCATCCCCTGGCTATTTGTCGGGGGTTTTGCGGGGCTAACGCTTATCGGGATTTTTGTAGGCGGCGCGGTGGGGCAGCGTGTTTCTCATGACGCCCTAAAGAAAGGTTTCTCTGTATTTCTTATCTTCGTCGGAATCTTCGTATTCTACAAATCAGTCAAAGAAAACTCTCTAGGGAAGTGGCACAAAGCTGACGATTTCGGGCTTTCGCTCCCGACCGAGCTTGCGCATGATGCCCTCAACCACCGTTTCACCGGAGTTGAAGCTTACAATTATAGAGCCTTTGCCTTGGGGGACGGACAACTCACCCGCTACGAATAGATTTCCGACGTTTGTCTCAAGCCACTCGTTAAGCTTTGGGTTCTTGCGTTCGTCGAGCTCAATGCCCGCATTCTGCAAGAAGGCCGCTGGGCTGCTTCCGCCAATAGCGAATATGATGTGGTCAAACTCCATTTCTTCCCGCTCCGCAAAGATAGCGAGCGGCTTGCCATTTTTTTCCTGAACCGCAGTAACGTTAGTACCTCTCAAGACTTTCATGAGCCCTTTTTGTTCATCTTCCTCGAGGAGCTGTTTGTTCATGGGATTGAGGCGAGTGAACTCATTTTTTCTGTAGGAGAGACTGACTTCTGCTTTAGGGGCTAAACTAAGAGCGAACTCTACGGCGGTATTGCCACCCCCGACTACTAAAACCCGTTTCCCTTCCGGATTGAGGTTTTGAACGTCAAATCTTACTTCCTTGCGTACACTTGCTGGAATCTGTGAAAAAAAATCGGGCCGGTTTGGTTTACCCATTCTCCCTACGCCCACAACCACGTGCTGGGCCAGGTATTCTTTTCCATCAGAGCCGGTCACTGAGAAGACCCCGTCGCGGCGCTTTTTGATCGAGTCTACGTTCACGTCGTACGCTACCGTGAACTCATACGATCGCATCAACCGGTCGATGTGCTCGAGGAAACCTTGCTTTGTCGTATCTCTAAAACAGAAAACTCCCGCACAGACGGCCTCCTGCCCCTTGTATTCTGCGTCCACGCGCTTGGCCTCGGGGTAGTACTGCCGTACGGTTTGATTGTGGTCCGATCCTTTTTCGAGAACCAAGATGGATTTAAAACCGTGGTACGCGGCCTCTGCAGCAACGCTAAGCCCTGCTGGACCGGCACCTATGACAAGGATTTCCAAAGGGGTTTCAGTACCCATCTATTTTCTCCGGGGTTTCTTTTTGATTACACGCAGCAGCAGATGGCTGGCAAGTCCTGCGCTGTCTCTTGCGGCTATACCGAGGCGTAGTCCTAGATGCTTACGATGCCGTCAATTCCGAGTATCCAGGTATTGTTAGGAATCCCTATAGGGTTGGAACTTCCGGCGATCCACTGGTACCGCAATTCGGGCCGCAGCCGTACGTTCGGGATGGGCAACCAATTGAGTCCCGCTGTGAATGCAAAGTGAGAAACACTATTTGCCCTCCACCATTCAAAGCGGCCGCCGGCTTTAAATTGCGCGTTTAGAGTATGGTAAAGATACTGGTTGATTCCGATGGCGTTGTAGCCCGTGCCGCCGTAGCCAGTGTAAGTGGTGGAGTCGAGGTCCGTCTGTAAAACGTACTCCCAGTTCTCATTGATTTGCCAATCGGCAACTAGGCTGTGCGAATAGCCGGACCCAATCCAACCCAGGTTCCCCCAAGTGGTGATGTAGGTGAGGCTCAACTGATCGGAGAGCTGAGCTTTTGCCCCTCCCAGGAAGTTCGATCCTCCGTTGAGTTGGGCGAATCCGGTATCCCAACCAAGGGTGTAACCTGCGTAGACCTCAACACGCTCACTTGCCGCGTACGTTGCCAAAGCGCCTGTGTGAGTAAACGCCTCCCCAAAATTAAAGGTGAAGGGCTGACTGTAGAAGAAGTTTCCGGTGGCGGGAACTACCTGGTAACCAAGGAGTGTAAAAAAGTGGCCGAGTTTCACACTTAAATCCCGGTGCGCGACTTCGAGATAGAGTTGGGGGAGGGCCGCCCCGTAAACTCCGTTGCTCCAACCAGTCATGAAATCAAAGCGACCTGGCGGATTACCAAAAGACTATATGTTCTGCGCGTCGGTGCCGTAAACAAAGTCTACTCGTCCGCCAAAATCCACGCCGTTTCGCCCGTCTGCCTTTCTTTCCAGGAAAACCCAAGCTTGCTGCAAGTCGATATAACCGGGGTGCGTGTCAAAGACGCCGTCGGACCGGGTCGTGTACCCGACTTGAAGCCAGGCTCCGAGCGAGAAAGGTGGCGTCTGTTGATCTTTGAAAATAGCACCGGTTAATGTCCACGGGGAGTTAGCAGCTGTCCGAGCTGGCGGGACGTCTGTGCTTTCTGCGGCGGGTGCCTCCGACTGGCTTTGGGGAGGTGCGGTGTTTTCTTCAGCCCCGCCAAGAACCGGGAAAACAAGTATCCAAAGGATTAGTAGCCCTGCGAGACGCATCGTGTTCATTCTCATTCCCCGAGTTTTTTAGATTCTACTCCCCCTCCGATCACTGGCAAGTCGTAGCGCCGCGGAGACGAGATTTAGTATTGCTCGCGGCGCCTTAACGCGTGCCGCCAAACCGCATGCGCGTGTAGGTAATTGAACTTCAAGGGGGGCTCTTGGAATTCCGATGGAATGTCGAGAGTATGCCGAGTCTGTGCCGCATTGCGACTATTTTTTCTGCTCCCGGAAGTGGGTCAGCGATCCTGTGTGATCTGCTGTCCCGTCATTCCAAGATCGCAACAGCGCCTCAAACACCGTGGATCTACGATGCGGAAAGCCGTCATTCTTTGGGGGCGTTTCTGGATTTTTTGCAGAGTGCGCAAGGGCCCGGCGGAAGCTTAGCCGGCGTGAACGACGACTTCCTGTGCGCCGAAGTCCAGCAGTTGCTCACACACGTTTTTAAGCAGTATTTGGCGAACCAGGAGAAAGACTTCCTGATTCTCCACGCTCCCGAGAGTAAGAGTGGCTTTGAAGCGTTGATGAAGGTTCTGCCGCGGCAGAAGATTATCCACTTTATACGGGACGGTCGAGACGTCGCTGAGGGGAGTCACCGAAGAACGAGCCTTGTCGAAGATCACGAGAGTTCAAAGTTGCTCAGTGCCCACTTAGCCCTACAGGAGTGGGTGCGGATGAACAACGAGATGAGTCTCTACGCAAAGAGTATTCCGGATTCCGTTCTCGTGGTCTCCTACGAAAGTCTTTGCCAGAGCCCCGGCCAAGAGTTGGAGCGCATTTGCAAGTTTCTCGACCTACCTTTTGAAGCAGGGCTTTTAGATGGAAACTTTCCCGACACACATTCAAGAATAGGAAAGGGTGGGTCGCCAGCAAGTGCTGCAAGAAAGGCGAACAACTTTGGCCCGAGATACGAAAAACTCGGTCACCTACAACGCTATCTATTGAACCGTTTCTTTGGGACGGCTTTGGGCAATTTTGGCTATGGTCGGTTCGACTACAAAAAGGCGGCGGCTTTTGCGGAACTTCCTTGGGGTATTGTTCGACTGGTCTTCTATGCGGTGACTCATCCGGGGGTTCGACCTTACACGCTAAGGCACCTTGCGGGGCTTGCGCTGTTTCCTAGGACGCGAGCCAAGATCCTAAGACCCAAGCGTAGGGTCCATCTTTACCCGAAGTACAACAAATCTGCCTACCCTACCGTTTTAGAAGGAAACCTACCTGACTGCACCAAGATTTCCAGTTCTCGTTCCGTCGCGGGTCAATACGATATTCTGCATGTCCAGTGGTACGAACATGCAATCGGCGGGCCCCATCCCTTTTGGCGGCTAGCGGGCTTTGTGTTCGGAGTTCTCTCGGGAAGACTCCGAGGTAGACGACTCATTTGGACGATTCACAATATTACGCCTCATGAAGCGCCTCCGGCCCATCTGGATCGATTCCTCAGGGCTTTTCTCTTTCGGTTTGCCCACAAGGTCTTCGTCCTAAATCCCCGCGACGCCCGTTATATCCGACGCTATTTTCCTAGAGCGATGCTCCGAACCGAGGAGCTGTCCCATCCAATCTTCCCTAGAAAGCCCCAAACGCTCGCCTTGGACGGGCGGGTGCACTGGGACGCGTGGATTCAAAGAGTTCGTGCGCGAAAAGAACCTCTCTTGTTAGCCCTGGGCCTTCTACGTCCCTACAAATCCCTAAATCGCATCCGGGGAATCTTGCAGGAGAGTTCGGCGTCAATGATTGTGGCCGGTGTGGATCGTTGTAACGTCGACGAACTTCTGGACTTGCAAAAAGTGTATCCGGACCGCCTTCTCCTCATTCTTCGTTACGTACAAGATTCGGAAGTCACTTATTTGGTGGATCAATGTGACGCTCTTACCGTGCTCCATGACCGCATTACCAATTCAGGCATCCCATTTCTTGCTCTCTCCCACGGCAAGCCGGTGATTGTGTCCAAAGGTACGTATTCGAGCTACCTGAAGAAGCGTTTTGCTGGAAACTTTGTTCATGAAATCAGCAAGCACACCGCACCGGGAGACTGGGAAACCTGCGCCCGCACTGTCCAAGGCCTGACGGTCACCACGGATTTTGGTTTAGGTTTAGAGCCCGCAGAGCACGCGCGACAGTTGAATGAGTGCTACAAGCTCCTTAAGGCAGGCTAATCGGATTCTCAAGTGTGTAGGCATGGCAATGACCACGAATAAAAACTTTCCGCTAGTTTCCATCTGTATCCCAACTCGAAACGGTGCGGAGTTTCTCGATCTAGCGATTCGATCGGCCCTGGATCAGACCTACCCCAATCTCGAAATTATTGTGTCTGATGACAATTCCACTGATGGAACGCGTGCCATCGTTGAGCGGCATAAAAGTGAAGCAAAAATCCCCTTTGTGCTACACGTGCACGAACCCCGAGGCATGGGGGCCAACTGGAATAATGCTATTGAACTTTCCAAGGGCAAGTACATCAAATTTCTTTTTCAAGATGATCTTCTCGAACCGCGCTGTGTTGAAGAGATGGTACGGGTACTTGAAGAACATCCCCAGATGGGGATGGTTGCCTCAAAGCGCGTGATTCTGGTTGACGAGAACTACGATGTGAACGCCAAAGGTTGGATTGAAAAGTACGGCGATCTGCAGAAAGATGTGAAGCTCAAGCGTGAAAACGGTATCGGCTTTTTGGACAAGGAAATCCTAGGCTCGGACGCCATAGTAATGTCTCCAGTCAACAAAGTGGGGGAACCGATGGCGGCCTTGATCCGAAAAGAAGTTTTTTCGGACGTGGGTCTTTTTAGCGAGCAACTTTCCCAGCTGCTGGACATGGAATTTTACACACGTGTTCTTAGGAAGTACAGAATCGGAATAATCGATCGTCCGCTAGTTAAGTATCGGTTGCACGCTCAGCAAACAACTCAAACGAGCAAGAGGGATGAATTTCCCGCCTTCGAGTATATTCTTTTCAAGAAACACTTCCTGTACCTGAATTGGAAACTGCGATTTCGTTATTTGAATCGCTATAGTCGGGTCTTTCGGGTTCTGAGTGGTGGAGTATCCCGTTTGTCGCGGCTATTTGGCCGCTGAAGTAAGAAGACTACTGAGATAAAAGTCCGCTGAGGAATCCTCGAATTCGGCTCATGAAGTGGTTACCGGGCCACTTCGCCCGGGCTAGGTTCTGCCTGAGTTCGTAATACAAGTCGCGGGCCACACAAGTCAGGGTCGGGCGGCCCCGGCCAAAGCGTTTTGCCACCCAAATCCTATTTCGAACCATGTAGAAGTGATAAGCAGGGCCCTTCGGACTGGTGAGGTGGAATACCGTGACTCGAGGGTCCGCCACTAGGCGCCACCCTGCCTGCTTCGCTCTAAGGCACCACTCCACTTCATCGAAATACATGAACAAACTTTCATCCAAAAGGCCGACGTCTTTGACTGCTTTGAGATTCAGAAGCATTGCGCCGCCATGGACATAGTCTACGTCCCGTACCTTAGCCGGGACTTCCGAGACGGGCTTGTTGTAGTGCTGGTGGCGTGTATGAAAACCTCCGCTTAGATCAACGACGCCTCCATCTGAATAGATAGTATCCTCGCGCTCCCGGTAACAAACTCGTGGACCAATTGCTGCGATCTGAGGGTTTGTCTCCAATTGGCTCACCAAAGGGGAGATGAAATTGTCTTTTATCAGGATGTCGGGGTTCAGGATGCAGGCACAGTCGTAACCGTTTTCGATGGCCTTTCTAAGGCCGAAGTTGTTACCCCACGAGTAGCCTAGGTTCTTACCTGATTGAATGAAATCTTCGCTGGGAATGTGGCGCCTAAGGTTTTCCTGGTCCTTGGGCCTCGAACTGTTGTCGATAACGGTAACGTTGAAGCCGGCGTTCAGCTTTTTGATTTCGCTGTGTAGTCGGATTGTTTCGTCTGAGCTATTCCAGTTCAGAATGAGAACGCTCGTTTTCACTAGTGGCCTTGAAATCTTAGAGAACAAAGAAAAATCTATCGCGTGCGATGGCCTCCATTATACCAGAGCCAGGGATGACGCACTGGGGCAATGCCGCGCTGCGCTGGGTTGCTTGTTGATCAAAGAAGCGAAAACCACCGGCTTTCTACACTAATTCAATGGTTTAGGTCCGCTTGTCTTTGCCTTCAGACTAAGGGTTTTACCGACGATAACTAGGGCGAGATGACGTGTAAAAGAGCAAAAGGCGAAGAGTGGGACAGCAAAGTTTCGGTCTTTGGTTCCACAGGGTTTATTGGGAGCGAGTTTTGCCGTTTGTCTTCGCTTCCTACGGTTTCTATTCCAAAAAAGGAACGCGTTCCTCGGTCTGAGCAGATTCTTTACCTGATCAGCACTACACACAATCAGAATATCTTCTCTGACCTCACGTTGGATTACCAAACGAATATTGGAGTGCTACTCGAAGCGCTTTCCGAGTTTAGGGAAACGGGCGGGGTCTTCAACTTTGTTTCCAGTTGGTTTGTGTATGGGAACTGTGCCCTTCCTGCCAAGGAAGAGTCTGCTTGTCAGCCCCGGGGCTTTTACTCAATGACTAAGCGAACCGCCGAACAGCTTCTCATTACGTACTGCGAAACTTTTGGCTTAGCGTATCGAATATTTCGCTTATCCAACGTGATTGGTCCTACAGATAGATGGTCTAAGGAAAAAAATGCTTTGCAGTATTTGATTTCCGAAATGGCACACGACCGTGACATTACCTTGTCCGCTGGGGGAAACTTTTTTCGCGACTATCTTCATGTGGAAGATGTAGTTCGGGCGCTTGACCTTTGTTTACTAAGCGCGCCACTCAATTCGATTATCAATATTGGTTCGGGCAAAAGGTACCTGTTTCGTAACCTGATTGACATGGCTCATATGCAGCTCAAGTCCAAGAGTCGAATAATTGAGTCTGCGGACGACAAAGTAACGGATTCTTACCTCGATGTTTCCAAAATAAGAGCTTTGGGTTTCGAACCTTCGCGTTCGATTGAAAGCTCAATTACGGAGATCTGCAATTGCGAGAGAAAATTAAAAGCTGGCTGAAAGCTCTAAAAAAAGAGCACGATCTGTTTCCGTACTTGCACAACATGCGCAAGAAGGAATTCGATCCAGCAAAAGACACTGTACTCTATGGCGGGCCCTTCTGGAATGAAGAGGAGGTAGTCGCAGCGATTGAATCTCTGTTGGCGGGCAAATGGCTGGCCTCGGGCGAAGCGGTCAGTCGCTTTGAAGCTGAGTTTTCGAAAGTGGTGGAGGCCAAAAATCAGTCATGACCAATTCGGGGAGCCTCCGCCAATTTGGTGATGATCGGTGCGCTTAAGAAGTATTTGGGTTGGACTGATAAAACCGAAATCATTGTTTCCGCCGTAGGTTTTCCCACTTCCGTTGCGCCGATATTACAAAATCAGATGAGACCCAAGTTTGTCGATATCCAAATGTCCGATTTGAATTTTGATTTGGACAAAGTGGAGGCGGCGATCAACAAGAACACCGGTGCGATCCTGGTTTCTCCGAGCCTAGGAAACCCTCCCGACATGGACCGTTTGGATCAGTTGGCGAAGAAACACGGAATTGAGCTAGTTCTGGACGGGTGCGATAGCTTAGGGTCCTTGTGGGATGGCAAGCCGCTGAGCAGCCACGCCATCGCCTCTACCTGCTCGTTTTACCCGGCCCACCACATCACTACGGGTGAAGGCGGTATGGTTTCGGTCAATGACGGCGAACTCGAAAAAGTGGTCAGGAGTTTGATCAACTGGGGCCGCGATTGTTATTGTAGCGGAATAAACAACATGCTCCCGAATGGGACTTGCGGAAAACGGTTTTCCAACTGGCTCCCGTCCGTCGCGTGTACCGTGGATCACCGTTATGTTTATTCAAATGTCGGCTACAACTTAAAGCCTTTGGATCTTCAGGGAAGTATCGGTTTGGTGCAAATTGCAAAGTTACCCGAGGTTATTAGACGAAGAATCGATATCAAGAATCGGCTGCAAAGCGTGATCGAAGACGGGCTAGCCGGATTCGAAGTTCCCGACGAGCACCCCAAGGCGAGAACCAGTTGGTTTGCGGTCCCTATCGTCGCCCCGAATGCTTCGATGAGGAATGAGATCGTCCGTCATCTCGAATCGAAAAGAATCCAAACAAGAAACTTTTTTGGGGGAAATATCCTGTGCCATCCCGCCTATAGTGGATTGGATGATTTCCGAAAGTACCCTCTAGCCAACCAGGTCATTGAGCGGGTCTTCTTCCTAGGGTGTTCGCCTACGCTGAGTGAGCAGATGTTAAAGTACGTGGAGGAGACTCTTGTTGAGTTCGGTTCGCTCCACGCGCTTGCGGCCTAAATTCCTAGTTACTGAACCAACCCATTAATTTCGACAACGTTCGCATGAGCAGTCTCGGCGAGCGCGCAATCCAGGATAGCCTCCGCGTGGATAGCGGAGTGGCAAGCCATAGGTGCCATCGATTCTCATTAAATACTGCTCTGTCGTAGCTCCCGTTGGCCCGATGCTCGATGAAGGTTCTATACCGATTCATTCTCGTGGCCGGGGAATGGGCCCGAAGCGCGTGGATCTTTTCTTTCAAAGAGTAAGCTGGCGGTAAGGAGATTACGGCCTCCGTCCACCGGTTGATGAACATTTGGATCGTCTTGGCTTCATAGAAGTGCTTTCGCGGAAGCTTGGTATTGAAGACGATGCTTTCCCCTTCCCATCTCACCCGCACCGGCCGCCGCGACAGGTAGTCAAAAATGGCACAGAAGTGAGCGAAGTTCGTGCCGTAGTAGGTTTCGAAATCGGCTTTCTCCACAAGGCGGTCGCTGTAGATGGAGCAGCTCAGCCAGCTCATGTGCCAGCCGAGATCGTGTAAGAGTTTGTTCGCGCTTTCGTAGTCTTGCGAAGCGAGGCCCCTGATTCGATACGCACCGTTCACGACGACGAGGTCGAGCGGCAGCGAAGCGGTGAGTAGCTCATGCATTTTCCCAAGCCATTCGCCGCGAATACGACTGTAGTCACCCA
Organism: Bdellovibrionota bacterium; assembly: GCA_041391485.1. Taxonomy (GTDB): domain Bacteria; phylum Bdellovibrionota; class FAC87; order UBA2466; family JACKAF01; genus JACKAF01. Next base: position 154,566 of record JAWKNY010000002.1, on the reverse strand, counting down.
GCAGCCAGCGGTATCGCGTTGTCGGCCAGGTCAGCAATTGATGAAAGCTGCGATCGTATCCCAGGCGCTCGGGCAAACTTCTAAAGTGGAGATGCTCGTATTCCGCCTGCAATTTTGAAACGACATCGGGCGTGTGATCGTGGGAGCCATCGTCTTGCACGAAGATGGCGATATCCAATTCTTTGGCGAAGGGAATTAAGTACGAAAGCCCCTCTGCTAAGACCTCGGGTCGTTTGTATGTTGGGATACAAATAGATAGGTTTTGATTGGGCATGGCGGTAGTTATCCAGCGGCTTTTTTGGAGCCGGAGGAGCTTAGGGTGTTTTCGGCGTAGCTAGCGTGTAACTCGTAGGGAAAAGTCTGCTTGGAGTCATAGAGACTCATGCAATCAGGTACTGGGCAGACCGCGACGCACAGATTGCAACCGGTACAATTTTGAACGATGACATCCGCAACTTCCCGGGGTTTCAAAGTGCGCGGTGAGGGTGGCGCACTCTTCATCGCGAGAGCGTGATAGCCTGCGTCCTCGCATGCCACCACGCAGAGCTTGCATCCGGTGCAGGTTTCCTCGTTTACTTTCACCTTTTCGGCGGAAGACGTTTTCAAGAGCGTCTCAAAACTGGTGACGCTCTTATAGAGTTCGCCTTTTACTTCCTGCAGACGGCTATATCCCATTTCTTCCATGTAGCGAGCGAGTCCCTTATTGAGCTGTTGAATAATCTTAAAGCCACGGATCATGATCTCACTGCATACCTGAAGCTGATCGGCTCCCATGAGAAGGTATTCGACACCGTCAGACCAGCTCGATATGCCACCTGTAGCGGAGACCGGAAGTCCGGTGGCCTGCTTGCATTCAGCCACACATTTGAGACCGACCGGTTTGACGGCGTTTCCTGAGATTCCGCCTATGGCCGTCAGCCCATTTACCGAAAGCAGCGGCTCACGTTTCCGAATATCGATTCCGATGATGCCGTTGACCGTATTGATTACCGTAATGGCGTCCGTTCCTGCTTTTCTTGCTGCATCCGCCATCACCTTGATGTTGGTTACGTTGGGAGTGAGTTTGGTCAGGATGGGGATCTTGGAGACACTCTTCGCTGTTTGCACAATATTAAAAACAATCTCGGCGTCCTGAGAGCAGATGGCACCCATATCCCGTTCGGTCATTCCGTGTGGGCATCCGAGGTTCAGCTCCAGTGCGTCGCACCCGGCCTTGTTCATTTCTTCAACAAGCCGGGCCCACGCCTGCATGTCATGCCCGGGAGCCATGATTGAACCAATGATCATTTTTCGTGGGTAGCGCTTGCGCAAAACCTCAGCTCTTCAAGCCAAACCGAGAGACGGCGATCGGTGATGAGTTCGATGTTTTGCAGGGCTATCTCACGCTTCCACTTCTTCATCGCCTGAATGCGCGGAGCGACATTCACGATGGGCTCTTCCACGGGTCCCACCGTTTTCATCACAGCGGCGGACCACCCCGCATCAAAAGCTTGGGCCATGAGTTTGCCCGTGGCCGTGGGGGCGCGGATGCCACGCACCAGGGGTTTTCAAGTTCGAAGCCCAAAAAGGGCGTGCTGAGATCAGTCATTGGGGGATCCTTTTTTCGGGTGAGATTATTGAATTATAAAAGATCTTGAGGGTCTCAACTACCTTGAGATTCGCTTTCTGACGTGGGGTCGGCCATAATGTTAGGTACGCATGACCGCTCCTCGCATCGGTATTCTTACCTTCCACCATTCCCTGAATTACGGAGCTGTTCTTCAAAGCTATGCGCTGTGTCGTGTGCTTCGTGAGCGCGGGATGAATGCGGAAATCATCGACTATCGCCCGGCTTGGACTCGACGATTCTATTTCAATCCAATGTTCCCTCGATCCCTACACGAGTGGCGCAGACGGGCGCGGTTCAAAGGTTTCTTAAAGGGTCTACGAGGGTTTCCCTACTATTCGAGGCATCAGCTTAAGTTTACAAAGTACGACCTGTACATCGCGGGCAGTGACCAGATTTGGAATCCGGACGGAGCGAATGGCTACGATCCCAGCCTCTTCTTGGACTTTGTTCGCTCTCCAGCCCGTCGTGTGGCCTACGCGGCAAGTGCCTCGGGCGCGAAAGCCTTGCACCCAGGATCCTATCCACTACTCGCCCGATTTGATCGCATCTCTGTTCGAGATCGTCACACTCAAGATCTGGTGGCTCCTCATTTCTCGGGTGATGTTTCAATATGTTTGGATCCCACTCTACTTTTTGATTGGAGTTCGATAGCGGGCGATTTGAAAGAGGCGCACATCCTGGTACACACTCCCCGACTCCAACATAAACCGGAGATGAGCACTGCCGTGAGAGCTTTGCAGGCACGCTGTCAGCTACCCATGAGGGCCATTGAAGCGGATGGACTGGGCTCTATAGAGACTCAGGCCATCCGCGATGCGGGTCCCGCTGAATGGGTGAAGGCCATCGCACAAAGTTCGCATGTAGTCACAAACCGCTACCACGCCTTTATTTTTTCGCTAATTCTAGGGAAGAAAATTCTTTGGCTAAATCGCAAGGATGCTTTCCACAAAGTCTACGCATTGCTGCAACAACTTGGCATTCCTATTACGCCGGAAGATTTCAGCCAACCTGTTTTGTGGTTTGATAATTTGGACTATGGATCGATTCAGAAGCGTTTGGGAAAGTTGAGAAGCCAGTCTTTGAGTTTTCTGGAGGACTCTCTAAAGCTCGTAAACCAATTGAAATGGGGAGATAAGGTTGGAGACCAAGCGAATCGAAGAACAGCCAGCTGACTCACAGACACCAGCTCCCCGTCCCGTCGAGAGAGAGCCGCGCAGTATTCTTCGCGTTTTGAAACCCGGCGTCTGGGTAAATTGGCTTCTCTCAAAACGGATTTTCAGTTCTATTGGGCTTGTGGTGCGCTTTTGGGGCCTTTGCAGGAAGCACGGAGGATGGGCCCTGTTGACTTACTTGGACGATATCGAAAGTTACTTCAAGTTTGCTTCCCCATTTTTTATGGTGGAGACAGAAGTCAATCTTCGCGCGAAACTCACCAAAGAGTACCACAAACTTGAAAAGTCGCTTGTGTTTGCGGGACGGGCGCCGGGCTTCGGTGAGGGCGTCTCAGAAGGCCTTGCCCGCGATCTTGAACGCTACATCAGGGAGTACGGACCCCACGAACTGTGCGGAACGGTTTTGCAGGTCTTGACGAGGTATGCGGATTTCCAGGAAAAAGGCGGGATTGCTCAAACCAATCTTCGCGAAGCGATAGCCCGGTGCGGGCTTCTACTGGGCAAGCCGTACGCGGTAGAGGGCGGTGGCTATCAGGAGATCAACCGAGAGGACTTTCTCAAGGACGCTCGGGCAGATTTGAAGGCCTGGTTTTACTGCCGGCACAGTGTGCGGGATTTTTCAGACTCTCCGGTATCCGATGAGCCTCATAGATTCGGCTCTTGGAATGGCCAAACGATCACCGTCCGTTTGCAATCGCCAACCCTGGTTTTTGCACGATTTAAAAAATCCCCAATTCATCCAGGCCGCTCTGGCTTTTCAGAACGGTAATCGGGGCTTTGGACATGGAGTCACGCGTCTCCTTTTGGTGACGAGTGATTCCCGCGCGTTTTTTAGTATTCGTGAGCGACGTCAGGGCTGGATCGATGGCGGCATGTTTTCGATGTCTCTAGTTTATGCCTTGCATTCTTTGGGGCTTGTCACCTGTTGCCTCAACCTTTGCGTGGATCGGCTGGTGGAGAAGGACCTGAAGGATTGTCTGGATCTTCAGGAGTACGAAAAGCCAATCATGATGATTGCCGTAGGGCATCCGGTCGAAAAGTATCGAGTTACGGCTTCCGTTAGAAAACCGAATGCGGAAATCCTGATTCGTCATAGCTGAAGCAGTTGTTCGCACCACGCCAATATATTTCTTAGAAATACGCGCAGTCTCCACTTGAGTTTGAATGTGCCACGATCTGTCAGCGAGGCGTAGCGCAGAGTGGCGTTAAAGCACTCTTCCCGAAAATACCTTCGTCGCGAATATCCCCAATCGGCAAAACGATTTCCAGAGGGCAGTCGAACGATGTAGCCGAATTCCGTGTAAGCTTCCGCGGAGTTCGGAACCTCACCTGCCTCGGCCCACGTGTTCCAGGGTCCGGGTAAGCCAATTTGATTCAATAACGCTGCCTTATCGGCTTTTCCATACATGCGGTTCTCGTCAAAACGCAGCTGACTCTTCCTTGAAAACCCCAGGGACTTTTCGGTGGGTACGCCCTCTTCGGTAAAGACAGGAGGTCGATTGACCTTCGCAAAAGATCTAATGCGAGCCATTCGCACGACAATCAAGGGTGTTTGTACGTTAGAGAGGCCAAGTTCCAATTCAACAATTCCAGCTCTGGGGACGATGCACGACCCGTCGAATGGGAATACCCATTCTGCAATCTTTAGTCCGTCGCTTAGTGCCAGGTTTCGTGCTGCGTTGACATTCGTCAAATAAGCGAAAGCCGATTGACGATCTCTTGCCAATTTTTCACGAAAGACCGCCTGTTCAAACGGTATTCGAACGAAGGTTTCACCTCGCTTCTCAAGGGTGCGAACGAGCTTGTTCTCTATGTTGGCGTCAAAGATTCGATTCAGCACCCAGCGGCGGTTTGCGGGCCCAACGTGGTCTTCACGATTCAAGATAAACTGAGTATTGCGCAGAGTTTGGCCCAGGCCGTGGCGATAAGGAAGGTCGTTCCCTAAAATGCGGTAGATGAGATATTTCATGTGTAAAAGTGGAGCGGGACACGGGATTCGAACCCGCGACCTTCTCCTTGGCAAGGAGACGCTCTAGCCAACTGAGCTAGTCCCGCATCACAACGAGGCGTTGTAAGGCATTGTTGTAGCAGGGGATTGTTCGGGACGGAAGTAGAAAATCGGGGTTTGGCCGGTTTTCCGCGTGCCTACCACCTGCCCAGAGGCATCAGTGGGATATGGACGTTGAAGTGCTGGCCCATGCCGTTCATGGGGCGGAAGGCCGCGTTGTTGAGCTCCGGATCCTGGTTCAGGCCGGGAACGGTCTGGAAAGGATTGGGCATATTGGTCGGTGTGCGCGGCTCTTGCAAGAGGGGGCACGCGCCTTGGAAGACGTAGAAGCCGTCCTTATTTTTGACCTTAATATTCAGCGAGTCGGCCAGGTCCTCAAGGACCTTGTCCAAGGTTTTGGGTTCTTTATCGTTGTACTCGTTAAAACTAAAATCGACGTAGCGTTGCAGGCAGGATCGGTCCATGGAATGCCCAAAAGGAGTCTGCCCTTTGTCCCGGCTGATATGCGCCTTTAAAGTGTGGATCACGTCTTTAACCGGAAAATTCGATACCACCATCCGCTGGATCCGGATCTTTTCCATGGAGTTTTCAGCCTCTGACTGAGCTTCTGGCTCCACGTTTACCGGCATGGCGACATCGGCCAGCTCAATCTCTAACGCCGCTTCCACCGGCTGGGTGAAGTTCGTGCGAAAAAGATCGGCTCGTCCACGCGCCCAAACCTTTCCATCGATCCCGCTGATAACTGAAGAGAGGGCGTTTTGAACCGGTAATTGTATGTCTTGATCCGAAGCGACCGTTAGTAGCACCAAATTCCCGGAGGGGAAATCTGAAGATCGTAGCTGCTAAGTTCCAACTCTCGCCTGGTTTTGAAGGTGTTCTCTAACTCCTGAACCGCAATTTTGCGAGCGCTTGAGCAGCTGCGGTGTTGGCTCATCAATCATGAGCTGCACGGTGGCCGTGTACTGTTCGCGCGCGTTTGGAGATTTAGTAGCATCTGCCATCACTACGCTGGCGGCCATCGTACAAAAGACTAAAAGCTTACTTCTCATCGCATACCCGTCGTTTCAAACTCTACACTGCGTACCAGCTCCGGCTTAATATAGTGAACCTGGACGCGGTTCTTATCTTCAAATCGAATCTGCGCAAAAGGCACGTCACGGCTATCTTCCTGCGCTAAGCGCTGGGCCTGGCTTTCTTGAAGCCCTTGGCGATCCGCCATCACAAAAATCACCGCCAAAGCGCCCAAGCCGGCGACCACAGCGCCGCGGAAGGCCCAGCCATTGGCGAGCATGGAACTTTGTTTGCGTTGGGAGGGAGCGATTTCACCCAGCTTCCAACCCTTAAGAATCAATGTCTCATCTTGCTGAAGGCGGGAGTAGACTCGCAATAGCGAAGACGTAATATCAGGAGGTGAAAAATAGGCCTCGAGTTTTTCGCCGATAAGCGTACGTTTCGTAGCACAGTGCTTGCACGACCGAAGGTGCGCTGCAATCCGCAGACGGCGAGCCACTGGGACATCCTTTCGGATAGAAACATACTGAAGCAACCATTCTTCTTTAGGACACGGGAGAAGCCGCATAGGTTCCTCCTTCTAAAATGGATGGAGCAAGTTCTGCCATAAGCGATCTCTTTGCACGAAGGTAAGCTTGCCGCGAGGCTTGTTCGGTAATGCCAACTTGATCCGCCACTTCCCGATGGGAAAGGCCCAAGCCGTCGCGTAGCCAGATGATTTCAGATTCTTTTTCGTTCAAACTTTCCATTGCGGCAGAGAGCTCGCGCATTTCAACGGCCCGCTCCTGGCGTCTCATTTGGCTGGAGTCAGAAAGTACCATCGCGTCGATGGAGACGTGCTCGCGCTTGCGGTGGGGGGCCCGTACGGTCTTGTCGATGAGGCAATGCTTCACGATACGGAGCATGTAAGAGTAAATCGCCACATCCTCGACGGCTTCGAGTTTCTCGATATTGGTTAGAAAGCGCACGTACGACTCTTGCAAAATATCCTCGGAAAGGGGGCGGTCCCCTTTGGTTTTCCAGAGCAAAAAGCGGAGTAGGCCGGGAGCGGTCTTTTCATAAAAGGGTACAAACGCACTTTGATCCCCTTTTACGAGTCGCCGAATCCATTTTCTCAGCTGTTTTGCCAACTTTAACCCCTGTCCTCTACTATCCAAGACGACTATACAAAAAACTTGTGACACTTCCGAAAAAATAAATCCGCAAAGCGAGCCGTGGCTGGGGCTATTTCTGCTAAACGCATGAAAATATTTTTAAAAATGGGCGCCTGCGTGCACCTGCAGGACCCGGCTATACGGGCTCGGTTCTAGGAGCGGGCGGGGCCCGGGCACCTCAAAAGCCGCGATGGTGCGCTCGGAAAACACAAAGACGCGGGCGTTTTCTCCCCCGGTCATTTCGCCTAGCCAGCTTGGGCGTCCGACGCGCCGCCCGCCTAGAGCCTCCAACTGCTTGATGATGACGGGGCTGCTGCTCCCCACGAAGTAATCAAAGCTGCCAAGTGCCTCCAAGGGATCGTAATGGGCCATCGGGGATCCGGAGCCTTTTAACCGGCGCACTTCATCCACGGTCTGGCGCAGGGCACTTCGGACCATGAGGTTGGGGGAGTCGAAACGTTCGAGGTAGGTGTCCCGAACGCCCAGGAGAACCGCAGCGGTGTAGTTCGGATCGGCTAGGGCCGCCCGCTCGTCCAGATTGAAAATGCCCACACCGAACTGGAGGTCCTCTGCTTTGGCAGTGGTGGCCAGCGGCTCCAACCAGCCTTTGCCCATGGGTTCGGTAAGAAAGGTACTGAACTCCCGCACATATTCCCAAATGGCTTTGGCGGCTTCTTCGTCCTCAAGCCCCAATTCGTCGAAAGTCCCATAGAGAAAAGCTTGCGGGGTGGGGGAGGCGTTCATGATGAGGATGGGGTACGCACTCAAGTCCCTCCGGCCACCGGCGAGTCGATAAGCTGGCCGTATTTCGGCGTACAGGTCTTCTACGACTTTCCAAGCTTGCCAGGGCGTGAATTGAAACTTGGAAAGCTCGCGTATCTTCCACACGCGTTCAGAGAAGTCCTGAAGCTTGAAGTCCTTTCCCGTTTCGCGGCAAGTGGCGATGACGACGGCATCGCTTATTTTTTCTCGGTTTCGCGGGACGGCGTTCAGGTAATTTTCGGCGGCTGTTTGAGGCCCGTGCTCAAAGAAGTGCTTCAGCTCCGGTGTAAACCTCCGCGCCGCGAACTTGGACTCAAAGACGGCCAGCCTTCCCCGCGAGAAGGCGCGCGCAAAGAGAAACACATCTTTTTCGCGGTAACCGCGGATGCGGGCTTCGTGTTGCAAGATACTAAGTAGAGCGCCGTGCACCTGAGAAGAGTCTCCGGGTAGCGGGCCGCCGTAACCGAGCGCACGTGTGAACTCGGCGACAAAAGGGAAGGCCTTGCGATCCAGATTCGCGATGGCTGCGTGGGTTTCCGCCTTTTGCCACGCCATCGGTTTGAACGTTCTTTCACCCGTAAGCGGATCAAACACTTGGCCCACGCCTGCCATCATCATCGAGCGCACGATGCGAAGCGGCCGGTTTCGCGGCCAGCTCGTCTCCCATTCCCAGACCTGTTTCGGGTTCCAAGGTGCCTTGGGATCGACATGGGGCAGGGGTTCCTGTGAGCCGTGCAGCACGCGGTCCCATGGAATGCCGTCCGTAAAAAGCGTCTGCGCTTCAGCGAAGGTGAACTCACTCCACGTGTACGCTAGGCGCAACTGACCGGGTTCCCAGATGTCGGCATTCTCCACCACTTCATCGTATAGGACTTTGCTGATGTACCCGTCCTGCAGCATCGCTTTTAGCGCCGGCTCTTGCAGTTCCGTTAGTAAGGCCGTGGGACAAAAGCTGCCGTCGCGCAGCCTAAAGGAGCCTAGATAGAGAACGTGCTCTGTCTCAAACCGAGTGGGACCTTTTCGGATGACACCGTCTGGCCCCGCGATAAAGCGGGGGTCCGGTACGGCCACACTTTCCACGGCCGTCGCGGAGTCAAAGCGATCGTAGGTGGAGAAATCCACGATCGTCATGTGCAGAGCCGGTTCAGCGGCCTGCAGCGCCGTTCCTAGCGCGCCTATGAGTAGGAGAAAGCGAATCACAGGGACTACGTAGCTTTTTCGGGCCATCGCCGCAAGAGGGGGTTTTCGGCGGCCGCGCGGTGAGGAATGCGGCTGTAAGCCCAGGAAAAAAGTGGTAAACATAGGCATTTCTATCTGGGAGCTTGGTTTTGACATCTCTGGCAGTTTTATTCGACCTAGACGGTACGCTCATTGATAGCCTTCCCGATATCGCGGGAGTGGTGAACAAGATTCGTGTTTTGCACGATTTGCCACCTCTAGCGAACGACACCATCGGCGCCTTCGTCGGTAAGGGCGTTGAGTACCTGATGGAAAACACACTCGAAGACGTGGCGGGCGAAATGGCGATGTCGGATCTGGTGGGTCTCTACCGCAAGCATTACGGGGAGTTTGAGTTCGTCGGCCAGCTGTATCCCGGCGTGCGCGAAACGCTGGAGTCGTTGCGGCGCCACCCAGGCGTGAGGCTCGGGATTGTGACCAACCGGCTCACGGATTTGGCCGTCAAATCGGTCGAGCACTACCTGCCCGGGTTTGAATTTGATCGCATCGCGGGCCCGGACTCCGTGACCCGCTTCAAGCCCTACCCGGAGCATATTTGGGAAGTGCTGGACACGCTCCAGGTCAAGCCTGACCAGGCCTGGTTTGTGGGCGATCACAACGTGGATCGGGAGTGCGCGCTTCGTGCGGGAGTGAGTTTTTTGGGTGCGGGTTATGGCTTAAGTGGTGTACAAGTTCCCAATTCTCAGCAGCTCAAGCAATTTGGCGATCTGCTGAACCATTTGCCCAATGTGATAAGTGAGTGTTGATTGTTCGCTTCTGCCGAAAATAGTAGCCCCGTTCTAAAAGGACTTCCCATCGAGGAGTTGGAAGGCCTTGCCGAGAGCCTGGGCCATTCCTCTTTCCGTGGACGACAGTTATTTCTTTGGATTAACCAGAAGCGGGTGTCGGATTTCTCCGAGATGACCAATCTCAGCAAATCCTTCCGCGATGAGTTGGCCCACCGCTTTACCTTGCCCAAGCTCAAGGTGGAGGTTGCGCACGAATCGGCGGATGGCACGGTCAAGTACCTGGTTACTTTGGAAGATGGCCAGACAGTGGAATCGGTCTACATCCCGGCCAAAGATCGGGCGACCCTTTGCATCTCTACGCAAGTGGGTTGCAAGATGGCCTGCCGCTTTTGTGCTACCGGCTATATGGGTTTTATCCGCAACATGAAGAGCTGGGAGATTGTGGATCAGCTCATCTCCGTGCCGACTCCCAAGCCCGTCACCAATATCGTGGTGATGGGAATGGGCGAACCTTTCGATAATTACACGGAAGTCCGAAAGGCCTTGCAGATCTTTCAGCACCCCAACGGTTTTCAGATTGGGAAAAAACACATCACGGTTTCCACGGTCGGCGTGACGCCCGTCATTCAGCAGTTTATTGACGATGATTTGGGAATGCTCGCCATTTCGCTTCACGGAACGACAGAAGAGCAACGTCTTAAGATCATGCCCATCAACCAAAAATACCCTTTGGAAGAGTTGATGACGGTGTGCCGCAACCTGCGTCTGAAAGGCCGCAAACGCATCACCATTGAATACCTTCTTATCGATGGCATCAATGATTCAGATGAGGACGCGCGTCGGTTGGCGAAACTTCTGGCGGGTATCCCCGTTAAGATTAATCTTCTCGCTTACAACGAAAACCCGTTTGTGGAATTCAAGCGGCCTTCGGAAGAACGCGTGCTGCGCTTTCAGAAAATACTGATGGATCGGTATTATACGGTGACCTACCGGCGTAGCCGGGGCGCGATGTGGCAGCGGCCTGTGGTCAGTTGCGCACGCAACTCAAAAAAGGTTTGGAGGATACTAAGCCGGTTCCTCAGCCAGCGACTCCAGCTCCGAACTGAGCCTTTCCCACTCGATCATTTTTTTTGTGATGGAACTTTCTAAATCGGTTAACCGTGCGAATACTTCCTGGCGTCGGCCTTCGTTTTCCGGCGCGTAAAAGCTTGCCTGATCAGCTTCTTCCTGCAGAGCGCTCTTCTCGTTCCCCTGCTGGTCAATTTCCTCTTCGAGTGTACCAATCTGTTTTTCCAGGCTCTTTGCGCGGTTCCGGCGTTGCTTTCTTTCTTCGTAGCTGAGCCCAACGCTTTCTTTCTTCGGGGCTTCCTTTTTTAGCTTGTCCATCTGGGAGCCCAGGTGCGGGTACTTTTCGAAAAAGCTCTCCAGGTTTCCGATGTGATCGGTGAGTTCGTGATCGTGAGACAGATAAAGAATGCGATCCGCGATGGAGCTGATGAATTCTCTATCGTGTGAAACAAAAGCCACGGTTCCCTGGAATTCCTGCATGGCAGACTTCAGAAGCTCCTTGGTTTCTATATCCAAGTGGTTGGTCGGTTCATCGAGCAGGATCAGGTTGACGGGGGTCACCAAAATACGCAGCAACGCGAGGCGCGCTCTTTCCCCTCCGCTAAGAACTTTTGCGGGTTTTGAAATTTCATCGGTTCCCGAAAAACCAAAGGCTCCGAGCCACGCACGAAGCTGATCGGGGGAGACGTTGTCGACACACTGTTTGAGATTGTCCAGAAGAGAATCTTCCAGTGAAAGCTGATCGAGTTGGTGCTGCCCGAAGAAACCCGTTTCCACCCATTTGCCCGTTTTTACGGAGCCCGTTTGGGGCTTGAGGTTTCTCCCAATCACATTCAGTAAAGTAGTTTTTCCCGCCCCGTTGTCGCCGATGATGGCGATCTTCTGCCCGCGTTTCGTGTCCAGGTTAATTCCTTTTAGGATCTGCGGGCCATCTTCTTCATAGCGAAACGAGATGTTGTTCAGAATCAAAGGAAACTTCGGTCCGAGGTTTTCCGAGCGGAAGCGAAACCGCAGGTTGTACGCAGTGCCGTGGATTTGAGAGAGGCGCTCCTTAAGAGCGTTCATCTCGCCTTCAATTTCCTCAGCATTCTTTAGCTTGCTTTGTGCGCGCGACGCCGATCGGGCCTTGGCGCGGTACTTTTGCACAAATTCCATGATCTCTTTGTGCTTCTTTTGAAGGCGCTCCAAGCCTTTTTCGAGCAAGACAGCTTCTTCCCCGAGGGAGTCCCGGAAGGATAAGTAATCTTTCTGGTGCTTGCGAAAATAGAAGCGGGCGCCGTGTACAATCGCTAGCGCATCCGTCGTCCGCCGTTGTAGCGCCACGTCATGGGTAATCAGAACCAAGCTCCCTTGGTATTCCTTCGTGAGGAAATTCTCGATCCATTGAATCGACGAAAGATCCAGATGGTTCGTGGGCTCATCCAGAAGCAGCACGTCCGGCTTTTTCAAGATGGCGCCAGCGATAAACATGCGCAGCAACCACCCGCCACTCAGCTCGTGAATGGAGCCGTTTTGCTTGGCGCTATCAAATCCAAGGCCGCCCAAAACTCGCTCTATCTGCCAGTCCTGCTCTGCTTCTTCCTCGGCTTTGGTCTCAAGGATGCGGTGTTTGACGTAGTCGACTACGGAAGGGTTGCTCCCCTTCAGTGTCTGCGTATCGATAACTGCCGAGTCCAGCAGGTTCTGGTCGAGATAGCCCAGCTTGAGGTTTCGCCCCCCAACGATTGAGCGTTGCCCTTCGTGGGGGTCCAAACGGCCCGCCATAATGCGCATGAGCGTGGATTTGCCGCAGCCATTGCGCCCCGCCAGCGTTACGCGCATGCCTTCGTAAAGGGTCCAATTCACCTCGTCAAAAAGGACGCGGTTTGGGAAGTGCATCCCCACATTTTCAAGCACGATTTGGGCTTTCATGAACGCATGGAAATAGCAAAAGCGTGCGAAGTTGTCACCTCGCGCAAAGGCGAATAGGTTGGGGATCGGAATGCGTCTGGCTAAGCGGGCGCTTTAGAGGACGTATGAGCCGGTACCTTTCAAAAATCAGGCCCGCGGTAATGCCCTTCGCTGTCGCGCAAGAGGATACCTTGCGTTGGCTCATGGCCCGCATTCTCTTCAGAACGGAAGGCCATCCGGATCCGGAGGCCGCACGTGCGCTCAACCTTTACGAGCGCTTGATAGGAAATCCGCGAATCCGTCAACGCCAGGTCATTCTCGATGATGTCTGCCACACCCGTTGGGACGAGATGGAACTCTACGGTGAACGCCAGCCTTCGCTGGCGGCGCGCATGCGTATTTTTGAACGAGAGGCTGATCGTTTGGCGAACGAACTTTTTGACGGAGCCCTGGATGCCAAGTACCTGATTCAGGTTTCATGCACGGGCTATACCTCGCCCAATGCCCTGCAGAAGTTGACGAGCGCGAAAGAGTCGCACGCGCGTGTTTGGCACGTGGGGCACATGGGTTGTTACGCTTCCATTCCCGCGCTTTCCATGGCAACGCAACTCGACGGGCCGGCTTCGCTCTTGTTCGTCGAACTCTGCTCTTTGCATCTGGATAGCGATGGCGCGTCGGCCACGCAGATTGTGGTGAACTCCCTTTTTGCCGATGGAGCTGCACGCATCGACGTCACTTCGGAGAAGCCCAGTAAAGGCTTCCTGTGGTGCGGTTCCAGGGAGCGGGTGCTCCCACAGAGTCTGGGCGATATGACCTGGACACTGGGGTCGAGCAATTTTGGCATGACCTTGAGTCGTGAAGTTCCCAGAAAGATTGTGGGTGCCTTGAGAGACTATGTGGAAGAATTTCTGGCCTCTTTGAACTTATCCTTGTCGGAAATCGATCACTTTGCCATTCATCCCGGAGGGCCCCGCATCGTTGAAGCGGTCGCGGAAGCCTTGGAGTTGAAACCAGGAAGCACGACTCATAGCGATCGCGTGCTGCAAGAGCGCGGCAACCTCTCCTCGTGTTCGTTGCCCTATATATGGAATGAGCTGTTAGAAGATCCCAACGTGCGCTGCGGGGATCGCATTCTTTCTTTGGCGTTTGGTCCCGGTTTGACCTTTGCTTCTTCGGTAATGGAAAGAGTCTGAGCCATGCTTTTTTACGCAAGCTTAATCGCGTGGGGCATCCAAGGGCTTCTGATGACTCTGGATGAAGGGGTGTTTCATCGCAAACGCGGCCTTCGGCGCTTTGAGAGTTATGGGCATGTCGCCGATTCTCTGGTTTTTGGTTCTGTGCTCTGCGTCCCGGCCTTTGCGCCAGCCACACTCCCGTGGTTGTACGTTTACGTAGGAGGGGCGATTTTTTCGGCCTTACTCATCACAAAAGATGAGTGGGTGCATACGGATAGCTGCGAACCCACGGAAAACTGGCTGCACGCGCTTCTTTTCGTGAATCACCCCGTTCTGCTCTTTTTGACCGGGGGGCTGTGGTGGCAAGGGGAAGCGGTTCTCTTTAGGACAGGTCTCCCTTTTGCCGTATTTGGTTTTTCGATCTATCAATGGGCGGCGTGGGTGCTAGTTCCCACTTTGAGAAAAGAACATGAGCGAACAAGTTAATAACGCGTTTTATGATGAGCTGGGCGAGCAGTGGTACCACGGGGATCGCCACGCCATTGGATTGCTGCGGGCCGAATCCGGAATCAAGTTAGACTTTGTCCGCCGGCACCTGAGCGCCGGACAAAAGGTTCTGGATGTCGCGTGTGGCGGAGGACTCGTCGCCAATCCGCTGGCGAAAGAAGGCTTTTCGGTAACCGGGGTGGATCTTTCGGAAAACTCGCTCAAAGTGGCGCGCGACCAAGGGGTGCCCGGCACTGAGTTTCTTCACGGGAATGCTTTTGATTTACCGCTAGAATCCGACTCGTTCGACGCGGTGCTGCTGATGGACTTTTTAGAGCATGTGGACGATCCCGGAAGAGTGCTCGCCGAAGGGGCGAGAGTGTTGAAACCCGGCGGCAAACTGATGTTCTCCACCTTCAACCGCAATTGGGCATCGCGCCTCCTTGCCATCGAGGCGTTGCGCTGGTTTCCAGAGTCACCTCCCAATGTGCACGTTTATGAATTGTTCTTAAAGCCAAAGGAAGTAGAGAGCTTCGCGCGCGAATGCGGGCTGGAGCCGCTCGAGTTTAGGGGCAGCATTCCCAAGTTTTTCTCCTGGCCCTTTTGGTCGTCGGTTTTTAAAAGACGGGTGCACCAAGACTTTAGTTTTGTTTACACGGATAGTTTGCGAGTGGGCTATATGGGCTGTTTTCAGAAAAAACTAGTGCATTAAGCTTTGAGCGCGGAGTAGCGCCACCACCGAGATAGCATCCGTAATTTCACCGTTGAGTACCATCTCGTACGCTTTTTTCAGGGGGAGCTTCTTCACCGTAAGCGCCTCATCCTCCTCTGGAGCCGAATCCCCAAACCGGAGTCCTGTCGCCAGATAGATGATGGCGCGTTCATCGGTAGCGGAGTTGGAAAGGTGCAATTCCTGAATTACCTTCCATTCCGTCGCCGTAATCCCTGTCTCTTCTTTGAGCTCTCTCTTCGCGCTGACAAGAGGTTCTATTTCTAGAGCACCGCCTCCCTCGGGAATTTCCCAAGAGTACTGATCCAGTGGATAGCGGAACTGGCCCACCAAATAGGTATTTCCTTCGTTATCGATGGGCACAATCCCGAGAGCTAAATTCTTGAAGTGCACGGTTCCGTAGATTGCTGGTTTATCCGCAGCGTTGAGGACCTGGTGTTCATCCACTCGAATCCACGGGTTGTCGTAATGCGTTTTGGTAGAGAGAGTCTTCCAGGGATTGCGTTTGTCGCTCATGATCGCAGACGCTATCACAGGGCCAAAGGCGTTGTCGCCTGATTCCTGGTGCGGTATACCCGGCGAGGGAGAGAGCATGAGCGAGTTTGACTTTGATCTTTTTGTTTTAGGTGGCGGTTCTGGCGGCGTTCGTGTCGCGCGTTGGTCGGGCGGTCTAGGGGCTCGGGTAGGCATTTGCGAGTCGGATCGTTTCGGCGGAACTTGCGTGATCCGCGGGTGCATTCCCAAAAAATTTATGGTGCTCGGATCGCATTTTTCGGACGAAGTGGAGTTGATGCGATCCTATGGCTGGACCACCCAAGCGCCGTCCTTTGATTGGAAAGCTCTCAAAGCCGGGCGCGACAAGGAGATCTCCCGATTGAGCGGACTCTACGAAGGGATGCTTTCCAAGAACAAGGTCGAAAGATTTTCGGGAAGAGGGGTGGTGACGGGACCGAACTCCGTAGAAGTGAACGGCAAATCGTTTACTGCCAAGTACATTGTTGTCGCCGTCGGAGGCCGTCCGACTAAAGCGCCTATTCCGGGTGTTGAGCTGGGAGTGACCTCGAACGAAATGTTCGAGATGGAAGAGCAGCCCAAGAAAGTTGTCATTGCGGGAGGAGGCTTCATTGCCGTCGAGTTTGCGGGCATCCTGAACGGTTTTGGCAGTGAGGTCGAAGTCATCATCCGTGCCGACAAAATTCTTCGGGGTTTTGACGAGGGAATGCGCGCTTATCTTCAAGCCGAGCTGGAGAAAAAGGGGATCCACTTTCGTACGGGTGTGACAATTGAGAATATCTCAGCCCATGGAAAATCCAAAAAAATGAAGCTTTCCGACGGTAGTGAACTTGAAGCCGATGTTTTGCTCTGTGGCGACGGGCCGCGCCCCCAATACGGCAAATCTGGGTTTGGAGTCCGTCGGCGTAAAACTGGGTGAGCGGGGCGAAGTCCTCGTAAACGAGTTCAGTCAGAGCAGTGTGCCGAGTATTTATGCCATTGGCGACTGTACGGATCGGGTAAACCTGACACCTGTGGCCACAAGCGAAGGGACTCTGCTCGCAGAAAATCTCTTCAACGGTAAGAATTTCAAGATGGAGTACTCAAACATTCCCGCTGCCGTCTTTTCTCAGCCCCCGCTAGCGACGGTGGGCTTGACGGAAGCCGAAGCGAAATCCCAGTTTGGGGACGTGGATGTTTACGAAAGCCAGTTTAGGGCGCTGAAGTTCACGCTATCCCCTATTCAAGAAAAGACCTACATGAAACTGATCGTGGATCCCAAGTCCGACCGAGTGGTGGGCTGCCACATGGTGGGAGCGGACGCGCCTGAGATTGTGCAAGGGGTTGCGATTGCGATCAAAGCGGGTGCGAAGAAACACGACTTTGATGCGACGGTGGGAATTCACCCAACCAGCGCCGAAGAGTTTGTGACGATGCGATCGAAGCGGTAAAAAAGTGCGGCAGATACCCGGCCCGTGCCGAATACCTGCCGCTAGTGGAGAGGCTAGTTTTCCACTACTAGATCAAAGTAGTAACGATAGAGTTTCAGACCTTGGCGGATCTCCACCCAGATCCGGTACGCACCCACATCCAACCGGGTAGGTGTGCCGCTGAGTACGCCCGACGAGCTAAGCTTTAAAAACACAGGGGCGAAAACCGTGTAACGTCCCTGCAGCCCGATGGCCTTGAGAAGGTCGATAGAAACAAACTGACCTACCTTTACCGCCATCGGGGCGTAGGTCTGGTCCTGAAGGAGCACCTGGATGCGGACCGTGAAGGACTGGTCGGTTCCGTCCACGTAGACCTGGAATTGGTGTACGCCCAAATCGGCAGTGCTAGGCTTTCCAACGACCACTCCGGCCCCAGTCGCTTCCAGCCATGCCGGGAGGTTTTCAAAGGTGTAGTGACCGACCATCCCAGTCGTTCGGCTAAGGTCGTTCAGAAACACATCCCCCACCTTGGCGTTGAAGCTGAGGCTAGGGAGTTCATCCGGGTGACGCACATCGATTTCGACGAGAAAGAGTTCCGTCTTTCCTGCGTATTCGAGTGACACATAAAGCTTGTTCAGGCCCACGTCTTCGAGAGAGGGCGTTCCGTAAACGATGCCTTTTGAGGTCAGCGTTACCCAGGCTGGGCCGGATATCTGCTGGTAAAGGCCGTTCGCGCCCGAAATACCTGTGTAGTGTCCCAGGTCTTCGGCGAAGGCCTCGCCCGCCAGAGTGCTGACCGAAATCGTTTGGCTCATACGCAGCTCGGTGGCTGCCGTTCCGAGTGCTGCGTAAAAGGATACCAACAAGAGTACTGCCGTCCTGCTCAAAGCGCGCATAGATCCTCCTAAATTGGAAAAGCTCTAAAGAAGCTATAACGATGGGTCCAAAGCACAAGTTTGTCACGACGGGATGTTTCAAAAACCCTAAAGAAATCTGGAGGTTAAGTAAGAATTTTCTTACGCGGCAGGTTAGGCGAACTTGCTTTAAAATTGGGGGTTTAGTATATTGCCGGGCGTTATTTTTGGCCCACTCTCTACGGGGTACCCATGAAGCTAAATCTGCTGATTCTTGATGATGATCCGGTTTTCCTTAAGGTCATGGAGCTGGCGCTCAAGGGCAACTATGAACTGCACCCAGCCCACAATTATGTGGAAGCAATTTCCATTCTCGAAAGAGAAGACTTGGACGGCGCCATCATTGATATCGATCTGAAAGATCCGCAACACGATGGTACGCAGGTTCTGGTCGAATTTAAAAAGCGCTTCCCAGAGAAACCCGCGATCATGGAGTCTGGTTTCAGAGACGTGCCCACCGTTGTGAAGTGCATGAAGCTGGGCGCGAACGATTACCTGGAAAAACCTTTTGACGAAGCCACGCTCAATCTAAAACTCAACAAAGTTTTCTCGGATTCCAAAAAGTTTCGTGTGCTCAAGCGCGCGTTCGACAAGAGTGTCGAGACGAATCAGCTTGTTGGCGAAAGCGAAGGGATCCGCCGGGCCATTCAATTGGTTCAACAGGCCCAAGACATGCGCATTCTCTTTTACGGAGAAACGGGTGTTGGGAAGACTCCGTTCGCGTTGCTGTCCAACAAGGTAGTGGCTGAGCGAGAGGGCCAAGCGCGACCCTTTGAGCAGGTAAACTGTGCGTGCTTGAACAACGAGCAGTTTCAGGATCAGATTTTCGGCCATAAGAAGGGCGCTTTTACCGGTGCCATCGCTGACAAGCGTGGGCTAGTGGAACTTGCCCAAGGCGGGGATCTCTTTCTCGATGAAATCGGAGAGATGCCGCTTGAAACCCAGGCCAACTTTCTCACGTTCTTAGACTCGATGGAATACTACCGTCTGGGGGACGACAAGAAACGGCGTGCGGACGTTCGGGTACTCTGTGCCACGAACCGTGATTTGAAGAAGATGGTGGAGGAAGGAAAGTTCCGCCAGGATCTTTATTCGCGCATTTCTCAGGTGGTGGTCAACATCCCCCCTCTGCGTGAACGCAAATCTGACATCAAGGTTCTCTTCGAACACTTTGTAAACGCTTTTGCCGGTTACGATAAGCCGTATGACGAGGAGATCGTGGAGTTGTTCAAGAAGTTCCATTGGGAAGAGGGCAACGTGCGTGAGCTGCGCGATGCCGTCGAGTACCTCGTGATTATGTCCCGAGCCGCGGAACGTATTGAGGTCAGCCACCTGAGCGATCGCTACCGTCCTTTTGAAGATCCGAAGCCGCTTTCTGAGTCGCAGGGCGTAGGGGCGGAAGTGGATACGGAAGTTCTTTATGAGTACGGCTTGGAAACCTACTTGAGCCACCTGGAAAAGAAGATTCTGGAAGACCAGCTCAAGTCACACACTGGAAGCGTGGAAGCGATGGCCAAGAAGCTCCGTATTTCGCGGCCCACTCTGTATCGCAGGCTTAAAAAGTATGATATTGGAAACGTGCGTATCGAAGGGTACAACTAAGCTTTAGCATTTTTCCAAGGCGTTTCCGACATGCTGCGTTTCATCCGTGTTTTATCCCTGGCTTCCCTCCTTTGTATTGCGTGTACACGCGACAAGGGGGCTTCTGAATCCTGCAAGACTTCTGACATTCCAGCCAAGCGTGAATTCAAAGTTAGCGAGACAGCAAAACCCTGCGACAATTTTTACGACTATGCTTGCTCTGAGGCCTTGGCCTGCTTTCAGCTGCGCGAGGATCGCAGCCGGCACATCTTTGCGGTAAATGATTCCTTTGAACGCATTCTGGAACATAAGAAGGATTATCTAGCGAAGCTGGGTGCGCGCACACAACTCACACCCGGAGCCAAAGCTCTCAGAAACTACTACGTGGCCTGCATGGACGCTCCCGCTCGGAAGGCGGAGGAAAAAAGACTCGTTCAGTCGACGCTAAAAGAGATTGCCCCGTACAAAGATTCCGCCTCCTTCGTGAAGTTCGTCGACTCGCGCATCGTGGGACCTCATTACGCTTTTTTGTCGTTCGGCCGCCTCTCCAACTTGGACAATTCGGAAATCTACGATGTCTATTTTGATAGCGGCCCTTTGATGACGCTTCCCGAGCGGAGCTATTACGAAAAGCCGGAAGTAGTCGCCGATTTTACGGAACTTGTTCAGAAGTTTTTTACCACGATTGGACTGGAGAATGCGGAGGCGCGTGCCAAAGCGGTGGTGGAATTCGAAAAAAAGGTGGCTGCTACGTACCCCCTTCCGGCGGAGTTGCGTGAGCTGTATTCAAAAAAGCTATTAATCTCGCGTGAGGATCTTCTAAAAAAGTACCCGTCTTTGTCCCTGAAAGAGGCCCTCGCCAAGATACCTGGCAAGACACTGGTACGGCATCTGTTTGCCGAAAATTTTGCTGAAGTGGACAAGCTTCTACAAACCACGCCGGTCGATACATTAAAGGATGTTTATCTCTTCCGGGACCTCTCCTCATATATGGACGATGCTTACCCCGAGTACTACCAAGCGCGTTTTGATTTTAGTCACAAGCACCTAGGCGGGCCGGAAGTCCGCCCGGTTCGGGCCGAGCGGTGCAGCTTTTCCGTCATGGGAAACTTTGGAAAAGAACTCGATCGAGAACTCATTGACGAACTGTATCCGGATTTCCCGACAAAGAAGTTTGCCGCGCTTGTCGATCGCGTCCGGGTGGCGATGGTGAATCGCCTAAAGAAAAACCACTGGCTCAGTGCGCGCGGAAAAAAGGGCGCGATAAAGAAGATGGAGTCGGTGAAGATGCAGCTCGTAAAGCCCACGACGGAGAAAGAGTGGGATCTGTTGCCGGTAGCGAACTACGATCCGAAGGCTCCCATCGCAAACTCCATGGTTCGGCAGGAGCAATGGGTGGAACGGACGCTTGAAGAATTTAGCAAACCACGCAACCGGGAACGGTGGTCGATGGGGCCGCTTACCGTGAACGCGTACTATAGCCCCGCTGATCACAAGTTTGTGATGCTGCAGGGGATCCTTCAATACCCATTTTATGATGCTACTGCACCGGAGGCGGCAAACTTCGGCGGTGCTGGCATGGTGGTAGGACACGAACTGGGTCACGCGATTGATGATCAAGGTGCGAAGTACGACGAGATGGGAAATCTCAAACAGTGGATGTCAGCAGGGGACATTAAAAAGTTTCATGCATTGGGCGAAGTTCTCGTCAAACAGTACGCGGCGGCTGGCCACGATGGCAAACTCACGCTCGGCGAAAACATTGCGGACGTCACGGGTTTGTCTTTCGCCTACGAAGCTGCCTTCCCTGAAAGCAAGGGGAGTGAGGAAGACAAGAAAGCTTTCTTTTTGCAGTTTGCCCGATCTTGGTGCGGTACTATGCGGCCCTCCGAAAGAGAACGGCGGCTAAAGACCGATCCCCACGCCCAGACCGATGTGCGCGTGAACGAGCCTCTGAAACACCAACCCGGTTTTTATGAGGCTTACGGTTGTAAGGCGGGCGACAAGATGTACTTGGCCCCAGCGGATCGTCTGAAGCTTTGGTAAAAGTACGCTCGGTTTGAAGAAAAAGATCTTCCTAGTTGCGTTCCGATCCGCTTTTCCAGTCCGAAAATAAACTCGCAGAATGACTCTCGAAAATTATTAACTCACCGCATTAATATCGAAGACTAACTTAGTCGCTCTTAATTTTAAAGAGACAACACCTTGCAGCATGAAAGGACGCACGCTATAGCAAAAAGGTAACTTCATGTTTTGGGGGGCGTATGGGTCGGGCGTTTTCTTTCGGTTTTATTCTCTCTTTTGTTGCGGAAACACTTTTAACAGCGGCTGCTGTTGCCAAACCCACCGCCTTCATCGGAAAGATTCCGGGCGAGTACCTTGAAAAAGACGCCGAGAGTACGGTTTTGGGTTATGTGCTTGTCGACGATAGACTCATCCAGCGCATCGAAGAAGTGGACGATGTGGAAGAGACAAGCAAGACACTCAAAAAAGAAGGGGCCGATGTTTTGGTGTTAAAGCCCAAAGGCTCTCGCAGTTACGACGTGATCTATCCGGGCCTCATTGACCTGCACGGCCACAATAAGCAAAACATGCTGCCCACCTGGGACGCTGCCAAAGGGCAGTTTGCGAACCGTTTTGAGTGGCGCAAAAAAGTGGCCAATTACCAGCAGGTGCAGTCGGACAACATGAACCCTTGGTCGTCAAAGACCGAGGCGCAAGTGGCCGCGTACCGGTGGTCAGAGCTTCAAGCCATGGTTCTGGGAACTGCCTATTTGCAGGGCCACATGCTCAACCACAAAAATTTGCGGTGCATTCGGTGGAGGATACCGGAGCCTACATCAGTAAGCGCAAAGCCATCAGTTCAGCGGGTGACATCATCGAGCCTGAACGCGTTCACTTTCTGTGGAACGAACTCCGTCCTGTAATTGAGAAGTTGGGTTGCATCGGGGAAGGGACCTGCTACGGGAAGGCTGTGGTCAAGTACTTAAAAGATCACTGTGGTGATTTACCCGAAGTGGCCACGAAGAACGTTTACACAAAGGCGTCGTACGATTGGCTCCTCAAGGGTGAGAAAACGCTACGCAAGCAGTGCGAAGTACCGGATGAAGAATCCTTCATCAACTACTTTACGGAAGTGTTTGGAGTGAAGCAGCACAGTGAGTTTATCAAGCGCTACGTGGAACTGCAGGGCGCTCGGCGCTCCGCGCTCATTACGCATCTGGGTGAGGGCCGCCGCTTAGATCCGTATAACTGGACTGAGTTTCAGGTTTTGCGCTTGGCAGGTTTGACCATTCCGGGCGTGAGTTTCATCCACGGTGTCGGGCTTCGTGACGAAGATTTCAAGACGATGGCAAAGAATGAGATGGGGCTCGTTTGGTCTCCGTACTCCAACTTCCTACTGTACGGGGAAACGGTGGACGTTGAGGCCGCGAAGAAAGCGGGTGTGACGGTAGCACTTGGTTCCGACTGGACGCCTACCGGCTCCAAAGGCGTATTAGAAGAACTCAAACTCGCCAGAAACTACGTCGTAAAATCCGGTTTCTCCAAAAAGCTCTTCAGCGACCAGGAGCTCTACTACATGGTCACCAAGTACCCCGCACAAATCATGAATCACTACGGTTTTGAGAAAAAAGGCGAACACGGTGTGGGGACCCTCCAAGTCGGAGCGATGGGGACGTTGATTGCCACGCGTTCGGCAAACGCGAATCCGTACACGAACCTAGTGGCGCACGTGAATGTTCAAGACGTGAACTTGGTCGTGATTGACGGTACCCCGGTCTATGGCAACAAAAGCTATCTCGACGAGATTAAAGACCTAGAGACAGAAGTCATTTCCGAGAAGGTTTTTACCGCTACCCCTTCCAAAGATCCGGACGCGTTTCCCAGCTACGGGGCGAGCGCCCAAAAGACCGGGCAGGCGGCGGCCGCCATCGAGCTTGGCAAGTCCACGCGCTGCGGGTTTGAAGAACCAAAACTTTTTGTGGTCCAGGAGTCCGAGGACTTTGCGAAAAAGGTGAAGCCGTTTATTAACGCCACCAAGGGTTCGGGACACGATGGGCTTAATCTGGATACGTATAGTGGAATTGTGCGTTATCTCGGAGTGGCGCTACTTTCGCAAAGCAAGAACGCCAAGGCGGAGTCCGAGTACGCGCCGAAGGCGTTTCCTCCGCTTTACAGCTGTGATGATGCGGCCTACACTAAGCGCCTCACCCACATGGTGCTTCCCGAGGGGAACGACGAGTCGGATCAGAACACCGAAGATCGTACTGAGCTGCGCGTAGAAATGGGCCTTTACAGCTACAAGAAAGGCGATGATTGGAAGTACACGCTGCCCCACGACCTGGCGATTACCTACGATCTCCCGCACTTTGAAGAAGTTCTGTTCCTGGAGAAGGAAAACCAGGAGGTCGTCGTCGATGTGTCGCTCAACACGCGGTCCCAGGAGTTCGGGGAACTCATCGATTTTCTCACGGGCAAATAGAATTTATTTAGTTTCGGTGAATGGCGGGGGACACCGCGACTGGAAACCTTTGCCGGTAGGGCCTTTTGGAGTGGCTTACCGCGTCGCAAATCGCTTAAGTACTTAAGAATAAAAGCCGATAAGCTCGTTGGAGACTTATCCTTACCATGACCTTCGGGCAAAAAATCCTGGGAGTAGTATGGCTACTGCTGTGCCTACAGGTTTGGGCGGGTGCGCCTTCAGCCTCTACAACCGAAGCGCGCGTGATCGAGGTCACCGATTCGCTGGACAGAAAGACAAACGAGGACATCCTCTACTTTCTGGATGAGACCAATGACGTTGCGATCGGGGATGTTATTGGCAAAGCCCAGAGCTGGGCGGTTCCGGAGTCTGCCAACCTAACTTTTGGGCTGGAGACCACGACGGCCTGGGTGAAAGCCCAGTTCCTCAACGATGAGAAGCTTCCGCGCACCGTCTTTTTTGAGTTCAATCCGGTATTCCTGGAGCAGATCCACGCGTACGACGAATCCGGTAAACTTCTGGATTCCGTCGGTTCGACGTTGCCCATGAAACGCTTTGAGAGCGTTCCCGCGTTGAAGTTTGAGGTCCCGCCCGGAAAGAGTACCCGTTACTTCTCGGTACGAAGCCGATCCAACTCTTTGGCAACGGCGGCGCGTTCCTTACCGATGCACGAGGTAAAGACTGACTTCGACTTGGCCGTGTTTTGCACACTCATTGGTGGGTTGCTGCTCTTGATGGTTTATCACATCTTCCTGTTTGTGACTTATCCCAACCGTACCTACCTTTTCTACTCGTTGTTTTTGGCTTCCACCATTCACTTCACGGTTTCGTTTAGCTCCTACCACAAAGGCATCCTTCCTGATGTGATTTTCGGTTTTCATACCGACTTCTGGTGGTCGGCGCTTTCTGCCCCCATTCTACTGTTTTTCATTTATCTTTTTTCCGCGGCTTTGCTCGACCTCTTTCCCAAGAAACCCTACTTTTCGGGAAAGGACCGCCTCAAGTCTCTACTCTTGATTTTGCCTGTGATGGATGTTCTGACCATCATCACCGTTTTTGCCACCAATAGCGCGTACGCCCTGATCCCGGTAAGGTTCTTTGCGCTCATCCATATGTTGGTCCTACCGTCGGTAGGCGTCGTGCTGTGGACTCGCAACCGCAGCAACAACATCAGCCTGTATTACGCGCTCTCGTGGATTCCATTTACCTTGGGAGCGTTTCTCATTGTGGCGTGGCTTTCCGGCGCCTTGGACCACAGCTACATTTATTCGTGGGGACTACCCATCGGAACGCTCTGCCAGTCGTTGCTACTTGCCTTTGCCGCTGGTCAGCAACTCAACGTGGTGACGCAAGACAAGCTCAAAGAACAAAGGGACAAGCTCCGAGTAATGGATGAGCTGGAAAACAAGGTTACCAACCTGAAACGAAGAGACCAGGTAATCCGTTCCTTTGTGAGTATTGATGTTGTGGAAGAACTCGACAGAGGGGAAGACCCGCTCCAGTACCAACCCCGGAACCTGAACAAGTCCATCACTTTCATGGACATGCACAACTACACAACCTTTTTTGAGACGTACTCGGCGTTTGAGTGCCAGAAAACTATCAACGAGTTTTTCAAGATTGTGAACGATGCCGTGTATGCAGAGCGCGGCCGAGTCGATAAGATTATCGGCGATGCGATGATGATTGAGTTCTCGGATCCGACTTCTTGTTTAAAGGCGATTGTCGAAACGAGAAAGAATCTTTCAGCAGCGAATCGTGAGCGTTTTGAACAGCATAAAGAACTCCTGCAGTTTGGGACGGGTATCTCTCACGGTACGATGCTTTCCGCCAATTTCGGATCCAACCACAAAATAGATCGCACCTTGATAGGGGATCCGGTAAACGTGGCCTCCCGGTTGGAGACCATTACACGGCAATTTTCTGTCGATATTCTCTGTTCCAAGGAGTTCATCGATCTCCAGCATGACTACCAGTTCTACCGGCCCGCCGGCTATGTCATGCTGAAGGGACGAGCCAAGAAATCTCTGGTTTACGAAATTTTTGAGCACCACCCGCCTGCCGTGATTGAGTGGAAACTCTCCACGCGGGGCAAGATCATGGAGGCCATCAAGCTTGAACTTGCGGGCAAGTTCCATGAGGCCTTGGCGGCGATCCAGTCCCTCATCCAGATTTGTCCCCCGCATACCTTGCACCCTGATATGCCGATGGACCCGACTTTAAACGCGATGGTTCACGCCATCGAAGAGAAAATGCGCCAGCTGGAGATGAAAGTGCCCTCGCAAGAGGAACTCTCTCCTCTTCTGGAACAATATAGGAAGGCTGGCTGATGAACTTTTCATCTTGGGCGAAGGCAAATTTTGAGAGTTCCGATTGGGCTTTGGTCACCGGTACCACGAGAGGCATTGGCAAAGAATACGCCGAAGCCCTCGCCCGACTCGGTTGCAACTTGATCTGCATTTCAAATGAAGGAGAGGCACTTGCGGTACAGCAAAAGGAACTCGAATCGACTCACTCGATTCGCGTGAGGACCCTCTGTCTCGATCTCAGCGATATCGAAGCGACCAAAGCCGCGGCGAATGCACTCGCTGCTGAGCCCATAAAAGTTCTGATAAACAACGCGGGGTTTGGACTGAAGGGACCGCTGCAGTCTCACCCCGTTGAAGATTACATTAACGTCATCAATGTGAATGCGGTGGCGCCCGTCATTTTTACGAGAGCGCTACTGCCAAAAATGCAGGCGCAGAGTAAGGGCTTCGTGGTCCATGTAGCGTCAATCAACGCGGTAGTACCGATCCCCAACAACCAAATCTATACGGCAACCAAGGCTTTTTGTTTTAGCTACGCTGCGGCCGTGGCCAGAGAAAATAAGAACAGCGGGATCCGATTCCAGCTGGTATTGCCCAGTACGACGAAAACCCCTTTTCACGACCGCCAGGGGGCGCATCCGGGAAAATCCGCCATGTTACCCAAAGCTGTTGTGGAAGCTTCGCTCCGGGACGTGAGTCAATTTTTTTGCATCCCGCACAAGGGAGACAGGTTTCTAGCGAGCATCTTTCCGTTTTTACCGCGAGTGTTCGCGATTGATTTGGCCGGTTACATTCTCAAAAAACGATTAGGCGTATGAGTCAAAAAACAGCAAAGCTGGAAGTCGCAGTACCTCCCGAGGATCAATCTCTTTCCGTCGAGGAGCAGAATACTCCTGCTCCGAAGGTTGAGCGCAGAGAATCCAAACGTATTCTCTTTTACCGTGGCGAGTTCCCCGAAGCTAAAATCGAGTTTGCCGGCAAAACTTACGACGCCGAGGTCTACGATCTCTCCACCAATGGGATCGGCATTCTGCCTAAGCAAGCGATTCCTGGACTCGACACGATCTCTCAGAAATTTTTCGTGACAGTGGGCGCAACCTCCCCGCGGGAAGCCACGCTTAGGAATATCAGCCACATTAAGTTCGCTGGCTCCTTTCGTCTCAAGCTCGGGGTACGCACCGCGGAGTGGGGTAAGTCCAAGGTTTGTGAAGATAGCCTTCTGGCCTGTACCGAAAACATGCCGCTGGCGTACTGTGATGATCCGATTGCTTTTAGCCGGACGCTTCTTTTTAACGTCAGCCACTTTTCCAGAAACGGCGTAGTGTTAAGAACCAAGAACATCAACGGCGTTTTTTTCACCGGCCTCAAGATGGACTTAAAGCTGATGATGCCCGCTCGGGGCGAGTACAACTCTGTCGTCGAAGTCGCCGCCATTCGGGAGGACGGTGATGTGGTGCTGCTGTATTGCACCTGGGACCATTGTACCGATGACTTAAAGAACAGCGTAGCGGAGTTCCTGCTTATGACGGTACCTGGCATGAGCATTCAACAGCTTCGGGACTACGGTTTTCTGGTCGCTGATTTGGAGAAGGCTTTCCTGTTCAAAAGCGCGCAGTCCCCTGAGGAGTTCGAGAATATTCTGAAGCTGCGCTTGAAGGCCGCGAAAGCCGAAGGCCGCTGGCTGGATACCGAGGATTTTACGCTGATGAAAGATCCGTGGGATCGCCACTCACGACAGGTTTACTGCGAAGTGAACGGGCGCATCGTTTCGGCAGCTCGGGTTGTTTTCAATAATGGGCTCGCAGAGCGCAGCGAGCATGTCAGCTATGGCGTCGAGATCCCGGAGTGGCTCTGGAAAGAGGGTTTTGTCGAGGGTTCTCGCGTCTGTACCGATCCGGATTTCCGCGGTACGGATGTCTTCTTCAAGATGCTGCAGCAGCTCTCTCACATCGTCACCCAGTCCGGCCATCGGTATGCGGTGATGAACTGTGTGGATGGCCTTGTGCCGGTGTACAAAAAGATGCTGGGCGTGGAGTCACTCGAACAGCGTTTTCATACGCGCTTCATGCAGAAAGATGCGCTAAATCTTCTCTACATCGACTTCAGAGCGTTGCAGGTAGGGGTAAACAGCAAAGTGCAAACTTGGGCCGTTAATGCGCCCATCGGGGACCACGTCATTGAACAGGGGCAACTGAAGCTCTTCTGGTGGGAAAAACTCATCCGAGCTACCTTCCGCCCACTCCACCGTATCGTTTCTTTTATCGCGGTACGCCGCCGCTACAAAAAGGCCTCCAAAGCCGTTCAAGCAAAAAACTAAGGCTCTTCCTCAAACAGGACCTCGTACAGATCCGTCCACGCCGCTTTCTTTGCTTTTAGCGAATTGGAATTAAAGAAGAGGGTGTCACTGAAGGCGGGCAAATCCTCTTTGTATTCCTCAGGCGATTCGGGCAACCAGAATCCAACCGCACGAAAGCGCGGGTATTTTTCGTAGCGTTTCGAGAAGTATACCGACGGGACTACCTCTTGAAGCGATTTCTCCGCTTCGTGGGCGGCACGTGCGACGATAGAGGCTTGGGTGGAGTCCGGGTAACTCTTGCCAAGAAGTTTCAGCTTGCCCAAGGTGCTTCCCAATTCGCGCGTCCGCAGATCCGTTCTAAACATTTGGAGGCTTGGAACTGCAAACTGAAGATCGAGGGCGCGTTCAAAGCGTTTGTTTTTGTCTTCCAGAAGAAAAGCTTTGAGGGCGGTAGCGAGCTGCTCCAGCTGCGGAATGAGCCGTAAGCGCAGCGCTTTGCCATCCACCGACGCGAAGGTGAAAAAGTCTTTTCCCTCCGGGTAACCGTCTGAATCCTTGTCGACGCGGCCTTGATAGCCGGTATCGCTCAGAGAAGCCGAGACCAAATAGGGGAGAGTGCTGGCGACGGCAGCGGGTTCGTCGTTTTTAGAATCTCCCACGTGGCCAAGGCGGCTTTCGCTTTGTCCGGCCGCCCCTTCTTCTCAAACTGTTGCGCTTGTCGCTTCAATCTCTGTCCCAGTCGGTGGAAACTGCTGTTCAATTCATAAAAGAAGGTCCGGTACGGAAGGCCCAAGAAGCTTTGCACCTGCGCTGAACCGGATGTGAAACGCGTATAAGCGGAGAGTTCTGTGGCGAGTTCTATGCCTTGCATAAAGCAAGCGTCCGCAATGAAGTTGTCGATGGGGCGCTTGGATTCCAACACCTCTTCATGAATGCGCCTTAGCGAGTTGGCTAGCTCAGATCCAGAAAGGTGACTGACCTGGGCCTTGTCGCGTACGAGCCAGCCCTTACCGTGTCCCCAGAGAATAATCATGTAGTGTTCGGCGGGGTAATTTTTCATTCCCCACGAGATGTAGTCGATAAAGCGTGCCTTCTTGGAATCTAGATAGCCCTCTTCCTTGAAGTCTACCAAAGGCGACTGTCTGTCCCAGATCGTCTGCGCCTTGAAGTAGTCCATTGACTGAATCTTATATTCTTGCGGCGACTGGAAGATGTGCAAGCGTTGAATGCCGGTGTTGCCCTCGCCGTCGTGTTGGATGAGAACATCCTTGCGCAGGGTGGAACCCGCTCGCTCCGATCCGGAGTAGTCGGTTTCCATCTCGTAAATGTCCCAGAGCGAGTACGGGTGCAAATCGTTGTCCGCGTCCATCGCCACAAGGATCGTCCATTTTTTGTAGCAATCTTTGCGTGCGCGGCTGGGAATTTTCTGTCCATCATTGGAGGTTCCCGTCTCCAGGCTTTGGTTGAAGTCGGCGTACGCCTTTTTCAAGACACATAGGCGTGTTTGCTCTTCTGTACCCTTTTTGCATCCCAGTGCTTTGGGATCTTTTTTTAGGTACTTTTCACGCGCGTATTTTTCAAAATCGAACTGGTACAACTTCTGCGATCGCACCTCAGCCGGTTGTTTGCTAAACCACGCCGCCTCACAGGAAATTTTGGGAAACCAGGAGGGTTGCTGCGTTTTCGTGCCGTCCGAATCCCACTTGGTTTGTAGGGATTTTGGGAAGTCCTTGAGCGTTTTGGGCCAGTCGCGCGCCTGAAGTCCGGTGAGCGGCACCAGCAGTAGAATTTGGACTATAAAAGATAAGGCCGTGAAGTTTTTGGTTTTCTTCTTTTGTACTGCAGTATAAAGCATCTACGGCCCCCCCTTTGCGCCAAATTCATCAACTAAAGTATTTACTGCGATGTGGCAATCGGTATAAGGCTTTTCATGAAAGCTTAAAAAACGCTACGGCTATAGGTTGCTGTGTTTTAGGGAGGGGCGATGCCGAAAAATCTTTTTTCATCAAACTACATTTCTAAGAGAAGTTTCTTTTTGATCGGTGCGCTGCTGGTCGGCGCGACGGCAATGGGAGCCTATTCTCCTGATAAGCGGCGCGGGAATCCCGGCGAATACGATCCGGGTCCGGAAAAGGGTTCTAACTTTGCGCAGTTGTTTGGCTCTACGCCCAACTACCGTGCCATCGCCGATCACGTTTTGGGTGGGCGATCCGAAAAATTCCGCTGGCAATTCGGTCCCATGTGGTACCGCGGGCGCCTAGGCAAAAACGAAGCGAAGGCATTTGTGGTCGGCCAGGAAGGCGCTCAGGACGAAAACGTCTCGAACCGCGCTTTCACAGGCTCCACCGGAACCAAGACACAAAAATTCTTGAACCATCTTGGACTCACCGACCAGTACCTCATTCTCAATACTTTTGTTTATACGATCAATGGGCAGCTCGATCACGAGAACCCGAAATTCAAATGGCTGGAGCAGGGAGCTGAAAGCGGCAAGGAAAGCCCGATTGTGGAATACCGCCACCAGCTCTTTGATGAAATGGTTCGCCAAAATGCCGGAAGCTTGCAGCTCGTTATGGGCGTTGGCTCCGGCGGCAAGGCGAGCGTTGCCACTTGGATCAACGCGCGCGGCGGAAGCTGCTCTCCGGCCAAGAACCTTGAGAACTGCGACACGCGTCGCGTGAATGCTTACTTCAAGCGCCAAGGCATCAACCTGAAGCACGAGTTGCTAGTGGTCGGTGTGCCGCACCCGGGTGGCGCGAGTCCGAGCAACGGTGGACTCGAAGCGCTTAAGAGCATCGTTCGTGGGTTTACGGACGCCGCCAAGCGGGTGGCTAAGAAGATTGAGAGCGACAAGAGCTACTCTGACGAATGGTTCGAAGGGATTTCGGAAAGCAAAACCGCCATCCTGCGGCGCCTGAAATCTGAATACAAATACGGAAATGCTCCGATTCCGTTTAAGGACTTTGCTTTCGGAACCAACTGGAGAATGGGCGATCAAGGCACCACCTCCAACCGACGGGGAAGCGATTCCATTCAGGTCTTTTCCGACAAAGGGAAATACAATAACGACGGCCACACCGTCCGTTATGATCGGGTGTCGGACAATTTGAATGGCATGCTGTCGATCGGTGGCGAAATCCGCGTTCCGGGAATGTTGGATTTTGATCTGGCCTACGAAATGCCGAAGTTCGAGAAAAAGGTTCCCGATCACGTAAACCTCTATGACAACGGTCCCTGCGGTGGCACCCGTTCTAGCTGCGGTTTGTCGCTCGCTCTTCAGGATTGGCCGGACTTCGAAAGTTTTTCTGTGAAGCCGCTCAACCATGAAAGTTTTGGACATGGCCCGATCTACCGTGGGCGTTTTGCCAAGGCGAAGCTCATTGTGCTCGCGGACCAGCAGTCACAGGACGATTTCTTTTCGGTGCGTGCCCTAACCGGTGAAGCCGGCCAGCACTTGCAGAGGTGGCTGGAAGTGGTTGGCGTCGATGAAGACTACGCAATTTTGCGCACCCTGCCCATCGACACGCTGGGCATGGACGCGAAGGATGCCAAAGACCTGGCCCTAGAAAAGAAAGTGGTTTCGGCCCGCAATAAGATCTTTGCGGAAGCGAAGAAGGTCGGAGCGAGCATGAAGGTAGTGACCTTAGGCCCCGTGGCCGAAGCCGTGGCGAAATCCATTGAAGGCATCGAAGTCGTCGCTCATCTGGATGCACCGGATTCCAAAAACGCCTCCGCTTGGGATGCGGCCGCGAAGCAAACCGCCAAGGCTATTGGCACGCGTACCGACGGAAAGTATGACGGCAAGAAGCTGCTTGCGATCGCCCGCCTGGATTTGCCGGCCCACACTCGCTGGTGGATGGGCTCTACCGGAACCCGCGCGGTTCGCGGTTACGGCAATGAGGAAGTGGATGGCAACTACTACAAGGTTTTTGCTCCCAAGTGGGTGACCCGGTTGAAACCGGTCCCGTTGACCCGTGATGAGGAAGCCGAAATCGACGAGCGCATGGCAGCCGCTGACTTGAGAGGCCGTGCGGCGGGCGATGCCAAAACTACGGAGTTTATCCACAAAGATTACAACTACGACGACGTCCGAAGCGAGGGGTTCAAACGCAACGCCCGCACCGAAGACGACTGGGAATACGTGGTCGATCCTGAAACCCGCAAGCTGCTCAATCAGGGTGGCATTAGCGAAGGGGACGTGGACGCGCTCATTCTAAGAGGCCGCGCAGACGCTGGTCCGATCCTACAAGCGGTGGATAAGACCACGGGCAAACCCGTCGAAGGGGATGTCATTGAGTCCGAAGGTGGCGAAGTAGGTGCACCGGACGTCATTGAGCGCTAAAGCTCAAGGCCGCCGAAGCGACCCGCCTCGGCGATACTCTTATCCAAACTATCTGAGGGAGCCGGAGTTTTCTCCGGCTTCTTCGTTTTTCCGGCTGTCGCTGGCTTTTTCTCTTCGGACGGGACTGTGGTGGCACCGTACACGGAGCATGCCTCCTGGACGCTTCCCTGTGGAGTGGGCGTGTTCTCAAACACGCAATCCACAAAGCTAACATCACTGGCACCGTGCATGAGTTGGAGGTCCTTAAAAGAGCAGGAGGCAAAGAAGCAGGACTCGAAACGCACGTTGTCCATCTGCAGACTCTCAAAACTCACCGCCCGGAAAGCGATGTG
Source organism: Bdellovibrionota bacterium (assembly GCA_041391485.1). GTDB lineage: Bacteria > Bdellovibrionota > FAC87 > UBA2466 > JACKAF01 > JACKAF01. The sequence goes on along the minus strand of JAWKNY010000002.1, from coordinate 121,355 downwards.
ACTAAACACCACCTGATTGAGATAGCTCGCGCTAATCTTGCAATCAATGAAGAACCCCCCGCAGCTCGGTGTTTATCAGGTTCATGTTGATCCACTGGGAGGCGAGAGCCCCCACCGGTTTGGAGGGATCGGCGATGCAGTTGAGTGAGATCAGATCCTGCTTTTGAATGCCGCTCAGGTGAGTGGCTTTTTGTGGGCTCGCTTCATAGAGTTCCGGGTGTTCCATCATTGACTCCTCTTTAGGGGCGTATGCCGTGAATTTCCGCGTAGGGCAGGGCCGAGTTCACAAACAGAGCCATCGATTTGACGAGATAGTCCCCGTCTTGCAGCGCCCCTGCGGGCGACTCGGAGAGTTGCAACTTGTCGCCTGGGAGAGCCGCCGGTTTTGAAAACCTTAAGGCGTAGCATCTCCTGGGCCATGAGGCGTTTGAGAGGCTCGCCTCCCAGCAGATCTTCTGCGTTTTCGAAATGGTAAAGATCGGTGACGTGCGACTCCATGCTGCCGGAGGCCGAAGGCCAGTCCATCTTGTGACGGTAGGTGGGGTGCTCGGCAAAGCCGCCGAGTTGGGCGTAGAGTGAGGACTTTCCCACTTTCTTTTCCTTGGTCTCCATGGATTTGGGATCAAAGTAACGGAGTGTGACTTGTGAGTACCCTCCGATCCCGCCTGTCCGATAGAAATGTCCGCGGCCTCTTCGCGGCAGTCGAGCTTTTGCGCTTTGATAGACTCCCCAATGCGAACAAAATACAAGGTGTCGGCATAAGACCGGTAGCTGAAGTAAAAACCGTACTTTGCTGCCAGCGACGTAAAGAGATCAAAAACGGCTTTGCCACCGACATTGAGTCCAGGCAGCTTCTCAGCGAAAGTCCCTTGGAAACGCACCTTCAACCCGGCTTCCTTAGATAACTTTTCCAAGACTTCCTTCAAAGACTGCTTCTTGTAAAATCCATTCAGCATGGTTTTCTTTGAGGCGAATAAGCTGTCGGCAAATGTCAGCACCAACTTCGAATGCGATACCACCCGACTATGGATGAGCGAGCCCTTGAATACGCCCATGTCCTGCCACTTGAGCGATGCCGTAGCGGGCAAAGAGCTGCCGTTGAGCTGGCCGAGCTCTTTTGCGTTCACGGCAAGCGCCACAATGAGCCTCGAAGGCTCGTCCACTTCGCTGTGGAACTCTACCTGGTTGAGACAATCATCCCACTTCTTGCTTCCCAAAGAGAGTTCGTATTTCCCGAGAGGGGCTGTTGGATTAGGCATAGATTCTGCTCTCCTGTGTCTGGAAGGGCTTTCCATTGATCAAAACCGACATGCCCAGGCGTTCGGCGCGGGCGGCAAGCAGGTCGCGTTGAGACGGGTTTGCGTTGAAGATGCGCCGAGTTTTTGGGTCGTAAAAGTAGGTCATCAGGTTGAGGTAACTATTAAAGCCGATTTCGCCGAGCGCTTCGATGACGGCTAACGAGTCTTCGAAATGCTCCGGCATCATGAGATGTCTCACCAAAACCCCGCTTGAAAACTTCATGTCTTCTGAATACTGCGAAGCCCCGTGGGTGATGAGTAATTGTCGGATGGCGCTTTGCGCGGTTGTCCCATAATCCTCCGGGAGATTCACGGCTCGCGCCACTTCGGGTGACCACACCTTGAAATCGGGCACAAAAACGTCCGCAATCGAAGCCATGCTGCTCAATAGACCAAAGCGTTCGTAGCCACTGATCTTGAGAATGAGGGGAAGGCGGCGTCCGTACTTGGCCTTCATTCTTCTGGCAGCGGGTTGCGCAATGGCCCAAACGTGAGAAGGCGAGATGAAGTTCAGGTTTCGGGCTCCACGGATGACTAGCTCATCGAGCAGATCCGTGAATTCGCCCACACTGAGATCTTGCCCTAGCTGCTGGATGGAAGTCTCCGGGGTGTAACAGAAATTGCAAGCCAAGTGGCATCCGGAAAAAGTCACCATACCGGAATTGCAGTTTCCCGCGATGACGCGTTCTTCGCCCAGGTGTATCCCGCTCTTGTAAACGCGTAACTTAGAGTACATTGAAATCCCCCTTGCCGGTTAAGGCCTCTCCCAGTTCTTTCCACAAATCCGTAACTACGACGTTGCCGTTTCCAGTGATGAAAATGCGGCTGACGATCTGGGCCTTGGTTTGGCCCTTATCCTTACTCTCTGGTTTCGATGCTTTTTTCTTCGGAATTTTCCGCGTAGTAGGCATCCTTGTACTCCTTCTTGAGAACGGCGCCGATTGCCGCTTCAAAGGGTTCGGTGAACTCCTCGCAGGAAGCCCCACTAAACCCGTCGACTTCGACTTGTACCTCGCCAGCTTTATCAATTTTGAATGTGATTTTTTTTACCATTGTGACACCACCAGTTCGATATCCTTGGACTCGGCATTCTCCGAGATCGCTATCTCGTAACCTTTTTCCTCGGCGAGCTGCACGATTACCTCTCGGGCGTACCCCCTTTTTAGATCTTGAGTGAAGGCCGTCTCTTCTATACCTGAGACATTGGGAAGGAGCTCCCAGTCGCCAATCACTTCGTAGCTCCCACTTTCGTTGAGTTTGAAACCGATGTCGTAGTGGGTACTCGTAAGAACTTTGAAGTCCGCTTTCACCGAGTCGCCGAAAAATCCCCGCACGTCCACGCCTTCGGCGCTCTCTTCAATCTGAAAGCCCATCTTTTTTAGGGCTTCCTGCAGTGCCTTCTTATTCTTTAGGTTCGTTTGAATTTCCGAGAAGTGCGATATCTACAACCTCCTTTTGTGAAGCGCTAAGGGTTTTGCCAGCGAAAGTCTTCGATCTGCCGGAGCCATGGGAGCAATAGGTGGCATGACGAGCATGGAGAAGCCGGCCGGGATAAGCAGAGCACTATTCTTAATGAACTCCGCGATGCGCTCCTTGGTGGACGGTTTGCTCAGTCGTACGAAAACGGTGTCCTTGCGGTCTTCCCGGTCGCACAAACGAAACGATCCATCCTTTTTGACAAGAGCGCATCCCGGCGGAAGGGGCGGCCGCGGGAGATCTTTATCTCTCCAAAGTAGAGTTCTCCCAAAGTCTCACGCTGCTCAAACGACCGCGGTTCTGCAGGATGGCCGACATTTGATCGTAAAACCCTTCCTTCTCGTCCAGGCTCAAGTGTTGAGTCTCAAAACCCAACCCGCCCAGCACCGCCACCTGCTGAGAAGCTTCAAAGAAAGAAGGGATCGCAGAAGCGGCGATGCGGTGGGCATGAATCAAGAAACGCTCCCCAATCTGGTTGAGGGCGTGGACGACGGGCGCTGCGTGCTCCGTGTCCACACCTGTTTCCAGTGAGAAGTACGCCGGGAAGTGATCCGATGGGAGTGTCTTGCTTCTAAGCATGGACCGCTCCTAACTCAGGACCTAGCCCCAGCGTGCCGTCGCTGCAGCGAATCCGGGAGCTGACTCCCGCTTGGGGGAAGAACACCTGGCCCGGGAGCCGTGTGAGGTGGTTTTCAAATTTGGAGGAGTCTCCATGGACTATGAGTCCATGGAGACTTTTACCTCCGTCCGTCGCAGGTGGGAGTTATCACCCTGCGGAGCCGTCAAGCGCTTCACCAAATCGGTTAAAAGCGCTTCCTTGGAATACTTCTGTCCCGCTACGAGTAGCCCAAACGGCGGAGGCAAGATCAAATGCGAAAGCTTGCTGGAAATCTTTTCGTGTAAGACGTCCTCTTCGAAGTCCTAGGCGGTTGCCATCAAGCTGAATCTCAGTGGAAAGCTGCACGAGCGGTTCCGACGGGCGGAAGGCCTGCACCGACCAGTTATACTCCATCGGGATGTTCTCGGTGGCGAAGGCCGAAACGCTCTCTTTAATTTCGGGCTCTAGCTGAAGACTCTGTCCCGGTGCTGGGTAGCGAGTCAGTACATGGATATCCACCTGGCGGGTTTTCTCATCTATTGCCAGCTCCACGCACTTGATCCGTTCGTCCAGGGCCACGGCCCGCGCTTTGAACTGCTCGGGGATGAACTCTCTATCTGTGGGCGTTGCGGAGCAGAAAGATCGAATGGCACCGTAAAAGCGGCGAAGGTATTCCACCTTGGACTCGCGTGGCGAGTAGCCCTCCAGAGGGCAAACCGGCTCAATGGAATCCAGCACGGTGGCGTACTCTCCGGTAGTCGCTTCAAAGCTTGCGTCCAGCCATTCGGTGGTGGGGGCCCGGTGAATTTTTGGGGCCAGCAAGGTCACGCCGCCTGTGTAGCGCTGAACCATTTTATGCGCGTTAGGTAGAATGAGACTGTGGTTCACCCCGTTGTAAAAAAACGAGTTCCCAAAGCGTTCGTAGTTTGAGTGACGAAGTTTAAGAATGTCGGTGTCGATACGGCGAATTCGGGAGCTGTGGTCATCCGGAAAATGAATGTGAATCTCCGCCGGCGGGGTAACAACCGCGTCGCTCAACGCAATTTCCTCCCAGGGTTCTCCACAGAGCGCGCCCAGCTCCACAAATTCGTCCTGCTGGTAGTACACGCATTCGATCAGATTGGGGTGAAACTGTCCCGTTGGTTTTGCTGAAGTCGATACCGTTACCTCGATATCCAGGACGCCTCGTCCGAACTGGCCTTCCACGGGTTCAATTTGCAGTGTCCCGCGGCGGGATAGTTGATCGGTGGTGTCACGGATAAGAAGATCTTCCTGACAGAATTCGTGGGTATTTCCCATCTCGTGGACTGTGACCCGCAGGTCCTCCATTTTCTCACCGCTTGTCGGTACAAAATGAAGGCGAATGGCCTCGTTGCCTTCCACCTGGCGAAAGCTGAGCGTGTAGGTCTTTCCCTCAAGGCTTTGTTTGAACTCAAGCACGGGTACGAGCGTCTGCGTAACGGTGGGGCTCACCAGAACGCTCTCCTTTTCGGAGTCAAAGCGGAAAACGGCTTCCGGGCCGATCTTCTGTGAACTCACTAGCTTGGCGGTCGGGTTGAACGCAAAAACACCGGTCGGTAAACTCGCCTTGCGCGGTTCAAAAGAGAAAAGAGCGGGCAAGCAGTCGAGTACGGTGTTGGTAAACCGGCTCTGACGCTTTTCGATGTGAGCCAAGCTCGCACTGAGACTCTCTGAGATCACTTTCATGGGATCGAGCGGGGACATCTCCTCCCAGTCGGGAAAGTTCGTCTTGAACGCCGAGTCCAAAATTTCCTGGTATTGGTTTTCAAGTTTCATGGGTTCACCGTCATCTTGAGTTGGTCGATTTTTTGCGTTTCCTTGATCCGGTACTTCACGGCGATCTGCAACGTGCACCGATCGGTTGCGGCATTGCTAAAATCCACCGATAGGGTATCGACTCTAGGTTCACTTTGGTTAATCGACTGGCTGATCCGATTGCGCAACTCAGTCTGCAAGGTGTTGGACATCGGCCGGAATAACATGCTTTGCAGCTGGCTACCCAAATGGGGTGCCATGGGCCGTTCCCCTTCGCGAGTCAGGATGGCGGCCCGCAGGCAGTACTTGATGTGCTCCTCCAAGGAGGCGCGCTTCAAGGAGGTCCCTTTGCCGGCGGTGTTCTGGAGCGTGTAGTAGTGCATTACTTCGCTCCTTTCTGCTCAAACTCACCCGTGGATATCAACGTGGCAGAGAGGTGCAAGCTTGTGGCGTCCCCTTGCTCGTTGAAACGAACCGCCTGCAAGGTATAGCCGTTCATGTAGCCTTTGAAAGAAAAGGAGCCCATCGAGAACTCTAGTGGCGCTACGGAACGTGTCTCTTTGTTGATTTTGTTGAGATCGGAAAGGAACCCCTCCACTTTCTTGAGATCACAGTCCTTGTCCGCGTCTTGATCGAAGACGAGATCGAAGGAGAGATGGGTCAGGCCCCCGCAACGGAAGGCAACCATGGGAGAAGCCTGTCCCAGCTGCGGTTCAAGCTGAAAGTCGAAACTACGGTTTAATACGAATTCCGTGGGATTGATGGAGAAGCAGAGCCTCCTTCCCCGTTTCCGTATTTGAGAGTTTTCCCAGTGTATTCTGTGAACTCATACTCGTCTCCTATTGAGCCTCGATGCCTTCATGGGCAAAGCAAATCTGTTCAATCGTCAGCCGATTCATTTCTGACGAAAGCAGGGGCCCTCTCCAACGGCAGGGCCAGGCGTTTAGAATTTTCCAACCGGCGATTTTGTTGCCGCCCGGGTCCTCGATGGTGATCGAAATCGTCTTTTTCTCGAGTGGTTTGCTTGAGTCGCAAACTTCCTGGTACCAGTCGAAAATGGTTTTGGCGGTCGCTCCACTGGCTTCCGGGCTCACCATGCCGTGACTGAAACTGATGCGGCTGACGAGCTGTCGGCCGCGGGCCATACGCGGGGCGCCCATGCGTCCGCCTTCTGCAATCATGCGTACCTCGACCTCTGAATCAAGCCCGTCACACGTTTTGAAGGTCACATTTTTCAGCTGCGGGATGGTGATCTTGAAGCGGGTACTGAGCCCTTCTTTATCCGGTGTTTGTTCGTTGTTATTCATAGTCCTACCCCGTTAATGCCATTGATAAGGTCATTTGATTCACCACGTACGGTAGCGAAATTTGCAAATCCACCTGAACGACGTCGTCCCCACCTTCTGTAATCACGCGGACCTCTGTCTTGAAGGCCTGGCGCTGACTGCCGTCCAATAGTTTCTTGTGGTCTTGAAAAAATGAATGGAGCGAGACATCAATGGTGTGGGCGAGGTCCGACACCATGGGCTCCAGAACGAAGGGCTCACAAAGAGAATGTACCGCTTCCTTCAGGGCCAGAATCGTGCGGCGTGTGGCAATGTGCTTGTTGTCGAAATCAAGTCGATCCGTAAGGGTGTACCCGCCCCAAATGCGTAGATCCTTTTCTTCCAGTGAATGGAAAACGTTCACATTATGGTTGTTGAATTCACTGAGGTCAGCCGGACTCAGTGCGCGCACTGGACTTGCTTGTGGAGGCAAGGCACGGTTGGCCGGTGAGTCCTGGATTCCATACTGGGCGTCATTTCGTTGATAGGCTGCGGCGGCGACCGGCCCCGGCGGTAGAAGCGAGGTGTCCACTAGCAACCAGGGGTAGTAGAGGGCCGCATTGGTGTGGGCCATATTTTTCTGCCAACTTTTGATTTCACCGAGTGTAAAACTCTTAGGAAAATCTACGAGGATGAAAAAATGATCCAGCTCGGTGTTGAGCTCAAAAAGTCTGGAATAAAATAGTTTGTGGGCTTTGCTATCGAGAAGAACACTTGCCTGAGGAACCACCACCAGATCGGCGTACTCGACGACTCCTCTTAAAGTATGGATTCCCGTGCGTGATGTCAGCCCTTTGTCTTTGCCGATAAGACTCCCCAAGGGGTCTTTCTCGGAGTAAGGGGAAGCAACCACAAGGGCGTGTTGGCCCTCGGATTCGAAGAAGCTCTTGAGTAGCTTCCAAGCAGCTTTGTCGGGTGCGTTGGCTGCTTTGAATCCGAGGGTTTCCACTTCTTCGGCCGAGAAGATTTCGAAGGTTCTAGGTTTATCCAGATCGCTAAGGTAGATCAGGAAAACCGGAACTCCAGTCCGCTCGTGCAGTAGTCCGACGCGCGAACGCTTGGAGCGGCCCTCTTCCTCTCGGACACTTAGATTGTAAATCCCTTGTGGTTGCATGTTACCCTTAGTTCAGTTCGACATCCTGTACACTGAGCGTGATTTCTTCCTTTAGGATGTCATTGCCGCTTCTGTCCTTGGAAAGAAGCGGTCCACTCCAGCTCTTGGGCCACGCTCCGAAGAAGTTGAAGCGCACGACTTCCGTGTCTTCATCGTCAAAGAGAATGACCGAGCCGGATTTACGCTCGTTCTTGCCGTCCTTTATCTTCTTAATCCAGTCATACAGTTCGCGATCTTTTTTGAATCGTCGAATGAGGGTGATGTCGCGGGCGTTGTAACGTCCGGGACGGTTCAACATCATCTTCTTGTCTGACTGAAACGAGATATCTTCAAGTCGACGCCAATGCCTGACACCGTCTCAAAAGTTTCCCAGTTCATGCCGTCAATAGAGACTTTGAAACTGGAGACACTGAGGTACTCTTCTGTTTCGTTAGCCATTTGTTCCTTCTCCTTTATGAGTTATATCCATCAACTATTAAGCTTCACTTTGCTCAACATGCTGTTGGATGTTGATCTGCACAAATTCCGCGGGCTTCACCGGGGCGATACCAATTTCGATGGTAACGATCCCCAGATCGATGTTCTCTTGCGGGTTCGTGGCAGCGTTACACTTTACATAGAAGGCTTCTTCCGGGGTTTTCCCCTGAAGCGCACCATTGTTGAAAAGCGTCTTCAGATACGCGCGGATGTTGCGTTCGATATTTCCCCACAACTTTTCGTTGTTGGGCTCGAAGACCACCCATTCCGTACCTTTCGTGACGGATTGCTTTACAACCTGGAACAAGCGACGGACGTTGAGATACTTCCACTCCTTATCTTCGCTCAGCGTGCGCGCACCGTAGATGCGGATTCCCATGTCATCGAGATCCCGAATCAGGTTGATGCCACGCGGGTTGAGCAATGCCTGCTCATTCCGAGTCAGGCTGTACTTGAGACCCAAAGCTCCCCGAAGTACCTCATTTGCAGGAGCTTTTGTGCACGCCCCGGTCGGAATCCACGCGGGCCATGGTGCCCATGACGTGACCCGAAGGCGGGACGTAGGTCAGTTTCTTGGTTGATTCATCGAAAACGGAGATCCAGGGCCAGTAGAGTGCGGCTTCTTCAGTGCTTCCCAGTCGGGGAAACTCATGCAGCTGCACTTCGCCGAGCTCTTCAATACCGTCCAACACTGCCATGCGATCGCCACACTCGGAGGCGTGGTCTGAAAGCATTTGGTGCACCGTGCGGCCCGTAAAGCCGGGAGCGGCCACCAGCGAGATGTCTTCGATCTCCTTGAAGGCGCAAAGTCCGGTGCGTTTGCCCGGGCCTTTGTCTTCACCCTTGATGAGACCTGCTACATCTTCCTCTTTTTGGTTCTCCTGCTTTTCACCAAGATTGTTGATGTAAGCGCGAGCGCCTCCGTTGAGGAAGAAACCATACACGGCGTGAGCCAGGTACCCACCTTCGGCGACGCCGCCAATAGCTTTTGGTACTGAGCCCAACTGGTAACCAGCATGGGTTTGTTTTGAGGTCCTACACTCGATTGGCCGATAAAACCGGCCGTCGAGGCTCCCACCGACTCGATGGGTTTATTGCCGCTGGAGACGATATTCGAATACACTCCAGGGGCTTCGTAAGCGGTACTCATAGTACTCTCCTTTCACTATCATCTTTAGTAAGTTCAACGATCCGCTGTTTGACTTTCTTGTCTTCTCAGGGGATTCCCGCTGTGATAAAGAGCAACGTAGTAAATCTGAACTGGAATGTATCTGAGAGCTGATCGTTCTGGTTTACGGACTGCTGTCCGGAAGCTTTTCATTGATGCGAATCTCTGCGCGTCCTGCGGACAACTTCTTGTAAAGAGCAGGGTGCTCCTTGTAAGAGTCCGGCAGAATGGGATCGATTGCATGCGTATCAAAAAAATAAGAATTCAATTTGTCGAAAGCGTTGAGCTTGGTTTGAACAGGAAGGTTCTTTCCAAAGAGAAGGAATGAGCTACGAAGTCTCACTGGGCTTCGGAATACCAGAAAGGCATCTCCACTTAGCGGGGAGCTGAACGTTCCTTTCTCCGATTCCAGATGCTGTTTCCCTGTCATGACTAGATGAAAATCTTCACTGCTTCCCCCTTCGGGCATTCCAAGTCGCACTTGTGGACTTCGCTTAAAGGGATTGCGGGAAGTTTCATTTAAGATGTTTCCCATCAAGCGAGCCAGCGCCGTACTGAGATGCAGAAAGTAGTTTTTAGTTTCAACGGTCATTCTTTTCCTTCGGGCTTTCGCCTCTTGTAAAAGAGTTTGAGCAAGTAGCATGCCAAACGAGGCCTCCTGTTTTGGGGCTGGGTTTGTGCGTGCTTTTCCATTCGTCTCAGAAGCGGACACGAACGGTTGTGAGGATCTGAAACGGACTTCGGTTCAAGGTTGAGACGTGAGCCGGTTTGTAAGCGCACAACAGGCTTGCACAGTTTTGGTATGCGTTTTGCTCAATAGAAAAATAGACGGCAGCTAAGAAGCGCCAGGCCGGAGTTCTTAACGGACCACGGCGGACAAAGAAGGAGTTACTTTTGGTTACCCCAAAGGAAAGTCAGGTTGAAAAGTTTGTGAAGGAGATGTCGGCGCTCATCCGAGCCCGCTACGCCCTCATTCACCTGCAGACCTTTGAGGAATCCCGTGCGCTGAGTCTTCTAGGGGATCTCTGCCAGAAGCGCGGTAGCCGACTGTACGTCTGGTCCAGGACTGAAGGAGTCCGTGAAGGCGCCCAGGCAGTCTCCGATGCCAAGGACCCGCTCGCCGTTTTGAGGTGGTATGAGGCCGCCTCCGAGAAGTCCGTGCTCGTGCTGAAGGACTTTCATCCTTATTTAAAGGAGCCCTCCCTGGTGCGTAAGCTCCGGGATCTGGGGCACGAGTTTAAGAGCAGCCCCCAGAACATCGTTTTTCTCTCTTCTTGTATGCAGCTACCCCCCGAAATGGCCAAGGAAGTGACTGTGGTCGAGCTGCCGCTCCCCTCCCGGGATGAGATAGAGAGTCTCGTGAAGCGGGCGGCGGTGGTGGTTCCGGGAGCGGAAGAGCTCTCCGACAAGGCCCTGGAGGGGCTCGTGGATGCCTCCAGCGGGCTTACTTATGACGAAATTGAGAATGTACTTGCCCGAAGCATTGTCTCCGAGGGCCACCTGGATCACCGTCTGGTCCAGGAAGAAAAACGCCAGATCGTAAAAAAGTCGGGCCTACTCGAGTTTTTGAACACGCACACCGGGGACGTGGCCAATGTCGGCGGGCTGCACTCGTTAAGAGACTGGCTCTACACCCGCCGCAAGGGAATGTCGGCGGAGGCGCGCAAGCTGAACTTACCCCTGCCCAAAGGGATCCTCCTCGTGGGGATACCGGGCTGCGGTAAGTCGCTGACGGCCATGACGGTAGGACGGGAGTGGGAGCTTCCGCTACTGCGTCTGGACATGGGAAAAATCTTTAGCGGACTCGTGGGCTCTAGCGAAAGCAATATCCGAAACGCCATCGCCACCTGCGAAGCCGTTTCTCCGTGCGTGCTGTGGATCGACGAGATTGAGAAAGGTCTCTCCGGTACCCAATCCAGCGGTGGCTCTGATGGTGGCACGACAAGCCGCGTGTTTGGGACGATCCTCACGTGGATGCAGGAAAAAAAGAGTCCGGTATTTGTTTTGGCAACGGCCAACGATATCTCGCAACTCCCGCCGGAGTTTTTGCGCAAGGGCCGCTTTGACGAAATCTTTTTTGTAGATCTCCCGTCTGAGCTAGAGAGACGTGAGATTTTCGAAATCCAAATGGGCCGCTTTGGTTGGGAAGCGACTGATTACGATGTGGAACCGCTGGTAAGCGCTTCGGAGGGTTTTAGTGGTGCGGAGATCGAGCAAACTTTGATCGCGGCGCGCTATGACGCCTTTGGGAGTGAGTCTGAGTTCACGCAAGGCCACATCCTAAAAGCAATCCGAGAAACCGTACCGCTATCAAAAACGATGGCCGATCGATTGGAGTCGTTGCGTTCTTGGGCGAAGCACCGAGCACGCCCGGCTTCCAGCCGACCGGTGGCGCACTTGCAGGACGCTTTTTTACAGCGAACGGCTTCTCTGGAGCTGCAACCCGAAATGAAAAAATCTGAACCTAAAAAAGAAGGTGGATTATGTTGAGCAACCTGAGTCGCCCGAACTTCTTCCCGGGCCAAATGATTGACTACAAGGACTTTAACCGTCTGGCGGAACAGGCGGACAAAAGTCTTTCGCTCATCTGCCGCTATCTCTATAGCGGTGGTGGGATCGTGATGGGAGCCCTTGAAGAGTTTGCTGTCGTTCCCATGGGCGGGCTGACGGTACGCTTGAAACCCGGAATGGGGATTCTCCCGACGGGCGAGGTGCTGGTACTTTCCGAAGAACGCGTACTCGACTTAAGCACCTATGTGGGCGGTAAGAACGCCAAGACTGTAGTCGTCAGCATAAAAAACCAAACCCGCGGCACCGATCGTTATTCCGATGAGGAAGACGCCACCATTACCGGGTTTAGGACGGAAGTATGGGAGCCTGAGATCCTGGTTTCCACTCGAAAACTCAGCGAACCTAGTCTGGAGCTTTTCCGAGTGAACCTGGGCCCGGATGCCAGCTCCCTGCGCCACGCGGAGGCCCACGAAGAGTGGAATGCGAAACTTCTGTCTGGCGGCAAAGAAGCCGTTCTGGATAGGCGCTTTAGAACATTGATTTTGCCACATACCCTGAGCCAGCTCGATGTGGAACAGAAGATCGCGGTTCGTCGTGCCCTGTACTCGCTTGAAGATACCGGACGTAAACTTGCAAAGCTTTTTCTGGTCGACGACCCACATGACAGCGCGAACTACTTGAGTCAGTTGCATGCTGAAGTGTTGTCGGTTCCGTATCAGCCGCTGAAAGTTTCGTTTATTGCATCCGAGTACGCAAAAAGACTTTCGCTTTACCTAGAGCATCTTTTAAATCGATTGGGACGGCAGCAAAGCAATCTCGATCGAACCAGTGTGTTGCAAACGATCGAGGTGCTTGAAAAGCTACGCCGGCGCGAAGTGATTCCTAGGCCCACAGATTTAGCGCTTCTGACGGAAGCCTCTTCCATCTTAGAGTCTGTCTTGAAGCACGCGGAAAAACGCTACAACCTTCTCAACGCGATAGAGGAAGGTCTTATCGACATGCGAACGCGTCTCGTTCCGATGGAAGCGCGCATTTCGCTCGGTGGCCATGTCCTCAACCGAGTCGACTGGATTACGCTTGAGAACAAAGAGAAGTATCAGATTAAGGCGGATGGGGTTCATAGCCGCGCGGTGAGCACCAAGTTTAAGAGCGGTGATGCGCTGACCCTTAAAGGCGCCTTCATCAAGAGCGGCGTGATTTCGGTAGAGGTGAACGTACCCAATCCGGATAGGCCTTTGATCCTTGTCCAGCGTCAGTATGTACGGCGTACCGGGGCCCAGGTCCACTATGAGATCAATGGGAAACACCTGGTGAGCGAGTCCGGTACGGAACTCTCCGTTCCCAATAGCTGGGCCAACTACGGTTTGGTCGTACCCGCCGAAGATTTGGTCGCGCACGAGAATCGTTTGAAGATTCGAGTGGAGAAGGCGGATCTTGATTTCGGATTCTTTGATCTGGCCGTCTACCAGCCGCAAACAGCTAAGGAAGCGGATGTAGTCCCCAGGACTGAGGAGTAAAAATGAAAAAAGTGAAACACATTTTGAAAGCCTCGGGGGCCTTCATGAAAGAGCTCGTGCGGCCCAAGGACCGAGTGGCCGGGTATTCACCCAACGGGCACTCGCTTCTGGATGGCTGGGAGGAAGCCCCAGAGGAGCGGATTCTTGCCAAGTGCCAGCAGCTCCAGAAAAAGAGACGCGCGCAGCAACGGCGAATCGCGTTGTACTGTTTTGAGGGCGCGCACCAAGGCGAAATTCTATTTGCCGGAAAGTCGTTTGAAACCCTCGGCCGCGCTAAGAATAGCAGCCTGGTCCTCACCCCCGTTCAGTCCGAAGATTTTCGCAGCTACCAGCTGATGATTAATGGCGTGCGTACCCTGATTGCGGAGCCCGGTACCGTTTTCAAATTGAATGGGCACGAAGAGCAGCAAGGGGAGCTGTTTGACTACGACGAGGTTGAACTACTAGGAAACCGATTTCTGGCGCTTCAGGTCGATGCGAACCCTCTGGCTAACGCAATGGCGACCGGCAGTGCCAAAGAAATGCGAGGTCACTCATGAATCCAATAGCATCAACAAGCGCGCTGCAGTCTAAGCTAAGCGGCGCGAACCTCCTGACGAAGATCCAGGTCTATTTTTCTCTACTGATGCAAGCGGTGAAAGCCCGTTTTGCAGCTGCCGCCGAAGCTTTCCACGATACCTTGGAAGCGGAAAAACGAGTTGCGGCCTTGGTCGCCGAGCGCACCGCGCGCGTCGCACCGGCGATGCAAAAAGTTCAGCTGGGGGGATTCGTGATTTCCCAGGCCTCCGAGAAAGTGTTCCCACTTTACGACGGTCTGAATTTCTTTTCCGTTACTAAAGGGGGAGGACTCCGTAGCGTGCCGGTGGCCCAGGGTAAAGACGCGGAATACAAGATTCGCGTGATCGATCAAGAGGTCCTTCTGGAATGCCAGGAAGACTTTGATCGCCCTCAGTCTTTGAGCTCAAATGAAACGCTCACGCTCGGCGGCGAGGCTTTTACTTTAAAACTATTGCCCGGCGAGTACCGGGTCGACCTCAGTCGGGAGGAACAGTCATGAGAACCCTGCGATACAGCCTTTTTCTGCTCTTAAGTTCAGTGGTTTTGGCGGCACCCAAAGCGGCCGATCCCCAGCTCGTCCTCAAGGAAGTTGTACCCGACGGGAGCGGCTTTGAGTTTCGGGCGGTCATTTCCAACCCACCCGAAGAGTCTGCCAGTTTTGAGGTGCTCACCGAAGAGGGGCAGTCGCTAGGGAGCATCGGGAGTGGGACCAAGGAGGCCGTGAACCTCTGGGTTCTCGTCGATTCCTCGACACTTTGTCGAAAGAACAACATCGACGAAAGAGTGAACCGCCTTACGCGTAAACTGAAATCGCATCTGGATTCCGATTCCTTGGTGAGTTTGGTTTCGTACACGAACACAACGCTGGAAATTCACCACAACCACCGCCCCGTTCGTGAAATGGAAGACAGCATCGTGAGCTGCGATAATACGTTGCTTTCCACAACTTTTGAAAAACCCTTGGAGCATTTGCTCACGGCTAGAGAAAGCAGCGAGCTACCCACAGTTGTCTGGGTATTCACCTCGGGAAACATTGATCTCTCCAAAGAGGTGTTGGCCCAACTCAAGAAGCGCAACGCGGAGGTTCACATCGCCCTCTACAACCCCTTTGTGGCTTCGGAAATCCGTCCTGTACTGAGCGACATACAAGCGAGTCTTGGGAAGGAAAACGTTCGTTTCTCGGTCATCGCATCGGATTCGCCGGTGTTGCCCGAAATGCGGCGGCGACTTTCGTTCTCTCCTCCTTATGAACTGCGCGGAAAACGTGTCCGCGTCCGGTTGCAAGCGGTATCGGGAGAGAAAACCGTTCAAAGTTCTCCGTTCAACCTAAGCGTTCCCGAGGGGAATGTCTTCCTGGAGCGCTACCTTAGAATGGTTCTTTGGATGGGTCTGGCACTGCTTGCGCTTTGGCTCGGTTACCGTCTGGTGCGTAGCTACCGCACTAAGGTGTGTGCCGATTGCGGGCGTACCCGCCGCCACACCGATCCGGGGTGTCTCTTCTGTCTTCAGGACCGTGACGCTTTTTTGATTGGGAGCTTCAATGTTCGGGACAAGCACAAGCTGGGGCATTCGGACTTGGTGCGTCTTGTAGGAGATAGCAGTGAGATCGGAACACACCGACGCAGCGTGGTGAGTCTTGTTAAATCTACGCAGAAACGGCGCGCTTGCTATGTTACCATCATCAGAGAAGCGTTGCCGAAGAACCGGTATGCCTATCGCTTGGTTCGGAACGCTTCGGACAGCTCTATTCAAATCTCAGTAAATAGCAACCCGATTCGGAAAGACCGCTACCTGTCCTCTGGCGATGTGCTGCAAATCGACGGCGTAGAGTTTTCGTTCTATTCGGGTATGGAGGATTCCGATGTGGCTTAAGCCAGCTTCATTCGCCCTGATAGTTCTGCTAACGGCGTGTGCCGGTGTTCCGGTGGTGCCGCCCCAAACCTTGGGCAATACCGATCAACCCGTTCATGTTCAGCTTCCCGAACGCGGAAAGATCATTTTGAGTCAGGAACTGCGCAAGAACGTCACGAACTTAAATTGCAGAGAGTTCAGCAAACGTTTTCAAGTGCAGCTGCAGCACACAGCCTACAGCACACGCATCCCCATGCACGCAAGCTGCAAGGTTCGAAAGAACCACGTAGTACTCTACCCAAGGAACTTTTTAGCCGCCGGCGACTACCGAGTCTCCATCGATCGCAAGCAAGCGTGGCGCTACTTCTATGGTAAACCCGAGCTTCTGGTCCGCTACATCAATGCCGACTTTAAATCCGACTCC
This sequence comes from Bdellovibrionota bacterium, assembly GCA_041391485.1. Taxonomy (GTDB): domain Bacteria; phylum Bdellovibrionota; class FAC87; order UBA2466; family JACKAF01; genus JACKAF01. The sequence continues at coordinate 105,262 of JAWKNY010000002.1, read as the reverse complement.
GATCAGGTGATGTCGGGAGCGACACCGGCCGCTAAGGGCAACAAGATCGAAGGCGAAGTGAATTACAGCCAAGGGGATAGAACGGACTGGTACCAGATCGACGGTGAAAATGGCATGGTTTCGCTCACGCTTCTTGGAGAGAACAACGCCAAGGATATTGAGGCCACGGTTTTTCGTGCGGATGGTCCCAAAGCTAAGCCCTTGTTTAAGCTCCAGCACGGAAAAGCCCTTACCGCTCGCTTGGGCAAAAGCGATGTTTTTGTCCGTGTCCGCGGCAAGCGGTACACCGGTCCCGTAAAGTATTCGCTTCTGAGAAGAGATTTTCCCATCACCCGCGTGGTATCTGTCCCTGTGATTGATAGCTACCGAGTGTCGGACTCCACTTCTATGCTTCTTCTCGAAGCCATCGAGGGCATGTCGGTGAAGGACGAGTTGTCCATCAAGGGCAAGAAGATGAACGGAGAACTTATTTCGTTGGGGCAGTGCTTGGTGACGTCTGTTGAGGGCGGTCAAGCGAGTTGCAAATTGCCCAAGGTCCCTAAGATCAACATTGTTGAGCTTAGAGCCCAAGTGAAGGTCCAAGGTTAAGGAGTACGGAGGTAGTAAAGATGTTCGAATCCGCAATTAGCCAGAGAGCACAGATGCCGGTGATGGCGCGAGCCATCGTTCGCGAGAACAATGATCCGGATAAAAAGGGGCGGGTTCGAGTCGAGTACCCTTGGTTTCATGGAAACTCCGCTGAGATGCCCTCAGAGTGGGCGCGTTTGTGTCTTCCTTATGCGTCGAAATCGAGCGGGGCGTGGTTCTTGCCGGAAGTAGGCGATGAAGTCATGGTGTACTTCGAGAACGGAAACGTCGACTACCCCATCGTAATGGGGGCGCTCTACAATCCCAAGAACACTCCGCCTACTAGCGGCCGTGATGGGGATCTCAACGACAACAATAAGAATGACCTGAAGTTCATACGCACGCGATCGGGCCACATGATCTGTTTCGACGATTCAGACGGGAATAGTGGGATCGTCGTTTCCGATAAGGACAAACGCCGGATTGAATTGAACGGCAAGGACAAGAAGATCACGATCTCTGATGAGAAAGACAACCACATCGAGATCGAAGGCCCGAAAATCTCCATTAAGAATAGCCAGGGTAGCCACTTTACAGTGGATGGCGCCTCCATCGTCGTGCACTCAAGTAGCGAGATCAAGCTCGGGGAGAGCGCGGCGCACGCCCTAATAAAAGGAGATCTGTTCCAATCTCTGTTCAACTCCCACGTGCACGGAACCGCCTGGGGTCCGTCAACTCCCCCGATGGCCCCGATGACGCCTGCGGTGCTCAGCCAGACCGCCAAGACCTGCTAGATCCCCATAAAGGTACGCGGTTACTTTTGGGGAACTGTTAAGACAGCGTGGATACTGATCAGGAGTTCGACAGAGCCTGCCGCTCTGTCAAATGTATTCACCCAGTCTAATTGTGAAATCTACTGAATACCGAGAGAATACAATATTTTAAGGTACTTAGCCTTGCTAAACTTAAGGGATGCAACTCAGTATCGCCAGGGGGACGGCCATCGCGGCCGTGGCGCTGAGTCTGTTCTTAGGAACGGCTCAAGCGCGATCGTTAAAGGAAATGGAGCGTGTCGCTCAAAAGGCGACGAGCCTCTCCGCTTTCTTAAGCAGCACCCCTCTATTAGAAGAGTACAAAAAAGCCGTCGAGTCCTATTACGGTCAAAGCCGATTCAATTGCCAAAATTTCTGGGAAGTCATTGACGAACTCAGAGCGCTCACCAAACGAGTGCCTGCGGTCGAGGAAAGCATTTGGCGTCCGTGGCATCACAAGAATTCCGTTCTTATTTTGACTCCGGATGGACACGCTTATAATTTCCGATCCGTCCCGCGAAAACTTCATACACTTTGGAGTTATGCGACGGAGAATTATTGTGAGAACGAAGTTTGTACCAATCTTTTTGTAGAGAACCGCAACCGCGGCACCGTCCTACTCGGCCGTTGGACTTCGACTATCGCGGGCTCTCAAGTTCAGCTTATTGAAAAAGACGGGCGCTATTCCGGGATGGCGCTCCTGCTGACTCCCTTTAGTAAGGATGGCAAGACTTACGGCTTAGTGGATGCTTACGGCGATCGGAAGACTCTTTCCGCACCCGTGAAGGTTCTGCATACGAAAAGCGGCAAGCCGCTTGAAACTACGCTTTTGAATGCCTGGCTTGAAACCACAAGCGCTGCAAAGCCGGAATGGCTCGCGGGTTTTTTGGTTCCGGCCGTTTCTTCCAGCACGAACGGTGTGGCGCTAGCGCAAGCTTTTTCACCGCGCAAACTACGCCCACAAATGGACGAAGGATTTTTACCGATCGATCCGCTCGCGGGAATTCTCGGCAAACACTTGGCTAAACAGTGTGGGATGTCGGACACAGTTACCGCTTCTCTGAAACCTTCCGTCAGTAACGCCAAGGGCGGTTTTTTCCAGGTAGTCGTCAACGGCGATCCCAGCTTCGGCAAGCTTGTGGTCGGAGCCGGTGCGGGCGGCGCACAACCCGACATTTTTGGAGGCGAAGTCACGCCAAATGGTGTGGTGAAAAATGCTTTGAACGCCGGTGGCGGTACGCAGAATGGAATCGCGCAAAACGGCGCGAACCCTGCGGGCGTGAACAAATCCAACTTTAGTTCTAAGGGCAATGGAGCCAACTCGAACGGGAACGGAAGTTCCAACAACAACTCGGGAGCGGGTGTCGCTTCTAACGGAAGTGGCGACAGCGCTTCTGGTTTTGGTAGCGGCTCACCGGGCGCTTTCGGACTCGATCCTTCAGTCCATGGACTGGGAGATGGCTTGGGCGAGGGCTTAGGTGCTAGCGCCAAGAATTCGCCTTCTCACAGCAAAAAGAATTCTACCTTACCGCAAGGCTTTGCGAACAATTCGACTCCCGCAGGCAATCCTCGCGGGGTGACCGAACCGCGCGATCCGGCGAGTCTCCCGCCTACAGGCGACACGGCACCGGAAAGAACACCTGAAATCGCCTCCAGAGATCGGGGTGTAACCGGTGAACCGAGACAGGGAGCGACTCCGACTAAGCCGGAAGAGAAACCGCCTGTCGCCTCTGTTCCGCCGGCCAATCCTATCGGAGAAAATGGGGCGAACAGCATAGGTGATGCCGTACAAGCAGCCGGCCGGCCTGACAGCGGAAATCGTTTGGGCGGCGCTGGAATAGTCGGAGGCATAGGCACCGCTGCAGCGGGTTCCGTTCCCGATCTTAATCCACCGCGAAGAGAAGAACCGCGGGATAAACCTCGAGTGGGGCCCGAGCCCGAAGTTCCCAGCACTCCGAATGAGCCGCCGGCAGAAAAAAGCCCCTTCCAGCAATTGTCGGAAGAGCTTAGCCGCAATAAAGAGAAGGCAAAGATTCCGGGAAAACTTTTCCAAGAAGCCATTGAAGAAGTGGGTGGTTTTTCACCCGCGGAAAAAGCCAAGGCACAGGGAGTCCTAGGCGAAGCTTTGGAAACCGCCAACCGAGAACAGCTTGTCGATGCCCTGGAAGAGGTCGGTACGACCGGCGGCCAGGAAGTCGCCAAGATTGTGGCGGTAGAAGCTTGGTTGAAAAAAAGCGAATGCACTCCAAAGAAAAAGGCTAGCGCGAGCGAGGGCGGAGAATGAAGCGTGCGTTACTCATTCTAGCTCTACTCACTAGCATGCTGGCTTTTGCGAAGCCGCCTGCCAAGGATTGTGAGCGCCAGATTGCGGAAGTGAAGATTGAGGAAGGTCTAGCCACTGCCCGAAAGTACTTGGACGATGTCGCGGATCATATCGATGAAAATTTTCAAGCCTACGAAGCCGCGTTTTCTGTATTCGCGGGTAAGGATGCAGTCGGCCTCGCCAAAAGTGTTTTTTCGGGTGTGGGTATTAAAAGCACAAAAGGATTTTTGGATTTTGTTCTTGGCAAAACTGATAAAGACCCCAGACTTGTCGTTTATGAAGGTTGTGTCAAAGAGTATGAAATCGACGGGAAAAAGGTGAACGTTCCCACTCAAGGGAACTACTACTCGCTTTCACCGCACGCAGCCGAGGGCGGCAAGATAGATCTTAAGCCTCTTGAGTCCGGTTCAGTGATTACAGTGTCCGATCCTAATGGCTCGGAAGTGAAACTGAAGCTAGTCAAGATTGGGAAGGAATTGAACCCCGTTCCCTTGGAAACCGCTGCGGAACGCTGTGAACTTTGTAAAGTGTGCGCTCAATCTCGAAAGGAAAAAGAAAAAGAAGAAGGGATTCCTCACGGCTTTTTTGTGAGCGGCCCTCCGAGCAAGAGCCGACACGTCAAAGAAAACCACTAGCCAAAATCGAAAGAGTTTAAAAGAAAAGCCGCACGCCAATGAAGGCATGCGGCTTTTCAATTTAGAAGCTACGAACTTAAACTACGCAGCTTTGAGGCACGCGGCTTTTTCACCGGTGGCCCATCGGCGATTCAAACGTTTGTACGTACGAAGCGTTTGACCGTAGTTGCGGTTCGCGGTGGTCGCGTGCTTGCGGACCTGCTTGTTCACGAAGTTGTAATAACTGCGGTGCAAGTGCGCGCCGAGGAACTTCTTGAACCAACCCGTGGGATAGTTTTTTCCGACCTTAAAACGTTTGCCAAAGCGGCTTACTTCTCTCTTCATCAGCGTGAAGAACTGATTGGCCTCCGTGCTGTGCACGAAATTTCCACAGAACACCTGGGTGTTTCCGTAGAAAAAGCCCACTTCGTACCCGTGTCCGGCAGCTTTCAAATAGCTGCGGCAGGTCGTCTTTCCGTTACGGTAGTTCTTTGTCTTCATGAGTATCTCCTTAAGGTTACTTGGCTCTGCAATCGGTAGGCGCAGCGGAGATAATTAGAGGAAAATATTGGGATTTTTCTCAAACTTGGGCGCCCGCAAAGGCAGCTTTTCCCCTTTCATTCCAACGACTTAAGGGTGTTTTTCGGGCGTGGAGGCGTTCTCGGCTCATGGAACGCCGCTACTTTCTTAGATTCGGCGACTCTCCTATTCTATGAAAACAAAGTTCAATGGGGGAAAAATGAATAGACGCGTTCGCATCCTAGCTGTCGTGGGAGCCTTACTCCTTCTCACCGGTACTGCCGTCCGACTCAGTGCTTTTGGTGGCGACGATCCGCAACCGCTCTATTTGGTACTCTCACATCACCCCCACGATCTTGAGGCCTTGGCACCGCATACGGTCCCCCACATGGATGAAGGGCGTCTCAAGGTAGTTCGGCTGCGGAAGGATCTCGATGAGCTGTCACCGAACTTGCAAAGCTTGCTTCGCCGGGTCCGCCCCTCTGAACTCAAAAGCTATATTCCGGAAATTCCTTCGCGCTCGTTGAAACGACGCATCGAAGTGGAAGAGGTACTCAAAAAGATTTCGAAGGCCAAGTACCAGGACTACCTGACGTTCTTAGCGTCCTTTGAAGATAGGGACGTTGCGGGTTTGGATCGCAAGGCCAACTCCGGAAACGAACGTGCCGTGCAGTGGATCAAATCGGAATTTGAAAAACTCAACTACCAAACCTCTCTCCACTGTTACAAATCCCGGCGTTACGCGGAGGAGTGCAACGTCGTCGCAATGCGACCCGGTCGTGAATTGCAGGACGAATGGGTCGTTGTCGTAGGGCACTTGGACGATGTGGGCCACCACCAAGCGGGTGCCGATGACAACGCGAGTGGAGCCGTTGCCCTTCTTGAGATGGCGCGCGTGATGAGCGAGCAACCGACTTCGAAGACGATCGTCTTTTTGGCGGCGAACGGAGAGGAAACCGGACTCGTGGGTAGCAAAGCGTACGTCAAATCCCTAAGTGAGTCGGGCGACCTGAGCAAAGTGAAGTACTCGATCAATATGGACATGATCGGCTACAACGAGAATGGGCTCATCGACATCGAAACCAACAATGAGTTTGAGTCCGAAGCCAAGTGGTACTCCGCGCAGGTAAAGACCTATACACGTCTGACTCCCAACATCACCATGCCGGCATGGGGAAGTGACCACGTTCCCTTTCTCAATCAAAAGATCCCAACCATTTTGACGATTGAACATTGGAACACAAAGACGCCGTGCTACCACCAATCTTGTGACAAGCTCAATACCGTAGTGTGGGACTATGCGATGGAGATCGTAAGATTGAACGTTGCGGTCAGCTTGCTCAAAGCTGGAATACTCTAGTGTAAGTGTTCCGTTCCGGGGCTCACCCATTGTCTGGCTAGCATCTCGGCAACCGAACGAACGGCGGTGAGTAGCTTCTGACTCTTGAAGTACTCTGCTTTTTCGCTTGCGCAGTTCAGCACTCCAAACTGCTCCCCTTGAGCTTCCAACGGCACGATGACGACGCTCCTGAATTTGGGGCGATCGTGCTTTTTCTCAATCAGAATCCCTTTGCCGGTTTTGGCGCAGGTCCCGATAGGGGGCAAGTCAAACGGTGCAATTTCTCGCGGTTTTTCACCTGACCACGCGAGCAAACGGGCCACCTGCTCTTCTTCGTCGCGCTCGTACACGCTCATGGCGTCCGCCCCGAGTTCTTCGCACAGCGCTTCAATGTGGGCCCGAATATAGGCTAGAAAATGCTCGGACAATCCCGCCTCCGTGGCGCCCAAATTACCATGGCCGTGGCCGCCTTGTCTTTAATTTTTGGGTTTTAAGACCGCCTGGAGCGGTGTAGGTTTATCAAAAATTTGAGATCTGCAGGGGGATCGGGCGCGTGCCCGAGTCGTTAGCTTTTAGTCCAGGAGAAGGAATGTTACGGGCAGAAATCATCGGTGTGGGTTCTTACGTACCGGAGCGTGTGCTCACCAACTTTGACATGGAAAAATTTTTGGATACCTCGGACGAATGGATCCGCAAACGTACGGGTATCGAAGAGCGGCGTTGGGCGGCAGCTGGGGAGTGCACGTCGGACCTCGCTTTGAAAGCCTCACAGGAAGCGCTTAAGAGTGCTGGCATTGCAGCCAGCGACATTGAGATGATCATTTTCGCAACCCTGACTCCCGATCACTTTTTTCCGGGGACTGGCTGCTTTCTGCAAGAAAAATTGGGCCTGCCCGGCATCCCGGCTTTGGATATCCGCCAGCAGTGCACCGGATTTATTTATGGCTTGTCTATCGCGGATCATTTCATTCGCTGCGGGACTTACAAAAAGATTCTTTTAGTGGGATCCGAAGTCCACTCCAGCGGTTTGGATCGCACGACACGGGGAAGAGACGTGACCGTCTTATTTGGAGACGGTTCGGGTGCTGTCGTCCTTTCCGCCAAAGAGGTTTCAGATTCTGACAAGGATTCCTATGTGCACGGTTCTCACCTGCACGCAGATGGGCGTGGGGCAAAAGAGTTGTGGATTCCCGCTCCGGGCTCCGCACTGGGGCGGCCGGATCGCATCGATCACGAAGTGCTCGATGAGGGTTTGCATTACCCCCACATGAACGGCAAGAAAGTCTTCATCGCCGCAGTTACGAAAATGGCGGAGTCTTTGAACCAATGTCTTAAAGAGTATGGAGCCACCGTGAAAGACGTGGACAGGTTTTTCTTTCACCAGGCAAATCTGCGCATTAACGATGCTGTTGCGGAGCAGCTTCAAATCCCGCCAGAGAAGGTGTTTAACACCATTCAAAAATTTGGGAATACCACGGCGGCTACAATCCCGCTCGGGATGCATGAGGCGCTTAAAGCGGGCGAGTTGAAAAAAGGCATGCTTGTCGCGTTGGCTGCCTTCGGGAGCGGGTACACTTGGGGCGCTTCTGTTTTGCGGTACTAGCTTACTTCAGAAAAGTTTGGAGAGATTCTTGTAGGGCTTCGGCGAGCTGATTCTGGTTCTCCGCATCGCTCAAGTACTTTTCATCGTCTTCATCGACAATGAGCCCAAGCTCAACCAGAACGGTGGGGGCCACCGCGTTCTTGAGTACCGCGAGTTCATTGTATTCGTAGATTCCCAAGTCGGCGTCGAGCAGCTTGCGGCTTTCACCGGGAATTTTTTCCGCGTGGTGGAGGGTCGGCTTTCTACCGCGCTTTACGAATTCTTTTCCTATCAGCTCCGCTAGGGTGCGGGACCGGTCGGCATGCGCCCCCAGAGTGCTTACAAAGAGAGAGAATCCGGCTGTCGGTTCGCGCGTTACCCAACCCCCGTCCGCGCGTTTTTCTAAAAATGCCTCCTGCATGGAGTCATGGTGAATGGAGAGAACGGCGTCTGGTTTTAGAGCTCGGATCTTATCCACTCGTTCCCGCAGGGAGAGGTTCTCATCGTGGTCCCGCGAGAGTTCGGCGACAAAGCTTTGTTTGGCGGAAAGAAGTTTTTGAAGTTTCTCACTGAAGGCGTCGTTGTATCGGACTTCGTCTCTTCCCGTAGCGCTTCTCACCCCTGGGGATTCACGTGAATGGCCCGGATCAATCACCACCTTAGGGCGTCGAAAAGCAGCGCAGGGATCGGGCCTAGCCGGGTAGCCGGTGAACCACAGAAAGTCCGCGTTTTCTCGGCGGTAGTCTTCTGCTTTTGCAGACTCGTATTGAACTTCAACAAACTGGACGGTCGCTATTTTCTTTTTGGGGAAAGCTCGGTGCAGATAAAACGGCACCCCGTTGTCGTTGCGCGTGTGTCCGGCACCTGCAAGAAGTAGGGCTTTTGGGTGGCGGCTCAGTTGATAGGCCATGAAAACGTCTTTGTATTTTTGAACCTGGGCCATCCCAGGTAGGAGTTTTTTCGGCAGTTGCCCACAGTGAGACTGGTCGAGCAAGGCTTCGAGTTCCTGATCCCATTGAGGACGCTTTTCCAAGCCACCAAACTGTTTGAATGTTTTCGCAGGTAGAGGGCCCGCTTTTCCGGCTCGAATGGTTTTTAAGGTTTCAGAATCTAACGCCCCGGCCTGAAACTTCGTTTGTTGGACGGCTTTAAAAACCGGCTCAAAAATAGAGAAAGGAGGCCAGCCGCTTTTTTCCCAGGCGAGTTTACTTTCCAGCTCGGAAACGGGTGTCGCTTGGGCGATCTTCGCTTGAGCCTCGTCCAGGTGCTCCATCACGACTGCCGGTAGTTTGAGCTGGCTAAGGATAGTGGCCTGATGCTGGTGGTGAGTTGGGTTGTCGTGCGCCTCTCCAAGCAATACGTAATCGTAGCCGCCGAGCGCGGTAAGAAGCGCCTCCTCGGTTAGAAAGGTGGAGCGGTGAACGTCCCAAATTTTTCCGGCTAGTGCGTGCGTCACCACTTGGTGTTGGCAGCTTCCGAGTACGAGAGAAGCGACTGCTAGAGCCAGAAGTTTGAATGAGATTGACTGAGCCATTTACAAAAGTGCTTTTATTATAGTCGCTTAGCCTAAACGCATGAAATGCTTTAGGAAAGGGTTTAAGTCCCTAGAATCCCAAAGAAAACTTAGACACTTGAAGGGCACTATGCGTGCCTGCGTGCGTCGGCAGGGATTTTGCTCTCTATAGAGAAACGAAAGTCCGGTTTTTCAACTGAAGAGAGCACCAAAAGGGGTCCCATGGCAGCTGATCGCCGCCGATTTCCGCGAATGGCCTTACCGGGTACGGTTTACGTACACGATGGACAAAGCATGCACGCCGTAACGCTCGTCGATATCGGGCTAGGCGGAGTAGCCGTACTAGGCGAACCCAAGTTTCGTTTAGGGGCGGCCGTTCGGCTCGTCGTCAAATCTGGCTGGCTGGAAATTCCGCTCCAGGCCCGCGGCATTGTGGTGCGAACCAATTACTCTCAACCAGCTTTCGCCATTCAGTTCACCGTGACCTCCGTCCTCTTTGAGGCGGTCCTCTACCGCGCCGCCAAAGCGCATGGGGAGCCGAGCTGGAAATGGGTGGCGGCCTCTTAGCCTAAGTACCTGAAATCACAGTAACTTGTGCGGCTTGCGCAGCTATGCTACACTGCGCCGCTGTTAAGCCATGAACCTATCCGAACGCAATAGAGCCCTCTACGCGAAGTTTTTGAACTTCAAGCCTTCACGTGGCGATGAGCGCCGCCTTCGAATCCTGGAAAAAACCATTGAGCTGATTGGCTCCGGAGAATGGAATCGAGGGACCTCGTTTGAATCCATTGGAAAGTCTTTAGAGATGTTCGCGCGCATGTGGCCTACTATTATCCCGATCGCGAAGCGCTTATCGAAGCGGCCATCAAGCTGGTCGTATCCACGGTGCAAAACTATACGGTGGATCATGTCCGCAATGCCGCGGACGAAGGTTTCGGCAAGGTGGATGGTTTTGTAAACGGCACCTTCTCGTGGGTGCGCGATTTTCCCTCTCACCCTAGAGTGATCCTGCTTCTCTACTACTACGCAAGTTTCAACAAGGGCTACAAAGATCTGCACGATCGGGTTCGCCAATTAGGAGCCGAGCGTCTTGCGGCGACGGTTGCGCAAGTGTTGCCACCTAAGAAGCGCCGTCAGTCGATGGCCGTTGCCAAATGGATCCAGAGCGTACTCACCGGACACTTGATCGATTTTCTGACAACCCATCCAGGCGTCGATCTGGAGAGTGTGCGGAAGAAGTCTCTTAAAGAAATCCACGCTTATCTAAAGACTATTTAAGTCTGCCTTACATAATCGCCTCCCTTCCAGCTCCGAAAGCTAGCACCTCCATACTTATACGCAAAGACAAAAATTTTATACCGCGGTATAAGTTTTTGTTGACCGTTAATTTTCTAAGGCGCAAGAATGGGCGCACTTAACTTGAGGAGGGGTCATGAAAAAAACAAAACTTTATTATCTAATTGGACTGATAACGGTCGCCTGCATGTCTGGCTACGCGATGGAAAGCGAGAGCAGCGGGGCCAAAGGGATAAACATCCGTGTGAATCCGTTAGGCCTGGTACTGGGAAGTCTGTCGGGAGACGTGGATTTTCGAGTTGCCGACAAAATTACGGTGGGCCCTAGCATTGGTTACCTCGCGGCGAATTTTCTCTTCGCGGAATTGTCCGGAGTAGGGATCGGCGTGCGAGCGAATTACTACCTGAGTGGGGACGCCATGAACACAGGGTGGTACGTGGGCCCCAGTGCCGGGCTTTCGATCGTTTCGGTGCGGGCATTGGGGTCCCAGGGATCGCAAGCCGGGATGTACATCGGTACGGTAGTGGGCCGGCAATGGGTTTGGGAAAACGGGTTGAACGTCAACTTGGCTTTGGGCGCTAGCTGGTACAGCAACGGCGATACGATCCAGGCCGACAACGGGGGCACCATTAGCGTTCCCTTCTATCACGGTTTTCAGCCGTCGGGTGAGATCTCACTCGGCTATGCGTTCTAAGAAAAAGGGGGGAACATGAAAACACTCATAACAATTTGCCTGGTGGCGCTGGCGACACTCTTCAGTGCGTGCGCCACGCTTCAGGTGGATAAGCCCGCAGTCAGTGCGATCAAAAAAATCGCCATCGTCGGATTCTCCGTAGAGCAGAAAGAGCCAGAAGGCTGGAAGTTTGGATCGTCGAAAAAGGACTTTCCAGATTGGGGGCCGGGGTTGGTTCAAGCGGCGCCACACGCGAGTTCCATCTACGCGAATGTAGGGAAAACCTTAGCCAAGAAATTCCGTTGGCAGGTTTTGGACGCCGAGGGGCTAAAGAAGAACGCGGCGTACGCAAAGTTGTTCGAAGAAAAAATGAAGGGATGGCAAAGTCGTCCTCCTACGGGAAGCGGTTTCAAGGCCTATGGCGCGGAAGGGGTCATGGACCCCTGGCCCATAGAACGCCTGAGTCAGGCCGAGCGGCAAGCGCTTGCAAAGTCTCTAGGAGTTCAGGCCTTGGCGGTCGCGCGCGTGAAAGTGGATCTCGAAAAGGGCGGTGGGCTTGAACGTCTCGTCGGAGCCGGAGAACTAAAGCCAAAGGCAACGACCCAGTTCACTCTCTACGCCAAAGATGGAGGGGAACCTATTTGGCAGGATTTGCAGGCGGTAGGTCCAGCGGTCGAAAAGGGCACGCAGCACGTTCTGGGAATTACTTCCTTCGAATCGCTGCTCGCTCAAAGTGTTGAAGCGGTCAATAAGTCGATTACGAAACTGCTGGCTCGCTTTGACAAGGGAGAATAGCGCCAAGGCTCTCATCTCCTTGCGCGCTACAGAGGTCGCCGCCGGAAACTATCGTTGGGGTTCGGCGGCGGCTTCAGGTTGCGGTTGCGCGGTAGCGCGCTGGGCGGCTTCTCGTGCCGCACGTCGCTCCATCAGCTCTCTAAAGACTTCTCCCCACCTGCGGTACGTCTCAGTGAGATCCTCTAGGTAGGTTTCTACCGAGGCATCCGTATAGTTGGGATCCCCTTGGATGTAGAGCAAAGCCACATCCGGCGGTAAGGAACGAACAAACGACAAGTGATCGAGCCCTAGCGCAAAGGCGTGGCGGAAAAGCAGAGTGGTGTCTTTACCGAGCGCTCTCAGGTAAACACCGGCGGCCGCCAGCCAGTTCAAGTAAAGGTTAACATCGTCGCCGTCCATCAACTCGGCTTCTCCAACGCCATCCAAATACGTGTCGTAAGTCGACGATCCGTCTTCCTCTTTTAACTGGACGAGCGCGAGGAGCCCTTTCCAAGCCGTGACTCTTTCTGGCGTGGGATTCCCATATCTAGGGCCGTGAGTGGGATCAAATTCCGGATAAATCGCCGTGGCCGCCGCCAAGGCCTTGGAGGTGTCGAGCTTGGCGACTTCAGCAAAACTAGCTTTAAGAAAGTCCGGGATCGGGTTTGCGGGCTCTTCGCCGGCTTCTTCGGCCGTGGAATAGCCGCACAGGCTGGCAAACCAGCTACGGATTCCCGCCTCAGCGGGAGCAGAAAAAATAGAAAAAACGGCAATCGCCAGTAGGGCGATGTTCTTGAGCATGACTACGAATCTCCGACGCATGAAAGAGTTCGTGCGTCTTTTAACATTCCGACCCGCAGGGTCAAGGGTTTATTGGGAAAGGGCTAACGGCCGGCGACGGCGCGTTTGAGGGCGGGGGCGTAGTCGTAGCGTACGTAGCGGCTGTACTGCTTGGGGCTGATGTACTCGCTGTAGAGCATGCCCTTTAGGATGTTTTGCAGCTTCTCACGCTTGGCTTCCGAAACATGGCGGTTTTGTACGAGGCTGTAAAAGTTGCGTCGAGGTGAGGGTAGTAATAGGGCGATAAAAGCACCCTCGGCGGCGTTTATCTCACTCGGGGCTTTCCTAAACACGTTTCTTGCCACCGATTCGGCCCCAAAGATGTCGGGACCAAATTCGGCGAGATTCAGGTAAATCTCCAATAGCTCGTTCTTACTAAAGGTCGCTTCCAGGCGTTTGGTGAGGATGACTTCTTTGAGTTTACGGCTGAAGGTTTTGCTGTCGTCTAGGAACAAGTTCTTTGCCACCTGCTGGCTGATGGTGCTCCCACCGAAAACGGGCCGCCCCTTCTTAAGGTTGGCGGCAAAGGCCTGCATGATGGCCCCGTAGTTGACCCCGTCATGCTCAAAGAAGCTGCGGTCCTCACTTAAGACTACGGCATAGAGGAAGTCGCGGTTGATACCCGAGAGGGGGACCCAGATGTGTTTGCCCCCGCGCTTTTCAAACCGCTCGTACACCTGAGTGCGCGCAACCTTCTTGAGAGCGGTGAAGTTCATCGCCTCGACGTCTGGCAGGCTAGCAAAAAACAGATACGTGATAAGGCCCACCAGAGCCGCAAAACTCCAGAAGGCGACCCCCGTAGCGAAGCACAAGAACTTGAACGCGCGAATGGGGCTCGTAAAGATGTGGATGAGCTGTTCTTTGGCGGAAATCGCCAAAGCTTTCGGAGACTTGCGCTTCTTTTGGGTCGTGGCGGACATCGGCACTAGTCTTATCGGAGGCGCAGCGTCATTGTTAAAGCGGGCCGCTACTATTAATGGATAGGCAGCCCCGCGACTCCCGCCCATTTGTCGCCGCGGACGACCGCTTTAGCCGCCGCGCTGGTGGCTTTGACGCTCCAGATTCTGGATTTTGCATTGGTGGCGGTCGGCTGCTCGGTGAGCGCCCATACATAGGGTTCTTCGTAGTTGCGGCTGGCGACGCGAATCAGCGCTTTTACTTCGAAATTTGAGGCTTCGAATTTGGGCGCCACCCAAACGGACTCTGCTTCCACTCCGGCCGTCCTCAAACTCGCGACTCTGTCCTCGAGTATCTTTTCGATAGGCTCGCCGCGGAGCTTGTACTGCTGTACCGCCTTTAAGACGCTTTGGTTGTCTGAGGAACACGCAGAAAGCAGAACGCTCAGCGCGATAATAGGAAATAGAATTTTGGACGCCATCTTCAAGCCCCCTTGTGTGGTTTCCGACTTCAGTCTAGAGCCCAATTGTGGAGCAATTTGGAGGCAAATCCGAAGCTTTTTTAAAAAGCGAAAATAATTGTAAGTAACTGTATTTAAAAGCCAATCCCCCCAGGCCTTTGCCTGGAGGGACTAGGAGGGGACAGGGACAATACGACGGAGACTTAGAAACGATCGGCGCAGCGCAGGTTTTCAGAAGTGTGGATCTGAGCCTGCAGGCACTGTTCCCAGTTGGAGAACCTGCCATTGCCTGCGTAGCCGTACCCCATGGGCAGGGCGGGACCGCAAGCCGAAAGGATCACCGTACAAACTATGGTTCCAAGGATTAGGACGACAGAACTTTTCATGATTCACTCCCTTCACGACGCCGTTGTCGGCGTTGATTATTGGTAATACAAACGCTGTGCCAGGTTTGTAGGCCGTTTGCAGGCTTGGTTGAGGGAGTAGGACTTGGTTAAACCTGCGACGCTCTCAGGAATGAACATTTCGATTTTGAGAAAACTTTACGACATCGCGATCTGTTCTTAGAATTATTGTGTCGAGGCGTCGGTGCTTCACGAAGGGACGAGAGTCGGGCCGTGAGCCAAGAACGAGTACTATTGATCGGTTATCGATCGGGCGTTGTGAAAGCCCTGCGCCATTTTGGCGTTCCGTTTGCGTTGTGGACACAAAAGCCCGTGACGCTCAAAGAGGCCCCCCTTTTTGATCTGCTCCATGACATTCCCGACTCCCGAAAGGAAATTGAAGCGGTCTTGGAGAATTTCAAGACCAGCGGGCCGTACACCCACATACTCGCGGGCACGGAAGGGGCTGTGTACGCGGCTTCGATCGCACGCCGATTTTTTGATGCCAGGAAAAGCCGCCATTCCACCGTCATCAAGTGCCATGACAAACTTTTCATGAAAACTCACCTCAAGCGGCATGGAATTCCCATGACGGAATTCATGCGTTTTAAAGAGGAGCTACCGCCTGGGCAGGTGCTCGACAAGCTGGGTGTACCGGTTGTGGTAAAGGCGAGAAAACTATCCGGTAGCCGGGGCATCACCTACGCGGAAACCGAGCAAGCCGTTGCCACCTCTGGCGATCGATCCCACATTTTGGAAAAATTTGTGAACGCCCCGGAGGCCAGCATTGAGTCCTTCGTGAACGGCGGTAAGATTCTTTTTACCAATACGACGCAGTACCTGAAGAAGGGCCATATCAACCTCGTCCCCTCGCATTTGCCGTCGAATCAAATCGAGGAGATTCTGCGCTTGAACACCCAAGTGATCGAGGCACTCAAGATTCAGTGGGGGATTACGCATCTTGAGGTCTACCTCTCCGACTCGGGCGCGCTCTTTGGTGAGATAGCGCTGCGCCCTCCGGGCGGCTACATCATGGAACTCATCACCAAAGCGTACGGCTTTAACGCGTGGGAGGCTTTTGTCGCGGTAGAGCTGGATCGCCCTTTTAGTTTTAATTCGCAGGTAAAACAGTTTGCGGCCGCTCATATTCTCCACCCGGGAGAAGGGGTAGTGCGATCGGTTTCCCGTTTCGAAAAAGCAGCGTCAAACCCTTTCACCTATAAGAATCGGATCAAAGTCAAAGCCGGGGATTCCGTGGCCGCTCGCGCCGGTGTTGGCGAAGACATTGGCTACCTGCTCTACGCCGCGACCGATCCGCAGGCATTACGTGGCGCCCTGGTTACCGAGAACACTCTTGTGGATTTGGACTAGCCCTCTATTCTAGGAAACTCGAGCAATAGTTCACTGGAGTTGGTGTACAGCAGCACGCTTAGCTCACTGTTTGCCATCAGATCACGTATCAGTTCTCTGTAAGCAAACCGCATCTGGTTGTCTTCTCCCAATAGGACGGTGAGGAACAAGACCTGGTGGGTACCTTCCAATAGTTCCAAAAACTCCGTACGCAGCACCTCTTCGCGGAAGTTGTGATCGGGGAAGAGCGCCGTCAGGATCCGGCGCCTGCATTCTCCGACCGTACTGCCATTGCAAAATGCGCTCTGGCCGCCTCGGGTGGCCTCCAGATAGCGGAACACGTCCGTGTTAGAAGTTCCCAAAAAACGATTTTGATTCCAGGCGGCTTCAAGCGCGCGGGGTTCCACACCCAGATTTCTCAAGGGTTGGGCGAGAACTTCCAACAGTTGTGCTTGGATGAGTTGTTGTAGGTTGGCCGCTTGCGCGACGCTGGTCATGCAGGAAAGAAGGTAAGCGGGATCTTGTCTGGCGGCGAAGACGGGCGCACCAAAGCCTGCGCAAGCCAGCATTAGATTTAGCCCCACCCGTCCGTAGAGACGGTCACTCATCACTTCTCTCCCGCGCCCCTTCTAACATCTCCGGCTTCGGCGGAGCAAGGGACCACAAATAAGTACTGATTATTAAGAGGTAAATTTCTGTTCCCGGAGTAGGCCTTAGTCGATTTTTTGGGCGTATTCCAGGGGTCTGTGCGCTCGATTTAGGCACGAAATTAGGGCCCCCTTATTGCACTCTGAGAGCGGAAGCAATCAAACGAAAAGTATTCTTTTTGTATGCGTGAACGAAGGCCAGTTCTATTTTTAATTTTCCTTCTATGGGTGTCTCTCGCCCAAGCGGGAATCGATGCTAAACGTTGCCAGGAAACCTACGATTCCATCGTCGGCGACGCAAAAGCGCCGCTCCATTCCGTAGCCCGTGTTGTCTCCGAACAAGGAACTCCGGAAATGCAGGACTTCCTGCGAAACGTACTGCTACCGGCTGTCGGGATGCGCGCGCTTAAGAGCTCACCAGAAACCCACCGGAGCTGCAAAGTTGATGGCGATTGCATGGTCTTGGGGAACTATGGTGCTGATTTCGATTTGCGTGTTCGTTTTGATAGTTCGGTGAAGGAACCCAAGATCAAGTGGGAGAACAATACGCGAACCCTCGTCATTCCGAAGGGCTATGATTTCGCCGTACTGAATGACAAAGGCAAGGCGCTTATCCGACGTTTCTTGATCGGCCACCCGCTCCACCCCTTTATTCATAGCCCCGTTGCCCGAGCCGAGCGCGCGAGTCTTGGAGAAGATCCGCTATTTCTAAAAGAGGTTCAGATCGAAGGGCGAGAGGCCGCCGTCCACGCCGTCGAGAACGGGCACGACAGTTTTTTGTTTGTGGCTCCCACCGGAACTGGAAAGACGGAGGTGGCTAAGGGCGTCTTGGAAACTCAGCTTAAAAAGCACATCAAGAACGATAAGAACAAGAGCCAGGACACCCGGCGCCTGCAGATGGTCGTCGCGCACGAAAACTTTCTGGTTGATCAGTTGCAAGGCGACGTAATGGATCTCGTCCACGGCATGAAGTCGAGTGGCAAGTATCCCTCTACAGATTTTGTGATTGTGCGATGGGGTGAAGATCAAACAAATCCGAAAGATCACACGGAAACCATTCGACACGATCTCTCCATGGAAGCGGTCTTGGATCTTGCCAACCAGGAGGGTAAGCAGGTCATTTTGGTGTCTACGATCCAAAGTCTGCAGGCGAAAACGGGATCTCCCGATTCGGTCTATTCCGAATTCATTCGAGATGGACTGGGGACTCTGGTTTTTGATGAGGCTCACCATGCGGGGGCTCCGGATACTATCCCCTATCTAAATGCCTGGTTGGACCGCACCAAAGGTTCCACGGCGTTCTTGTATGGAACCACGGCGACGCCGACTCACCATGAAGTGGATTTGATCAAGGATCTTTTCAACGGACGCGCCTATTGGGCGTACTTGGATACCCCCGAGAACTATCGATCGGGCGGCACTCGAATTGAGCGATCCATAGGGGAAGTCGTTACCCAGCTGGAGAACTCCATCCAGGAAGGCGAGCTGACGCCGTTTCAATCTCATTTTTTGGATCCGGACCGAGTGGAGCAACGCCTGGTTGCGGAGTTGGGAAGTCGACTCCCCGGAGACGCTCAAACCAGCCTCTTTATAGATAAGAAGAGTCTGCTTCCCGAAGAAGAGCAAGCCGCGATAGCGGACGATGACAATTTCGGTAATCGCCGTGTCTTGAACCCTTTGCATTATAAGAATGTGATCACCATGTTTGAGCCACTCTTTCTCGAACACCAGCGTGGTTTTATCGCAACGTCTTCGAAGGATGAGGCTGAGGCCTTTACAGCGGCACTGACGGAGCACTTCAAAGGCCGGAAGGGTCGCAAGCCCACCTTTGCCTATCTGCACTCGTACATGTCTGCGGCGGACAAGAAGAAAGTCAAAGACGATTTCAAAGCTGGAAAGATCGATTTTCTTGTGACGATTCGTATGATGGACGAGGGCGTTAACGTACCCGATCTGACGCTTTTCATTGATATCAATGAAACCACCCCTCCCCGACAACTGCTTCAGCGCATTGGTCGTATTTTGCGCGTGAACCCAGGTAAACAAGATCCCGTTGACGTGGTTTCTTTCCAGAGGATCAACGACGTGGAAATTGCCGACATGCTGGATCGATTAAATGCCATCGGAAGACGCGCCGGGTCCCGCCGTGAAAAGGATCTGGATGACAACGAAGGCAAAGGAGAGAAGGACGGAGAAGACGAAGGGCACACCCCGACCGCCATAGACTGGCAATCGGCTTGGCGCGACCAGCAAGGGATTGTGTGGACGGACGGGCGCATCCGGCAACACCTGGAAGACTTTTTCATTAGTCCGGACAAAGGTGAAGGGGCGGCCTCCAAAGATTTAGCCCTGCTGCGAGCCGCATTCCTTGGCGGAAAGTTAAAGGATCTCGAGAATGCCGGAGGCAACAAGGTGACGGCAGGGGAGCACTCCGCCTATATACGAACCATCATCAATTCGCTCATCAAAAGAACGGATACTCGCTACAAGCGCGCTCAGGGCAACCAAGCGTTTGAAGCCAAGTTGGTGTTAGCAGAACCTGAACTTCGAGAGTGGGTACGACATTTCCGTGAAGAACGACTGCGACGACAAGAACTATTGAAATCTCCCGAAGGGATCCTTGCGCTACTGCACGAAGAGGCCGCCAAAAAGAGCGGGGCGCTCAGTTACGGCACCCAAGACGCTTTGGATCATGCGGACAAGTCCCGAACGAAGAACGATGATCAGATTGAACTCTATCAGGCGCTCATCAACGCTAAGGGAAACGTGCACGTCCTACTCGCTTTAGAGAAGTATCCTAACCCCAACTACAAAGTGCGTACGCATTTGCTTGGTGATATCGACGAAAAGTTGGCGAAGCCCTCTACGGTCGGCGGCTGGGCCGCGAGCTTCTTCCAAAAGTATGGTCGTCTACCGTCCACGCGGGCGGAAGGCCTGGAAGGGCGGATTGGAGAGCAACTTAGCAAGATCCCGGACGAGGATCTCCAAAAGTTTGTCGGGCACCAGGAGACTGTAGACGCTATCCTGGCCGAACGCGAGCGCGTCCGGCTGATAGCGGCAGCTGAAAAAGAACGCGCGGCCAAAGAGGCCGAGCGCCAGAAGCATGGGCCTTTACCGGTAGGCGAAAACGCCCCGGTGCTGTTGCGCGATCCCGCGACACGCAAGAAACTACTGGACGGCGTTGACGGACAGCTGGAAAAAATTTCCAAGGTACAGCGCCTGAACGCTGAGCTGACTCAGTACCTGGCCAATTTGCAGATACTACGAGCGAAGCTGACCGAGTACGAAGCAGCGTTGAAGTTGCACCAGGAAGCCGTTGAGTCGAAGGATCTGGATCTATTGATTTTCGGAGAGCAGGAGGTCCGTGCGGCGACCAGCAACTTGATTACGCGCGAGAACCTGCAGACTCTGCTTACCAATCCCGCCGATCTGGCCAAACCGAAGACCAACAAGCAAAAGGAAGTAACGCTTGTCTTCTCCGGACGTTCCCTAGCCGTAAACAGCCTGGTCGATCTCTACGAAGTAAAAGGCGTTACGGGGCTTGACGTGGCCAAACGTGAATTGGTTTCACAAACAGGTTTCAATTCAACGGTGCGGTTAAAGTTTAAAGGGGATGCCGATCTCATTGAGGCCCTTCAGAAAGAAACGGGCATTAAGCACAATGTCGTTCATATCGAGGGCGGGCAGCCTTTCTCCTCGACCGTACAGCTGGTGGTGGATGGCGAGAAACCGACGGCCCAAGCCACGGTTCGCAAGTACAATTTTGGCGGGAACACCGTTGTGAGCGGTGGTGCGGGCGGAAGCGTCACCGTCGATGCCGATCCCTACACTTTCTACAGTATTTTTCGCCGCGCAAGGCCCCACCCGATGTCGACACCATGATGACGCAAATTCTGGAGCAGGTCGGAAAGTAGAAAAACAAAAAACTGCGCGCGTAGGATTTTTTGTGTAAGATCCAAGCAGAGGTTTTTTTGCTGCAAAAACTAGGGAAATTGTTTCTCAGGCTGATGGGCTGGCGCTTCGTTGGAGATCCGCCGGATTTGGATAAGTTTCTGTCGATCGTTTACCCTCATACTTCCAACTGGGATTTTTTATCGCCATGGCGGTGAGGTTCGCCAGCGGACTACCCGTTAATTGGATTGCAAAGCACACCTTGTTTTTTCCACCCTTAGGTTGGCTACTGCGACGGATGGGCGGAGTGCCGGTGGATCGCACGCACTCGCATAACACCGTGGAGCAGGTGGTGACTCATTTCAAATACCGAAAGCGATTCATTCTGGCTCTCGCGCCGGAGGGAACACGAAAGTACAAAGAGTATTGGAAGTCCGGCTTTTACCACATGGCGAAGGACTCAGGGGTTCCGCTCACACTCGCCTATATCGACTACTCCAAGAAGGAAACTGGATTCGGTCCTGTCTACTACCTGACAGGGGACGTGCGCAAAGACATGGATTTTGTGCGCAACTACTACGCAGACAAGCACGGGAAAAATCCAAAAAACCAGGGCCGTATTCTTTTGCGTGAAGAAAACTAGCGGCAGCTTAAGGTGCGTCCGGCTTTCTTATTGGGCTTTTCTACGATGATGTCCTTGATCTCGACTTCGTAGGTAGCCTTTTTGGGCTCACGCAAAATAGCCAGCAATCCGTCCCCAGCGTCATTGGTGATCGATACACAGGCTGCACGGACATTCTCGGGAGCGGAAATATTGCCGAGTATTTCCTCGCTGATGGCGCCCTTTTTCTCGCAGACGTCCGCCTCGACGAAGTCTACCGTTTTTCCGGAATCATCGCGGAAAAGTGCCATCCATTTTTCTCCAGCTTCTACGAAGATGAGCTGTGTGCCTTCTTTGGAATCCTGACAAATACGAATCGCGTTGTCGGCCAAAACCCAGGGCCCTACTAGCATTGCGAGCATAAAAAGTCTTAACATTGACGCCTCCTTAGACGTTCGCTTAGACTTATTCGCGTGACACTGGATGTCAACGTAAAGTCCCGCTCAAGCATTGTGCTTAAGAAATAATGCAAAGTGTCGATACTGATAACATCATGAACCCAAAACCTTTTCCTTGGTACTTTAAACCCATCGCTCCGGTCCTGACGCGCTTCTTACAGTGGCTGGAAAGCCGTGGCCTTTTGAAGTTTCCGAAGCACCTTTCCACGAAGGTGGCTTCCACGATCACGCAACAGTTTCTTGCGGACAACAGTGCCAACGACGATGTCGTGAATGAGTACGTTCACAGCATGGAAGACGAGGTTGAAAAACACCCGCGTGCCGCGCGCAAGGCGAGGCCCAAGAAGCCGGCCAAGGGCAAAGGGAAAAAGCCTGCCAAGAAGGCCGCCTCTAAAAAGAAGAAGAGCGCAAAGAAAACGACCAAGAAGGCTTCCAAGAAAGCTTCCGCGAAGAAACCGGCTAAGCGAAAAAAGAAGTAGCTACTTCCTTCTAGAAATCCAACTTATCGAAAACTTTTCCATCCTTGGTGGATCGCAACGCTTTGATGTATTCCCCGTGCGCCCAACCCAGCGGTGTGGCGGCACCCGTCGGTTGCCCCATCCGTGAGCCAGCATCCCAAACTTGCTCGGGGATCATGAGACTGGGCGTTGCCATTTTTTCCATCGCTTGAAGATAGGGCTGCATGGCAGCAGCCGCCGACTGCCCGGATTCCACTGCACGTTGCATTTCGTAGTGTCCGCGCTCGCCCGTAAGCAGGGGCCACAGCATCCCATCGGCCTGCGCGCCGCTCGTTTCCTCATAGTTGTAACGGTCACCGAGGTAACGGAAAAAGCCCGGTCCAATTCCCGGCAGATCCCGGCGAATGGTGGCGTCGTATTCCGGTAGCGAGTCGAGCATCTGCGGGTCCAGAGCCCGGCGCACACCCAAGCGAACTAGCTCCAAGAAGCCACCGTCGGTAATATCTTTTTCCCGAACCAGCCCAACCCCATTCGCCATGGGAAACATCACGTTGTCATTGGGATTCCAGATCTGATCCCAGGCTTTCGCCCCTTCAATGCGAACATAGTAGCGGCCGTTGCCATGTTTTCCGGTAGACGTGAAAGTCCAGGTACTGATGTTGTCGCCGGGTCGGTACGCCCAGTGATCGGCGGTCTCCTTGTAGACTCTCGCGCGCTCGGTATCGCCCGCTTCATTTGCCAATTCGGCCGCCGCCCAAGGGCGCTGATTTGTGCGGCGATGGTAGACGGAGAGGCGCCATAGATTTCTTCCCAGCGTTCTTGCGGGGACCAAGGGCCAAAGGCCTTGATAAAATCGGCGGCAGCTCGCGCCATCGGCCAATACTCTTCGTGCCGAATCAGTTGGTTTTTCCAAAGCCGGTGGACCAGCAAAATTGGGAAAGCGACTTCGTCTAGCTGTAGGTTCACCCAGTGTGGAGTTCCATCTACCCAGCAGTTTTGAGGAAAGGTCCCTGCCTTGGGTCCGCGTCGGTGCCCAAAAACCCATTCCCCTTCTCCTTTTATCTGCACGCTTTTTAGAAACTGCAGAGCGGCCACGGCGGACTTGGAGTCACCGACTGCAAGAAACGTGGAGGCCATGTGATACAAATCACGCGGCCAAACGAGGTGGTAACCGCCGGTAAGGTGTAGACGTTGGCTGTTCTTTTCGAAACTTTTGTTCGTATCCTCTATATGATGGCCCCACGGAACGGTGGGGGAAGCAATGAACGCGCCTTCGCGGGTTTTGTCTTCGAGCGACTTCACGACGGCAACGGAAGCGAGGTACAGCTCGCCGTTATCCTTGGAAGCGGAGCTGAGATCCAGAAGCTCGGATTCATAGCTGCGCCATTGGGCCAGGTATTTTTCGAGTGCCGCTTGCGGCGACACGAGTGCCGCCTTGGCCACCGCGTCTGCCGTTTGGGTGGAGTTCCCAAAACCCAAGGCGATGTAAAATTCGACAACCCGTTGGTGGGCTGGAAGTTCCAGCCACGCAGTCGTGACGACGTTGCCCTCCGTTGCGGTTTCATATTGCCAATCCATTTTCAAATCGCGGCTGAGATCCTGAAAGCCGTCACTAGGACCTGAAAAACCCGCGGACACTCTTTTAAGCGGAATGCTAAACCGCACTGCCTGGGCGTTGTCTCCCTGCCAAGCGTAGAGGGCCTCTCTGGAAACGCGCGCCGAGTTGCCCATGGGCGTATTGCTCACCTGGGGATTATGTAAGTAGTAAAACTGAAGATCCGGTACTTGTTTGTCGATGCGTATCTTTTGCAAGACCACATCTCGATCGGGATCAGTATAAATAAGACGTTCGATCTTGAAGCGCCCTTTGGGATCCTTGTTTTCAATTCGGAAAGCGGGCACTCCCGTTTCCAACCAATGGACAGAGGTTTCGGAGTTCTTGCGCTCTTCAAAGAAAAAACTTTTGCCGTCAGAAACTAGAAACTGGCTGTCACGCAGTTGAGGGGTATCGATCGTTGGCCAGTACACTTCCGTGAGGACGCCTTCTGCGATCGTAAACCACACGCGAGAAAGCGGCGCTGTGGTGGAGTTGCCGGAATAGCGGTTGTCGTTGTCGTACGCTTCGTACGCCGTACCAAAACCTTGTTTGATTGCAGACGACCAGCGGCCCGGAAGTTGCCCGTCCCGTGGGGCCTCGCCCACAGGGCCCTCGGCCCGTGCGGTCTGCACCAAAAAAACAAAGCTCAGCACCAGGCTCAACGCAATTTTTGTTAACTTCATAAATCCCTCGGAGTTGTCCTGTTCCCTGAAGAAAAGGAGCCCCAGAGTATCGGGACCGCGTCGTTTCGTCATGCCGCGTAGCTTCCGCTTGACAAGGTAGGTTGGCGTGGTGTGCTGATAGCTTAGCTAAACAATCTGAGGGGTTTGTATGCGGTTGCACGCTTTAAGTTTTCTTTTCTTCTCCTTTCTTTTTGTTCTGGGGGCGCAAGCCGCGCCGCTCGGCGTCAAACGGGTGGCCCACTCGTTCTCCTGGGACGTCGGGAGTCGATTTCTTAAACTCGAGGTGCTCGATGACGATCTCATCCACTTTGAATTGTTTGAGCGACGGGAGCAGGATCACGCCTCTCACGGCCCCAAAGCGGACGCGCCCATCTGGACAAGCCCGATGGTGGATGGGGAGGGCGGAAACTATAAAGAGGGCTACCAAGGTCCATTTATGTACACCGAGCACGCCGACGGCGTGGAAACGGGCGAGCTTAGAGTAACGGTGTTCAACGATGCCCGGTGTTTTCGAATCTATGACAAAAATAGGCGCCGCGATCTGACGGAGATTTGCGGAGAAGAACTGGATAAAGACGAAAAGTTTTTGCGTATCGCAAAAAAGGGGATGCAGCACGCGTACGGCGTGGGCAATCTTTTTGTGAACGGTGAGAGTGCCGACGGAAATTGGTCGGGTAAACAGTGGAACGCGCGCAAACACGGCAACTTCCGTTTTGGTCCGGATAGTTTTTACGAGGGGGGCCCGAGTGTCTCTCAGTTTCCGGTGATGTACGCCCTGGGTTCGGGGACGGACAACTACGCGCTTTTTCTAGACCAGGTCTACCGGATGAGTTGGGATTTCACGGAAGGGGACCGCTGGAGCGCCCGTACGTGGGGCGACGAACTGCGCGGCTTTATTTTGAGCGGAAAAGATTTGCCCGATCTACGCAAAGACTTCATGCAGCTGACTGGCAAACCGCCGGTGCCGCCGAAAACCGTATTCGGCCATTGGACCTCCGAGTTCGGCTATGACAACTGGGAAGAGGTTGAAAAAGACGTGAGTGCGCTGCGCGAGACGGACTTTCCGCTGGACGGGGTTGCGCTCGATCTGCAGTGGTTTGGTCAGGAGTTCGATAACCCCAAGGTGCACCGCATGGGCGTGTTGCAGTTTAATGAGGCCGCTTTCCCGGATCCTCGTGGCAAGATCGAAAGCTTTTATGACCGCTACGGCATCCAGTTTATGCCGATTGAAGAGTCGTACATCGATAACCGTCTGGATGAGCACAAAGCTCTATACAACTCAGATTTTCGGAAAAACACGCCGGGGTTTAGCGGGATCGTGGAAGACGACGGCTGCTATCTCGCGCGCCATAATTTAGATTTTGATGGCAGCAATAACGGCTGGAATCCCGTCAACGTCACCACCGACTACCAAAGCGCGGGTGGCCCCGAACACCTTGTTTGGTGGGGCCGAGGTGGCATGATCGACTGGACCAACCCGGCCGCCAGAAAATTTTGGCACCAGCTGAAGCGTCATCATTTGTCCAAGATGGGGATTTTTTCGCACTGGCTCGATTTGGGCGAGCCCGAGATGTACTACCAAAATGCCTACTACCGCGGCTTTCCGGAACTTTTCCGCGAATACCGAGATCTCGACGGTAAACTGGTGAAGCACGTGGTGCAGCAGCACGGCGACATCCACAATGTTTACAACCTGTTTTGGGCCAAGGGGATCACGGAGGGTTACGATCGGTCCGAAAACAAGAATGACCTCCTCGATACCATGGAACGTATCTATGGGACACGTTACCAGCACCGCCCCAGACATTTCACGATGTCCCGATCCGGAACTGTCGGGTCACAGCGCTTTGGCGGGATGTGGTCCGGGGACGTGATGGGAAATTTTGAAAACCTGCGCGGCCATTTGCAAACTCAGATGCACATGTCGCTTGCGGGAGTGGACTACTACGGATCCGATGCGGGTGGCTTCTTTCACAAGGGCCGTCCGCCCGAAGACCCATACGAGTACAACATTTACACGCAGTGGTTTGCAGACAGTTCGTTGCTCGATGTGCCACTCCGCCCGCACGGCTGGGGATTGGATGAGGCAAATGGCGATCAGAGTTTTGCGGCGAATGTGCGCGGGCACTTGGATAGCAACCGCGCGAACGTCCGCAGGCGCTACGAGCTGATTCCCTACGTGTATTCGTGGGCACACCGGGCGCACACCCACGGCGAGCCGGTTTACCCACCCTTGGTTTACTATTACCAGAACGATCCCAATGTCCGGGACATCGGAAACGTGAAGATGATCGGCGACTCGTTGCTTTTCGGCATTGTTGCCAACTATAAGGAGCACCGCCGTAAAGTGTACCTGCCGCGCGGCCGCTGGTTCGATTATGAAAGCCACCAGTATGTGGATTCAAAAGGAGAGGAAAGCGATTTTATTCCACTGTATAGAACCGAGCGCGTGCCGGCTTCGGAGCTAGCCGAAGATCCCAAACGGGCGTACTTCCTCTTGCCCCTCTTTGCTAAGGGCGGAGCCATTATTCCCAAGATGCCGGTGGACGAGAAGACCGTAAACACGCTTGGAAAGCGATCCGACGGGAGCCGACGTAATGAGCTGCTCGTTAAGGTTTTCGCCGATCCGACGGCCTCGGCCTTTGAGTTGTTTGAAGATGACGGAGTTTCGACCGGGTATCTGCACGGTGAGAAGCGAAAGACAGAGATATCGCAGAAGTTGAGCGGAACCGTGGCGGCCGTAACGATTGAACCCGCGAGTGGCTCCTTCATTGGGGCAGAGGCAGAACGTGAAAATATTCTGGAGCTGGTGACACCCGGAATCGCGATCGCTACCGCCAAAGTAAACGGCAATGCCTGCGGGAGCCGCAAGCAGTTCGATGAAAACGGAACCTACTGCTGGATTGAAAAGTCAGAGCGTTTGGTAAGAATTGGAACTAAGGCCTTGAGCGTCTCGGAGCGTAAGCACATCGTCGCGCAATAGGATAAGCCGATCCGGTCCTAAGACACGGATCGGCCAAGCCCGTTGTTACAGTTCGTTTCGCCAGTAGGGCCCACTCGGTACGCCTGCAGCGTTGCCTTGAGGTTGCTCCACCCACATCTTGTCATCTTGATCCAGCGTGAGCCGGTACTGGCCGCTTCGAATAGCGGCTTCGCACTTGTGAACCGTCCCGTTGTCATCCACGTACGTTTCCGCGTCGGTTTCGGTACCCGCAAGCGAATAGAAGCTGGCTCCGGGGATGACGGCAATGGGAGCAAAAGCACTCGCCGACTTTAACTGGAATGAGTTCGGACCCACCTTAAAGTAGCAAGTCGTTTCCGACTGAAAGAACTTCCCGTTCTCATTACTCACCAAAGTGAGTGTGTGGACCTTTCTCCCGTAACTTGTTGGAACCTCCTTGACCCAAAAGTCCCAGAACTCTTCCAGCGGATCGACGGGGACGGGCGGTGGGGGCTCGGGCGCAACCGCGACTGGAACCACCGGCACAGCGGTGGTGGTTGCCGAGTTTGCCTGTGGGGTCTCCCCGCAAGCGGATAATAAGATCAATGAACCGGCTCCAAGGGCAACGACTTTTAGAAGCTTTGTAAGCATACGCTCCTCCTCCACTTCCAAAGTAGAGCAAAGGGTGTGCCACCAAGATTCAGGCTTACCGGGTGTTTGTTTTTTCAAAAGGGAAACGATTTGCAGGAAGACCGCTGTCTTAGGAATGAGATTGTCTCAATTCTAGTGTGGGAGTGCGGCGGCTTGTTGAATGGTTTGCTGCATCGAATCGAAGAGGGCGCGGGCCCTTGGGAAAACTGCTTGGGGGCTTGTAATCTGAAGTTCCCTGCCACTTCCGGGACGAAGGGTTTCCATCTCCGCCAGGATGTGCTGCTGCACCTCCACTATGTCCGGTACATAGTCTGGCGAAGCCTGGTGGGAGGTGTGGATAAGGTTGTCCGTTTGGTGAGCGATTCCTTCGGTGAGCAAATAATAGTACGCCGCCTCAAGGACCTGGCGATCTTTTTTGAGGCGTAAATACTTCAAAGCACCGTCTCGAATCTCTGCACCGTGCGAGGAAAGTCTTTGGAGAGCTTCCAACCATTCACCCACCCTGTCGAGTACGACGACATGGGAGGCTTCATGCACCCAGTCCGCGTACCAATCCACTAATAGATGGTGGAATTCATGTTGTGGCGGGTCCACCACGATGGCGACGTACTCGGGATTCTTCCAGACTAAGGAGGAGAGTGCCTCAGTTGTGGGTTCGGAATCGGGAGTAAAGGCCTCAAGTTCCAAACTGCCTCCAAGGGTGGCGTGATGAGCCGTGAACTTGGCGTCCGTTTCTTCAGAATTTGGAGGCTTGATGAAAGCGCAGTTCTTTCCGAGCACGCAGGAGATAAAGTTAGGCCGGGCGTTGGCCGTGCTCAGTACCTGGCGTGCCGCTGCCAAGACCTCATCCTCCGGGAGCGTGGAAGCCATGCGCGAAAGAAAATCGCTTGGCGATAGGATCGCGCCGCCGCTGCCACGGAGGAAGATCATTCTCTCAATGGGCTTTATATAAATTTTCGGCTGACTGATTCGGGTCGTGAGGAACTGCAGTTTGCGGTTCAACGCGGATTTGACGGCGGACGAACAGTTCGGGGGTGCTGGCTGCTCTACAAAGATCTGCACGGAAACGGCGCAAAGAGGCACCGCCCAGATAGCCCCCAAAGCTACCAAAAACGTAACGAGTTTTTGAACCATTCGTGCTTCTCTATTCCTATTCGGGCTGCAGCCTATTGATGGCGGCCTGCAAAAGCAAGGCATCAAAGAAGGCTTCGGTTTGTGTGCCGTTTAAGACCTCATCCGCGTGGAAAATCTGGACGGAAAATTTCAGAGTCTATTCCTGAATTTCGCAGAGGCTTTTCCGGGCGCGCTGAAAGCGTAGGACCGGTTCGGGTGTTCGTCGTTGCGAGCGTCCTGATGAGTTTAGAAAATTCACGTCGAGAGTGTCTTTATTGATCTCTACGGCTGTTACAAAGGCGGTGTGGTTGTAGTTCCTGGTTTCTGTTCCGAGAGCGCCATTAAGCGTGTGTTTCCCCTTCGCCCGCAAGGTAGTCAAACGCTTTCGGGCCCCAGAGGATTACGAAACTATTGTCCACTTTTCGGAAGTTCCAGCCTTTTTTGCGCGCAAGCTGGTGGTACATCTCGACCAAAGCGTCGCGCAGTGCCTCAGTGCTATTGGTGGTTCGATTTGGCCCTCGCATGGGACGAACCTCAATCGCGACATACTGCGGTTTTTGTGTGCCATTAAAGAGGAGCAATTTTGGGAGAGCGGCTGCCAGTTCGGCTTTTTCTTTTTCGAGTTTTGCGATTTCGAGTTGCACTTCCGCTAGGTCGTCCCCCACAGCAAAAAGACCTTCCTGCCTCCAGGCGGCAATCTCCTCAGCTTTTGCGAGAAAGTGTTCATAGGCTTTCCAAATCGGTTCGGAGTGACGGCGTTCTTCGGTCAGCTTGAGCTTTTGTTCAATAGCGCGGCGAAGGGGACTTGGCAAAAAAGCAAGCGGTGGTACCGCAGCTGTTTGCTCGGACGTTCGCGCAATGCGATCCCGTATCTCGTCGTACACTCCCAGCCGGTGATGGAGCTGAAAGATGACACCGGCGAGTTCGCTCAATTCCGAAGTCCCGTACAGATCCAGGTAGGTCTTCTCCCAGCGCAAGCTTTCGTCGTTCAAAGTACCGAAGGTCGAAACCCGTCGCAGAAACTCGGATTGGAAAGCTTCGTACTCGTCGAAAAGTTTCTCCAGAAAGGAGTACTCCCACTCCAAGGCCTCTGCGGATCGGGCGGAATCGGTGCCTAGAGCCCGGCGTTCTTTACCCACTTGCGCAAGCCGCGCGTAAACAAGTTTATCCAGGCGATTGAGAAACGCTTGAAACTCATCCACGGATTGAAAGGGATTGCTCTTGGGATAGAGGTAAGTTAGGAACCTGTGGGCATAGGCTGCGGCACCGTCCAAGGTGGTGAGGCTCTTAATGCACGCTACGTGCGTGAAATAGGTTGTTACAGGGACGTAACTCCCTCCTAAAGGGACGTGGACCTTGGACCAGTCGGGAACTCGATTCACTTTGTCCACTGCCGTAAGCAAGGTTCCGCACGACAGGGAAATCAAAACCATAATACGAAAAAAACCGGGATTCATGCCGCTCACCTAGATTCCAGAAATTTATCTAACGATAGATGGGCGGAACTTAACTAAACTGAGGCCCGAGATCAACCGTAAAGTCCGGTGTTTAAGTAATGAAAATCACAATAAAAAACCCCGCACCTCTGGAAGAGAGAGTGCGGGGTCTTCCAAGCGAACGCTTACTTGTCGTCGCCTTCGGCAAGTGAGCGCATGAAAATGGGTTCATCGCTGGCTTTGTCGGCCCATTTGCCCTGGCATTTGCCAACGCGCGAACGGCCTTCTTTTTGGCAGAAAGCCGTATCTACGGGCAGGCATAGCCCAACGGGTCCGTGACAGCGGTTACTGCGCCAGCTCTTGGCAAGGTACTGGTAAGCGGGCGATTTGGTGTAAAGCGCGTAGCCTTCCAGCTGGCTCTTGTGAGCGGCTACGGCACAGAAGCCACCGAGCGAACCGATCGCGCAATCTTTGTCTTCATAACACTCGGCGGGTTCTTGGTGGTTGACGAAAAGTTCGGCGTGTTTGTACTGCGCCTGAGAAATGGCACCGCAACGATACCAGTTGATCTCTTCGATCGAAAAACCGGTGTCGTTCAACATTTCGGCCGCGCGGCCTTTTAGCGCATTTTTTACGAAACCTTCTTCAAACCATTTTTTTTCTTCTGCGTTTACGTTCTGAACCAAGAACAGAACAAACAATGCAGCTAGCAAACGTTTCATAACTACTCCTCTTTGTAACAATCCTTGCGGCTAAAATTGATGGCCGCGAGTGTTTAATTGGGGAAGGAAATAGGGCGGAACACAAGCTCCCCCCTTAGTCTCGTCCCCTGCCTCTCTTAAGGCGCAAACGTAGTCAGGGCGACATGGCATGTCAATTCCATACAGGCGCTGCAAGGGAGACAGGAGTTGCGGCTTCCTGAAAGCATTTTTTTCTAAGCCCCTGATTCGCGGCCCGGACAGTCTGTAAATTTTTTGCAATGCCGGTACACGGTGGCACACAGAATTAGGCGGTTTATCTTCGCAAGAGGCCGCACAAAGCCCGCCGGGAAAGCCGATCTTCTGCGGCAGGCACTGAGCACGACCAAAACAGTCCGTGCTGAAAACGCCTTCCAGGCCGTCGTCCATTCCACCTTTGTTAGTCCAATTACCAAGCAGACAGGGTTCACCCGCAATGGGCGCTTTTTTTATCTGGCAATAACCGACGTTCACTTCCGGCGTGTCTGACTCCCACGGGTGCCGACAGCTGAGTGAGTGGCCGCAACCGGAACGAGAGAAGTTTTTGGATAAGGTGCAGACATTCCCCGGTGACGATGTGGGTGCATCCAACTCGCCTGCAAACGGACGACTCGCAAACGGTTTTCCTTTGGCGATCGCTCGTGCGGCTTGCTCTCTCCACTTTTGTTCGGAAGTAAAATGTGCTGAGGTGGGAAGAGCGGTTCGATTGAAGCGGAAGCTCTTCTCGAGATTGGCGCCTAAGAAGTGAAAGCCTGCGTCGCTTCGGGTTTGGTGGCAACCCTGGCAGCTCATTCCATTTAAGCGTCTCAAAAGTAAATTGGGCGTTGCTATTTTTTTATGCGGTTTGAGATCCAACTTTGGAAGTGGCAGTTGTGAGTAAGGCGCGTTGATTTTTCTAAGTGCGCCGAAAGGTGCAATGGAGACGGCGTGCTTGGCACAAAGTTCATCCGGCAACCGTGCCGTTCCTTTTTCAATTTCAGATAGGTTCTTTCGAATCCATTCTTCGTACTCTTTTCTTTTTTGAGGGTCGCTCAATATCTTTTCAACATCGGGTGTGTTCTCAAGCCCGACGGGCTCCAGATCCTCGCCCACAGGTCTAAAAGTACGCATAAAATATTCGGCGTAGCCCGCAGACTTTTCTAAAATTGGGGCTTCCACACGTAGATCAAGGAAGTTTAGTTCTACGCGAAAGGGCGATTTTTGAATCGCGTCAACCCAGGTGCTTTGCTGTTTCGAAGGATCCAAACTATTTGCCGCCAGCGCGGAACAAGCAGAAGCCTCCGCGGTGATCTCATACGCAAGCAGCAGGGTGAAAGGCAGATAGGTCTCCTGCTCTTTATCGCCGTCCAAGTAGCTTCCCACCAGCCGGTACACCAGACGAATCTCGGAGCACGGTCCGCGGAGCAGACCTTGTCGATCCCCGCGGTACACAATTCCGGTCAGCGCAAAGCGCGTCTTTGCCGATCGCAACCACTGCGGGTCGAGCACGTCCAAGGGATAACTCCCTACTTTTTCGCGGGCTCGTTTTGCCTGTGCCGCGATGTCTTCGGAAACGTGCGATACGAAGTTGCGGTAGCGCGGGCAGTGGTCAAAATGGTAGGCCGTTGTGCCTGGTTTTGTCCCGCAAAAGCGTGTCCCAAGCGCGAGCTCGGGTAGGGGATCTTTCGGTGTTACAAACAGCGCCGCGGTCGCGGTGGCCGTCCAGAACACGCCCAGCATGAATCCTTTTAGAAACATGCCTCTACCCTATGCGAGCTACTTTTTCAGCGGCAAGTGCGATTCTGCGTAGAGCTGCATGGCTTTGGCAAGAAACGGAGCTAAATCGGGGTGGTAGCCGTCATAGAGCCGACGAAAATCCTTGTGCTCGCAGTAGAGGGAGCCGAGCCCAATGTAGGCGGTTCTGTCCGGAGTCCAGAAGCGATTAACAACATTATAATGCTCACTTACGAGGGATTGCACTTCTGGATCACTCGCCTTCTTTCCGTCTTTTAGAGCTTCCGTAAAAGCGCGGTGAAGCCTGTCATAGGCTTTGGCCACGTCTTCGTAGTCCCCTTTTTTCCAGTTTTTCGTGCGTTTGCGGCTTTCTTTAATATGATCCTCTGCGTGCGAGCCGTAGCGATCCACCAGCTCGGCTTCATATTTCTTTTGGCGTTTTGGATCGAAGAAACCTTCGTACATTTCTTTGTCTCGCATAGGGGTCTCCTTTTCTAAGTGTGAGAGGGTGCGATCGAGCGTTTGGATCAAAACCTCAAAGCGCTGGGCCTCTTTCTCCAGGTACTTGCGGTGAGTGCGCAGCGCCTCCTTTTTGTCAAAATCCGTCGCCGAGAGCAGATGCCCAATTTCGGAAAGCTCGAAGTCGAGTTCACGGTAAAAGAGGATTTGCTGCAAGAGGAGCAACTGCTCTTTTTCATAATACCGGTAGCCGTTCTCACCGGAGTAGGCGGGCTTCAGCAATCCGATCTCGTCATAGAAACGCAGGGTCCTAACGGAAACGCCGGAGAGCTTTGCCAGTTCGTTGATCTTGTATGTTTTTTTGGGTTTTGTGCTCATGTGCTTAGGATACGGGCTGACGTTACGTCAGGGTCAAGAAAATCCGTGTTACGCACTGCTAACAGTCCTTGATCCTTCGGGTAGGTATGCTAAGGTGGCGCCGTTTTTGGTATTGGGGCGCATCCATGAGGAGGTTCTGCGTGCGAACGCGTCTCAGTATCGTTGTTTTCTCTTTCTTGCTCGTTTGGTCCGCTTGGGCTTCCCAGCTCCGCTGCGATATCAACGACTTCCTGGTGCGTTCGGTTTCCCGCAGCGTCGGTGTTGAAACCCTCCGGGAGCGCCTGGCCAATTTCTCCCGCGTTCCGCTCGTCAGGGACTTGGAAGCCATTCACGTCCATCTTTTTCAGCAAAGTGAGATCCGAAACCGCACGTTCAACTTGATGTGGGTATATAAGGACACCGAAGCGACGGAGCTTTTGTTGGGTGCGTTCAGCGAAACCCTCGTCGAGTATAGCGATGAAGACGGCAGCACGCGCCTGCTAAGCGCGCCTGAGTTTGTAGATCTCTACGAGAAGTGCTTTCGCGCGGCGGGAGGGAATCTGTCTGCTACGTGGCGCCAGCGAAGACGGATTGAAGGCAGCTTGCAATCCGATCGCGAGCGTTTTCTGAAGCGGATATATCTGGAGCTCGCCTACCGGCACCAAAGAAGTTTGGACGCCCGACGCGGCCAACAGCCTGCCAATTTCACCCCGGCGGCGAATTCGGATCTTTCGTATTTGAGCAGCTATGCGGAGCTGTACAACCAGTTTGGGGGGGATGGAAGTTTCCGCCGCGCCTATGAAAAGTTCGCCCGACGCCAGGAACGGGTGCGTACCCAGGTCGCGAGCTGGCAGATGGACGGACGTGAATTTCGCCGCGTGCGCCGCGAGTTAGTGGGAGCCGGTTTGATTAGCGCGGGGCAGGCGTCTACCAACCCGGTTCGGCGCGCGGATGCCCAGGCGCGCGATCGCGACAATCTTTTGCAGCAGGTGGCTGAAGCCATCGCGCTCAACCCTTACCCTCAGGGCTTTGAGTTGGCGGCGGCGCTTGCCAGCACCACCAACACTGAGGGGGAATCGCGGTTTCAGTTGCACGGCACTTTTTATGAAGACGTGCGGGGATTGGGGTACCGAAATCTCGACGCTTTTGTCAGAGAACTGAATGAAAGACTGGAGCCGCCACTCTACCGCGGTGAACGAGTCAACAGCTGGGTCCAGGAGCTTGTTGTGCAGTCGGCTGCTTTGCACGCTATCGCGACGGGGCGACCTTTTCCGGGTTTTCACACAAGTGATTCCTCGGATGTTTTTACGTGAACATGGCAAGTAGTGTGATCCGCGCTTCGGGATTGGATCTGGTGCGTATTAACCGCCTGGTTGCGGAGCGTTTGGAGATACACCGCCGTCCCTAAGACGGAAGAATTAGCCTTCAACACGTGTTTTGAGTTCGGCGCCTTCCAGCCAGGCGAAGTCCTTTTCATAGGTTACGTGCAATGAATCAAGCGTACGCTTCTCAGATTGTTTGCAGTTGTCCCGATAATTTCCCTTCCATAACCAGTACCAGCTCATCAAATTCGTTGCGGCCACTTGCCTTATCCAAGAACTCACCGACCCTTTTTACAGTTGTTTCGAGAGAGTGTGCTTTGGGATCTTGCTCCGAAGTGTAAGCGTGCCGGGGGACGCCGGAGGTATTTTGGTGACGATTGCGCGCAAAACCGCGGCCGGGCTGATCGGTCGTCATCGTGGAGATCTTGCGAAGCGCGTCCGGGTTGGAAAATCGCTTTAGTTCGTTAAGATCTCGAAAACTACGGTTTTCAAAGACGATGAAGCGCGAGGCGTCTCCAACTACGACCCACCGTTTTCGATTGTAGTGCCGCAAAGGACTAAGGATATTGTTTTGTGCATTCACGAATACCTCCCTCAAACATTGCAGAATTGAGAAGCAATTAGAGTGCCACACTGCAGGCGCAGATCAGCGCCCAGACAATTTGAACTGAGTCAAAATGTCACAGTATCGGGGCTCAACTGTCTCGAAAAAGATTCTTCAAGTCTTCGTCAAGCGTCTTAACCTGGCATCGTGGTTGCATCGTAGTGGGGTGCCGGTCGGGCGGAAAGGATAGGCGTTGTGTTTACCAATCGTGAAGAAGCCGGGGTCGAACTTGCCAAACGTTTGGAAGACTATCTTTCGGATCCGAACCTTGTGGTGCTTGGGCTCCCGCGAGGAGGCGTGCCCGTAGCGTTTAGGGTTGCCTGCTTTTTACGTGCACCCATGGATATTTTTGTTGTTCGCAAAATTGGGGTGCCGAGTTACCCGGAGCTTGCGGTGGGGGCGATTGCCTCAGGGGGATCGCTTGTCCTGCACCGCAGTCTCCTAAATCAGCTTTACCTATCCGAAGCGGATCTCCTTCCCGTCATCCGGCGGGAGAGACGGGAGCTTGAGCGTCGGGAAAAGGCCTACGCAACGGGAAGGGCCGGGTTGGATTTGGAGGGGAAAACAGTCATCTTGGTAGACGATGGGATCGCCACTGGTGCCACAATGGAGGTAGCCGTCAAAGCCGTACGCAACTTTAATCCTGGCCGAGTGGTAGCGGCCGCCCCCGTTGTTTCTCAGGCCGCCGCGTCCGCCTTAGCGCGGGTCGCAGACGACGTGGCCTATGTGATGGCACCCCCGGATTTCGGGGCTGTGGGTCGCTGGTACGAGAATTTCGAACAAACCACCGATCAGCAGGTTCGGGCCTTGCTAGCCAAAGCAGATTGCCGTGAAATAAAAAAAGCTAAACCTAGTTTTCGAACTCAAGCCAGATAAGTCCTCTAAAGTCCCCGACATCAAAGTTGATAGCCATGTCCTCGGGGTACTCTTTGCGTATAGCCTCTTTCACACCTTTCGATACGTAGCGACCGTGGCAGTTAAGACAAATGGGCTCCATAAAAATTGGTTGTATGTACCCATAGCGATTCTTGCCAATTGGTGTGATGACATGTCGTGGAATGTCTCCCGGCTTCGCGTGGGAGAACTTTTCCAGATAAGCTTTAGTCCACTCAGGCGGGGCGTTCTTCGGATTGCGTAAGCGGTGACTGGTCCTTCCTACCTTCATGTTCTTTGGTTTAGGGGCTTTGATTCGGCAGCTCGGGATCGCTTTTTCTAAATTCCCCGATTGGATGGCGTCCATCAGCGCCTTCTTGAACTCCTTTTTTACGGAATCGACGGCGGCATGTGCTTTTTCGATTGCCTTGATTTCTTTCTCACTTTCCAGTGCGCCCAAGCAGGGCAAAGTGAAACAAAAGATCACAAGGAAGTAATTCTTCATGGGAACCTCCCCAAAGCCGGTGACTCAGGCTTTTGCGGATCGTACCAAGGGAGGCTCCCCAAAGAAAGCAAATGTCGCTGTGCTACCTCTGTCGAAAATCGATGCAATGGGGATCGCGCGCTTTGAGATCACAGCGTGCGCCCACGTGTTTCCAGTTGGCGGCACGTGCGGCGATTCTTCCCAACGCTTCGGCCTTATCGCGCCCGTATTCATAAATGGGATAACGAATAGAGAAAGATCCGGTACCCTCTTCAAAAATGCATTCCACTTCGTGGCTGCAGCCGATCCAGGTATGGGACTGGTACATGCAAACAACATTCTTGGATTCGGCATAATAGTCGGCCCATCCCGGTTTGGGTTCGAGTGGTTCCGATCCCGGGCGGCGCACTAAGGTAAGTGTGCTGAGCGAGCGGGAAAAGTTTTGCGCAACCACGCCCGATTCGCTCGACATCCAAACTGTAGCTTCGGAGCGTTCTCCCGGTTCTCCGGGGTAGCGCGTGACCCACAAGAGTTCGTCCAACTCCGGGGCAGACAGAAAGTTTTTCTTTTCGGTGTCGTTTAGGTAAGCAAAATTGAAAATATCCCAGCCCCGGGCGCGACAGGCGCGCGCGGCATCGACGTATTTTGCTTCCATGGATAAGTTCAGGTAATGCGTTCCGGTATCCGGATCCGTCCAGCGGACTTCCGCAGCGTTAGCCCCGACACAAAGCAATATAAGGAAAAAGCTTATCGAAAATGTTTTCATGAGTCCTCCGAAATTAAAGAAACGTTTTGTAACAAAATGATTCTGGACTCAAAAAGTTTTTCTAAACCAAATCGAACTTCGTTAACTATTTAAATCCGATTTATTTAAAATTTTTTTGATTTTGTAGGCGAAATCCTTCTCAATTATTCGAATCTTGGGAGGGGTAATGAAAATCAGTCGTGTTTTGTTTGTTTTGGTGTTGCTAGTTTTCTCTGCGAAGGGCTTGAAAGCCGGGGATGGACCGGATCTCAGCGGGCTTGCAAACCTAATGGAAGCCCAGAATGACTACCGCCGGACTCTCATCGAAGCCCGTTTGGCGGAATCAGAAATCCAATTGAATCAGGCAAAAACCGCTCTTGCTTACGCGGAAGCAACAAAAAACTATGCCGAAGTGGCGCTCATTAATACGAAAATAGCGCATCTAAACTTGTACATGCAGGCGATGGCTTACGAGCTGAACCGCGTCATGCATGAGCAAGCGAACATCAACGTAAAAATTAAGCGTATTACTGTTCAGGCAGAGCTTTGTGCCGGACTTGCGCTGGGTGACACCAGCTATGGGGCCTTCCAATGTCTTCGCTACTTTCGTCGGCACGTTATTCCAACGAGTATCCAGCAAAAGACTTTGTTCAAAGAAGTGGCGGCGATGGAAGCGAGTGAGTTTATCTCTAACTTCGGACAGGGCGAGACAATCGCTTTCCCAGGCGGCAATGTAGGTAAGCTCATCCAATTTCTGGAAAAGCAAAACTACTCGGTAGAACCTTACGGGGC
This sequence comes from Bdellovibrionota bacterium, assembly GCA_041391485.1. Lineage (GTDB taxonomy): Bacteria > Bdellovibrionota > FAC87 > UBA2466 > JACKAF01 > JACKAF01. The sequence continues at coordinate 66,758 of JAWKNY010000002.1, read as the reverse complement.
CGCGCACTCGGAGCTGATGGAGTTTCTAAATGCGGTAACAAGCGAGACGGAGCGCAAGCTTCAAGAGTACTACCGTTATATGGACGGCATCCGAGCGGGAACCCTGAATGTCTTTGAGTTGCCCAATGGCTAAGCGAACGGTGTTCCTCTTGGTTTGGTTCGGCTGCGTTGTCGGCCTTGGATCGGACATCGGCTTTTGTTTGCGAGCGAAGGGGGGGTACGCCCAGTGTCGGAAATGGGAACCCACGGCTTCGCGTTGCCTCAGCTCGGACAAAGGCTACGATGCTTGTAGAACGAATGGCTATTCCCACCAGCAGTGCTTGCTCGCCAAAAGTGGCTACGGCGACTGTGTAGAGGATGGGTACTTGCATTCGTTTTGTCTCAGGGCCGACTCCGGCTACAAGCGGTGCCGAGATCTGGGGTACGCGGCGAAGCGCTGCATCGGGGCCAAGAGCGGGATCGAGGATTGTTTCGCCGACGTTCCGGCGCTGGCCATTTGTCTTGCCGCGGACTCCGGTTATGCCGAATGCCGAAAGGATGGGCTCAGTTCGGTACGCTGCGCGGGAGCGCGGAGTTCGTACGCGCCCTGCCGTAAGGACGGCTTTCCACCGGAGTTTTGTCTGGGAATCACCAAAGGCTATGGCCCGTGCCGAGAGCTGGGCCATTCCACTCAGTGGTGTTTGCAGGCGGACGAAGGCTACGCGTTGTGTGTGGCGGACAACTAGGGGCTGCTAACCACTGGCGGATCCCCCGGCGGAGTGGTAAGAGTCCCCCGTGCGATTGCACTGTTTTCAACACGTTCCCTTTGAAGGTCCGGCGCTCATTCAAGAATGGGCGCAAAGCCGCGGTTTTGCTTTTACCTTTACGCGCTTCTATGAAGAAACCTCTCTGCCAGAGCCCAACGGATTGGAGGCATTGGTCGTAATGGGGGGCCCCATGGGCGTTTACGAGGACGCGAAGTACCCCTGGCTAAAACCGGAAGTGGCCTTTATCAAAAGAGCCATTGAAGAAGGGAAGAAGGTGCTTGGCATCTGTCTTGGAGCCCAACTCATCGCAAACGCCCTGGGAGCAAAGGTTTATCCCAATAAGCGTAAAGAGGTTGGGTGGTTTCCGATTGAGGCCGTTCCCGGCAAACACTCGGACCTGTTTGTTGGGATTCCGATCCCGCTAACGGTTTTTCATTGGCACGGGGATACATTTGATTTGCCCGCCGGAGCGGAGAATCTTTTTCGCTCAGAGAGTTGCGAAAACCAGGCGTTTCTCTTTGAAAAGAATGTGCTTGGCCTACAGTTTCACCTGGAAGTTTCTGCGGCAAGTTTATCGGGAATGGTGGAGGCGCTTCCCGGCGACTTGCGACCTGCCGAAGCCGAGGGCGAGGACTTTGCCTTCATGCAGAATAGAGAGCAGGTGTTAAAAGGCGCAGCCCAGATTCCCGTTCTCAAAGCCCATTTGTTCAACATTTTGGATAGATTCTTTTTACTCTAGACGGCGATTACTCGGTCTCGTTACGGCGCTTATCGACAATCTCAAGAACGTTCACCAACCGTTTTTTAATTTCGGGGTCCTGGTGCAACATCTGCGCACTTGGGCTTCGGTGGTTTTCATCCAGGAGCGTCAGTAGAGCGAGGGCTTCGATGCCTTTGTCCACGCCTACGAGGGCGCGGTTGGCCGAGAGTAGAGGGGAGTTGTTTTCGGTATTCCGGACTTCGCCGGAGACCCACCAGCCTGTTTGCGCGGAGTAGAGATCCTTTTCGAGTTTTTCGATAGCGGGAAGCGCCTCACACGGTGTTGCCATCGCCGCCAGAAACAGCGCGTGGGGGACCACGACTCCCTCACTCAAGACATCGACGTTGAGCGTTCGCTTGAGTTCTTTGATGCCGATTTTCCCTGAGTAACGCACAATCTTTTTTTCTAGATCGACGTGGGTTACCGAGGCCGAGAGCGCGCGTGGAAAAATTGCCTTTGGGGAAAAGACGCGCAGGAAAACCTCGTTGAGATTTGAATTTTCCAAATCCGAAAGGCTTTGGCTCCCTGTCAGCAGCGTGGGGAGAAGCGATTGAAAAACCCCGCCGTCCCATACGCGAAAAGTCTTCCTGTCACTGGTGAGTTCCAGGGGCGCTCGCTGGAGTGCGCTCAAGAGTTTTTCGTCCGCAATGTTTCGAAACAGGCCGAGCGCATACCCAACGGAAAAAAGCGATCGAGCTTCACTCCCTATTTCGAAGCGGTAGGCATCCAGCACGTACCTGCCGTCGATAGGCTGATAGGCTAGGTTTCCGCCCACGGATTCGGTCGTCGGATCAAAGAAGCTCGAAAAGTCCATGCCTTCTACAAGCGTGGCAGCGCTTTTGGCGAGTTGCGGGTGCTCAGTGATCCATTGCTTTGAAAGGGTCCAGAGGCCGAGCGCTAAATGCAAATTATCGATGGAAGAGACATCGCGATCTCTGGGCGCCCCGTTCGTGTCGTTGTAGAGCCGCAGAAAGAGTCCTGATTCCGCATGACGTTCCAGGGTTTCCAAAGTGCTTAGCGTGGCGGTGATCGCATTGACGGCCGCCTCTCTTTCGGGGCTCGCCTTATCCGCAATAGACCAGCGCCCAAGCTGTACCATCAGGTCCAGGCCCACATCCGTCGGGGCAAAGTATTCGTGGTAGGGAAGCGTTTGATCTTTGAGATCGACAAGGACTGTGTCCCTCACCAGACCGCGCGTGCCCCGCAAGCTATCCAGGCCTTGTACCGCGGAATGAAAATAACGGACAAACGTCGCTCTACAGGAGTTTTCGATCTGGGGTTCGGTGCGTGGTTGGGCCGGGATAGCGGCAAAAAGAACGGTGCTCAGCATTCCCAAAATCCATGTATTGATCCAACCCATAACCCATTTGCGAAAAGATTCGCCCCAAATAACCTTGTACTAATCTTTACAGTTCATTGGAAAGCGGGCGTCAAGAAGCAATTCCGGTGCGGCGTCTATTTGTAGTAGCCGTTCATCAGCCCTTGGAAAAAGTGTCGGGCGTTGATTCCCAGAACTTGGGTCTTATAGCCACCCTCTTGAACTACGAGCGTAGGTTTCTTAAGCGAACCAATTAAGGTCCCATTCTCCTGAAAGTCCTTTGAAAGCAGCTTCCACGTACCCGTTGGATCTCCCTTAGCCGTATCGAGTCCGAGAGCGACTACACAAAAAACGGGGTCAAAGCGCTCAATTTCACGGATCGCCTTCTTCAGCGTTCTTAGGTACGCCGGCCCATTCACCGTCAGCTCCAGGGGGTAGTTCAGGTTGTACCCAAGACCGGCCCCTTCACCCTTTTCTTCTTCAAAGCCCGTGAAGTAGGGGTAAGCATGTTCCGGGTGGCCATGAATGGAAATCGTTAGGACATCATTTCTTTTGTAAAAAATGTCTTGCTGTCCATTGCCATGATGAAAATCCACGTCGAGGATAGCGACCTTTCCGCTCTTACTTAACAGGTGTGCGGCTATGGCGGTTGAGTTGAGATAGCAAAAACCGCCAAAGTATTTTCTCTCTGCATGATGGCCAGGCGGCCGCACCAATGCATAAGAGATATTGTCTCCCTCAATTAATCGGGAAGCGGCCGTAAGCGTGCAATTGACGGCGGCGCGGGACGCCAAAAAGGCGTTCTGGTTCAACGGTGAATAGGTGTCAATGCAGTAGTATCCTGCCTTGTCTTCTATGTTCTTTGGCATTCTTGCCTGATTGCGGATTGGAAACACATCGGGGTAAATGGTCCTTGAGCCGGCAAACGCACAAATTTGTTTCAAGAAAGCGTAGTATTCGGGGGCGTGAACTTCTTTGATAAGCGAATCAGGGTAGCTTTTTGTGTCTATGTGTTCGAAGAACTGTACCTTTTTTAGCTCATTCAGAATGGAATCTATTCTTATAGGCGATTCCACGTACCCTTTATCTTTGACGTGATGAATGGCGTGCAATGGGTTGAAGGTGATGGGAATTTTTTGATCGTTTGGAATCCACACCGAAATACGGGGCTTATTTTCCTGTAAAGGGAGGGGAAACTTTTTTATCTGGTTGAAGCTACTTTTGGAGAGAGAACCGACCACCTCGGTGATGTACTCTTTGGAGCATTTCTTGTTCGTGTGGCTGGCTAAAATAGCAGCTACGACTTTTTCAAGGGTCCGAGTGTCTATCCCCTGCTTTTGGTTGCTGTCAAAGAGCAGGTGCATCGAATAGTTTTTTGCGCGCTCTTTCTCATATAAGGAGTTCTCCAGCTTCATCGCTCCAAATCTTTGGTAGAAGTTTAGGCGGATCTTGTTTTGCTTTTGCTCCTCATCACTTACGCAGAATCTGCGTTCAATACTGTCACATTCGAGAAAGATGCCCAGTGTTCGGTTTAGGCGCGATTGCTCCTTGATACGTGCGTAAAGAGCCGCGCCTATGCCGCGGCTAGGATTGGCCCTGCTTGACGCGATGTAGTCGATGAAAAAGAAATTCTCGGTGAGGAATTGCGACGCGATTGCCGCCCCCACCACCCCTCGCTTTTTCTCCGCGACAAAAAGGTAGTGTTTGTACTTGGGGCTCTTGTTTGTTGTGACTCTCTCAATCAGATCGTCCAAAAACTCCTGACTCGTGCAAGGGAACTGTGAGAGCAGTAACGCTTTGATGGACTTGACGACTTCCAGATTGAGCGGTGTGGAATGATCAAAAATTTGCCGGATTCTAAATGCAGAAATGGTGTCCCCCTCTTAGCCGTTTTTCTATTAAAAAGGCTAAGACATTGGGATTCAAGTGGTTCCTTGGTTTAGTGGCTAAGACTACTGGACTTTTGTGAAAGCGGTAGAGCAAAGGAGAAACAGCTTCCCGGTAGGGGGGCGTTGGAGGAGAACCATATTTTCCCACCGTGTCGATCGACGATGCGCTTTGCGGTGGCGAGGCCGATCCCGTAACCATCTACGCCATTCCCATTCGATCCACGCTCAAACAGTCGGAACAGTTGCTCCCGTGCAGTCGGCAAAATCCCGCGGCCGTTGTCCTTCACGTGAAAGGTTACTGCTTGGTCATCAGCCTCCTCTTCAATACGTATCTCTGGTTCCTCATCGCTGCGGTATTTGATCGAGTTCAGGATTAGATTTTGTAACACCACTTTTAGAAGTTCCGGATCCGCGTCGGCGGTTCCCAGATTGTGGTGAGAAATTTTTGCCTTGCTGATTTCAAGCTCCCGATGCAGATCGGCCAGTACCTCTTGCAACAGACTTTCCGGGCTTACCTGTTGGATATTCAAACGGTGGCTGCCGCCTTCTTCAGAAATCAGGAGATTGTCTATCCGCGTCCGCATTCGCTTCGCTGTTTCGCAGGCTCGCTGCATAAAAATGTCTTTAGTGTCTTCATCCAAATTAGGAAGAGAAACTGTACTGATATAGGACTCGATCGTTGCCAAAGGACTTTTTAAATCATGAGCCGCTATTTTCGCTAAATGCACGAGGCTATCGTTTTCCTTCGAAAGCGTCCGGTTCTCTTTGACCAGGCTTTGGAGAGTATTCTTTTCGTGCGTAGCCGCAAAGGACTTTACCGACTCGAACATGGCTTCGTCGATGGTTCTTGCTACGAGCTGCGCATTCTCGATCGAAAAGTCGAAATTCTTGTTGAGTAGGTTGTTGATGACAATTCTAAGTGCGGAATACTCCTTCAAAATGTCGCTGAGATCAAAATCGGTGGTGACCGATCGCTGCTCCCCGTGTTCGGCACCGAGCTCTTTGGGGGTTTCCGGGGTGACCTCGAGTTGAGGGTCAAATCGCTCGGCCACTGAAAGGATCATCGACGGAATGGAGTTGCGAATAATGAACTGGGGCACGCCGTTAGCGGCTTCCAGATTCTTGCGTACTAGCGCCACCCATTCGTTCATAATGAGTTCCCGCTGCTCGACTAAATAGCGGGCTATTTCTTTTTTAGGCATCAGGGGACCTCAGCAGGTAATGCGACAGGTCCGTTATACTACCTTGGCCATGGGGCGCAACAACCGAGTCTTAGAAATGAAAAAGGGACCGAAAAGTAATTTCGGTCCCTTTGAAATCCGCAAAAATTGGTAGCGGGGGTAGGATTTGAACCTACGACCTTCGGGTTATGAGCCCGACGAGCTACCAGGCTGCTCCACCCCGCGTCAAAGGCACGTAGAATACGGGCCGAAGGGGTAATATGTCAAACTCTCATTCCGGACAAAAAAACTACGGCTCAGTCCCGCTTTTGGGGTTGGTGTCCGCCTAGCGGACGTGTAGCCTTAGGCGCGATGGCCGGCAGATGTTCCCTCTTAATCCAACAACCAGTCGTATTTTTCGACTGCCAGACCACGGGCATGAACCCCTCAAACGGTGCGCTTCTTGAGCTCGGATGGGCCCTTGGCAATGGCGCTGAGAAGCTCAGCGTTCAATCCGTCGTGCTTCGCCAGCCCGAAGGGAAGCCAATCCCCCGGCGGATTCAGGCCATCACGGGCATCTCAGAAAAAGAGGCAATCCTCGGAGAAGATCTGGAAACCGCCTGGGCTAAGCTTAGCCATTCGGTTCCCCAAAGCGCGGTGTGGGTCATCCACTATTCCAAATTTGAATGGGCCTTTATCGCGAGCCTTTTTAGCCACGCTAGTCCCAAGGTGATCTGCACCTATGAGGTGGCGCGCCGGCTCCTCCCTGGGCTTGGCTCCCACACCATCCGCGCGGTTTGTGGTCATCTGGGCCAGCCGCTTTCCTCTCTAAAACGAGCGGGAGATCACGTAGAAGCGACTGCGTTTGTTTGGGCGAAGATGTTGAAGCTGCTTGCCGAGCAGGAAGGCGTGCACACCTTTGAGGAGTTCGAAGACTGGTTTGAGAAAACACCACCGCTTAAAAACGGCGCTAAGAAACGCACCCGCACCTACCTCGTCGAGAGTGACACACGCCTGCAGCTGAGTGAGTCGCCGGGGACTTACCACCTAAAGGATTGCAACGGACGGGTGCTGTATGTCGGTAAAGCGACGTCCCTAAAAAGTCGGGTGAACAGCTACTTCCGAGGCAAGCAGACCAAAGGCAGTCGACTGAATGAGATGCTCGCGCAAGTCGCGGATATCAAGGTTCACCCCGCCGCGACACCACTCGAAGCGGCACTGCTCGAAAACGATCAGATCAAAGAGATCGATCCCCCCTACAACCGCGCCCTCAAAGCGGAAGCACGCCAGGTGTTTTATTGCGACAGCGACTTTTCAGTCGTGGAAGATCAAGAGCTATCGCGCTTTGGTCCTTTCTCGACTTCGGCTTGGTGGACCCATTGGGTGACCATGTTGGAAGCACGAGAGAAACCTGAAGTGCTGGCCGCTCTTTTGAGTAGCGAAAGTGACGCCACGGCGGAACCGGAGATGGTCGTAGACGGGGTGAAAATTCTAGAAGCGGATGGGCGCGTTCCCTTTTCAAGAAATCCGGAGTCCATTCGGTACTGGCTGTCGCGCGGCTACACCGAGCGGATTGCGCTACTGAAGCAGCGTCGCCACGAAGCCGAGACAACGCCAGTAGACGAGGAGGAAGAAGAGCCCGTCGCCGAAGCGGTTCCTGAGTGGGATGCGGAGCGGGTGGCGAGGCGTCTACGCCGATCGTGCGGGCACATCGCCTTCCGGGTGCACGCGGGGAGGTGGGTACGCCGCTTCTCGGACAGCGTCCTAACCTATAGAGAGCCCAAGGAAAAAGAATTCCGTGAGCTGCGTTTTCGGGACGGGATTCTCGTGTCGGCGAAAAACAAAAAAGCCTTCGCTCCGGCTCGAGTCGCTGTTCCAAAGAAACTCACAAGCGTTAGTCTCGTTACCTTGGATCGTTTGCGGGTGCTGCGTACGGAAATCCTTCGTGTTCTCACCGGTAAGGGCGAAGTGATCTTGCAGAGTGCCGGGCAAGCGCCCTTGGCTTCAGCGAAGTTAAAACAATACCTCTTTCCGGGGCAATTCGATGGATAGAACAGTGCGGTTGGCGGTTGCCGAATTTGCCCAGGCCGTTCCGCGAGGGGGCGATTTCCAGACGGGAGCCTTTGAGGCCTGCTTGAATCTTGGCGATCAGATTCACAAAGAGATTCAGAACCAAAATAGTTCTGATGTCGCCTATAGGAGCGAGTTTCCGCTCAAAGCCAGCTTCTATGCGCCGGGTTATCGCTTTGTGGTTTCGGGTAGGGCAGACGGAATTTTCCGTTACGAGAACACGGCGACCATCGAAGAAATTAAAACAACCTTTTCACTAAAACGACTTCTCAAAGAAATCGAAAACACGGATCAGCACCCGTATAAGCTTCAGCTCTACACTTACTGTTACCTTTTCCAAAAGTACGCCGCCACCAAACCGCTCGCGCGTTTGCTCGTTGTTTCTTCTCGCACCGGGGAACGTGAGTACCTTGAACTCCCGTACGACAAGGAGGCGTACGAGAAATGGTTGGAAGCCAAGCTCCCGGCGCTCGTGGAGGAGCAAAAACGTATCGAGAAGCGGTTTTCCCGCCGCAAGCGCGTTGCCAAAGAGCTGACTTTTCCTTTTTCCGATAAACGAGAGGGGCAAGCGGATCTCATGGACTACGTGAGTTCCAGGCTCGAAAAGGGCTGCCAGACGCTCATTCAAGCGCCAACCGGATACGGCAAGACGATTGCCATCTTGTTTCCCGCTCTAAAGGAAGCGCTTTCTCGCGGCGCGCAGCTCATCTACGTGACCCCCAAGAACAGTCAGTTTTCTGTGGTGCTCGACGCTGTCAAAGCACTGAAGCAGGCGGGTGCTTCGCCGCGTACCTTGGTGCTGTCGGCAAAAAGCAAAGCCTGCATCGCAGAAGACGAACTCAATTGTGATCCAGCGGTTTGTCAGTACTCCCGCAGGTTTTATGACAAGCTGGACGGGACCGAAGCGGGGGACAAACTGTCACGCGCCAAGATCCTGGATGCGGCAAAGCTCAAAAAATGGGTGAGAAGTCAGAGCTATGTCCTTACGGGCTATCCTTGGAGTCGGTAGAGAGTGCGGATCTCATCGTTTGCGATTACAACTACGTATTCTCTCCTCAGGCCAATCTTCTGAGTCGACTCCTTCAGGTCAAGCGCAAGCGCCGTCCCAATCTCATCGTGGATGAGGCGCACAATCTCTACCAGCGCTCCAACCAATATTATTCCCCCGAGCTGTCGACGCATTCGCTGCGCTTTGTTCTCGAGAAAATCCAGGAGTACCCGGCTAGTCTCAGAGAGGGAATTGAGGACCTTATTCTGAGGCTGGAACATTTTGTAGTGTCGCACGCCCCGAGCGATCTCAAAAAACCCGAGGTGCGTGTCGATATGGAAGCCTTGGAGTGATTGCACGACGAGACCACGCGCTGGTTTGTGCGCGCCATGCAAAATGAGACGGTTGATACCCGGCCCATCTTCGATCTCTTTGCGCTGGTCGATGCGTTTTTCCGGATCAATGACGGCGACATGGAGGGGTTGTGCAAATACTACGCACAAGACAGAGATAGCCGCCTGTTGCGGGTGGAGTGCCTGGATAGCTCTTCGCTGCTCGCTCAGGTTTACGACGAGTTCCACGCGAGCGTACTTTTTTCAGCTACGGTTAAACCCTTTGAATTCTTCAAACGCGTCAACGGCCTGCCCGAGAGTGCCGCCAACCGGGAGTTTGAGTCGCGGTTCCCCAAAGAGAACCGCAAGGTGCTGGTTATCCCTCAGGTGTCTACAGCGTACCGCCACCGTGAGCACAGTGCGGGGAAGGTTGCCGAGATCATCCGTCGCATAGCGGAAGTGAGGACCGGCCACTACATTGCCTTTTTCCCGAGTTATCGATTCATGGAGCAGGTCGCCGAGCATCTGGGCGAAACCCTTTTTGAACTCATCGTGCAAAAACCACGCATGCAGTACCGCGAAGTCGAAGCGCTCAGCGAGCGATTGAAATCACCGCTTCCTTGTGTCGTGCTTGCGGTGCAAGGGGGAATGCTTTCGGAGGGGATGGACTTTCAGGGAGAGGACTTGCACGGCGCGTTTATCGTCGGGCCGGCACTTCCCGTCTTTGACTACTCCCATGAAAAGCAAAGAGAGTTTTTCGACAAGCGATACGGCGACGGGTTCTCCTACGCCTACACTTACCCCGCTATGGTGCGATCCATTCAAGCCGCCGGACGCATCATCCGGTCCGAACACAAGAAAGGTCTTCTCGTTTTTGTGGATCGCCGCTTTGTGCAGCCCGAGTACGCAGAGCTGATGCCTAAGGGGTGGTTCGACGAGTCGGTCAATGAGCTGGTATCGACCAACATTCTAAGCGATATCGGAAGTTTTTGGACTAGTTGACGAGCTTCTCTTCGTCGTCGCCGGTGAGATCTTCCGTAAAAGCCGCTTCCACCTCAGCAGGGATTTCCGGCTCGGCCTCGGAGAGCTCCACTTCTGTTTCCGCCTGTGCCTCAGTCTCCACCGCAGCTTCCGTTTCTGCTTCGGATTTCTTAGCGGCGCGAGATTTCTTCCAGTACCGACTCGTGGCTTGGAATTCAGCTACGGCCGCTTCGTTTTCGGCTGCAATTTCGGCATGGATCGGCGACTCGTGGATTTCACTGGTAGGGGTTCCGGCCGATTTGATGATGTCATCAATTTCAGTAAGGCCTTCTTCCAATTCTTTTTGGCGATCTTCCAAAATGTCATCCGCCTCTACAAAACGGTCCATGCCTTCTTCAAGGCGATCGCGTTTGGGAGTATCCCCTTCCAGTTCCTGCAATTCAGATAGGGGGGGTAAGTCCCCTACCGACTTAAGGCCTACGAGATCCAAAAACTTGGTAGTGGTGCCGTATTGCACAGGACGGCCTGGGAGATCCGCCTTGCCCGCCATCTTTACGATTCCCTTTTCAATCAGGGTGCGCAGCAAGTGTGAGCTATCGATACCGCGGACGGTATCAATTTCCGCGCGCGTGATGGGCTGACGGTAAGCGATCACAGCCAGCGTTTCGAGTGCCGATCGGCTGAGACGGAATGGCTTGGACTCCAAAAACTTTCGAACCCACTGGGCGTTCTCTTTTTTGGTGCAGAACTGAAAGCCGCCTTGGGCGGGACGAAGCTCAAAACCACAACCTTCGTCCTGATAGCGTTGTTCGATGGAGGCGATGCACTCTTCGATTTCTTGTAAGGTGGCGTTTTCTTCCCCGACCACTTCTTGCAACTTGTTGACGGTCACTGGCTTTTCAGCCGCGAACAGTACCGACTCAATAGCTCCGGTTAGTGTATTCTTGTCCATCGACTACCCCTTAAAACTGATCCATCAGGCCGGTATCCAGTTCTTCCATGGGCCGCACGCGTTGCAACTGGATGGGGCCAAAAATCTCGGATTGAAAAATCTTGATAAACTTTAGTTTCGCAAGCTCTAACACGGCGAGGAAACTGACCACGAGTTCACCGGTGGAAAGTTCGCGCGGTAACAGCTGACGAAACTCCATCGTGCCTTCGTCCGGTAAAACCGATCCCATTTTCATGGCTCGCTCGCGAAGGTTGGCCGCCTGATCATGAATTTCATGCGGCTTGCGCGTCGTCCTATCCAGCGAAGTCTTCAAACAGACGAGCAGGTCATAGGTTTCGATGTTCTCAACCGGCGCTTCTTCGGGTGTGTGTTTGGGAACAAACTTCTCCATCGCCACCAGCGGGCGTGGGTAGATATCGCGGTGGAGCCAGGGCATCATGTCCAGGTCCACGGCGGCTTTCTTGAAGCGTTCGTATTCCAGGAGCTGTTCCACCAAAGGAAGGCGCGGATCTTCTTCCTCTTCCTCAGTCTCTTCTTTAGGGATGAGCACCTGCGACTTGAGGAACGTCAAAGTCGCGGCCATCACCATAAACTCGCCTGCTAGATCGATGTCGAACTGCTGCAGGATCTGAAGGTGTTCCAAGTAGGCTTGGCAGATCTTGGTGACCGGGATGTCATAAATATCCACCTGCTCCTTGCGGATGAGGTGGAGTAGCAAATCCAAGGGGCCTTCAAAACTAGGAATCCGGACTCGGTAGTCTTCGGGAAGAGTCGGGACGTCGGGGCGTGCGCTACCGCTCAAAATTGAATCGAGCACTACTTTTGCGTCAGCCGCCGTTGGGGGCGCGTTGAGCACTTCGGCTTCCACTAAATGTCGCCTCCTACTAACAAGGTCCTACGATATACCAATTCTTGCACTCGATCGGAAGGGGTTTAGGATATCGATATTCCCTGTCATTTTCAAGGGTTGGCGATTCCAGTCGCCTGCCGCACCCGCTCCATCACGGCGGCGGCCTTTTCCCGGGCTCTGAGGGCCCCTTGGGCGAGGATGGTTTCGATCTGATCGGGGTTCGCGAGGTAGTCCTCGTATATTTTGCGAGGTTTTTCCAGCTCGGCCTCCATGGCCTCAAACAACAATTGTTTAGCGTCCCCCCAGCCGATCCCAGTCCGGTAGCGCTGGCGTAGGCTCTCTACCTGATCTGGTTTTGCGAACAGCTTGTAGAGGCTAAAAAGAGAAGAACTGTCCGGATCCTTGGGCTCTTCGGGGGCGGTGGAGTCCGTTTGGATTTTCATGACGAGCTTTCGAAGGCGCTTGCTGTCTGCCGAGAGCGGGATCGTGTTGCCGTAACTCTTACTCATTTTGCGCCCATCCAGGCCGGGCACATAGGCGCCCTCCTCTTGAACGGTTGCCTTGGGAATGCGCAGGACCTCACCGTAAGTGTGGTTGAATTTCTGCGCGATATCCCGTGCGATCTCCAGGTGCTGCACCTGATCTTCTCCCACCGGTACTTCGTCCGCGTCGAAGCAAAGGATGTCAGCCGCCATCAGTACCGGATAACAGTAGAGACCCATGAAGATTTCTTTGTCCGGGTCCTTGCCGTTTTCGACGTTCACGTCGACGGCAGCTTTGTACGCGTGGGCGCGGTTTAAAAGTCCCTTGGCCGCAAAACAACTCAACACCCAGCTCAGCTCAAAGACCTCCGGAACATCCGACTGCCGGTACAAAAGCACTTTGTTGGGATCGAGCCCAAATGCCAGCCAGGTAGCTGCCACTTCACGGGTGAGACTACGCATCTCCTTGGGATCGTGGATGGTGGTGAGCGCGTGGTAATCGGCGATAAAAAAGAGACACTGCCCGGCCGTTGCGTTGGCCATCTTCAACGCGGGCTGGATCGCACCAATGAGATTCCCAATATGCGGGGTCCCCGTCGGTTTGACTCCAGTCAATACAGTTTTGGGCTGCGCCACTAGGCCGCTCCTTGTAGAGCGGCAATCCTATCATCCAAAGAGGGGTGTGTGGCAAACAAAGCCATGGCGGCTTTGGCGCGCCCACTAATCTTCAAGGTGGCGAGCGACGGGTGATCGTCCTCACCCAGCGTTTCCGTACCTCGCTTAAGAGACTGCAACGCGTGGATCATCTTTTCCCGTCCCGCAACGTTGGCGCCACCCTTGTCGGCTCGGTACTCGCGTACGCGCGAGAAGTAGTTCACTACGATAGCGCCGAGCAGACTGAACGCGATTTGGAAAACAATGACGCAAATATAGTGGACGAAAGGGTTGGGGCCGCGATCGCGGTCTCGGTCTCCGGAAAGGGCTTGAGAAATTCCCCAGGCAGCCACCCGAGCAAAGAACATCACAAAGGTATTGATGACCCCTTGAAGAAGCGTCATCGTCACCATGTCGCCGTTGGCGACGTGCGCGAGCTCGTGTCCCAAGACGCCTTCGACCGCTGCGCTGTCCATCCTTTGTATGAGTCCGCTGGAAACCGCCACCAGGGCTTTGGATTTGGAAGGGCCCGTGGCAAAAGCGTTTACCTCGGGGCTTTCATAAATCCCGACTTCCGGCATTTTGGAAAGGCCGGCCTTTTGAGCGAGCCGGTACACGGTCTGGAGCAGGTCCCGCTCCAAAGCGCTTTGGGGGTTGTGGGGGTCGATCACATGAACCCCCATCATCATTTTGGCCATCACTCGCGAGAGGGCGAGCGAGATGAAGGCCCCCCCGAATCCGAAGACCGCGCAAAAGGCGAACAAGGACTGGTAGTCCAGCCCATAAGGAGTGATGTAGTTACCGACACCAAAAAGTGCGAGCACCACGGTGAGCGTCGTAATTACCAAAATGTTGACGACGATAAGCAAGAACACCCGTTTTGCCATTCTTAGAATTCCTCCGATGCAAAAAGTCGGGAGTCATTCTGGCTGAAAAGATTTTCTTATACAAGAAGCTTCGGACAGCCTCGTCGAGTAAATGCAATGAGTTGAGTTTGCCTTGACAAGCCCAGAGGCACTTTCGTAAGAAAGAGCTTGAGGGTCGAGTAGGAAATAGCCTACATTGATAGTGTTTCTAATTTAACGGGAGGTCCCGTTTGGAGATTCGTTCTCGAGTCGGGGTGCTTTTATTTTCGTGTTCTCGTCCTTATAGCGCGGTGGAGTGCGTAGAAGCTGCTATTAAAGCAGGTGTTTCCTTAGTCGACGCCGATCTTTGCGCTTGGGACCTGAGCGGGGCCAAGCTTTCGAGGACTCAACTGGACTTCGTCGATCTCCAGGGAGCCCTGCTCGCAGGGGCCGATCTCACCTTATGTAGTCTGAAAGGGGCAAAGCTGAACCGTGCCCGCTGTGCCTCGGTTCTCTTGGATGGCGCCAACTTGTCGGGGGCGGAGCTGTGCGGTGCCGATCTTTCCGGAGTTTACGCCCGAAAGTGCTTATTTACCGGCGCCGATCTTAGAGGGGCCCTCTACGATAAACACTCCCTCCTTCCGTTCGATGGGATCGAGGCGGAGCGTCTTGGCATGATCTTGAAGCAATAAGTCTGTGTGCGGATGGTTTTAGAGAAATCTTAGTGGTATTGATGTAGTTAGAACGTGAATTCCATTCATTCTGAAATTAGTGTCTTAAAACAGCGCCTGGGGCTTTCGGGTACCGGGGATGATGCCCTCCTAGAGCTGATACTACAAAATCTTTCTGAAGGGGTAGCGATCGCGGATACGGATTTCAATCTCCTCGTTTTCAATTCTACGGCAGAGGAGATCTTGGGGATGGGAACCGTGGCGGGTGGGCCGGAGGACTGGCAGAGAGCCTACGGCCTCTTTAAGCCTGACGAGAAAACCCCGATTCCGGCAGATGGCATTCCTATGGTGCGGGCGCTTCGGGGTGAGACGGTGGATGAATTTCAGATGTTCGTCCGCAACCCCGAACGGCCCGAAGGTGTGCACATCGAGGTTTCCGCCCGCCCATTGAAAGCTGCGGACGGCCGCGTACGCGGCGGGATCGTGGTTTTCGATGACGTTACCCACCGCACGCGCGCTTTGGAAGCTCTTCGGCACTCCGAAGAGCGGTGGCGGAGTCTTGTGGAGAATGCGCCGGACTTCATCATGAATGTCGACTTGGATTTCAAGATCCGTTACATCAACCATTCTCTACCGCCTAAAACCCGCGAAGAAATCGCGGGGACTTCGATTTTCGATTACGTGAACCCTTCCGAACGCCCGAGTGTGGAACGAGTCTTTGCCCGTTCCGCAAAGACGGGTAAGCCCGCCGACTATGACACTTATGCAGTCAATCCGGACGGCGGGCGCTCCTGGTACACCAGTCGCCTCAGTCCCATCTATAAAGATGGCCGGGTTAGCGGTTTTACTATCATTTCCACGGACGATACGGAGCGCCGGAAAAATCGGGAAGAGCTGGCACAGGCCTACGCCCGGATGGAGACGCACGTAGCGGAGCGAACCCTGGAGCTTCAAGTTGCCAACCGCCAGCTGAAGGAATCTCGCGATGAGCTGCGTTCACTTTATGAAAGAATCGTGACGGTTCAGGAAGCGGAACGCACACGTATTGCGCGGGAAATCCATGATGTTTTTGGACAGATATTAACTTCGCTGAAGTTTGACATTGCTTGGCTGAACGCACGTGGCGCCGGTACGCAGGAGATGCACGAAAAGCTTGGCAAGATGGATGAAATCATCGATTCTACCATCAAGACTGTACGCAAGATTTCTTCCGATTTGCGGCCTGGGGCGCTAGACGATCTCGGTCTGACCGCTGCCATCGAATGGCAGGTCAAAGATTTTCAAGACCGCACAGGAATTCAGTGCGACTTCGTTAACGGGATCGGAGATGCCGCTTTAGAAAAGCAGGATGCATCGGTCACGCTCTTCCGGGCGTTGCAGGAAGCTCTGACTAACGTCATGCGGCATGCTAAAGCTTCTTCTGTAAAAGTAGTATTGGAAGAAATTGATGAGAATCGGGTGTTGGAGGTCTGGGACGATGGAATCGGGATTACCGAGGACCAGATCGTTAGCCGGCAGTCGTTAGGGCTCAAAGGGATTCGGGAACGTGTGGCACACGTCGGGGGTCTAGTCCAGATCGAGCGCTGGGAGCCAACCGGAACCATGGTTCGTGTCCAGGTTCCGCTGTGATAGGGAGAAAGGGAAGAAAACATGATCAATATAGCGGTTGCAGATGATCACGCGATTGTACGCGAAGGGTTCAAACAGATTTTGTCGGCCTCCGACATCCATGTGACGGGCGAGGCGGAAACGGGTCAGGGATTGTTGGATCTCGTGGCCCAGAATGAATACGACATGGTGGTTTTGGATATCTCGCTCCCCGATCGTTCTGGTTTGGACGTCCTTAAGGAACTCAAGAAAACCAACCCGCAATTGCCGGTTTTGGTCCTGACCATGCACGCCGAAGAGCAGTACGCGCTAAGAGTCTTCAAGGCAGGAGCGAGCGGTTACCTCACAAAGGATTCGGCGCCGGCGATGCTCGTGAGCGCCATTGAAAAAGTGACGTCGGGGGGCAAGTACGTGAGCCACTCGCTTGCTGAAAAGCTTGTACTCGATATCGGCGATCACGGGGCTCGGCCTTTGCACGAAACTCTTTCCGATCGCGAGTTCCAGGTGCTGACGAATCTGGCATCTGGGAAAACCGCCGGTCAGATAGCCACCGAGCTTGGACTCAGCGTTAAGACAGTAAGCACTTACCGAACACGCATTTTAGAGAAGATGCATTTGCGGAATAATGCCGAACTGATTCACTACGCTATTCAAAATAAATTGGTTTGAGTGAACCCTCTCCAAAACCGATCCGCTCTTTAATCCTAGGCGGTGTTGTCCCTGTTATCGCGTTCACCATCGTAGAGGAATACTTCGGTATTCTCTGGGGGGTGGTTGCGGGGATGGTGTTTGCCGTCGGTGAGATCCTGATTGAGTGGAAAAAGCAAAAGCGAGTAAGCCCGATTACCTTGGGCGGTGGCGTGATGATCCTTTTGCTCGGGGAGTCTCTATCGCCACACAGGAAGGGATCTGGTTCAAGTTACAGCCGGCTCTGCTGGAAGGCGTATTTGGCGCAGTCCTCGCTATTTCTTGCCTGATGAAAAACCTCTTCTAGTGGTAATGGCCAAAGAACAGGGAATGTTTTCGCGCTTGCCCACCGAACTCGCCCCCGTATTTAAGAGTCGTTTCAACGGGCTCACCTGGCGTTTGAGTTTTTTCTTTTTCTGCATACAGCGCTCGCCGTCTACGCCGCTCTCTTCTGGAGCACTCGCGACTGGGCCCTGTTAAAAGGGGTCGGCTTTACGGCTAGCTTTGTGATTCACATGATTGCTGAAGTCTGGATTCTGCGTAAGCGAGTGAGCCGACAAGTGGGTCGGGACCGGGTTTTTACTCAATCTGGATGAGTCTTAGAAGATGGCTAGTTGGCTATCAGTCTTTTTGCCATCGGGAGCAGCGATGCCCAGATGCGCGTAAGCGAGTGCTGTGGCAACACGCCCGCGGTTTGTGCGGTTGATGAACCCGTTTTGTATGAGGTACGGTTCGTAAACATCTTCCAGCGTCGATCGCTCTTCGCTTAATGCCGACGCCAGAGTTTCAATCCCCACCGGCCCACCGTCAAACTTTTCAACAATAGTGCGCAGCAACTGGCGATCCATGTGATCGAGACCCTTGTGATCGACATCCAGCATATCCAAAGCTTGGGCCGCAACCGTTTGCGAAATGACTCCTTTGGCTTTTACTTGAGCAAAATCTCGAACACGCCGGAGCAGGCGGTTTGCGATACGCGGAGTTCCCCGCGCGCGTTTACTGATCTCAAGCGCCCCTTCCATTTCAATGTGACACTTCAAGATGCCCGCGGACCGAACAATGATCATTTGCAACGCGTCCGGTGCGTAATAGTCCAGCCGAAACACGATGCCAAATCGGCCCATCAAGGGTGAGGTCAGTTGACCCGCTCGGGTGGTGGCACCGATCAGCGTAAAGGGGGCAGGTTCAACTTCATTACGCGGGCGCTCGGACCTTGTCCTAAAACGATGTCGAGGTGAAAATCCTCCAGCGCCGGGTAAAGTGTCTCTTCGACGACTCGGTTGAGTCGGTGAATCTCATCTACAAAAAGGATGTCATGAGGGTTGAGGTTGGTCAGAATAGCGGCGAGATCGCCGGATTTTTCCAGCGCCGGGCCCGATGTGGACACGACTTGTACGCCAAGCTCTTTGGCCACCACATGCGCCAAAGAAGTTTTTCCAAGCCCCGGTGGGCCGTGCAGCAAAAGATGGTCCATCGCCTCTTTGCGTTCTTTGGCCGCATCGATGAAAATTTTCAGCTTGTCTTTGAGCGTGGTTTGCCCGATGAAGTCGCCCAGCAAGCGCGGGCGCAGCGAGTTGTCGGTACGCACGTCTTCGGCTTGCTGTCTATAGCTTAGTAGTGGGCTTTCTTGATCTTCCATTAGTTGCTCAAGTGTTTGCCCGCGATCCGTCCCGATAGATCGGCCAAGAGTCGCTTGAGGGCGGCTTCAAAACTAACTTTTTCCAAATCTTCTTTTTCACAAAAACTGTCGAGGGTTTGTTTAAATTGATTGGGCTGGTAACCGAGATGGACCAAAGCCAAGGAAAGATCTTCGCGCAAGCTTTGGGACAAAGAGGGCTCTTCGCCCTCGGCGCTCGGCATGATGCTGTCTTGAATCTTGCTGAGCCAGGCCAGCTTTTCTACCTTGGTTCTGAGTTCAAGCACAATGCGTTCGGCGGTTTTCTTACCGATGCCAGGTGCCCGCGAGATCTCGGCTGAGTTTTTTTGCAGAATAAGTTGGGCCAGGGTTTGGGCCCCGTGCTCGCTAATCAGTGACAGCGCGCTCTTGGGTCCGAGGCCCGAAACGCTGAGGAGCACTCTAAAAAACTGTTTTTCTTCTTCGGAGCCAAATCCATAGAAAGCAAACACGCTTTCCTTCATGTGCGTGTGAACAAAAAGAGCCACGTCGGAATCCGGAACCAGACTGAGAAAGAGTTTTTTGTGGAGCGTAAGCTCGTAGCCCACATTCTCAGCGAGTACCACGCATTGTAGGTTTTCAGGGTTTTTGGAGAGCAATTTTCCTTGGAGAAATCCGATCATACGATTCCCATTCGATCCAGGCGCGGGCTCACCACATGACAGAGGGCGGCCGCAATCGCGTCCGTGGCGTCGTAGCCCAGGTCCAGACGGTGTCCCAGTTGCATTTCCGTCATCTTTTTCACTTGTTCTTTGTCGGCCCTACCACTGCCGGCCACCATCGATTTAATTTTGGCCGGTGCATACTCATAAATATGAATTTTGCGCTCCAGGCAAGCCGCAACCGCGATGCCCCGTGCCATCCCGAGGTGGAAGGCGGAGCGTGCATTTCGGTGCTGAAAGAGATCTTCGATCGCGGCTTCGTGTGGTTTCCATTGATCGATAAATTCGATTAAGCGGGCCTGGATGACGCCCAATCTTGGGTACAAGCTTTCTTTGCGCGGTGCTTCGATAACTTCGGCGGCCAGTAGCCGGATGGTTTGCCCCGATTGCACCAGGCAACCCACACCTAGGCGGTGCGAACCCGGATCAATACCCAAAACACGCTTCATCCATTCAAGGTACCACGTTCCTTTTTTTACACAACTGTGGATTGTTTTGAAAAACTGTGAACTAGTTATCCACAGGGATGTCAAAAAAGGAACGTGGTACCTATTCGAAGAAGGAGTCGTCCATTTCGAAGTTGGCGTGGATTTTTTGCACGTCCTCGTGATCTTCAACGAGTTCCAAAAGCTTCAGAAGCTTTTGGGCGGTCTCTTTATCTTCCACCTTTACTTTGTTTTTGGGTACGAAAGAGAGTTCCGCCGACTCCGGGTGCATGCCGACATTATCGAAAACTTCTTTTACCTTATATATCTCAGTCGTGTCCGTGGTGACTTCGATGCTGCCGTCCGAAGCGTTCACGTCCTGCGCTCCCGCTTCCAGTGCCACTTCCATCACCTTGTCTTCGGAATACTTGGAGCCGTCGAACACCAAAAGCCCGCACTGCTGAAACATCCACGCGACACTTCCGGTCTCAGCCAAATTGCCGCCGTTGTTCTTGAATAGATTACGCAAGTCCGCGACCGTTCGGTTCTTGTTGTCCGTGGCTGCTTCGACGATCACCGCCACACCACCAGGCGCATAAGCTTCGTATGCCGCTTCTTCGATGGAGCTTCCATCTTGGACTTCGCCGGTGCCTTTTTTGATGGCGCGTTCAATGTTGTCTTTGGGCATGGAGGCCGCTTTTGCTGCCACGATGGCCGCCCGCAGTCGCGCGTTGGCATCCGGATCTCCACCGCCAGTTCGCGCAGCGACCATCAGCTCCTTGACGAGCTTGGTGAAAACTTTGCCTTTTTTGGCATCGGCGGCACCCTTGATGTGCTTAACTTTGCTCCACTTATTATGTCCTGCCATCAGCGACTCCCACGTTTCTCAGCGGACCTTCCTACCAGGAACAGCGCGATCCCGAAAACCAGCATCGTCAGTTCCTTTTTGATTTCGACCTCGGTGAGGCCCACGTACAGCGCCAGTGCGGTGACTGCCAGAGCCGCCGCCTGAAGAGATTTTCCGAAATAAAACACAGCGTTGAATTCTATTCACAAGTTGGTACAAATCAATCAAAATACAGGATTCTATGGGAAAGGTCGTCACACCATTAACGGACTTCGGTACGCAGGACAGCTATGTGTCCGAAGTTAAAGCCGTCCTGCTGTCTGCAGGCGCCTCGGTGCGCATGGTGGACATCACCCATTCCATCCCTCCATTTGACGTAAATCGCGGGGCTTTCCAGCTTTTCCGTTCCTACGGCTATTTTCCTAAGGACACCATCCACCTAGCGGTGGTGGATCCGGGGGTGGGAACCAAGCGCCGGAGCATTTATGTGCGCACCCGAAAGTACCACTTCGTGGGTCCGGACAATGGGCTTCTCTCCTGGGCCGTGGGCGATTGTGAGCGACGGGAAGGGAAGAAGGCCAGCTACTATGAGATCCCGGCGGATAAGGGCCTTTCGTCCCACACCTTTCACGGGCGGGATCTTTTTGCCCCGTTCGTGGTCAAACTCCTCCGCGATCGAAAACCGCGGCTGAAGAAACTCACCAAAATTAAAGGAGACGGATTTCCGATGTGCCGCGAGTTGGATGGTGTTCAACGTGGGCACGTCATCAGCCAGGATCATTTCGGGAACATCATTACCAACATCCCGCACGGAAACGCCAAGCGCGCCGAGTTGCAGATCAACCACCGTCTGGAGAAGCTGAAATCCGTCGAGAACTACCTCAGCATCGAAGAAGGAAAATTTGCGATCATCCGCGGCTCTCACGGCTTCTGGGAGATCGCGTGTGCAAAAAACTCGGCTTGGGATCACCTCAAGGTGAACGTGGGCGATGATCTGACTCTTTTCCCCGCCTAAGTGCGGTCCTAATTGCCGGGCGCAATCCCGGCCCCTCTGATATAATTTTGCTATGCGCTTACGGCGTTTTGACATCCAGTGTTGTATCGTCTTTCTTCTTCTTCTTCTCGCGTTTCCCACGGAAAGCTTCGCAAAACGAGATTTCAAGGGGCTTTTTGGCAACTACCGACGAGATCAGTTTGTAGAAAACGAAGCACGCGATACCGATTTTGGCGTGAACGTCTTGCTCGCTACCTTGCTGCCGCTTTCTTCTTTTGTGCGCAGCTCCGGCGGGTCTCCGGCCCTCGCGGATGAAGCGATGCACTATGCCGCCTTCTTCAATATAGAACTGGAATTCACGCTCAGCCTTTTTTATCGCTGGCAGCTTTTTGCGCGCATCGGGTACCACACCTTCAGAACCGAGCGCGAGCAAGAGATTGCGAACAACGTGCAATACCACATTGTGGATGTAACGGCGGTACCTGGCGTGGTGGGAGTGCGGTACCGCTTCTCCCGCGGTGATGTGGTGCCGTTCCTTGGGGTGGGCGTTGGGCTCTCCTATGTCGAGCGTAAATCGACCTACGACTATAACGCGACCGCTCAGGACTTGAGGATCGATAGGGTGCTGACGGGCGAGCTGGCGGCGGGCGTAGAATTTTACTTCGGTGCCCGTGCCGGACTGCGTCTAGAAGTCGCCGGGTACTACATGAACCTTCCAGCCCACACCTATAAAGGTGGGGCGACTCTGCAACAATTCACTTACTCGCAGAACCCGATCTCGCTGCGCTACGCGAGCGGTCTGTTCGTTCTGTTTTAGTTAGCTATTCCAATGTCTTAACTAGCCTCCCTCATTCTCTAAGCTTGTGCTTAACCTCCTTCCGCTCGCTGCCGATAAATATGCGTAAACCCAAACACCGGCGCACCGGTTTTTTTAGGGTGAATAGACTCTTTTAGGAGGATGTCATGTCCGTGCTCTCTGAGATTGGAGCTTTTTTTAGAGATGGTGGAGCCCTCTCATGTTCCCTATCGCTTTCCTCGGCGTTGTCGCAGCGGGAATCGCCGTGGAACGTTGGGTGAAAATCCAGTTCCACTATTCCATCAACAGCCGCGCGTTCATGGCCAAGCTCAAGAAGTACATTCTGAGCGACAACATCGACCGCGCGATCAGCTTGTGCAACAGCCGGGCAGAAGCCTTGTTGCCCCGAGTGCTCAAGAGCGGATTGACCAGAGCCAAAGACGGTGCCCTGGACATTCAGAACGCGATCGATGAGGCGACGCTGGAAGCGCTTCCTAAGCTGGAAGCTCGCTCCTTATATTTGCCGACGCTCGCCAACCTCTCCACCTTGCTCGGTTTGATGGGAACCATCGCCGGTCTTGTGGTCGCCTTCAAATCAGGCGACTCCGGAGTGGACGCGGTCCAACGCCAACAGTACCTGCAGAGCGCGATTTCAGTCGCGATGCACACCACGCTGTTCGGTCTGATGGTCGCGGTGCCTACGCTTTTTGTTCACACGATCGTTCAGTCCAAGATCAACTCCATTATCTCGGACATCGACCAGTACTCTGTGAAGCTCGTCAACCTGCTCAGTGCTGCTCAAAAGGTTGGACGTTCGGGTGCGGAAGACGACGAAGCTATTAACGAATAGTGCTTTCAGAGGGATTCTGTGCGTAAGCCTAGTGAACGTACAAATAGGATGCGAGCGGATGATGAGTTAAACCTCACATCCATGATGGACATCATCACCAACTTGATGTTCTTCTTGCTCCTTTTTGCCAACGTCATTCCTGTAGTCATTATTGATGCGCCTCTGCCGAAGATTGCTTCGACGGCCGAGGAAGTGCGCATGGCCAAAGAGCAAGATCCTAAGCTCGAGGTCATTATCCGCATCCGTGCCGATGGCTTTCAGGTCCAGTCCAGTGCTGGCTCCTCCCGCGTCCTAGGACGAGTGGGGAATGACTACCCGTTCGAGGATCTGCACAAGTTTCTCGTGGGCCTGCACCAGCGCAACCAGAAAGAACACGACATCACTTTGATCCCGGGCGACGACGTCAACTACGACACGATTATCCGCACCATGGACGCCGCCCGCGAATACATCAAAGGGGATCCCGGCTTCAAAGATGTACCGCCGGATATCGCCGGTCGGCCCGAGAGCCAGCAGTTCAACCGATTATTTTCCGATGTTTCTCTGGGAGGCGTGTGATGTTAGGCAAGAGAAAGAAAGTCACCGCCAAATCCCGCAAACGCTTTGTGACGCCGTCAGGTCTGGCTTTGACCAGCATGTTGGACATTCTGACGACGATCCTGTTTTTCCTTCTGAAAAACTACTCCACTGTTCAAACAACGTTTAACGTTTCAGAAGGATTGAGTTTACCTCAGTCCACAACGGTTGCGCCGCCTCCGGATTCCTCGTTGCATCTGGTGGTTACGCAGACGGCCGTGCTTCTCGACGGTGTGGAACTGGTGCCAGTGGTGAACGGGGACATCCCCCGGGAACACCTCTACCGGGACAACGTGACCATCGTGCGTTTGGCCCAAGCTCTGCAACAGCACAAGAAACGCTCTCAGTACATTGAGAAGCGCAGTGACACCCACTCCTTCTCGGGAATGATCGTCATGCAAGCGGATAAGAACCTGGAATTCAAAATTCTGAAAAAGGTTATCTACACCGCGGGTATCACGGATTTTGTGATGCTAAAACTCGCTGCCCTCAAAAAAGACGCGTAACCTAACCGAAGTTCTTCCCCAGAATCTTTTTGCAGGATTCTTTTACTCGCTTCGATTCTGCGTTCTTAATCACGTCCTTCAACATCTTTTCCACGGATGAATTTTTGACATCTTCCACCGTGGAGAGAAGGCGCGTTTTCACATCGTCACTGAACTGATCATCTTCCACTAGAAAGATAGACAAGAACTTTGCCCACTCCGAAGAGTTTCGCAACGTTTCGTTATTGCGGATAAGCCAAGGGATGCGGCCAATCAGATCGGGCCCCCCAGTGCGCGTGAGCAACTGGATTTCAGCGGCGGCTCGCGGGTTCTCATAAGCACCAAACGCGAATTGCAGCCAGTAGGTGTAACGGTAGCCGCGGTCCTGATGGGTTTTGATTCCGGCTCGCAAGATCTCTCCACTGCGGATATCCCCGATACTGGCAACGGCTGTGGCCGTGGTGCGCAGATCGTCGAGCGGCAGGATAGGGTTTTGAATCGTGAGTGTGAGAAATTTGCTGACCTTCTCCGACTTCACCTTACCCAGTGTTCCCAGTAGCTGAGCGCGGTACTGACGCCACCCATGCGGATCTTTCTGAAAGAGAGGCGTCTTTGCGAAATCGGGTTTGAGGCTTGTTTGTGTCAGGACGAACAAGCGCTCCCCCAACTGCTCGGGTAGCCAGCGTCCTTTTGACTTTTGAATGGCGTCGAGCAGAGCCAGCCGCACATAAGGAGAGGGATCGTTTTCCAATGCTTTCAACAGATGTTCCTGTTCAGCCGAAGAAAGGTTGCCGTCGTTCAGCCCGTCGGAAACCCTGCGGAAGTTTGCCCACACGCGAATGATGGGATCCGGATCTGAAAGCGCTTGGGCGGTGAGGGTGTCCTTGGAAATCCCATCGGGTAAGACCTTGGCCAGGACGACCCCGCCCGGATTCACGGAAACCCATTCAGGTTCTTGCTCCAATTTTTCGGTGAAAGTCTGCTTTTGTTTGGTGATGGCAAGTGCCAACTCCTTCGCATAAACCCCTTTGCGATGAATGGTCACGGGTAGCAGGAAATCAAAAAGGCTTTTGTCGCCCGAGTGATTGGAGGACTGTTCGATGGTGAGTGAAAGCGTTTTGTTGCTAGAATCCCATTCCGATTCGTACCGGATAACCGGGTACCCACGCTGCAAGAGCCAGCTATCCCGGAAGCTATCAAGGTTCTTTTGTGAAGCGGCGGCTACCGCATTGAAGAAGTCTTTGTAGGTCGCATTGCCCAGCGCGTGGTTGCGCAGGTAACGCTTAAGCCCGGCGCGGAAGTTATTCTCGCCAACGTAATAGGCAAGCATGCGCAGCACATTCTCACCTTTTGTGTAGCTGATGGTATCAAAGGCGTCGGCCGGATCTTGAAGTTCCTGGTTTACGATCGGGTGGCTCCGGGGGCCGTCCTCTTGTCTGAAGTAAGCGTCCCAGGTGTAGGTCACGAGATCAATGTCGTGCTCTTCATTTGGGTAGATGTGCTTGGTGGCTTTTGTCCCGAGGTAACTGGCAAAAGACTCATTCAGCCACAAATCGTCCCACCACTTCATGGTGACGTAGTCTCCAAACCATTGGTGGGCCAGCTCGTGTGCGGCAAGTCCGACAATCCCGTTCTTCTCAAACTCGGAATCCGGATCGTTGAGTACCAGGCGTTCCTGATTGATATTGGTGGCTGACGTGTTTTCCATCCCGCCCCAAAAGAAGGTAGGCAGGCCGATGGTGGAGTACTTATTCCATGGGTACTTCACGCCAAGGTAGTCTTCCATGTAGGCGACCATCTTCGTGGTAGCGTTTGCGACAAAAGCCACCTGCTTGGTTTTTGTTTTCCCCACCCAAAAGTCGATTTGTGGGCGAGCTGCCTGCGCGACGACATGAGAGAAATCTCCGATGGTCAGTGTGACAAGGTAAGTAGAGTGCGGCTTATCCTGAAGCCAGTGAACTTGTTTCCAGGTAGCTCCCTTTCTTTTGAAAGTTTTGTTGCGGGTTTGGCGGCCGTTTGAAATCACTTCGTAACGGGCCGGTACGCTCGCGTGGATTTCGGTGGTGGCTTTGTCCTGAGGTTCATCGTTGCACGGGAAAACTTCTCGCGCTCCCAGAGATTCCATTTGGGTAAAAAGAAGTGGACCGCGTTTGGGTTCATCCGGATCCGTCACCTTAAAAAGTCCAAAATGAGTTTTGGTTTGAATGGGAGCGGTGTAGTCGACTTTCAGATTCAGCGTGGCGCCCTTCTTGTAGCGGGTGGGGAGGAAGAAGGTGAGTTCATCATTCGCGTGGGAATGCTTCACCGTGCGCCAGCCTTTGGACTGGAGCAGCTGGGTTTTATGAATCTTCAGGCCTTTGGCGTCCAACGTGACGGACTTGGCTGGTGCGGTGAGTCGGAGTCTCACCTGGGTTTCGGCGCGCAGCTCATCCGGGTTCGTTGCCGGATCGATCGCGAATTCCAAGCGGTAGTGTAAGGCGTCCAGTGGCCGTTTCTTGGAGACGAAAGCGGCGTTTGATGTTGTTGGGAGGACGCAAAAAAATAAGAAGAGAGAAAGAAAAGATTTGAATGTCTGCATGGCGCTGACTTTCCTCCGCGTGCGGAGGAAAGTCAATCGCCACCAAACTCAGACTTAAACGATCTCGCAGATCGTTTTCAGGATGCGTGCCGCGACCACATAAGGATCGGCGTTCGCACCTGGGCGTCGGTCTTCCAGGTAACCGCCACCGTTTTTGGAAACGTGTGCGGGGATACGAATGGAAGCGCCACGATCACTGACACCACTGCGGAATTCGTTGATGCTGCAGGTTTCGTGCTTGCCCGTTAGGCGTTCAGCCAAACCATGACCATACACAGCAATATGTTCGGCGTGTTTCTTCTCAAGAAGTGCAATAGCTTTTTCAATCGCCGCGATCCCACCGGCCGTGTTGCGCATCGACTTGGTGGAGAAGTTTGTGTGTTGGCCAGCACCGTTCCAGTCACCGCGGACTGGTTTGGGATGCAAAGTTGCCGTGACGCCGTATTTCTCGCCAAGACGGTAAAGCAGCCAGCGGCAAATCCAGTTGTGATCGGCAACGGTCAAAGGATCCGCGGATTCGTTGTCGCGGTTCCGGTAGCCGACTTGGTATTCCCATTGGCCGGGCATCACTTCAGCGTTGATACCAAACACCATGAGACCGGCTTCCACGCAGGCGCGTGCGTGGTCTTCCACTAGGTCGCGTCCGAAGACTTCGTCCGAGCCCACACCGCAGTAGAACGGACCTTGCGGCGCCGGGTACCCACCATCGGGCCAGCCGAGCGGTGAGCGACCGCGGAACAGGGTGTACTCCTGCTCGAAACCGAACCAGGGTTCTTCTTTGGCGGCGCCTGCATCCAACACGCGACGGAGTTCGGCGCGGGTGTTGGACGGGTGCGGTGTCGTCCCGTCGGGATTCATGACCTCGCACATGACAAGGTAGCTGCCTTCGCCGCGGATAGGGTCTTTCACAAAGGTCACCGGAATCAGCGTCAGATCGGACTTGTGTCCATCCGCTTGGTAGGTGGAAGATCCATCGAAACCCCACTCAGGAAAACTCTGCAGAGTGACTTTCTTAGGATCGGCGAGGTTGAGAACCCGCGTCTTGGAACGCAGCTTCTGCGTGGGGCTCGCCCCGTCCATCCATATATATTCCCCGAGTGTGACCATAGTCTTGCTCTCCTTGCTCCGATAAGTTGAAAAGATGTTTTTTAGTTTTTTGATCGCTGAACCCTAGCATGAATAACATCGGTTACTTAGCATCGTCGGCGAATCAGATCTAGAGCTATTTATATCCCCTTGATCTTTCGTAAGATTCATCACCCCAGTTGCAAATTGAGTTTAAGGAGCAGAGCCGCACAACTGCAAGGCTTG
This sequence comes from Bdellovibrionota bacterium, assembly GCA_041391485.1. Lineage (GTDB taxonomy): Bacteria > Bdellovibrionota > FAC87 > UBA2466 > JACKAF01 > JACKAF01. The sequence continues at coordinate 38,566 of JAWKNY010000002.1, read as the reverse complement.
ACAGTGTCCGGTAAAAAATTCTTGTATACCCGGATGGAAAACAAAGCTTTGCCTGAAACCGCCCGTTTTATCCAAGTCGTCTCGGAGCTTCGCGAGAAGTGCCCGTGGGACAAGAAGCAGACGCACCAAAGTCTGGCCCCCTATCTTGTCGAGGAGACTTACGAGTGCCTGGAAGCCATCGATGCCGGAGACTTGAAGGTGCTGGAGGAAGAGCTGGGCGACTTACTGCTGCAGATCGCCCTTCACGCCGAAATCGCTTCGGAGCAGGGAGCCGCCGGTTTTGACATGGAGTCGGTCTCCAAGGCCGTTGCGGACAAGATGATTGCCCGTCACCCGCACGTTTACGGGGAGGTCGAGGTCAAAGACGACGCCGAGGTGAAGGCCAATTGGGTGAAGCTCAAACAAAAAGAAAAACCCGAGCGCAAGCTTCTGGATGGAATCCCCAAAGCGCTGCCCGGTTTGTTGCTGGCTCACAAGTATGGGTATCGAGCGGCGACGGCAGGTTTTGATTGGCCCGATGTAGAGGGGGTCTTTTCCAAGGTCCGCGAGGAAGTGGGCGAACTTTCGGAGGCGATGGCCGAAAAGGACAAGTCGGCTGTTGAGGAAGAGTTTGGGGATCTGCTCTTCAGTCTGGCCCAGCTCGGCCGCCACCTGAAGCTCGACGCCGAAGCGAGTCTGCGCGGTGCCTGCAAAAAATTTGCCCGGCGCTTGCAGCACGTGGAAGACTCGCTTGCCGCCGACGGGAAAAAATTCGATGGGGTAGACCTAGAGACGCTGGAGAATCTCTGGCAGCGCGCCAAAGATCAGGCCTAAGCGAGTTAGCCAAAATAGCTTCATAAATTGAACACTTAGGGGGCTATTCTTTACTTTCTTTGCCCCAAAAGGTAATCGTGAGTCCCACGATGCTTATCATCCAAAAATACGGCGGGACGAGTTTAGCGACGCCGGAGCATATCCGATCGGCTGCCAAACGCATCGCCGAGGTGAAGCGCGCCGGCAACCAGCTGGTCGTTGTCGTATCTGCAATGGGCAAGATGACGAATAACCTCATCGCGCTCGCCAAGACGACGGTCGGTTTTGCCCCCCAACGTGAGATGGACATGCTGCTCACCACAGGTGAGCGTGTCTCCATGGCGCTGCTTGCGATGGCTTTGCACGAAGAGGGGGTGCCCGCCATTTCCTTTACAGGATCCCAGTGTGGCATTGTCACCGACAACGTTCACACGGACGCGAAGATCGTTGAAGTCCGCCCCGATCGCATCCGTAGCGAGCTTGAGAAAGACAAGGTGGTGATTGTAGCCGGCTTCCAAGGGGTCAGCCGCGACAAGGAAGTGACGACCCTAGGACGGGGGGGCTCGGACACCACAGCGGTGGCCTTGGCGGCGGCACTCGGTGCCGATCACTGCGAAATCCTCACCGATGTGGAGGGGCTTTACTCCGCTGATCCCAATATCGTCGACAACGCCGAGTTGTTGCGTACCTGTACCTACGAAGAAGCTCTGGAGTTTGCGAGTCTGGGGGCGAAGATGCACCCGCGCAGCATCGATTTGGCTAAGCGCTACAACGTCAATGTCCGCATCGCACCGAGTGCCGATCCGGCGGCGGCGGGCACACAGCTGGTCGCCTCACTCGATGAGGAAGAGGGCGCGATGGAGCGCACCCGCATTCGGGGATCGGATCGAAGGACGGCTACACGCTCTACCGGACCCAAATGGATTTGCGTACTTTGTCCGAGCGACTTTCGTCGGTGCACTTTCCGCTTCGCTTTTTAGTTTTACCGATTCTGAAGTTCGCTTTTTGTGTGAGCCCGAAAAGACCACGCAGGTGGAAGCGGTAGTACCGGTCGAGGAGAGTCTCGGACCGGTCGCCCTCGTCTCGGCGATCGGAGACGGTATCCACGGGTGTGCTTGGGTGCTTTCGCGGTTTATTAAGGTGCTGGCGGACGCTGGCGCCCCTTGCCACTTCGTGTGCCTCAATACCTTGTCGGTGGTCGCTGCGATTCCGAGTGAGTTTAAAGAGCCTGTGACCGCGGCCTTGCATGCGGTTTTGGTGGAGCGGGCTGAAACGGGCGGGCAAAAAAAAAGAGAGCTCCCCGGTAAGGGAGCTCTCCAAATCGAAGGTCTGCCTACGGCAGGGTCACCTCCGTACTATGAGAACTTGACATAGTACCACCCCCTTTCGCGGGCATTTAGCCCAAGGCCCGAAAATCGGTAACCTTTCTTAAATGGTAACACCTAGTGGGCCCCTGTTGGAAAGCATAAGATGTAAATATTTGAAATTATTTGTGTAAAAGTCGTGTTTGGACCCTCTTTGCGGTGGTCCCAGAATGACGCTCCGTGGTATAATTGAGCTAAGACATGGGTTCGTACGCGGTGGGTTAAGCCTTCAAGTTTTCTACAGATTTCTCCGATTAGTTATCCGGAATAACTCACTGCGGCACTAGTGTGCCCAGATCTCGTTCATGGGAGGGGAAACTTGTTAGCTTACGTCGGCATCGCTCTGATGGGAGCCACCGCCTTTTATATTGGGTGGCACCTATTCTCAGGTGAGCTCGAAGCCTCGGCGGCCAAGCGTTTGGAGCAGCAGCGCAAGAGCAGTTCGTCTGCTTTGCTGAAGATCTGCCGCCCGATCTACCGCGCCGTGGTCATGCCTTACTCCTCAAAAATCAAGGCCGAGAACTGGCGCAAGAAAACCAAGCGGCTCATCATCTCCGCAGGCTTGGAAGAAGAGCTGGATGTGGAAGACCTGCTCGCCTTCAAAATTTTCCTGGGCTTTATCGCCCCACTTTTCTTTTACGCTTACATGCTCGCGAACGGGACGACCATTCCGTGGTGGATGCTCATCGGGATGATGCTGGTTGGTTTCGTCTATCCCGGTGCCTGGGTGAGCGGTTGCAAGAAACGCCGCCACATTGAGATTTCGCTACAGCTTCCTTTTGTGATCGATCTGCTCACCCTTTCTACAGAAGCTGGTCTGGACTTCATCGGAGCGCTCCAGAAAGTGGTGGAGAAAACCCGGCCCGGCCCGCTCGTTCAAGAAGTCGAGCGTACCTTGCAGGAAATCCAGTTGGGTACGACTCGTGCGGATTCCTTGCGCAACATGGCCTGGCGTATCGATCTCACCCAGATCAACTCGCTCGTTGCGGTGCTGGTGACCGCGGATCAGATGGGTAGCAGTATCGGTGGGGTGTTGCGTGTGCAGTCCGATCTCATTCGCACCAAACGTTTCGTTGAAGCGGAGAAAAAAGGTGCGGCGGCCTCGCAGAAGCTTTTGTTTCCTCTGATTTTCTTCATCATGCCGGCGGTGTTCATCATGATTTTCGGACCGGTGATTTTAGGTTTCTTGGGAGTGAAGTAATGCGCAAAGTAGCGCTACAAAATGACAAGGGGACGTTGATTCCGGAGTGCTTTATCGCGGAATCCTATATGAGCCGCTTTCTCGGGCTCATGGGCCGAAGTTCCATTCCGCAGAATGAAGCGATCTGCTTTCCGCGTTGCAACTCCATTCATACTTTTTTCATGCGCTTTCCCATCGACGTGATTCTGGTGGGGGAAGACGGAAAGATCATCAGCGTGGTGCGGGCCATGAAACCCTGGCGAATGCTGCTTCCTCGAAAAGGCGTGAAGCACGTCATCGAGATGCAGGCGAACCGCGTCGCCGCACTTGATTTGCAAGAAGGCGTGAAACTGATTTGTGACGGAGTGTGGGCTTGAAGTTTGAGATTCTAAAAGGAGGCCGCGTAGTCGACGTACGCGAATTGGCCGAAGGGTCCCACAAGGTGGGCCGGGCCAAGGATTGCGATCTCGTGCTTCCATCGCCGCAGATTTCAAAGCAGCATGCGCTAATTGTCGTGAAAGGCAACAAGGCCGCCATCGTGGATTTGGGTTCTTCCAACGGCGTTTTCGTGAACGGGGTTTTGGTGCGCAAACAGCGCATCCGGTCCGGGGATGACGTCGTGATTGCCGACTACCACATTCGATTGGGCAACGCGCGGTCCAAGGTATCGCCTCAGGGGGCCAGTGAGTCCGCCAATACGCCCGCGATGCCAGAAATGGAATTCGGCATGGATGGCGCCGCGGCTTTTCAGGCGCAGCCCATTGCAGACGCTTTTCAGGCGGCCGTACCCGAAACGCCGGCACCCGAATTTACACCCCAGGAAAAGTTGATGCTTCTGATGGACGAAAAGGTGCTTTCACCTTTTTACGGCGTCATGAAGTCTGTCGACTGGCGCATGCTGATGGTGATTATCCTGGGGGTGGGATTTCTCTTTGCCGTTGCGGCCACGGTGTTTTCTGTACTGCCGTGGGGGCAGGAAATAGCCACGCGTGAGGCCTTAAAGCGCGCCCACACCGTTATCAGCCAGGTGGTGAGAGAGAATTACCGGGTTCTCAGCAAGACTGGGGATTTCACCAAGCTTTCGGTCGCGGCTGGCGAGAGCGAAGTCGGGATGCTGGCGGTCGCTATTGTCGATCCGCGCGCCAATACCATCATTGCCCCGACCAAGCTGCTCAATAAATCGATTACCGATCCGCGGTACCTACTCGCCATCGAGGACATCAAGCGCAACAACAAGGAGCTTGTGGACATTGAAAAAGGCGATGGGGTTTACGTAGTGGCCCAGCCCATTTCGCTTTACTCCAAGGATACGAACGCGCCGGAGTTGTCCGCTATTGTCATCGCTGATTTTGAAATCCCTCGTGGTATCCACGCGGTCTATGAGCCGCTGGTTCGAGCCGTGCTCTTTGCGATTCTTCTCGTCATCGTTGGTTTCTACATGATTACGAAAATGATTTCTCACCCCATTGTACAGCTCAATGACCAGCTGGATGCGGCCTTGAAGGGGGATAACGTCAATATCGCGTGCGACTACAAGTTTCCGGAGCTGGAGAATTTAGCGCAGGTAGTGAACTTCACCGTGAGCCGTATGAAACAGGCCTCGGGTGACGGCGTGCTTTCACAAGATGATAGCGAAGTTCAAAACCAGAGCTATGAGCGCGCTATCCAAGGATTCGATCAGGGTACTAGTGATGCCTTACTGCTCCTCGATCGCGAAAAGAAAATTGTTTTTGTAGGAAACGTCGCTGAGGAGTTGCTTTCGATTCGTTCTCAGTACTCAGTGGGGAAAAATATTTCAGATGCGACAGCCGACGCGGCTTTTGCGGGTACGGTCATTGATTTGATTGAGCGGGTTTTGGGTTCTTTAGGTGAGAGCGCCAATGCGGAGCTGGAAGTCAACGGAACCATGCGCAACGTGGTTGCGGTCGGACACAAGAATTCCGACGGTGCGATCCACTACATTTTGATTACGGTGAAAATGAATGAGCAAGCATAGCTTAGTCGCCGAAAATCAGGGAGTGTCTTTCTTGGAACAGGTCGTAGGACCTGGCAAGGGACGTGTGTTTGAAGTGGTGGCGCAGAGCCTCACCATCGGACGCAGTGATGACAACGATATTGTGATCCCGAGTAACTCCGTTTCCCGCAACCACGCGCTTGTGGAGATTCACGAAGGCGGGCAGGTTACGATCCGTGACAACGGGAGCAAGAACGGCATCCTGGTAAACGGGAATCTCGTTCGAGAGTCTTCTTTAGCAAACGGAGACATCGTTCAGGTCGGCGACTTCGCGTTTCGTTTTAATAACCCGCTCGCCGCAGAGCCCGCGCCTTCGGTAGCGCCCGCCGTGGCACCCGCACCGGCGGCAGAAGTGGGTTTAGGCGCCATTGGTCTTGGCGGCGGCAAAACCAAAATCAAAGGACCTCCAAGCCGGCGTCCCCTGATTTACGGTGTCGCGGCGCTTGTCATTGGTGGGATGTATTTTCTGCAGGAGCCCGATCCGAATGCCCCGGTGAAGGAAACTAAAAAGGCAAAGGTGGAGGCTACCGAAACGACATCGGACTTCGCCAAACGCCCGTATCTAGAGAACATGGATCCGGCAAAAGCCAAGGACCCGACGGTGGGGATAGGCGGTTTGGAAGATCCAGCGAAATCGAGCGCGGAGATAGCGCTCGAGAAGCTCGATACGAAGAACGACAGCGTGAAAGAAGCGGAACAGTATTTCAGGAAGGGGCGAAGAGAGTACCTCAACCACAGTTTGCAGAGAGCGATACAGTTTTTCAGAACGGCGCTTACTTTTGATCGGGGTCACGGCTTGGCCCAGTTCTACATGCAGCTCAGCATCGCGGAAGCGGAGAAAGAAGCTGCCAAACATTTTGAGATGGGCGTGAAATATTTTGATTCGCTCCAGTACGAGAGAGCCATCTATCACTTTACGCAGGCGCAGCAGCTGCTAGCGCACCGTCCGAACCACGAGATGTTGCCCAAAGCGCGCAAGTACATCGCGGTTGGACAGACCCGCTTAAGAGCGGCGGAGCTTTATCCATGAAGGTAAAAGTAAAAGTATTTGAAAATGAGATGGAACGTCTCTCGAAGGAGTTCGAGGAAGGGACGTACCTCATTGGACGTGGGGACACGTGTGACATCGTTCTGGAGAACCAGAGCATCAGCCGCCAACACGCCGAGCTGCGTGTAACCGATTCTGCCGTCTACCTCACCAACCAGAGTACCAGCGGAAAGATTTTTGTGAACGGAAGTTCCATCGAGACGGTGGAGCTGACCAGTGGCGATCAGTTTGATATCGGCGGCTACCGCATCATGGTGCTCATGGGTACCATGGCGCGTACGCAGCACTCCAAAGTGGAGCCGGTCCTGTCGGATGAACCTGCCATGAACGCGGTGATGGATGCCCCAGAGGATTTGGGCAACGCTCCGGTGCTCGAAATGGAGAACCAGGCCGACGGCTTTGCTCCACTCGAAGATCCTTTTGCCGATCAGCCGGTCCCCCAGTCCGAAGGTTCCGCGGCCTTAGCCATTCAAGATCCGCTCGAAAACCCGGTCGAGGAGGCCTATCCCCAACCTGAGTTGGTTCCGGACGCTGCCGAAAGCGGCACCTCCATCGGAATGGGTGAGACCCAGGTGCAGGCAAAGCCGCTCGTGGCGAAGCTCAGGTTTGAAGGCGGCCCGCGTGATGGCGAAGAGCTACTTCTTGAAACCTATGAAGTGACCTTCGGGCGTAGCAAGAAGGCCGACGTCTTTATCGATGACGACAAGCTTTCTCGCATCCACGCGAAGATTACGCGTGTGGGAATGGGTTACCGTTTGGTCGACATGGGAAGCCGCAACGGCACCTATGTCAACGGCATGCGTGTGCTGGAGCACCCGCTCAACAGTTACGATGTGATTTCCATCGGTCGATCCAAGATCAATTTCCTTATTCACGAGATCATTGCAGAAGATCCTTTGGAAGCTTCTCAGGTGGGAGCTTTGACGGGTTCGGGTGTGGAGCAAACGCGTTCTGTCCAGCTGACGCCGTCGCGCCAGGCCCAAATTGTCGAACTCCAGCAGCAGCAGGCGCAGCAGCTCGGAATGGGGATGGAACCGCCGGCGACACCGCCCAGCTCTTTGCTTTCTCGCTTCCCGAACTTCGGAAGGGATAAGAAGAATTCCTCTCCTCTGATGAAGATGCTTCTCGCAGCGCTCATTGCTTTGGCAGTTGTGCTGGTGCTGAGTCCGGACGAAAAGCCCAAGCCTAAAGCCGAAACGGCGGCGACGACACCGGGTCAGGTACCGGGTGCGACGACCCCCAAACCCGATGCGAGCGCCCAAACGACTTTGCCTCCCGCAATGCCGCAGGAGTACTTTGAGCTATCGCCGGAGAACCAGCGCGCGCTGGAAGGCCATTACCGTTCGGCCATCCGGGCGGCAGAGACCGAAAAGTTTGATGAAGCGGTTTTCCATCTCAGCAAGGTGCACGATCTAGTCCCTTATTATAAGCAGTCCCGCGAGATGCTGGAGATGTATGAGCGCAAGGTTAAGGAAAAAGAAATTGCCGAAGCCGAAGTCAAAGCCAAACGGGATGATAAGCAGGACCTGGCAATCTACCTTGAAGAAGGCATTGAGTACCTGCGACTGGGTGACTTTGATCGCGCGGCCGAGAGCTTTAACTCCGCCATTGTAGTGGATCCCAACAACGAGACAGCGCGCAAGGGTTTGAGAGCGGCGGATCTGAAGATCCGTGACCTGCAGCAGGTCCCGCCCGAGCAGGATCCGGAGATGGAAAAACGTAAGGCGGTCATCGAGCTTTTCCAAAAAGCGGTGGCGGCCTTTGCCAACAAAAGCTACTCGGAGGCAATTAATACCGCTGAAGATATTCGCAAGATTCAGCTCCAGGGGGACACACAGTATCTCAATGAAGCGAAGCAGATTATTGATCGCGCGCGGATGTTACAGAAAGAAGAGTTTGAGCCGTTCCTGATCCAGGCCAAGGAGAAATACGCCGAAGCCGACTACAACGCCAGCCGCGATCTCTGTGAAGAAATGACTAAGCGCGATCCCAACTACGGGGATGCGCAAGAGTGTCTACTCAAGGCCAAGCGCCAACTCAATCGTCTGGCTAAAGAAGCCTACGTGCATGGGTACATTCTTGAGAGCATGAACAAGATTGACGATGCCAAGCAGTACTGGATGCGAGCCAAGAATTACGTACGCAAAGGCGATGAATACTACGACAAGGTAATAAAGAAGTTAGAGTACTACGAATAAGAACCGCAGCAAGCTGTGGTGCCAGCCAAAAGAAACAAATCCAAATGTTAGCGGACTCACGAGAAGAAAGCCTAAGCTAATGCTGACAAGCAGGGCGCGGTAAGTTTTGCCTTGGTGCGCCGGACCTCCTTGCGCAAAGAAGCCGAGAGAGTCGAGCCAGGCGACTACCGCTACGACCGCAAACACCAGAGCGGTGAGGTAGTGGTACATAAATAGAACCCGGTTCACGAAAAAGTACGGGATGAACGCCCCAAAGTAAGCGACGACGGGAATCCACACATAACGCGCGCTTTGTCTGGGGTGAGGGGCGACCAAAAGGCCAAAGTGGCTGAGCGCAAAGTAGCTAAGTAGGCCAATCAAAAAGAAAGTACTTCCCAACCAGACGATAGGGTTTCCAAGAAAGTAGATACGCTTTTTACCGTTGGCCCAGTAGTAGATGGGGTTTTTCATGAGCGGCCATTGCCACCACCGGCTTCCGTCCTGATGGCTTTTGCCTAGATTCAGGTTGCTCGCGAGCATGCGTTGGTGGGTGACGGCTGTGTCCTCAATAAACTTTCCCTGGGGCCGGTAAAACTTGTCGCCATTTCCGGGGAGACTGAGAAGTTGAAAGTGGACGAGCCAGCCCAGAGCGTAGACCGCGACGGCTGCTATCCCAATACCGGAGGTCATTCGCAGAAAAGGAATGGGCTTGCGAGTTCTAATCGGATCTGTGACGCGCCAGATGACCGCGCCGAGGACCAACAGGACGGCAAGTCCTGTGAACTTGGTGCCGATGGCCAGTCCCGCCAATATTCCGGAGAGCGTCAGGTAGAGCGCCCGGCGCGCGAGTGTGTGCGATCGCATGTACGCGAGCAAGCTCACCAGAGCGCCCAGCGTCGCGCCCACCAGGATGCTATCGAGACTGACAAAGCGGCTTTGCACAAGAAGCGCGTTGTCGAAGAGGAGCGCAAAAGCTCCCAGAAAAGCCCCCGCGCTAGTGACTCCAAGTTGACCGAGTAGTACGTAGACTAGGATTGGAATCAGCGCTCCCGCCACGGCCGGTAGGAACCGCAAACCGAATAGGCCGGGGCCCTCATAGCTTTCCCCGATTTTTGAGAACCGGTACTCTCCCTCGTAGCCCAAGGCTTTGGCGGAGCCCGCAATAAGAAGCTTTGCGTGTGGTGGGTGGATGTCGAAAAATCGTTGGCCACTGCAGCAGTAGGCCGTCACAAATTTTCCAAAGTGGTACTCGTCAAAGATTACCTGGTTTGGACTCGTGAGCTTAAAAAAATGGAGCACGAAACTAGCGGCGACCAGTCCCCAGAACCACTTTTTGCGAACCGCTTCCATTAGTATTGCCCCGCTTTGTCGTGGGAACTGTGCTTGTACTTCGGGCAAAGACGTTCTTTGAGAACATAAAGCGGGCGCTGTTGTACTTCCCTATAAATCCGGCCGACGTATTCGCCCAGCAGTCCCAGCGTAAAGAGTTGCACGCCGCCTATGAAGAAGAGGCCGCTTGTTAAGAGCGCGTAGCCCGGAAACGGGATGTTGTGAATGAACTTGGCGTAGACGACATGGAGAGCAATAGCGAGACTCAAGAGAGTGGTGCCAAACCCGGCAAGGGTAGCAAAGCGAAGGGGCGCTCCGCTGATTCCGCAGATAGCATCGAAAGCCAAACTCGCCCGTTTGAAAAAATTGTATTTGGTTTTCCCAGAGAAGCGCTTGTCGCGATCAAAGAGTACGGCCTTTTGTCGGTAGCCTGACCAGAAGGTTAGCCCGCGCACGTAGCGGTTTCGTTCCGGAAATTGCTTGAAGGACTCCACGACTTTCTCGTCCATCAAACGAAAGTCCCCTGTATTGACCGGCATGTTCACTTTGGAAAGGGCGCGAAAAGCGTAGTAAAAAAAGAAACTCGAGAGCCGCACGCTGAGGGGTTCGTTTTTGCGGGATCGGCGTTGGCCGTACACGACATCGTAGCCGTTTTTCCATTGCTCAAACATTTCAAGGAGCACTTCAGGCGGATCTTGAAGATCGGCGTCGATGATGGCGACAGTTTGCCCGGAAGCGTTGTGCAAGCCGCACGACGTAGCCGCCTCATGGCCAAAGTTTCGGCTGAAGAAACACGCGCCCACCCGATCATCGATGGCACTCAGTTCCCGAATATGCGCCGCCGAGTTGTCGCTACTGCCGTCGTCCACAAACAGGATCTCGTAGTTTCCGATTTTGGAAAGCACGCGGGAGAGCCGTTCGTAGAGCGGCCCGAGGTTGGACTCTTCGTTGTAGACGGGGACCACGACCGAGATAGCCACCCTTTGGGGATCGAGGTCGCGCGTCGATTTGGGACGCACCACGCGGAAGTTTTGTCTTCGAGAGTCCATAAAATATTAAATAAATACAGATAGTTATGGTGGAGCCTTCAGCGTGCCCCTCCACTTATCTTATCGGCATTGCGTCAAGGCGAGTTGAGGGTGGGAGCGGCGCGAAGGGAGTGTGTGAATGGAGGGAAGCAGAGAGAAAACGGGGTGGCTGAGCCACCCCGCCTGTTCCTAATCCAAAGAAACCCAAACGCTTTTGACCTGCGTGTAGAGTTCTAGCGCGTATTCGCCGAGCTCTCGGCCAAAGCCGCTTTGCTTGTAGCCTCCAAACGGAGATGCCGCATCGAAGCAGTTGTAGCAGTTCACCCACACGGTTCCGGCCTTGATGTCGCGGGCCAAGCGGTGGGCCTTGCCGATGTCACGGGACCAAACTCCGGCGGATAGACCGTAGATGGTTTTGTTGGCGCGCTCTTTTAGATCGTCCATGTCTTTGAACGAGAGAGCTGAAACGACCGGTCCAAAGATCTCATCTTGAATGATCGTAAGATCATCGGACGGACAATCAAAGACGGTAGGCTTAATGAAATAGCCTTTGTCGCGAGCGCGTTCACCGCCGGCGAGCACCTTTGCGCCCTCCGCTTTTCCTTTTTCGATGTAGCCTAGAATCTTTTTAAACTGCTCGTCAGAAACCTGCGCGCCCATCTGAGTTTTGCGATCCAAGGGATCGCCAACGATAAGACTGTCGGCTTCTTTTTTGAGTTTGTCTAAGAACTTGTCCCGCACCGACTCTTCCACAAAGAGGCGCGATCCAGCGCAGCAAACTTCTCCTTGGTTAAAAAAGATCCCGCGAAGCGTGCCCGCCACAGCCGCATCCAGATCGGCATCCGCGAAAACGACGTTGGGGGCTTTGCCACCCAGTTCGAGGGAGACCCGCTTCAAGTTGGACTGCGCGGCCATTTCCATGATGAGCTTTCCGACTTCTGTGGAACCGGTAAAGGCGACCTTGTCGACGTCTGGGTGCATGGCAAGGGCTGCGCCCGCCGTCGGCCCAAAGCCGGGAAGGATGTTCACCACACCTTGTGGCAATCCCGCTTCCAAAAGAATTTCGCCTAAGCGCAACGCCGTGAACGGCGTTTGCTCCGCCGGTTTCAGAACCACCGTACAGCCGGTGGCAAGTGCTGGGCCCAATTTCCAGGCGGCCATCAAAAGCGGGAAGTTCCACGGGATGATCTGCGCCACCACGCCGGCGGGTTCGCGCAAGGTGTAGTTCAAAAAGTTTCCGTTTACGGGGATCGTTTCCCCATGAATCTTGTCGGCAAGGCCCGCGTAGTATTCAAAGCACTCAATCGTCAGCGGCAAATCCGCGCCCAATGTTTCGTTGATGGGTTTGCCGTTGTTCAAGGTCTCAAGTTCGGCGAGTTCCTCTTTATGCTTATCGATGAGCATGGCGATGCGGTGGATGATGCGTCCACGTTCGCGTGCCGACATGGTTTTCCACGGGCCTTCTTCAAAAGCGCGTCGGGCGGCTTTTACCGCGGCGTCCACATCCGCCTTGTCGGCCTCTGCCACGGAGCCGAGCTTTTCCTCGGTTGATGGGTTAATGACATCGAAATACTTGCCGCTTTGTGCTTCGTACCATTCGTTATTGATTAACAGCTTTCCGGTTCTGGGTGCCATCGCATCCTCCCTTTCCAATTCCTACCCTGGTCTCCTGCCTTACCTTTTCTTTAAAAACTCACCTTTCCTCCCGTAGTGACCCAAAGTCAACCTGTGGCGGTGACGCGTTGGGTTGTATTATTGCGTCTACAGGTGTTAACGCCTACGCGGGACTTTCCCACCGCATTGCCAAAAATGCGGTATCGTTATGGAAGCAGCACCGAACCAAGATTGCCATTCATTGGAGAGTCCTTATGACACGTAGAGTTTTCTGGGTGTTGTGTACCCTTCTGATCTTCACTCAGTGCGGAATTCGGGACGGATTCGATCAGCCCATCGGCAACAACAAGAAAGTGCGGGTGTATCTGTTTTCGGCCCAGTGGTGTGATAGCTGCAAAGACGAGATGATCGAACTCGATCACCTTCTTAAAACTGAGTTCAGTGCTAAAGCCGCGCAGGTTCTCATTACGGTTTATACCGTGACGGATGTTCGTAAATTCCCACCCAACCCAGCCGCCGCGGAAGCTTTCAAAAAAGAGATGGTGGATTTACACGGGGTGGACTTTGAAACTGTCGTGGATCCTTGGATTTACCAAAACTACCGCCAGTATTTTGATTGGAACGGGGGCGATATCCCTGCCGTAGTCGTGCTCGATGAAACGGGCGAAGAAGTGTTGAAAAAGTTCAGACCGGGTAGCGGTTTTACGGCAGCGGACATCATCGACTTTCTGTGGGGGGCTTTGTCATGAAAGCAAGTTTGCGTTTAGCCATGGTTCTGTCTTTGGCTATCAACTTCAGCGTCTACGCTTATGTGGCGCCCAGTTTCACCGGGGAAACCATGGATGGCTCCCGCATTTCACTCAGTGACGTCTTAAAGGAAAAGCGCGCTCTGATGCTATGCTTCTGGGCGAGCTGGTGTGTCCCTTGCTTGGAAGAGCTATCGCAGCTTTCGCAGGGACTCGCCAAAAACACCGATCTTCCTCTAGACGTGCTTACCGTGAATGTGGACACCGCCGAAACCAACGAGGATGTCCGCCCGACGTTAAAAGCCTACGGGTTGAAGTTCCCGGTGGTACTCGATCCCAGCCACAAAATTTTCTCCCGCTACCAAAAACAGGGATCGCTTCCGTTTTCGGTGCTCATTAACTCAAAGGGAGAAGTGGTGGAATCGTTCCATGGTTTACACGAGGGAATGTTTGAGAACCTCAAGAAAAAGTAGTGGAACTGGTCGGGGGAAAGAATGACAAGGTCGCTTCTTTGGACAACTAGTGCACTGCTCTTCATCGCGTTTCTCGCCGGTAGCCCCTTCGTGTATGCGGCGGATACGCTGGTAGAGAACCTCCCTTCGTTGAGATTTTCGGCAACAGATCACCTCCTCTTTACAAACGCAGAAAACGAGCTGAATCCGGGAGCGCCCAACCCCAACCTCTTTTTGCACGAAGCGGTGGTGCGCGCCGAAGTGGCCAATGTGGCGGCGCAGGTGCATTTCAGTAACCGCTTTGCGACGGATAGCTCAGCCACCGATATTCCCTTCGTCCTGGAAAAAAGGAAGTCACGGCCGAGTGGCGGGACTGGGAGCTTCGCGCAGGGGACGCCCACCACGAGCTTGGCAAAGGCATCGCACTCAGCCTTTACCGGGACGACGTATTCGGCATCAACCACACGCTTGAAGGGGTCAGCCTGCGCTACCGTCCCGAGGGCGGTGAGCTTCCGGGCTTGCGGGGCGTGTGAACCCGCTTAAGAACCCGGTGGCCATCAACGCTGTTGCCGATCCTCTAGGGGAGAACACGCTTTATCTCATGGGCGGATCGGCGACGTTAAAGACTTCGCCACTTGCGAAACTGGGAGCGCATTATTTTATAGCGCTGAATAAGCCTCCGGAAGAATTTCGTCCGTCACTTCAACCGTTATTGGAACACAGTCGGAGCCAGCTTCGCAACTTGAGATCGTGCCGAATGTGGATTTCTATGCTGAAAGCAATCTGCTACTCCCGTCGCGCTTGCGCGGGCGAGATTATTTTAATGAGGCCCCTGGTTTTGGAAACTACGCCTCGCTGGTCTGGTCGCCGTCGCCGTGGGCGGTAAAGCTGGAAGTAAAAGACTACCGCCGCTACGATTTCCCGTTTCGTCGTCCGCCAACCTTGGAAGAGGACATCGTCGAGAGCACCCACACCGATGATAGCTTTGGGACGCGCGTGGAAGTGAGCCACCGCGATGTCATCCATAAATCACGTGTTCAGCTTTCCTACCTCGGCGGTTACGATCGCGTGCTCGGCGTGCCGGTGCACCATGGGGTTTTGAGCGGGAAGTACCACGATCTGGAGCTGTCGGGCGGGTATAGAACACTCCCTACACACTCGAACCTCATTCACGGCGCTTTTAAATTTAAGCTGGATACTTTTAAACACCAGGCCATTGAACTCAATGCCCGCAAGCAGAGAGCAAACCTAAACTTGAGCGCCTTACCTACGGTTGAAGATCGCAACAAGTTGGATCTGACCTATACCTTCTCGCGCAACTGGACGGCGAGCTTGGGGTATGAGTTTGTCCCGAGCAACCCTGGCTCTAACCAGCATTTTGCCAACCTCGGTACGGAACTGAAATGGGGTGCCCTTGTAGGAAAAGCCTTCGTCGGGGCGACCAGTGGTGGCACGATCTGTTCCGGTGGAGTTTGTCGTCGAGTCCCCCCCTTCAAAGGGGCGATGCTCGAAACCCAGTATACCTTCTAACGCCCTTCCAAAAAAAGATAACGGCAGAAGTGTGGCCAGAAGAGGGAGAAGCGGGCCCGTCCCAACTTGGGGTTTGCTATCCTGTCTTGGAGAAGACCGCGCAGCTGCAGGCTCAGTGCGCTCGCCGCCATCTCAATCCCAAAGGCCGGTACGTTCAGATCCAATTTTATCTGGATCCAGTCTCCCGACTTCCATAGGTCGCGTACCTCTTGGCGCGCGCTGCGGTTGGGTAAGCTGTGACGGATCCACTGGTAATGAGCGCTGTTGCCCTCGTTAAACGTCATGGGGCCCGGTGGAAAGCGTAGCAGATTCGTCGGTACGTCCAGCACGTGCACGGAAGTGGAAACGCCTTCGGTGAGACGTTGCAACTCTCGGGTGAGGACGGCGTACACGGTTTTTGGAGTTTCTTCGGGATCGCCCTCCGCGTGCAAGATCGTAACGGCGTTTACCTCATTGCCGTCAAAGGAGACGCCTGCGCGTAAAACGTGCGGGTTGTTGTAAAGCAAGACTCCGGGAAAAGGTCTGAGGGCTGCCGTCTCTTGTTCTTCCAGGGGGAGAATGGCAAAGGATTCTTCTCCGTTTAGAGAAAAGTGACGCCACTGCGAAAAGAACACCGGTTCAAAGTCCCGCTCGGCCAAAAACACCACGACGGGCGAAACAAAGTAGCCAGCCCCTTCGCCGCGCAAACTCGGCGTCTTCCATTCTTGGCTGTTGAATTGTTTTTCCAGACTGTCCGCGATAGGTACGCGGACACGGTAAGGGGAGGCTTGCCCTTCTGTCCACCAACGAAGAAGGTTCTCGGCGCGCTTGCCGGTTAAGCTAAGACCATCGAGTTGGGAGCCGCCCAAAGAGGGGCCGTCGCCATCCGAGGTCAGCCGAATCGTAGCGGCTTCGCCTTGGCGGTAAACGATTTTGCACTTTGATGGTTGGAATCCAATTGAGGTGAGCTTACCGTCGCGCGTGGTGACGCCCACGAGCAGCGGCATGTGCACGGCGGTATTTTCGGGCGCTGGTGCGGGCACGCAGAGCCAGAACGCCATTCCCCAACCCCACAGCTTTAAAAAGCGTGGGACCAAAACTGACCTCCAAGTAGAGGCTGGTGTACCTCAAAGCGTAGACGGAAATCAAGCGCCGGCTAAGCAATTAAAATCTTGAAATTTTAACGGAAATCCTACTTCATCGAAGCGTTCAGCTTCTTGATGACCTCGGGGCCGGGATCCAGGTCCTTCTCACCAAACTCAACGAGCGGGGTGGGGGACAGGTTCAAGATGCCGTTGTGATCCGGCATTTCCGGGTTGTAGTAAAGCAGTCCCGTCACCAGTTCCTTGTTGTCGACGCCGTCGTGGATGAGCTTCAGCGCCGAAGCCCGATCACTGGGATCGTGCTCTTTGCCAAGCTTGCGAAGGGTCAGGTGCGAGCCGTCGTGCAATTCGATGGTGCGCACATCGCCTTCCTTCATTTCGACTTCGATTTCTTCTTTTTCCGGAACGTACTGCAATTCCTGAAGCGGTATATCGTGCTCTTTTACCCAGTCGTAGCTCTTGGTGCTGCCTTCGTGGTTGTTGAAGGTGACGCAAGGGCTGACCACATCAAGTACCGCAAGCCCGCGGTGCGAATAAGCCGCCTTGATGAGCGAGATAAGCTGCTTGCGATCCCCTGAGAAGGAGCGCGCGACAAACGTAGCGCCGGCGTCAATGGCGACCGCGCAGCAGTCGATGCACGGAAAAGGATTGGGAGTGCCGCGCTTTGCAGGCGAACCCAAATCCGCTGTCGCGGAGAACTGACCTTTGGTGAGTCCGTAGGTGCCGTTGTTCTCAATGATGTAAACCATGTCCACGTTGCGGCGGGCGGCGTGCATGTATTGGCCAAGCCCGATGCTGCCGGTGTCGCCGTCACCGCTGACGCCGATGGTGGGCAGACGGTAGTTGGCAACGTTAGCGCCGGTAGCGACCGACGGCATGCGCCCGTGCACGCTATTGAAGCCGTGACCCTTCTCCATGAAGTAGGTCGGGGTCTTACTGGAGCACCCGATCCCGGAGAGCTTAATCACCTGAGTCGGGTTCACACCCAATTCAAAATACGCCTGGATAATGGCGTTGGTGATGGAATCGTGCCCGCACCCTTTGCAAAGGGTAGAAGGCTTTCCGGCGTAATCGGCTTTGGTCAGATTCTGTGTATTGGTGCTCATGGCTTTTCCTTAGTTTAGGAACTTCTCTTTAAGCTCGCGTTCGATGAAGTCAGGAGAAATGGAGAACCCTCCGTAGTAGAGGATTGAGTGCAATTTATCCTGCTGGCCGCGGATATCCAGCTCCAGCAGCTGGCGCATCTGCGCGTCGCGGTTTTGCTCGACGACGACGACACGGTCGCAGCTCTTCACGAAATCGTGGACTTCTTGGCCGAACGGGTAGGACAAGAGGCGAAGGTACTTCACGTTTTTGTCCTGCAAGCGATCCAAGGTTTCCTGCATGGCGTGATCCGTCGTGCCGTAGGCAATGATGCCGAGCTTGGCGCTGTTCTCGCCGCGAAGGATGGGCTTGGGAACCGCTTTGCGTGCGGTTTGGAATTTCTTGTTGAGCCGATCCACGTTGCGAATGTACGCGTGCGGGCTTTCGGTGTAGCGCGCGTATTCGTCGTGGCCCGAGCCGCGGGTAAAGTAGGCGGCCTTGGGGTGATTGGTTCCCGGCAAGGTGCGGTAGCAAACGCCGTCGCCATCCTTATCGAGGTAGCGGCCCCAATCCGAATTCTTTTCCAAATCTTCCTTGGTCAAGACTTTGCCGCGATCGTACTTGGGCGCTTTGTACTTCAGATCGTCGGCGACCCAGTTGTTCATCCCCAAATCCAAGTCGGTGACGACAAAGATGGGGGTCTGGAAGCGCTCGGCCAGGTTGAAAGATTCTGCCGTCAGATCCACGCATTCCTGGATGTTGGAGGGCAGAAGCAAAATGTGCTTGGTGTCGCCGTGGCTCGCTGTCGCGCAGAGCATGATGTCACACTGCTGAGTGCGAGTGGGAAGACCCGTCGAAGGTCCCACGCGCTGCACGTCGATAAAGACCGACGGGATTTCCGCGTAGTACGCAAGGCCAATGAATTCGCTCATGAGCGAAATGCCGGGGCCCGAAGTCGTTGTCATGGAGCGCGCACCGGCCCACCCGGCACCGAGCACCATCCCCGCACTCGCGAGTTCGTCTTCGGCCTGCACGTCGGCAAACTTCATTTTGCCGTTCTCATCGACACGGTATTTCTTGGCGTAGGCGATGAGCGCCTCGGCAAGGGAGCTGGACGGGGTAATAGGGTACCAGGCCAGCACCGTGCAACCGCCGTACAGCGCGCCCAAGGCGGCGGCGGAGTTGCCTTCCATCACAATCTTATTTTCGGAGCAGTTGGCTTTTTCAAACCAATACGGGTCCTTCTTTTCAAAATTCTCTTTGGCGTAATCGATGCCGATGTGGAGTGCTTCCAAGTTGGCGTCGATGGCTTTTTGCTTGGACTTGAAGGTGTCCCGGATGACGCCTTCAAGGATTTCGAGATCGAGGCCGTAAAGCACCGCGACCGCGCCTACGTAGAAGAGGTTCTTCAAAAGGCGCATGAGCTTGGGATTGGAGATCTTGCGCGAAAGCGTCTCGACGGGCAGCGCGTATACGTTCATGCCGTCTTTGATCTCTTTATCTTCAAATTTGATGATGTCTGAATTGTAAAGAATCGTCGTGCCGGGCCGCATGGAGTCGATGTCCTCATGCGCCGTTTGGGCGTTCATCAGGACAGCGATGTCATCGTTTTCCCGAAGGGCTTGGTAGCCCTCGGGGCTGACTCGGATCTGGAACCAAGTTGGCAGTCCCTGAATATTGGACGGGAACATATTTTTCCCGCACGCTCCGATGCCCATTCGGAAGAGAGTTTTAAAGAGGATGTTGTTTGAAGATTGGCTTCCGGTACCGTTGACAGTGGCTACCCGAATGCTGAAATCATTGACTATTTTGTCCATTCTCCTGCTCGCTACTTAGATATATCCGTAAAAGATAAAGGTTAAGATCGTCTGGATCGATGCGCAGTTCATGTTATCCACAACGGCCACAGTTCTAGC
The DNA here is from genome assembly GCA_041391485.1 of Bdellovibrionota bacterium. Classification (GTDB taxonomy): domain Bacteria; phylum Bdellovibrionota; class FAC87; order UBA2466; family JACKAF01; genus JACKAF01. Next base: position 19,211 of record JAWKNY010000002.1, on the reverse strand, counting down.
AGTTAATTTGGCGATTTCAACTGCTTAAAATGCTTTGGGGCAGCCGCAAATGAGTGGCCCGGACACAAGGGTTTTGGGTGGCCGTATGTCCGGGCCGGGTGCCGGGCCCCTCTAAGGGTTAGGGGCAGCGGCACCAGGGATCGAAATATCACTTTTCCTGATACAATCTCGTTACGTCACAAAGCGTCAAATCCAAGTGACTGAAATCGTTGTTCATTGGGAACGCGCGGCGCTTTGCTATTCGACGCAGGGGGGCTTTTGGCCGCCGGAATTATAAAGAGACCTTGACGAAAGTCCTGTTTTCGAGGGTTCACATCCAAAAATGACGGCGCTATACTCGGCCCGCAAGATGAGTGAAAGAAAAAGGGATGCAGACTCAAACCTTGTGGCTCGAACACGCTGAAGACCGACGCAGCATTTTGTTTTGTGTCATGTTTCTGGCAAGTGCTGCGCTTGGATACTATCTAAATTTCCAGGTCCCGACTGTGGTGTGGGTTTTTCACGTCGCGTTTTCCTGCGTGCTTTGTTTTCTTGTGGGAACGATTGCCCACAACTCCATGCACCACCCCATTTTTCTAAAGCCCGAACACAATCAGGCGTTTCAGATTTTCTTATCTATTTGTTATGGGCACCCGGTGAGTGTGTATGTATCGGGCCATAACTTTTCTCATCACCGCAATACGCAGACCCGCCGGGATGTGATCCGCACGAACAAGGCGCGTTTTCGTTGGCATTTACTCAACCAGCTCTTCTTTTTCTTTTTGGTAATCCCCAGTCTCATCCGAGCAGAGAATCAGTTTAAGGCGCGGATGAAGGGGGAGATTCCCGGTTGGTACAAGCAGTTTTGTAGAGAGCAGTACACGGTGTACTTCGTCCAAGCGGTTTTACTTTTCCTCAATTGGAAAGCTTTTCTCGCTTTTATCTGGCTGCCGCAGATGTATTGCGTCTGGGGAATCATTGGGATGAATGTCATTCAGCATGATGGCTGCGATCCCGATCACGCTTTCAACCACACGCGCGCAGTATGACAGGCCCGTGGGTCAACTGGCTGACTTTTAATAATGGGTATCACGGGGCACACCATTTAAAGCCGCATCTGCACTGGACCGAGTACCCGGCTTTCCACGCTTCGTCGATAAAGCCTCATTTGCACCCCAACCTGGATCAAAAGAACTTTGTCGAGTACCTCTTCAGGCGTATATCTATCCGGGCAAGCGCGTGCGTTACGACGGCGCCCCGATAGAGGTGGCCGCTCCGGGTACCGACGAGGATTGGATCCCCGCTCCCGGTGAGGTCGCTCTTGCAGGGACCAGTCTGGGGGCTTTTCCTTCCGCTGTTTCGCCCGTCCACCACCGCGCCGAAGCGGGCGTTTAGTTCAAGCCCGAAAGTTAAGGAGCACAGATGAATCGGTTTATGTTCTTGGGAATGTTTGTGGGCGCGTGGGCTTTTGGTGGCGTGCAAAGCACTTTTACGGGTCCCGCTTCTCTTAAGGTGTGGCAACACTGGCAGCAAAGCTGGAACGTGGAGGACGTGACGGCGGGTGAGTGGAAGTTCAAGCTCACGCGCGGGATGGACGGACCCACACCTTTTGTGTCTCTGGAATACAAGTCTTCTGACAAAGAGTTAAAGGCCACCGTGCAGTGCCGGTACCGCGAGCGCACCGATGTGTGGCAAAACCAAATCGCCGAAGGAAAAGAAAAACAAGTACAGAGCCGCAGTGGGGGAGACGTCGCCACCTTTGAATTCAAAAATTTTGCCGACTGCGTGGATCAAAATGAGAAGCGCATTGTGGAAAGCATAAAGTTTAAAATCGAGAAGGGCGACAAGACGATCTACGAGTACTCGCTTACTCCGATGTACGTGCGCGGAAAGAATCAGGTGTATTGGGACAACCCGATTGCCGCGTACTCCGCGCATGCAGGTTCGGGAAAGATCCGTGTCGCGACCGCGATGAGCGCCGAAGCCAAGTGGGACAAGTGGCAAGGGATTCTCGTGAAACCGGTTTTGGAGTTTGTGGATCGCAACACGATGGAAGCGGAGGCTTTCATTGGCTTGCACCGCCACGAAGCCCATCAGGAAGCGTACTTTATTGAGAGCGGTGAAGCCGTGATGCTAAGCGGAGTTTCGGCGCGCAGCGGAGAGAACTACAAAACTTTGCGACAGTGGGATGAAAAAGGCGCGACACAAGAGACAACACAATTTGACGCCGAGGGTGGCTGGGTTGAATCACGCAATCTTAGTTCGGGGGAAGTGTCTGTTGTGGTTCCTAATCCAGAAAACAAAGACGCCGTTTATTTTCACGGCATCCGCGCGGTGAAGGACACCGTGTTCTGGACGATGGGAAGTAAGAACTAAAAAGTCAGTCAAGCTCCATGATGCGGTTGGTCATTCAATGTATGTCCGATTGCTTGTCAGCTTCAGCCCCGTATTGGTATGAATAGGGGCATGAACAGACCAGATTTTTTAAATTTCAAAGTCGATCACATGACGCTTCTGGTTCAGCCAGAAATGTACAATGTGTCTTACGTTATCTTTCGCACCATTTTTGGTTGTGCGCCTGAGCACATGCTTTATGAAAAGCGCAAAGAATGGGTGAGTGGGGAAGGCGATCGTTCGCTCACCTTTGCGATGCAAGTGGGCGAGGGCGATGAAGCCAAACCTGAATTCAACAACACGATGATTGCGGTGGTGCAGCCTTCGGAACCGAAGAACATGCGCTCGCACGTGAGAGACATGTTGAATTCTCACTCGGCCGCCGCGCACTGGCAGCACATTGCGCTTCGCACACCGGATCTGCTTGCGTTTCACAAGCACGCGCAAGAGCGTGGGGTGAATTTCATCACGCCCGTTTTGCGCGATGAGAGTGAGGATGTGATTCAGGTCTTCACCGGAGAGTGGTACCACCCCGGAGCGCCCGCGAGCGGAATGTTTTTTGAGTTCCTGCAGCGAAACCCGAGCGAAGAGCTGATGCAAAAGCTTGCCGAGAGAAACCGCGAGAGCTGGTTTAACGACAAGACCTTCCTTGGGCTTTATGGGGAGAAGGAATCGGAATACCAGAGCGGTAAGGTAAAGCCTTTTATCGATGAAGAGCTTTTCCAGATCGTGGCTGGTCTTGTGAAAGACAAGATGGTTTGGGAGATCGACGAAAAGATCATCCAGTCCGCAGAAGCCGCGATGCTCAAGTACGGCAAGGCCCGCCAGAGCGCCGCTTAGGCGTCTAGCGGGTTATTAGTTTCGTCGGGTGGGGGGACGGTAGTTTTCCGTCCCCATCGCGCGGCTCGTGCCGGGCGCGTAAAAGCTAGCCCACATCAGCATCGTAGCCTCGATGTCGGGTGCTTGTTCGATGAAACGGAAGAACCAGCCGACTTCTAGACCGGTTTCTTTTACCCATTCACCGTTTTCACCCACCGTACCGACCTTCATGCCGACCTCGTTGAGCGGTTGCATCCAGTCGACAAAGAGTTCTTCCGGAAATTTTTCAAGCACGATCTCCCAGCCCGGTCGGAAGTACGCGTGTTGCGGGGTTTCCTTGAAACTTCTTTGGTCTTCGTTCAGGGCACCGGGGTAGACGCGCACAAAGCCCGGCTTGCCGTCGGCGCAGGTAAATTGGAAGAGAAGGGATTGCTTGCCTTCCCAGTGAGTCGTCATGCCGTTTGGCAAAACTTCAAAAGAGGTTCCGTTTTTAAGGACGATGCGGCTCGCTTCGTCTTCGCGATCGGGGAGATCTTCCTGGCGCTCGACGACGGAGTTGAGGACCATCTGGAGCATGAAGGTTTGGTGGATGCGTAGAGCGAGTTCCTCATCCTGAACGACGACGATGCTTTCCGGATCGATGGCGTAGACGTCAATGAGGGCTTCTGTTTGATCCATGCGGATCATCCGCACGACGATGGTCGGTTCCACTTCTGCGGCTCCGGGCGCGGAAGGGAACTCCCCTTCAGCAAAGTCTTTGGCCGAGACGGTTTTTCGGTACTCCACATCGCGCTGGGGTCCCATGTCGGCGATAAAGCCACGGATCGTTTTTTCCTCTCCGCCTTCTTCGTACTTAAATTGGACGAGCTTTCCGGGGCCGGATTGTTGCTGGCGGCCAGCGTCAGCGAGTCGGCCCATCATGTCGGGGTGATCGGTGACCCGCACACTGCCTTGGACGATGCGCGAGCGTGAGAGGACTTCCGTGCGGCGGTTGCCGTAGCCGTCGCGGAGTTCGACGGAGGCTTCGCCCTCTTCGTTGACGGGGCCGACGAAAAAGACGGCGGTTTCGCTTTTCTTACTAGCCGAAGGGTTTCTGCCGCTCGGCGGGGCGATGGTGACTTCTACGCCCCGGCGCTCGGCGCGCGCTTGCTTAAAGAGTGCCACTTCGGCCACATGGTCCCCACACTCCGCAAGGGTCGTGACCTTGTCCGCGCCTAAGGCGGCCGTGGAAAGTACGAGAAAAAGCCCGAATCCAAGTCCGTTTCGCATCATTTTTGCCCTGAAATCTGGTTAACGTCAGGCCAAGGGCTATAACACGCTGCATTGTGGCTCGCAAGATCCCCAAAGCTGGCGCGCAACAGGTTTGGGGTGCGGTCACACAAAACCTAGAAGCTTCGGTGTTTTTCTACTGGGTACGCTCATAGAACTCGTAGGTGAGCTTATCCACGGCTGTGGTCAGCCCGATGGCGGCAACAAAGCTTTCGTCACCGAGTTTTCGCACTTCGACTTTGTACCGGCTTGCGATTTGTTCGGTACGTCCAAAGAAATAGGTGGTGGGAAGATCGCGCGCGCCGTACTTAGTGGCGAGTTCCGGGTGTTCATCGACGTCGTAAATCTCAATGGGATAGCCAAGGGATTTCAGTCGTAGCAGGCGCGGCTTGAGTTGCAGGCACGGGCCGCACCACGTGGCGCCGAAGTAAACGATTCGCACCGGGTTTGCGGGTGGTTCGGACTTCTGCGCCGAGGGAATTTCAACTGGCTCCTTGTCGCGGCTTACCTGCTCTACATTGTAGCGCCTATCGGGGATCCAACGCTTTCGTTCGACAAGCGGACGAGGCAATCGGTTCACAAGAAGTTGAATCAAGTAATCGGCGGTCACGGGTTGCCACTGGTTTTGGGCATCCGAATTTCCGGAGACATTTTCTGAGTACGCGTACGTTTCAAACTCGCGCTGTATCGACGACAAAGACTTTCCGTAGACGTATTCGAAGGCGGCTTCCCACCCACGTCGGTGCGCTTCTTTGATAAGGTTTAAGAGGCGGAACCGGCTTTGACTGGGGTACGAAGCCGGAAGGAGGGCGGAAGAGTTTTTTGGATCGTCATAGCGAAGAAGGTAGTCCGCGAGTTTCATTCCGTAAGCATAGAGGTCGTAGAGCGCTTCCATGTCGCGTGGGTATTCGGCGTGGCGGAGAAGACGGGAGAGGCTTCGCATCTGCGATTCGTTTTTGAGGCGAGTGAAGTAGAAGCCGTGGGCGTCTTGTGGTTCCCAAAGGGTGGCGATGCCTTCGTCTAGGGCGCGGGGTAGGGGCCGCCTAAAGGCGAGCGCCATAATAATGTGGGAGACTTCGTGCGGGACCACTTCGGCGAGAATGGACTCTTCAGTCCCTCGCACGACCATTTCCCAGCCAAAGACCTCACCGCGATCAAACGAGAATTTCGTGAGGCCTGAGGTGCGGTCCTTGTCTGCTTTTAGGGTTCGGATTTCCACCCGGCGCCACAGGCGCGGGTAGGTTTTTCCGAACCAATAGCGGGCTTGGCCGGCGTAGTGGCGTTCCGCCTCCTCGGCGACGGCTTTGGCAAAGGCGTCCGAGTCGGCGAGGACAATGAAGTTAGCGGATTCATAGCGGTGGGTCCCGCTGTTTCCTCGTGTGTTCCAAGCGCGCTCGGCCTGGCGGTAGGCTTCATGGGAAACGGGGCACGCGTTTATGAAGGAAGGGAAGAAGGCGCTTAGAAAAAGCAGAAGTCCCATGATTTTTGCCATTTATTCCCTCTGTGTGGTTGTTGCTGAAGTCTGTAGACAACACGGAACAGTGTGTCAAGGCGGGTGCCCGCACCGGGCTCCCAAGAAACCGACGACGATCGTTGACAACCCCCATTAAGGCAGCGAATTTACTCTTTTGTTGTCAATCTGCCCGGAATAGGGCAGGGTTGGCAGCTTACCGCAAAGGGGCGGTAGTTAAGTTGGTTATAACGCCTGCCTGTCACGCAGGAGGCCGCGGGTTCGAGTCCCGTCCGCCCCGCCATTTTTAATCTAACCATTCGATTTCATTGAATAAAAATTACAAGAGTCAGACTGTCGGGGACGCGCGGGGACAGGACGTCTTGGATCGAGTTCAACAGACTCGAACCCATGAGTTTTCCCCCGTTCCCTTTAAACCCCATTCGGTTTCACCAACAGTGAGTTCAGTGCATCGGCGACCTTTTGCTTCTGAGCATTGGTCTGTGCGACATACCTAAGTGTCACGTTCGGTGAGGAATGATCCATGAGTTTAGAGACCCACTCCTAGAGAAGATCACCGAGGACGGGGAGAAATGCCGCCATAGCGGAGATGACGACGCGGATGGCCCACGATATCCGAAAACCCTTTCAGGTAATTGAGGCTCGCTCTCAATACCCTACTGGAAATCGGAGAACAAAGTCAAATGGGAATAGGCGTTCAGATCTGCTCGGATATTGACGGAAGTGTTCGCAAAGTTAAATCACGCCCAGGATATTCTCGAGACACAAGCCGGGAAAATGAAGCCTCAATTGCGAAGATTCTCAGCCGAACGACTATGGAATCCTGTGTTAAGGACGTGCTTGCTTCTATCCTGACATCCAGGTCAAGGTGAATACGACTTCCATCACGATACCTTTGCTGATGGCCGATCCCGATAAGGTATCAAGAGTGTTTACCAACTCTGTTCGGCAAACGTTGTTCAGGCCATCGGAACTGGAAAGACTCGTTCAGGAACCATCCGCATTGTGAGCGAAAATATTCCGGAACAAGAAATGGTGCGGTTTCACATCTCTAATAATTTTATCCCTCGCATCGCTCCAGGAGGACGCGGGGTTATTTGAACCATTCTTTACTCCGTAGAAAAAGGGAACAGGGTTGGGGTTGAGTATTTCGAAGAAAATCATCAACTCACATGGTGGGGAAATAGTCTTTGCTGGCTCTTCAAGAGGCAAAAACCCGTCGCCACTTTTTACCCTGCCATCCTCCTCTCGGCTTGCTGGTGGCGGCTGAGAGCTCAGGCACACAACACGATGGAGAAGTTTCGCAGTTAGGTCCTGGTTTTTGACGATGAAAAGGCCGTAAGCATACCGCATGCAGGAAGTACGCCGAAGGCCACCAATTCATAACCTCTGCCACTTTAACAGGTGGGGAGTGGATTTCGCAGAGCAAGACGCGTTCCCTCTAGCCATGGGCGCAGTGGCTTTCTGTCGACATTCACTTCCCTCAACTCCTTGGCGGTATCGACATTGCGAAACCTGCGGAACTTCATGTTCGAGCTATATGAATATTATTACCGGCGATGGGGTATGCTGCGATAATCGGGACTCTTCTTTGATGTACCTCGAAACAAGGCCGAAAAATTTAGCTGCACTACATTGCATAAGTCTCAAACAGAGATATCTCAGACTTGAGAGGATATTAAAATTGACATATGTACCAGACCCGAGATATATAGTTGTTACACATTCCAATGGCAACACTCCTGACTCTGACAAAATCCTTGCTAAAAATCGATATCGAAGTACGCCTTGCGAAGATGTTAGGATCAATGCAACTACGTCTTCAGTTTTTCGATATTTTAAACCTGGGTACGACCTAATTGTCGACGTTCTTTGAAGGCAAAAAGGTTCTGAAATTGCCCGCATTCGAACTTTTATGTGGAGAATGGTGAACTCTAACTGAAGACTTGCGACAGGAACTGGAAGGTGCTCGGCGAAATCGCTCGTGGGATATATGGCAAAAGCTTGAATGCTGTAGAAATTGAAGAAGCTGTTTCGGCACTGGCGGAGCAAACATTTGACCCAGCCAACTTTCTATGCTCTTCGGAAGCATTCGAAAATAAGCGGCAACAACAACTATCCGCAGGTTGTACTTGGCTCATCCAACAAGTCAGATATTCGAAATGGTGCTGCAGCACAGTAATATCTGACGGCTTTCATCGCCCCAGAAAGCGAAGCGAGTGGGACGCTCGAACAACTCCGGAAGAGCCCGCTACTACGGGCGTAAAAAGTAAAATTTATTCTTGCTACCGATGGAAAGGAATTTCCCGTTGAGACCTTTCGTCGGGAGAGACCATAGCCTGTGACTATACACACACTTTCCTGAGCATTTCTCGGGTTTTTTCTCCTCTTGCTGGAATATCTACCGTTAAACAGATCCGTGGTAAAATTCATTTCGATATCAAGGCCACCGGTAGACTTAACCGAATTCTTATGTTGAGCTACTTAAAGCATGCAACCCCTGAGTGGGCAGGAGGAGCATCGCCACGATATGAATCATTTCATGCAGAAGTAGACTCATTTTTCGTTTTTTTGCGGAACGAACGGATATTTTTGGAAGCGACGGGCTCTTTTCAAACACCATAACAAGAATGAGTGAACGTGACTCCTCGAACACATGCTGTGATAGAGGAAATTTTTCGTGCGATGAACACGAACTTTGATGATCGCTCTGAAGCAAATCTTCCCCGATGGGTCGGCGATTTTCTCACGTCAATGGCGGATCATTTTCGACCAGCATGAAGGTCCTCGAATTAGCAAGATAGCTCGTTCGTATCTACTTCATATTGGCAAACTTCGACTGGAAGAAGATTAACCTCGATATTTTCGGATCGATGATTCAGGCGGTGGCGGAAGATGAAGAGCTTGCGTGCTCGGAATGCACTATACGAGCGTTCCGGCAAACATCTTGCGCGTACTTGAACCTGCACTATTTTTGACGATCTTCGCACTTTCAGGCAGGCGGCCGTGAGAGCAATGCGAGGACGCTTCTTAACCTACGCAAACGACTTTCGAAGATTCGAGTCTTCGATCCGGCCTGTGGTTCGGGAAATTTTCTTGTGATTGCTTACAAGGAGATGCGAGCGATAGAGGCTGAAATCAATAGACGTCGCGGAGAGCCTGACGCTCGAACGGAGATTCGGCTCACCAATTTTAGAGGCATTGAACTGCGTGACTTCCCAGCGGAGATCGCACGCTTAGCGCTTATAATCGCTGAGTATCAATGGTGACGTCCTGTATCGAGGACAACAAGAGGCGTTTTTGAGGAGTTCCTACCTCTTTGAGGAAGACAACTGGATTGTATGGTGGAAACTCGCTTCAAGAGGATTGGCTGGAAGCCTGCCCCCGGAAGATCCTCCGTAAACTGTGGGGAGGCTAGTGGTTCAAACGCAGAAACCTACATACTGTGGAAACCCGCCCTATGTGGGAAGAGTACCAAACAGCCGAACACAAGTCGGATCCAAGCATGTATTCGCTGGCCACTCCAAAGGATACACCATCTCCGACTTATGCGTCTGGCTTGGTTCATCAAAGCGTTGATTATATGAACCACACGAATGCAGAGGCTGCATTTGTTTGCACGAACTTCCGATTTGCCAAGGCATCCAAGTATCTGCTCATGTATTAGCAATATTCTCGCAAGGTGTCTCAATCTCTTTAGTGTTTCCCTCATTCAAGTGGAGCAACCTCGCCAGCAACAACGCGGGCGTGACAGTTTCGATAGTTGGCCTGTCAAAAAAGCAGGCTACAAAAGATTTTCGCAACGGGAGACGAAGAGGAAGTCACGGTTAAGGATACTTCAGAGATAAATGCCTATCTCGTAGCGGCTCCTAACGTGCTTGTGGTAGCGAACGAAGGTACCCGACGAACGGACACCCATGCAGCTGTGGACCACCATATTACGCAAATGAGCTAATGCTAGAACCCGCAGAGGCGCGGGATCTCGTCACAAAGAACCCTGCGGCAGAGGAGTTTGTGCGTCCGTTGTATGGCTCCCGTGAGTTTATTAGGGGGACGCCCTGATATTGTATATGGATCACAGCAGAAACTCTAGCCAAGGCCCAGGAAATACCGGATATCCTGTGCAGGATTGAGGCAGTTAAAACCGCTCGTGCGGCAAAGAGTTCCGATGCACAGGCGCAAAAGCTTGTGGACACGCCATATCGCTTCCGCGATCAATACGAGGCATATTCATTGGTCGTTCCACCAGAGATTTCTGGAGAACCGGCTCTATTTTCCAGTTGGCCTGACCGACCGGCGTTCAGTCGTCCATAATAAGGCATTTGCGCCGTATGATGCTCCTCTTTGGAACATGGCGATTGTGTCGCGACTGCACTGGCTTGATTTCGGGACCGTATGCGCTTGATGCGAACTGATTTTTCCTATTCTAATACTCTTGGCTGGAATACGTTCCCTCTCCCAAAACCTTTAACGGAAAAAAATAAAAGCAGATCTCAACCGCTGTGCCGGAGGATATTCTTCTGCACGTGAGAACCATTTTCCAGCTAGCATTGCTGATTTGTACGAAGCAGACAAAATGCCAGAGGACCTGGTTCGCGCGCACGATCGGAATGACGAGGTCTTGGAGAATTTACATTGAAGGCGATTCAAAAACGACAGTGAACGCCTGAAAAGTTTTTTCATCTATATTCAGCGGTAGAAGGAGAAATGGATTCCGAAAACCGTCCAAATCCAGGAATCGCAAACAAGGTAGGCAAAAGGAACCACGGCAATGAAACCTAAAACTACTATTCCGGTTAAGTCCACGTTTGCGTGTACCGGTAGGTCAACGAAGGTTGCCATTTAGATGGTGGGGAATGCAAAAAGGGCGAAAAGAGCGCGCCTATGAAAAGTGTGGTGAACAGTACCTACTGATTAAATCACCGCCCGCGTCGGGTAAAAGTCGTGCTCTGATGTTTATCGCACTAGACAAGCTGACGAATCAGGGAATCAGAAAGGCAATAATTGTAGTTCCGGAAAAGTCAATTGGTTCTAGCTTCGATAATGAATCCCTCACTAAGTTCGGCTTTTGGGCGGACTGGTCTGTCGAACCGAAATGGAATTTGTGCAATGCTCCGGGAGACGATAACGGGGGCAAGGTAGGGGCAGTAAAGAGCTTCCTGGAGAGCCAGGATGTAGTCCTCGTTTGTACGCATGCGACGTTCAGGTTTGCGGTGGATCGGTTTGGAGTGGCGGTCTTTGATAACTGTCTAGTTGCCATTGACGAGTTTCACCACGTCAGCGCAAATCCTGACAACAAGCTGGGAACACATCTTGGGCAGTTTATGGCGCGAGACAAGGTACATGTTATCGCGATGACAGGTTCTTACTTTCGCGGTGATGCAGAGCCAGTTTTATCTCCAGGCGACGAATCTCGCTTTGAGACCGTTACATATACCTACTATGAACAGTTGAACGGCTATGAGTACCTCAAAGAACTCAATATGGGGTACTACTTCTACACGGGTTCCTACGTGGACGAGATTCTCAATGTACTAAACCCAGAAGAGAAGACAATCATCCATATTCCGAATGTTAACTCCCGCGAGAGCACCAAGGACAAGATTAAGGAAGTGGAGCATATCTTAAATGAACTTGGTGACTGGCAAGGCACAGATGAGGACACTGGTTTTCACCTTGTGAAGCGCCAAGATGGTAGGGTGCTTCGAATCGCGGACCTGGTGGATGACGATACCAAGAGGTCTAGAGTCCTGAGCTCACTGCGCGATCCTGCTCAGAAGGAAAACCGAGACCATGTCGATATCGTCATCGCTCTGGGAATGGCCAAGGAGGGATTTGACTGGATATGGTGCGAACACGCCTTGACCATCGGATACCGAGCTAGCCTCACTGAAATAATACAGATTATAGGTAGGGCTACGCGGGATGCCAAAGGTAAGACTCATGCCCGTTTTACCAACTTGATCGCGGAACCGGATGCCTCCGAGGAGGCTGTCACCGATGCTGTCAACGATACCCTAAAAGCTATCTCGGCTAGCCTGCTCATGGAACAGGTTCTTGCGCCTCGTTTTAACTTTACTCCCAAGAATCCTAACAGTCAGCCAATCGAAGGTTACGATTACGGCGAAGGAGGCTATAGCCCTGACAGAGCAAACATCGGTTTCAATCGCGATACAGGGCAGTTTCAAATAGAGATTAAAGGCTTAGCTGAACCCAAGAGCAAACAGGCCAAGCGTATCTGCCAGGAAGATTTGAACGAGGTTATCGCTACGTTTGCGCAAGACAAGACTGCGATTGAGCGGGGGCTGTTTGATAGTGAGATGGTTCCGGAGGAGCTAACACAGATTCGCATGGGTAAGATAGTCAGAGACAAGTATCCTGAGCTGAGCGAAGAAGACCAAGAAGCAGTTCGACAACATGCGGTTGCCGCCTTGAACCTCACCCAACAAGCAAAGCGCTTGCTCACAGAAACTGGCACTGAAGGTGAAGGGAGCAGCAAGAATACTGCTCTAATCGACGGCATTCGTAAGTTTGCGATGGACGTGCGGGACCTGGAGATCGATCTTATTGATCGCATCAATCCGTTTGGGAAGCATATGCCATTTTGGCAAAAACGATGAATGAGGAGAGCCCCGCCGGAAACAGGTGGCCAGCGCAATTGCTGGAAAGAAGACGAAAATCTCCATTGAAGAGGCGCGTGACTTGGCTAAGAGAGCTATGAAGTTTAAGGAGGAGCGTGGCAGGCTTCCGATGTTGACAGCTCAAGATCCCTGGGAAAAAAGAAATGGCAGAGGGTATCGCCGTTCTGCAGCGCCATATCGCGGAGAAGAAGAATGAGTGATTTGACGGATGAAGAACTTCTTGCTGCCTTAGGGGTAAGACCCCAGGACAAGGCAAAAGGTCAAAGGTTCACCAAAGCAATCTCGTATCCTGGCTGCATTTGAGAATTGAACGGTTCATTGAGAGCAGTGGGAGAGTTCCGGCACCGGGAGAGGATAAGGATATTTTGAGCGCCTTTATGCTGCACGTTTGGATCAGATGAGGTCATCAGAGGAATGTCGGGGTCTTGCTGGAGAGAGAGATCCGAATGGGTTGCTGAAGGGCGGAGAAGCAACAACGGAGAAAAAGGTAGAATCAAATGAAATTGGAGACGAAGAGCTGCTCGCAGAACTTGGTGCACTTCCCCCTGAGGGGAGTCTGACATTACTCAACTTAAGCATGTCCGGACTACGTGCTGAGATCCGAGCAGCCGAGGAAGTGGCACGTCACTCCGTGCTCGGAGTTCTCGAAATTCAAGCCGCTTTTCGATGAGGTACAAGAAGACCTCGATTCGGGAGTTCGGATAACTCGGCTGTTTAAGAACTACGCTAAGATGAAGGTGGGAGATTTTTTTATTCTGGGCGGTCTAAAGGTTTATGTTGCGGCAATGAGTGAGGAGTTCATTAACGAATATGAAAAGCCCGATAGACGGCTCCGTGTAATCTACGATAATGGAACCGAGAGCGATATGCTACTGCGCTCTCTTCAGGAAGCCCTCAATAAAGATCTGATGGACGAAGAATAACTGATCCGACAACATTGGGTCCACTGTTCTCAGGCATTCCGGAGGAGAGTCAGGCTAGTGGCATTGTTTATGTGTTGCGAAGCAAAATCTGATCATCCAACTATTTCAGAGAGCCGCGATGTTATCCACAAAATTGGCGTAACGAGTGACGATGTTAGAAAGCGTATATCGAATGCCCAAGCTAGATCCGACCTTCTTAATGGCCGATGTGGAACTCATAGCTACTTACGAACTCGCAAACATAAGCCGCTCAAAGCTGGAAGGTCTTATCCATCGTTTTTTCGAGCCTGCTCGTCTCGATATTAAAATTAAAGATCGCTTTGGTTCCCCGGTAGCTCCTCAGGAGTGGTTTTTGGTGCACTTTTTTGTAATTGATGAGGCTATCGAACGAATCAGGAATGGGTCAATAGTCCATTGCCCTTGATACGAAGGCAAGGGAAAATCGTTGACGATGAGGATAGCTAGGCTATTTTCCGTCAGCCGTAATCATAATTGGCTAACGCAGCCTCGATTGATGTGTTCTTCTCCCGCAAACTACCTAGCATAAAGAATAGTGATGCTCGGAATAGTTCATTCCCGAATCCTCATTGGAAACATCTCCCGCGATAAGATGTTCAACAATCTGAGCTATTTTTTGGTCACTGATTCCATTTCGTTCGTCAGTCATAATTAGTCGGCCGTAGTCTCCTCTCTCTTTGTAAATGGCTTTTCGCGTGTGCCATCTCTTTCGGTAAGTAGGACTATCCAGCCTCCCTAGATGCTCCCAAAAGTAGGTACCTTTCGGAGTTTCGATGGTGAAATCGGGATGCAAGCAAAATGTTCTACCAGGAAGCTCATACCGCTTTTCATATTCGAAACTGAATCAGGAGTAGGCTCCGGCATACTCCTGTAGTTTTCGATAAATGATGTACTCGACGTGACTTGACTGCTACGCCCTCCTCAGGGAGAAGTAGACAAACAGCGCTTCTGCATCTTTAAACAGCGACGTATGGCGTGCATCACTGTCTGAACGTCTCGGGCAATTCGAGAATGCCAAGCTCCTTGGAATTCGGAGAGCCTTCGACGAAGATGTAAACCTTTCCCTCGATCGGTAAGAGCAGTGTAAATCAATTCCCTTGATAGTATGGCTCTTTTCTTCGGCACAACTAGGAAGACAGTACCGAACCCGCTCCCTTGAGCCTTGTGAACGGTAATAGCGTGTGCAAGCTCTATCTTTTCATCCGAGACATCGTAGTGGAAATGGGATCTCTCGTTCTGAAAATAGAAGATTGCCTTATCTGCCACAACACCGATTGACCCATTAGCCAAATTAGATCGTTTTCCCTTCAGATAGCCGTAAAGATTTTCTACCTGAATAATCTTATCTCCTTCTTGAAACGGGAATAGACGAAACCGGACTCATCTTTGAACTCCTTTTGAAAAAAAGTTATTGAGCCCCATGTACCATAGAACTCCGCGCGATAGGGCTGAGGACTTGAAACTGATCCAATGTCAGCTTGATGCCAATCGCTCCCGCATTTCGTTCGCCCTGAGGAAGAGAAACCCATTAACTCCTCTAACGTTTCAGAAAGTTCGCGCCTGGTAGATCCAGGGCGCGAAGTTCGTACGGGAATTCTGTGACCAACTTTTTCCTTTAGTTCAGAGTCAGAACTCCAGTAGTGGACAGTGGTCAGGAAATTTCACACAAACCTGCTTTTTCAAATAGTGGTTCGAAATGCTTATTCTGGTTTTGAAAGATGGCGGCAAAATCCAGAACAGTGTCATCAAGCTCTGTCGACAATTTGCACTGGATTAACTAAATGGTCACGAGTTTTGTCAGAGGTGGTTTGAAGATAGGTAATTATGTCTCAGATACCCTACCAAAGCCAATTGAGGGTAGCTGGTGATGATCACCAACTAGTATTAATTAAAGCGAATATGCTTGTCATGATATTTGAACGCTTTGAAGAGATCTCGCAGTTTTTCAAGATCGACCATCGACATTTCATCTATGATGACATTGGAAGCGATCGAAGTTCCTTCCGGGCGATCGCCGAGTTCTGCGAGAAACTTATCAATCGTTTTTGCATCCCGATACCCTTGATCTGCTCCGCATTGTGCTTCAGCCTTAGCGCTGCTTTACCCGTTGGTGTCAGGATTCGACATAATTCACCTTTGCTCTTGAGGGTGCGAAATGAGCTGAAGAAGCTCGTACGACGCAATTGCCCGGCGCTCCTGTGAGAACAAAGAATCGTTTTTCAGTAGCTTTTTGTATAGATCGGTGCGCTCTTTTTAAATTCCTCCTGATCGAATTGTTTACCTAGTCGCGCACTTAGCTGTTGGCAGGACGCCGAGATCGATTTTAAAAGTTCACTTGAGTGAGTCGGCAAGGTCTGGAAGATCCATGAGGTCGTGCACAAGCTTTCAATGTCGCTCCGCATCGTAAATCTCACTCAAATAGTAAAAAGGTGCCTTTAGGATTCTTAGCTACGTGAAGTTTCTCAACGAAATGCTTATGATAAGGCTCGTCAGGGTTTCAGTGATGCCTTTAGGTTGTATTCGTCGCTTAGTTTGTAAAAAAGCGGGTACTATCTCGTCTTAATATTTTCTGCTTCATCAAAACAATGTCCACGGTCTCTTAAATCTCGGAGTGGGAAATCATTGGCGCACGGACACGCCTTGGATCGCTGACCCTCATTTCTTGGAGAGTGCAACGAGGTTGATAGCGCGCGTCTGGAATATATGCGATGTCGATCTTAATGGTGGGATCGAGCCATCAATTCGGTTTCCCAAAAGGGCTCAGATTCGAGTGTGCGCCCTTCTTCGTACTCTTCGTATAGGGTATATGGATTCTTAGCGACAGTCTCTAGGGATAGAAGGCAGATTTCCTCAGTGTTGAGGAAGACGGCGGAACTGATGCTGCGTCAAATTTAGCATTGCTAGTTGCAGAAGGTCTTGCGCCGTTAGCCCAAGCTCACCAAGTTCCTCTGAAATCTGAAAAAAGAGGCCCCTTACGGAAGCATAGTCCTTGGGTATCTCCTGTGGGTTTTCTACGTACTTTAGAACCAAGTCTACGTGCTCTGAGCTATTGTCGGATTTGAGAAACGCAAGAAATTCGTCGATTTCTTTGCCATCCGAGGACATCAAGTTCAAGATTGCGCGGCAAAGCGGTGCGAATCCGGGAATATACCCACGTTTTGACCAAGTTTTCCTTAGCAGCCGTTCCAATACATCGAGTGCGTGCTTCGTGTCGTAGTCCGGCAGAATTTATGTTCTTCGATTCTGAGAATACTCCGCCTCAACTTCATAAGGGTATATGGCGTGATCATCATCAACATCCATCGCTACATATTTAAAGCCGTCGACTAGTTCAGGCTCCCTCAATCACAACCTTGATTTCATCGATCTTTCGGTGGCCTTTTCAGATTGTTCAGATTTAGCCAGTTCAAGGTATTCATGGTAAGGAGTAAGAATCCGCTTTCTGGGAGGTCAAGAGTGTACCTCAGGGACCAACCCATCTCAGGAAAGTTTTGCGATCCTTTTCGGTTCTTTCGAATATCATCAATTATTTTGTCGCCTGGAGAACGAAAATAGTGCGGCTCTCCCTTTGCCTTAAGTAAGGCGCAACCGAGCACCAGGTACTGCATGTCTTCGCCGGAAACAGGATTAGAATGGTGTTGTAAATACGATGGTTTCGTTCTCTACAAGCTTGTTTTTGGAAATTCTGTATTCTCGCATCGAAAATATGCTTGGGATAGTATTTTCCGTAACCTTTGTCCTCGTGTTGCCCCTTCACAAAAGAAAGTTTGAAAGGCCATGACATTACTGAGAAAGGAGGGAGCGTCTCTTGATTTTGCTCATTCAGTAGCCGCTGGATTGTCGTGAATTACCGAAATCGGCTCCCTCCCAAAGGCGTTAATTGACCAAAAAAAGCGGGGGTACGTATCCATCGAGTTTGTCCGGGTCCGGCTTGGTTCCTCGACAACCTACTGCGCATTTCTTTTCCGAGATTCCGTCGGGCACGGATTCGGTCAGACAACAAAGAGTATTCACCAATACAATAGTCGTTTTTTTCCGGGGCGGCGCAAACAGCACCATTCCATTTGCTGTCATGCCACGCCATCCGGAATGTGACGTGGCGAATATGGGTATCTTGGGGTCCTGAAACTATGCTCTGACTACCACCTATCCGAAGTGCTTCCACCCTATCGTGCAGAGATTTGAGCCAACGAAGCTCTTTCTCACTTAAGTCGTTCTTCCCAATAAGGCGTCTGCTAGCCCGCAATAGGAATTTTTTTGCTTGTTGGTCTAGCTCTGCCGAGTCCGACAGGTCAGCCCAATGATCAGGTCGGAATGAACTCACCCAGGCCCGGAGTTCATCGAGAGTTTTTTGAGACATGAAAGATCACCCATTTTTGTAGAGGTCTCCCTCCTCTAAAAATCGCTAAAAACTGCAGTCACGTGCTAGCGCCATCATTGGGAAGTGTTGGCCGACTGGAGGTGACCATCCACTATCCGGGGTGTAGGAGAAGTTAGAACACCCTCGATACTTTTCAGCGCATCCTTTGGTGCACTAGTGAACAAGAGCAGAGCAGCTAGAAGCATCAGTGCACCAATAAATTCCGTGATTTTCATTCCATTCACTCCTTGAAAAGGTCCTTGATTTTACAATCGAGCACCTTAGCCCACCGTTCCAAAGTAGAGAACTTAGGATCGTAGTCTGGCTTGAGATAGCGGAAGACTGTGGGCTGGTGGACTCCAAGCATCTGGGCAAACTTGTACTTCGATATACCCTTCTTCTTAAGAACCTCTTCCAGGACGATCTTCGCCATCCCCAGAATCTAGGCCAAATTAGCACTTTTGATAAGCCTATCATTATTGTTATGCATATCATTATTGATAGCATAACAAAAGTGTTATATACCTAGTTCATGGTCAACTTGAGGGTTTGGGGACCAAACGCTTCGCAACCGTAAAGCTCCCCTCCTCTTGTTCAACAAACCAGTAACTGGAGGAAATATGGCTAACCAGATAGTAGATCGTGAAGTCTTCACCGCCAACCAAGTCTGTAAGGTGTTTCAGTTGTCTGCCACCAAGCAGACTTTATTCAATGCTGAAGAACGCGGGGAGATTCCCTGCGCTCAGAGAGTACAAAGGGGAAAAACGTCGTACCGGGTGTGGAACCAGGGGCAGCTCGCTGAAATCGGAAGTAGAATGGGCTTTCTTCACCGGCCCACTTCCCCACGAGTTGTGAGTGTCTTTTCGCTTAAAGGGGGCACCTCGAAAAGCACGATGTCCTTTCAGCTAGCGAGATCAATGGCACTACACGGTGTTCGAACGCTCGTCATTGGCTTAGATACCCAGCAAACAGTTACCCAGACGCTCGGAAAGATATCCGGACAGGCATGGGAGGACGATGTGGAAGGTGTCTTTCACATCCTGAAGGACGGAACGGATTGGATCACAACCGTTCAGAAGACCGACCTTTCGACCCTGTCCTATATTCCGGAGACCGTGGAACTGGCCATTTTGGATATCTGGCTGAAGTCCCAAAAGAGAAAGGAATACATTCTGAAAGAGCGGTTGGTAGATCCGATTCTGGCTTCGGGCCAGTATGATCTAGTCATCTTTGACTGCCATCCCGCCTGGAGTGAGATGGTAACGGGCGCGCTTGCCGCCTCTCATACACTCATTTCGCCGGTGGGTTCTGATGTGAATTCCTTTAAGGCGGCAAAG
>JAWKNY010000001.1:0-286570 GCA_041391485.1 Bdellovibrionota bacterium | reverse complement strand
CCAACATCGACTGTGGCGACGAATAAGCAAGGCGAATGCCAATGTGCGGCCCGCGATTTCGGCCTTGGATGCTAGGGCCGACACGTGAACTTGCATGGAGCCCAGACTATTATTGTCAGCTGGGTGCCCTAAATCGGCCCTACTCGGCAATGTGTTTGCAAATGGCCGGGACTTCGACCCCCTGTTTGAATTCGCAAGCGTCCTTGAGGCGTCCCCAGTTTATTGCATGGAGAACGTTTACTACCTTGAGCGTTTTTGCCGTTACCGAAACCGATCTTCCGTTTCGCAGAACTCGAATTGGAACGCGCTGGTTTTTTGCCTTCATAAGCGCAAAGAGCATCTGGTCCGTTCCGTCCACGCGCTTTTCTGCGACATGAGTAATGATGTCTCCTTTTTGAAGGGGACTGGTTGCTTTGTTTTCAGTCACCAAAATCCCGCCTCGGTAGTCCTTAGAGACGTTGGCAAGGAGCTCTGGCTTAACAGAGCGAACTACAGGTGCCGGGTCAAGTATTTGAAGGTTTTTCGTGCACGAAAATTTGAACACGATGCGAGGGATGCGGACCAGCATCGGATCATTGAGTATTTTTGGGTTTTTGTCCTTTAGCAACGGGCTTACGTAGAGGTCAGCAGTTGAGTAGACCCGGTTATAAATCTGTTGCTGGCTCTCGTCCGTCATTCCCTGAAACATTGCGGCCTGTTCGCCATTGTAAAGGCAGTACTCGATCGCTGCTACCATGGCAAAATTTACCGCTGTCGAGTGCATTGTATCAATGTCTCCTTGGTACGTGCTGGTTAGCACAGTGGGAGACTTGCGCTCAATTTCGACTCGCTGTCGGTAGGGTATTGGCTTTAGACTTGAACAGGCGCCTAATACCGCAGTAACTGCTATCAAAATCAAAAGACTCAATGCGCGTTCAATCATTTGCTAATCCCCTTTTTTGAGAGTGGAAGTTCTAAAGCAATGCTCGTTCCGTGCGGCTGACTTGTGATCCTGAGAAACCCTTTCCATCCTAAAGCAATGCTCCTTGCGGAGAGCAGACCTAGACCATGCCCTCCCTTTTTTGTGGAATAGGGTATTCCCTTTTCATAATGCTTAAGCACTAGATCTGATATCCCCGGTCCATTGTCCGTGATGGTTACTACTGCGCGCGACGCGTGGCAAGTAAGAGAAATCCACACCTCTCCTGGTCGACCTGTTGTTGCTTCGAAGGCGTTTGCTATCAGATTCGCGACTACACACTCGAAAACTAGTGGCTGCACATGACAGCGGACTGTAAACGGAAGATCCGGTAAATTCAGTTTGAGTGATTTGTTTCCCACGTTCTTGAGAGCAAATTCTTGCTCTCGGACTACCGCCTTCAAGAGTGGCGCGAGCGCTACGGCCTTGGTAGGCGGCGTTGGGTTTCGAGACGCCTCTGGGCACTCTAGAAGTTGTTCCACAAGCAACTGCTTGCGGTGGAGTGCTTGATTTGCAATGATTCGCTCCTCGTCACCCATATTCTGCTCTTGGTTGAGCAGGAGACTCAGCGAAGCCAACGGCGAAAGCAGGTCGTGGGCAAGTTGACGCGTTTTTTGATCGGTTGAGTGGAGCTTCATTGTGCCACTCCTGTCTTGTCCGAGCCACGAGGCTCTGAAGCGTAGTTGTTGATATCTTGCTCAAGTCGTGTGTAAGCGCCGACCTGTCCTTGCGCCAACTGGATGCGTAGGCGAGTCGCGCCATTGATCCAGACATCGTGTGGTTAGCAACGAGATGGTATTGAGTTCCATCCGAAGAGTAATACAGCACGATCGAGTAACAGGTGGGTTTGCTTCCGCACGATTGCGTTCCTGTAAGAACTCTTCGGGATTGGACGCCTTTGGCGCCCAGATGACCTTCAATCAAGTCATAAAGGCGACGACTCACCGTTGCTTTTTCGGCTTTAGACAAATTGAAGCGCGTCCCTTGCCCTTCGACGCTTACCACGGCTACGTGGACGGTAAGTGCCTGGGCAGATGAAGTCGCTAGGGCCGAAAGCGACACGAATAGAATCGTTCTCAAAATCATATAACCCCCCGTAAAGTTGAATGAGTGATAGCTTTCGCTAGGTGTTGATAACTTCTCTTTGAGCAACCTCTGTGCCAGCGAAGGCGAATGAGTGAAGTGGCTGAAATCACACGACGCTACTTGCTTGGCGCCCAAAACCGACGCCGAAAGTTTTCAATCTTTCGGAGGGAGCCCACTCGCCTTGTCAGTTGGAGTTCGGTAGTTTAGAGGCGCTTTGAACCGTGGCTGCTCCACGGGAACCAGTGTGGTTCAGCCGTGTAAAGCGTTGAGACCAAAAAGAGTTTTCTCGGCGCAGTGGACCAAAATTGGCAGGTAGGTAGTTTCAGAGATCAATTTTGGTCCAGTTTTGGTTCAGCGCGAAATTGTCACTTCTCATAGGTGCGCTAGCTTACACGTTTTTCTGATACGCACGATTTCGTATATCTTGGCACTCTGTTTGCTCTATCCGCACCCGACGCGTCGTGCGTTTGATGGGTGGGGAAATGAGCCAAAAGCCAAAAGTATTGTTCGTCGATGACCAATGGGAAGATGTGTACCACCACATTATCTATCTCAGAGCGCATGGCTTTGAGGTGGAGGTTGCGGATTCTGGTGAAAAAGCAGTCAACATGGTCCGAGAGGCGGCAGGGGCCTATGGTGTCGTCTTTCTCGATTACCGCATGCGTGGTCTTGATGGCGGTCAAACTCTCGTTCGTTTAAGGGAGCTCAATCCACTCGCCCAGTATTTTTTCCTTTCTTCTGATCAAACTCGAGAGGCCATCAAAGTCGCGATGCGTGGCGGAGCCAAAGACTTTATCGATAAATCCGCATCGCGCGACGAAGTTCTACAAATTGCTAGAAAATGGATTCTTCTTTACGAAAACGAGAGCCGTTGTGTGGAGGGGAGTGCCGGGTCCCCTGAGCGCCGTGCTGCGATCGCTAAGATCGGCATGGTGGGAGAGTCCGGTGGGTTGGCGGACGTAGCCAACAAAGTGCTTCTCTATCAGCAGACTAAAGAACCCGTGCTCATCGTGGGTGAGCGCGGAACGGGTAAGGAACTGATAGCAAAGGCGCTTCACACGGGCAGCGGGCAGTTCTTGGCAGTGAACTGCGCGAGCTTTCAAAATAGCACAGACCTCATGCGCAAAGCGCTATTCGGTGTGAAGAAAGGCTCGTACACCGGTGCCACCAAGGACGAGCCGGGTATTTTGCGAGCGGCTGGTCGAGGCACGGTGCTTTTGGACGAGCTGCACACACTAAGCCCTGCCGCACAGGCGGTCCTTTTACGCTCTTTACAAGAACACACGGTCCGCCCGGTTGAGGATGAGCGGGAGTACCCATTTTTCTGTCGAGTCGTGGCAGCGACGCAGCCTGGGATCCACCAGATGATGGAAAGAGGCTTTTTCTCTCCCGATCTCTATGATCGTATTCGCGTCGGCCACATCGAAGTCCCCACTCTTGCGAACAGGCGTGAAGACATTTTGCCGCTGGTTTTGCATGTAGCCCAAAGTTTTGCTGTAGCGCATGAGAGAGAGCCAAAAAGATTCGTGGCAAGCACCATCCGGTACCTAGAGCAATACGCCTGGCCGGGTAACGTGCGTGAGCTGCAGTCTGAGATTAAGCGCCTTTGCATCGAGGTGCCCTCGGACACGATTTTACCGGAGCACTTACCCTCAAAGTTCTTTGTAGAGGTAGAGCCCGTTGAGTCGCGTCCATCGTTGCGGAGAGCCCCGCGCTCAAGGAAGCAGATAATCGAACACTACCTCAATGAATTAGGCTACTCCGAGCGGGCCACCGCGGCAGCGCTGAAGGTTCCCTACACTTCGTTTCGTAGAGAGTTAAAACGTTTGGGAATCACCGCAAGTAGGAAAAAAGCATGAGTCGTTATTCTAAATGGATAGCGCCGCTTTTCTTTCTTCTGGGACTAAGCATTGTTTCGTTCAGCTTTTACCAAAGCGCGGGTGTTGGCTTACGCAAGTACGAAGTGATGCACCTGAAGTCTATCTCCCGCGAAATCAGAGAAATAGTGAAAGCGAAGCAGTCGGACCTAGAAGCCAAGCTCGCAAGGTACGCACTTGACCCGTCGTTGCCGCAAGCGTCGTCGTTAGCTTTCAATGCCGGAAACTTAAAACCCCTCAACGAGCTTCTAGCAAATGTAAAATCCAAGGCCGAAGTCGATCTCGTAGCGATGGGTGACCCCGTAACGGGTAATGTCATTGGCCACCAGAAGCTAGGGTTCAAAACACCGAGTTTCAAAGAGAGTCAGAGCAGGGCCGCATTTGTTCCGGCCAATAACATGCCGTATCTTCTGGTGCATGCGCCTGTGAAACTCTACGGTCTTACGGAAGGTGTGTTGATTCTGGGCTACGCTATTAATCGAACTGTTTCTCAGGAGATTCGTAAAACGACTGGAAGTTCAGTCGTGTTTACGCTGGAGGAGCCTGAGTCTGACGCTCCTGAGTATTTGGAAATCGTTAGTGCCACCGGCGAGGAGTCTCGTGTCTACCTGTTAGCCGACACGGGATTTGTGAATGAAGTACGCGAACGATCCGAGTTAGCTTTCATGATAGCCCTTGGATTGGCCCTTTTATTTCTGTCCTACATTTTCTACCGGACGAACAGGGGGACAGTCGAATTTGCAAAAGGCTACGCCCAGGCGGCAGATGAGGTTCTTCATGATTTGCGCGGCCCCAGCAATGCGCTGAAGGAGCTGCTCCCGCTCTTGATGGAAAGCCGCGACCCCGAACTTCTTCTAGTGGCGAAATCTCGCGTTGCGCGCATCGAGGCGATCACGGACTCCCTTGCTGAACGAAAGCGCGCAAACGACAGTTTGCTTCCGAGTTCTACCAAAACGCGAAGAGAGAACGTAGAGATTCGAGCCCTGATAGCGGCTCAAATGAGTGAGAGCGCGATCCGATACAAAAAGGTCAGTTTCGAGCTTGAGTCCAAAGGGACTTACGTTGTCGCGGGAGACCGTACCAAGTTGGAGAGAGTTTTCTCAAACCTCCTCTCAAATGCGGCCGAGTCGCTGGCCGATAAAGACAAAAAACAGGTTCTTGTTTCTATCGATAGTCGAGAGGGGAAGGTAGAGCTATCCATTTCTGATACGGGAATAGGAATCCCGGCGCAGGTACTTCCCCGCATTTTTGAGCGTGGATTTACGCATGGGAAAAAAGATGGAAATGGGATTGGTCTCGCTTACGTCAAAGAGGCGATTGCCGATCTGGGCGGTAAAATCTCCATTGCCTCCGAACTGGGACGCGGGACGACAGTGCGCCTGCAATTTCCCGAGATTCCGAGTGAGAGTGAGGCCAGGAATGGCTAAGCTTCTTCTATTATTGGCGTTAGCGACTTGTGGGCTTGCGTTGGGAGAGGGAACAACGCTCGAAGCGGAAAGGGATACTCAATATCAAATCGGAGGGCGAAGCACCATTCCGCGCCATATCGTCGTTGTGGAAGCGGTTCCTCAGTCTTTGCAGAAGAAGCTCCGCCCTGGTTTCGGTGCGGAGCGGATTGCGAGTGTCTTGAGAAGAAACCGCATAGCTTACCGGATTCGGGTTAAGCCGAAGCAGGGATGGGGGAGAACGGACTCCGTAGGTCCGAAGCTTGTATTCTCGGCCGAGTCCGACGAACTGCTGGAACGCACGAAGTTTTCTCTTTCGTTAATTACCTATTCTGAAAATGACGGAAGGTTTACGCCGACTCTTCATAGCCGAAAAGATTTAGCAGTAGAGGGACGCATTGCGGGGGACACTCAAGGGGTAGTTGCTCGTTTCCTTACCCGTTCAACCGCGCAGCTTTTAAAGGAACTTCGGCATGAGCTAGCGCGAGGGCCAATCCGAATTGAGGGATCGTGGGGACACGACACGACAACTTGGTTGGACCGCGATCCTTACCGCGGAAAATTTTTCGTGGGACTGGCTGCTGGGTACTCCGGCGATTGTGAACGCCTCCAGGCGGGTTACTGGGGAAGCGATCCTTTCTGTTTAGTTTCGCCATCTCCGGTGGGCACCTTTCATTGACTATCGCGGAGTTGAAGCGGCGCTGAGTTGGGTCGCCGACAACGAAGGGGATTGGCGCCAATTGCTTGAAATAGCAGCGGCATCTACGGAACGAGCCTGTCGAGCGACCGACGAAAGTGCGGACCCCGTCGGCGAGTGATTAAGGTCACGCGCGTTACGACAAAGCAGCTGAGTTTGCTGCTGGACCGCTTTATCAGGTGCATTGGCAGAATTTTAGTCGTTGAGTGGTGGTTGTCGGATGCCGCTTCGAGATAAAACCCTACTGCCACGCAGCTGAGGCCGAGATTGCCTCATGAGGAGATTCGGAGTGATGGTTGCACTCTTGCTCTCTGTCGCTGGTGACGAGCGGCGAGTAGAGGAGACTTCAACCGCATCCGAAGTTTGGTGTCGGTCAGCTTGCCCGAGGAAGGTGGTTTCACAAAGGCAATGGATGACGTATACTGGAAACTTGGAAAGTCCTCGATATTCACAGATGGATGTGGAAGTCAGTGTGGCACCGGATGGGAAGGTGGCGGTCGAGTTTCGAACGGGTCATCTGTAATTCAGTTTACCAATAGCGATGCCGGAGATGTGGGAAGGTAGCTGGGCTGTGACGGTTCTTAAACGTTCCGGGAAATAGCTGGGAGTATCGAGGGAGTACGGCCCCCGAATTAGGGTCTTTTCTGATAGCGCGATCACCGTTCGAGTGAAATTGGGGCAACGCTCAACAACGGTTCTCTTTTTCAATTGGGTGGCTACTACACTTGCTTTGTGGATTTGGTGGGCATCAAAGCTCGGGGCAAGTCGAGTCTTTGGGATGCGCGGGTAGCTACGATTACGATAGATTTGCGGTCCCTCTCCAGGTAGAGATTTTTGGACTTAATCATCCGTATCCATCCGGCGGGAATCGAGTTGTGGGTTGGCGGCGCGCCATAGGTCGTAGGCGCTCCAAAACGTGGATTGTTGTCGGCTCAATAGAACCGAGTCCAAAATCATGAACGTTGTTCCATAAGAGAGTCGCTTTCTCTTGTTGCTCTCGATTTCTTCTGCCTCTTCCAGCAACCTACGGGCAATGCTCAGATAGGGTTTCTCGACGCTGGTGGGGTTTTGCAGCATCTCTTTCCCTATTTTTATAAATTCTGCAGTAGTCATTGTATTTGTTGGTCCTCACTTGTCTTTTATTGGGGTCAGCTGCCTTTTAGGGTCCAATACGATGATTTGCTTTCCGCCGCCCTTTAGTGTGACTTTTTTGCCGTTAACTGTCGGCGAAGTCACACCTTCTCGACCTGAGGAACGCTCTATTCAGCAAGACGAGTTTCTGGGTACGCCTTATGGAGAAGCGCTGTTAAGCTCGACAGTCGCTTCTTATACTTCTCAAAAAGAAGCGCACTTTGCGGATTAAAACTGCTTTTGGTAGTTTCTGTGGTTCCGTTTGCGGCGGCGTAGCGCGCTGAATATTTCGGGTCGACCACCCAAGCTACATCTGCCGGAGGAAGATACCGTTCAAAAAAAGGCTCAATTACAATGCCGAAGCCTTTCTCGAGCGCGACAGGCGAAGCTTTCGTACAGGCGGTGCCGGTACTTGAGTAGGTGGAATAGGAATAAACGGGGTTTGAATAAATTGTATTACCTATCTGGTAGATGCCTCCACCGCCGACTTGTTTTGATTCGACGGGGTCCGTAGGTTTGCCGATGAACTGAAGTGGGTAAGCGTTTGATTCCTCCGAATCTACAAGCGCAAAGCGGTAGTATTTGAGTGCTCCGGCATTTCTGGTACTTCCATAAACGGTAATATCGAAGCATTGCTTTCCATCCATCGGACGACTTGCTGCCGCTAGAGCACGATCGGTTTTTTCCTTGCTCCATCTTTCACGAAACGCCATGTCCTCTATTTTGGTCCTTTTCAGGTCGGAAGCTCGAGCTACAATTGTTACGTCCGAAAGGCGAATTTTCGGAGAGTAGATAGATACTTCCCTTGAAAGTAAGGTTGTTAGTTCTTTGCTGTTTTTTGAATTTACTTTCGCACTTAGTAAGCCTGGATCGAGCTGGCTGTGAGGTCGCACTCCCATCGATGTACACCCAATCATTCCGGAGAGAGCCCCGAACGAGATACTCCAAACTATGATACGCAGACTGTAAGACATGGTTACCGTTCCTTTGTTGGGGGTGTCGTACACGAAAACGAAAAATGGTGCAAGTCCAGGCCCACCTCTCAGCCCGGAGACACGTCTCAGTTCCGGACACTTGGAGGTGGTGCGGAGGCGCGCATTCGTGCGTGGAGTGCCCCCACCTTCCTGGATCCTGGATTGCATTTAAGAGGCCGCGTAAGGAGCTCGAAACATGGCTACATCTACGCGTCGGTTCCCCGAAGGGGAGAAGTTCTATTATCCAGTTGTGGCGGGAGACACGCTTGCTCGCCTGATCGAAGCGTATTACCCGTTTAATGGGCCTGCAGAGCGCGGCCAAATTCTGCGACAACTGCTGGCCGATAATCCCGATATCGTGAGCCCCAATCTAATCTATCCCGGCCAGCTTATTCATTTTAGGACCCCTTTTGAGCCGAATGCACTTGAACAGTCAGAGGTCTCTGAGCTTGGGGCGGCCAAGCGGAGTGGGCGTCGATGACCTCGCAGGAGCGTGAGGACGTGTCGTTACTTGATGGGCTTAATGGCGGAGCTCGGCTTCCGTTTCGCTGGGGGCCGGGTCCGGCACCCCTGGGGCAGCTTGCCGGGCGTTTCAGGCGAACCAGCAGCCCATATTGGATGTCATTAAGCAGTATGAGGCATTCAAGAAGGGAAAAAATCACCAAAGGGCAGTATGATTATTTCAGGAAAGTAACACTCGAGGTTTATCAGAAGCGGATGGGGTCATTTCACCAGAAAGTATTTTATGGGGGCAAGACCCCCAGGCAGGTGTTTCGGATTAACCCGCGCGCCGCGGGGCGTGGCCTTGCCCGGCATCTGAAGGAAATGCGCCGGCTCAGCTCAATCGCCCGGACCGGCGGGTGGGTTCTGACGGCTGCAAGCCTGCCCTTGGCCTGCATGGAGCTCAACGATGCCGTTAGCCGCCGGGAGAAGAATATAATTGCGGTGGAAACGGGGGTGTCGTTGTCTGCTGGGCTTTTTTGGGGTGCACTTGGAGCGGTACTTATTACCGGTCCACTTGGGTTAGGTACTGCTCTGGTGCTTGGAATCGGGACGGGTATTGCAAGTTGGGGAAGTGGGAAGTTCGGTGGGGTAATCTACGACTCGCTCGGGCAGCAATATGACGTCGTTCAGTTTTTGCATATCGAGCAACTTTGTTTATCGGGGGGGCAATGATACACCTTTCCGTATACGGCTTACCGCTGCTGCTGACGTTTTTTTGTTGTTTAGGGTTGTCGTTCGTCTTATTGTTGACGATTCAAATTTTCTATCCCAAAAGCATTCGAGCTGAAGTTTTCAATGACAAGTATTTTAGCGAGTTCGAGCTAGGTTTTATGCGGGGAGTGCCATACGGACTGATCCTTACGCAGATCATTGTTGGTGCCACCGTATTTACTGGTTTTGGGGCTGGGAAGCGGTTTTATGATTACAACGTCCAAAAGAAAATGCCCAATCTGCTTGTCGCGCTCTGCTACCTGCAAGTCATATCGGTAGTGCTAGGGGCACTGATCGGGTTGAGTTTCTCTTTTTCCTACTTCTTTCCGAACTCGGGGATTTTTGTTTGGGACAAATAGATGATTTCGCTCTACTTAGTTGGCATGCCGATGGTTTTTACGTTGTTTGGGTGCGCGATTACATCGTTGGTATTGCTTTTAGCGATACAGGTTTATTACCCAGAGAAAATTCGCGAGGACGTATTCACTGAGAAGTATTTCAGCGAGTTTGAGCTGCCTGAATTCTCGGATCTTACAAAAACAATGGATCGATTGTTGAAGGTGGGGGCGTTACTGCGTTAGATCTACCTCCCTCCAATGGATTTAGAGGAGCCGATATGGATGAGAAACCAAATGCGCGAGAAAAGGAGCTCGAGACACTGCTGGAAGAGGCCGGCGGATCGCCAGCGGCTCGGCCGGAGTTCTATCGCAGGCTCTTAGAGTCTGAGCTCTATGTGTTAGGCCAAGGTGCTCACAACGGGTTGCATGTTGCTGGTGAGTCGCACTCGGTCAATGTGGCGAGTTTTAGTTTTGAAGACGGGGTGAAGACCCCCGTCTTCAGCTCTCTCGAAAAGCTCCAATTGTTTTTGACTCGAATGGGGTTTACAGAAGCTCAACATTTCATCCGAATGTCCGCACGTACGTTATTTGAAAGCATCAACAAGAACCCTCTGATGTTGAATCCCGGCTCGGAAATCGCCAAAGAACTAACGCTTGCGGAAATTGAATCCCTCTTGGATGGAAGTATCTTCAGCAAGGTTGAAAAAGTTACCGTTCAAGAGCAAACAAGCGTGTTTTACGGGCAACCGGCTGAGTATCCAGGGCCCCTCGTTGCTGAAATGGTGAAGTACTTTGAAAAGCAGGAGGCCGTCAACGCCGCCTATCTTGCCTTAATGATAGTTCCCAATATGGAAAAGCCAATGAGTTATGTGATTGGCATTGATCACACCGGAGATATTGACGCGATTGTTAACGATATCAGTCTCATTGCCAGCGACGTCCTTGAGAAGGATAAGTCCCTTACATTCGAAGACCTTTCGGATCCCACTCAGAGCAATGCGGGTGAAGGGTATTTGAGGAGCACTGAACCGTTTTATCGTCGCAAGAAAAAGGGGTTTTTGGGAGTTCTCGCCAATTGGTTTGGGAAGAAATAACCCAATTGTCTCCATTTGAAGCATGGTTACGACATCGTAGAAGCTTTGCAGGTGATAGGCACCGTGATTTTCCCCAGTGCTTATCGCGGTAGCACCTGATTCAGGACTATTTGCATGGGAAAGGTGGTAGTAGGGACGCCGCGGAATTCCCCCTGGGCCAAATACTTTTCATTGAACACCCAGCACGGATTTGGTACGCATTACCGCGCTGCGTCTCAACCCTGAAACACGTCTCAATTTCGGACGTTTTTCTCTGCGAGGCGCATGCCTGGCGATTTGGCCCGCACATTGCTTAGGAACGGGCCGAAAGGATGGAATGTGTATGCGACTCTCACTGTTTTTTGGAAGTGCTTTTGCATCGACATGTCTGATGGTGTTCTGCTTGGTTCTGACGGGCTGCCAAAAGGGGGCGGACCCCGATATCTCCTTTCAGCGTGGTTCTCTTATCAAGGCGGCAGCCCGAGGGGATCTCGCTCAGGTAGAGCGGCTTCTTAAGGCCGGCGCCAATATCAACGAAAGTCTGGCCAAGGGTGAAGGCGAATCTTTGACGCCGCTTTTGGCAGCGATTGCCAAGCAACAGAAGGAAGTGGCGATGTACCTTGTTCGCAACGGTGCCGCGCTTTATCCAAGCTACCGTAGATACCGCGCCAAGGAACTAGCTCTTGAGGCTTTTGGTCCTTCCAATGACGTTTCAAATCAAATCCGTAACAAAACTTCTTTTAAGGCGGAGAAATGAAGATGAGATATCTACACTTTTTTCTTCTAGCTGTAACGTTGCTGGCTGTCGTTTCTACGCGTGGCGATGACAAACCTTTGCCGGGTCAGGCGACGATGACCACTGAGCAGCGCAAGTTTCACAGACTCGCGTGGGTGAATTCACGCTATGCCACATCGCTGCGGGCAGGCAGGCTTGGTGAGGTGTTGGCGACCACGCAGATGATGCTCGATCGCTTGAAGGCAAATCCGGAGTTGGCGGGGTCCCAGGATTTTGCTCTTGGCGCGAATGAATTCCGCGCTGAAATCAGAAAAAAAATCAGCGTCGCTTTCAGCGCGGATAACTTTAGAGGTGGTGTGAGCGAATCCATTCCTTTTGATATTGCGAACACCGCTTTGGAACTCACCCCCTCTTTTGCTCCTGTCGCTCCGGCGGCCTCGCGCGTAATACACCGGGCAGGGCAATTTATCGATGCGGAGACTGCAAAATACGAGCAGATGGGCAAGCAGTACGACCGAATGGCCCTTGGCAGACTTGAGGGCAACGCTCCCTCCATTCTGGGTGCTTGGTACGATCTGGCGCACCGGGACCCGGCGGTGGCAACACTGGACGCCACTGTTTTTGGTGAAGAGCCAAACCTGGCCCCCACCGCGCCGATAGATCTCTTGAAGCGACGTGCAAGCGCTTTGCTTCCCGGCAATGTTTTGGAAATTCTAAGCGGGGAAGCTCCCGCAGATCCGAAGACGATGTTCAAAAACACCCCGTCGCTTCGTGATTTCAAAGTACCTTTGATGAAAACCGAGCAGAACGGCGATAAGCCCTCCCAACTCCCACCGCTAGTGCGAATTGCGAATATAGAAGACGCACACGCTAAGGAGATGCACGCATTTGATGATGCGGAAGCGGGGTTTCAGGCGATAGGGGGTGTTTTGAACCTAGTTGGCAAGGGGGATCTCGCATACAAAGTGCATGGAGTTGGCGTCGGTGCGGTCAATGTGGCCCGCACGATTTCTGACTTTAAGGCCTCCTCACAAATTTATGACATCGGAAAGAATGCTAACTTAAAAAATATTTCCAAGATTAGCTCGCTCAAGTTGACGGCGGATCTCGTCGGTATTGTGGCAAATGTGATTTCAATATTTTCCAGCGGACCCAGTTTTGAACAACTTGTTTTGCAGGAACTCGGCGAGATCAAATCGATGTTAAGCAGTGTTCGTGATGATATGCACAAGCGGTTCGATCACATCGATAAAAACCTGACAATCATCTACGACCAAATGATAGCGGGATTTGAAAATTTGGATGCAAGATCCCGCAACATGGAACGTCTCATCTCCGAGATGCAAACCACTCTCAATCGCGTCGATCTCTCTTTGAGAAACCTGCAAGGAAGCATGTACACGTATCTCCGGGCCGGCTTTGATCGCCAGCTCACCGTGGATGAAGCTTTATGCATAGGTCTGGAACCGGGAAACCTGAACGTAGATTTTGGGGAGGTGGAACGGTGTTTTGCGAAGCTAGCCACGTTCGCTTCCTCGCTTTCAGCGGATCCTTTGAGCGCTGATCGAAATGAGTTCGTGGTGGACGCGAATCTCTATTTTACGCTTTCCGAGGAAGGGTTACTTCTAAATCCGTGGGACAAAATCGGTATGATGAGCGTTATCGCGGAAAAGAAGCTTGATTATCGGGAGCTTAATCCGCGCACGCATGATCTAGTCAATTTGTTGTCCTGGGTGCGTTTTACTAAGGACTATCTCCTGATGGCTGAACGATGGCCGGATATCTACCGCAGCTACGGCTCCGAAAAGAACACTCAGAAAATTCTTCAGGCCGGAGAAAATCTACGAACAGCCGTTATAAACTTAACGACCACTCCGTCGACGGACGGGCCACTCGGGGATTCCCGCTTTGTGGAGCAGGTGCTTGGCATCTATCAAGAAAAAATGGAGGCTTTTGCCGCCGCATTGGCCGAGCGCCGTGCTGAAGTCGAAAAAGAGTTGGCAGCAGGATTTGATTTCAGCAACGATATCCACCAGCTTCCAAAGGACAGCAAAACTGCGTTTCGTTTGAAACATCTTGGGATTCCGATTTGCGAGAAAACCGGAGTTCCCGGCGCTGAACCCGGCTATCGCTGGGACCCCATGTATGCACCCAAGTTCATGGAAAAGCCTTTGCGAGTGAGCAGAATCTGAAAGATCTTGCTGCGACTATTCCGACCCCTACCTGCATGCGCACGGCATGGGGTTGGGTACTATTTCAATCTGCTACGGAGATCTCGCCTGGGTTGAAAAAAAGGATATTCAGCCGCCGCATGAGTTCCATAAACTAGCTTTTTCGTTGATTGCGACGTTAAAAACGGCTGATGCCGAATTTCCAATCTTTACCAAGCGTTTTGTTTCCACTCAGTACTACATGAGTCATCACGTGGGGCCGGGTCAAACGCTGTACGATGCATTCAATCATTTTCATTCCCGGCAACACTTACATTTTGTTGAGAATGACGACGTATACAACTCCTTGCAGGCCTATGTAGTTCAGAAGAAAATTCTTTCCATAGCAGCGGCACGGTGGGAGTGGTCTAGGAAATTCCTCGACAATTTTTCCAAAGAACAGGGCAAGGAACTTCTTACGGAAGAAGAGAAAACAAAATCATTGAAAGCCGTGGGTGAGATGTTGCAAACTCATATAACCACCAAGCTAGTGCCCAAAGTACATCAACTTCTTGTGGCCAGTTGCTCTCGGGAGCACACAATGCTGGGATGCGACTTGAAGAACTGACGGGTGCCAAGCGCTTGGTCCAGGCGTTTGTTAGTCTTGCGATGCCGAACGCTACAGAAACCGATGAAGCGGTCTATTCCTTGCTATTTGGTGCGGAGCAGTTGATCGATTTCAAATCTGTATCGGATGGAAGCGATGAAGCGCCGTTCACATTCTGGGGCGGCGATAAGTCTATAAGCAATATAGCCTCTCAGCGACTCACCAAACTGAAAAGTTACGTACACGAGCAGATCTTAGCCAAGGGTTATCACGGACAGTCCCGGAAATCTTAGATGTTGGCATTTTGGGGCTTTCCGCGATGATGCGCTTACACGACGAGCAAACACCAAAGCAACCGGTCGGCGTGATTTTTGATGAACTTGTCGCAGAGGTAGATGAACTTCTTCAGGAACATGAATGAGGAGTAAGTATGAATAGGATCTTTGGCTTTTGTCTTGAGTTTCGCGCTAACCAGCTTTGGCGGTTGCGCGTCCTTGATTTCCGGTACGAGCCAGGACGTATCGTTCGATTCGGTGCCGTCAGGCGCGACGGTTCAGGTTGCCGGAAAGAGCTGCACAGCACCCTGTAAAATGGTGCTGCAAAAGGCAGACGTATCAAGTCACGTTCAGCAAGAAGGGTTACAAACCCAGCAATTGTCGACGGCGAAGCAATTTGACGGGGTTGCCATTCTCAACATGTTGGGCCTGATTGGTTGGGTAGTTGACTTAAGCACTGGTGCCGTTAGCAAAATCGAGCCCACCGCGCTTACGGCTACGTTGGAAAACTAGTGTTCATCTCCAAGATGTCTTAGGCTGCGTTGAGCGGAGATCTATCGAAGCTAAACCTTTATCTCAGTCTAAACTAGGTGCCTCCGGCGCTTAGAGAAGGCCCACGAGCCACCGCTGAAGAAAATGGAGAGCGATTGCACCGGTGAGAACGGCTATCCAGAGAGTCCTTTTATTGAGACCGGACACACCACAGTAATCTTTTACTTCTTTCCCATTTAGCAGGCGCAGTACGCCGACAGCGGCCAGCGCGACAAGAGTGGAAAAGACAACAGCAAGTACTGGCTCTGTTTGGCCAGAATCCAAGTAAATCCGTACGGACCCGACGACAGCCGCAGGGAGGTAGAAAATCCAGCTAGCGCATTCTGCGGCCATCACAAACCACGGCCAAGAACGTCGTCCGATAAGGAAGGTGATGCTTAAGGCAAACGCAAAGCCTCCCAGCACAAAGCTCACAACGTTTGGTTGCTGGAGAGCCTGTACGGCAAGCAGAAGCGAGAAAAAAAACAGAGGTATGAAAACTACCCAGACAGCTCTAGGGATGTCTCTGGTTTCAATCGAGATCTTCATAGAATCCGGCTCGTACCACAAATCTGGATTGAATCGCAAGCATTAGGCTGCGGACACGAGGATAATAGGCCCCTCGTGGAACTGCCGAGGATTTTCCATGCGCCTAACATGTCGCGACAGGTTAAGCGGATAAAAATGGAGCCCGACTTGTGCTGCAAGGCCGCTTAAGCCAGAATCCCCACGGGGTTTTGTGATGGGCGCAGTTCAGGCAATTAGCTGTTCTTATCAATTTGGAGACGAATCTCAGATCCGAACGGGATCTAAAACCAAAGTGGTTTTATTCGTGCGTGGTTTAGGACCCGCTGTTGGACTTCGATTTGCATTGCCAGGACGACGTTAGGAGAACAGTTTATGGCTATACCCACACGCCGGTTTCCAGAAGGCGATAGGTTTTATCACCCAGTATTGGCGGGGGACACGCTCTCTCGTTTGATTGAGGGTTATTATCCCTTCAGTGGACCCGCTGAGCGGGGCCCAATCCTCCAGCAAGTCCTTGCGGACAATCCTGATATAGTTGGCCCCAATCTTATTTATCCCGGCCAGCTCATTCACTTTCGGACGCCCTTTGAGTCGTTGGTACTGGATCAATCTGAGACGTCGGAACTTTGGGCGGCTAAACTGGAGTGGGCGGGAATGACCCCTCAGGAGCGCGAAGCGGTCTCTTTCCTCGATAGCCTTAGTGGGGGCGCTCTGGCTTCAGTCTCATTGGGAGCGGGGTCGGGTACCCTAGGGCAGCTTGCGGGGGCGTTTCAAGCCAACCAGCAGCCTATAATGGATATCATCAAGAAGTATGAGGCATTCAAGAAGGGCCAAGTGACAAAAGGGCAGTACGATTATTTCCGGAGAGTAACGCTTGAAGGGTACCAGAGACGGATGGGTTCGCTTCATCAACAGGTGTTTCACGGCGGAAAGACCTCAAGGCAGGTGTTTCGAATAAACCCTCGAGCCGCGGGCCGTGGCCTTTGCCCGCCATCTCAAAGAAATGCGCCGACTCAGCTCAATTGCCCGGACTGGCGGTTGGGTTCTGACTGCTTCAAGCCTGCCCTTGGCCTGCATGGAGGCTCAACGATGCCGTTAGCCGCCGGGAGAAGAATATAATTGCGGTGGAGACTGGGGTGTCGTTGGCTACGGGCTACTTTGGCGGGCTAATAGTTGCTGCGATGGTGACGGGCCCGTTTGGCTTAGGATTGGCTTTGGTCGTGAGTCTAGGAACTGGCGTTGCCAGTTGGGCCTTGGGGAAAGGTGCCGGAGTTGCCTACGACCGGATTGGAAATCGGTACGACATAGTGGAGGCGCTCTCCATTGATCAAATTTGCGCGGGAGGGGGCAGTGATACCAATGGGGGAAATTGGTATGTCCCTGATTTTCGCATTTTTTGCTTGTTTTGCTTTTTCGCTCTTTCTGATGATTGTTGTGCAGGTCAGCTATCCGAAACACATTCGAGCAGATGTTTTTACGAGCAAATACTTTAACGAGTTCGAGCTGGGCTTTATGCGTGGAATTCCTTACGGGTTGTTGTTCACTGCCATGCTGGTGGGCGCCACCCTCTTTCCGCGTTTCGGAGCCGGTAAAAGGTTTTATGACTACAATGTCCGAGAGAAGATGCCGCGTTTCGTTGTAGTGCTTTGCTACTTACAGGCGGTGGTGGTTTGCGTGGCAGTTCTTATTGGTGCCGTCTTTTTGTTGGTTTTTCTCTTTCCTGATTCAGGACTTTTTAAGTGGGACAAATAGTACTGGGATTCTCATGTTGCCTACTTGTTTAGCACCCGACTCGGGGCTGTTTACGTGGGAAAAGCCGTAGTTGTTGGCTTTGGTTAATGAGGTTTGCTCGAGGGGGTGACGATGATAAAGATTTCGACCATAGCGCTGCCGACACTCGCAGCTTTTTTTGGGTGTATCGCAGGATCAGTAGTCCTTTTACTAGCGATCCACCTGTTGTATCCCAAGAAAATTCGCAAAGATGTTTTTACCAATAAATACTTTAACGAATTTGAATTGGGATTTATGCGCGGGATTCCTTACGGCCTGATACTAACCGCCATTATTAGCGGTGCGACCGTTTTCAGAAAGATTGGAGCTGGGAAAAGATTCTATGACTACGATGTACGGGCTCAGATGCCTGCCTACTTGGTGGTGCTATGTCACTTGTCCATTGCTCTAGCAATTGTTGGACTGGGAGTTATGGTCCCCGCAACTTTTGCCTACTTCTTTCCTAACTCTGGAATCTTTGTTTGGGATTGATAACTACGGCTCTCCAACCTGTCGTGCGACAGGTTAAGCGGATGAAAAAGGAGCCCGAAGATCGGGCTCCAAGATTCAATTAATTCTTGTTTGTTTAACTAACGGCGAGACGGAGTATGAACAACGCCAGCCGTCTGGGTAGCGGTTCCGCTGCCGGTCGATGAGACGTTGTGCGTACCAAGGCGTTTTCCGGTCTTCTGAACCAACTCGTAGTTGATTGTGTGGGCAGCGCCTTTAAAACAATCTTCGACTGTGTCAGGGCACTTGTCGTTCTTGTCGGGACTGCAAGCGACCGGTACAAAAACTTCCTTCTTCTGGGTGCCATCAGTGTAGTCCACTGTGCAATAGAGCCCATGAGGCAATATTCGGCCCCCTGAGGATAGATATCGCTTCCGGGGCGGGCGCTCACTTGGACTGCGTGTCGTCTGAACCTGATTTTCCGCAATCTTTGATGGCCTTGATAGAATCATTTCCAGAATTATTGACGGTTTTACGAGCGCCACTTTTAGAGCGCCAAGATCAAAAAAGCGGGTCACTAGATTCGGCGCACTTTCTAGCATTAAACTTACCCTCTTTAGGGCATTTACCATCGGTATTGGCGGGGCAATATAGCCAAGACTCTTCTTGTCGCCTACGCAGGCCGCAGAACCTATACATATGCTGCGGGCAAATCCAGCGGAGTTTTCGACTTCAATTCTTGAGGGAATCGCGACCGGAGAGCCTACTGTCCAACTACAATCTAATCCGTCGCTCGAGCGCTGGGCTGGAAAACAAGATTGCTACTATAAAAAATAAGTTCTCGAATTTCATTTCAGTTCCTCCGTGCACTACCGACCCAACTGGAGCGCCTGTCTTGTACCAGGCGTGATGTACCGCGTCAATGCGAGCAAGCTAAATCCGCTCCGTTTATGCCCTGCAAAGATATCAGAACGCAGTCTGTGTACAGTAACAAAAAATGACTTTGTAGCGTCATGTAAGCATTGGTAATTATAGGCAAAAGTTCGTCACTCCGAAACGCGCTCCTGGCGACGCCTAATAGAACAGTCTGACAATGGAAATTCTTTTAATTTCGGATTGTTACGCAGCGCGTGATGGCACCTGGAGGAAAGTTAGGCAATGCCTAGATCATGTGCACTCGCAGTATTCAGCGATATCATGCACTTACATTTGCACGCTACATCGATTCCTGGCACCCGATTTGCTCATCATAAGTAAATATGAGGGGCACAATTTTTTTTCATCGACATCTTCTTTTTTTATTCGCCATCGCCGTCGCACTGACTTTCGTTACTCCTGCACTTGGCGGTAAAGGGGGCGCTTCGGGGAAGGGCGGAACCACCCCTACGACCTCCAGTGCTGCGGACGATAAAGGAAAACAGGACAATCCGGGAGGCCCCGATGCGGCCACGGAACCCGGCGAGGCTCCAGCCACCGGATCACCCGAGATGAACAAGCCGGCAAAGGCGCCTACTACAACTTTGAAGTCGTTCAAGGATGGATCTCAGTTTAAAGATCTCGCTGGAGGCGACGGGAAAAGCGGAGCGATCCCGGATATGAACGACCAGGCCGCCCGACTTTCTGATGGCCGATTTGATCCTTTTAACCCTCGCGAACGTGAAGCCTACACCCAACGAATTATTCAGGCGCGTAAGGCCGAAGCGGCGGCCGCGAAAGCCATTCTGAACTCAGATATGTCGGCCAACGATGCTAAAGCGTTGGCGAAGATCGTGGCTGATAGAGTGCAGACACGCATTGAACGACGAAATCAAAGTAACGTAGAAACCGCACCAGAGGTCGCCCCCGAGCGCATCCAGCAAGCTTTGCAAAGAGTTCAAGAGGCCAGGCAATTTACAGGTGCGGAGCCGCCGCCGGCATTGGATCCGATCCGCAATTTAGATGAGTACAAACTCTTTACCGATTCCGGGGATGAGATTCCGGTTCTTGTAGATAATACTGAAGTCGGTTTCGCCGAAGGGTCCCGCGCAAACGGCACCTGGTCTTGAAGACAAGTTTGCTGCCATTGCGAATGGCCAGCCTTTACGACCGCCGTCTACATCAATATAGTCAGCCCCGCCGTAAACGCCGTCGCTCCTGGCGAAGAAGCCGCGACAGAGGAAGTCACTGCCGAAGTGGCCAAGCCTGAAGAACCCGCTCAGGTGGCTGCCGTGGGACGCAATCCGGCCTCCGACGAAGACGGCCCGCTCACGGTTGAGGACGTTCTCAAAGCACTCCTCGGCGACGAAGCCCTGGAAGAAGAAGAGACGGGTATTGAAGTCGGTTACGACGAAGGTCTTGTTGACGAATATTTTGAAGAACACCTCGGAAAAGAAATCCCGCTCGTGCTCCGTCCCGGCAAGTTGCGCGCCCTACAGCGCGGGTTAAGCGGCCGGGTTGATAAATCGCCTCCTATCGGCACGCGCACCGGAAACGGCTTTAGAGATGACGATGATCTCCTAATGATTGCGGGGGAAAAATTCCCGGTACTCAAGGGGATCTTCCAAAAGGCCCGTCGCAGTCCGACGGCAACACAATTCCTATTTTGGCTATCGATCGCCATCAGTCTCTACTTCATGATGAAGCTCTTCTACAATCTCACGCAACGGCCGCAACCGAGCTACGCGAATTCGTCGTATTTCACGGCGGCCCGCGACCATCAGCATGATGGTTTAGCTGAAGATTTGGAAATCAGCTTTACCGAACCGCAGCCTGTTCACGTGAACCGGGCGATGGCGCAACGCTTTGGCCACATCCCGATGGTCCAAGTCGATCCTGAGTTGGGGCAATTGCAAGAGGACGGCGAAATCCAAAGCGGCCTTTTCGAGGTTATCGAGCACACCGCCTACAGTCTGACGGCGATGAAGACCATCACCCAGGAAGTGACGGGAACGTTGGCTCCCTGACACCAAAAGATGCGCAGGTACTAGAGCCCAACAAGATTTATATCAAGATGGATCCTAAATCCGAGAAATGGTACCTCGTGCGCGCGGGCTCCGATTGCAAGATCGGTGAAACCCTTGCGGAGATCTTTCCGGGGACCGTGGTAGAAGGCGAGATTTTAGGCCCGCAGTTTACGGCCAAACGCTACCGCTTGAAGCACAACGGCAAATGGTCGCCTACGGCCGATCGTGTGCAGTTTGTGGTGTCCGTCATGCCCAAAGGTGGCGGCCCTGAGTGGTGGAGCTAATTTTCCTTCCTTCAAAAGGCCCGAATAGGTATGTTTATACCCAATGGGCATAGAAAAACTGACAGCTAAAAAATTGAAAGCCGAAGAGGTGGATTTCCTCGTTCGTCGGCTCCTTTCGGATATTTTGCCTCTGGACGGGCTAGAGGAAGCCATCCTGTTTGGAAGCGCCGCAAGGGGAGAGATGACGGAAGCATCCGATCTGGACATCGTGCTGATATTTTCGCGGCCTTCTGAAGCGGCCCACGCGGCCCGTACCGTTCACCAAAAGCGTAAGGCAAGTGCTGAATGGCCGACCGATTTACTTTGTGTGGATCGGGCGGCCTATACGGAGAAGTCTGCAATCGGTGGAGTCTACCTTATTGCCCGAGAAGACGGACGCCGCATTTACCCAGTGGAGGGTGAGTGACTCCTTTCAAGCGCAAGTACGATCCCAAATACGCGCAAGTGCTGCTCCGTATTGCCGCAGCGGAACTCGAGACGGTCAAATCTATGCTGGCCCATCCCGCGGGCCGCCCCGAAGCCACCTGTTTTTTGGCACAACAGGTCGTGGAGAAAGCCCTTAAGGCGGTCATCTGCCATTTCGGCAAGGCCGTACCGCTCATTCATGACATCAGTGGTCTTCTCGCCGCCGTTCCTGATGAAGCAGGGCGGCCGCCGAA
Organism: Bdellovibrionota bacterium; assembly: GCA_041391485.1. Classification (GTDB taxonomy): domain Bacteria; phylum Bdellovibrionota; class FAC87; order UBA2466; family JACKAF01; genus JACKAF01. Next base: position 264,844 of record JAWKNY010000001.1, on the reverse strand, counting down.
CGACACCCATTTGACCAGTCTCACAGAGTTTGCGACAGTCCGCCGCTACGAAGAAGGGGCTTACCGTTTGAGTTCGGAGGACGTTGCGGCGGTTGTATCGTCTGCCGAAAATGTCGTCCAATGGGCGGCTCGCGCAACTAATGCTTGAGCGTTGTTTTTCTCTCCTCCCTTTCTAGAAACCGTGCGATGGGTCTTCAGGTGTATTCACGCTGCATTCCATCAACTCTTACAATTCAACTAGGAAGACACCTGCATACGCGTTTTTCGTCGCTTTTCCCACATTGACCTAGGAATTGTCTGGCACGCTCTCTGCAACTGGCACAGTGAGTTTTCTCTGTTTGGTCGGAGTTGTTAGTGCGGAGTATACATACAGTTTTAGCTAAATATCTAGTCTTACCGACGGTACTCCTGACGGCAGTGCCTGCGACTGCGGAATTGCACGATCCAAGCACTCTTAGGCCAGTGGCCAAAGATAAAATGACCCGCGAGGATCATGAGGGTCTGATGATTGACGCTTCGATCGCAAATCGCGTGCAGGCTGGTCCGAGTCCCAACAAAGCTCTGGGTGTCATTGCTCTCTACAAGCTATCCACCGAAAGTCCCCGTGCCAGGTGGACGGAAGCGGAGATGTTTGAATTCGCTCGGAAAGCTCAAAATGCAGCAGATAAACCGCCGTTTAGGTTGCGTGATTTGTTGAATGTAGCACCACCCAAAATCTCGTTGTCTGCGAGCAGTTCCTCCACGGGAAACACTCCTACGTCGACTACCGGAATGAAGGGCGCGATTTCCGTAGCATTGCCCCTAATTGAAACCATGAAGAGTATTCAGAACCTGTTGTCTTCAGACACCTTCAGCGACGCACAGTTGAGGAAGGTAGAGGAACTCGTCGGGGAGAAGCGGGAAAACTGGGACGACCGGAAAATGGATGATCTACTGGTGAAGGCGATTTCGGTCTTGAGACGGGATCCGTCGACCAGTCACCTGTTGGAAAAGTACCTCAAAGACGAGTTAAAGGGCGCACCAATAGACTCGAAGAGTTTTGCCGATTTTGCGAAGCACCATCCAGATTCGGCCGTGGCGATATTCGGGCCAATTTTTGGTGATCACGTTTTCGATACGCAAAAGTCGATGTCCAAGCTGACAAAGATGCTTGAAGACCAGAGTACCCGCAAGAAGCTAGAAGAAATGCATACGGCTGGGCAGCGTCCATACGATCTGGCCCGGCAATTCACTCAAAATTTTCTCAACTTTTCCAATGGCGATCCCAAGTTGGCGGCCACAGCTCTTGTTTTAGATGCCGCAATTCAGCTAAGAAAACTCGAAGCCCATGTTGATTTTGTCAAAGGGCAGTCTTTGGAAGAGTTGAGATTGACTAATCCGAAGGCGAAATCGTGGAAGGACGTCGTCAGTCCGGAAGAAGTGCTTGGGAATGTGGTAGAAATTCTCACCAATTTGGGCGGAGCACTTTTTCGGTTGTTTGCAGGCGGGAAGTCGATGGATCAGATGATCCTCGAACAGCTTGAGCAACTTAGGGAACTCGTTACAAAAATGTTTAATGACCTAAGTCGGGGCCAGAAGGAGATAAATGTCAAACTGCAGCAAATGCACGCGTCAATTGAGCAACAGTTCTCTATTTTGCGAGATCTAGTTCGTGCGGAGTCTTCCAACTTGAAAGGGAGATCGAGAGATGAGATAGCCGCCCTTAACCGAATTGCCGAGGAAGCTTTTCGAAATGAACATTCGGAGTTGATGAGGGATAGAGCGACACGTTGGGAAAAAACAAAGACACTCTGCACGGGCCTGGAAGACTGCCTTTCTAAGAATAGCCCTTCCGAAGAACAGATTGACCTCTTCATGAGTCGGTTGCTTGAGTTGACGGATCTTGGAGTTGATTTCTCGCATGATTCAAAGGCCGTTGGGCGTAGTCTGGACATCTCGGGGAAAACATCCATTCCGGCTCTCGGTAACAAGGAAATGAATTATCGTTTGGGCGGCGAGCTGCCATTTCACGAGGGAGTAACCAACACCAGGGTAGTTTACGAAGCTTTAAAACTGCTTGGAATAGATTCCACCGGGGAAAGCACAATAAGAGCCGATGACTCAAGCGACTACGGCCCGAAGTACCCTTGGCCAGCGAACACGGGAGACATGACCCATGCGTCGGAAAAGGTTACGCAATTTCTCAGTCAAGGGAAGCCGTTGCTGAAGGAACGTCCAACTTTACTTATCAGGAACCTGAAAAAACTGTTGGTGGCGGTGAGACGCACTCGATTTGCTTCCGATAATGTCTTCCCAGTCGACTCGCACAACAAGGCTAGCGCTGAGAATGTGAGTAAAGTTCTTGCGAATTATGAATTAGCTCTAAATGGGCTCATGGATGAGATAGGGAATCACGTATTAGCAGCGCCCACTCAGGTTCGAGATCGGTATCTTCGGCAGTATCTCGAAAGCGAAGCCGACGATGGAAAAGAATTTTCAATAGACAAGTTGAGGGTTCATGATGATGCCTTGCATCCAAACGATGTCTTTTCCGAGCGTGGCAATGGACCCATCATTCCGCTCTGTGGTGGGACTCGGCATGAGGATCGAAAGGCGGGCGGTGCTGAATCGCCTGATCTACCGGTCTCCAAGAATACCTTTGCGGCCGTTAGGAAACTCATTCCAGATTCTTTTCAAATTGCTCAGGAGTTGGGATTGGGAAGAATCGAATTGTGCTACCGCACAGAAATTTTAAACGAGCGTTATGAGCTCCAAGGGTATACGAACCATCTCCACAAAAAGATTTTTGGCATTCCCGCAATTGTTCTGGAAGCAAGGTTTCGAGGTACGAGTGATTCTCGTCTTGGTAGCCTTCTCATCTTCAAAAGAGCGGTTCATGACGGATCTGAAAAACATATTCGCTCCGAAGTGTACTTGCCTCAGTGGAGCCTTGGGGAGCGAAAAAAGACCCGAGGATTGAGTGGTGTGAGATTGGGCGATGAACACAGCGGACACAACCAGGAAGTGTACGACGCGGTCATCCGGGACGGCAAAAACCACAGTGGAGTAAGCTCAGCAAAGTTAGATATAGAGTGGAGTTTTGATGGTCTATTCCTTTCTCCGGAGTCCACCAAGAAAGACGAGAGAGACAATCGTAGCAATGATGCGTGGCTTCTTTCGAGGATGCCGTACGCCATCACCGAAAATTGGAGCAGGAAAGATAACCCCTGGGTCAGAAAAGTTGAGGAAGGCGAGTCCGACGCGGTGTTCGATCCCATGTTGCACGACACAAGTTCTAAGCCCGTCGAGGGTGCTATTCTACGTTGGCTCGTGGCGGAATCGGCGGATGTCAACAGTGAAGAAATAAAGAATGATGCAGAAAAGGGTGCTGGCGCGTTTTCGGGTACCTTGACCGAGATTGCTGGCGCAAAGCTACTCATAGTCGATGCTTTTGCGAAAGCAATGGGAGATGAGTTTGAAAAGGATGAAGAACTGCAACGACTATTGAGTGCGATACCTGGGCCCAACGAGATTGTAGAAAGCGCCATGGCAAACCCGGAACAGTATAACGCCCGTTTCCGTCGGCGGAAGAGCATGGAACGACTCATGAAACCCGTGCAGGCGCTGCTAAAGCATATTCAAGCCCATGAGCTTAAGCGGAGTCATCAGGGGCTTTCCCACGTTATTCTGAAGTTGGAAGATCTGCTCAAGGGTTATGGGGAGAACACCGAAGATCTTCAGGTTTCCATGAAACCTTCGGATGGGCTCGATACAGAGAGTCGGTCGCTAAGAAATCGGCAGATACTTGAGGCGGTAGAACAATACGATCTCACCCCTTCGGAAATTGTCAGGATAGGCGAAATTGCGACACAGTTGCAGTCGGAAGGTAAAACGACGTTTAATCTCTGGACACATTACGGGAGAATTCGCAACTCATCGACTAAACCTTCCAAGGAAGCTGCATTAGTGCAAATTCGTCGCGAGTACAATTTCGAACTTGCTGAGCAAGGCCGTCTCAAGAAACTTTTGACGCAGGTCGAAAGCCGCGGCCCGTATACTAAGAGCGATGTCCTTAGATAAAGATTTCCTAAGGAAATCTCTAACTCGCTAGCAAGGCGTCGATTTCTTTTCTTAGAGATTCCAGACTTTCGGCAATGGGTTGTTTAGGCCGGTGTGCGTTGTGAAGCTCGTACATCGCGCGCAGTCCAGTGAGTGCAGCGTCCAGCATCTCCACCGGCTCATCCTGATACGAATCCGACTGCAAACGGCCCTTTAACCAAGCGCGAAGCGCTTCCACGCGTTCGCGCGCGGTTTGGGTGGGGCGAGTCTGCGGATCGGCGAACGAGTTCTCGCCATCCAATACCGGCTGCAAGATGATGCCGCTATCACTCAGCTGCTCCTTGCCGTAGAGGAAACCACGCAATGTATCGTTGGTTTCCGCGGAGTGGGGCATGCCCAAGACAAAGTAACTCCGAATGAGATTCTTCGCTCCAGAAAGGCCAGATAGTCCTCTCTGTACGGCGGAGCTTCTCCCTGCATCGAGTACAATGCTCTTATCAGCCACTTCCTTGACGCTTGCGAAGCGGGCCATGACTTTCGCCTCCATGGCGGCCAGATTCGCATCCGGCTCTTTCACGCTCAGCTCCTCGTCGCCACCGTCCCGTAGGAACGACTCCATCTGGCCGTTTACCCATTCCCAGGCAACGGCTTCGGAAATCAGCGACTGTTTTCTTTCTTGAAGATTCTGCAAATGGCGCCAGGGTTGGATTTGAGGATCTTTTTCATCACGCTTTGGCATCAGGTGGTAATGGAGCGGATCGACAAACACGTTCCGATCGAAATACTCAGCAAGCGGCGGAATGTGTTGAAAGCTAGAAACGTAAGGGTGCGTGGAGACGAACTTGCGTTTGAAAATGGGCGTGCGTTCTTCCCCCGATACAAAGTAGGCCGCGATACGCAGGGCCGCGAGATGCGTGTTTCGTCTGCCGCCGTAAACATCCTTGGCCTTGTCCCAAACGGGCGTGAGATAACAAATTTCGATTTGGCCGAGTCCCAGTTGGTGGGCAATGCGGTAAGGACGGGGGATTACAAAATCTAGCACCCGGTGGGCTTTCTTAAGGGGGCTCTTTAGGATTTCAGGGGCTGGGAGTTTTTTCGGCTCATATCCCTTTTCCGCGTAGGGAATGCTCTCTCCTTTGCAGAGTGCAATCTCATCTAGCACAAAGGCGTTCTTGTCTACCAACGGGAGCTGATCCGCTCCTTTGGCAAAGTCGTAACCGGATAGGCTCTCGTCCATCGTCCGTTTTTTGATGGTATCCACAGCCACATCTACACGTTTGAGCTGATCGGTGTACTGCTGCAAGAGTCGGTCATACACCGCGAAATTCCATACTGTGCCGTCGGTGCTCGAAGTGGAAGTGAGGTTCCGCACGGCCTGGCGCAACTCTTCGCCCGCTTCCAAGATGTCACGAGTCGTTCCAATGGCGTTGTATTGGTAGTAGATATCGGGCCAGCGGCTTGCCATCTTCATATAAATACGGGCGTAGCGGGCCCAGTCGACCAAGCTTACAAGAGGACGATGAAAGTCCAGACCTGAAAAAGCTAACTGCTCTCTGGCAAAGGCCGTTAGAAATCCTATGTTTTTCCAAGGATCTTCAATTTGATCGTAGTCGGCAAGCGTGTGTGGATGACATCTGGATCGGTTGCTGAAAGATCGGCTGCCGTGCCGACGGCGTCTCGTGCGTTTTTGGTAGCGGCAAGATGCACAGCCACAAAACAATCCGAGATCTGGGACCACGAGCGCTCGACGTTGAAGTAATCACTGCTCAAGCACTTGGCGATATCGGTGTCGATTTGGCGATCAAAGCCGGCTTTTAGATATTTATAAAGCGAACCGCGCAAAGTGCTGATGGAGGTCTCTAAGCTGCGCAGACTCTGGCTCAGGCTTACGGTTTCAAGGCGACCGTTCTCAACTTGTTTTTCAAGCGATTCAAAGCCGTCCAGCATCGTCGTGAAGATCCGATCCAAAGACTGGTCGACGTAGTCAAAGCGCTCGTGCATCTCTTCGCGCACGGTACCGATCATTTCTTTGATGTCGCGCAGCTCTTCTAACACCACTTCTTCAAAGGTAGGGCCGGAGGAGGCAAAAAGATTAATTAGCTGTCCGACAATGCTAACGAGATCGGTTGTTAGCTGGAACGAGCTATAACGGGCTTTGCCGCCCGCGAGAATTCGGGTTTGATCGAAGCTAAACTTACGTACGTGTTCAGCGATCTGGATGGCGGCGTTACCGACCCCATCAATCTTGTCTGCAAATTCCTTTCCCCTAAGAGCCGAGATACCTGGGAAAGGAAACGCACGCGGCCCGTCATCTTAGCGACTTCAGTGGTGAACTCTTTCCTCCCCGCGCTCCACGCGCGACAGGGCCTCATTTTGGGCGTAGGCTTCGGTTTTGGGTTCGGGTTTACGTTTCAAACTGTTCCGGGAAGAGGTAATCACAGAACGTGCGTCGTCGGTGGCACTCCGACGAGGCGTTGTGTCTTCGAGAGCGTCGCTATCCATGTAAAGCTTGCCCTCGGTGTTTGTGAAGAAAAATTGATTGCGGACTTCGTCGGAGAGTAAACCGTTGCGTTTAGCAAGCTGAGCAAGATCGGTGCCGACCGAGGTATAGCCGTCCCCGCTAAATAGGAGGTCGTCGGCGTGGGCGGCTACTACGTTTTCATCGCAGATCGTTTTCCACTCGCTGACAATGCCTTCGGCGCGATCGGCGTAATAGATCTGGCGAAACGAGCGCTTTGCGCACGCACCTGCTCGGAGCGGGACTCCATCGCTTCCAAAAGATTCACTGAGTTGCCTATGGCGAGATCCGCGAACGCCGCGACGGGACGCGTGTACGGTGAACTCTTCGCCAGTCCGGGAAGCGCTGTACCAGGCATACTGCATGGCGTATCGTGGATCTTCATCGAGGCGATAATAGGACCTGCTTTGGGAGAGCTTGTCTTGCTTTCGCAGGTACTCACGGTACTCGTTGCCTTGCTTTGCGATTTCAGCAGAGTCGGTACCGGCTTTTCCTGATTTGAACTTGTCGACCAATAGCGACATCATCTCGGTCGATTCGGTGAATCTACCCGAAGCGCGCATTTCTTTTAGGCGTGTCTGCGTCCAAAGGAGGTGCTCGGTTTGTTTCATCCGCTTCACGGAGAACTCGATGTCCTCAGGCGACGGTACACGGATTAGAAAATCATCAGCGGCAAAAAGAGTGGAAGAAAGAATAAGAGCTAGAGCGATAGAATAACGCATCTTAGTTTCCTCCCTGCATCTTGCGGATAGCGCGGGTCAGTTCGCTGGATTCGCCGAAAACTTCGTAGGAAAGCTCCTGGGCGCGGTGGCCCTGATAGGTCGGGTAGAGTAGGGCGCCGTTTCGAACAAGATAAAGTGCTGTGGCTTCCTGCCGTTTGGCGATGGCAGCGAGGAGTGGGGTGACAGAGTCCACTTCATTGGCGGAAACGTTTTCGTTGATATTGGCCCCGGTTAGCAGCGCCGACTCATCGCCTGTCGCGGCGGCCTTTGTAAGCGCGCCTTTTTTCAAACGATCCGGGCTCGATGCCGGAGTTTCCGTTATTCGTGCAGCTTAGTAGCAACAAACAAAGCGCTACTAAGACCGACCAGGAAAATATTTGGCGAAGCAGAGGGTGATGTCATCGCTACCTTCCGACTGGCGTTTGCAATAGGCCAGCGAAGAGCCGGGCTCTCTGAAAAACTGCATCAACATGGATTCCTCCTTAAGATTAGCTTCCCAAAAAGCTAAACCTCGTTCGCGTCCACTTCTTCAGGTGCGTACAGCACCCGCCCTTCCATTCCCCCAGACACAAAAATGCACTCTCCACTCAGGTGTCCGCTCAATGACTCCGAAGCCAAAAACAAAACACTCGACGCCACATCCTCGGGCCGCGCGATCTTCTTCATCGGGATGGTTTGCGCCACACGCACCTTGGCCGCAGGGTCCTTGGCAAAATCACGCACCATCGGGGTCAGCGTCCAGCCAGGACAAACCGCATTCACCCGGCCCTTGGGGGCGAGGCGGGAGATTTCGTTTTTAAGTGTTTTCAAAAAACCATTCATCACGGCACCCTTGGCGCTCGCGTAATCGGCATGCGCGGCCTCACCGAATTTTCCGGCTGTGGATCCGATGAGCACAGCAGATGGGGCGACAAGCCCGTGGCGCTTAATGCCTCTAAAAAACTCTCTTAAGGTCAAAAACTGCGACGTTAAATTGGCGGAAAGGGTTTGGTTCCACTGTTCTAAACTCAATTCATGAAGCGGGGTTGCGGGCGTGTACTTCCCCGCATTGGCGACGACGACATCTACCGGTCCCAAGTCCTTTTCAATGGTCTCAAAGAGCCGGGCGACGTCGCCTTCCTGACTCAAGTCCGCTTGCGCCAGGTAGCTGCGCGATTCCCCAATCTCCACGTTAAGATTGCGCGCCCCGCGGACGTTTTGGTGGTAATGAATGACAACGCGTGCCCCTTCTTTGGCAAACTGGCGGGCGACTTCGCTGCCAATGCCCCCGGAAGCTCCGGTAACGAGTACGACTTTTTCATTCAAACCTGTTTGCATCCGTTTCCTTTCGGCCCCGCTTGTTCGAATCCACGATTCGAGTCTTATGTAAGAGCAAGTTGTGGGCCAGAGATGTTGTGCCTGGGAACAGCCGTGTGGCGTCCGTAGTTGAGACCCGAGTTCAGTTGTGAGACGCGATGAGTCAGGAAATAGCAGGGGGAGGGGTGATATTCAACGTGAAATATTTAGGGGCTATTGTCCGGAGGCCATGTTGTCTTTATGAAACAAATGGCCCATCTGCCCTTCCAGCCGGTAGACAATGCGCTCTCTGGAAAGCCAATTGAAAACAATGGCTTGGTGGCTGCGCGCCTGTGTGGGGATGGGCGCGTCCGGTAGCAACTTCGGATCGAGCCAGCTCGCGAGCACCTTCCCGTCTTCGGGGCCAAGGCCATCGACCTCGCGAGACAGGTACGTGAGCGCAAGCGGGATAGGGGATCTCAAATCGACGCTGAGGTACTGCTGCCGGTTGATAAAAGAAGCCGTGTCGCGCGCTCTGGAATAAGCGTCCCACCACTCCAGATACGCTCGCCCCACGGTAGCGGGGAGTTGTTGTCGCCACGCCGGGAAAAGTGTATGCACCCGGCCCGCGACGAGTCCCACATCGACGGAAACGCCGTCGTAAGTCCCACGCAAGTAGTAGGCCGGCTTTTCGGGGGTGATGTTTTCGGTCAAAACCTGCGTCTTTGGATCTTCGAGAATGGCTTTTCCCGCGGCGCGGATTTTCTCGTGGCTCCACGAAACCGGGAATAAGCTTTTACCGCCCACGGGTGCTTTGCCGTAGCGGGCCGCCTGGAGTGTCGCTTTCCATGCGGTTACATTAAACATCGGACGCGGCAACCAAAGGCAGAGCACCTTATTTACTCGTTGCTCGATGCCCCACAGGTGTTGCTCCATCGCCAAATGGCGCGCCCAACCTTTTCGACTCACATCAAAGCCCGCCTCGGTAAGAAAGCCCAAGAAAAACTCGTAACCCGCGCCAGCGATATCAATCTTATCCACGTGGGCTTCAAAAGCGGCTCTCACATCCGCGGGCCAGCTTTGGATTCTATCGTCGGCAAGCTTTTCCCACGCGGCTACAGTATGGCCGCCACCGCTGCTTACAGGGCCAGAGGGCGCCAGGTTTCTTTCACCCACCAGGTGTTCCATGGTGCGGTCGTGCGCCCAGAGGAGATTCACAATCGCTTCGTCGATCCAAGGTTGCAGGGCCTTGTGATCGGCGAGCGTTTTTTCATTTTCAAAGTTAAGCGGCTCGTTGGCGCGGGCGATCTGAGTAATAAACTGTTGGCGCTGCGCTGGGGTGCCGCGTTCACCGAGCCAACGCAGGCGGTGGACAAAGGCGGCTTTCACTAGTGCGTCTAGCTCAATAAAAGTCGTGAGTGCGGCCTCTGCCGTTGCGGGCGGGACTTCCAAAAAAGCGCGCAACCCGCGCCCAGGTGTTCGTCGCCTTCCAGGACGACTTCAAGCTTGCTGGCGTAGTCCCGCAAAGCTTCCGCTTTGTCGGCGGGAAGGGCCGAGAGCCCAATGTGGGTCGCGATCTCAGCGAGGACTTGGGGACACCCATGAGTTGTCGCCACCCAAAGGAGCGACAAGAATCCTATATAGAGAAGCTTAGACATTGGCGCTTCATATAACAGGGACGGCTTCCCAAATCCAGACGGGCGGGGGCTCATTAGTGTAGCTCGGAAGAAACAACCCAGGGCGGGGTCTTGCCGCGAATCCCCTTAATCCAGGGCAGTGAGGGGAGCGAGTCCGCTTCAAGTCCCGTTGCGAGGTACAAGTTGCGGTAGCCTTTGTCGTAAAGCGCTTTGGCGACTTCTTCGCCAAGCACGCCGCCACCTAAGTTTCTATCTATATAAATGTCGCTCTCAGGGCTCCAGTCCTCCAGCACCTCAAAGAGGGCTTCGGGGTTCTTGAAAGTCGCTAAGGGCTTGCCCTCGGATTTGGCGGCGGCCTTCCACGTTAGGTGCACCAGCTCTTCGTCGTCGAGTAGCAAGGTAGCGCAGGGCAAATCCGCCCGTTTAGGCGCGGCCGCTTCGGCCTCCAGTGGGATAAAAGCCGCCATCATTTTTGGAATAAACGGCGTACCCATTTCCTTAGCGGCAGCCCGGATGCGCTTGTCCTCATAGTGGCTGGTGACGAGTACGGAATTCTTCTCGATGCCAAGGCGCTTAATGACTTCGACACCCGTGTTGCCCGAGCCGATCAGCTCGTAGTCGACAAGAAAGGTGACCGAAGCGTCGATGTTGTTCTTCCCACACCAGTCAAAAAGCTCCTTATCGAGTGAGAAGTGCAGAACATTCAAACGGTGCGTGCGGGTAAACTTACTGAGCCTCTGCTGCCACACGAGATGAATCGCGACATCATCATCCAGGATGACGAGCGTCGCGCCTTCGCGCACGGTGAGTTTGGGTAAAAACCAATCAGGGGGCGATTGCACCGGAAGGCGTATCTCTACCGACGTGCCCGCCCCAGGAGCCGAAACCATTCGGATAGTCCCACCCCAGCCTTGGATCCATTGCCGAGCGTGGTACAGGCCGAGGCCTGTGCCCGATTCTTTGCCGTGGGATTTCCCGCGTTGGAAGAGTTGGGGATAAGCGCCTTATCCACGCCTTTGCCGTTGTCTTCTACGCGTATGGAGACATAGGCAGCGTCCCCACCGAAGTGGACTTCAACGTAGCCGTCCTCTTCGATGGCATCGACAGCGTTATTAATAAGATTGGAAACAATGCGTGTGAACTGAATGGCATTTACTTCAGCAAACACCCCGTAGCAGCCCTGGTTCAGGTGAAGATCAAAGCTGAGCCCGCTTCTTGCCTTATACTGCGTGCGTTTTTCAGAGATAACCCCGTCTACAAGAATGGGCAAAAGTTCAAGGCTCGCTTCGACGGTCTGGGTGACTGAAGTCTCCTGCACCGTATTGAGGCTGCGGTAACGTTCCAAAAGTTCGTTGGCGATATCGTTAATGCGGTTAACGGCGGCGCGGATAAGGATGCGTTTTTCCTCGGGCACGGCCTGCAGGTCACTCGTCGCAAGCGAGAGGGCCGAGAGCGGCGAACGAATATCGTGCGCTACTTGCGCTGCTAGCTTGGAAGCTTCGGTCTGGCTGCGCTGGCGGCGGATTTCCTCTTGCAAGGCGAGCAGGTTTTTAATCGTCGATTGAAATTCTTCGAGAAGAAGCTCTAGTTCTGAAAACCGCAGCCTCACGTCCTCATTCAGCATAGACGTGATGGCTTCTGAGTTATTCTTTCGCGTGGCAAAGCGGCGTATGTAACGGGTCAGCGTTTGCAGGGGAGCTGTCTGTCTATCCACCATCCACAGCAAGCCCGCTAGCAAGAAAAAGAACAAAGCCCCTGTTTGCTGGATAAAGGCGTTGATGTTCTCGCGAATGGGTTCAAGCAAAAACTCTGGCGAAAGCGACGCCTCCAGCACCCCCCACTCAGAAAGCGAATCATCGCGCACGGGGGTAACGACTTTGGTGTCAGGCAAAAGCCACGAGAGTGCCCAGCTCGATTGGGCCGGGGGCGTGTGGGTACCCTGCACCCGGATTTCACGGTTGCCGTAGCTTAGGCGTGCTTCGCTGAATATCTTCTTATTGACGAGAATTTTGAGCTTTTGCTCCACCGCCAGAGAGTTGCCCTGCTTGAGATCATTCAAAAAGGTGCGCGTGTAGAGGGTCAACCATTCGCGTTGGGTGTGAAAAAGGCGCGCCGTATCCTCACGGAAGTTTAGGATAACAACGACACAGAAGATGCTCCAAAGGATCACGTAGCCCGTGATGATGGTGGCTAGGAGCTGCGACTTGAAAGACCTAATTCGCATTGCCGTCCCTCAAGATCTGCACGTCAAACCAGTTTGCCACAAATTTGGGCGAGGGCAGCCACTCGGCGTTTTCTACGACCCGTCGGAAGACGGAAAAGTGATTGGCGTGCGCCACCGGAATGGCCCGGTACTCCGAGACCAGAAAATCATCGAGCCCGTCGTGGGCTCGTAGCACGTCTGAAGTGCTGAGTCCTGGTGTGATGGCGGAGAGAAGCTTTTGCAAATCCGGGATGACGGATCCGAGTAGGTAATCGTCGGAGCGGCTATCCAGAAAACGGATGTTGTAGCTGAGATCGTCTTTAAAAAAATCAAAGCTTTGGATAAAGAGATCGGCCTTTTTGGCAGGCGGTGGATCCACGAGCTTCACGTCGAGAGGCGCCCACGCCTCTGCTAAATGCCCTTTCAAGCACTCCGTGGCGACGACAGAGCTAAAAGACAACTCCATGGCTTTGCGCTTGCGGGCCTTGGTCTTTTTCTGCGCCGGCTCTGTCTTTTCCGGCAAGACCCGCGTGGGGATGAGGCTATTAGCGGGCCGAGTACCGGGCAAACAGCTTAAAAGCGCCTTGCGATCCACGCGCTGAGCCAGCAGTCGACGAAAGGCCTTGGACTGTAAATCCGGGAGTGTGTCATTGACTACCATCACGTAGGTCGTTTGTTTGGCTTGAGGTAGAGCCACGGCCGACTCGCTCTCAAAGGCCGCCGGATCGGCAACATCATAAAAGAGAAGGTTATTCACCTTGGACGCTTGAAATTCCTCTCGGGCCTTTTCTACATCCAAGTGAAAAAGCTCGATGATGGCCGTGCGGGGTGTGCCGCGGTAATAGCGATCAAAGGCTTCGACTTCGAGGCGTCCTGGTTGAAACGACGCCACCCGGTAGGGGCCGGTGGCGTTGGGGCGCAGAAAAAAAGTCTCGTGCGTCTGGCCGCTCATCTGATCCGGATACAAAACAAACGACGGCGAGGCCAAGTTGCGGATGAAGTGCTCCTCCCATTCGCGTAGCCGTACTTCAAAGCTCAGGTCAGAAAGAGCGGTAATCCCCGAAATAGAAGGCGCCTCATTCTCAGAAAACTCTTTGGCCCCAACGACTCCGCTAAGAAGCAGGTGATCGGGTGTTGTTTGTTTTGCCCACTCATGAAAGGAAAAGATCACATCCTCAGTTCGTAGCGGCTTGCCGTCATGAAAGAAGATGTCGGGGCGAAGCTTAAACGTGTAGGTCTGGGTTTGTACGTTGTAAGCCCAGGATTCCAAAGCGTCACCTTCGAGATCGAGCGCGCTATTGCGCCGGATGAGGCGACCGTAGAGGAGCAGCAAGGTATTGCGATCCACGTCGGAGGCCGCTCGGTTTGGATCGAGGGTGTTGAGATCGGCCGGTACGGGCACGCGCCAATGAGTTGCAAAACGCGTCGTAGGGGTCGGAACCCGCTGGTGGGCGAGTTTCCAAAGCGAAGGCGTTACGACAAAGCCAATGCCTATCGCCAAACAAATTAGGGGCGCGTATCTGCTCATGAGTAACCGTTACTTGCTAGGGGAGTTGCCGTAGATCGTATTCAATGACGACGCCATAATCGCAACGGCTGCGGCCGGTTTGCATGGAAGTCTGGAAGTAACTCTTCACAAATCCCTTGGCGTTCCCCCCCAGTTCGAGCGCTACTGTATAAAATTCCTCGGGGTATTTTCTAGACAAAAGTCCTTCGTAGTAATCCTTGAATGATTTTAGGTGTTTAGCCTCTAAGCTGAAGCCAGGGGCGGGGTGGATTTCGCGCACGGTGCTCAATCCCTGCCTGGAGGCCCAGCGGAGCAAACCGCGCACGAGAATGGCCCTAGAGTCATGGGGAGCCTCCTCGGAAAGGGCAAGACTCAAGATATGCAGCACGTTGGGTTTTCCCAGCTGCTTGAAATGCGAACCCATCACCGAGTGTTCCAGGTAAAGCCGGTGATTGAGGAGCGGATCCTGCGGCCCCACGCTCAGTGGAAGCACCTGGGCGGCCGCCAGGGGCTCGCGTCGTTCCGCACTTGCGGCAAAAAACATGGAGCTTGGGTTTAGCGCATGCCGACGGCGTAAAATAGAAAGGCCATCGCCATCCTTCTTTTTGAAAAGCGGAGCAAGGCTAGTCAGATCCGAATAAAAGGCTTCAAAAATGAAGATGGGTTCGGCGTTGTAGCTGGAGTTCTCCCAATGGGTTGGCGTTTGGATCGTCCAGTTGTCCGCGTGGGCCTGCCACTGTCCCATCGGAAAGATCGCATGTCCCAACCGCGACTCCCCTTCCAATCCTCCCCGGTAGAGAAGGCTTCCGCACGCGAGGTGGTTTTGGTACTCCACTTCCTTGGGAAGAGACGGCTTGGAAATCGAAATCACGCGCCCTTCTTTTGCGGTAGAAAGAAATCGGATTTCGTACGGAACAGAAGTCCGTTCCGGTGGGTGCCAGTCCACCGCGCGGCCACAATGCACGTCCGCCAGGATGCGGGCGAGAGAAATGCCGTAAGCCTTCTCTATTAAGTCACTGACTCTATCGTCAGTAACCCGGCAGTTGATTTCCAGAAGATAGACTTTGTCACCGCGGACGCGCACTTCAGCGTTGGTTAAGCTGTTTTCGATCATGAGTCCCGCGTGCACTTTGCGCATCAGATCCTCGACCTGGGATCGAATCTTTCCCGGTACGTCCGGAGCCGGGAAGCAGTGGCCCGCGTCTTCAAAATTGTTCCCCGAGCATAGGTACTTCTTGGTAATGCCAAGTACCGTCGTCTTGCCGTGCTGGACCATCACCTCGACGCCATATTCCGGCCCTTCGATGTATTCTTCGACGAGCACCTCGTTGCTGATGTCTTGAAAGCGCGGGCGCAGCTTTTCATTCCAAAAATCTGCGTTGGAGGCGCGAAAGTAAGCGGCCTTGAGTTGGATCTTGTTGTCGACGCGAACAGCGGCCAGACCCCGCATCATCTCTGCCGGTTTTACGATGAGCGGAAAAGCCAGCTCTTCCTTGAGAAGTGTCTTCATGGCGAGTTCGCTTTTGAGGCGGCAGTACCACGGCTGAGCGTCGGAGACGCGCGAGATCTTTTCGCGGGCGATGCCCTTGTTGCGAATGCTCTTGTCGCGAAAGCGTGAAATTACCGGCACACCAAGCTGGTGCGATAGTTCGTTGGTATGGTGGACGGCTGCCTCTGTGTACGTGAGGACACCGTCAAAAGACTCACCAGTTTCCCGGCGGAACTTTTCCACCGCCTCCGCGAGTCCTCCATCCTATAATTGAACTCGATGGATCGCCCGCAGTAGCGCTTTGCCCAGTTGGCGGCATTTCCCATTCCAGAGGCAAAACTCACCGATATATCGGGAAGCTCACAGAGCGCCCCGAATAGCGATTCGCGGTATAAAGCCGGGCCAGGTTCCACCACCAGTAATCGTAATTTTCCGCCCCCGGCAGCCCCGTTTTTGTTTACCCAAGTCATCTCAAAACCTTGTTTGGCGCACTCAGGCCTTCTACAAACGTAAGTTGCGCGGTCAGAATTGCACAAAGCGCGCCGCAATGCGACAAATTTACTCTGTATCACGCGAGGAATGCTTAACAAGATTCAGTTAAGACTTTTATTCCTGGATCGTAACAGTGACGTCCGGGAGGGTGGCGCGGCTCATTTGGTGTGCGTCGTCTTCCATGAGAAGACGCAGCAGAGTGTGCATGTCGTCGTTGCTTACTCGTAAGCAACCGTAGGTGGCGCGTAAGGATCCGTTCCCGCCAATAGCCGGGTCCACCGAGAGAGCCGCCATGGATGAGTGAGGCCGCTTCGGCCAAAGAGCCTTTCCGCAGTGAAGGCGTTTCCCGAAAGCGGTTTGAGGCGAATCGCTCCCCAAGGTCCGTAACTTTCGACGGGAAAATCTTGCGTGGATTGAAAAACGGAACCGTCGTAAACGCCGGTGGGGGTGTTCCCGTTTTCAAGAAACTGGTGTCGCCCGGACCCCGGCTCCCACGGGCGAGTACTCGCATGCGGGTGACCTGTTGCCATCCAGCTCTACATAAAGCCAGCCGGAGAGGTTGCGGTTTTCGGAACCACCACCCGGAGGTGGACTCGGTCTGCCATGCGGGCTTACTCCTTCCCTAATTTCTTTGCCTGACTGCGGGCCTCCTTGAGAGCCGCTTGGGCGTGGAATACTCAGGGGAGTTTTTCGGCACCTTTTCGAGCGCGCGTTCCAGATTGCGGGGAAGACCTTTGCTCTCATTCACCAGGTAACGAAGCGCCTTCTTCCAGTCTTTAGCGTGGTGTTGGGCCGCTACTTTGAGAAAGAGCTGCGTCTGTTTCTGGGCAATCTCCTGGAGGTAGTGCGAGTAGTTCGTACTAAAGTAGCCATCCAAACGCCCATCCCCCACTTGAAGAATGCCAAGCAGGACATCCGCGTCTTTTTCTCGACTACGGCTTGCACGGCTTTTTTCCACTGGGCCTGGTTGTCAAAGCCAGGGGGGTTTAGGAGCGCTGGCGTCGCCGCGTATCCGGTAACAACCAGTCCAAAGACTCCCCATAAAAAGGCCAGGACCAGAAATATTTTTAAGGATTTTGGATCGTGCTCTGATGATTCTCGTTCCACTGAGTTTTCCCTCGGCGGCTTTCTTCACCGAAAGCCGTTCTAGGGGGAGAATTAGCAACTTGCGTGCCTAGTTTAATGCCCCCGAATGCCGCAGCAAGGGCGCAGTATAGCGCAAAGAGTTCTCAGTGATGAGAAGAGTTCGGTAGAAAATTGAAAAAAAGATCTCGGACTTGAGAAGAGTTGAGAACTAAGCGAGAGCCTTTTGATCAGAGGTGAGCGGGGAAGCGTTCTGAAAGGCGGTTTCGGTTTGGTAAAGCTTGGTGACGCGAATGAGAACATGGGTGACCGCGGCCTGAAAGACCACGAGCATTCCAAATCCACCGACGACGAGGCGAGACCAGTGCAGGTGCACGTGTCCGTCGCGGAGTAGATCCTGGATACCCGGGAAAATGAGCGCCACAGAACCGAGTAGGGTCACACCCATGAAGGCGAGTAAAACACGCCCCTCAAAAAAATTGGCAATGAGCGAGGGCCAGAAAGGCGGGTTGGCCTTGTCACCGGGCCCGAGAAAGCTCAGCTCGTAGGCGACGGCGGTCGCACATAGGAAAAGAAAGCCCGCGGATCCGAGAAGGAAGCAGGCAACAAAGCGGTAGATCATCCAATCCTTGAGCCAACGGTTCTCCAGATAAAATTCGGTGGGGTAGAGGCCCAGGACAGCCGTCAAAACCACGCAGAGCATGAATCCCATGAGAAAGAAGCGCTCGGGTCGGAAGCAAAGGACCCCGGAAAAGATGGTCCCAAAGAAACGGATGCCGTCTCTAAAGACGCTGAGCTTGCTCTCGCCAACACGCTCTTCGTAAGAGATGGGGACTTCCAACACTTTTAGGCCGCCCAAGAGCGCGCGTGAGCTCATCGAAGGCGTAAAGTGTAGGCCGTCGGGAAGGGGGTAGAGAAAACGAAGCGAGGACCGGCGGATGACGCGCATGCCGCTTGCCGTGTCGGTAACTTTTCGGCCACAGAGAAATCCGAGGAGTAGGGCGTAGATGCGGTTTCCAAGTTTTCGGATGGCGGGCATTCGTGTGCCTTCTCCCATTCGGGAACCCAATACCAAATCCGCCTGCTGGGCGAGAAGGTTGCGACAAAGAGCCAGGAAATCGAGTGGGTCGCAGGTGCCGTCGGCATCGAGGAAACTGACGAGCGTTCCACTCCCTTGTCGGAAGCCTTCTTTGATGGCGGTGCCATAACCGCGGTTTTTTTCAAACTCAATGAGTTTTACGTCGGCGTAGCGACGGGCGATTTTCACCGTTTTATCGGTCGAGCCGTCGCTGACGACAACAATTTCGACATCGTGAAGCGGGAGCGATTCCATCAGCACCGATCGAGCGGCTAAACAACGCTCGATGGTGGAAGCGATGGCGTCTTCCTCATTGTAAGCAGGGATAACAATTGTGAGAGATTCGGTTTTGTTTGATGGCATGTGTTAAGTTTTGAGATTAGGGATGGTTAACCTTTATTATACGCAAGCTGGCTATCCCGGCCATGCCGCGGCGGTCCACCGGTCTTTTGCCAAGTATGCGACAATGTTAGCTCTATGACAGGTGCGCTCCAGTGGCTCTTTTCTCCTAGTAGTTTGCCGTATTGGTTTCTTTTTGGCCTGAGCCTAAGCTTTTCTCGTCAGCTCTCCAACGTTCCCAAGCTTTACCGCCGTCTCGAAGACCGCTTCCTCCCGAGGGGATTTTTATGGCTCGGGCTGTTCAGTTTTGGGATTCAGTTTTTTTTCTCCTTTGCCTTGCACTGGCCCGAGCCCCGCATTCACGACGAGTATAGTTACCTGCTCGCCGCGGATACGTTTTCAAGGGGACGGCTAACAAACCCTAGCCCTTCGCTTGTGACCCCTTTTGAGAGTTTTCACATTTTCTTGAAGCCAACCTATATGTCGAAGTACCCGCCCGCGCAGGGAGTGGTGCTGGCGGTGGGATCGCTTTTGGGTGCCCCGATCGTTGGCGCCTGGCTAGCGGCGGCGCTCGCGGTGGGGTTGTTGTTTTGGTCGCTTTTGCCACTCTTAGGATCCCGGTGGGCTTTTCGCGCAGGCGCTATCGCTGCGGTACACCCCTTGCTGCTTTCGTGGGGGCAAAACTTTTGGGGAGGATCGGCTGCCCTTGGTGGAGCGGCGTTGGTTTTTGGGAGTCTCCAGCGTGCGCGGTTTCGGAGCGAACGCCGCTGGCCGTTGCTTTTTGCAGTGGGTTTGGGAATTCTCGCCAATAGTCGTCCCTATGAAGGCCTACTCCTTAGTGTTCCGCTCTTCGTTTGGTTTCTTTTTGACGTCGTTAAGCAAAAGCAGTCCCTGCGTGCGTTCTTTTTTAATTTTGTCCTTCCAGTAGGCATTGTACTGGCCGTGGTTTTCTCTTGGATGGCTTATTACAACTACCGGGTCACAGGAGACTGGAAAAAGCTTCCCTATATGCTGCACGCCGAGCAGTACAACGCGGTCCCGCAGTTTGTTTGGATGGCCCCCATCGCTCCAAAACACTACGACCGAAAAGATTTGGAACGGCTTCATTCGGGCTACGAACGCTGGGAATTTGAAAGCCAACAGACAATAGCAACGTTCGCTCGTTGGAAAGCTGGAAAGTTTTCGGTCCTTTTCCAGGAACTCTTGCAGCCGAGAATTCTGCTCATAGGTTTGCTTGTCTCCGCTATTGGACTTTGGCAAAACCTAAACTTGGTCCTCGTTGGCGGCATCTTTATGTTGGGGATGCTTCCGGTTACCTATTTTAATCTGCATTACTTCGCGCCCTTGGTAGTAGTGGGCTTGGCGTTAATTGGTCTCGGCATCAAAAACTTCGCGGAGCGGGAAGGGCGCTTGCAAGTGGCGAGAGACATCTTTGTCTCGCTTTCCCTCGTCTGGCTGCTGGGCCCTGGGCTTGTGTTGCAGGGGTATTCTTATTTCCAAAGCCAGAAGCATAGCGATCCACGCTACTTTTCTTGGATTAAACTCGAAGCCCCGCTTCGTGCAGCAGCGGGCAAGCATGTTCTTCTAATGCCGTGCGAAGTGAACAATTGCGCGGTGGTTCACAATGAAGCGGATCTCGATGAAGCCAAAATCATTCGAGCAAGAGATCTTGGGGCGGAAGAGAACCAACGGCTCTTTGACCGTTACCCCGATCGTAGTCGCTGGCTTTTAGTACACGAGGGGCAAGAGTACGTGGCCCGATCCTTTGGCACGGTGCGCCCACCTGCAAATCCCCGGCTTTAAGCGCCTGAGAAACCTCAATTGGGTTATACTTTTAGGATGGAACTCTCCATCGTGATGCCCGTCTACAATGAGGCCGGTGTGTTAGCGTCATCGCTTGATGAAGCGCTGGCTACCGTCGCCAAAGCGTCCTATCCCTGTGAGATTCTTTTGGTGGATGACGCGAGCAAAGACAATAGCTTTGAAATCCTGCAAGAGTACGAAAAGCGATACCCTCAAAAGATACGAGTCCTTCGGCATAGCTCCAACCGAGGGATCATGGGTGCACTCGAAACTCTTTTCAGCGAGGCGCGAGGGAAATACGTTTTTAACTCGAGTGATGGTCAATTTCGCACCGAAGATGTTTTACGGATGATGGATCTTCGCGGTTCCTACGACTTGATAGTAGGGCAACGAAAGCAAAAGCTTTACGATCTTAGACGTCACATCGTCAGCTGGTTTTTTAATTTTCTACCCAAGGTATTCTTTGGAGTGCAGACCTTCGATGCGGGTTCGGTAAAACTGTACCACGCCGATGTCTTAAAAATTCCACTGATTAGTCAAAGCCCGTTTCGGGAGGCCGAGCGTATCATTCGCGCAGAGAAGCTGGGGTTTAGAATCGGTGCGATACCGGTGACGCATTACCAGCGTCGAGCGGGGCGTGCGACGGGGGCGGACTGGCGACTGCTCGCAGAATCCACCAAAGATCTACTGAAGTGTCGCCTCAGCTTGGGAATGCCATCTCCTTCACCTAAACAGATTGCAGGGTAGATGTTTCAATTCTTCGATACCAATCTCAACTTAAAGAAAATCGTCCCGCTTTTTTTCGCACTTCTGGTTATTGCCGTACTTCTGACCTTGTCAGATTACGGAATTACCTGGGATGAGAAACTCTCCAAGACTAACGGTTTTCTAACCTTCCTTTGGTACGACAGTCTCGGCAAAGATCGGTCCGCGCTCCACACCATGGATCTCTACCTCTATGGGGCTTTCTTCGATTCCATCAGCTATGTGCTAGGGGAGCTACTCCCTTTTGGTGCGTATGAGACGGGCCACCTTCTTTCGGCGATCTTTGGCGTTTTCGGAATTGTCGGGTCTACCGATTAGGGTTTTTGTTCGGCGGGCGCAGGACGGGTTTACTGAGCGCGCTCATTCTGACGCTGACGCCTGCTTACTACGGGCATCTATTTAATAATCCCAAAGACATTCCCTTTGCTTCGCTCTTTCTCTGGGAGTGTACTTCCTCTTTCGCTACCGTTCTGAACTTCCTATTCCAAAGAATCGGACGCTCTTGCTCGCGGGTCTTTGTACGGGTCTAGCTTTGGGCATCAGGGTAGGGGCGCTGCTCCTTATTGGTTACTTTGGAATTTTCTGGCTCACGTGGCTGTTCGAGAACCGGACCTTGGCGCGACTTCAGGTGGATAGCCGTCGGTTTGCTAAGAATCTTTTGCTTTATGTAACTGTAGCGTGGGCCGTGATGCTGGTTTTCTGGCCGTTCGCGCAGGTAAAGCCGCTCATCAACCCGTTGCTGGCGCTCGGTGGAAATGTGAACTTCGATTTCAACCCTCCGGTGATGTTTGAAGGCCTGTTGTATCCGGCGAAGGACTTACCTTGGAACTACCTGCCGCGGTGGTATTCCATTCGACTTCCGGAGATTTACTTTTTGGGTCTTTTGGTAGGGCTTGTTCTTTTTGGTTTTCGGCAGAGACGCGACGTTAAACTCTGGCTACTCGCCTTTGCGGGCTACTTTCCACCCATCGTAGCGATGGTATTAAAGTCGACGCTTTACGATGGCATGCGCCACTTTCTTTTTACCTTACCCCCCTTAGCGGTACTGGTGGCGGTGCTCCTGGTGAAGGCTTACGATTGGCTCTCAGAATCCCAACTGCGCTACGTGCTTGCTGCAGGGGTCTTTGGCCTACTTGGTTTTACGGCGGTCGATATGGTGCGTTTGCACCCATACCAGTACGTCTATTTTAATCGCTTGGTTGCGGGCGGGCTTTCCGGAGGGGCGGGGCAGTTTGATGTCGATTACTGGGGGCACTCGGTAAAGGCGGCGACCCTTTGGACCTTAGCCCACTATTCGGACGCTCCTGAGAAAGTGGAAGTCGGGACCTGTTCGGATTATTCGCAGGTGGAGTACTGGATAGAGAAGGCGGGCCTCACCGAAAAATTCACCGCGATCACCCAAAGTCCTCATGTCTACTTTAAGCTCGCCAACAAAGAGTGCTACTACCGCGACCCCGGTCGCGTCATTCACAAGATTGAGCGCATGGGCGTGACCCTCCTCGAAGTCCGCGAACTAAAGGTACCACGTTCCTTTTTTGACACGCCTGTGGATAACTCCACGCACGGGTGAGCGGCAAAACAATCCACAACTTTGTAAAAAAAGGAACGTGGTACCTAGAGGCCGGCTTCGAAGTCGTAGCCTTGGGCGCGTAGGCGATCGGAGATTTCGGTGCCGCGCTCGTCGCGGACCGGGACGGTGAGGTCAGCCAGAATAAGCTGACTGGCAAATTCGTTAAAAGAGCCCGAGGCGATAACGCCTGATTTATCGACGGCTAACGAGCAACCCACACTCTTCTTACCCTCATACGGCCCACCCACAATCACGCCTACACTGGTGGTTCCCACGATGGCTAAGTTATAGAGAGACGCCAAATGGCGGTAAGGGCGAATCCACTTCTGCCCGTAAGGGTCACTATTTTCTGAAACGGAGTAATCCACCGTCCAAGAGGAGGGTGAAAGGATTAGCTCGGCCCCCATGCGCGCGAGCGTGTGGCCAATGGAAAGCCCGTCCACGTAGTTGTCCGCGCAGATATTCACTCCGACAATCCCAAAGGGGGTTTCAAGAGTACTTAGGCTTTGGCCTGCTTGATAAAACTCTTTTTCGACTTTGAGAATGTTTATCTTTCGGTACGTGTGTAACAGATTCCCTTTGTTGTCGATAAAGACCGCCGTATTGTAAACGCGACCACTTGGGGATTTTTCGGTTAAGCCCCCACAGATGTAGAGGTTGTAATCTTTGGCGAACTGAGCGAGCAGATCGCTGTAGGTTCCGGGAATAGGTTGCGCTTCGACTTTAGCCGAGGGGTGCGTCCACGCCAGATCCATGCATTCGGGGAGCAACAGGATGTCGCATTTGGCGGCGGAAGCTTCTCTTGCCAGTTCCTCAGCCCGAGCAAGATTTCTCTCAGGCTCGCCCCCTTCGACGAGCAGTTGGCCCATACCGATGCGGATATTGCGTTTTGTACTCATACGGTTTTAGCGATTAAAGAGGTACATTGCGAAAAAGATTAGTCCGGTACCGATCATCTTTGTCGTGGAGAACTGTTCCCCCAAGAGACCGACGCCGAAGATCAGGACGAAGAGCAAATGCAGTCCTACAAGTACCGGGTAGGCGGAAGAGAGTTCCAGGCGGTTCAGTGCGAGGAACCAAAGCCCAGGTGCCGCGACAAAAGTAGTGATGGCTGTCATCAAAAGCGGAGACTTGATGAAGGTGAGCATGTAGGCGAAGAAACTTCCCCAAGAGGAGAGGTCCATCTTTCCCAGCTCATTGAATTTCAACTTAACGATGAAGGCCGCGTAAGAGTCGCAGAAAGCGGCTGCGAATACCAGTGCCCACGCCGTGTAACCTGATTGCAGAACTTGAGTTGCCATCCTAGTAAATGGATCGGCATCTCTGACCCAATCATGAAGGTATTTTCACATTACGCGGCGCTGAAATACTTATCGTAAGTGACTCGCGGCAAGATCCCAGAGAGGCAAAGCATCTTGATGGCAGGCCGCGCTAACGCGATGAGCCAATAGCCATTCGGATAGTCTCGAAATGTTTTGGGAGGGAGCTTTAGATACGAATCAAACTCATCGCGGGAGATTCCGAGGCGTTTGATGCAGAGGTCAATCACCTTTGGGTCTTCGATCACGTAGATGTGTTTTACCTTTTCAAGGGCCTCTTCGCGGGTCATCTGTCCCGACCGGACAAGTGCCGAGTAATTGAAGAGCCGGCGATCGATATTAAACTTCACGCGGTAAACGTAGAAGATAAGACTTTGGTAGAGATCGTCGTAGTAATGCGCTCCTGGGTATTTCCAGTCGAGCTCGCCAATGAGGATTTTCTCGGCTTCGGGGCGGACGTAGTTTGTGTAGTAGAGGGGGAGGAAGGTCCGAATCCCTCTAAAAACGGTGTAGTAGAGCATGTGCAACGGATTGAGGTTAAAGCCTGGATCGTTGGGCGACCAACTTCGTAGCTTCACCTTTCCGAATCTTTTGTGCACGGCCTTCAGGTAGATTCCATCCAGGTAATTCCAGGAAAGCGGCGTAATCCCTTCGGTGCGAAACGACTGGCCGATGAGAACGTGCTTGATGTTCTCTTTGGCGGCGACTCCGTAAAGGGCCGTCGCAATTCCAAGATCGGTGCCTTCTTCCAGCTCGGGAGTCGACGCTTTAAGAAAGGCTATCTTTAGGTCCTTCGACTCTCTCCAATCTGAGGTAATCGTGATGAGCTTCACGCCCAGGCGCTGGGTGGCTTTGCGCATGTTTTCGCCAGCGACCGGATTTCCAAAGCCATCGTTGAAGTGGACGGCGAGAGGGCGTAGACCCCAAACTTTCTTCGCGAGGTATAGCGCGTAGGTGCTATCGCGTCCGCCGCTGATTCCTACGACACAATCGTGTTCTTTGCCTTCGCCGTCCTTTTTGACGCGGTCCAATACCGCCTTGAACTTGGCTTGTCCTGCCTCGTCCAGTGGGTACTCCTTTTCCATCTTGTCGTGCAGCTTACAAAAGTTGCACTCGCCATCAGCGTCAAAACGTATCTCCGGAATCGTTGTGTCGGAGATGCAGCGGACGCAGCGCTTCAACTCTTTTACAGGTTGTAGGTTTTCTGAAAATTGGGCCAAGGCCATCGGCGTACTCGCTGGTGAAGGTTAAAGAAAGGTTCATTCATTATAACGCTATATTTTTCCTCCTGTCCTTCCGAATAGAGGAGTGTCGCCTTCAAGGAGGAAGCGCAATGTCACATCTCATTCGATCTGAATCCCTCAAAGTCTTGGTCACCTTACTCTTCGCCAAAGAAGCCTTTGGTTATGTGGATCCTGGTTCAGGCCACATGCTGATTCAGGCTCTTGGAGTCGCCTTCTTCGGACTGCTTTTCTATCTCAAACAAATCGTGGCCTACGCTAAGCGCGTCGTCAGCCGCGACAAAAAGTAGAGGCACGAAAGGCTCATGGAAGTGACAAAGACTCAAACCGACGTCCGGTGTCTCTCGTTGCGAGATCCGGAAGGGCAACTGTTCAACTACGAAGGGCGTTTGCTTCGTTACGTGCACCCGCACGGTGCCGAGGCGTTGAAGCGCACCTTGAATTCTCCCACCGTTATTGAGCGCACCAAGAATGGCTCATTCATTTCAAGTGCGTATGTAAAGGGGAAGAGGAGAACGTGTTGCGCTCTCAGGCGAGCGGTATTTCGCTCTCGCCTGACGGTTTGGTTCTGGAGCACCCTCGAGTTCGTTTTCAAAGTTTTCCGCACGAGTGGTGTCCCGAGATGCTTCTTGCGGCGGGGCGCTTGACGCTCGATCTAGTGCGGGAACTCGCCGACGAAGGTCTGGGCCTCAAAGATGCGACTCCCCACAATATTCAGTTTGAAGGACCCAGCCCGGTATTTGTTGACGTGTTGAGTGTGGAGCAACGATCGGACCGAGATCCGACCTGGGTACCATTCGCTCAGTTTGTTCGCAATTTTGTTAACCCACTTTTGGCCAATAAGTATTTTGGTTTGTCTTTGGATATGCTCTTTCTGACTCACCGAGACGGCATTGAGCCCGAGATGCTTTACCAAATGGCGTCGCCTATCCGCCGTCTGACTCGGTCGTTCTTTAGTCTGGTGACGGTACCGACTTGGCTTGCCAGGCGGAACAAACGTTATTCGCCCAAAGCTTACGAAGCCCGTTTGGTCGATTCACCCGAAAAGGCTCGATTTATCCTTGGGACCTTTATCAAGCACCTGTCCAAAGCATTGGACACGGCTGCTCCCAAGCTTCGCAAACAGTCCACGTGGTCGGATTACATGGGGGCGGATCTTCCTTATGCCAAAGAAGAGTTTGCAGAAAAAGAACAGGTAGTTTCCGAGTACCTACAGACCAGCGCGCCCAAAACCCTTTTGGATGTCGGGTGCAATGGTGGGTACTTTAGTCGACTCGCGACGCAGCACGGAGCTTCCGTGGTGGCGATTGACTACGATCCGGCGGTTGTCGGCCAGACCTGGAATCTGGCTCGATCCGAAAACCTCGATATTCTGCCTCTACGAGTGGATTTGACCCGTCCCACGCCTTCTGTGGGGTGGAAGAACTCTGAGAACTCAAGCTTCCTCAGCCGCTCTGAAGGGAAATTTGATACGGTGATGATGCTCGCTGTGATCCACCACATGATGGTTTCTGAAGGGATTCCTCTATCCGAAGTCGTAGGCCTCATCGCGCAGCTGCGGCCGAAGTCCTTGATCTTGGAGTACGTCGATCCTCAGGACGATACCTTCAAGCAAATCGCACGTGGCCGAGATGCTTTGTACCACTACCTGACCCCTGAAAGTTTCGAGCGGGCCTGGTCACAGCATTTTCACATCGTGAAAAAAACGCCCCTAAAAAGAAAAACTCGCTGTCTCTACCTGTTAACTTTGAAATAAAAGTTCACCTTCTTCGAGTGGTAAGGCTTTGCTAATCCGAAGCTAAAATCACGCGCTTACCCACCCATAATTTTTAATCTGCCGTTAACTAAACGTTTATCGACGCTTTGCGCCGATAAAAAGTGTTTTTTGGCGCTTGAGTTCTGCGTCTATCCGATGTACTCGGTCCTACAGGTGGGAGTTAAGAAAAATTAGGGGGTAGTATGATCGGGAGATCTTTTCCCGCTTTGAAGGCGTTTGTCTTCGGGCTTTTCTTAATTTCCGCAACCAGAGGTTTCGCCTCTTTTCCTTCTAAACCGGGGGAAGATACGTGGCTAAACCGTCCCAATGATCCGGGATACACCAACGCCTGGAATCTTTTTTCACACATACCGTTCAACCATACCGGTGTCGTATCCGAGTTTGAACGAAGCATCGGCTCGGGTGTGCACGCGGATAAAGCCTGGCAATACCACACAGGAAGGCCGGACACGGTGATTGCCGTGCTCGATTCCGGCATCTTCTGGGACGCGGACGATCTACTCGAACGCTTTTACCTGAACGCCGCCGAGCTACCCAAACCCAAAGGCAAAGCCATCTACGATGCCAATGGTGATGGACGTTTTTCTGTTAGCGACTACGCAGGCGATGATCGAGTTAGCGATCGAAATGGAAACGGGAAGATTGATCCAGGTGATCTCATCGCGGTGTTCTCAAATGGGATCGATGAGGATGGCAACGGCTATGTCGACGATATCTCCGGCTGGGACTTTCATGAGTTTGACAACGATCCGGCGGACCGAACGCGTTTTGGGCACGGGACGGGTGAGGCACACGGTTCTGCCGCGGCCTTGAATAACGGTATCGGAAATTCCGGTATCTGTGGAAACTGTACCGTCATCCCTTTACGTCTCAATGACAGCTTCATCGTGGACGCGAATGCCTTTGCACGCGCCGTTGTTTACGCGACCGACATGCGGGTGAGCCTCATTCAGCAGGCGCTCGGCTCGGTAAATTCCAGCCAGTTCACGCGTGAAGCGGTGGAGTACGCCTTTGCCAACGGGGTTCCGATTATTGGATCGGCCGCGGACGAGAATAGTTACCACCATAACTATCCCTCAACGATTGATCCTATTATCTATCCGAATGCGATTCGTTACGATTCCCAGAATTACGAAGAGGCAACCACCTTCTTGAACTTTAACAACTGCTCGAACTTCGGCGCCCGAGTCGATGTGTCGGTGCCTGGAAAAGCTTGCTCTTCCGAAGCCACCGCCATTTTGTCCGGTGTCTCGGGTCTGGCTTTATCCTACGCGAAGTCTCTCGACAGCGCGCTTACTCCCGGTGAGTTGAATGCCTTAATAAAAATGTCGGCGACTGATATCGCCCTGGGTCCAAACGGCAACGATCCGTTCCGCTATTCCACCTATGCAGGGTGGGACACGATTACGGGGTATGGGCGCGCTAATACCGCGAGCATGTTCAAAGCCATCCGTGAAGGGAAACTGCCCGCCGAGGTCAGGATACTGAGTCCCGACTGGTTCGAGCTCTTTCGATTTTCCAAAGATAAGAAGATTGAGATTTACGCAAAGATCGTGGCGCGGAAACCCGGCCTACGGGTTCGGGTGGAGGTACTAAAAGGAGTCGAAACCTCAGCGACCTCTAGCCAGACCCTTTACGAAGGCGAACTCGCCGAACGTAGTTTTACTGGAAAATTGGCTGAGACAAACCTGGAGGCCTTGAAGGCGCTTAAGGCAAGCGACTTGGATACGGAGCGCAACCGCTACGCTTACACGGTACGGTTAACGGCCACCGATCGCGATGGGACTCGCTCTGAGGCCCGCAAGACATTCTTTGCTTTTGAGGATTCGCAACTCTACGCTGCTTTCCCGGAAAAAATGCCGGGCTCGGGCGAAAGTGTTGGGGCCTTTGCGGATCTCGATGGGAATGGGACCGATGAGTTTGTGACGGCGGATGGAAGCGGCTATTTGCACGCTTACACGTACCCCAAAGGCGAGCTTCCGGGTTTTCCTGTTCTCGGAGCGGAATCGCGCTACGCCGATGGGCGAGGGCTTCGGTGGTTGCGCCGATTGCCATCGGGGATCTGAATGGAAACGGAAACTGGAAACAGTCACCGTATCGTTGGAAGGGCACCTCAACGCGATTGCGAGCGATGGCAATACGCTTGCTGGTTTTCCGCTCGATCTCCCTTTCCGGACATGAATACGGTGGCGCCTGACCAAGTGCTCGCAAACGGCGTGATGGGCGCACCGGTTCTGGTGGACTTGGATGGAGATGGAAAGCTTGAAATCGTGATCGTTGCTTTTGACGGGCTCATCCATGCGTACAAAGCGAACGGGGAAATGCAGCCAGGCTTTCCGTACGCCTTGGAGCACGGTGGAAAGAGGGCGAAGCTGCTCTCGTCCCCTGCTGTCTATGACATCGATAAGGATGGAACGCCGGATCTCATCCTGGGCTCCAATCATGTGGGCGACGAGGCGGGATTTCTTTGGGCGGTGAGTGGAAAAGGGACGCTGGCCAACAAGGCCTTCCCGGGCTTTCCCGCTCGGGTGCCGGTCATTAAAGACTCGGTTCTGCCGACGATTGGTGTGGGTATCCCAACCGCTCCGGCGCTCGCCGATACGGATGGTGATGGGGAGCCGGAAATCCTCATTCATCCGTTTCTGGGGAAGAGCTACCTGTTTGATCTGCATGGCAAAATAAAAATGGGTCTCAACATGAAGGTAGGCGAGGGGCAAACGAGTAATGACACCCACATGGTTTCGGGTTTTGGACACCCCGCTTTTGCAAACTTGGGGGCCGGAACGCTCATGAGCCCAATCGGCGTGGGGCTTGGAAAAAGAGCGCTGACCGCTCTCGCTCTGGGCGGCAAACGCTTTGACTACCAGCACATGGTTGGAGCCTGGGACGCACGCAGTGGCAGCATGCTGTCGGACTTTCCGCGAATCTTAGACGATACGGCTTTGTCACCGGCACCGATTGCAGCGGATCTGGATGGAGATGGGGTTTCCGAAATCATCGTCGGATCGGGTGGCTACTTCTTGCATGGATTTGCAAAGAGTGGAGAGACGAAGGGATTTCCGCATTTCACCGGAGGGTGGATGTATGGGACTCCCAACGCCGGTGATTTCAATGGAGACGGCAAGGTCGACATCGCCGTAACGACACGCGAAGGCTACGTGTTCATCTGGCCAACAGCCGGAAACGCCAAGAGCCTGAAAAACGCCTGGCCGACGTTTAAGGCGGATCTGAGGCGAACGGGTGTGCATCTGATTTCGAACCAATAATCGAAAAACAAAAATGGGGGGCATATGAAGCAAATAATGGCACTGATAGGAGTCGTGTGCGCGTGGAGTGCACTCGCGGGCGAATTCGATACGCAGGAGGCGTTTTACCTCTACCTGAATCGGACGGGCCTAAATTTGAGCGCTCAGGAATTGCAGCAGCAATTTCTCGGTGACATCAACAACGAACCCTTGCCGGACTTTGATGAAAAAGGCTGGGGCGGCATCCGCGCGAAGGGGCGTGGGCTTAGCTACAGCGTGGATTTTGGCGACTTGAAAATCGTTCCTGCCAAAGATCGCCTTGAGCTGAGTCTTGTCGTCAACTACGTGCGGGTTCATTTGAATAGCGTACGGTTCAGCAAAAAGATACTCGTGGAAATTTCCTCGACCTGTGAAAACACCGCGATAGAAGTGAACGGACCGATTACGGTCGGCGCGCACCTCGGTCTTTCGGTAAGCCAAGGGGCCGTACACCTTTCCACACCCAACCTGAGTTTCCCGCTTCCCGAGGACAAGTACAAGGTCGATGGGCCGTCCAAATGCAGCGGGGCGCTTGGAGTCGGACACATTATCAAGCTCGTCGTCAAAGAAGCGCTGAAGCGATCCCGTGAGACGATTGAGAAAAAGATTGTGGAGCAGGCGAGCAAGCTTACGCCCAAACTCCAACAGCAGCTCAATCAAGCCGTCGTCCGGGATATCCCCTTCGAAGTGGAAAAGTTCTTACCGTTTCCGGATGCGAGTCCGGTACTGCGAACTTCCCCGCACCACGTGCGAATTGATTCCAGGGGGATGGAGTTTGTGATGAATGTAGATGTCGCGCGCGACAGTCTTCCAGTAGACAGCGTACCCGCGTGGTTTGATGCGGCCGCAGCTAACGTCGGAGAGGCCGGTGTGAACCCGCAGCTCTTTGGTGAGCTGCTTGGCAAGATCCTACCAGTAGGCGCTTGGATTGGGCTCGAAGAAGATCTGGTTCCCGGCGTACAGGAAGCGCTTAAGGTGGAGCACGCGGCGGCCATTTGGCCGGACCTTCGGCGCATCGAAGTAACCAAGAACTACGTCCGACCGATGATTCGGTTTGCGGGAGCGCCGGAATTCAACGTGATTGCGGACGAAGCCTTGGTGCGCGCGAAAATTCCCTTGGAACTTCTCTTTCAAATTCACCAAAACGGCTGGAAGAACTACTACTCCTTTAAGCTCGATCTGGAACTTACGACCAGTCTAGACATCGAAAGCGAGAAGCTGGCCGTGGCCTTAAAGCCGCAGACTGTCCTAAACCTGAGCGGTGAGTGGGCGGCCGGGTATGAACCCCAGGAACCCTACGTGGAAGCGGAAGTCGCGGAAGTGATTTTCCTCAGTCTGTTCGACGTGCTCTACGCCAAAGGGAATCTAATCAAGGTGGATGTACCAAGAGTACCGTTTGGTGGGGCTTCGGTTTCACTTAGCCGTCCCCACGTGGTGGCACCGTATATCCGCGTTGGGCTTGAGGCTAGCGGATCCTAAGAGGCTCTGAGCGAGCTGGTTGCGAGAGGCTAGGTACGCAACCTAGGGAAAGAGGAGGGGAGCTTCCCCCGAAGGTCCCCTCCTCTACATCGGGATCAATTCCAACCCAAAGTTTCTAAACTGCCTGACAAAGTCGAGAAAAAGAGCGGCCTGTTGTGGCGTCAGCTCGATCGCCGCCATGCTGCTGGCGTAGAAATAAGGCTCTTCCCCGTCGTCAAAATCTGACTCCTGCCAGAGGTGCGAGGGGACCAGAGTGCGGGGCCCGCTTACATGAGCCAGCAAACCGGTCTGGTGCTGAAAAAGCTCAAGATAGTCGTCGTACTGCGCAAAATCCAGAAATAGGAACGGCGCACGGTACTCATCCCATAGAGGGGAGTTCCCATACTTTTCGACTGTTATCTCAAACTCCAAGGGTTCGCTTTCCGTTGGGTTCAGCCTTGCTTCAAACTCAAAAAGTTCGGCCCGATCCTCGAGGCGCAACCCACGATCTTCAGACAAAATTTGAAATCGATTTTCATCGCGCACGCGATCCAGTACATGCGCGAGCGGGTCGAGCGTGCCCAGAAGTTGAGGGTGCAGATTGTCCAGAGCGGTGAGAATCAGCTGGAAAAACTCGCGTTCTGTCTTTACGCGGTTGTTTCCGTTTTGCCTTTGGATCGCAAAAAAGTCGGAAAGCGAGGGCAATGGACTCACCAATTGTGAAGCTGTGTAGAGCGCCAGGTGATGAAGCGGCACCTCGTGCCAGCTTTTGCGGTTAAGCACCATCAGCGTGAAGTACTCTTCAGCCGAATCTTTATTTAGGTGGGCGATTAAAGCGCCCAGGCGTTGCAGAAGGGCGATATAGAGCTGACCGACTTTGTAGGTTCCAAGTTCCCGGTAGCGTTTCTCAAAGTTATCGAAGTCATATTGCCCACGCACAATCGTGGAGCCTCTTAAATAGATGGGCGGCTTGCCCATTAGAGGGATGCTGTTTGCGATCGCTGGGAGTTCAAACGCGTAAGAGCGCCCTGAAACCGTCATCCAGCTAGTTGTCAGCACTTGGGGGGGCTGCACAAGAAAGGTAAACCCGTACGGCGCGCCATGCACCTCAACCACACAAGGTCGATGCATCGCCCACACGGTACTCCCCCAGACCATGCCTGACAAAAGGATGGCACTAACGACTTTTCGCATGTACTTCGAGGGGTAGCATACCCGCGTCATTTCGGCCAGCTTGATGTTCTTTTGTTCTCCTAGGCATAGCGATTTTGCCAAACTCGCGCTATATTTTAGGGCACTTATAGCACCGCGCCATGGAGGGCTTATGGATATTGCAGCGCAGGGAAATCGAACCGAGCAGGAACGTCAGGCATTGGAAGTCGCTGAGGACGCCCGTGAGGATAACTGGCAACACCCCAGTTTCTGTGCCGAGCTTTTCCAGGGGAACTTCAAGTTCAATTTGATTTACCCCTTTCCCGAGCAGCCCGAGGCCGAAAAGGCTGAAGGGACCGCCCTCATTAATAAGGTGCTGGACTATCTCAAAGCTAACTTGGATCCGATCGCGGTCGATGAAACCAAACAGATTCCGGAGTCTGTCGTCCGCGGTTTAGGCGACCTGGGTGCGATGGGCATCAAGATCCCAAGGAATATGGCGGGCTAGGGATGTCCCAAACAAATTACGTCCGCCTGATCCATGCGGTCGCGAGCTACTGCCCGTCGACGGCGGTGCTGCTTTCGGCGCACCAATCCATCGGTGTTCCGCAGCCGCTTAAGATGTTTGGTACGGAAGAACAAAAGAAGAAGTGGCTGCCTCGGCTCGCCAAAGGAGCCGTTTCGGCTTTCGCCCTCACCGAACCTGACGTGGGGAGTGATCCGGCGCAGATGTCGATGATTGCGACCCCGACTGAGGATGGGAACCACTACATTTTGAACGGCACCAAGCTCTGGACCACGAACGGTGTCATTGCGGAACTGATGGTGGTGATGGCGCTCACCCCTCCTAAGAAACTTCCGGACGGGCGAGAGAAAAAACAAATCACCGCGTTTGTCGTGGAGCGCGACATGCCGGGATTCAGTGTGCTCCACCGTTGTGACTTCATGGGGCTTAAGGGAATCCAAAACGGGCTTTTAAAATTTGAGAACGTCAAAGTGCCGAAGGAGAACATCCTCTGGGGAACCGGCAAGGGCCTTAAACTGGCACTAGTAACCTTGAACACGGGACGTCTGACCCTACCAGCGGCGTGTACCGCGACGGCGCGTACTTGCTTGCAGGTAGCGCGGACCTGGGCCACGGAGCGCGAGCAGTGGGGGGGACCGATCGGAACCCACGAGTCCAGCGCTGGACGGCTGCTCTTTGCAGCGGGAGCCACCTACACAATGGAGTCGGTGGGCTCTCTTACTTCCGGGATGGCGGATCAAGGAAACGCCGACATCCGCATTGAAGCGTCCTTGGGGAAGCTCTTCTCTTCCGGTTTGGGATGGCGCGTAGTCGATCAAACTCTGCAGCTTCGTGGCGGTAGAGGTTATGAAACGGCCCGCTCTCTAGAAGAACGGGGTGACACACCTTATCCTATCGAACAGATCATGCGCGATTTTCGCATCAATATGATCATCGAAGGGACCAGTTCGATTCAGCGACTCTTTGTCGCGCGCGAAGCCTTGGATAAGCATCTCAAGCTTGCCATGGGTCTTTTCAACCCCAAGGCGAGTATTGGAGAAAAACTCTCCACCTTGGTTAAGGCCGGAATGTTTTATGCCTTCTGGTATCCCAAACTTTGGATCTGTTCCATGTGGCCCATGTACACGTGGGCCGGTGGCTGGGAAGGTCGCCACCTTCGTTTTGTAGCCAACATGAGTAAGAAGATTGCGCGCAAAACTTTTCACGCGATGGCTCTCAACGGTCCCGCGCTTGAACGCAAGCAGCGAGCCCTCGGCCGCATCGTGGATTCAGGGATGTTTATTTTCGCTCTGTCGGCGGTACTTTCTCGTTATCTCACGCGAAAGAAGAACGGCAAATTGAACCCCAAGGAAACCGAACTGGTGAAGAAGGTCTGCCGATCGCTCCGCATGGATGCGAAGATTGCTCTCGCGAAAGTGCGTATTGCGCCCGGAAAAAGTCAGATCGTTTCCATGTCCAAGTCGATCATGAATGGGGATCTTGCTTGGTTGGAAGAAGACATCGCTGATGTTGTCGGCTTGAGTAAGGCGCGTCAAAAACCAGAGTTGAAATAGTCGCGCCTCTTAACAGCCGTTAAAGTTTAGTTAGGGGTTTCTCTAATTATTTAGTTAACTTGTCCTACCTGTGTTGCTACTATCATTTTCAGCAACTTCGGTATTACACGTCATTTCATAACGCAGTACTTTAAAAAATAGGGGGCCTTGTATATGCCTGCTTCGCGCAAACTTTTCTGGGTAGGATTGGTTGCTGTGTTTTGTATTTCCAACCTATCTTTCGCCAAGAACTATGTAGAAGGACAAGTCATTGTTAAATTCGCGGACGCCCATAATATGGACGATGCTCGCGTAACGCTCGATAACACTTTTTTTGATGTGGACCAGGCCCTTATCCCTGAACAGGGGATATTCCTTGTGAAGCCCATCACTAATATGACAACCGAGCAGGCCATTCAGCATCTGAATCATATGGATGCCGTGGTTTACGCGCAGGCGGATCACTTTGTTACCCGCCGTAGCGCTCCCAATGATCCTGGCTTTGCCGAGCAGTGGGGTCTTAGCAACCCGACTGAAGGTGCGGATATCCGCGCTTTGGACGCCTGGAAGTTTGGTTTGGGCGGTAAAGATCGTGCCGGCCGAGACATCGTGGTCGCTGTCGTAGACGGTGGCGTGGATGTCAACCATGAGGACCTCAAAGAAAACATTTGGGTGAACGCGGGCGAAATCCCCGACAACGGTATCGATGATGACGGCAACGGTTATGTGGACGATGTGAACGGTTGGAACGCGTTTGACGACAACGCATCCGTTTCCGCCGATCGTCACGGAACACATGTCGCTGGTATCATCGGCGCGCGTGGCGACAACGGTTTGCATACGGTTGGCGTGAACTGGAACGTGAAGGTCATGGCTGTGGAAGGGGCTTCCGGTCAGACATCGATCGTTCTTAAGGCCTACGGTTATGTTTTGAAACAAAAGCAACTGTACCTCGAAACCAATGGTGAAAAAGGTGCCAACGTAGTGTCCACGAACTCCAGCTTCGGTGTCGACTACGCCAAGTGTGATAGCGGTCAGTATCCCGCTTGGAACGACATCTATAATGAGATGGGAAAAGTGGGTATCTTGTCAGCGGCAGCAACCGCCAACATGAATATCGACGTGGACAGCACGGGTGACGTTCCGACGGGTTGCTCCAGTGACTATCTCATTACGGTGACCAACACCACGCGTGCGGACAAGAAGTCCAGCTACGCGGGTTACGGAGCCACCACGATCGATCTTGGCGCTCCTGGAACCGACATTCTGTCGACCCTTCCTGGCAACAAGACGGGTTCGCTGACGGGTACTTCGATGGCAACTCCGCATGTGGCGGGCGCGGTCGCGTTCCTTCACAGCGTAGCGAGCGAAGACTTCTTCGCGACTGTCCAAACAAGTCCTGGAGATGCGGCTTTGCTTCTTAAGAAGCTCATGCTTAGCAGCGTGGACGCCAATGCGGATTTGGAAGGAAAGACAGTCAGCGGCGGACGCTTGAACTTAGCAAAAGCGGCTACCGTGATTGCTTCTCATAGTTCCGAAGCCTGCTTTCCCTAGTCCAAAGTAGCGCTTTACATCATCTCGACGCGGCCTTAGTTTGAATCCCAAACTAAGGCCGTGTTTTTTTTCATGATACCTGTTGGCATTCGCTATATTCTGGCCGCCTCCGTCTTTTTTTCCATCATGTCGGTGCTGGTCAAATCCCTTTCGGGGATTCCTGTGCACGAAATCGTGTTTTTCCGATCGCTGGTTTCGGGAGTGATTTGTCTTGTCTCCTTACTCCGGTTGGGCGTGAGGCCGTGGGGCAACCACAAGGTGCTCCTGTTGTTACGTGGACTCTTCGGTACGGGAGCCCTCTTAAGTTTTTTCTATACGCTGCAGGTGGCACCGCTTGCCACGGCCGTGACCATTCAGTACTTATCGCCGGTATTTACCGCAGTCTTTGCGGCCATTTTTCTTAAAGAGCGTTTGCACCCGATGCAAATTGGCTGCTTTGCTCTAGCGATGTTGGGCGTTGTGGTCATTAAGGGCTTTGACCCGAGGGTGTCTTTAGAGGTCGTTTGTTGGGGAGTGCTCTCGGCGGCCTGTGCGGGGATGGCCTATACTTTGGTGCGGAAGCTGCGGGAGTCGGATACCGCTCTCGTTGTGGTGTTTTACTTTCCTCTCGTAACGGTCCCGCTCGTAGGTCCGTACACCTTAACCCATTGGAAGGCCCCTACCCCGGGGAGTGGGGCATGCTTCTCAGTATTGGTGTCGTCGTGACTTTTGCGCAGATTTTTCTAACCAAAGCGTTCCAGACGGAGAAAGCGGCTACCGTCTCCATTTTTCGCTACTTGGGGACGGTTTACGCCATGATTCTCAGGTGGGTGTTGTTTCAAGAAACAATCCCTTTGATGTCTCTGTTCGGGATATTTCTCATCATCGCGGGGGTATTACTGAGCACCCGCTTTCGCTACACGTAGGATCTTTCTTTGGTCCAGCCACTGGATGCACTTTTGCCGAGCCGTACTGAGGGCTTTTCGATGAGGTTGAAGGTGACGACAGCCAGCCCCAAACTAATAGCTAAAAGAGTGGTAGCCAGACGGCGTAGACTACTTCAAAGGGGAGTCCGGAGAGGGCGCTTTGTCTGATCCACTTGGTGGCAATAGGGGTGAGAAGTTTTATCAATAGCGGGTGAGTTAAATAGATGGAGTAGCAAGCAATACCCAGAGAACGGAAAAGGCGCGTCCTGGAAATTCGCCCGATCCAAGAGGTGCTGTGCATAGCCGCCAGGAAAATAATCGCCACCGCCCCGGTGTTGTAAGGAAAGGGCTGTCGGCAAAGACTCAGAAAAAGGACGACCGCTGCGACGTCCAGCGCCGTTCCCCATTCCTTAGAGTCAAGTATCTGCCCGGTTCGCTGCCAAAACTGCAGGCCAATTCCGATGGCAAAGCAGTACCAATGGGTAAGCGGAAACATCTCAATGAAGTGGTTGGACGTGGGCACTCCCCATGAGGCCGCATACTGCAGCCAAATCATTCCACCGGCGAAGGTGATGAGAAAAAGTAGAACGCATTTCTTGCGGTTCGGATGAACGTAAAAACCAGAGGGAGAAACAGGTAGAAGGCTTCTTCGACGAATAAGGACCATTGGACGTGCACGACTTCAAGCCCTGTGTGGTAGCGGAGAAAACCAAACCACATGCTGAAATTTAGCCAAAGCGTTTGGAGCGAACGCCCTTGCAGACCGCCATAGAGCAGCACCGCAAAGCCCCAAAGGGGGAAGATCCGGAAAAAGCGTCGCAGGTAGAAATTTCGGACTGGGTGTTTTTCGACTTCCCACCGCTTTTGTGAGGATCCAAAAAGAGTGAACGCGCTAACAATGAAAAAGAGGGGAACCCCCAGGCCACCTGTGGTGAGAAAGCCACCGAGAAACGGGAAGGCCATCGGAGTCTCTAGCTGTACGTAGAGGGCCCGGTAGGTGTGCTGGATAACCACCAATAAGATGGCAATGCCCCGCAGGCCATCAATATAAGCATGGTGGTAACGCTTTTCTGCGATGCTACGCAACATATTCGAGAAAGGTGGTTGGGAGGTTAAGAGCCTACATTAGCTGTTCGGAGGAACGAACGGCTGAGTTAAGGGAGGGGGATTCGATCTTGCTAGCTGCGTGTTGCCGTTCAAACTTCTCTAAGATCGGCAGTACTTTATCGGGAGAGATCGAGTACGGGAAATGCCCATAAGGGACCTCATGATAGGTTTTGATGCGGAAGTCCATTCGAAGTTGCTGGATCGCATCATAAGGGATGTAAGGGTCATCCGGAGAGACGATTAGCTGTATTGGCATTTTTAGTGCCGGGGTGGAAGAAACCCCCACCATTTTTTCGAGCTGCAAACGTGAGGCGATTCCCTCAACCAGGTTGAACATAACAATATAGCGGTACATGGCGCGGATTCTTCCCATGTGCGGGCGCAATCTAAAATCCACCTGCCCGCCATGCTGCGCGATTTCGGCAGCGGCTCTTTTGTAAGGGATCCATTGAATCCGAAGCGGGTGATTGGCTTTGCGCAAACTCACGCCTCGTAAAGCCCCGTTGAAAAGAGTCAGGGACGGGTTGAGATAGCGACCGAATCGATGGAGTCGCATCAGGCTGAGTAGGGTCATCGAAACGCCGAAGCCGTGACACACGATCGAATCGGGTTCGAAGGCATCGATCTGGGATTCAACATATTTGGAAATCTCGCGCAGATCGGAAGATTGAGTGTTCTCGAAAACTTCAAAAAGAGAAAGTATGCGTTGGTCGAGTTTGTTTTGATCTTGGCCTAGCCAGCTCTCCCAAGCTTCTGGGGGGCAGGGTAGCCCCGTTACCACGAGCCTTTTCACGTCCTCACTGTGGACCAAAATGGAGGAATGGTCAAATCTCGGATCTGGCAAAAAAGTACCTTGGGCTTGTGGGAGCCATCCGGTACCATGGGTGCCTCAAGGAGGAAAGATGGGTGTGAAGTTTCGTTGGCTAGGGATGGCGCCCGACGGCAAAAGCATTACGCTTCGGCGCTATGGGGGAGAGGTCAACGTGCCCGCTTACGTCGACGCTGCCTGGTTGGAAGCAAATGCCTCACAGGTGGGAATTGGACTTGGCTTGGATGTTGAAACGACCGGCCTTCGTCCCGGTGAAGACCAGATTATTGAAATTGGTTTGCAACAGTTTCGCTTTCACCGAGAAACGGGCGAGATGCTTTCCTTGGACGAGGCGTATGCGGCTCTCCAGGATCCAGGGATGGAGATTTCCAGCGAGATTGAGCGCCTTACCGGAATTACCAACGATGCCGTCCGTGGCCAGCAGATCGACTGGGGTCAGGTGAGTGCGTACTTTGAGCGCGCCGAGATGATCGTGGCGCACAACGCTGGTTTTGACCGTGCTTTCCTGGATCGATCCTTGGCGCTCTCCAAGGAAAAGCTTTGGGCGTGCTCTTGTTCGCAAGTGGACTGGCATGCGAAGGGCTTTAATACTCGAAAGCTCGAAGTCCTAAATATCTACCACGGGTTTTTCACGGATTCGCACCGCGCTTTGCACGATGTGGAAGCGTTGCTCTACCTATTATCATTACCAGCGCCCGAGACGGACGTGCCGTACCTGAAAGAGCTATTGGAGAATGCCGTCAGGCCGCGAGTCAATGTAATCGCTGCGAACTCGCCTTTTGAAACAAAGGACATTCTTCGCCAACGTGGCTACCGTTGGGATCCTCAACGTCGTTACTGGAGCAAGGCCATTTACCAGGAAGAAGAGGCCTCCGAAAAAGAATGGCTAACGAATAGGGTCTATGGG
This sequence comes from Bdellovibrionota bacterium, assembly GCA_041391485.1. Taxonomy (GTDB): domain Bacteria; phylum Bdellovibrionota; class FAC87; order UBA2466; family JACKAF01; genus JACKAF01. The sequence continues at coordinate 224,734 of JAWKNY010000001.1, read as the reverse complement.
GGGCGATTCGGCGGAAAGCTGGAGACCATTCCGCTGACTGACAATTTTAAGATGCAGTAAGAAAAAAAAGCCCAAGGGCGTGAGCACTTGGGCCTTTGATCGTCTAATAGCTTAGACTACGAAATCGTGCGCGCGGACGGTCTTGCGGCCGTTGGCTTTAGCGCGGTTAGCGGCTTGTTCAAGGTACCAATAGACTACGTTGTTTAGCCCTTCAAACGCGTCGCCTGCGACGTTGCATTTGGCCTTTTTCAGAACGGCTTTGGCTTTGCTGCCAACCACTAGAGACTCAAGTTTCTTACCACCGGCTTTTTTCTTCGCCATGAATTCCTCCAAGAAAATGCAATAATGCAAATGAACAGGGTATTTCTACAACTGAAGTGATCAAGATGCAAAGGAATTGAAACGCGAAACTGCCTAAAAGTGGCTTCTGTTAGGTTTTAGAGCTGTTTTTAGGAAAGTGATGCAATGTGCTGTCGAAAAAAACGAAAGACGCCTTGTTCGCGATCGCCTGTGTAGGCGACAACTGACAAGGCGTCTTTCAAAGCACCAACGAAAGGTGGCTCGAAACTAATTTCGCGGCGTGCGGGGCTGAGGCGCTGTCGGGCGTCCTCCCTGCTGCTGGATGCGATCTCTAAAGCTGTTGTGCGTTTGCGGGTTGCTTCTCGGGGCAACCGGGCTGGCTGGGTGGTTAACGTTGGGAACGTATTCCAGGCTTCCAACCGTGAGTTTGCCGCTGTCGAGTGCACTGACCGAACTCATATTGATTCGGTACTGGGCCATTACGTCCAAAAGGCGGTTGGGATCTTTAACGGCGTGGGCAGTCGCCTTTTTCTTCTCTGGCTTAATCTGGTTTCCATTCGGTACCGGCGTGTAGCCTTCAATTTCTTTCTTTTCGGCGGCCGTCAGCGTAACGACCTGATCGATGGTCTGGCTGCCCATGTTGGCGACAACCATCACGCTGGAACCGTCTTTAAAGTTGATCACGATCCACGCGATGTGAGGGTGTTGTTTCGCATCTACGTCCATCCCACGGTGAATGGTGGCCGACGCGATGTCCTTGCCGAACCGCGATTTGAATTGCGAGAGATAAAGGACTCGATTGTCGCGCGTTTTTAGCATTTCGTCTTTAAGCGCAACGACTTCTTCGGCTTTATTGTTCGCATCAGCGGCGAATACTGTGTTTGGGATAAGTTGAAGGATCAAAATCAAAAACGTCACTGTCAGCAGGCGAACCATTACATAGCTCCTCAATCGTTAACCGGCTTTCCAACGCGGGCGCCGGCACCGTCGTCGGAAATGCACGATGAATGCCAATGGAATACAGGCGTGGATCACCCCAACACGGTGATATTTTTGTGACAATTTGGGGCAGTTGAAAGGCCTAGGAGCCGTTCCCCGTCAGCTGCTTTTCGATGAAAGCGGTAATCTTTTGCACGGCCTTCTTACTCTCAGGAAGGTGGGGAAGTGCAATTTGCCAGACGTGTTGCATGCCGTCCCAGACTTCCAACTCGGTTTCGACACCCGCCTCCCGGGCCCGCCTGGCAAAGCTCCGCGAGTCATCCAACAACATCTCATGCGCGCCGACCTGAATGAAAATCGGCGGTAGCCCCGTCGGATCGCCAAAAAGCGGGGAAATAAAAGGGTTGGTTGGGCTTTCTTTTCCCACGTACAGGGGAGCCCACTGCTCAAAATGCTCGGGTTGAAACATGTAGTCGTGCTTCGCATTGAAACGGTGAGACTCTTCGCTGCAGGAAAGATCTGTCCAGGGTGAGAGACAGAAGGCTCCAGCGGGAAAGTCGCCACCCGTCTCTTTGAGCTTTAGCAACAGGGCTAAGGCCAAACCACCGCCCGCAGAGTCTCCCCCCAGCAGAATCGATTTCGCCGGGTAGAGTTTGCAAAGCGCTTGGTAACTAGCCAGAGCGTCTTCCAGAGCGGCCGGGTATGGGTTTTCCGGTGCCAGGCGGTATTCGACGAGGTAAACCGGCCGTTGGCTGCGGAAGGCGAGTCTTAAACCGAACCCACGGTGGGTCGCGACCGAGCCCATAAAGTAGCCGCCCCCGTGAAAGTAGAGCAGGCACCCCGGCTGGGTTTTGCCCTCCACATGAATTTTCTCGCCGGACACCGATCCTAGTTCAATTGGCTCGAACTTCGCCCGCGGAAACTTCTTGTGCAACAGGGCCGAACGAACGGCGGCAATTCGGTTCATGTTCTTGCGCGCGGTTTCTATCGAATTGGACGCCACAAAATTACGCCGGCAATACAGACGAAGCATCTGGTTGGCTATTTTGCTTGCAAGACTTGTATTTGATAGGCTCGTCATCGGCTGTTAAATACTAGTATCATTATAGAGCCGCTGCAGCAACGAAGGAGCGGTCGGAATACAAAAGAGGGTGTCATGTCGGTCGCAAGTACCAGTCAAAAAGATCTATGCCAGCAAGTGGTTGATACCTGTTTGCGCATGAATGCTCTTGGAATTAACCAAGGGACTTCCGGAAACGTAAGCGTGCGATGGAAGGACGGCTTTTTGATTACGCCATCGGGCGTCCCCTACGAAGAAACCAGCGCCGAGCAGATAGTGGAAATGGGGATGGACGGGGAGCGCAAAGGGGATCTGTTGCCTTCCAGTGAGTGGCGTTTTCACTTGGACGTGTATAAGGCCCGCCCCGATGCGGGTGCCATTGTGCATACGCACTCTCCCTTTTGCACCACCTTAGCCTGCTTGCACAAAGGACATCCCACCTTTTCATTACATGGTGGCCGTCGCGGGGGAAAGAATATTCGCTGTGCACCCTACGCGACTTTCGGAACGCAGGAGCTGGCGGATAATATTCTAAAAGCCCTGGACGGACGTAAAGCGTGTCTTATCGCTAACCATGGGATGATCTGTTTGAACGACAATCTCAAAAAAGCCCTCGCGCTTGCGGTGGAAGTCGAGACCTTGGCCGCACAATACTGGCGAGCTTTGACGTTGGCAGAGCCCGTTCACCTCTCGGATTCGGAGATGGATCTCATTTTGGAAAAATTCAAGACCTACGGCAAACAGCCGGGTCTAAGTGACAGACACTAAGGCTTCGTCGCAAAGGCGGGCGGCGACGGCTTCGGCAACGCGCACGCCATCTACGGCGGCGCTGGTGATCCACCGGCATAACCTGCCCCTTCGCCAGTCAGGTAAAGGCCGGAGTGGCTCACAGATTCGAGGTGACTTTGTCTCGAACGACCCGAAGGGGACAAGACGTGCGTGACTCCACTCCATGAAGTTGGGCTTTAGAAGACACAAACCCGGACATGCTGTGATCAAAACGGTGCAGGCCGCTTTTGAGGCGCTCGTAAATCCACTTAGGAAGTAGGGAGTCCAGGCGGCCCGGTACGACTTTGGACGGACTGGAGCTGGGAAGGGTCGTTCCTGCTTTTCCTTCCAGAAAATCCGAAAGTTTTTGGGCAGGAGGTGGTGGGTGCCACCGGCGGCAGGCACCTGGGCCAGCGCCCCCTCTTCTAGAGCCGAACGGAAGGCGAGGCCGGCGAGTACGTCTTTTCCAAATTGCTTTTCGTAGTCGATGGAGACGACGACCGCTGCATTGGCAAACGGGGAATTGCGCGCGTAATTGCTCATGCCATTGCTTACAATGCCCGTTGTTTCGGTACCGCTTGAAATCACGTACCCACCTGGGCACATGCAGAAGGTGTAAACCCCAACACCGGTTTTCTTATCGTGATCGGCTAGCCGGTACGTGGCGGGGCCTATCTCTGCGTGGTTTGCGAACCGCCCGAACTGCATGGTGTTGATATCAGCCTGCGGGTGCTCGATGCGTAAGCCTACCGCAAAGGACTTTCCTTCCACGTGAACCCCGTTTCGGTGCAAATCGAGTAGCATGTCTGTTGCCGAGTGACCGGTCGCTAGAATTACCTGGTCGGAGCTAAAGGTCTCGCCCGATTCCAACTGAATCCCGCTCACGCGCCCACTTCCGTAGATAAGGCTTTTAACCTTAGCGTTGAAATGAAGTTCGCATCCGTTTTCAAGAAGGAACTCCCGGATGATCGGGATGACCTTGCGAATGCGATCCGATCCCACATGGGGGTTAGAGAGATACAGGATCTCCTCCGGTGCTCCGAACTTTACGAGTCGGGAAAGGACGTAGGGGATATGCGGTGACTTAATGCGGGTAATGAGTTTGCCGTCGGAATAGAGCCCAGCACCCCCTTCACCAAAACAGACGTTGTCCACGGGATCGAGCGTCCCATAGCGCCAATACTTGGCGATGGCCCGCATGCGTTGTTGCGCCATGGAGCCCTGTTCAAACAGGCGGCAACGAATGCCGCGTTCCACGAGGCGGAGTGCTGCGAATAAGCCCGCAGGGCCAGAGCCCACGATGATAGGGGGGCTGTAGCTCGAAGGAGCGCGGTAGGGCTTAATGACGACGTGCCCGTCCGGCGGGGTTTCGGTTTCGCCAAACACTTCGACGCTATAGACCCAGTGGGGTTGCTTGCCGCGTGCGTCGATGGATTTCTTCAGTAAACGGTAACTATGAAAACTCGGGCTAAGCAGGCGCAGTTTTTCTTCGAGCGAGCCACCTAAGGAAATCTTGAGCTGTTCGAAACGTTCACTCATCGCCGCCCGCCGTTTATCACTGCTAGCACTCGAGAAACTGGATTTGTCTCGAACTGAAAATCAACCGGCAGTGGAGCGGCCCCGATGATTCTGGCCGAGGGAAGCGTAATGCGGATAAGGCGCGAAAGAGAATCGTTGTTCAACTCGGAAAGATTGGAGGAAAAATAGAGAAGCCCTCCGGGCTTAACCACCTGTGCGGCCAAACTCAATAACTCCGGGGCATCACGGCGAATGGAAAAGGTACCCTTTTTGTTCCTGGCAAAACTCGGTGGATCCAAAATAACGAGGTCAAAATGCCTTCCACGCTTCGCCGCGCCTTTTAGAAACCCCATCGTGTCGTTTGGGAAGAACTCGTGATTCTCGGGATCGAGCGAGTTGGCTACAAAATTGTCTTTGCCCCAATCCAAGTAGCGCTTGGATATATCGACGCTAGTGACTTTGGCCCCACCCTTGGCACAGGCAACAGAGAAACTACAGGTGTAAGCAAACGTGTTGAGGACTTCGATTCCGGCGGCTTGCTTTTGGAATGCGAGACGCTGCTCGCGCTGATCCATGAACAAACCGCTGCTAAAACCTTCCAGAGGCGCCACCTTATAAGCGAGGCCGTTTTCTTTTACGATCTTCTCTTCTGAGATGGGGTTTCCAGAGAGGAGTGTTGCGGCGGTGGGTTGTGCGTGGGAGCGGTCCACGGTGACATCCTTCAGGTAAACACTCGCAATCCCTGGCTGGTTCAAGTAAAAATCAGCCACTTCGGAAACCACTTCTTCCGAAAGCACGCGTTTGCCCAAGGGTCTGTAGAGAATGACTATGTCTTCGTAGCGATCGGCGGAAAGACCGCGCAAGTTCTCCTCACTCGCGCCTAGAAGGCGGTACGCGGTCGTTTGACCGTTTTTAAAGTGAGACTGGCGGCGGTCCCACGCTGCTTTGAGTGATTCGCTAAGAGGCGTACTCATGCGTAGAACTCACTGAGATAAAGTTTAGGATCGGGCAAGCAGATCGTTTTTTCCTCGGCGACGGTGGCGAGCTTGAATTGTAGCGAATGCGCGAGAAGGGCGATACGGCTGCCGGGCGTTCCGCCCGCTCCATATTTTGTGTCGCCCACGATGGGATGCCCAATGGCTGAAAGCTGCGCGCGGATCTGGTGCTTTCTTCCCGTGAGTAAGGTGACTTCCACGAGGCTCTGGCATTCAAAGCGTTTAATGGTGTGGAAAAGAAGTTCGGCGCGCTTGAGTTCGGGACCCGGGTTTTTCTGCACGTAGACACCCCGGCTGGCGTCGTCGCTCAGGTAATGGACGAGCTTTCCGCTATCCGGGGCCTTGCCTTCGACGAGGGCGAGGTACTTTTTCTCAACCTGGCGGCTTCTAAACTGTTCGGAAAGGCGGCTGGCGCCTTTTGAGGTCTTGGCGAAGAGCACGATTCCCGGTACCTGCTTGTCCAGGCGGTGAACTAACCCCAAGAAAACATTCCCCGGTTTATGGTACTTCTCTTTAAGGTAGGCCTTCGCCCAATCCATCAAGGAGGGATCGCCGGACTGGTCGCCTTGGGTGAGCCAACCCGCTGGTTTGAACACCACGAGCAGGTGGTTGTCCTCATAGAGGACCTGGCTTGACGCCCGAGCGCCATTTTGAGTAGAAAGGGGCGACATTCTCCTCCTAGCAGAAGGCAGCTTAAAGTCTAAATATGCGTAGGTATTCGAAAAAATCTCAGGCTCCGTCGGCTGAAAGCCTGAACCAAATCCTTAGCCAAAGCGGAATTCGCCTGAGCCGCGGGCAGCTGGACCAACTGTGGCGGTACCATAATTTATTGAGAAAACGAAATCAAGACAGGGACCTGACCCGACTCATTGGATTTGAGACCATCGCGGTTAAACACTACGTCGACTGTTTGCTTATCCCTAAGATGGTGCGCCTGGAAGGGCCCCTGCTCGATGTAGGCACGGGGGCCGGGTTCCCCGGTATCCCGCTCAAGATCTACCTGCCCAAACTGCACATCATTCTGGCCGAGCCCCGACCCCGTCGGGTCGCGTTTTTGGAAGAGGCCATCGAGCTTTTGGGACTTAAAGGGATTGAAGTGTTCCCGCACAAGGTCGTGAGCCGTAGCTTCCAGCAGCCGGTAAGAGGGGTCATCACGCGCGCGCTTGAAACCATGGATAAGACTTTTCTGCGAACTTCTGGCTGCTTGCAGCCTGGCGGCAAGATCCATTTTATGAAGGGGCCTAACGTAGACGAGGAGATAGGCGAAGTCCGCACCCGCTTTTCAAAAGATTTTAAATTGTGCGCGGACAAGGCGTACAACTTGCCGCGAACGCCTCACCAAAGGCGGCTAGTCACATGGGAGAAAACCCATGCCCTCTAAGCAGCCACACAAATATGGAAAAGGGGCGGGCCGCCGCTTTGTTCGACGAAGGCCAGCTGCCGCGCAAACCGCCTGGGATAGCTTTGGGAAGTGGTACAACAAGCTTGTTGGGGAAGACGGACACTACTACCACAAGAACGTGATCCTGCCAGGTGTGATGCGTTTGATGGCTCCCCAAGCGGGGACAGCGTGGTTGGATTTGGGATGTGGCCAGGGAATCGTCTCTCGTGGTCTTCCGGAGGGCGTTACCTATTGGGGTATTGATGCCGCCCCGAAGTTGATAGCGGCCGCAAAGCAGCTGAATGAACGCCCGGACACGAATTTTCACTGCGCCGACGCCAGCAAAAAGCTTGGGATTAGCAAACGGGACTTCGACTACGGCAGCGTCATTTTGGCGATGGAGAACATTGAAAATGCTGACGGCGTCATCGCTTTACTCAGTCAGCACCTAAAACCCGGCGCCCGCCTTATCCTCGTGCTCAATCACCCCTGTTTTAGAATCCCCCGGCAGTCGTCGTGGGAAACCGATGAGGAGAACAAGATCCGTTACCGGAGACTGAATCGTTACCTGTCCCCGTTGAGTATCCCAATGCAGGTACACCCGGGACGGGGAGAACAGTCTCCCGTGATGTGGGCGTTTCACCGTCCGCTCTCTTATTACTTCGGCGCGCTAGCAAAAAACGGCTTCAATGTCCTGAACGTTGAAGAGTGGGTGAGTGATAAGGAAAGCAAGGGCAAAGCGGCTCGTATGGAAAACCGAGCCCGTGCCGAGTTTCCCTTGTTTTTGGCGCTGCTCGCTGAGCGTCGGCCGCTTCTGCATTAGGTTCTATTGTGGTTGCGGGAGTGGGTTGCTATAGTCCTTCCATTAAGGTGAGCCATGTCAGAGCAAACGTCCGATTTTAATTACGACGCCATTCCGGAAGGTTATTACGATCGCATCGCGCGCGGCGGGAACTCGGTGCGCCGTGCTTGGCACCTGCAAAAGTTCGAGCGGGTGCTCGACTGCTTGCCCGACCGCTGCCAATCCATTCTGGATGTGGGTTGTTTCGCGGGGACTTTCCTCTCTGAGCTGGCGCCGGAGCGGTTTCCGCTTCAGGTGGGGGTGGACGTCCTTCCCAAACAGGTGGAGTACGCCAACGCGAACTACGGCACCGATTTTAGAAAGTTTTTTTATGTCCCCACTGTGGCGGCATTGGGTGAGGTGCCTGGCTCGTTTGATTGTATTACGTTAATCGAAGTCATCGAACACCTGACCGTGGCGGAGATTCAGACTCTGCTTGAACGCCTTTACCAGAAACTTTGTGTCGGAGGAAAGCTGGTGCTTTCGACGCCCAACTACACGAGTAGCTGGCCTGTACTTGAAGTGCTTGTGAACCGGCTCTCGTCGGTAAGTTATGAAGAGCAGCACCTAACCAAGTTTACTTATTTCAATGTGGAAAAACGTTTAAAGGAAATTTCGCCTATCATCGGAAACGGTCTTAAAGTGGATTTCAAAACCACGACCCACTTTGTTTCGCCTTTTATAGCGCCGCTTTCGCTCGAACTCTCTAGAAGTGTGTCACGCCTCTATCCCCACAATAAATGGCACTTTCCATTCGGTAATTTGGTACTGGTCCGTCTGGAGAAGGTCAGTTAGTTGAGCTGCGACGGCTCACCACCCAAACAAGAGGAAGGGTGAGAAAACCCTGAAGCCGCCATGGCACCGCGGTACCGTTGTATAAACCGCGACCCATAAAGTTCACATTCACAAAAAGCATACCGATCACAAAGATCGCAAAAGGGACCCACTGGCGGCGATCTCTAAGGCACACCCACAAACCTAGCATTGCCGGCAGCATGAGCCCCAGGATGGAATAAGGAAACGTGGCCGGAGAGAACAAGTACAAGAAGAGCAAAGCCAGAGCGAACGCAACCGTGGGAGGTTGTTTGTGGGCGAGCCAATGGAAGGCGACTAGAGCCGGGAAAAATACGAGCAGCAAGCTTCGGCCAACGCTAAGTCCCAGTTTGTCGTAGGCAAAGGAAAGAAGACTTAAGTTTGCCCCCACGATCTCGCCACTGAGTATCGCGTGCGTGTGGGCTGAGTTGCTAAGCCACCAGTCTTTGTAGAGCGGGCCCGCTTGCCAAAATACAAAGGGCAAGGCCAGCACCGCAAGGAGCAACGCGCCCGCGCGAAGGCACGGGACAACGTATTGCTTGGGTTTCAAGGCGAAAAGAAAATAGGGCACGATGCCAAAGGCGGGTTTGAATAGAGCAGGGAGCGACAACAGGAAAAATCCCCAGGTGGCTTTCCCGCGGAACAGGACATTGAATCCCTCCATCAGCAGGTAAAGACGCAGGAGGTTGATGTTCCCCGACTCGAATTGAAAGCCAATGCCTTGATTGACGAGTAGCCATGGGGCGATAAGGACAAGCAGAGGCAATGCCTCAAGGGGCCGAGTGGGTGTGAGCAGCTTCAAGCTCAGATAAGTCATACGAAAAAGCGCGAACAGACTCAAAACAAAAATGCAGAGATGCTGAAGTTTGACCGGCAAAGACTGCAGCGCCACGAAGGGCAATAATCCAACCGGGCTGTAATGAAAGGACGTGGCGTTTTCATAGCTGTACGGGGAGGCTCCCTCGCCGAGTGCGGCGATCGCATCCAGGTAGACCTCATAGTCTTTGCCGTTGTAACGGTGAGCCAATGTCAGGTACGCGAAAAGCCATAGAGTGACGGCGGCATAGAAAACGGCGACCCAACATTTCTTGGACTTAACGGTCAAAATCCCACTCCAGGCGAAGCGCTAGGATGCCACAGCCACTGGCTTAGCGGCAACATTCCCTGGCCCGGTGGGTGACAACTTTAGCGCCTGACGCTAGATTCGCTGAATGCGGTATCTCTGGGTGACTCTGGTCTTGGCGCTGCTTCTAGCCGCCTTTGTGCTTCCCTGGCCTTTGAGCCGGCTCGCAAGCGGTCTACCCGATTCCACCAAAGATCCGCTTTCCTTTGTCTGGATCCTCGAGCGAATGAGCCAGAATCTCTTCGGCGCGCGGGCCCTTTACGACGGCAAGATCCTCTATCCCTTCCAAGAATCTCTGGCCACTTCAGAAACGCTTCCGGCGTGCAGTGTGCTGTACGGTTTTCTTAAAGTCGTCTTCGGAAATTCGTTGCTGGCATTCAATTTGTTGCAGCTTGCTTTTCTTAGCGCAAATTTTCTTTGCATGTATGGGTTCGCGAGAAGCTTCTTGCGTAGCGGGGGCGCCTTAGTTGCCGCAAGCGTATTCGGCTTTAGCTTGGTCCGATTGGCTCACTTGCAGCATTTTCATTTAATGCCGCAATTTCTTTTCCCGCTATTTTGGGCCTGTGCTCTGAGGTACGAGCAAAACGGGAAAGCAAAGTGGCTCGCTTTGATGGGTGCGCTCGCGGGTGCGCAGCTCTACTTTAGCTTAAGTTTGGGCATTGTTCTTGTCTTGTCGGCCCTTCCGTATGCGGGCTATGTGCTTTGGCGTCACCGTCGGGGGCGTTACGCGCCTATCGCAGGTGGCATCCTGGCCTTCGCTTTGGTGAGCTTTGCGATCGGGTCTTCTTATTATCGCATTAGCAAAGAGTACGGGTTCAGAAGACCCATCAGCGACGCCTACGGAAGTAGCGCGAACCTGGGAAGCTGGTTTCTTGTGACAAGCGATCACCTTTACGATCCTCTACTGGGGGATCTAATCCTTGGGGGCAACGGCGGTAGGGGGAGAGAAGAGAACGTTCTGTTCGTTGGTTTCGCGGTCCTCTTTCTCGCTTATCTCGGTTTTAGGCGTCTGCGTCGATGCCGTTCGAGTCAAGGAAAGCGCCTCTCGCGCCTACTCCTCTATTCGTTACTCTTTACCATCATCTTAGCCTTCGGGACTAACCTGGGAGTTTATAACCTGCTCTACTACACACTCCCGGGTCTAAAAGGTTTTCGAACGCCTGCTCGAATGGGGCTCAGTTATCTTTTCTTTATGGCTGTACTCGCTGGAATTGGCTTCCAGGTGCTCCATCACCGATTAGGAGGCGATGGAGCCCTTCGTAGGTGGGGGTGGTCGGTGGCCCTGTTGCTCCTTTTTATCGTCGATACCTACCGCCCGGTGCCTTACCCTAGCGTTGGATCGGAGCTGGATGGGGTGTCCGAATGGTTGCGGCACCAGAAAGATAAAGGAGCGGTTACGCATCTTCCCTTCGATGTCACTTCATTGGAAACCCTGAGAATGTACAAAAGTTTGGAACACGATCACCCGATCGCAAATGGCTATACAGGTTTTAAGCCGGGTACCTACGGGCTGGTGCGAGACGCCTCTGAAGCGTTGGCGCGCTCGGGGGCGGTGGAGCCGAGAAAGCAGCTCTATGAGATGGGTTTTCGATACCTCGTTGTGAATCGAGCCGAAACCTCAAGTGATGCCCGCACCGACCTGAACAGGCGGGTGCCTGACTTCGAAGACGGTATCTACTCTGTTTATCGGATCCGCTAAGGTTCCCTATACTCAGTCTTCACATACTGCAATCGACGTGCCTCCAAGAAAGCTAAGGATTTCAATCCGCGCGGCAAATTTTTGCGTTGGCGGCGTAGGCCACTGTCTAGACTCAGATCAGGCCCCTGGGAGTGCTTCTAAAAGGTGTGCGATATTGAAGGTTTACATCCCGAGATCGCTCAAATACTGACAGTTGTTCGAGAGAGATAATGCGCCATATAATAGAGGGGTGCCGGTTTCGATTTTCCTTCCGGTGCGATTGCCTACTAGGGAAACCCATTACGCGCATGGATAATTTGGGGGACGTTTGCGCCGCATTTGGTTTCACAAGCTAATCCTATTCATTGCCGTTCTTTCGTTGTCCGGTTGTTTTAACCTAAAACTTTTCGGCAACGCGACGGGATACGGCGGTGGTCACCCGCTGCTCGCTCTCATGAAAGCCAAAGTTGAAAAGATGCGCCGTGTGGCCATGCAGACGAAGATTGGAGTCGGAAACGATCTTCTCTTTGTCTTGAAGAACGGTCGTTGCCCTACCTCGATGGAGAGTTCGTACTGTGCTGCGATTGAAAACCTCTCCGAAGATCAGCGCATTTATCTTAGAAGCATCTTTCTCGCCTCGCTGGACGAGATTGATTCGTTTTTGTCTCGCGACACGGAGTTCTTGTTCGAGATTGGTGCGCTCGATCTCTACGATGAACACCAGGAGCGGCTGATCGTGGCTGCGGACTATGGCCCTGCCGGGCCGCTAAAAATAGACGATCGCGGCGTTCCGACCCTGAAGGCCAGGGAGTTAGTAGTCCTGCTGGGGCAGCGAACCTTCAACAAGATTCGCCCACAGAGCCCATTTTCATCCAACGGTTACTTGCTTCCGACCGACTATATTCGAAACTACAATAGCTACCCGTTCTTTTCCGAAGGCCACGACCTCAGCCGATTGCTGGGACTTGGTTGGATGCTTTTGCTCGACTACCAGGAGAACGATTGCGATGAGCTGGTCTCGCCGTTGCAGCAGGCTTCCGTGCACTACGGGAGCGACAGAGAATTAGGGGAATACGTCGGCGGGGGCCTCGACGAAGGTTGCAGTCTTGCGTGGCGCGTGGGGACAAGCGTAGGGGGCCCGCAACTAAGCGGTTTGGCAAGGGGCTTACACAAAGCCACCTTTGCGGTGGCTGTCGATGCGCTGAAGACGGCGGGTGACGCGGATCAAACCGTTGCGGTGATTGAAGTGGTCGATACGCAGAGTTCTCAGGTGATCGGTGCGAACGCGCTGCACTGGTCGGATTTTAACAGCTCCATCTTTCACCACTTTGAATTGCTTTTTGAAAACTCGGACGACGCTGTATTGGACTTTAGGATACGAAGTGCGGCCCCTTCGGTTGGAGTGAGGTACCTCGGAACTCTTGTCGAAGGGGTACTCGGTGGGCAGGTCTTTTATCCGGGTTGGGAAAACACCCACCTCACTGGTTCGTACGCTACACTAGACCCCAATACCAACTTCGCCATCGATACGCCTTACCTCCGTTGGGATGTCTACGGGCAAGGATTTGTAAACACCTCCGGGTCAAGCCCAGAAGTAGAGCAGTATAAGAATTTTACGAGCCAGCCGATTCGCACCTTGCAAGCCGGGACTAATCGACTGGTCTTTTTTATTTCCTACAGTAGTAGCTCTGGAGCACTGAGCGGTCCGTTTACGAGTTTTGTGATTCGGAATGGAGTGTCTAGCAATCTGAATGTATTAGTCTCGTTCGACGAATTTTCAGGGCCCGGCGTTATCCACCCAGTTGTCGTCGAGTATGAGCACCCTCAAGGAGCGGTGGCCTATATTGATATGTACCGAGTCGGCCCATCGGTTGCGGGGGCCCAGTTTCGCTTTCACGGTATCGCGATTGTCCCCGATCCCAGCCAGTACCCGCAAGGGGATACGGGAGTCGGAGAATATGACTTTGCTTTGCGGACGGATAACGTTGTCGAGCAGGGCGCCGTTAAATCCTACTACACGGCGGATGCCGATGCCGGATCTTACTGCCGCTATCTGGAGCCGGCCGAATTCCACTTTGTGCGCAACAAGCATGCGGAGAATAGTGTGACGGGGTACATGGATGACCCATCGATTGTCCAACGTACCGCGACGATGCCTTATCTGTTTCATGGGGGCTTGTGTCCGCTCACCAACCCCGGCGCCTACTTCAGTCGGCCGAAGGGGCCCTACTTTTTTCATCTAAAGTACTTACGCGATCAAGGTGACGGCACTTATTGTGAAAGTTTTGCCCTACACATCGATCCGGATATCGATCTGACTCAGGAGCTCGCTGATCCCACGGTTCTTGATCTTCCCTACCTAAACCGAGTGCGAGGCCTTTCCAACGCTGGCCGCTGCGCCGAGTACCCGGAACCCGTAACTCCACAGTTTTGTTCACTGGCAAATTGCGCTGCAACTTTCGGGGCGACGGTGTACGTGTCACCCGCGCACTTGCCCGCGAACCATTACTGCACGGAGTTCATTCAAGCAAGTGTCACCGATCCTAGTAATCGACGGTTCGTGTGTTCTCCTGTAAATCAGAGCATCCGCTACGTGTGGTGGGGGGACCTGTACTATGATGCCTTCTTGGTTCCGGAGGGCACGCCATGAGAACCCTTCTGAGATTTATTGTTATTCTTGGCTTGCTCTTTTCATCTGCGTGTACACTTCTATCCAAAAGTCAGGGAAGTCTTTTTGGTCTTCCCGATGACACACTGGCGGCTCTGAGTCGCATCCGACAGACCGTTGCCTTGTTACAGCAGGATCAGAATGCCGCGCTAATCGCTTCCTTGCCGAACGGCATTTGCCCCAGCGGCGTCGATCAGCTTCTTTGTGACAGGGTAGCGGCTCTCACCGTGGAACAGCGCGATTTCTTGAGACAGTTTCTACAATCCGCACTCCCCTCTCTTAGCGAGATGAGTGCAGAAAACCCGCACCGGCTGCGCGCCACTTCGGACAAATCCTTGATAGCGGTCGGGATGAGTCGGGGGATTGCTGGAATGACCGAACCCGGTCCGGTTGGGGATATTCTGCTCTATGGACCCGAAGTGGCGAGCTATTCGTTACCGAGAATCGTAGCGTTGATTGTCCAGCTAATGCTCGACAAGGCTGAAACGATGCTCGGAGATTGGCTGCCTGTGGCTTCGGCCTTCGGACCATTCGCTTCGGCGCAAACGCTTGCCGAATCCACGTCAGCGGCATTGAGCGTCCTTTCGGCAGTGCTGCAACCGTTGGACCCCTCTTGCGCTCAAATTCTGGTTTCTAATCCCAGCGATCGGGTCTTTTATGCGGCGCACGCCCCGAGTCACCCTACCGGTGGGCCCGAGCCGTGCGGTCGGGCTTGGGTTGCGGATGGGGACGACCAGGCCGGTTTACTCACCGACGCGCAGGCGATTACGGATCTATCGACGGGCCTTGTGAGAACTCACTTCTTTCTGCAAATTGACAACATTCTTATGGATTCTAACGCCGTCGCGGATCTGTACGTAATGAGTGGCGATACCGCCATCTCGCATCGTGCAGTTCGCAGAAACGAGTTCAGCGCCACGGGTAGTTTTCAGCCCTTTGAGGTCATGGCGGATATTCCGATTGGAGCAAGTGTGTCCTTCCGCGTCGACTGGAGACAGAGCTCAGCACTGGGCTTTTTGGGGGTGCGGGTCGAGGAGTGCCCGGATCGCGTTCTTATTCGCCGGCATGGGACTACATTAAAGGGGCCGCAATCTCGGCTCCCGTTTCGGTTCCCGGGGCATTTTATCTAAACCCGGTGAGTGCAGAACCGTACGTGCGCAAAGACTTAAACTTAAAGGACTTGGTCGTGGGGCCCAATGAGGTGTTCTTTGTTGTCGGCGGTCAAAGCTCTGTCGGTAACACGGCAACTCATCCAGTGGTGGAACTGCAGGTATGGGAAGTTGTCGAACACACCCTCAACTCTGACACCTACTCGGTTGATGTGCAGCTAAAGGCATCAAGAACACTCAACGCCACGGAATTTCATGCAGGCGCGGCCGCACCGCATGTGCATCGATTGGAGTTCCAAGCAGAGGCCAATAAGATCTACGACTTTAGGGTAAAGATACTCGGAAACCTTAGCTCGGTTACACACTTCTCGACGGCTGTCGTCTCAAACTTTTCCGGTCTGTTGCCGGAGTCCTCCGTATTTCAGTACGCTGGCAAGTTTTATTCGCTCGATTCCGCTCGTGGCGCGCTCTGTCGCTACCTGAGTTTTTCCGATCTCCGAATCAACCAACCAAGCCTTTTGGACCCGAGCACTGTGACCACGGCCAGTGATTTACCCTCGGCCATCGGCGGTGGCCTGTGTCCGCTCGTCGTGGCTGATGGCGCGGTGTTGAAAATACGTCGTCAGGTAGGGCATCGTGTCGATCCTCTCACTCTTCAAACGGAGAGTGTCCCACGCGTTACGTATTACACAGTTGATGAGGCTTCCAAGAAGGTGCGGCGGTGTTTGAGTCGGTTCGACTTGATAGGTACGGGAGTAGTTTCTCCGTGGGAAGAGCGTTATCCGTTTGAGGACGCCGACAACTACCCTTTTCTGAACAGCATCCAACGTTTGGCCAACTACACTGAGGACGATAGCTTATCCTGCACGGGTGTGCCGCTCCCCGAGATTCCCGATTTTCCGAACGGTTGTGTCGAGACTTCGTGGCAGGGCAAGGGGGTTGGGCATCTTTGCAGTACCGACCCAGCGGTAAATTTTGAATACCGGTACGCGACCCCCGAGTCACCGACACCTTATCCCTACTGCACCAACCTTAGGTTTTTTGCGGAATCGATAAACCATTATCTGTGTGCCGATTCCGACTTGGGAGCTACCTGGCACAACAACCTGACGATCAACGTCGTTCGGCCCGATTCCATCTGGCAAAATCAAGCGTATGGGCTAAATACACCCTTCTATGCGAACTACATGGTGCTTCCGGAAGATCAGTGGTGTGTGGAGTTGGTGGATTATAAGACTGTTCGCCACACAAATAACTACGTCCGCAACTATCTGTGTACCCCAGCTGACAGAAAGTTTAGTTACACTCCGGATGAGGGGGTGACGTGGTACCACTCGTTTTATACTTATCCATTTTCTTATTAGGCTTCTGCGGCCCAAACTGGCTAAACAATCCACAGGGATGTGCCAAAGGGAACGTGGTACCTAGTGTATGGCTGGGGAACCAGGACTCGAACCTGGACTTACGGAGTCAGAGTCCGCTGTCCTACCATTAGACGATTCCCCACCAAGTTGATCGAGTGCATCCTGCAACTCTTCGGGCGTGACGCTTGCCGTGCCCACGCGGCCTACGACGATGCCGGCCGCGGCGTTTGCCATCCGCATTGACTCAGCGAGACTGTGCCCCAGAACCTGCGTTAAGGCAAGTACCGCTATGACCGTATCGCCGGCTCCGGTCACATCAAAAACCTCTTTGGCATAGGTCGGAATGCGTTTCAGATCGGAACTCCCGCGGCTTGCTGAAACCATTCCATGCGGCCCGCAGGTGATTACGACGTGCTCGGCCTCGGTCTTCGTAAGGATCTGCTGGGCCATCCGCCAAAGTCCCTCGTCGTCACTCCCATGAATCCGTCTTTCGTGCCGGCCGAGGCCACAAAGCATCACCGCTTCGGCAACATTCGGGCTGAGCAGGGTGGTGCCCTTATAGAGTTTGAGCGGGCTCAGTCGGCTCGGATCGACATAAACGGGTTTGCCTTGAGCTCGAGCCGCGGCGACAAAACCCATGATTTCGGGGTTCAGAAGCCCTTTTCCGTAATCCTGTACGATGACTCCGTCGCACTCGGGTAGGAGATCCACCAAAGTCTGCTTGAATCGCGTCGCGACGGCATCGCTCACGCCGTGGGTCTTCTCAAAGTCCACGCGCACGATGTGTTGTTTGCCCGAAAGGATCCTGACCTTTCGAAGGGTGGGGCGGGTTTCGTCCTCGATCAGCACCGACTGGGTGATGCCGGCGGACTCAATCAGGTCTTGGATGCGCTCTCCGTCTTCGTCTTTTCCGCAAAGGCTGAGCAGGGTGACTTGAGCTCCCAAAGAGCTCAGGTTCTGGGCGACATTGGCGGCAAGGCCCAAGCGTTCACTCCGCTCGGTGACTTCGACGACCGGCACGGGGGCCTCCGGACTGATCCGGGTGACCTCACCCGTGAGGTACTCGTCGATACCCACCTCTACCGAGACGAGGAGGCGGCAGTTTTTGAAGCGCGTAAAATCCATCAGCTCAGGGCTCCCACAGGTTCCGGCATCTTAGACTGGATTAGCTTTTCGCGCCAGGACCCCAGTCTTAGGCGTTTATCGACCGCATCGGCGAGCAGAATCCGGCTTCGACCGGTACCGCCCCAGGGCGCCCAACGCTCCGGGCGTTCCGTCCCTTGCGGCGAGTAGACTCCCAGCGTATCGGTCCCCACATAATGGGCCAGATGCAAGGGACCGGTGCTAGGTGCCACGACCAGCTTCGCGAGTCGCAAGCATTCCATGAGCTCAGGAAGCTTCAAATTCGACAAAACTTTTTGATCGGGGCGCTCTTTGAGAATCTTTTCTACGAGTTCGTGATCCTTTTCGGCGGGACCCTTCGAGAGTACAACCGGCATCGAGTACTGGGACTCGAGTTCCGGAATCCACGAGGCGTAGGCATCGGCGTCCAAATTCAGCGCGCTGCCGCCCATCCCCGGATGGAGCAAGATGAAATCCGTCGTGATGTGCTTCTCGTTCAGAATTTCTCGTGCGCGCTTGGCACCTACTGGATGCAATGGGATCTCCAGAGCTGGGACGGTCGGTGTTTCTTTGGATTTTACGACTTTAGACACGACGTACTTCGCTAGGTCTAAATTGTATTCCCCTTCATTTTTTTCCAGTCGAGACCGGTTTTGGCGCACCCCGTGGTTCACCAGGAGAAAAGACCACCATTTTGAAAGCGGGGCGACGCGCTTGGGAACACGAGCCAAGAAGGAAGCGCTTAGCAGTTCCCATTCGGGATAAAGAAAGAGTCCCACTCGGTAGCGCTCGGCTTTGAGTGCCTCTTGAAGGAGCGAGGATTGTTTCAGCTCCACCTCGATGGGTTTGATGTAGTGATCACGCATGAAACCCGCGAGTAAACTCCCTATTTCCGGTTTGGCGAGAAAGTGTATCTCCGCATCCGGAAGCGCTTTTCTCAGATAGCAGAGTGTGGGAAGACATAGCAACGCGTCCCCCATCCGATCAGTGCGAGTTACCAGGATCTTGAGTTTCAGTTGGCTCATCATCATCTCACTGGCTAAAAAACTTATCGACGCTATGGTTCTTCCAAAAATCTTTTACGAAAGTGTAGGGGTTGTGCGGGGCCTGGACCTTCTTGTCCACCCACTTGTGCGCGGCCCGAGCGAGTTCGCTTTCGAGTAGCTCCACGATCGCCGTTTTTGCCGCTGTTTTCTTGCGCTCGCGAATCAAAGGCTGCTGCTTTTCGTAAAAGGTGTTCAAACTCTTAAACACTGCTTCGATGCTTTGCTCGCGCTGAATGGACGAGAGGAGCACAGGTGTTTGTTTGTCCGCAAAACGCACGACGTCAGCAAGGGAGTTTTGTAGTTTCTCCGCTCCCTCGCGATCGGATTTGTGAATGAGAAAGAGATCCGCGATCTCCAGTAGTCCGGCCTTGATCGTTTGAATGGAATCGCCGGCCTCAGGAACGAGCACGACCAGCGTGGCGTCGGCGAGGTTCCTGATATCGACCTCACTTTGACCGACCCCTACGGTTTCTACGATGACGTAGTCAAAACCAAACGCGTCGACCAGATCGATGACTTGTCGGGAAGCTACCGAAAGTCCACCCAGCTTCCCGCGTGTGCTCAAACTTCTAATAAAGACTTTGTCGTCATTGAAATGATCGATGAGCCGGATGCGATCTCCCAGCAGGGCGCCCCCTGTGAACGGGCTCATGGGATCGACGGCGATGACTGCTACCGATTGTTTTTTTTGTCGGATGTATTTCACGAAATGACTGACGAGCGTGCTTTTTCCCGCTCCCGGTGGTCCGGTGATTCCGAAAATGCGTGCCCGTCCTGTTTGATCATACAGTTCGGAGAGCATTTCTAAAACATTGGGGTCGCGATTTTCTGCGGCGGAGATGGATTTACTCAGTGCGCGTAAACTTTTTTTATTGAATTCTTCTAACAGTGACGTCATTTTTTGCCGATCAGAGGAAACTTTTCTTTCACAAAAGACAAGGCTTCTTCTCGCGTGAGGACATCGCCTTCCAAAATCGCGTCCTCTACCGCTCGCAGTATCTTACCCATCTGTGGGCCCGGCACATAGCCCATTTTTGTTAAGTCCTCGCCTCCAATGAGCCGAAGCGGGGGTGGTGGTAACTGTTGGAATTCTTCGTACTTTTTCTTGCAATGCTCATAGGCCGTCAGGTCCTTGTGGCTGGCAAGGCAGTCCAGGCGGTGCAGCTCCAGGTGGAGGTCAAAGCGGTCCTGCAAAAGAAAACGCTTCAAGGTGCTTTGGCGCATCTGGAAGGCGTCTTTGAACTTCAAATGATCGCGGACCAAAGCACAAACAAGATCTATTTGGTCGTTCGGGTAGGTCATCCGCTTGAGGATCTTGCGTGTCATCTCCTCGCCGACGCGATCATGTCCGTGAAAGCGGATGCGATCGGCCGCGCGCTCAAAAGTGGCGGGCTTTGCGATGTCATGAAAGAGGCAGCCAAGTGCCAACTCCAAGGGCGCGTGGGGCGCCATGCCTTCGAGCAGCATCAGCGTGTGTACAAAGACGTCGCCCTCTGGGTGGTATTGGGCCGGTTGTTCCACTCCCTTGAGTACGAGGATCTCCGGAAGAAAATGTTCGAGTAGCCCCAGCTTATCCAGAAGCCGAATCCCTTCTGCGGGGCTAGGAGAAATGAGAAGTTTTGAGAACTCTTCGCGAATGCGTTCCTGACTGACTTTAGCGATGAGTGGGGCGTGCGCTTTGATGGCGGCTTCTGTTTCGGCTTCCAGAGAAAAACCTAACTGCACGGCAAAGCGCGCCGCGCGGAGCATGCGCAAATGATCTTCTAGAAATCGATCCTCAGCTTTTCCGATGGACCGGATGATTTTCTTTTTGAGATCGGCTTCGCCGCCCACAAAATCCAAAACCTTTTGGGTGCGTAGATCGTAGTAGAGGCCATTGACCGTGAAGTCTCGGCGCTTGGCATCGCTCCGCACGTCCGTAAAGCTGACTTTCTTGGGGCGTCGACCGTCCTGGTAGTCGCCCTCAGTCCTAAAGGTTGCGACTTCAAAAGGCGTACCCGACTCAATCACCAGAATGACGCCGAACTGGACGCCTACCGGGATTGTCTTTGGGAACAACTTTTGGATGTCAGAAGGCCGTGCGGAAGTGGCGATATCATAATCCTTGGCCGCTGTTCCCAGTAACTTGTCCCGAACGCAGCCACCGGCAAAATAAGCATCGTGTCCGGCCCGATGCAGCGCCTCGACGATACCCGTCGCCAGCTGAAGTTGATTGTCGGGATCCTGGGGCATTCACGCCGCCTAGAAACGAAGTCGGCCGACCGCGATGGGCCAGCTCACAAAGAAGCTGTCCACGGGTGGCGCGAAGTTAAACCTAAAGGTCGTCCCGATGGTGAAGTCGGGCGTGACATCGTAGTCCAGCCCCCCCGCCATCATCAGGTGGACACCCACGTTGTTTCCAAATGAGGAGATCGCAAGTCCCAGTGCGCCTTCGACGAAAGGCTGAAGTTTAGGGCGCCTAGTAGGAAAGGTATAGCGCAGCGATCCCGAAAACGTTGCCAAAGTTCCTGTCGCGAGTCCGAGTTGGATGAGTCCACCATACCGGACGGTGCCGCTGTGAACGTATTCGATCTGCGGCGTTAGGAGAAAGAGGAAGCATCGAAGATGATTCCAATTCCGCGCTGCCCACCCAGTTTCCGGGTCTGGGCGCTGCCCGAAAAAGATGAAACCAATAGGGCCATACAAATGAAATACTTGCGAAGCATGCGAAGATTCTCATGAAAAAGGCCCGAAGGGTCAAGTTTTATCAGGTCGAGCGGCCCTTAGTAGGCGCTTGGGTTGGCGCCTATGTCGACTAAACTACATGCCGCGATAGCTTTAAGGCCGAGGGCTTCGGTTTTTTCGAGTAGCTCGTCGCTTTCCGACCCAGGATTAAACCAGACTTCACCGACGTCTTTTCCGGCAACTTCTTCGATGATCTTCATCCCGATGGCCGGAGCGACATAAAAGCTTACGCGATCGAGCTGCTCGGCCGGGACCTCGCTGATGGACTTGAACGCGGGAATCCCCTCGATAGCGCTTTCCTTCGGGTGAATGGGGTACACCGTGTAGCCCTTTTGCGAATAAGCGCGTACGGCTTTGTTGCCAAATTTGGTTCTGTCAGCACTGGCACCGATGATGGCAATAGAAGGCATAGTCTAATTCATCCTGTAACAGGCGAGGGTGAACAGAACCCAGCCGATCAAAAAACTTACTCCGCCGATGGGAGTGATCGCACCCCACCAGCGCTGTCCTGTGAAAGCGAGTAAGTACAAACTTCCCGAAAAAACCAAAATTCCAAAAGTAAAAGCGTAGCCACTGGACTTGAGTAGCGAACTTTCTCCGCGCAGTAAAAGGAGGCCGACGAGTGCGATGACAAGCGTGTGGAAGAACTGGTAGTCAACGCCGGTCTTAAAGACGCCGAGCTGGTAGGCGTCGAGTTTGTCCTTAAGGGCGTGGGCGCCGAAGGCTCCAAGCGCCACAGACAAGAATCCAAAAACACCCGATAAAGTGAGAAAGCACTTTGCCATGGCGCTATCCTAAAGCTTCTTTGGTTTTCTGCAACCACTCTTTTGCACGGGTTTCAGGCGCGGGGTGATCCAAAACATCGGAAACCACCGCCGCTCCGTTGGCGCCGGCATCGTAGACGGCGCGCAGGTGTTCGGTTCTTAAGCCGCCTATGGCCACCACGGGAATGTCGGTAAGTTCTGTCCAATAGCGGAGAGTTTCAAAACCTTGGGGGCCAAAGCGCATGCTCTTACACGTCGTTGGAAAAATCGGGCCAAGCGCCACGTAAGAGGGTTTGAAATGGAGTGCGCTTGCAAGCTCGCTATAGGAGTGCGTGCTGATGCCAAGTCTAATTCCCGCTTTGAGAAGTTTGTCTACCTCGGCACGCGGGAGATCTTCCTGGCCAAGATGAACGCCGTAGGCTTCAACTGCTAAGGCGTGTTCCCAGTAGTCGTTGATAAAGAGCTGGATGCTCTTTCTTTTGCAGAAATCCGAAGCACGGCGGATTTCGTCGAGAAGGGCCTGCCCCTCGAGATCCTTGATGCGCAGTTGAATGGTTTTCGCACCGGCTTCTACAATCCGTTCCACCCAGCTCGCGCGTGGGACAATGGGATAAAAGCCGATGGTATTCTCACACGCTGGAAAAGAGTCGCGCTCCTTGAATTCCCCGGCGTGTAATCTTGGAAAATAATCTGGTTGAACCGGCCACTTTTCGTGATGGAGGTGCAGCGAACTCGCGCAGGGGCGAGCGAGGCGCAGCGCCCGGTGCAGATACGCTTTTGCCAAAACAACCGCATCCGCAATAGGGTGCCCTAGCGCGTAGGCCGCAGCAATAGCCGCCGACAAAGTGCAACCGGTACCCGGTGCGGCGGGTAAGGAGAGGTGTGGAAGACTCAGGTAAAAGGACTGGCTCCCATCTGAAAAGTAGTCCGACGCCCAGTCAGAAACCCGGTGCCCTCCCTTGATAAGAACGGCCTTGGCGCCAGCATTGAGAAAGTATTTGGCCGCTTTTTCCACGTTTTCTTCGCCGCTGAATTCCAAACATTCGGGGAGATTTGGAGTCACGAGACGGGCGATAGGAAAGAGAACTTCCCGATACGCTCGAACGGCCGCTGCATCCACGAACCGAAAACCGGAGCTGGAAACACAAACCGGATCCACCACAATCTCTTTGCCCTTTAGCTTCGTGGCGGCAACTCGGATAAGATTCTCCGATCTCAGTAGGCCGGTCTTTACGGCGTGAGGCGGGGCAAAGGCCTCCATCGATGCTAGCTGGGCGAGTAAAGAGTCCGCGTTCGTAGGATCGACTCTTTGGCAATGAGTGGGATTTTGCGCGGTAACGGCGGAAATGGCCGCCATGCCATGCACACCCAGAGCTTCGAAGGTGCGCAGATCGGCGTGGGTTCCAGCAAAACCGCTCGGGTCCGAGCCCGCTATCGTCCACGCTATCTTCACGAAAGACTCCCTGGGTTTTCCTGCTGCCAAAACGGGGTACCCAAGATGGGCGTGCTCGCTTGGGCCCGCTGCTTGACTTGAATGAGTCCTGCTTCAAAGGCGAGTCTTCCGGCCTCCACGGATTGCGCGAAAGCCTGTGCCATCTTGGGTGGGTCTTCGCAGCGTGCGACGGCCGTATTGAGTAGTACACCGTCATAGCCGAGTTCCATCGCGCGCGAGGCGTGAGAAGGGGCGCCGATTCCGGCATCGACGATCAGCGGTGTGTGGGGGAACTGATCCCGCAGCACCTGCAACGCGTACTCATTTTGCAAACCTCTTCCCGAGCCGATAGGAGCGCCCCAGGGCATCAGAATTCTACAGCCCGAGGCGAGTAAGCGTTCGGCGACTACCGGATCGTCGTTGGTGTAGGGAAAAACGCAAAAACCGTCTTCGTTCAAAATGCGGGAGGCTTCCACCAGTCCAAAAGGATCGGGTTGCAGCGTGTGTTCGTTCCCAATCACTTCGAGTTTTATCCAGTGGGTATTGAATACCTGTCGGGCCATTTGGGCCGTGCTGACCGCCTCTTTTACACTTCGGCACCCCGCTGTATTCGGAAGCACACGCACGCCGCTTTGCTGAATGATACTCCAAAAATTCTCCGCTCCCTCCAGGGCTTTGGATTGACGTCGCAGAGAAACGGTAACGACCTCAGTGCCGGAAGCGGCGATGGCTTTGCGAAGTAGCTCAGGACTCCGGTACTGAGCAGTGCCCAGAAAAAGTCGGCTTCGAAGTTGCGTATCAGCAATTTTCCACACCGTTAGCCTCCTTGGTAAGGGACGAGGATCTCGACCTCGTCGTTTTCCTTCAATTCCAAGTTCGCGTATTCGAGCTTTGGAATGCAGTTCATGTTCACCGACACCGCCACGTACGGTTTGTCCATCTCCAAGGTGCGGAGCAGTTCGGAAAGCAGCAAATTGGTTTGTACGTCGCGGCCCTCGCCATTTACCATTACGCGCATCGAGTCGCCTCCGTCTCCAAGGCCCGGTAGCTTGGGGCCAAGCTTCCCCGTTCCAATAGTTCACAAGCAAGTTCTGTGAGCTTTGGGCTAACAAGAAAGCCGTGTCGGAAGAGGCCGTTCACATGCAAGACCCCCTCTCGGAAAAAAGTACGTGGCTGGTTATCCGAAAAAGCGGGCCGGCATTGGGTTACCGACTCTAAAATCTCCGCTTCGCCAAAACCGCTGTGCAGCGTAAAAGCCGCCGAGAGAAGTTCTAACGTCGATCGCAAACTTACCGGGCCATAGTCTTCGCACTCGATCTGAGTCGCACCGACGACATACGTGTTTTGCGTGCGAGGTACGACGTAAACCGGCTGCCTTGGGTGGAGTAGACGAATGGGGCGGGTGAAATTTACATCGGGCGCTCGGACGATAAATAACTCTCCACGTACGCCGCGCAAACCAGGTGCCGATGCCTTCACTCCTCTGCAATCGATGACTTGATCCAGCTCGAACTCGGCCGTACCCGTCAGGATTCTGTGCGCGCTTAGATCCTCCACCTGTTTTCCAAATTGCAGACGGACGCCCAGCTCTCTTAAGCGCCGGTGCAACGCTCTTAAGACCGCCCGGTTGTCGATGTTTCCTTCCAGGGGAAAATACAGGCCGTCCAGAAAGCGCCTGTCGATTTCGGGTTCCAACTCAGTGAGCGCTTGACCGCGCAGGCATTCCATTGAGGCCTTGGGATTCAAGCGTCTGATTCGGCTTTGCCACTGATCCAGTTGCTCTCGTTCATTGGGGTGCACCACTGCCAGAGTTCCGCGGCGTTGAAACACAACCGGCTCCGGCAGCGTTTTCACAATGGAGTCCCACATGTCGAGTGAAGCACTGGCGAGCTCATTGATGAGCGGTTCGGCATCCTCAAGCGCTCCGACCGAGTCGAGTAGACCCGCTGCCGCGTAGCTGCAGTTGCGGGTGGGCTCTTCATCCCGATCAAAAAGCTCCACCTGCCAGCCTCGCTGAGCGAGTCGCCAGGCCATCAGACTCCCGACGATACCGGCACCGACTACACCGGCTTTCTTAGTCACGTGCCGCCTCAGCCGCTCGCTTGATGTCCTGGCTGATGTGCATCGAGCAGAACTTGGGGCCGCACATCGAACAGAACTCGGCCACCTTGGCCCCTTCTGCCGGCATCGTCTCATCGTGAAACGCGCGAGCAGTATCAGGGTCGAGTGATAGGTTGAACTGATCCTCCCAGCGGAACTCAAAGCGAGCTTTGGAAAGTAGATCATCCCGGACACGGGCGCCCGGGTGCCCTTTGGCCAAATCCGCCGCATGGGCGGCAATCTTGTAGGCCATCAGTCCCGTTTTTACGTCATCCTTATTGGGAAGTCCGAGATGTTCTTTGGGCGTCACGTAACAAAGCATCGCGCAGCCAAACCAGCCGATCATCGCAGCACCAATGCCGCTAGTAATGTGATCGTAGCCGGGAGCGATGTCAGTCGTCAGCGGTCCGAGCGTGTAGAAGGGTGCTTCATGACAATGCTTTAGTTGCAGTTCCATGTTTTCTTGCACGAGGTGCATCGGAACGTGTCCCGGACCTTCGATCATGACCTGAACGTCGTGCTTCCAAGCGATTTGGGTGAGTTCGCCCAAAGTCTTTAGCTCACCTATCTGCGCGTCGTCGTTCGCGTCCGCGACCGATCCAGGACGCAATCCATCGCCTAAAGAAAAGGCTACGTCGTAGGCCTTGAGGATTTCGCAGATTTCCTCGAAATGGGTGTAGAGGAAATTCTCCTGGTGGTGGGCGAGACACCATTTCGCCAAAATAGAACCACCGCGGGAAACAATGCCCGTCATGCGGTTTTGCGTCCAAGGCACATACGCAAGCCTTACGCCCGCGTGAATGGTGAAGTAGTCCACGCCTTGCTCGGCCTGTTCAATCAGAGTGTCCCGATAAACTTCCCAGTTGAGTGCTTCTGGATCCCCGTTCACTTTTTCCAAAGCTTGGTAGATGGGGACCGTTCCAATTGGAACCGCGGCGTTACGAAGGATCCACTCGCGGGTTTCGTGAATGTCAGGCCCGGTCGACAGATCCATGACCGTGTCGGCACCCCAGCGTGTGGCCCAAAGTAGCTTTTCCACTTCTTCGGCAATCGAAGAGGTGATCGCCGAATTCCCGATGTTGGCGTTTACTTTCACCAGGAAGTTCCGTCCAATGATCATGGGCTCACTTTCTGGGTGATTGATGTTGTTCGGAAGGATGGCACGTCCGGCAGCAATTTCGTCTCGAACAAATTCGGGGGTAATGGTTTCGGGCAGACGGGCACCCCATGAGTTGCCCTTCAAGCGGCACTCCCTTTCCGCCAATTTTTGCATCGATACCTGGCGCTGGGCTTCCCGTAAGGCCACGAATTCCATTTCCGGTGTAATGATTCCCTTGCGGGCATAGTGGAGCTGGGTCAGGTTTTGACCCGCTTTGGCCCGACGGGGTTGGCGCAGAAGGCCGGGGTAACGCCGCTTGGCAAAAAGCATGCTCTTTTCTGCGTGCGGGGAGACTTCACTATCGCCGCGATCCTCTATCCATTGGCTGCGAAGCGCGGGCAGACCCTTAGTGATGTCGATGGGGCATTGGGGATCGGTGTACGGGCCGGAGGTATCGTAAACGGCTAGCGCCCCCTCCTTATAAGTAATCTCTCGCATCGGGACCTGGACGCTTTTGTGCCGCTCGCCGGGGACGTAAATCTTGCGGGAACTAGGCAAAGGGTTCCGGTATGGGCTTAAATCAGTCGGTATGGTGGGGGTGGTTTCTCGGCGCATGAGTCCTCCAAAAGCAAGTTCTGGTCAGTTTTTTGCCGGGAGCAATGGAGAACGCACCAAGGAAATGAGACGTATTGTGTGGTTCACCATTCCTTCGCTGGTATTACCCAGTTCAGGTTCCAAGGGTTGAACGCGCCATTGCGTCCTCTCAGCCTACGGGCACCCCCGGTGACAAACTACACCTAACGCACGAAAAGGATCTTGTCCAAAAAAAAAGCCACTGGCTTGCACCAGTGGCTTTAAAGCGATTACCCGTAAAGACTACAGGTCGGTCGCACGGAGCGTCTTACGTCCGTTGGCCTTCGCACGGTTGCAACCCTGCGTGATGAGGCCCTGAACGTTAGCCGTTAGCGCGCCGATTACGTCGGAGCTGCAGTTCATCTTGTTCTTCTTGATGAACTCCTTCACCTTCGATTGAACAACTAACGGATTGTTTGTTTTGCTACCACCGGCAGCCTTTTTAGCTTTCTTAGCCATTCTACTATCCCCCTAAATAACAAGGTGTTCCAGAATAGGAATCATCATAATCATGCTTACTTGTTTTGTTAACACTTTTGTGTGGTGTCCCCGCGCGTTTTTTTGCCCTTAGAGATAGAATGTAAGCGGTCTCAGGGGACCGAACGTATTTTTAGAAACAACCCAATGTCAGAGAAGCCTCCGGGAGGGGAAAGATTATGAACCATACTCTTAAATGGTTGGTCGCTTTAGCGTGTTTTTCGGTTGCGGTGGCTTTTGGTGATCCACCGACAGGCAAGTACAAACGAATTGTCGACGAAATGACTCAGGTTCAGAGTAACTTCCCCGCGTTTGCCAGTGTCTTTTCCATTGGGCAGAACGACGACGGTACCGAGATCTACGCTTTACGCGTAAGTGCCACGCCGCAGCGTATGGACGGCGCAAAAATCGGACACTTAATGGTGGGTACCCATCATGGCAACGAAAGCCACGCCCCTTTGTTTGTGGTTCGGTTCATCAATCACTTGGTGAAGCGCTTTACGACGGACGCTTTGGAAAGATGGGCTTGCGGATCACGAATGGACCTTTATCCGGTCCTAAACATTTCCGGATACAACTCCTCCAGCCGTTATGAAAAGGGTGTCGATCCCAACCGCGACTATCCCGGTCCCTGCAATCCCAACCCCGGCGGAAAATTGCAAAGCATTCGGGCTTTGATGAGCTTCCTGTCTCAGCGGCAGTACTCCGGAGCGGTCACGGTTCACGGTTACATCGGAACGATGACCTACCCGTGGGGAGTGGACACGGATACCGTCGAGACCCTCGATCACAATCTTTTTGCGCAAATTACCGCAAAGGCCGCCGAGTTTAACGGCTACCGCCACGGTACGCACACCGATATCGTGTACCCGGCGACGGGTACCTTTGAGGACTTTGCTTATTGGAAGTACGGCATGTGGGCGCTTCTGTTGGAACTTAAGTCTGGCTCCAACCAGGACTTGGACGATAGCGTGCTCGCTATTGAATCGTACTATAGCCAGCTTTCGGCATCGCCCAGCACTCACTTTGAGTTCTTGGGGAATTGCCTACGCACTCGTTCCGTCGATTTACAGTTGGACTAGGTCCAACTGTAGTTGGCAGCGGTTCATTCCGTGGGTCGCTTAGACCAGCGGGAAGAGCTGGAAGCAGAGGAAAAGCAGGATCACAGAAAGTACCGGGATGGTGAGGTTGTCATCAACCGGTAGCGGGATGAGTTCGGCCAGGCAGCTGACGAGACCGCCGAGGGCTCCGAGCAGCAACGCGCTTTCAAGGCCCAGGTGAAAGTACGCGACCGCGAGAATAAAACTCGCTAGTCCGCTGGCTGCAAGATTTGCCAGCGCGCCTTCCAAACTTTTCTTCTGTAGGATCTTGGTTTTGCCCCACGTCGTTCCCACGACAGCGGCCACCGGGTCCCCAATGGCGAGAAACAAAATACTCATCATCACCACCGGCTTAGGAAAAAGCAGCACGATGATGAAGAGCCCAAGGGCGTAAAAAGAGTTTCCAGTCAGGCTCCTTAATTCTTCGCGACGCATGATGGTCCCGAAGAGGCGAAGTCCGAATCGGTTGAGTGCGGGAAATTGCAGCCGCGCGACATCAAGGAGCACCATCATACCGCCCAAACTAGCCAGCGCGATGAGTGATTGCTCACGCGTTAAGATAAAACCGTAGAGCAGGAAACAAATCATCCCGCTCACAAAGTGGTAGATCTTTCGTTTAAGGTGCGGTCGGGATCGATCGCGTTTACGAACGGACCAAGTGACGGACGGGCCCTCGCTTAAATCCCGGTTTTTGAGTGCAGATGCTGTCATGCTAAAACTCTTTGCCACGAATCCCCTAGAACACCCCATTAATAGAGCAATAACGATACCGAAAAGCCCATCGAGCCTAGGAAACCGTCCTAACTATTGGAAATGACGAAGTAAAATCCAGGTCCCGAAGAGCGCCGCAGAGGAGGTGGAGCACCGCATTTGCGCAAATCACTACGCAGTTTTCGACGGCCTTCGCTGATGCGAGTACGTAACATCACTTATTTACGTTAAATTGATAAATGATTTCATTAAGTAGAAGCGGCAGGTCTTAGGTGGAACAGTCTTTTTGAGTGCGTAAATCTTTACGCGCTCACTACTAATCCGTGCGCAGAAAAGAGCGTGCTACAATAAGAAAACAAACCACTTCCATGAAAAATCCCCTCTATTTTGTTTCTGTTCTGTGGGTTAGCGGGCGCCCAGCGTCAGCCATGTTGCTCAGCACCGAATCGGTGCAAACCCAACTCGATCGCGCGGTCAGCGTTGTAGAACTTCAAATCGAATCCAAGTGGGCCGACGAAGATCCAGTCTTTGGCTTTCGGTGGACGGCGGCGGCGCGTGTTTCGCGTGTGATCGAAGAGCGGCCAGATGGTCGTCCCTTACCCGAAGTGGGAGACACGATTCGCTTGCACGGTATTGGGGGCGAGGCCAACGGAGTCGGTGTCATCTTAAACGGCTACCCGCGCCCTTTCGTTGGTAAACGGTACCAAGCTTATCTTCAGCGGGACGGTTCGGATTTCAGCATCGCAGGTTTTGAGGCCGGGTTTAGTTTGCTCGGGGAGAGCGGCAGTTTTCTCGCAACCGCACCGATGGGAGCGACGGCTCGGGAAGCGGGCCATTTCTGCGGTGGGACCCGGATTATTTTCCGATCCCCTATTTTGTTTCGGCGCCTACGTTTACAGGGCTCGGCACTTTTATTCCGTCCATTATCCAGAGTTTCGATACGTGGGCAAACGTTAGCGGCTCCAGCGTGAGCTTTATAGGTTTGGGTTGCTCCTCGTCGTCAGATAACCAAAATGACGGTGTGAACAACGTGATTTTTGAAGCGTCCAACTGGCCCTTTGAGACTTCGGTGATAGCGATTACCCGAAACTTCTTTATTTCGGGTGATAGTCCGAAAGCGGGAATGATTTTAGATTCGGATATCATTTTCAACGGTGTGAACCATAGCTTCACGGTGACGAACGAAACCGGAAAGTTTGATGTGCAAAACATCATGACTCATGAAATTGGCCACTTGCTGGGTCTGGGACATGAAGTGACTCCCGAGGATACCGATGCGACGATGCACGCGATGGCGATCCCTCTTGAAACCAAAAAGCGGGATCTCGCGAGTAACGATATCGCTGGCATCCAATCCGCGTACCCGGGCGTTTCGTCGTTGGGATCTTCTTTCAACTTGAGTTGCGATATTTCTTCTACCGCGAGTTGCGCGGCCACACACCGCCCCTGTGGGAATGCGCAATCCTTGATCCCTGTACTTCTGTTCCTAGTGGGTCTTATTGGGCTCGGTAGGATCTCACCTTATTGGAAAAGCGCTACTTAAGTCCTGCAAGTTCTTTGCGTGCGCGCGGAGCGTAGGTGCTCTTTGGATAACCGTCCAAAAGTTCTTGATAGAAGAGGGCGGCTTCCTTCGTCTTGCCCAGGTTTCTAAAACAATTGGCCTGTCGGTAGATGGACTTGGCGACCCGGTTGTCTTTGGGAAAGCTCTTTTTGAATTGCGAATACTCAATGGCCGCCTGGCCGTATTGTTTATTGGCGTAATAAGCTTCCGCCAGGAGGTAGAGGGTGTTTTTCTTGTCGACCAAAGACGGCTTGGACTGCATGACCGCCTCTAATACGTCGATCGCCTCCGAAAAATTTCCTTTGTCGAAAAGTGCCTTGCCACTGGCGTAGGAAGCTTTTTCAACGGGCTTGGGTGCCGGCGGTGGCGGGGGTGGGGCGTTCTTCGCCGCCTCCACTTCTTTAAGCCGGTTGTTGACTGCCTCTAGATCGTTTTGGAGTGCGCGGTTTTGCTGGAACAGTTCTTCGATTAAACCGCTCATCCGACTGACTTCCATTTTCAACTCTTGGCCGTCGGCGTCCGAGGTCGATCGTTCTTCTGCAATCTGAGCCCTAAGGCGTTTCAGTTCTTCTTCGCGGCGCAAGTCACTGCGAGTTTTACACGATACGAGCGGAAGGAATGTGATTACGAGCAGGTAAGCGAGATAAGGCTTCAGTCGTTCCATAAACTAATAACTACCATAGTCGCTGCTGGAATCAGAGCCCTTCATTTTCGACTGTTTGAGTAGCGCCTGGTACTCGGCTTGCTCTGCTGTCTGGCGCGCGGTGTCAGCGAAGTTGCGAGCAGAGTCGAAATAGCCTTCCCGGTAGTCCTGTTTGGCGCGCAAAAAGTTGTTTTCCGCTTTGCGGTACAAGTCAGTGGCAAGGCTATCGGCCTTGGCTTTCTGCGCGGCCTTGATAGCGGTATCAGCCAGGATCAACTCGTGTATGGGTTTCGAGTTGCAACCGACTAGCACCACCAACACCGCTGCAAACAGCAGGAATGTGGTCGAGGCTCTGAGCACTATTGCGACAAGATCACAAATTCTGCGCGGCGGTTTTCCGACCAGGCCGACTCGCTGCTACCGGAGTTAGCCGGACGCTCTTCGCCGTAGCTGATGGTAGAAAGTCTTCCCGCATCTACGCCCAAACGAACGATGTAGCGCTTGGCAGCGTTGGCGCGGCGTTCCCCTAAAGCCAAGTTGTACTCGATGGTTCCGCGCTCATCACAGTGGCCTTCGATCTGAACGGTGGATGAAGGGTTCTGCTGCATCCAATCCGAGTTGGACTGTAGCGCGCGTCGGGCGTCGTCACGGATGTTGTACTGATCGTAATCGAAGTAAACCACCTGAAGCGGGCCGCCAGCTCCACCGGCGGACTCGGTCATCACGCCAGAAGATTCGACGCTCTCACTGCTTTCTTCCGCAAATCCGCCACCACCGCTCATCATCGGCTCATCCGAAACGGTATCTTTCTTACTACAGGAGGTCAGTGCAACGACAACGCAAAGAAAAACGAACGACAAAAACGAGAACTGCAAATGCCGAGATGAATTCATCTTCAAAGCTCCTTCAGTGGGCGATCCAGGCGACATGGCCTTCGCCAAAGTGTTCCAAGATATTGTAATAATATGCAGTATTTCATTCAAACGCAACCCATGAGTAGGTGCTGCATGTTATGCAATGTAAGACGGAGCGGAGCGCAACTTTGTTAGAAAAAAAATACTGTATTTAAAAGTACACACTCGCGACGCGGGCACGTGAAAGGGCGCAGACAGGCCCTATAAAATGTATACTATGTTTCAACGGGGGAAATGTTGCTAAGGATTATTCTGGGGAGTTGGTTGGGCCTGCTGGTTGTGTGGGCAGAGGCCGCTCCCGTTTACATTACCTTCCCGTCGGATGTGGACTGGCAGGTACGCAAGTCGGCCCATTTCTCGGTTCTCTATCCCAAGGGTCAAGATCGCTTGGCCGGCCGCACGCTGCAGGCCGCCGAACGCGCCCATACGATCCTAACTCCTATCTTTCCGGATGGCCCCGATCACACTTGGATCGTTTTGGGGGACTGGCAGGACGCGACCAACGGGTACTCGTTGGATCTTCCGTTTCCTCACATTGTTATTTACGCGGTTCCGCCCGCCGCGCACGATCAGCTTGCCTCGCTTGGCGATTGGCTCGACTCGATGGTGCTACACGAATACGCACACCCGACACCTTTACCCGGCACGCGGGCTGTGGAAAGTGATGCGGGTTTTGTTCGGAAGTTGGGCTTTGCCAAATGCAATCCAACCCCAACACTTCCACGAAGGGATGGCCGTCTATTTGAGACGGAGAAGGCAAAGGGGGCCCGCGGCAGTGCCCCGTACTTCAAGATGTTCCAGCGGATGGCGGTAGCGGAGAAAAAGTGGGGAACAAGCGAATTCATGAGCCGCGATCGCATGGACGGGGTGGCGTCGCTTTGGCCACAGGGATCCTCGGCGTATTTTTGGCGGGGTTTTCCATAAGGATCTTTTGCGCCGGAAGGGGGAAAAAGGAATCACCGATCTCTACCGAAGCTACGCTTCGAATTGGCCGGGGTTCTACGATGGGCCGCTCCATGAAGTTTACGGAAAAGGGAGTGCCGAAATATGGGAAGAGGCGTTTGAACGAACCCGTAAGGAGAGCGAAGCCGAGATCGCGCAGATCCGCAAAGAGGGAGCGGCCCGAGTCCGGTACCTCACGCAAAGTAAATTCCGAAAATGGGACGTGCGCGTCTCACCGAGTAAGCGTTTTATCGCCTACCGGGCGGCTCATCCCGACAAACTGTCTGCTTTTGAAGTCTACGAAGTTAAGAAAAGGAAAGTTGTTCGACGCGTGGAAACGCCTCACGGGGGCGCCGAGGGCTTCTGCTGGGGAAGAAACGGCAAAGGCGATCAGTGGTTGTTTGTACGCCCTGTCAGCGACGGGGACCGTTCGCTCTTCTCGATCTACCGTTACGGTTTTAAAGAAGACGACATGTCCCGAGTTTCGGTAGATGGCGCCGCCAGCATTCACGTGCACCAGCTCGACTGCAATGGGCGCACCGATCAAGTACTCTTTTACCAAGAGTCCGGCGGTAAAGGGAAAGTGGTCGAGGCCAGTTTCGGGGATCTTCTCTCCGCTAAGACAAAAAGAGTGTGGGCGATTCCCGACGGCACCTGGGTGACCTCTTTGCTATTTGGTGCCCCTCACTGGATAGCGCTTCGAAACGGGCCCCGAACGGATCTCTACCGCTGGGACGCGGGGCGGGCGACACCCGAAAAAATAGCGAGCGCTCCCGCCCATCTCTTTTCCTTACACGCCACTGCCAAGGGGCAGATTCTTGCCGTTGCGGATTTTGATGGGCGTTTGGAACCTTGGCGGTTTTTCCCGTCAAAAAAACAGTTTCAAAAAAAGCTGACGCTACTGGGTGGGACGATCAGTGTGGCGACTCGCGGGGAGTTCGCTGTCATGAGCAGCTATCGCCATGGGGGATTTGATCTTGCTATCGCGAAACTCAAGGACGGCGCGGTTCGCAAAGCCTCAAACGACAAAGACAAAGAACCTGAGCGCGAGACGGCGAGTATTTCCGGGGCAGAAGATTATTCGGCGTGGAGTACGATTCTCCCACGCATGTGGGTACCGAATTTTCTGGTTGTGCCAAACGGCTTACAGATTGGTGTGTGGATCCCCGCCTTTGATATTGCCCAGAAACACGAGTACCAGCTTTTCGCAGGCTACGACACCCGAGGAAAACCCTTCGGCGACCTTGGTTACAGCTACCGCTTTGGAGGGAATTATAGCCTGGGAGTCGGCGCTTATTTCGCCCCGAGCTACATTCAAAGTACTCGCAGTTTTTTTGACGTATGGGGCGGCAACCTAAGCTTGTCGTGGACAATGTTCTCATTGAATTGGCGTTTGGGTCCGGCCTACCGAAAGGTCGAGGCTTCGGGCTTGGGACCTAGTCAGAGAAACATTGGTGTGGAGGCTTCGGTCAGCAAGTCCTTCGGATTCAAGTACCGCGCTGACGGCATTG
Organism: Bdellovibrionota bacterium; assembly: GCA_041391485.1. Lineage (GTDB taxonomy): Bacteria > Bdellovibrionota > FAC87 > UBA2466 > JACKAF01 > JACKAF01. The sequence continues at coordinate 189,398 of JAWKNY010000001.1, read as the reverse complement.
CCCCGGTTGCCGGCACGAGCCTTTCGCTTTCGCACACCCATTACCTCGGTCTTTTGGGAAGTACCGACACGCACTTTCGGTCGGTTTTCAGTATCCGGCAGTACTGGGAAAGTTTTTGGCTGAATAACCACGTTTTTATGTTTCAGTTTCAGGCGGGCTTCGCGCAGGGGACGGCTCTGTACAACTCTTTTTTTGAGGGGGGCGGCGAACTTCTTTTTTATTTAGGGCGCGTAAGCTTTTTGAGTCGTGGTTTTTTCCCGGGCCGTTTTCTGGGCCGCGAGATTGCCACGTTTAACGTTGAGTATCTCTTTCCGCTCTTTACCGTTGAAAGAGGGTGGGGCCTCTCGCCGTTATTTCTGAAGAATATTCATATCGGCCTTGTCGGTGATGTGCTCACCCGCGCGACAGGGCTGCGCCACCGCGATGATCGCTACTCCAATTCCAACGATGAGCTTTTTAAGAAGTTCTACTTCAGTGCCGGAGTGGAGCTAAAAACCGAATGGCAGGTATTCCATTACTTGCCCGCCCAATTTAGGGTTGGCTTGTATCATGGGTTTGATCCGACGGGTGAGAACCTGTATCTGAACTTTGGTCTGTTGGCTGGGCTGTAGCCGAGCCTGGTTCGCGGCGGTACGGCTTGAGCAAATCGGTAACCGGGTTCTCCGGTACTTGGTAGTTTTCATCCAGCTCTACTGTTGTCGCGCGGTAAGAAATGGTCGTTGGGTTCAGTTCCAAGGGAATGGTATGCGTGCGCTGCAAGTAGGTTTGAAACTCTGTTTTCTTCGAGAGGAGTTCTTCGCGTTCGGCTGGCTTTAACTTCTCGTTTAGCAACTGCTTCTCTACGTCCAGCACACGATTCTCCCAAATCTGGCGAACATCTTTTGTCGTGGTAGCGAGCCAGGGGTTAAAAAACGTGGTGATGGGGGTCTTCATTTCGAGTTCGATTAAAGACAAGGTCCGACCTTCGCCCGTGGGGTGAAGGTACAGCAGGCTTCCGGTTTGCTGGCGAATATTAAAAGTGGTGTTGCTCTGGTGGTTCGCCCCTAAAATCAAATGAATCTGAGGGAATCTCAGTTGCACTTGCTCTCGTTCCACATCGGTAAGCGAGGAGAGAAGGACGACTAGCTGATCTTTGGGATCCACACCTTCCAATGCTTTTTGCAAGGCCTCTATAGGTGAAATGGTGGTAGCTCCCACGACGGGACCGTAGGCGGGATCTGGCGCCCCACTCAGGCCAATCACGACAATCCGAATCCCTTCCTGTTCCAAGCTTATCTTTGGCTGAAAGAGTAGGGCTTTGGTGCCGGCGTCTACGATGTTGGCGCTCACGAATGGGAAGCGGGCTTTGCCCTTGAGATCCGCAATCTCCTTCATCCCGAGTCGAAAGTCGTTGATGGACGGCGACAGGGCGGAGAGTTTGAGTTCGCTCAAACCTTCCACCATCGTTTCGGATCGGCGTTTATAGAGCTTGTGCTTGGAGGCTTTGTACTCTTTGGGGGGAGGGAGAAAAGTAGTACCGCTAGTGAAAGCGACCAGTTCTCCCACCGAGGAGTTTTTCCACCGCGAGGTCAGGTTCCACTCTCGATCCAAACCTCCAATCTTTTTGAGCACGCAATCGCATGTCTCAAGCGAGTTGAAACGATTGGAGGAAAAGATAATAGAAAGTGGCTTTAGAGTCTTGCCCGTATCCGTGTACTTAAGGGAAGAGCACGCCGCAATCAGGATAACCAGCAATGCTGAGATAAATGTGCGCACACGCATCACCATCCCGTCTCATCGGGTTACTTGTTTGCCGCTGCGGTCTTCTTTTCAGGCTCCCAGTTCCCGGCGGTGCGGAAGATGTTCCACGCCTTCAGGTACGCCAGAGCTTGCTGCAGCTGGAAGTCAGACTTAACGAGTACGGCCGGGTCGCTGACTCGGATCTTCTTGCCGTCTTTTTCACGGATAGGCCGCAAGTCACTGCGATCTTTCTTCTCGGATTCGTCCTCGTCTTTGCTTTCGGCGGAGGTGTCTTCGTCCTCTCCGATGATGTGGCCCTTGAGATCGGCTTCACGTAGCATGCGGCCTTGCTTGGCTTTCTCAAGCAAATCGACATCGATGCGATCCACTTCGATATCCGGGGTAATACCTTTGCCCTGGATCGAGCGGCCGTTTGGTGTGTAGTAACGCGCTACTGTGAGTTTCAGGCCGGCTCGCGCGCCCGTCTTGTTATCCAAATCGATAACCGTCTGCACGGAACCTTTTCCGAAGGTCGTTTTGCCGACGATGAGCGCCCGCTTGTGATCCTGCAACGCTCCGGCAACGATTTCCGATGCGCTGGCGGAGGCTTCGTTCACGAGCACGACGAGTTTCAGCTTATCGTACGGGTTTTTCATTTTCCCGTATTCGACTTCCTTCTGCTTCTTGTTACGGCCCATCGTGGAAACAACCGGAACGTTGCCAACGAAGGTTCCCGAAACGGAAACCGCTTCTTCCAGAAGACCGCCCGGATTGTAACGCAAGTCGAGCACAAGGCCTTCCAGTTCACCCTTATTCTTGGCCTGGTTCTCCTTAATCATCTTCTGCAAGTGAGCACGCAGGTCGCGAGTGGTGTTGGCTTGGAAACTGGTAATGCGCAACCAGCCGTAGCCAGGCTCAATCAGGCCGGACTTCACGCTGTTTACGCGAATGATATCGCGGGTAATCGTAATCGGTTTGGGTTTGTTGAGTCCTTTGCGCACGACGTGGATCGTAACCGGGGTACCCTTTTTTCCGCGCATGAGCTTTACCGCTTCATGTAGGGACATACCCTTGGTTTCTTTGTCTACTTTTTCGCGCTTGTCCACGATGCGAATAATCTTGTCGCCCGGTTCAACGCCTTCTTGGAAGGCCGGGGTGTCTTCGATGGGGGTGACTACGGTTAGGATGCCGTCCTGAACCGTAATTTCAATCCCGAGTCCGCCGAAACGGCCGCTGGTGTCGACCTGCATTTCCTTAAATTGATCAGGCGGCAGGTAAACCGTGTGAGGGTCGAGGGTGCTTAGCATTCCCTTGATAGCCCCTTCCATCAGCTTCTCTGTTTCCACTTCCTCCACATAGTTGGCCTGCACGAAGTGCATGACCTTAGTAAAGGTATCTAGGTACTCGTAGCTGGGTGCCGCATTCACCTGGCGAAAGTAGCCAAGCCCGAATGTCAGCGTGATGCCGATCAGCAAGCCTAGGGTAGTGGTAAAGATTAAGCGCGTTCTTTTCATGGAAGGACTCCTTCTAATAAAATATCGGTCTTTTCCATTATTTTCCAAAGGACAGGACGGACCCTTCCCAATCTTTGTTATTACTGGAGTTGGTGCACCCTGGCAAATAGAGCCCTTGGGGCGTCCTATTTGTGCCTAAATTCTGCGCAAAGTGTGGAAATAATAGCAAAATTAGTAATACCCCCACTTCGACGCAACGTATTATAATAGTAGGGATGGGTAATTTTAGGGGGTACATAGCTGGCTGGCGCTCCCGTGGCGAAAGCGGGCAGGTCGCGATTCTCTTCGCGCTCGTCTTTACCTTCATGTTCATCCTTTTCATGTTCGTGGTGGATTTCGGCCACCTGATTAACAACAAAATTAACCTCCAACTTGCCGCCGATGCCGCTGCTTATGCCGGGGCCGCCCAGCAAGCGCGCATTTTGAACCGCATCGGCATGGTGAATTACCGCATGCGTCAAAATCTCAAAGAGTTTGCGATGCGGGTACAGGTCACCCACCTTCGCCACAACCGCAATTTCCCTCGCGGAGCGAACGTCGCTCACGGCAGGACGACCGCGGAACTTTTTATCTGCCAGCAGGCGCACGGTTACCGAGCGCTTTCAGGATTGACCTACGCGCGCGACACGAATCTTTGTCGAAACGCTTCGCCTTCCGTGGGTGGTTTGCCCCCCATCGTCGTGCCGCCCGTTATTGCGACCTTTGACCCGTTTGCGATCGCCATTCAAGCGCAAATCCAACGTATCCAACAAGCGGCGAACCAAGAGTGCCGTGCGGCTGCGAACGACAACCGCATTTTGGCGCAGTACTTGGTCGACGCGTACACGCGGCGCTCGGCCTTCTTCGATCGGCAGATCGGCGAGCAAGGCGTTGGGGGATTACAGGATTTCATGAACGAGGTCGCGGGCATTACGGATGGCGAAGGATCCGATCACCCCATTGTGGCGGCGGCCTATCAGTCCGCGCTTCGCAATCTGAGCCGCAGCAACACGCGCGGATTTAGACTGGAAATTCTGCAACCCGACGGGGGCCAGTTTCTACGACTGAATAAGCGCACGATCCGCGGCACGATTTTCTATATTAACTTCCAGGTTGAAGGTAACGGTTGCGTGGGACGACCGAATTTTATCGACTTTAACAACATGGTCGCTGGTTACTCCAAAGAACAAGGTATCGTGACCTGGTTTGGCGTGAAAGCGGTGAGCCAGCCGAATTTGTTTTTTATGCCTTCCAAGTGGGTGGAAGCCGGTTTTCCTGAGCTAACGGCCGTGGCGACGGCCAAACCTTTCGGTAGCCGCATTGGGCCCGAAATTACCGCCGATATTCTTGCCCCTATCGCGAACCGTCCCGGTAACAACAGCCAGCTTTTGAATTTTAGTGTGCGTCCTAACGATACGTTGGGAATTGCGGACGCGAAGCTTATGGCGTTCTACGATTCCCTACACCCTTTCAACAATATTGGCCGCCCGCAGTGAGCCGTCAGCTCGGCTGGCCGCTCCCTCGTCCCAGCAACGTCGCGCCAGCGGCGATGGTGGCGATTCGCTGCGCCCACCATTTTTGATGCGGCCTTTTATACGATTTTCCCGGATGTGGGTGGTAACGCCGGTTCGGACTACATCGAACCGAACTTCGCCAACGCGCTTTATCCGGATTACATGCAAGCTTTTGACTCGAACGGGAACCAGCTCAATCCGGGAACGCCCGCTGGGGCCCCGTACTTCCAAGGTTTACCGGGTACGGCGAACGGCTTTATCCAGATGAACGCTCTGGGTGAGGACTCCCCCGGCAGCGGTTACACGGGCTACGTCGCCGAAGGCGCTCAACGCCCACTCGGTTACGACCGCACTCGTACTGGGCGGAGCGGTGAATGAGAACAACGCTTCCGACTTGGGATTTGCGACCCGCGAGCAGGTCCACAGTGCGTGGGCACCGCGGAACGGGCAGCCGCGTATTGGGTATTCTGTAGTTTATCGGGATGGACGCTCTCTACCCGTACGCTTGAGGTCACGACCTCGGATGGGGCTACCGGCCGTATCCAAAACCCTCCGGTTGGCGATCCCGATTTCGCACGTATTTTCCACTAATTCGCCCTCCAAAAAAAACACTGCACAAGAAGCTCCCAAATGTGGCAGTCTGCATTTCGATGAAAATCCTGGCCGTAGATACCAGTTGTGATGAGTCCTGTGTGGCTATCGTCGATACGGAGTCGTGGAAACTCCTTGCCGATGTGGTGCACTCCCATATCGATGCGATGAAACGCTTTGGTGGAGTGGTCCCGGAAGTGGCGAGTCGCGAGCACCTAAAAGCACTGCCACTCGCCGTGGAACAAGCCTTGGATACGGCGGCTTGTACCCTCCAGGATATCGATTGGTTTGTAGTGAGCGATAGGCCCGGATTGATTGGAGCCCTCCTTGTGGGAGTGAGTTACGTGAAGGCGGCGGCTTTTGCGCTGGGTAAACCCTATACCGGACTGAATCACATTGAGGCCCACCTCTATTCGCCCATGCTTTCTACCTTTGAGGGGGGAGGGGCACCGCCCTTTCCTTGGATAGCACTTGTGGTAAGCGGCGGGCACACTGAACTCTTTCACGTGAAAAGCGAGAGCGAATACGAATGGCTGGGTGGCACACTGGACGATGCCGCCGGGGAAGCCTACGACAAAATTGGAAAAGTGCTGGGGTTAGGGTACCCAGCCGGACCGAAGCTCGACCGGTGGGTGCGAGAGAGTGCGACCGAAAACGATAGACGTGAGTTTTCTTTTCCGGTGGCGCGCACGCGCGAGTTTGATTTTTCATTTTCCGGGTTGAAGACGGCCGTTGCGCTGGAAACGGCAAAGGAAGAGCCGACCGATTCGCGTCGTTTGCAAATCGCCGCTTCCGCACAGGAAGCGATCCTGGAAGCGCTTTGCACTAAGGTGCGGGAAGCGTCCGCGAAACTGGGTGTCCCTCAAATTGTGGTCACCGGCGGAGTAGCGTGTAACTCTCGTTTTAGAACCTTACTTTCGGAAGCTTACTTTCCCCTTCCACGACATTGCACCGACAACGCGGCGATGGTGGCAGTGCTTGCTGCGGTGCATCTGCGTCAAGGCAAACTCCTGCCGTCCTCTTGGACGCAAACGCCTTCGCCCAGAGCGGATCTCGCCCCTACAGTTTCTTGACCAAGTCTCGCTAAGCTGCGACCATCAGAATCCTTCGGAGGGGACCGAAGACCATTCTCATCTGTCAGTTGCCAAGGGGGGGAACCATGGCCAAGCGAACCAAGAAAACGATTGCGAACGATTCGGGCAGTCTCACCTTATATATCTTTCTGGCGATCGTGCTCGCGATTGCTTGTGCCCTTTTCTTTCCAAACTTTGCCGTCACCTTGTCGGCGGGTGGTGAGATCTTTCTCCGACTGCTGAAAATGGTCGTGGTACCGCTTGTGGTGACCAGCGTGATGTGCGGCATCTTCGGGATGGGGGATGTGCGTAAGCTTGGCAAACCGGGTGCTTACACGCTCATTTACTTTCTGCTCACGGCGTTCACCGCCGTTATCATCGGTATCATTCTGGTAAATGTAATTAAGCCGGGCGTAGGCGCATTCGACACGGTGGCATTGGAGAGTGTTCGTCACGCTCCGGAGACGACTCAATTCATGCAGCGCACGGGCTCGGGTGAGAAAGATATCTTCACCATTTTGAACAACCTGCTCCTGATGCTCTTTACCGACAATCTCTTCAAGAGCGCGGTTAATATGGAGCTGCTACCCCTCATCTTTTTCAGCATCGTGTTTGCCGGTCTGATGACGACGCTTGGGAAAAAAGTGGAACTCCTTCGTGATCTGGTGGGGCAGGCGAATGAAGCGTTGATGGCTTTCATTCTGCTCCTCATGAAGGTGGCGCCGTTGGGGATCTTTTGTCTCGTGGCGGCCCGTTTTGGAAAAGCACAGGCCACCGGAACTTTTTTGACGGTACTGAAGCAAACAGGCTGGTACTCTTTTACGGTGGTGGCGGGACTTGCGATCCACGCCATTGTTGTGCTGCCGATCGTTTATTGGCTATTCACCAAAAAGAATCCCTACGTTTTCATCTACAACATGTCCCAGGCACTTTTGACGGCGTTTTCTACCGCCAGTTCGACGGCGACTCTGCCGGTCTCTATTGAGTCGGCGCAGGTGAATGCAGGGGTTTCCAAGGAGTCGACCGATTTTGTGTTGCCCTTGGGAGCGACCATCAACATGGATGGGACGGCGCTTTATGAGGCCGCTGCGGCCATTTTTATCGCCCAGTCGATTGGTCTGGAGCTGGACCTCATGCAACAGATGATCGTGGCGGTAACGGCGACGCTGGCAGCCATTGGGGCCGCCGGTATCCCGGAGGCCGGCCTTGTCACCATGATCATTGTGCTCAATGCGGTTGGCTTACCTGTGGAATTCATCGGCCTTATCCTCTCTGTGGACTGGCTACTCGACCGGTTTCGTACGGCAGTCAACGTCTTCGGGGATTGTGTCGGTGCTGCGGTCGTAGAGAAATCAATCCTTGAAGCTAAGAGGGGGTAGAGCGAGAATAGGCGCGTTAGGGCAGACATTACATTAAGGAGTACTCATGCCGACCAAACCGCGTGTAAAAATTATCTGGGCTGTGGATGCACTTTCGGGCGATTTGCAGATGCTGAAGAAGACAGCCAAGTTGCTCGATCTGATGTCCAAGAAAGTGGACTGCGAAGTGGAACCGGTCTGTGTCTTTACTCCGCCTAATCCGTATCTTGAACGCCGCGGTCTTTCGAACTTGCTTCGTCAGACTGAGGAAGAGGTCAAAAAACGCCTGGATGGGATGCTCGCCAAGGCGCCGCTTAAGAGTGCGGTTTCGGTGGCTGATCCCCACTTTATCTCTCAGCCGACTTTCTCCGCCCGGCAAGCTGTCGTTAAACTGAGTGATTATGCCATCGAGCGTGGAGCAGAGCTCATCGTGGCAAGTTCGCACGCCCGATCCGGTTTGTCGCGTGCGCTGATGGGAAGTTTCGTGGAGACTCTCGTTCACCTCTCTGCGGTCCCGGTACTCGTTGCGACCACAAACACGCGAACCCCGACCGGATTTAAGAGCATCTTGTTCCCGTCGGATCTTTCGGACGAGTCGAGAGCTGTTTTTACGCGGCTCTTGCCATTCGCAAGGGCCTTCGGTGCCAAGATTACTATCTTCCACAAGCTTCAGTGGGCGACTGATTACGTTTCCCTTTTTACATCCGTGCCGCTTTATACCCAGTACATTGAGGAAGACGGAAAAGCGCGTGCCGAAAGGGGCGACGAGTTTGTGGCTCTCGCAAAGGTGGAAGGCGTAAAAGCAACGGTGGTAGTGGATAAAAAAAGCGATGGCATTGCCGATGCGATCGCAAAGCACGCGAAAAAAACACACCCCTCGCTCGTTGCCCTGACTTCTGATACGGGCCCGGTAGCCTCGGTGCTAGTCGGCAGCATCACGCGCGCTATCATGAGAAAAGTCCCTAGCCCGGTGTGGGTACTGAAAAGTCCGAAGAAATAGCTTTCTAGGGCTGAAGGGGAAACGTAGAGTCGAGTTTTCCGTCCGTACCCAGGCGTGCGAAATGCGCCACGGGGAAGGTGCCGAAAGTCGTGAATTGGCCGCCAAAGTAGGCTTTTTGATCGCTAGTGGCGGCCGCTGCCTCGACGGGAAGGTTGAATCCCACATTCGTCAGGAAATTACCGACGATAAAACCATTCGTATTCACGGCCGCTGCGTACTGTGGCACGTCGGTGTTTAGGTTAGTAAAGTCGCCACCTATGTAGAGGTTACCGCCTGTAGAGACGGCCAGACTCCGCACCGTGGCGTTGGGGCCAGAGGCGAACGGGACCGCGTTACCTCCGCTCGCCGTAATTCCGGCAATTTTTATAGTTGATGCCGAATTAAAGTCGTCAAAGTTACCTACAACGAAGAATACGTCGTTTTGAAACCACTCAACGGCATTGGCCTGTGCATCAAACTGGTTCACCGTCGAAAAGCCTGGGTCAATTTGGCCATTGGTTTGCAGAAAGGTGATGTAGTCAAACGGCACAGAATCGTAGCTGTTAAAATCTCCAACGGCGATAATTGGAAACGGTGCTTGTCCCCCTTGAGCGATGTCTCTCACAGTCCCGTCGAATCCAACGCCCACAGGACCGTAACCTGTGTCTAGCGCACCATCCGTGTGCAAGCGAAGGGCACGAAGGTTTTGAATTCCTGCATAGGTCGTAAAAGCTCCCACCACGAGCAGGCGATTGGAGGGGCCTCTTGAAGGCTTAATGCTCAATACATCCGAGTTGAAATTGGAAGCAGAAGGGTTGTAAGCCGTATCCAAAGCTCCATCGAGCGTGAGGCGCGTAACTCCCGAGCCGCCTCCGCCATTGTAGTTGGTGAAAGACCCGCCTACGTAAAGCTGATCGTTTGTGAGGAGCAAGCTCAACACCTGCCCATTAAATCCCGAACCTCTTACAAAATTGGCGTCGAGGTGGCCGCTGGAAAGATAGCGAGCAATATAAGGGGAATCAAAGGAGCCTATGGAAGTAAATTGGCCCCCCACATACACATCCCCGTTTGCGGAATTCACGGCGATTGCAAGTACGGTAGAGTTCGGGAAGCCGGCGACGATGGGATCCGGATTACTACCGCCACCGCTACTTTGAAAAATGCCATTGCTGCAAGCGGCCAAGAGCATCGCAGAGGCGATTGCTAGAACGACGGAGTGGAAACTGAAGAACATCCCAATATTCTAGCGCGAACTGCAGCTTTTTCCTTCTAATGGGTGGCGAAGGTCTCAAAAGTGGCGACGGGAGCGTCCCCACCCTCGTACGAATGCCCGCCCAAAATGGCCAGTTCACTGGGGCTGATGTTGACGACTTGCGCAAAGCCTTTGGGTTCCGCTAGGTGGCGGCCTGTGTGTCCCCATTGGCCAGAAGTTTTTCCCAGTCGGTAAGCGTGGTTCACGTAAACGTAATTGAGGGGCCCCGTTTTAAACATGCCGCCGAAGACGTACAGCTCTCCGTCCAGAATGCCTGCCGCAGGGGCAAAGGTGGCAAAGGGAAGTTTTGCCAGTTCTCGCCACTTGCCAGTTTTCGGGTTGAAAGCCGTTACCTGATCCAAAAGCTCAAAGTGAGAAGCGCCTTGCCCTAGACCCCCAATGAGGAGGATTTCGTCTCCTAGAACTTCGGCGGAAAAGGCGCGGCGCAGGGGATCCGGAATACCGTAATCCAAAGTGCTGACAGTTTCCGTCTTGAGATCAAAGACGTCTATTTCCCGATGGAAGCGCCCTTCGAGATCACCTGCCTGCTTTGGAGTGCTGTCCCAGCCACCAATGAGATAGGCTTTGTCGTCCAGCACGGCGACGATATTGGAGGAGCGGGGACGAGGGAGTTTGCCGACCTCCACCCATTCGTCTGTTTCCGTGTCGTAGCGCTCAATGGTGTCCAATGACTTCCAGGCCGGTTTGTGATCCTTGGAGTAAGCGAATCCACCAAAAGCGTAGAGGTACTTTCCGTAGGCGGCCAATTCAAAACCGTGGCACGGGTTTTTTCGCGGGGCCACGCGGTTCCATTTGCCTGTTTTGAGATCAAAGTATTCGACATGGGCGAGAAAGGATTCGGGTGGGTAGGTGTGTTCATTCCCTTGGTGTCCGCCCGCTATGTAGATTCGATCCCCAATCACAGCCGATCCAAAAGAGGAGCGCGCGGGATCCGGCACGGGGGCTTTTTTGGTTTGGCGGAATTCCAGCTCACCGCTCATGGCAGGCGCGTAGTAAGAAGCCTCCCCTCGTACTAAGTTCTCGACCTGGTGGGTTCCCGACTCCAGCTCTTTAGCCGAGATGGAGTACAACTCAAAATGCCCTGCTCGATCGGACGCGAAGATGACGTCCCCTTCGGCCGTGAAGTTCGGAGCAAAATCTTGGGAAGGGCTATCGGTGATTTGTGTCTTTTTCTTGGTTGCCAGATCCAGGGCGTAAATATTCCAAACGCCTTCCCGTTTCTCGGTGAAAACTATGCGGCGATCGTCAAATGAAAGAGCCGGTGCCATGGCAACGCCAGCTTCTTCAGTTAGTGTCTCGAACTTTTTTTCTTCTAGGTCATAGCGGACAATGCGCTTTACGTCTTTGTCGACGTTGAGCTGGAAAACTAAAAAACTCCCGTCTGAAGCGAGCGCGGGGAAGTAAGCTGGGTATTCAGTTTCGATGACAAGTGGCTTTTCTTCCTCTGCTACTTTTCTTACCGCAATTTGCATTCGGTTCTCTGAACCGAGCGGAGCCGTAAAAGCTAGCGTCCTGCCGTCGCTCGACAAATCCGGGTGCAGGTATTGCCCCGATCCACCGGCGAGCTCCCGAGTCTTTTTTTGGACCATGTCCAAGAGAAGGATTTTGGATTGTAGCGTCTCCCCACTCGGGTCAATCTCTACGTAAACAACAGAGTTGCCGCTTCCATCGACGTCGGGATAGAGATGCCAGTTGTTCCCTTCCGTTAGAAACTGCTCGTCCTTTCCGTCCTGCTTCAGGGCGATCTGTTTGCTGTCTTCGGTCTCGACCATGTAGACCAGCCGCTTGGCCGCGAAGGCCTGGTAGCTCATCAAACAAAAAAGTGCTGTGATAATTCGGAAAGAGGTCACGTTTTTCTCCCAACTCATGTAACGTTTCTAAAGAGACCGTACTGTTGGCGGTTCGGCGAGTCAACTCAGGCGAATTGAATATTATGCACCCACGAAGTCAGTTAGCGTCATTGGGCGTTCATGCAAAAAAGAGATTCGGCCAGAACTTTCTGACCTCTCCGCATTGGGCCCAAACACTTGTGGAACGGCTGCTTGAGCAGAAGGATCCGGTCGCGGTTTGGGAGATTGGTCCCGGCTTAGGTGCTCTGACCGACGGGCTTCTCAAGCGGTCCCCGGTGCCTCCGCGATTGTTTGAGATCGATCGCAACTTGTGCGCTTACCTGAGAGAGCGATTCCCTGAGATTGATCTTGTCGAAGGCGATTTTCTCAAATGGGAACCCAGCGAGCCGCTTGAGAAGGTACTCGTGCTTGGGAATCTTCCGTACAATGTGTCCTCACCCATCTTTTTCAAGCTACTCGACTGGAAAGAATCGATCCTCCGTATGGTTTTGACGTTTCAGCGCGAGTTCGCACGGCGCTTGGTCGCAAAGCCGATGACGCCCGATTATGGCGGTACCAGTGTGGTGGCCCAGACGTTCTACGAATTGCACTCCTTGGGCGTGATCCCGCCCGGGGCTTTTTACCCAAAGCCTGAAGTGGATTCAGAGGCTATTTGTTTTGAGCCCAAGCCCGATCCGCAGATCGACCGCGACGCCTTTTTGAAATTGGTGCGCGAGTCCTTTTCTCACCGGCGAAAGATGCTCTTAAAGAACCTCAGTCACACCTACGGAAAAGAGAAGCTCAACGCCGTTTTCGAGGCGCTACAGATCTCCCCCAAAGCGCGAGCCGAGGAGCTGGCTCCGGCCCAATTTCTGGAGTTGGCCGAGAAGCTTTTGGGCTCAAATTAGGGTTCCTGGACAGCCCAGTCCTATTTGCGAAAGTCCCCCCTCAATGATAAAAACCGCCGAAGGAGAAGAATGCGGTCTGTTCGTACGCAAATGCCCAATAAGCAGCTAATTTTCTTAAAAATCCTCCTTCTTTCTTTTGTCGCTCGTTTTGCACGAGGAACCCCGGAGCGGAACTTCGGCATGGGCGGCATGAGTACGGGTCGGGTAGGCGCGATGACGGCCGATCCGCACAACCCGTTTGCCGCCGACAATAACCCCGCGCTGATGGCGGTCGGAGAGAAGCCACAGTTCGCTTTTAGCTTTGGTGGGGGGAGTGCGGCTGTGGACCCCGTCGGGACCGTGCTACTCGATAGCCCAACTTTCAGGACCGGCGCCGGGACGCGCGAAGTGCTGGGCGCGGCTTCAATGGAGCCCATGGGCTTTAGCCGGTGGACGCTAGGCATGGTGTTTCCGTTCTCGCTTTCGCGCTATGTGGATCGCCGGGCGGGGCTCGGTGTTGCGATTTCCGGGCCGAAGGGAAAAATACGTCAGTTGCAGTCTCTGACCCCGTACGCGTTTCAGTCCTTGCACTATGGTGCACCCAATGACCAGCTAAAGGCCGTCGCCAGTATCGGTGCCGAAATCATTCCCAACGCGCTCTACTTCGGGGCGGGTCTTTCCTTTTACATATCGGCCGCGGGGGCGATAGACGCTGTTTTACTCGCCGACAACCCGACAGGGCGAATGGACATGACCGTCAGTTTGAATAGTTCGGCCATCCTCGGGCTTTTTAGCCGCTGGGAGGGAGCGGGTGCCAGCTTGGTTTACCGTCAGGCGGCCAACCCTAAATTTGTGGAGAAGATTACGGGCCGCGTGGAAGTAGCAGAAGGGACCCGTACGCTCGATCTTCCTTTTCAGCTTCAGACTTCCTTGTTTTATGAGCCTCACCGCTTCGAGTTGGACTACCAGCAACGCTTGGGAAGTTTCCATTTCAGTGTGGGTGCCGTATGGGAGTTGTGGTCCGCGTTCGAGCCGTCCTTCTTCCTAGTCACGGCGGAAAAGCGAGGGGGCTCGCGCGTCCAAACCCAGACCACGGATCTCCCCGTTTCAATACGCTGAGCCCACGTGCCTCAGCGAAGGTGGGACTGACTCGTTACTGGGAGGCGGGCGTTGGGTACCAGTTCCGCCCGTCGCCGTTAACGGACGAGGCGGCTAGCGGCTCGGCAAACCTGCTCGATAGTGGGACGCACGTTTTAGGTGCGGCGATGGAGTACGATTTGGGAGACCGCAGTTGGATGCCTTTCCCCTAAGACTCGGAATTTTTGGGCAGATTCACCTTCTCAACAAAAGAGAGGTAAAGAAGAACCAGGCTCGGTATATTGGGGCACCTGGCTATACCTTGGGTGGCCATGCGTATTTTGTAGGGGCGCAGTTGGAAGGGACCTTTAAGGAGGAATTCGGTTGAGTGCCGTTAACCCACACAAGAAAGAGACTGCCGCCAGCATTCGGTTGCAGCAAATCACGAGAGGGCGCCAATCGGATTGTGGCCATCACGGCCTATGATTATACCTTCGCGCGCTTGATCGATGAGCTGGTCGATTTGGTTTTGGTGGGAGACTCCCTTGGAATGGTCATTCAGGGAAAGTCCAACACCTTGTCCGTCAAAATTGAGGACATGGTTTACCACACTCGAGCGGTACGCGAAGCCGTTGAACACGCCCATGTGGTCGCCGACATGCCTTTCATGACTTACCAATCCAGTTTCGAAGACGCGGTTCGAAATGCCGGCCGCCTGATGGCAGATGGGGGTGCGGAGGCCGTTAAATTAGAAGGTGGGGTTTCGATTGCCCCGATCGTAGAGCGTCTCGTGGAGGTTGGCATCCCAGTCTTGGGCCACGTGGGACTAACCCCGCAGAGCGTGAACGCGTATGGCGGTTATAAGGTTCAAGGCAAAACGGAGAAGGCGCAGCAGGCGATTCTTCAGGACGCTTTGGCGTTGGAAGATGCCGGCGCTTACGCCGTGGTGTTAGAAGCCATTCCCGCGGTGTTGGGAAAAGAGATAACCGATCGTTTAAAAATTCCAACTATTGGGATCGGAGCGGGTCCGGATTGTGATGGCCAGGTTCTGGTGAGTCAGGACTTGTTGGGTCTAAACCCTGAGTTTCAGCCTCGTTTTGTGAAGGCTTACGCCCAGCTCGGACAGATGGTGCGTAGCGCGGTTTCCGATTACGCGACGGAGGTGCGGGGCGGGCGCTTCCCCGATTCCGAGCACTCGTTTAGCTAATGCAGATCCTTCATTCCCCGGTTGAAGTTCAAAAATTAACCCAAAGTTGGGACGGAACCATTGCGTTGGTTCCGACGATGGGGGCCTTGCACGCCGGCCATTTGAGTCTGGTTAAAACCGCCCAATCTGTAGCTGATCATGTCGTCGTGAGTATCTTTGTAAACCCGCTCCAATTTGGACCCAACGAGGATTTGGCAAAGTACCCGCGCACGTTTGAGCAAGACGCCAAGCTCTTGAGAGAACTAAATGTGGATTTGCTCTTTGCTCCGAACGCGCAGGAGTTTTACCCCGAGGGTTTTTCAACCAAGGTGAATGTTTCGGGTTTGAGTCGTTTTCTGTGTGGTGCCTCAAGGCCGGGGCATTTTGAAGGAGTCACAACGGTTTGTCTGAAACTCTTTCAAGTGGCCAGTGCGCAGTTTGCGGTTTTTGGCGAAAAGGATTTTCAGCAGCTCCGCGTGATTGAGCGGATGGTGGAAGATCTAAACCTGCCGCTGCGGATTGTCCGCGGAGCGATCGTTCGAGAGGCGGATGGGCTGGCGATGAGCTCGCGCAATCGGTACCTTGGCGCTGAGGAGCGCAAGCTCGCGTCGCAAATCCCAGAGGCGATTGCCGCTGTACGCCGATTGGGACCGGACGCACGAGCTGGCGACGCTGTGGAAAGGGCGAAGCAAATTCTGGGAGATATCGCGGTGGAGTATCTGGAAGTCTGTTCTGAGGCGGATCTTCTTCCAGTCGGGCCCGAGCAGCCGCTTTCCAAGATTCCCTCCCCACATTTCTTTTTAGCGGTTAAGATAGGCCGAACGCGCTTAATCGATAACACCCCTCTCTACGGAGTCACTTCATGAAGCGTTTGCGCACGGCTTTCATCACAGGCGTTTTGGTGCTGGTTCCCCTGCTCGCCACGGTTGATATTGCGCGGTGGTTTGTGCAGACAGTGGACAGTACCATGCGTCAGTATTTGCCCTCGGGACTCTTGCCTTTTGATTTTCGCGGACTGGGCGCGGTTCTTGCGCTACTTCTAGTATTGAGCGTAGGGATTCTCGCTACCAATTTCATCGGGAACTGGTTCATCTCCAAGTTCGATAATTTATTCAAAAAGTTTCCGGTCGTGGGTGGACTCTACGGTGGGATCAAGCAGTTTCTGGAGACGGTTTTGGAAACCAGCAGGACCGTTTCAACGAGGCCGTCCTGGTGCAGTTTCCAAGTAAAGGTCTGTACTCCGTGGGGTTTAGAACCGGCACTCCCGATCCCAAACTTACGGCGAGCTTCAACAAGAAGATGGTGAATATCTTTGTCCCCTGCACACCGAACCCGACTTCGGGATTCTACATCCTTGCCGCTGAGGACGAACTCATTCCTCTGAAAGTGTCGGTGCAGGATGCCTTCAAGATTGTAGTTTCAATGGGGATTGTTACAAGCGCGGAAGATTTCACCCCCATCAAGCCCGCTAGGAAGAAACGTCGCAAGTGAAGGCTCGAACTGGCATTAAGATCATCTGCGACAACCGCAAAGCGTTCCACAACTACTCGATCGAGGAAAAAGTCGAAGCAGGCATTGTGCTTAAGGGGACGGAAGTCAAAGCCCTTCGAAACGGGAACGCCAACTTGCGTGATGCCTACGCCGTGTTTAGCGAGGGCGAGCTGTTCTTGTTGAATGCACACATCGATCCCTACTCGATGGGGAATCGAGAAAACCACGAGCCGACACGTACTCGGAAACTGCTCCTGCATCGGGAAGAGCTGGAGAAACTGTGGGGAAAGCTGGAAGTGCGGGGCTACAGCCTGGTCCCTCTAAAAATGTACTTCAAAGAAGGCCGCGCCAAGGTGGAGCTGGGTTTGGGCAAGGGAAAAAGAGTCACGACAAGCGGGCTTCCAAGAAGGAAAAAGACGTCAAACGTGAGATCGATCGCGCGATGAAGTCGCGCTAGCTAGAAGCGGAAGTTGAGACTCGCGTAACCGCGCAAAAGGGTATTCTCCATCACTTCAGTGCCGCTGATGCTCCCACCGGAGAAAGTGAGGGCGTTGCGTTCGGCAAAAAGCGCTAATTCCACATCCCAACGATCCGAAAGCAGGAGCTGGCCGGAGAGCTTTGCCGATAGATTGCCGACGAGTTTGGAAGGGTTGTTGGCGACGACCCCGTTGTTTTCACCGATCAGGAACATCCCGAGTAGGTAGTTGACCTCAAGTCCCATCACAAGCGAGCGGCTCGTGAAGTGGCGGAGTCGCAGTTGAACGTCCGTCGCAAGAAGTGTGTGTTTAGACCGGCCTATGTAGCTTCCGGAGGAGGAATGCACGCGCATGTATTCTTTGATGCGAGGGCCAATGCCGAGTCCCAGCTCCCAACGGGAGCTTCCGGTGGCGCGCAGAAGGGCGTAGTTGGCGTGCAATCGCCTGTCGGCGAGATGGGTGTTGCTGCCTTCTACCTGAAGAAACTGACTCTCTACGGTGAGATCGAGGGAAAAATGTGGGCTGAGCCAGAGATCGGCGTAAGCTCCGGCCGTCATGCCAAAAGCGGAGATCCTTCCTTCTTCTGAAGTCTGGATTCTGTAGTTATAAGGCCCTGACGCTGAAAAAACGCCCAAGCGCGCGGTAGGAACATAAAGGTAGTTTTTTACAGCAAAGCGACGAGGCGTGCTGAGATCTCCTAGGGTACGCCCGGTTGAAGCGGGGCCCCTCACTGCTTTACTTCCGGGCAAAAGCCCCTGGACCTGCCATGAATAGTCACCCGGTGGGATCTTCCCAATTACGGCTCGGCTGTCTTTTACAGTTTTTTGGTACACGCGCTTTTTCTTGCGCAGAATAACGACGCGGTACTCCTCTACGTTCGGGACGGGCTCCCACGCCAAAACGATACTGCCGTCGGCGTCGGGGTACATTTCTGCATTCTCAACCAGAGCGGGCTTGGGGGCATCCGGTTTGACAACGAGGCCGAAGTAATCCGACCATTTCCCTGGCCTGCCGACACGGTCGTACACTCGAATACGGTACTGGTAAGCGCCGGGGTCCAGATTTCCCACCCACTTTGAGGCGTCCTTGTCCAAGGTCGTATCGACAACGGTGGAGCCGGAACGCTGAATTTGCAGTTGGTATTTGACGGCGAGTGCGAATCGTTTCCACTCGATCGTTGCTGTCTTGGCGCACAGGGAACTGCCTAGCGAAACGCTGACGAGTAAGATCAATGTGTAAAGTGCACGCATCATACTATTCGACTTTTGAGCCTAGTATCTCCGGGGCCTTCAGCGGATCTCCATAGGTAATAAAAAAACTTTTAAACGGGAGCGGCAGGCCCCCGCGATCGAGGGGATCAATCGCTCTTACGGTCCAACGGTAACTGCCTTCCTTGATGGCTTTCAGTGGAAAACGAGTGGCTTCCGTTTTTGCGCTGGCGAGTTCCCGTCCGCCTTTGTCGAGCAGCTTTACTTCGTATTGGGTCGCGGACTCGACAGGTTGCCATTCCAAAACGGGATCGCCTTGGAAGCGAACCACATTGACCGTCTGCTTATTCTTTGGAAACACTTCTTTGGGAGCTTGTAAAAGAGGGTGCAGGCCGATGGAGAAAGATCGGATCTCGCTTACTCGGAGTGTCTCTTTCTCTTCGGATTCCAACACCACATTCCAGTAGTAGTTGCCGTTAGCCAATTTCAGCTCGCTGCTCTTTAAGTACGGCGTTTCAATGTTGTAGGATCTCGTTTGTTCTTGAAGAAAGGGTGAAGTTCCGACGCGTACCGTATAGCGTTGCGACTTGTCCGTCTTGATATCTTCCCATTCTAGAGTGAACTCCGGGAGCTCTTTCCAGTAGCCAATCAGGAGTTTGTCTTCGGGGCCCACGAGCACGAGCGGCCGGCGATCCATCACATTGAAGTCCTGCCAGTCGGATTGGGTAAGTAGCTCTTCATCATGCAAGGCAGAGACGCGCCAACGGTAATCTCCGATGCGAGAGGGCTTCCAGTTAAGAGTCTGCGCACTGAGACGTCTTTTCTCGCCTTCCGCAACGGGCTGTCCTTCGCGTATCTGTTCCAGCTCGAATTCGAAGATTACATTGTCGACGGGGAACTTCCACGCGAACGTCGTGGTATCGGTTAGCGCCAGTTCAGTGTTCTGCGCAGGGGAAACGAGTGCGATGGGAATGGATTTTACCGACTCCACCGTCAATCTTCGCGCGGGTGAGGCAATCTCAAACTGTGGGTACGCGACCGAAAGACGCCAGTAGTAGGTTCCGGGCTCCAAAGTGACTCGGGCTCGACCCGACTCCGCGGAGACGACTTCATCAAAGCGGAGATTGCTTGGGTCAAAAGTGTTAGCGGTTGCAATCTGCAAGTGCGGCTTTGACGGAAATGCATAACGCGAGGGCACCCAGCGAAATTCAATCGGAGCCGTTGCGGTCCATTGCTGCAGCGTCTTCTCCTCAGAAGGGTAAACAGGCGTCAGTCAGGCCACGGGCGCTTTGTATTCTAAATTCGCGTATCTCGGGAGCCTCCAGACGAGGGGAGCTAAGCCGCCAAAAATACCGCCCAGGTGCTAGACGGCTACGGTAGAGCGATTGCCCCTCTTTCGGAGAAAGCGTTTGCGTGGAGTTCGCGGTGAATCTTCGATTGTTCGAAATTTGAAGTTTGGGATTGAGCTTGGAAGTGGTGGAGCCCAGTTCCAACCACTCAAAGATAACGTCTGTCTCGGTATCCGCTCTTACAAACAGATTTTCCAAAGGGGCGGGTGAAAGCAATCGAACCGGTATCTTCTCAATGACGGGGGCCTTGTTCACTTCGGCCTTAATGCGGAAGTCTTGTGTCTTTCCTCGAACTACGAAGTTACCTTTGACGAACTTCATCTCTAGCGGCGGGACGTCGTCGATGATCACAAGGCTGTGCTCACCGACTTCGAGCAGCGTGTCATCGTTCAGCCGAACGGTCGCGGCGCTGGCCTCTCCCACTTGCAGAGAATCCTTGCGCTGGAGTTCCGATCCCTCTTTTACGCTTTGCCACAAGAAGCTTGCTTTGGCTTTCTTGCGGACTTTGGATACCCGACGAGTCACCTGTGCGATCGTTTGTCCGTTATCTTGCAGTGCATTACCTGTGAGATCAACATAGAGAAAATAGGCGGACGTTCCTGCGCCGGCGAGACAGGAACCGAGTACGAGCAGGCGACGCAGCCATCTACTTTTGGAATCGCGGATCATGTCCCCGACTTCATCGGCAGATTTATTGTGAGGCTAGAGGGAATTTTAGAAAGGATTTTAGCTCTTTAGCTAAGAGTCCGAAGAGTTTTGCGGAGGCCAGAACGTGTCCAGAAAATTCAAAATGGGATTTGGAATCGGATCCAAGATTTCAACGCTGATCGGATTCTTACTTTTAGTGTCGACGGCCAGTGTGGTGTACCTGGCGACCCGATTGTTTATTGAAGACAACACAGCACTCATTCAACAAATGAATGCAGACTCCGCCTCTGCCACGGCATTGCAATCTCGAGAATATTTTGAAAATCAGTCGAAACGTTCGCAGCTGATTGGTAAGCGCCTTTGGCAGCAAAAAACAGCAAATGAAGCGGAGGAGGCGGAGCTTCTAGGAAACGATATTTTCTACGTCGGTATTTTTGAAGCAGCAACGCATCGGGCAACACGCGAGCTAAGTTCGGGGATTGTTACCAAAGCGCTCAAATCGCAGGCGGGTTGGCTGAAGGATCAGCTGGGTCAAGGCGGCAGCTTTTCCTTTCAGCAATTGAGTCAGGGCGAGCCGCAAATCACTACGCTGAAAACAGAAAACGGGGAACCCTTACTGGCGGTGGGGGTCCCTTTTGTGAAACAAAAGAACGGTTTTAGCCACTATTTAGTGTCGGTGTATGATTTGCACCCCTTACTTGCGACCTTCTCAGACGATGATCTCTCCAGGCGCTACATGGTCGATAGACGGGGAAATCTGATCGCGCATCCGGAAGTCTCTTACATACAGCAGAACGTAGCGGGGCTTGGAATCGTGCAGGAGTTTCTTAGGGGGCAATTCAATAACGGGCAAACGCGCTATGAGATCCCCGATACGCAGGAACCCATGCTGGGAGCGTTTAAGTCGGTGGGTTTTGCGGGACTTGGAGTCGTAACAGAAATTCCAGAGGCCAAAGCCTTTGAAGCCGCCAATCGGGTCGAGTACCGTTCGCTTTTGGTGGGGATTTTCATCTTATGTGTCGCTTTAGCAGTGGGCTATCTTTTCTCTGAGAGTTTGACGTCGCCGATCTATGCGCTCGTAGGAGCCGCGAACCAGATTGCGTCCGGCGATTTCAATCTCGCCCTGAAGCCGAAGACCAAGGATGAGGTGGGTTATCTCTCGTTGGCGTTCAACGACATGGCAGCAGGCTTGGCAGAACGGGAGCGTCTGCGTGATACCTTCAACAAGTTTCACAGTGAAGAAATTGCCGCCAAAATCCTCTCCGGAGAGGTGAAGTTGGGTGGTGAGAGAATGGACGCCACCATCTTCTTCAGTGACATCCGAGGTTTTACCTCACTCAGCGAAAGCCTCCCGCCGGAGAAGGTCGTGGATCTTTTGAACGAGTACATGCAGGCGATGGTGGGAGTCGTCCAGCAGTTTAAGGGTGTGGTAGACAAGTACGTCGGCGACGCAATTATGGCGACATGGGGAGTTCCTCTTCCAAATGATCAGGACACGGCGCGCGCGGTCTCGGCCTGCCTCGCGATGAGGCAAGCCCTTGCCCAGCTAAACGAACGCCGCAAGGCGCGGAACGAGCCTCCCTTGTACATGGGAATGGGTGTGAACGTCGGACCGGTTACCGCCGGGAATATTGGCTCCGAGTCTCGCATGGAGTACACCATCATCGGGGATAGCGTGAATACCGCTTCTCGTATCGAATCGATGACCAAGACGTTTGGTACTGATTTACTTATTTCGAAGTCCGTCTACGATAAAGTACACAACATGTTCGTCTGCGAGCCCTGCGGGGGAGCGGCTGTGAAAGGGAAGACCGATGCCGTGCAGGTGTACAAAGTAAAAGGCTACTACGATCAGAACCGAAATCCGGTTATCGTCGAGACTCCGTACAGCAGCTATGCCGCTGAAGCCAGCGACAAGGTGAAGTCGGTACCAACGCAAGCCGCTTAAAAAAGCTAGTTCACGCCCTCAATGGGTTCACTCAGCGCGTCTTCCGCGACCGGAAAGATATCCCCTCTATTAACGAAATCCGATCCATAAGTACGAATTCCGTTCCAAGTCGCGTTCGAGTCCTCGGGGTTGATGGAATACGGACCTTCCTTCAAGTGGCCGTGTTCCAAGTGGGCGAAGATCGCCGGTTCTTCCTTACCGTTGGAAATCAGGACATAGTGTACGGGGAGACGGGGCTTTGCTTCATCAAAGCCGTATGGCGCGAACCAGTCTTTTTTAGATACCACATAACAAACGATATCGGAGCGACTCCCGTCAAAGTGGGTAATCTCGTAGGTGACGGCGTCAAAACCTTCATTTTGGTAAAAGCGAATGGCTTCTCTGGAGCGATAGAGGCTTCGCTGAAAGGATTTCACACCCCGCAGAGATATCTGCGCGATTACCTGAGTCATGTCAGCGGTATCCATCGGGTTTCGCTTTTCAAAACCTCGACGTTGCGGAATGTTTGAAGCGTAGACGATGACAGGAAAATCGATCTCTATAGAGCGGAGCGACTCTACAAGCGCTTTGGCGGCTTCCATATCGTACTGAAACTGCGCCGGAGTCTTGGCCAGCCTGGCGGCAAGCGCTTCCAAATTATCTGCGGCAAGTGATTCTTTGACGAACCTTGAACTCTTCCAGGCCCCGACCACTGCTGCCGGTTTAAAAATATTGAAGTGCGCGACACTCCAGCCACAATAGGGGGCTTCGACGGCCGGCAGATCCGTCTCTGCGGCGGGTAGAGATAACGCAAACCATGCCCCCAAAACCACAAGAGACAGCTTCTACAAGCACGGTTCCTTGCTAGGTTTTCCCGCAACCTAGCACTTTGCTCGGAAATCCACAATGGAAGCGATTTCTTAATTATTGCCGGGGTTTGTGTTTCGTTCCCTTTTCCCCGCGGCCTTCCGGATGCTTTTCTCCCTGGGAAGCCCACTAAGTTCCTGGCCCGCCCTTGCCAACCTCCCAATCGTACACAGTTTAGGCCTTATTAGGAGAAATGATGGACAGTATTCAGCAGAATGTAGTGGTGCGGAAGTTGGCCCCCGAAGTCTTCAGACAACGATTTGTGATCGAAGGGTATTTTGATCGTGAAATCAGGCGAGACGATATTGAGGTGTTTTTTAGAGAAGTCTGCAAAGAGTTGGGTCTCCGTGCGTACGGAGATCCTATTATTTTCACCCCCGGCACAATGGGAAAGGAAGAAAATCAAGGCTTTGATGCCTTTATCCCTCTAATCGATTCAGGGATCTCACTCTACGTCTGGAGCAAGGCAAAGTTTTTTTCAGCCGTGTTTTTTACGTGCAAAGGTTTTGATGAAGCCAAGGCCAGTGCCTTCACCAAAAAATTTATGAACGCCGGCGACTGCGAGACTTTTGCTTTTTAGTAGGGTAGTGTTTCGATAGTTTTTAGAACAAAGCGGGGAGTTTACGGATGAAAAACGTATGGAATGATTCAACAATAGGAAACCTCAAAGGGAAAATTGTAGTCATCACGGGCGCCACGAGTGGAATTGGAAAAGCGGCGGCTTTGGTGATGGCCACAAAGCAAGCCGAAGTAGTGATCGCCGTGCGCAACGTGAGTAAGGGCGAACAGGTAGTGGCCGAGGCAAAGAAAGCGAATCCGGAAGCCAAAATCTCCGTGCGAAAGCTCGATCTCTCCGATCTGAAATCTGTTACAGCGTGTGCTGAGGGGCTCAAGAAAGACTACCAGCGCATCGATGTCTTAATAAACAACGCGGGTGTTATGATGTGTCCTCTTTCCCGGACGGCAGAGGGCTTTGAGATGCAGTTTGGGACCAATCACTTAGGGCATTTCGCGTTTACAGGAAACCTGCTTCCGCTTTTGGGAAAGGGTTCGCGGGTGGTGGTAGTTTCCAGCCTGGTTCATCGCCGGGGGCGACTCGACTTGGGGGATCTCAATTGGGAAAAGCGCAAGTACGATCCTTCCAAAGCTTACTTTGATAGCAAGCTCGCTAATCTTTATTTTACTTATGAGTTAGCGAAGAAACTGGAAGCCAAAGGAGTCCGGGTAACCGCGGCGCATCCAGGATGGACGGCGACGGATCTTCAAAAACACACACCAACTTTCAAGTTTCTCAATAAGTTCTTCGGGCAGGGACCGCAAGACGGGGCCTTACCGACACTCCGGGCCGCCTTTGACGACGACGCCAAGTCAGGAGATTACTTCGGTCCCTCTAGGCACTTTGAAATGCATGGGAATCCCATCAAAGTCCAATCGAATAAGCTTTCCCATGATGTGGGGATAGGCCGTGCGCTTTGGGAGCGATCCGAATCGCTGACCGGTGTGCACTACCCCAGCTAAAGAGCTAGTTGGGGCTTCGCAGCCCAAAACGCGGCAACAACTTACCGGTGCGAGCAGCGTACACTTCATAGGCCGAGCCGTGGATGGAAATGAGTTCGCGTTCCTCAAAGAGTATCCCTACGAGGACGTATAAGCTCATCGTTGCGGAAAAAAGAAAGTGTCCGGCGCTCATCGATGGCGTGCTCCAGAACGCAACCAAAAAGCCTAGCATCAACGGGTGTCGGATGTGCTTGTAGAAAAGTGCCTCTTTGAACTGCACTTGGGTGTAAGGCTTTCCCGAAAAGTGTAAGTACGCCTGCCGGAGTCCAAAGAGATCGAAGTGGTTGATGAGAAAGGTGGAGAGCAAGGCAGTTCCCCAACCGAGCGCTGAAAGAGCATAGAGAACAACTCGGGCCGCTTCGGACTCGATTTCCCACACGTGACCCGGCACGGGCGACCAGAAGCGGAAAAGCCCCACCAAAATGAGGCTGGCGATGAGGACGAAAGTCGTTCGTTCGGCAGCCTCTGGTACAAACTTCGTCCACCACTGCTTGAAGCGGGCGCGGGCCATAATCGTGTGCTGAACGCCGAAGAGCGCGATCCAGGCGACGTTGCCGATCCACCCGTAGTGGCCCATTCCTTCGTCCACTGTCGTGGGTACCGGAAGCCCCATTACAAAAGCGATCAGGTAAAGGAAGACCCCAAAAAACAAAAAGTAGGTGGCCACAGAATAGATCAGTATAAAAAATCGGCTCATCGTCCCTCCAAAAGCTGTTTTCAGTCTAGTACGCGCAAGACAATGCCCTAGTGGCTCACCGAGCGAAAAAGTTTAAGTTAACGCAAAGCTTTACGCAGGATCTTGCCAACGTTGGACTTGGGGAGTTCCTTGCGAAACTCCACGTGCTTGGGAACCTTGTAAGCCGTCAGGCTCTTTCGACAAAAATCGATGATTTCCTTCTCCGTTAAGGAGTCATCTTTCTTAACGATGAATAGCTTTGGCACTTCGCCACTTCGCTCGTCCGGTACCGCGATGGCGGCCGCCTCCAGCACTTTGGGGTGGGTGACGGCCACTTCCTCAATCTCATTCGGATAAACGTTGAACCCGGAGACGAGGATCATGTCCTTTTTGCGATCGACGATTTTGAAAAAGCCGTCTTCGTTCATCGTGCCGATATCACCTGTGCGGAAATACCCGTCGGTAGTCATGACCTTGGCCGTTTCTTCAGGCTTTTGCCAGTAGCCTTTCATGACCTGCGGCCCTTTAATGCAAATCTCACCGGCCTCTCCGGTCGCGACGTCATTCCCGTTGTCATCGACGATTTTGACTTCAGTCGAGGGGAGGGGGAGCCCGATGAAGCCGTTGTAGGCTTTCAACGTCATGGGGTTGATACAGGCCGCGGGAGAGGTTTC
Organism: Bdellovibrionota bacterium; assembly: GCA_041391485.1. Classification (GTDB taxonomy): domain Bacteria; phylum Bdellovibrionota; class FAC87; order UBA2466; family JACKAF01; genus JACKAF01. The sequence continues at coordinate 163,546 of JAWKNY010000001.1, read as the reverse complement.
CGTTAATCCGTAGGCCTCAATAAGCGGCACCTTGGTGACGTCTTTCCATTTCTCGGCGACGGCTCGCTGGACAGCCATTCCGCCACCCAATGTGATTTTGAGTTTTGAAAAGTCTATCGTCTTGAACTCCGGGTTGTTGAGAAGGGCGTTAAAGAGTGTATTGAGCCCCGTAATAGCGGTGAACTTCCATTTTTTCATTTCCTTGATGAAGCCCGGAATGTCCCGGGGGTTGGTAATGAGGACGTTCAGAGAGCCAACGGCGCTAAAGATGAGGCAATTCGCTGTCAAAGAGAAGATGTGGTACAGCGGCAAGGGGGTGATAATAATCTCCTCCCCGTCTTTTAACAGAAACTTCACCCAGGCTTTGGCTTGAAGCATATTCGCAACGATGTTCCCGTGCGTAAGGACCGCTCCTTTGGCCACACCCGTGGTGCCGCCAGTATATTGAAGAAAGGCGATATCCTCGTGGTTCAGCGTCGGCTTCTTGAGTGTGGAGTGGCTTCCCGCCTGCAAGGTGGAAAGAAACGGGATGGCGTTTGGGAGGTGAAACGCGGGTACCATCTTTTTCAGGTATTTTACGACCGCGTTCACAATAATTTTTTTGGGAAAACCCAGCATGTCCCCCAATTCCGTTACGAGCACGTGCTTCACATCCGTTTTGGGAAGCGCTTCCTCGACGGTTTTGGCAAAGTTGGCAACAACCAAGATGGCAACAGCGCCAGAGTCTTTTAGCTGGAACTCCAGTTCACGCGCCGTATAAAGAGGGTTGCAGTTTACCGCGATGAGTCCGGCCCGCAGGACGCCAAAAAGGGCTACCGGGTACTGCAGGAGATTGGGCATCATGAGCGCTACACGATCCCCTTTTTTTAGCTTCAGGTCATTTTGAAGGTAACTTGCAAACTGCTCACTGAGATCATCGAGCTCAGCGTAGGTGAGGGTCTTGCCCATGTTGTGAAAGGCCGGTCGCGTAGCGAAAGTGTGGAAGACATCCTCCAAAAAGGCAGGCAAAGAGTTGAACTGATTGACATCAACCTCCGCCGGTACCCCTTGCTGGTAGCTTTTTAGCCAAGGCTTTTCTGCGTAATCGGTTTGAGTCATAGAATGTTGCATCCGCCGCCCCTTAGGTTTTTCGACATTCTAAACTCAATATGTAAGCCTAGTCCAGCATTGCCGACAGGGCGTCGGACTACGGGAGAAGTCGGATCTCGTGCTCAACAATCCACGCTTCAGTCTTCGTTACGGTGGGGCGTCCTTCGGCAGGATTCCAAACTCATGGCGTAATTCGGTAACCGGGCGTGCGAAGTAATTCCAGGGATCAAAATCGCGCCACATATCGCGCTTCACGCGGCACCCTCGGGTAAACGCTGCGAGTAAAGCCTTGGGATCCCCTTGCAACGATTGGGCGGGCGCTACGGGGGCCATGCGAACATTGAGGTGGTACTGTGCGAGGCCGAACAGGATGCCGTAGATAGGATCCTCCGCTTGGCAGCCAGCCTGAAAAGCGGCAATTTCGATCTCTTCAGAAGCGGTTGTACCGTAGTCCCCGAGGATATGGAGACAGTCGTGAATGACGATGATCTCGGGTCCCGATCCCTTTTCGCCGGGTAGCGGAAATTTGTTTTTTTCTATGTAATGCATGTATTCCCGTCCGAGAGTTCCCTCGGGGTAATCAGCAAGTGCACGGTATCGGCGCGTGACGTCCGGCAATCGGAAGCCGACGAGAGGCAGCGCCTGCTTGAGCATCTTCAGGATTCCTTTTTCGCGCACCACCTGGCGAATCTTCACGCCGGGAAGCGAGCGACGGATAATGTCGATACGTGAAAGTGCGATCTGGCCCTCGGCAAGATGGCGCGCGGTGGTGATGAGATCGGGCACTACTCCGAGCGCATCGGCAAAAAGTTTGGTTTGCGCGACGGCCTTGGAATCCATTTCCCCATCAATACAAGCGGCCAGAACGCAGGCCTTGATAATACGTTCGCGAAAGTGTGGGTCAGAGACCGCTTCTGCCAATTGCTGCGGCTCGATGCGAGTGAGTTCATTTACGGGTAAATGGGTTTTCAGGATGTAAGTCTGAATTCCCTCAATTAATCTGCTTTGCAGTTCGCTGAGAGTGCTGTGGGTCGTCAAGCAGACTGTCTTCACACTTCTCAGTCCTGCAACGGCCACATCGCTGGGTACGGGTTCTAGGATCACGGTTAATCCACCTTCCTGTTACGCCTTGTCTTAGCCTACTCTTAACAAAGCGCTGATGGTAGCTTTTCGAAGTCAGTCTAGACTTGAATTGTGGTTGTTCTTTGGCCAATAAAGGCACCACCAGCTCACTCGCCACGGCGTGTTCACTTCGCTTTTGAATCAGGTCCGTACCTAGTAAAACTGCTGGAAGCCGATGAGAAAGAAGACGCCTTCCGCCTGCGCCACGATATTTTCCACCACGAGCACCACAACCGCACCCTTCCTGAGTTGCGTGATGTTGATGAGATAGACGAGTACAGTGATCACCTCGGCGTGTACTGTGCCGGGCGTTTAGTCGGGACTTACCGCCTTAATTGCACACTTTATAGCTCTTTGTTTTACGCTTCAGATCGTTTTGATCTTGCTCCGTTGTTGTCGCTGCCCGGAAACAAAGTGGAACTGGGTAGGGCGTGTGTCGCGGGGGATAGCCGCAAAGGGATTGCGTTGCATTTACTCTGGCGGGGAATTGCGGAGTACATGAAACGGACAGACTGCCGCTACCTTTTTGGTTGCTCCAGCATTCGCAGTACGGATTTGCAGCAGGTCGCGGGCTACTTTAAGTTTTTGCAGGAGCACGGCCATCTTTCCGATTCGCTGTGGTTGGATGTACTCGCGCACCGGCGCTATCCTGATTTTGCAAAAGAGCTAAATGGCGCACCCGCGGAAAAGAATGTGCCCACACTCATGAAAGCGTATTTCAAGGCCGGTGCGAAAGTCGTCGCCGAACCCGCGTGCGATAGCTTTATGTACTGCGCCGACTTTCTCACGGTCCTAGACGCCAAGCTTGTTACCGACCGTATTGGGCGGCGTTACCAGTTGGCGACAGCCGACTAGCTACTTGGAGACCTGCACCACGGGCTTAAAACCGCCCCACATCATCCGCTTGCCGTCGAAGGGTAGATCCTTGGGATTCATCATCCCTGCCAGTCGGGGATCCTTCATCACTTTTTTATTGATCTGATCCCGGCTCTTTCTTGTTTTGTAGGTGATGTAGGAAAAAAAGACGACTTCGCCTTTCTTAAGTTTCACGGCTTGCGGGAACGAAGTCCATTTTCCAGACTTCACGTCGTCTGCCATGCATTCGGATACGCTGAGCGCGCCGTACTCGATCCAGATTTTTGCGCACAAGCGTGCCATCTTCTTGTAGGCTTCGACTTTTCGTTTGGGAACGGGAATAAGAAATCCATCTACGTAGGCCATAGCTTCTCCTCCAAATCGAACCAACATAGCTCAGTCCTGCACTTAATCCAATATCGCAAGCGGTTCTGTGTCGAATGCGGAGCCGGGTTCTTCACCTAGTTCAAGGCCTTAGTGGCGACTTGGATGGTCTTATCGATCAGCTCAGGCCCGCCCCACGGGCCATGCCCCGGGACGACCGCTCGCACCTCGAATCGCTTGAGCTTTCGGGCGGAGTTGGGCCAGGATTTAATATCTGCGTCCCCGAGATAGCCTAGTGATTCGGGTTTTATCATGCAGCCTCCAAAGAGCAGCTTCCGGTCAGGGAAGTAAACGACGGCGTTATCGGGAGAATGCGCGGGGCCTGGATAGAAGACGAGGATTTTCTCTCCAGAAAAAGAAAACTCTTTTCCCTTTTTCATCTCGAAGGTGTGTTCGGCCGCCATAGTCGGTGACGCCAAAATACGCTTTTTTAGCGTGGGATCTTTATAAAAATTAGCGGCAACTTTTTGATCCATCTTGTTGGCGTCCAGCAGCAGCTGTTTGGTTTTGTCGCTGGACCAGGTTTCAGCTCCAAACTGCTTATAAACGGCGTTGCCACCCGTGCCATCGCGGTGAAAGTGGGGGTTGATGGCGATCACTTTTGTTGGCTTTAGAGTCTTGGTAAGCCACTCCATCAGGGTTCTAGCTCCCAGATTTTCAAAAGGGGAGGAGACCACGACCACAGTACCGTCCTTCATTTTCACGACCAGTGTGTTGGAATCAAAAAAATCCTGATCGTTCACGACGAAGGCGTTATCCCCAAGAGTAGATACGCTTAGGTTGTAATCGAGTCTCTGAACAGTCGTTTTTGGGTTTGCCCCTGCCAAAGCATTTGCGAAAGAGAGTGCCAGTAGGCATACCAGGTGTTTCATATCGCACGTCCTTTTGGGGGAATAGTATAGCGTAAGGGTAGCGCTTCGTAAGCCTCTCTAATTCTTTATGCGTACATAGGCATTGTTGCATGAACCCATGTCAAACATGGAATCGCCTTTCGTCATGTCGGTCATAACTCGTGGCATGAGTTCGAGGACGATGTCGGAGTGCACCTGGCCTTCCTGGATAACTCCTTTTACAACGTCTTCAAGATCTCCCGGCTTCAGGTACTTGAAGAAATCTCCCAGCGCGATGACCCCTTTTTGAACCCGAATAAGGTAGTCGGAAGCTCCGCCTTTTTCAGTTTTGTCCTGGATTAGTTTAAAGAGGTAGTCTCCGAAGGCGTGGTCGCCCGTACCCAGTTCGGACTTAAAACTTTTCAGCCCTTCATAGAGGACCTCCGCGAGCACCTTCCGATCTTCTGTTGTGGGAAGCTGATCGTCCGTGGCCATGGCACCGAAGTCGAACAAGTAGATCTTGTTGCCGTCGATTTTTAGCTGAGCCCCATGCCGGTCGTGATCAAATTTCTCGCCGCGTAGTATCCTTGAGATTTCGAGGGCGACGTAGGCCCGTGCGATATCGCGCTTGCGTGCTTTCTGCTTTGCGGTTCTTTCCGGCAAGTCGTTGAAGTGAACCCCCTTGGCCTCTTCCATCACGCGGTACCCTTCACCGGTTTCCAGTGTACGGGCGACGTGAATCTCAAACGGTTTGCCATCGCCAATCTGTATCGTCGCCCCATGATAGAGGCGCTCGGCATCTTCGGCCTGTTTCTTGCCAATCTGCCAGTCGGTTTCGATATCGGCCATGCGCTCGGCCTGCTCGATCATCGAAACGAGCACCTTAAAAGCAGGGTTTTTCTCGGCTTGCTTTTGCGCCATTCGCTTCATTACTTCAAAACCCGTCTTCGCGCGTTTTTTGGCGTGAGGTCGCAAAAGGGAGATGACGCGATTTTCACGAACGATATCCCCATTGGGGCGTACGGTTTCCAACTCGACCTCGTAAGTCACGTAATAGGAGGCGGCACCCAGGATTCTCTTTACGCGCTTGATGCGTTTTTTCAGAGAGTCAGGAATTACGTCTCCGTGGAGTTTAAAGAGATCCCAGCGGGTTAGGACGTCCGCTTCGCTTTTCAGCCGTCCCATGCCGTCGCGTATTTCATGGGGAGTATGCGGGCTGCTGTGAAGTACCTGACCCAACTTTGTTTCCGCAGGTCCCATCCTTTCCAGAATAAGAGCCAGACGCTCTCCGATCGTAGTTTTGTAGCGGCTTTCCTCGGTATTTTGCGCCGCCGCCATGAGAGCGGCTATCACTAGACTGCGTTGGTACTTCGAATTTCTTCTATATAAAGCCGTACCAAGTCATGTGCTTCCTGCGAGTATTTCTCACCCGAAGGAAAGACCTTTTTCAGGATGCGCTCAGTGGCCTTTTCGAACTCCGTGTCGTTGCGGCGATCACCCGGCAAAATAAGCTCGTCAATGATCCCGACGCGCAACTCCATGTCAGACGCCCAGAAGTTCTGGTGAATTTCCCGCGCCAGGCGTTGGAAACCCTCGTCCGTTCCGATTGTCTCCCCATCGCTTAACCCGCGTTGCTCCAAGCTCAGGACATGACCAAAGTCCGCCAAAGAAGTGGGTGTCATGGGACGGGTGAGGAAGTCCACCAGCTGTTCGCGGAACTCGTCGTTGGCCCGCACGAGACGCATGGAAAGATTGAGCCCCATCATTTTCAAGTCAGCCTCGGCCCCTTGTCCTTTTCGCGCTTCGCCCAACTTGAGACTCAAGTCTTCCTGAGACTCGACTTCGTTGGCGAGGTGATTGAAGAGTTCATGCCGATCTTGTGCGTAGAGATGGCCCCCCGCACGTTCGGCTTCGGCCAGAATGGAATCCGTATAAATAGGGTCTCCCGTATCCGTACCGAAACGCTCGCGCGCCGATAGAGCCCAGAGACGGAGCAGACGCGTTCGAAGTTTAGGATCTTGTACTCGACGGCCCTTGAAGATGCGCTCGATGGCGCCTTGCCGAAGCGCCGGCGAACTGTACTCGGAAAGCCGGTCGAGAATGTTCTCAATCAGCTTGTAGCGCAATACTCCGTCTTCGGGAAAAAGTCCGGCCTCATCAAAAAGCGTGAACTCATTGAGTAAAGTTCGCGCGCTCTTGGGCCAGTCTTTGCGATTTTTTACATAGTTGGAAAATGTTTTCTCGATCGCTTCGGTGCGTTCTTTCCAGTCGCCTCCCAGATAAGGCAGCACCCGAATCGGATCCAGCTCCTGTTTGGGGTGGTGGATTCGAAAAAGCTCGGCTTCCATGGCTGCAAGATTCGCAAAGAAGCCGCCGGGGCGCTTGCCAAAACTTTCTAAGAGTTTGTAGAGTTCCTCAGCTGTTTTGGGGCGTTCGTAGCCCAGATGTTTCCTGACAGAACTTAGGTAGAGTTCCGAGCCTTCGCCCTTTAGTTCAGGGTATCCCATTTGGGAACGCGGGGGCTCCAGCGCTGAAGTGCGGCCAAGCAGGTGGACTTTATCGTCTCGCGACGGAAATAGATCGTAGCGATCCTCCAATGCGAAGGCCACGAGAGGGTGTGCTAGCGACAGTCCCTCAAAGCCTCTGCCTTCGAGTCCGCTTCCCGCGTGTTCCGCAATTCTCACAAACCCACCCTTCATGTAGAAATCGCGGACGATGGGTTTCCACTTATCGGGATCACTACGAAGCAGTTCGGAGAGTTTCTTAACGAGCTGCCCTGCGGGGACGTGGGCCCGGGTAGGAACATCCGAAAGAATCGGCATGTTTACACGGATAAAGAGGTCAAAATCCTTTTCGATGGAATCTAGCCCAATCAGATCTTCTACTTTGCCCAATGCGGACCCACTGGCCTTTTGAAGAATGTCGTAGGCTTCCTGATCTCCGCCTATTGCGCGTCGGAAGAGTTCAGGGACATACTCGCCAAAAAGTTCGCGCCTGAGCTGTTCCGCTTTTCCGGACCCTTCCTTTCGGAGCCCAACTGCCTCGCCATCCGCTCCGATGACGAGTCTATCCATCGTGCGTTCGCCGCGACGGGGACCCTCGTTCACGGGTTTGCAACTTCCCAGCATGCAGAGCGCTTTGTCGTTCACATCCATGAGCTGAAAGACTCTGGGTTCGTGCACGCCAAGATGGTAGAGCGCCAGACTGATTTGTTTGAGTCTCCGCCCGCGCGCTGTGACCAGATGATGGCGCGTTCCCACTCCACGGTTTCTCCTTTGCGTGGGAAATTGAAAGTCGGAATAAAAAGTTTTTGAAGGAAGGCGGCGTCTACCTTGGCATCTTTGATTGCCTTGTTGAGCCCTGCCGCCGCTTCAGCGGCTTCCTGGCGGTGGGAATCGGCAGTGCGAATGTCTCCTTCGTCGGCGGCTTCGGTAGCCGCTCGTACTGCCGCGACAAAATCATACGCGTATCCCAGGATCGGATCGGCATCGCCCAGCGCGGTATTGGATTTGTGATAGCGTTGCGCCAAAGGGCCGTAGAGCAGATTGCGCGCATCGCGTAGTGCATAAAGATTGTCGGGATCGGTTTCGGGCAAATGCAGAATCAAATTGGCTGCCTTATTGAACTCCACCCATCGCGGATCGTCATCCATCTCGATGTCTTCCAGAGAAGGGATAGTGCCCATGGCTCTGCCGAGATCCTTGATCCGGGCGTCGTGATTTGCCAAAACATGGGGCATCTGTGTTTGCACGAATTTCAACTTGCCTACGGCGTCCAGAGAACCAAAATTCGCTTTTTCCATTTCCTTATCGATGAAGGATTGGTGCCTGCCGTTTCCTGCTGCGACGATCTTGGGATCTAGTGGGGTCGCGGTAATCTTTTCACCAGCGTCTGTCTCTTCCAGCTTTCCCTTTTGAAACGCAGATGGCCGAGGCCTTTTTCAACCATGGAGCGCCGAGAGGAGAGATCCCATTCGAAAATTGTGCGGTCCGAAAGCGTAGGCTGCGATCGGGGTTCGTTCTCCAGGGCATCCTGCACCCGCAACGCCGCTGTGGCATCGAAATGCCGTTCGTGTAGGACTTCCAGTGCGCCGGTCACCCCGAGCGTCATCGGCCATGCCTTTTCGGGCCTGGGGTTCGGTGTGATCTGGTTTGCGATAACTTCCGTAGCGACTAAGTACGCCAGCTCGTCGGTGGTTTTCATGGAACGTACGGTCTGTGTTGTAAAACCAATGAAACTGTGGCCGTCTGTGACAAAGCTCTTATGGCCAATGCGATCGGAATCCATCAAAAAGAAGTGCACTGGGTGTTTGGTGAGGTCATGCTCCGGAAAGAGTTGCTTGAAAAGTGCCTGCATCTTCGAATCGAAATCCGTAGAAGGCGTCGAAGCGGGATCCACTACGCGGTGGTTCTCTTGAAGCCTTTGCGACATTTCACCGCGCTCAAGCTCCTTCAGGCTCTTCGTCTGTGGGATCGGCTTGAACCGCGGCAGCAGCGCCAAAAACCGCAAGAATTAGAATGATCGCCAGCGAGCGAATCCGGGCCTCCTAGTGCATAAACCAATCGGTTATTTTTATGCAAGCGTGCGGCCAATTCTTGTGCGTGGTTTTAGGTACTTAGAGAAGGGTAAACAAGGTGTGGACGTCGCATCTGTTGCCAGCAGCCAGCATTTTGGAGGGTGGGGCGTAAGAGTGCGTGCATTCCGCTAGTCTACAGGTGGGAATCATTGGACAACGCCAGGGTTCAGATCTAGAAACGAACCATAGAACAAATGGGTAGGGAAAAAGGAGACCGAACTGTTGAAAAACTCCAAGACCTACACCCGTTATGTTTTTGGATCGCGGGGATGTTGTTCCTTGCGTTGTGCGTAACCAGTTCAGCTCTCATTCTTCTGCGATCGGCGCTGGGGCTCCAGCATGGAAAGATTCTCGACTACAGCCGCGCTCTCATTCCAGCCGAGCGCATGCGTTCCGCCTTGCAAACTTACGTCGCCAGTGATCGCGGCTACCTTCTGACCGGTAACGATAAGTTCCTAGATCGCCTTCAGACGGCAAATGAGTTGTTTGAGGAATCCCTTTATCAAATCTCGATGCGTGTGAAGAGCGAACGGGGTAAGGGGTTGGTTGCGAAAGTACACGACGCTAAGCGGATGCATCAAAGATCGGTGCACCTGATGATATCGAAAAGGAAGGAGCTTGGGATATCGCCCAGTGTTCGCCAGTTTTTTGAAAGGGAAGTGTTTCCAAAGCGCCTCGCACTCCAGGAGGCGGTCGACGCGCTCGTGGAATATAAGGAAAATGAGTTGTTCCGCGTGGAAAGCTTAGCCCGAAGTGAAAGCGATTCCGCCGTGCTAAAGATTTCAGCGATCTCAATCGTGGCAATTCTTCTGCTTATTGTTCTCTGCGTGATCGTGACGATAAATCTGACCCGCCTCTATAAAAATGCGGAGCGGCTCCAAGAGAAGTATCGGAAAACCGCTGATGACCTGGAACGATCTAATAGTGAGCTGGAGCATTTTGCATCGATTGCGTCCCACGATATGCGCTCGCCGCTAAACACGATAAGTAGTTTCGGAACCCTTCTTGAGGAAAAGCTCATTCATGTCCCTGACGAAGACGCTCACCGCTACCTTTCGTTCATGACAAAAGGAGCGGAGAAGCTGAGGAGAATGGTGGACGACCTTCTAGACTACTCTCGGGTGAGTGGGGAGCACGCCAAGAGCGAGGTGGTCGAACTCAGTTCCATTATGCGAGACACGACCGCGCTATTGGGGGATGAGATTCGCTCTCTAGAGGCCAGAGTAAGTTGCTCCCCGCTGCCGGCTGTGTACGGAAACCCGAGCCAGTTGATGCACGTGTTTCAAAATATTATCTCAAATGCACTCAAGTATAGGAAAGAGACGGAGCATCCCTCGATTCGTATTTTTGCTAGGGGCAAGGGTGCCCATTGGCTCATCCACATCGAAGACGATGGGATTGGGATCGCAAAGGACCAGATCGAGGAAGTGTTTAAGCCCTTCAAGCGGCTGCACAGTTACCACGAGCGACCTGGTACGGGGCTGGGTCTCCCCATTTGTCGAAGGATTGTTGAGCGGCACGGGGGAAAATATGGATAGAATCGGTGCCGGGTGAGGGCACGCGCTGTATTATCCAGCTCAAAAAACACCACCACGCCGAGCGGTACAACGTGCAAAGGACGCACGAACTTGGTCCGGTCGTAAGTCCTGGGTCGCCTGCTTGAGACTCTCCCGCTTTACTTCTGAAACGGAGGAACAAACGGCGGGATAGGCGTGAGCTGCGGCATCGTCTCTCTTCGGTGTCGCTCTTCTTGTGCGACCTTGGCAGATTTTTCGTCCGAAAAATCCAAATCAATACCTGATGCCGATCGGCTGTTAAGTACTTTTGGTACGCGGCTCCGATACCTTCCGGTTTAGCCGGAGGCTCGCTTACGATGTCGGCAGCTTCAACAGGTCGTTCTTTAAAGCGCTTTCCTAAACCGGATAGCTGCCACGCGCGGTAAGCGGGATCGATTTTGGCCATGCGACGACTTATTTCAGAATCCTCTAGGGACAAGTAATCGGATCCACTCTTTCTCGCAATGCCTTAAGCATCTCTTTAGCTAGCTCCCGTTGGCCAGGGGGGATGTAGGGCTGGTTCGTCCTTGTGAAGCCCGTATTGGGGCTTTGCTGAAGCATTGCTGAAACCGCCGCCTCCGCCTGCTTAAATTGTCGGACGGCATCGAGCTTGGCCATTTCCTCTTTGTCCTCATCCGAGAGTTTATCCTTAAAATCAAAAGCAGTTTTTACGTAACGAGCCACCCATCTTCCTTTTGTTAGAAGCTCCTCGATTTCAAGAAAACTGAGATCCTTTCCGTCGCGATCATAGCGCGGCCCGCCCTCCTCGATAACGGCGTCCAAGTGGTTAAGCCAATTGAGGTGCGTTAACGAAGTGCTCATTTCCTTTTTCCTTACTCCGCTCAAGGAGATCTTTATCTCCTTTTGTAGCGATTTGGCCGTGGTGTCTAGGTCCGCGAGTCGCCGATCGCGTTCGGCCGAGTCTGTTCTCATACCTCGAATAAGAGCGTCCAGCGCATCTTTGGATGGATCTTGCTCGGCCTTGTGCTGATCCAGGCTTCGTTGGAGTTGGCGTAAGGCTTCTTCCAAAGCCGGGTCTTCCGCTTTGGCTGGTTGAAAAGCTAATACGAATGATAAGGATAAAATAGCGCCCACATAGGCTCGAATTGAATTTCCCAATTTCCCCCCGCTTTCAATAAGAGTCCCGATTTCAAGCTGCAAGCGGCATGCCTACACTTTAGGCACGGGCAGACTAGGAGTGTGTGGCGATCTGGTGTGCGTCGGATTAGGGATAGAGCGTATTCATTTTGTGGGGTTCTTGTCTGGCCATTGCGTTCATCTCATAAGCCGCTTGGCGGCCCGCGTTTTGACTGCGTGGGGTGCCGCACGCATACTTTCTTTTTCTGGGAGAGGACTTGCGGCTTTTAGTAGGGGCTTTTGTCTTTATACTTTTGTGTGGTGCCTGCGCGGACTCGGGCAATACGGTGGGGGCCGGTGCGCGTCCGGGTTGGACGCAAGATAAAATAAAAAATCTCATTGCCTGCGAACCCAGCGAGTCAGAGGACTGCAAGTGCGTGGTAGGGAAGGTAACGGCTGAGTACACGCCCGAGCAGGTGGAGCAAAAGTCTCCTTATGTGGCCAAGCGGATGCTTGAAATTGAGCAGGAGTGCCGTGGGGGCGGTGGAGTGGTGTCGGAAAAGCCCATCGAAAATCCCCAGAGTTTACTTATCAGTATGAGGGATTTGGGTGTAGTACCGGACATCACTCTTGTTACGACCTGCGCTGCCTATGTGAGTCCCTACAAAGCAGTGCCGACAACAATTACTGTGCTCTCGACAAACGCAAAGACAAATTCCAATCAGCGGGCTGTCCGGGAGAGTTCGTCGAACAATTAGCGAGCGTTTCGCTGAGCGCTGGGTTTAGTTACGACCGCAGCAGCGCTTGTACTTGTCTCCACTTCCGCATGGGCCGGTGAGTTGCGTCCCACCCGTTCGAGTGAGCTACGCGCAGGAGGGCTCGCTGCGGCTGAGCGGTTCTAGCGGAATGAGTTTGGATAGAGGACTGTACCGCTCGCTTCTGGGCAGGGCTAAGTTCTTTGGCGTAGCGGAGATACTCGAAGTGGAAGTCCCACCCAAAACTGGGATCGCTGGAGGCTCCGCGTGCGGCAAGCGCCATGCCTGTCTTATAGTAGTTGAAAAAGCTTTCGGCTGTGATGATCTCATAGGCCGCGCGCGGATCCGGACCGAACTTGTGATAAATAAAATCTCCGCCCAGGTAGATGGCTACGTGCTGGGTGAAAAAACCGCCTTGAGGGTGCTTTCGCCAAAGCACGATGAGGTCACCGTAGCGAAGCGCATCGCCCGCCTGGTGCCCTAGCGGGTAATAGTGCTACGAAAGTATTTAAAAAACTCAGGCCCCGGACGGTAGTTCGGATCGTTGAACGGGAAGGCCGCCGAGTAACAATCGCCCGTGTCGCGCGTTCCCAGTTTTTCGCGCGCTTTAGGGGGCAGAATGGGTGCTAGAGAAACCACGTTGTCCTCGGCCAACGCTGAGTGAGAGTCTACCTCTTCCGGCGTGACCCACCCCTTGCGAGCAACGCTTTCATTGCCTCCACATTGGCACCCTCAAGCGAGAGAGAAACATCGTAGAAGGTGGCTGCTACTGAAAATATCTGGTTGGCGACCGGTTCGCCCGGCAGAAGCTCGATGGTATTGTCCAGGCCTATCTGTGCGGCACTGGCGTCTGATACTAAATCCGCGCAGGGCGGTACGATGCTTTTCGCTTCCAGGGAAACGAAGAAAAGAAGCGCTATTAGAATAGAAGGGTGCTTTATCTGCATGGACGCCCATATAGCGTATTCGCAGATTTTGATCAATGCCCGGGCTGTTTGTTGCTGTGGAGCAACGCACTATTACTCATCGAAGCGAGCGGTTCGCTTCTACTGAAAAACACCTATGGATTGGAATCCAAACCCCACTTCTTCTTCAATCTTTCCCTTACGCATGTAATCCTGGCGTTCGTGTTTGGTGTGGGTGCGGTTGTAGTCAGCATCTTCGAAAAAGGCGAGGCGGTTGCAGTTTTGGCCGCCAAACGCATAGGCGTAAGTCATTTCGGGGACGTAACCCCATTCATTTCCGTAGTACTTCATTGAAAGAGCTCGGTAGGGGCCACTTGGGTTGCCGATGTGGGGGGCACCCACAGTTACCCAGCATCGGCTCGCCGCGAGCTCTTCTCGAAGTCGGAAGACAGTCAAAGACTGCATGTCCCAGGTACCGGCGGGCCACTGACCCGGTCGCGGCTGCTCTGCACGGTTGAGTACGCCCATCGGTCCGGCATAAATTGGCGAAGAGAGATCTTGTCCAACGCCCATTTGACGGTACCCTTGTGTGGCCAATTTCAAATCGGGGGAATCGTGTGCCGTGAAGAGGCACTGTGTGCCGCTGGTCCCCAAAGTTTTGTGAATGACTCGAGAAAGCGGGATGTTTCTTACGTTTTGGTGATAGTCCATCGTGATAGACAAGTTGCCGACGCGCATGGTGCAGTCGGTGTGTTCTGCCGCTTCGACGATTAAACTCTTGGCGTCCCATGTGTTGTTGGTTCCTTGAAGGCGATTTTCGATGCCGTCTATTCCAAATCGGATCCAACGATCGAGGTTGGTACCAATAGTGATCGAGCGCCCCTGGTAACCTGCTTTTTCAAAAAAACGAAAAGAGCACGGGCCAGATGTCTGAAAAACCGCGCGCGCGTTTTGTAAATTGTCGGAGCGTTGAGGGGCGCCGTGTTCCACTTTGAAACTTAAGGTTTGATAGGTGTCTCTTCCTTGATCCGGTCGTCCGATTTCGACACTGCAGCTCGCCGCCCAGGCGTGAGTGTTAGCGACGACGAATGCGAAAAAAATTCCCAGTTTGGCGACTGATTTTGTCCTCTTAGCTCGCATTTACGCCTCCTATCGGGTGCGTTTTAACACTGGGGTTCTTTTGCATCTAGGAATATCTCGCCGCAGGGGGTCTTTTTGTCACCGTTTGGGTGGTTCCAAACGGGAGTTCGATTTGGCACTGCGGTTGCAAAGTGTCCATTCGGGCCGCGCCGAAGTGGCGTTGCACCTATGGAGGATTAGATGAAAAAGTTTTTTCAAACGTTGTTCGTAATCAGCTTCATCAGCACACAAAGCGCTTTGGCCTGTCGGCTATCGCCCGTAGATACCGACGCCGTCCTCGCCAACATGCAAGACGCCGTGGCTGATGTAATCGACATTCACCCTGGTCGCATTCCTGCCGGAGGTTTCACACAAGTGCAGACGGGTTTTATGCGGCCTTTGGGTTCGCGGTGCGAAGGCCTACACTCGGCATTCCATACTTCCGCGTATCATTTTTCCTTTCCGATGCCGCGTGGAGAGTGCACGTTTAAAGGTGTTGCGATCATGAAGGGTTACGGTACCGACGGCGAAGTCATCGTGCATGACGATTCCGACTGCGATCGCCGGGGAATTGGCACTCGTTTGTCACCTTTTAGCGGCACATGGGTCAATCCCACGGCGGGCTTGGGTGATATTTCCAGGCTGGAAATCAACATTGCCGGAAATGGAGTTACGGTGTGGGGCGGGCGTGACTCGACCTTCGCGCGTGGCCTTGGGCTTACTTTGAGCCCCACTGAGAACCCCAACCGCAAGCAGGCCCGCTACGATGCCGGCGACAGACTGATCAAGCTTTTTGTTGAGCTAGATAGAGCTGAACTTCGTCTGAGTGAAGAAACCATTACCGGCTCGCCTGGGCGTTTGGCTTCCTCCCTTCGGACTTATGTGCTACGACGACGCTAAGTAGTCTGGGCGGGGAATTGTGGTCCGTATATCTGAGGAGGAGTTCGCTAATGGAAAAGAAATCCTATCGATGGATAGTTGGAGTGGTCGGCCTGGTGTTCTTGAGTCTTTCGGGAAGGGCGAACGCGCTAAGCTTTGACTTGCGCGTTTCGGATGCCTGGGGAGACGAAAACAACCGCGGATCGGAGACGATGGTTCGCCTGGACGACTACATTTATGTTGGTCTGCGCAACCGAGAGACCGGAGCTAAAATCTACCGGTTCCGGTTTAGCGATGCGCCGTCTGAGCTGAATAAACCCGTAAACCGAAACTCCGATCGCACGATGGAGAACGTAACGCCTCCAAACAGGGCGTTCAGTTCGACAACGCCTGCCGGCGATCGAAACGCGGATATCCGCCGCTTGGTCGTGTACCAAAAGCGGGTCTGCGCAGCTACGGATCGGGCAGAGGTGTGGTGCTTTGATCCCGCAGTTGGCGTACGACGTGGGTGGACAAAAGTTTCACCCGATTGGGATTACAGCCCTTCGTCGGGAATTACCGATATGGCCGTTGTTTCGCGTACGTTGTACGTAGCGTTGGGTGATCCGATCCGGATTAAGGCTTACTACAATAATGAGTGGTCCGATGCGATGAACCGATCGGGCGGCGACGGCTTCGGCCGTCATCGCGACGCGGGGTACAGCGCACGCTTGATGGAATTCAAAGGAAACTTGTTGATGGCCACCGGACGTCGTAATCCGGGAGGCGACGGGACACTGGATACGGCGCCACAGGTATGGCTCTACGCTGGGTTCTGGCGCAACATGACCCCCGAGTTCACGACCGACTTCGTCAACAATCCGGATCTGCGTGGAGGCATCATGAGCCGATCGGCCGGCTTCGGCGATCGGAAGAATGGCGCCATCATTTCCATGAAGGAATTCAAGTCGGCAAAGAATCGTCCTAAAGACGCCTATGTCTACTTCGGTACGCATAACGGTCAAGGGCATGCGCAGATTTGGCGTGGGATATGGAAAGACGATCGCAAAGAGTTTATCGGCTTCCAGAATGTTACACCGTCGCAGAGTTTTGTTCCTAACAAAACTGTGCACGCCCACACCATGGAGGTGCATCTGAACCAGCTTTATGTGGGGACGCGTGACGGCAATGGCGGCGCACGTATTTGGGCCACTGCTGCGGTTCGGGGCGCGGACACCCCGATATTTGCGGAAGTTACCAAAGCAAACGGAGCGCGTGGGCAGCTGGATGAGAACACTGACTTAGTCAGCGTGCTTTTTAGCGCAAGTTACAACGTGCTCTACGCAGGGACGTGGAACCGCGGAGCGCCGTTTTATCTTTATCGAACGTACATCCTGCCTTAGGGGCAGGGTGTACTCCCTTTAACTAACACACAAACAGGAGAACAGAATGGGCGTTTACAGACGTATGGGGATGGGTGTGTGCGCAGTGCTGCTTGGCTGGCTATCCAGTCCGGCATTTGGGGCGCGTTGTCAGGTGCAGGTGGAAACGAGAGGGGATCGGGTGGCATCGGCCCGGCTTCTAACTTACGACTTGGCACCGGGACACGCGGCCAGGGAGCTGAATCTAGGCGGTGTGAATATTGTGAGTTCGACGAGTGGTCCGTGTACTTTTACGTTCTATCACGAGCGAGATCTACGCGGAGAGTACCAGGTCTACGGCACGAATCTGAAGCGCGCTGTATACATTGGTCGCAACGGGCTAACCGCCAACTCAATCACGGGCTTTTCTGGCACGTGGCCAGCGCGGTCTTTGGTAGTTAGAGCGGTGTCCGATACGAACTGCAAAATTCAAGTCGGAGCCGGTGGTTCCAGCATGGATTACTATAGCTCGGTAGATCGCATTCCCGCGGTAAGTAATATCTACGAAACGCCGCGCCAGGGAACTCCACATTGTGCTTTTGACTTGTATGAGGCGGCAAACTTCAGCTCGCGGCTGCGGCAAGTTCAATTGGGTCAAAATCTAAGTTACCCAATTGGGGCTGGTGCGGATGGGATTTACTGGAGAGGTGAGGGTGCGGTTGTTTGGTCCGCGCGTTCCATTCGGGTAAGGCAGATTTACTCACCCGACAAATGTCTTGCGAAGGTGGGGGCGAGACGAGCGTTTACGACTTCGTCCTTTTCTCCACCTATCACCATGGAATACCCGTCGGGCCAATACTACAACGTGCCTAAACACAACACGGTGCACTCTGTGAAAGGCTATGACTGCGCCGTACGCCTCTACTCCAACCCTGATTTCAATCGACGGGTGTCGGGAGAGAACAGGAAGATCGGCTACTACGAGGACGATTTCGGACGCACCCTCAATGTGGGGTTTGACGTTCAATCGCTTGCGGTATTTCCGGACTAGTTTTCTTAAACCCAACCCTGGGCGCGCCTCTTTGCTACGGAAGGCAGAGGGGCGTGCCCTTTTTTTTGGGGGACTTCTGCGACTTTGTACCCTTTCTGGAGTGCTTTGGGCCTGGTTACCTGTCGCGCGACAGGTTATGCGTAGTCGTAAGGCTGGGTGATAACTTCCAGAAAATTGCCCGAGGGCTCTTCGAAGTAAAAGCCCCGTCCGCCAAAATGGGTGTTTATGACATTCTTTTGGCTTTTTCCGGGATCGGCCCAGTAGGTTATCTTTTTGTCTTTGATTCGTTCAAAGATTGCATCGAACTCTGCTTCGCCAACGAGAAAAGCATAGTGCTGAGTCGTAAACTCTTCGTTTGTTTCAAAGAAATCCAAAGACGCTTTATTGGTGGTCTGTATTACGAGGAAGTGGAAAAACGGAAAAGGTTTGGGCAGCCCCAAGATCTCTGCCACGAACTCGGCCGACTCCCGCTTGTTCTTGCAATGGACGATCGTATGGTTGAGTTCAACTTTCACGTGGTTGCTCCAGGCAATGCTCAAAATGGACGTTCCCACAGGAGACGCTACAAAAAGTACTAGCGATAGGGGCCATGGGCAATCCATTTGATTGGGACGTCTGTACACTGAATTGTTTATGTGCGGTCGCGCCTGCATTTGCCTCAATCCCGATAATCATTAGTGATTTCAAGTGCGTACAGAAAACCCTTGGGGCGGAAATGGGGCACCGTGCTATAACTCTCTGATGCCTCGTGCCATTGATCTTTTTATCATGGGTCGCCACGCGACCTTCAAAAGACCTCCAAGGGCCTTTTGCACCAACACGGTCGGATCCACTACACGAAACCATATGAAGAGCTATTTAATGTCGGCAATGCGTGGATGTTTTTGGTGCCGCGCGAACCTCCTATGGGGCGCTATGTTTTTTTCGAGAAAATGAAGAACGGCTTTTCAACGACGGTCGGGCTTTTTTGTTCCGCGCTTGGGTTTCGTGAAAGTTCGGTTTTCTCCAGCCAAGTTTGATTTTGATGCGTACTATTCCAGGGCCCCGCTTCCTTCTTTTTTCCCAAAGAGTCTTGCGTGTTCTTTGATGCCCCAAAAGGTCCGATTCTTTGTGAGCAAGACATTTTTGATTTCTGCGAGCGACGGCCGGATCTTGAACTGATCGAAAATATCCAAACTCCTTCGGCGGTAGCGAGACGGGCCAAAGAGATAATGGATGCGGAGTATGCCGACCCCACCCTGACGATTGGAAAGATCGCTACTCGGCTCAAGTTATCGCGATCCGTAATGTCTCGATATTTCGCGCGGGCCTATGCGACCTCACCCCAAAACTATCTGCTTAGACTCCGCGTCTCGGTAGCCATCAGCAATAGGTTTATGAGCGGAGAATCGGTCTTAAAAACGAGCGCCAAAGTCGGCTTCCGTGCGAGTAGTCAGTTCTTTCGCCACTTCCGCACCTATGTGGGAACTTCCCCTTCCGATTGTCGGAGTCCCGATCAAACAGTGTGATTTGTGACCAGACTGGCGGGGCCGTCTTGTTCCATAAACCCCGCTATGCTACCTCTAAAATGTACGGAGGTGGTTATGGATTGGCTTTCAAGTTGCTCAAATAAGTTCTTCACGGTTGCATTTGGTCTCATTTTTAGTGTGCTTTTGCAGCCGATTGGCTATGCGGAAGAACCTCCAAAGGTAGCGCCGCCCCCAATCTGCTTCCCCCTTTCAATTTTGCTCCACTCCCATCGCAGAGTGGGGCGGACGTCATTGCAGGCTCCAAGGAAAAGGCAAAAAATACGAAGGGCGTTTCCCTGGGGTCGAAAACAGGCACCTCTAAACCTGGAAAAGTGCTTCCTCCGAAGCCGGTTCAGCTGCCCTCGGCCAAGAATGCAGGTCCGGGGATTCCGTTTCGAAAGAGCCCAATGGCCCTGGTGTAGGGATTGAGAATACCTACGGTGAATCTTTGTCTCTTGATGAGAGAATTAAACTGTTTGTGATTCAGGCGGTGCCGGGTGAAACCTACAGTTTCTATCTAAGAAGAAGAGGAATACGAAACCTTTACGCGGTCCTTTCCTTATCTTTCGGTGAAAAATCCGGGAATACAAGTTAGCGCGTAAGGCGCTCGAAGATTGGGAATCTGATTCCTTTCGCCCAACTCGCGTGGAGATTGAGACGTTGGCTGCCAACAGCCGGCTCACGTTCCACGACGGGCAGTTTCATCTCGGATTTCCGGAGGATGCCGCGTTTAACCCTATCGATCCACTTGTTGAGGATGCGTGGTCACATGTTCACGGCCAAACTATTGAGGTGGCCCTTACCGAGGATGTAGCCGCTGCTGTGGGTTATGGAATTACGGCTATCCAATTCTTCAAGATCATCGATGATGAAAGAAGAGAAAAGTGGTTCAACTCGGAAGCGACGTATGAAGAAAGGCGCGCGATTGCGATTAGCCTATCAATACAGGTTTTGGCCGATCAGCTAACGTCAAACCATTATTCCGCGGAGGAGTTAGAGCGCAGATTATATAAGGGCTACAAGGACTCTCGGCAGCTTGAAACGAACCGCGACAAATACTTGGAGCTGGAACGCTCGCTGCACCCTGGGAAGAAATTTCCGAAAGGTCCAGTGGCCGCTACACCTACAGCGGAAGACCTGAGGAAGAAAAAATGAGCGTTCAGAATGAGCCCAACTGCCCTCGGAGCGCTACTCCTCGCGCTCGCGTTCAGCGAGGTCTCTTTGGCGGAGGATCCTTTCCCCCTTCCGGCAGGTTTTATCTCCGACACCGCGGTACCGGGCAGTTTTTGAGCGTCGATGAAGGTGGAGTGCGCTTGGTTTCTCCCGACGGGAAGGGCCTCTGCCAACGGCTCTGTCTCTCTCGAAAGCCGTAGAAAGCGTTTATTTTGTAGCCCCGGTGAGGGAAGGGCAGGAACTCCCCACTAAAAAGCGATCGGTCATCACCTATCGCGCCGAGGACTGGAAGGCCGGAGTCCCGGAGCTGCAAGATGTCCAGTTCCCAAACCAAGAAAAGGATGGATTCTATCTCAAAGCCCACGGAAAATTTCTTTTGGGGACAAATACCTTGTCGGTGACAATGAGATGGTTAAGCAGCCCAAGCGGCCGGGAACAGGATCCAAGGATAAATTACTGGGACTTCGCTTTGTGGAATCCATTCCGCGGACCATCCAGGCGGTGCCTCACGAATCGGGATCGGGCTATCGCTATCTCCTTGCTCCAGTGCCGGTCGTAAAAAAGAAAGGATGCCTCAATCTACCCAAGCGGTCCCGTTCTTTTGCCGGGATGGACCTTCAGTGAAAAGAGCAGATTAGCATTTACGTCGAGTACAAACGTTTTTGGAATTCTAGACTTAAGTTGAAAAGCGCTCCCTACATGGCTATTCGTGAGGAGATTTTCAAAGAGAGTAAAGAAAAGTACGGCTCGTCCTTGTTTGTCCTTGAACAGACAGGTGACGGGACTGGCGTGTACCTAAATAATCTTCAACTGGGGACGCTTGTGCCGAGTAAAGAAAAAGGCTACACCCAACTTGAGTTCAAGAAAAAGCACGACTGGAAGGACAGCCCGCACGCAATTTTTGATATTTATCTCAGCTACGTGGCTAAGTTTAGTGAAGTCGACGTGGCCCATGAAGTCTTCTTGGTTACCGATAAGTTCTTCTACGTTGTCCCCGCGAAGAGTGGGGAGCGGGCGCTTTGGGTCAGTGGTAAGGGAGCTTACTGGAGAAATCCAAACTTTGTCGTACGCCGAAATGAAGGCGAGCCGGAGGGGGCGCTGACTCATAGCAAGGTGTCGGCCGATCTTTATGACCGAAGCTCCAAGGATGCGTGGATTGGAACCCCCCTTGCTCGATCCGGCGAGGCGGCGACGCTTTTACACCTGCCGGCCGCGATTGAAAGGAAGAAGAATTTGGAGTTTTTGTTTGCACCAGACGGCGTGGCGTTCAATGTCCGGGATGTGCTGTCCGGAAGGCTTTTCGATATCGGGGAGGATGGCCACGTCGAGTACGCGTTTGCAAGCGAACATTATTCCTCAAAAGCGGGAACCTTCCGCATGCTTCAGCGCCTGCAGTATAAGGTAAAAGATATCAAAGCCGCAAAAGAGCGCTACCGTTTGAGGGAAGAGTTTAAACAGAAGTTTCCAGAACTCGTACCCGGCGTGGATAAACAGGGCAGGCCAACCTACGTCCCGTAGTCTATTCAGGTCACTGGCCAGCTAAGAGTTCCATGGCGCTCTGTTAGTTGCGAACAATCTCTGATGCGAGGCGCGCGGCCTCTAATAGAGGTGCCTCGTTTTGGCTTTTAGAAGTTTGAATTAGAATCTCCGAAATCGACCGCCAATGGGAGGCGGCCGTACTGAATAAAGAGTGAGCCTCACGGAGGGGGCCTTGCCACTTCGGAAGAAACTCTTGCGCCTCCAGCAGGAAATCCCGATAAAAATTGCGAAACAGGCTACCTCCTGTCCCGGCTCGTTCCATCAAGATGCCTACCAATTCCAAATCCGTTTCCGGGTCCTTTGCCACTTTTAGCCAAGTTGGAATCGACTTGCTCAGCTTTTGAATTCCCAAATAGGATAGGCCCTTAAAAGCTGGGTTCAGATAAGTGTGAGCATTATTGCGAAGAGCTTTCTCAATGGCTTTTGAAAGGTTTCTCCTATCGAACGATCCCGATACCGTCCAGGTTCGAGCCTTTGCGGCCATCGGACCCTTTTCGAAACGTGCTAACTCAATGTTCTTCCTACTCGACTTCTGCAATGGGTTGTTGCGGTCTCCTTGTTGGACCGTATCTACTACATAGACATATTTCTCATCGATGCCGTAGACGGCCAAAAAATGCCCTGCAAAATGTATCGGCTGAGAAAAATACTCCAAATAGTAGCAGTCAAGTTGGAGGGCGACGGGGATGTTCTGTTTGAGCGGCTCCTCCAGCAGCTTCCACGCTTTTTGTTTAGAGGATGTTTCGAAAACTTCGCATTTTAGGTTGAGGTTCTTGCAAAGATTGGCGGTTAGCTCAAACGGTTTGACCCTGCCCCCAAGAAAGGGGAGAGACAGCGCCCGAAGGTTAAGAAAGATAAAGCTTGCCCTTCTCCAATCCCAAAGATCATGGGTTCAGACAGCTCAATTCCCTGAGTTTTCAGAAGCGAGCCAGTCGCTACAGCCTCACAGTGTTGTCCTCTAAACGGAACAAAATCTTCTACCTTCACCCCGCCTCCTTCCTATCGCAGATCACTAAAAGCTTTTCCGCTTTGCTTTTGTCACGTGCCTTGTAAGCGCTTTGAAAGGCTTCCCATTCGTTGATGACTTGGCGCTTATCACTATTCTCAAAGGCATCGACCGACGGGTCAAGCTTTGTATAGTGGATGGTAATGACTTCCGCGTCCGAATACTTAAAGGCCGTCTGAACACGTTCACAATGCTTCAAGTTATCATCTACAAAGACGATAGCCTTTGGCTTCGCGTTGGCCTTTCTAAGAAAAGCCCTCAGAAGTACACCCTTATGCTGGCCGGCGGTGAAAAACACCCCGTGGGTGTAATTCACGAGCCTCGGGTGGTTTAGTTTGAAAGACTTGAGTTCCGCTTGATCAAAGCCTGCACTCTCACTCAAACCTAATTGCTGGTGCGCTGTGGTCGATTCGTAGGGCATCCATAGTTCGGATGTACCGACGCCCAACTGAGGAGCGGTGATCGCAAAATTGTATCCGTTTCGAAAAAGCTCCCTCAGGGTGGCATACCGGTACTCCTGTCCTCTGGAGGTTAATATAAAAGTGGGGTAGCCGGAGTTTTGAAACTGCTTAACAATCGTCGGCATGTTCGGGTCGGGGACCCTCATTGGAACGATGGAAAGCAGCAGGCCTTGTGCGTCGATCAGATCGTCAAAGGAGTCTGCTGCAAGAGCTTTGAGTCCGAGTTTCCTCCAAAAAGCAGGCTTTCCTGCCAGCTAAACCACTGATCGCTCCCTAGCTCGGTTGTGAGAGTCAATAAGGTGTTGTCGTGGTCAAATACAATGAAGGTGTCTTTAGGCTCGAAACGTTCGCCCAAACTACCAACAGCGAGTCGGATCGCCTCAATGTTATTGGTGGATAAATGCTGATGTGCGGAGGCTATTCGAACAACAATCGCTAGTAGAATCAGCGCTACTTTATAGGTATTTTTCAAGAGTCCCCCTTTTAAAGAAGAGCGCCTTTCAGGCACTCTCTTCAATTTGACCTAATTTGCTATAAGCACTTGGAGAAGCGGGTGCAACGAAACAACTGTGCATCTAACAAAATGTGTCTACAGATCGTATCCACAAAATCATGAGGGGTGCCGTAGGTCTTTGACAGCACCCAGCGTCGGTCTTAGGAGAGAGAGTCAAAGGAGTACACAGATGAACAAAGCAACTTTGACAGGATTCTTGGTATTTTCCTGGGTAGGGCTTGCCCACGGACTTTCTGTATCACCGGCCGGTCTAGGAGGCCTCAATATTGACGGAGAGGATGGAAAAGGTATCGCGTTCCATATCGGTGGAAAGGCGGCGGAAACACTCTACAAGCAACTCGAAAAGATAGACTCGGGTAAGGGCAGTGGGGATAAGGTGGCACTGTCCCGCGACTTCTACTGCTCGGTTGAGTCGCTTCCTTCTGTAACAATCCCCCCTGAAACGTTTTACTCCTGCTATTTGATTGTCGAAGCACCGGTGAACGCCAAGGTGTTTAATTATTCGCCACGTAGGAAGTAAGCCCTCGCTGCAGGGAGTGTAACGCTCCCTGCAGGCTTAGTCCTTCACGCAAAAATTTGTTGATAGTATTAGGGTTTGGCCGCAGATTCTTGGCAAGGCCAGCTTTACCCTCGGTCCTTTTCCGGTATCCCGGTACAAATCATTCGCTATCCTCACTCGTTCTTGCTATAGCTGGCTGCCACAACGTCCACGAATGAGAGAAACGGAATGCCCCCTACCACACTGCTGATTCTGACTCACCTTCTAGTCGAGACTATATTCATCTTGCGCGTTCTCACGCGCCCGCACCGGGAACCCACCTCGCGCGTAGCCTGGATTGTCGTGATCCTAACCCTACCCGCTGTTGGAATTATTCTTTATGTCCTGTTCGGCGAGACCACGATTGGGAAAAAACAGGCGGCCAGAATGAAAACAGTATTCATGGCGCTCCCGTCCATTCCCACGGGAGCCGAGGTGGAAGTAGAGACGCAAATTCCCGAACGCTACCGGCCGTTGTTTCATCTAGGGGCCTCGGTTAGTGGATTCCAGCCGGTGAGTGGGAATCAAGCAATTCTGATGAAGGACTCAAACGCTTCCATCGATCACATGGTCGCAGACATCGAAGCTGCGAAAGACCACATTCATCTTCTGTTTTACATCTGGCTTGAAGACAACAACGGGATCAAGATCGCAGAAGCCTTGCAGCGAGCAGCGAAGCGTGGTGTCCGTTGCCGAGCGCTGGTCGATGGCCTAGGTTCCCGGGCGTTTATTCGCAGCTCACAGTGGAGGCGAATGCGGTCGGCAGGAGTAAATGTAGCCACCGCTTTGCCGATTGGAAACCCATTGGCCAGAGTCCTGACCGGTCGGATCGATCTCCGCAACCATCGAAAGATACTCGTCATCGATGGGGACCTAACTTATTGCGGGAGCCAGAACTGCGCAGATCCCGAATTTCGCGTCAAACCAAAGTACGCTCCCTGGGTGGACGTCATGTTCCGCCTGCAGGGACCAGTTGCCCGCCAGAACCTGAAACTATTTGCCAGTGATTGGACTGCCTATACCGGAGAGAACCTCGACAATCTGATCACCGAACCTTTCGCAGCTGCTACGCCGGGATTTTCCGCTCAGGTCATTGGCACCGGTCCGACGTTCCGCGACTCGGCGATGCCAGAAATCTTTACAGCCCTCGTTCACGCGGCTCAGCATAGACTCATTATCTCGACCCCGTATTACGTTCCCAACGAACCGCTTCAATCTGCGCTGGAGGCAGCCGCTCTGCGCGGAGTCGATATCACTCTGATTTTTCCTGAACGCAACGATTCGTTTGTGGTGGGAGCGGCCAGCCGCAGCTACTATGCGGATTTGCTACAGGCCGGGGTTCGTATCCACGAGTACCGTGGCGGCCTGCTTCATAGCAAAACGCTGACTTTGGATGGGGAGGTATCGCTTATCGGATCGGCTAACATGGATAGGCGAAGTTTCGATTTGAACTACGAAAACAACATTCTACTCTACGATCCAAAAACAACGGCTTCCCTCATCGAGCGCCAAACGCAATATCTCGGTCAATCCAAAGAAATCACGCAGGATGATGTTGCCGCCTGGTCGGTCGCCATCAGGCTACGCAACAATGCCGTCGCCGCGATGGGACCCATTCTATAAGATCAGCGATTTGAAAAAGATTCCCGCTCGGTGGAGGTTGCGGGACTCCCGGTGATACTTGGGCCTTACTACGTTTAGTCCTTCGAACTGCTCGACCCAAGCCACTATTAGATGACCGGAACTGTCCCTCCATCAATCACGTAGTCAGCTCCTGTTATACTCGAAGCGCGACTTGAACAGAGAAACACGATCAACTCTGCAACTTCTTCGGGAGTACTAAATCGCCCAATTGTAACTCCTCCAAGCATCTGTAGAAGCTGTGTTCGCGCTTCTTCGATTGTGATCGTGTGGTCTTCAGAAATTCGTCGAATCATTCGTTTTGCTGCCTCGGTCTCAATTCCTCCTGGCGAAACGGAGTTTACTCGAACACCTTTTGGAGCCAATTCATTCGAAAGCCCCTTGCTATACGTAGTTAATGCAGCCTTTGCGGCCGCATACGCGAGGGTCGATTCATACAGAGGGAGCTTTCGTTGGATCGACGAAACGTGCACAATCACGCCTGACTTCCTTTGAATCATCACCGGAGCTAGCATTCGGTCCAGCCTAACGGCGGCCAGTAGATTGATATTTAGTTCTTGCGCCCAGATTTCGTCACTAGCGCTGGCAAAACCGCCACCATGTGCCGAAGAGCCGCCCACGCTGTGAACTATTATGTCAAGCGAAGAGCTTTTCTTCAGAACATCTCGCGCAACCTCTTCACACCCTGAAAAATTGGATAGATCACCAGGGATTAACTCGTAAGAAGGTTCGCTTGAGTCGTTCCGAGCGCACACTAAAACGCGAGCTCCACCTTCGGCAAAACGATTAGCGGTAGCTAATCCAGTGCCTTGGGTGCCCCCTGTTATAAGAACAGTTTTTCCGGCAAACTCGCTTTGATAATTTAAAGAGGTCATGCTTCGCTTTTTTGGTAACAGACTGCTTCAATGTTATGACCGTCTAGATCATAAACGTACGCGGAATAGTAATTTTCGCCGTGTTCCGGCCGGACTCCTGGCTCTCCGTTTGATCTTCCACCTAGCTCAAGGGCGATGTTGTAGAACTGGCGGACGATTGATCGAGACGCGGCCGAGAAGGCGAGGTGAACATGATGGCTTACGCGTTCGCCGTTCTTTTGCTTGAGCCAAAGTGGGATGCGACCCGGCTCACCAAATCCAGAGTATTCGTCTGAGTTATGCACTAAGGAGTGGCCAAGGGTGTTTAGTACGGGCTCATAAAACTTCAAGCTACGTTTCTTGTCCTGGACCATTAGCATCACGTGATCAAACATCGGAACCTCCTATTTTGATACCATTCAGTATTAAAAAGGATATTTACAATCCCGGCGCGGTCTGTCAATAATTAAGTCCGATCGGTATTAAAAATAGGGTGTGTCGATGAAGACTAAAAAAGGTGAGAAAGAGAAATTACGCCAGAAGATTCTAGAAACGTCTCTGGAGTACTTCAAGCTTCATGGTCGAACAGGTTCGGCTACCGATTCCATCATGGATAGAGCGGGTCTGACGAAGGGTGCACTGTATAGCCACTTCAAGTCTAAGGACGATTTGTTTAGCCAAGCCATCCTTCACGATTTAGATGTGCTCTTTCAGAAGATAGCGGGCCGTATTGCTACTGATAAGGAGAGGGCACTGAGAGATATGATTGAAGCCCATCTCTCGGCAGAAACCTTAGACAACGTCGAGACGAGCTGTGTCCTCAGCTCGCTGAGTTCAGATATGAACCGGTGCAAAGAATCTGAGCGGAAGCTATTCGCAGATAAGATGGAGCGTCTTTACAGGCAGTTTGCCGACGCCTTGAAATTCCATTTCCCAAACGAGTCGACCGCAAAGCGAATTGAGATGGCCCAAGTACTATATGCTTCGCTCGTGGGTGCTGTCAGTACGGCGAGGCTTCAAGCTGATCGAAAGTCGGCATTGAAGGTATTAAGGGTCAACCGAAACGTGCTTTTGGAGCAATATACTTCTAAGCCCTAATGAACCATTTA
Organism: Bdellovibrionota bacterium; assembly: GCA_041391485.1. Lineage (GTDB taxonomy): Bacteria > Bdellovibrionota > FAC87 > UBA2466 > JACKAF01 > JACKAF01. The sequence continues at coordinate 135,665 of JAWKNY010000001.1, read as the reverse complement.
GTCCTTTGGAAGAACGACAGTTCCAATCGAATTGACGGGCAGTACCGCTTAGAATCGTCTAGGAGCTACTCAGACGGAAGCGCACTGGGGCGACTAAAAGATTCGGGCAGAAAAGAGATTTAGGAATACCCCGGAAGACTTACTTTCCGTTAGTAGCGGCGTCACCGCTGGTACTGACCAACTTGCCATCGACGTGCGCTGATCAAAGTTGAGCAAGGCCACGTTTTCATCAGAGGAAGAGCTCGTGAAAGCACCAATAACAAGACCCGTAAGGGCGCCCGCTAGCACGCACGAACCAAAGACCAAGCTTCCTGCCTCAAAATTGCGCGTGGCAGCTCCAACTACAGTGCCCGCCCCAACACCGACAAGTAATCCGATCGCAGAACCTTTGAGAGTTGGGTCCAGTACGCTCGAGGCATGCGCGTGCGAACCGAGGAGAGACGAGAAAACACAGACTGCGAAAAAAGCTTTTTTCATAGTCCTCAAAGATTACTACACCAACATCGGTACGGCTATTGGTTTGCTTGGTGGACCTTGGAGAATCGTGGCGATATCCGAATTATCACGATACTTGGGGCTATGGTAAGCTGGGTCGCTCTTCCGCATAACCGCTTGATTGTTCTGCGTTTTCTGCTTAAGCCTAGGTGATATTGAGTTTTTAGACTATAAGGGTCCCGATGCCCTTCCCAACTCAAAAAGAAAATCGCTGTGCCATCTCTATGTGGTCAGCGCTGTTTTGTGTTCCATTTCCTTTTCGAGCAGTAATTGCGATTTAGAGCTTCAGCGCGCAAGCTATCTCGATGGCGAGCTACTAGATTTGCTGGTTCCCGCCACATTGGAGATCGGAAGCTCCCGCGTGACTCCGGCCTTTGCCACAATGCTTGTGTTCGAAATTCGCGACTCGCTGCCGCTTCTTAGGCGGACGATGTTGAGCAAAAACGACAACCGGATTTGGAGCCGTCTGACTGGTTGGACGGAAAATGAGGTGGTAACCTTTTGCTGGGAGAACGTTCGATTGCCGTACGGGAGTTTTTAAGCATTGCGGATTTCCTAAACTGGACAATAGATCTTCATTATGAAAAGGGTGCGCTCCGCTGCTCAATAAAACAACCCGGTGATATAGCCGTTCAATCCGCTACGAATGTTTCTGCGTTCGGATGTGTCTTATCGGGCCCAGTGCCTCTTGAGGCGCTGCAGTTCAATTCCTAGGGAGTACGTATCAGCTAGCTTACGGTGGGCTGAGCACAACAACCTGTCGATGCTGGGTAGCGGCGAAACTGTAACGGCAGAGAGATTCGCACGCGCCGTAGATATTCGCGGAAGTTATCTTTCCAGTATCAGACATGATACGAAAAAACCTTCTGATCGAGTGATTCGAAGGATCGCCCTTGGGTTTGGACATGAAAATTTAAAGGAGCTGAGCCTACGGCTTCCGGATGGGAACATTTCTTTTTGGAAAAAACGGGGTTGGTTTTAAACCAACGAGTCCCGCTAAATGAAGTCAGCTTTGCTTCGTTTGCAACGTATTTGGATAGCAGCCTAAATTGGGCCCAGCGAAACGGGGCGTTAATAGCTAGTAGCGGCCGTTCAGCGACTGCTAAACACTTCGCCGAGTCGATTGGAATCTCAAGCGCTTATATTTCCATGATCCGATCGGGTGATAAGAACCACCCGTCTAAGCGAGTTCAGCAAAGTATTATCGAAGGATTTGGCCACGAAATGGTCGAAGTATCCAGACGGCTAGGTGAAGAGTAGCGGCTTGATAAAGTGAGACTTGCAAAATAAGTCTTATCGAACCCGATTCCCAATTCTCGAAGTACTTAAATGTCCTGCTAAAATTGGTTCGATAACCCCATCGAATTGACAGGCCTTCCCGCTTGGTGGACCGACCCGGACGACAGGCGAACCCCTTTATGTGTTCGACTTTATTGAGGGTACACACCTACCGAGAAAAATCCCTCCCGAATTTATCGCCGAAATTTACGAAAAAGAGGGTCTTTCGGCCCAACAGATCAGTGAGCGAATCGGTCTTTCCAAACAAGCCGTCTTGCACCGGCTCCGCAAAGTCGGTGTTCGAAATGGGCGGCGTGGCCGGGCACCGGACAACTATCGCTATCGGAATCCGCCGTTTGGATACAAAGTCGTAATCGGTCAGTTGAAACTCAATTCCTCCGAAATTCGAGTCGTCCGGCTCGTTTTGAAGCTCGCTAACGAGGGTAAGACGTCGAAATGTATCGCAGGGATTTTGAATGAGAGAAAAGTGCCGGCCCGTCGCGGTGGACCGTGGGATCGTGCTCGGGTAAAAAGGGTGCTCCAACGTTGGCGTGGAAAAGTTTAAAAAAATTCCCTTAACCCTGTGCCACCGTTCTGAACGCATTTGATTGGACTTGCTTTGAATACCAGTCGTAGGCGACTAGACGACGGAGCACCGCGCTTGGCGGTAGATACCCGTGCGATAGTTCCCTGGCGATGAACTCTTTCGTAGCGTGCTCCTGACTATCAGCCGATTCTTCGGTTTCAAAGAAACTCACAGCCTGGTCGAAATCCTCGTTCGTCGGATATGTGGCTTCTGGAGCAACAGATACAAAAACCGGCTGCGCTTCTTTGATTTTTTTTATATTTCTTAAATTCTTAATTTCCCCCTCTTTTCTAGGTACCTCCGTGTTCTTTTTGGGGGAGCTTCCATCTCTTTTTGAGGCAGCTCCGTTTCGAAAATGAGTTGCCTCAGTTTGAGGGGCCTCCTTTTTAGGAAGCCCCCTAACTCCAGATCCTCCGCCAGTAGGGCAGGCCATTGGAGATACCCACCAGATATTCCCACGCTTAAAATCCGTTTGGACCAAGCGGACGAGATTCAGCTCTCTCAACGTCTTAAGGCATCGAGAAACGTTGGCGTGCGACATACCTGTGCCCTCCTCAATGAACGTAATTGCGGCCCTGACGTTTCCATCTGAGTTGGGATATCGCCACGCCTTCGACGCCAGCCAAAGAAACAAACGGAAGCAATCGCCGGACATGCTCTGTAGCTTCGGATCAGAGAACACCCGATGCGAAAGGCGAAAGAACGCAGAGTCGGACTGAGCTATCTCAAATTGAGGTTCCTCCGCGCGAGCTGCCTCAATCGGAGGTTGCTCGGACTCTGGTCGCTCAATATGAGGTCGCTCGTTTTGAGCAAGCGCTCCGTGAGCTACCTCTTTCTGAGTGACCTCGACTATAGCCTGCTCTTTTTCGGGAGCCTCAAGACGAGAAGGCTCAGATAGAGGCACCTCTTTTCGAGGTGCCTCCTTTTGAGATTCTGACGGTGGTTTGAAGCTCGGCGCGACCTTCGACAACCGCACCGGCTCATTTACCCGCATACTTTTCAGGGCGTTACGGAGGTCGCTTGGCTTCTTACTCACTGCACACCTCCCGCTACCCTTGGGATGGCTGGTGCAATTTGAGGTTGCTCAAACTTAGCGACCTCATTTTGAGGAAGCTCAAGTTGCGTGCGTATTTCGTCTGCAAGGGCAAGGTAGTCCTGTGCCCCCGTGCTCGTTGGCGCGTGGTGGAAGATCGTTTTCCCAAGCGCCGGAGCTTCCTTCAACTTCACGTTTCGTCGAATCTTAGTGGCAAATACCTTATCGCCAAAACTCGCCACAAGTTCGTCGAATACATCCCCCGCCATTCGTGTTTGATCGGCTAGCGTCAACAGAATGCCCAGAATTCTGAGATCGGGGTTAGTGCCGACCTTTATCTCCTCGATCTCGGCCAGCATGTCCTTGATTCCGTTCATGGCGTAGAAGCCAGAATCGACAGGGATGATGAGGGAATCCGCCGCATTAAGGGCAGAGTTCATCAACGGCCCAAAGGTCGGCGGAACATCGAGGAGAATGACGGAGTATTTCCCCCTAACCGCCTTCAACGTGCGAGCGAGCCGTAACTCGCTGTTGGTCATCCCCACCATCTCACGTTCCACTTCGGCAAGTCGGTGGGTAGCGGGGATGAGAGATATTCCATCCCCCGCGTAGGTAGCGGCGTCGGCGGGTAACTCGCGATTCAGAATCAAGTCGCTAACCGATTTACAGATAGCCTCCAGTGGAACGCCGAACCCTTGGGTGGTGTTCCCCTGGGGATCGGTATCCACGACAAGCACTGACGCTCCGCGAAGAGCCAGTGCTTGGGCGAGATTGATGGTGGTGGTTGTTTTTCCTACTCCGCCTTTTTGATTCGTGACGGCAATGATGTGTGCTGACATTGAATGCCTCCATGTTGTTGACGACGGCAACCGTCTCCCTCAACATGAAGGCGGTTGCCTGGCTTCCGGCCTGGTTACTGTTATTAGGGGCTTGAGAGTGGCAACTCTTAAGCCCCTTTTTAATTACTGGTATTATCCTAAGAGATGTATATCGAGAAAACAACCGTTACTTACAAGATATAATCTCCTAGGATATAGGTATGCGGTTGAAGCTCGCTCAAATCATGGAGAAGAGGAAAATCTCCAAGTACCGCCTCGCTCAAATGCTAGGCGTGCCCACCGCTTCGGTTTTCCGCTATTTTAAACCTGGGTACGATCCGAAACTCTCGACGCTCGAAAATATCGCCAAGGTCCTGGGAATCAAGGTTCGCGATCTGTTGGACGAGTAAGCTTTGTTAAAGAGTTGCTCGACGAATAACAAGTCGATTAATTACTGCCGACGTGCGAAAGCAAGAACATGGCCATCGGGATCGGCGTAGTAGCCAGCAATATCACCCCAACTACGTGGCTCAAAACCGCTAAGCTCTCTAGCCCCAGCCGATTTCGCTCGCTCAATGTACACGATGGGATCGGGTAAATAGAGATATATCTCGGCACGCGGAATTTCGCCGGCCAGTGAGGGATCCTTGATCTTGTCACCCAGAAGCCGATTGATTCCTGCGATGGGCATTAACCCGAGAACGCAACCGTCCGTTAGAATAAACTCTGTCATCCCTGGGACATTGAGCGATGGGTTAGAGGCTAAAACTGCCGAGTAGAAAACAGTACTGCGTGCTTGGTCCTGAACGTAGAGAATAAAATGAACCTTAGAGGCACTCATTCACGGATTCCGTCAACTTACCCGGCCAAGAAACGAGACCTTTGGATAAACTGAAGACAGAAGAGAAACCTCTTCCTAAGAGACTCTGAGCGGCCTTTTGGCTTCTCTGACCACTTCGGCAAAAAAGAATCAAGGTTTTGTCAGTCGGAAGGAGAACCTCTCCGGAAAGAATGCGGGAAAGCGGAACTGAAATGGCTCCAGGGATACTGCCCTGTTGGTATTCCGCAATTTCGCGAACATCGATGAGCTGACTTTCGCTTTCTTTCTCAAGAAGGGCGCGTACTTTCTCAGCCGAGATTTCAGGCGCATTGCCACAGGAAGCTGCCACTGATTCAAGTGTCTTTATCGTCGGATTCGCTCCGCAAAGCGGGCAATCTGGATTCGGTGCAATTGAAATATTACGTGACTGCATGGTTAGAAAATCGAAAATCTGTAGAGTACGATGAAGCGATTGCCCCAAGCCAAGTATCGTACGTAGGGCTAGCAGCGCTTGAAGGGTCCCCAAAACTCCTGGCACCGCGCCCAGGATTCCCTCCTCGGCACAGTTTAGGACGATTTCCTGTGGTGGCTGAGGAAAGAGGCAGCGGTAACACGGGCCTTCGGGTGAACAAAAGAGCGAGAGCCGTCCCTCGAAACGTGTGACGGACGCGAAGATGTTGGGGCGTTTCAGAAAAAAGCAGGCGTCATTTACAAGATAGCGTGTAGCAAAATTATCGGTCGCATCGAGAACGAGATCGTGCCCTTGGATTAGCGCATTCGCATTCGATACCTGGAGAGCTTCGCAGTAGGTGCGAACTCGAATACTGGAATTGAGTTCCCCGAGACGAGTGGCGGCGACCTCCGCTTTATTAAGGCCGATGTCACTTTCACGGTAAAGGACCTGTCTTTGCAGGTTTGAGAGTTCAACTCGATCTGGATCAATAATCCCAATCGTTCCGACTCCAGCGGCAGCTAAATAAAGAGCGGCCGGGCAACCTAAGCCTCCGGCCCCTACTACCAAAACCCGACTCGCCTTTAAGCGCTCTTGTCCTTCGACGCCAATCTCCGTAAGAGATACGTGCCGCGCATAACGAGCAAGTTCTGAAGTTTCTAGGGCCATCCGCTATCAAGTATCCCGACCGCTTGAAAAAAACAACTTGTCAACGCTCCGATGAGAATTCTCGATTGATCTCCTTTCTCTCCGCGGGAGGTAGGGAAAGTAGAGTGCCAAGCCGCGTGGCTCGCGAGATCACGATGCGGACCCCTTCCGCCATACTGGCCAGCTGCGGATTGGCGTTTGTCCAACAATCCGTATTACCTTCAAGGTCCGATCTCAAATGGTCCACCATCGTTGCCGCGGAATCCGATGATGGCGCATTTTCAAAGTGTTTGGCCATGGATTTTGCATAGGAGTTCATTACGGACCATCGAGAACACGCTTCCACGCGATCCCTACCGGTTAGTCTGCTCTGCTTCCTGGTTTCGAGGAACTCCTTTAGCCCTACAGCTTCGGTTCGAAGATCCTGATTTAACTCGATCACAAGTCCGGAATCACATGCCTCGCCCGAGGCCGATTCCGCGTAAACTGCGAACGACCACACCGCCACTAAGCTGATGCAAAAAATGCATCTTGTTACGTTCTTCATAAGTACCTCCCGCTCCCCGGCGCGCGGAGCACGTCCACTGCCAACCCGATGTATGTCTTTAAGCTCCGGGGAAACCTGTTTTGTTTTTCGTCTCACTTCTAGATAGTGCAAACGAGGGGCCATCCGAGACGGAGATGCCCATTTGGTTTCTTATCTGGCTGGATAGGCTCGATTCAGGCCGAAGCGGAGTTATGGCGGTTTCATAATAGTAATGAATACAGGGCGTTATCACGTTGGGCACTCCTACAGTACAGGTAGAAACCTGGAGGGTTTTGTGTCAGGATTTCTGGAACTTCTTGGGGTCTAAGGCCAGTTTTTCGAGTTGGCGGTAGATCTCGGTTCGATGGCGGCCAGAGAGACGCGCCACCTCGGAAACGTTCCCCTCAGAAAGTTGGAGTAACCGCGTGAGGTAGCTCTTCTCGCAACAGGTTCTGATTTCCTGGTACGTTGCCGGTTTTGTATTTACGGGATTCAGAGGACAGAATTGAGGGAAAGCGAGTTTCTCTTCTTTCGCCTCTGGCAGTACGTCTTCTAAGTTCAGATTTCCATCTACGGAGAGCGCAACGCTTCGTTCAATCACATTGCGAAGTTCGCGAACATTGCCCGGCCAGTTATAAGCGAGGAGCCGACTCCAGACTTCAAACGAGATCGGTGGCATGGGCCGGCCAAATCGTTTGCAAAAGTGTTCCCGATATTGATTTACCAGCAGCGGAATATCCTCACGACGCTCACGAAGCGGTGGTAAACGAAACCGCACAACGGCAAGCCGGAAAAAAAGGTCCCTGCGAAATTTTCCTTCGGTGACTAATTCATCGAGCTCTCGGTTCGTAGACGCAAGAACGCGGACATTCACTGGGATTGGTTCCGTCGAGCCCACCGGGGTAATTTGTCTTTCCTCTAGAACCCTGAGCAGCTTCACTTGAAGCAGGATGGGCATGTCGCCAACTTCATCCAAAAGAAGCGTACCGCCGTTACAGGCTTCAAAAATTCCTTTGTGATCTACTTTAGCGTCGGTAAAGGCACCCTTCACATGTCCGAACAACTCAGACTCCAGGAGATTCTCCGGAATCGCACCGCAATTCACTGCCCTGAAAGGCCCCTCCTTGAACTGAGAACTTTCATGGATTGCTTGGGCGATGAGTTCCTTTCCAGTTCCCGATTCACCGGTAATTAGCACCGTGGAATCGGCGGTCTGCAGGCGCTCCATTAGAGCCCTTAAATGGCGAATCGATTCACTCTGACCTACTAAGATTGTCCCTGACTGAAGCCTGAGAGGTGCAATGGGCGGAGGAACAGGCGCATCCATTGCCAATTCATTGAGAAGAGCATCCGTTGAATCATGAATTCCAAAGGCACCGGCTGCACCGAGTTTCATGGCGTGAACAATGGTGACAGGCGTTGGCGATTCTATCATCGCAACGAATCGGGTAGACATCGAGTCGCGAAGGATTCTGGCAAGGTCTTCCTTCCACTCGTTTGTTGCTGGGGCGACGTAGTAAAACACGATGTCAACTCGGTGATTGGCAATGAGTTCAAACAAACCGTCTTGGGAAGCTACGACATCAATCCAAAATCCTCGGGCCTCAAGTGCTTGGCGAAGGTCTTTCGGAAAATTCGCTGTGGGCCAGAACGCGACCAGGCGACGACTCGGAAATACGATTGGCTTTGGGGCGAGCGTCTCCGCTTGGTCTTGCGGAGACTTGTCTTTTAGTTGACTGTTTCCCAATTGCGTTCCGATCTGTGTCCAAATGCGAGTTCAAACTGCTCATTGAGCCCCAGAAACCTGGGGTTCGCCTCACTTAGTTTTTCGACATAATTATCTGAAGCCTTTAAGCAAATTAATAGAAGGATTTCATTAGATTATGGACCTAATGTGGGCGCCAAAAGCTTGATTTTTATCAAGCTTTCTCAGGACAGAGATCAAATTGAAAACCAGTCCCCTTCTGCAATGATGAGGGCATAGAGACTTCCCTAAAAGGGAGTCATCATTCTTCCGAGCAAGCGTGGGCTAATCGCCTAAAGCGTACGTTCCGTTTGCCGCAGCATGAACCGCTGCCAGGGTAAAAGTGGAAACACCTTTACCTCCCGGATTTGGAAAGGAAGAGACAAGTTGATTCTTGATTCATACAATCGCGCGTTTTCCTATCTTCGCCTGTCATTGCTTCCTGTATGTAATTTTCGATGTGTCTATTGCCTGCCCAACGGAAATCCCAAAGAGGCTCTGCACCAATCACACCTTTCACGCCCTGAAATTCGAAGGCTTGTCTCGGCCCTAGCTGAACTAGGAATCCGTAAAGTCCGACTAACGGGGGGAGAGCCCACGCTTCGCCCCGACCTGGTCGAAGTAGCGAAGGACATCTCTGGCATTTCTGGAGTTGAAAAGATCGCACTGACAACCAACGGCTATCGCCTTGCCGAGCAGGCCCATGAGCTGAAGCGGAACGGGATTTCCGCGATCAACGTGAGCGTCGACAGCCTGGTTCAAGAAAAATTCGCTGTAATCACCGGGCAAGATCGTTTGCCGGAAATACTGAAGGGCATTCGGGCCGCTCAAGATGCGGGGATTAGCCAAATCAAGATAAACGTCGTTGTCCTCAAAGGCCTTAACGAACATGAAATCGGGGATTTTCTTCTCTGGTCCGAACGTGCGCCAATTGACGTTAGATTCATTGAGCTCATGCCTACAAAGGACAACGGCGAATTTTTTGCGAAACGGCATCTCTCCCTTGGGTTTCTAGAAACGCTTCTTCCCCATCGAGGTTGGAATCGAATGGAGCGAGAGGAAACGGCAGGGCCTGCGGACGTCTGGGACAAACCGGGCGCTCTGGGAAAGATCGGCCTCATCCGGCCCTATTCCACCAATTTCTGCAATTCTTGCAATCGACTGAGAGTGACTAGCCAAGGCGATTTACAGCTTTGCCTTTTTGGAAAGGGAAATCTGCCGTTAAGGCCCCTGCTGCAGAATGATGCGCAGAGAGAGGAACTGAAGAGTTTCGTTCTTTGCGCCCTGGGACAGAAGAATTTTTCACATTCACTACATGAGGGAGATTATGGATCCACGCGAAACCTCGCAGCCATGGGCGGATAGTGAGCCCCATCCCAATTTTCACATGGTCGACGTTACCGATAAGGCACCGACCAAGAGAAGGGCTGAAGCTACGGGAACGATCCGAATGTCACCCGCGGCGTTCGGACTGGTTCGCGATAGAAAACTTCCAAAAGGAGATGCTTTAGTCCTTGCGGAGATTGCCGGAATTTCGGCATCGAAACAGACGTCGAATCTACTGCCACTTTGTCATCCACTCCCCCTGGAAGAGGTGCGAGTCCATTGTGAATTGGATGAGCCAAGTGCGGCAGTTCGTGTCTCTTGTCAGGTCTCTACGACGGCGAAAACCGGTGTGGAAATGGAGGCCCTCGTTGGCGCCAGTGTCGCTCTCTTGTGCCTTTATGACCTTATAAAAATGGTTGAGCCAGCTCTCGTATTGGAGCAGGTAAGGCTCAATTATAAAGAAGGGGGAAAGCACGGAATTTGGAAGCATCCAGAGGCCAACCTAGAATCCGTCGTAGCTCAACCAAAACCACAGAGCTCTCCACAGCGATTAACTGCCGTGAAGTGTGCAGTCGTTACGATGAGTGATCGCGTTTCCGAGGGGAGATCAGAAGATAAATCGGGACCGCTCGCCGTAGATTGGCTCAAGGACAATGGGGCTCTGGTTTCAGGTTGCAACGTTGTTCCCGACGATAAAAAGCGCATACAGTCCACGGTTCGGGAACTTGTAGAGAGAGGGAATCGCCTCATTATCACCACGGGCGGCACGGGGTTGGGGCCGCGAGACATTACCATCGATGCCTTGCAAGAGATTGCTACCAAGGAGATGCGGGGCGTTGGCGAGTTTCTGCGCCAGAAGGGATCGCTACGCTTACAATCGGCCTGGCTCAGCAACTCTTCAAGCTTCGTTTTAGATAAGACTCTCATTATCGCCCTTCCTGGAAGCTCAAAGGCGGTGGCGGAAGGGCTTACTGCGCTCACGGATCTCATTCCCCATGCCCTGCACATCGTTAAGGGAGGAAATCATGGCTAAACGGTTTGGAAATGTGTTGGGTGCCTTCGCTGACGGCGCGATCCTATTTCCACTCATCGCGGCGCTTGCGAACCGATCCGGATTTTCTTCGGCGATGCTCTTTGCTTCTGCGGGAATAATCTACATTTTTTCTGGTCTGTGGTTTCGAGTTCCCATGTCAGTGCAACCTCTGAAGGCCATCGCCATTGCCGCCGTGGTATCGGGAGCGAGCTATCTGGAAGTACGGTGGGCGGGCGCCGTCCTTGGTCTTTTCTGTGTGGCTCTTCTTCTCTTTAGAATCGATAGATTTGCAGATCGAGTTCCCTCGTATTTGATACACGGGATTCAGGCGGGACTGGGGTTAATGCTTTTGAGGCGAGCCTTCGAAGGCGGCTTAGAAACGTTCATTCATCCCGATCTGTTCCAATCATTTTTCATCCTAGGAGCGTGCGGTATCGCCTGGTTAGTAAGTCATTTCTTCGGTCTGTCACTTCTTGGTTTGTTGGCCGCTGGAGGGACTATCGTTGGAATATCGCTAAGTCCTTCCGAAACGATCGGCTTTTCTAGCGCGGTCCCTGTGGTTCGCTGGGATTTTATCTTGGCCCTGGCCCTTCCCCAGGTTGTTTTGACGAGTGCCAACTCAGTGCTGGCCACCCATGACGTAGCCCTTCGATACTTCGGCGAGAAAGCTCACCGAGTGTCCATTTCCGGATTGCTGGCCTCAATCGGATTTGGAAATATCGCCGTCTCTACATTTGGGGGGCTTCCCTTTTGCCACGGTTCGGGGGGAGTCACGGCGCATGTTCGAGGGGGAAGCTACCATTGGTCTAGCAATCTGATTATCGGAGCCTTTTGTCTCATGCTCGCGGGCGCACAAGTCGTTTGGGGCAGGACGCTGTTGAATTATCCCCCGCTTCTTTTAGGCATTTTGCTCGGAGTTGTTGGGTATCACCATGTGAAGCTGGCCGCTCCTTCTTGGAGGGTTCCGGCCTTGAGACCGACCCTCATTATCATGGGGACGGTCGCTCTGCTTTCTCAAAATCTTTTGTGGTCGCTAGGTTTTGGAATAATCACAGCGAGCGCTTCCTACTTACTTTTTTCCAAGAGGGTACCTTTATGATTCTTTTCCCCGACGCCATTCACCAGATCATTTCTACCGCTTCCCCGGTGCCCGAGGAGCAAGTCGCTTATGAGCGGTCACTGGGGAGGGTGTTAAGCTCCAAGATCTTAAGTCCTGAGGCGCTTCCTCCATTTACCAACAGCGCGATGGACGGTTTCGCAGTGTCTTCACGCCATATTGCCTCACAATCCGGTCCGTTTCGAATGCGTGTGAATGGAATCATTGCGGCGGGCGATGCCGTTAGAGAGCACTGTGAGACAGGACCCAACGAGTGTTGGGAGATCATGACGGGTGCCGTGGTTCCCCCTGATTGTGACGCCGTCATCAAGGTCGAAGAAACTACCCGCGAGGGCGATACCATTCAGTTTTCAAGACTAGTCCGTGCCGGCGAAAACATTCGTAAAGCAGGAGAAGACTTTCAGATGGGAAAAGAGGTTTCGGATGGCGGAACGCGAGTGTATCCGGAACACCTCATGTCATTTGCTGCCTTGGGGATTAATTCCGTTTCCGTGTACCGCAAACCCACGGTGGCGGTGGTTTCCACGGGCGCAGAACTTACGTCCGATGCGGGACCTGGAACCGGTAAAATTCGCAATTCCACAGCTCCCTACCTTTTATCGGAGCTGAACGCCCTTGGCGTTGACGCCAGATTCCTCGGAGTAATCGCGGATGATCCGAAAGCTTTCTTAAGCCTCATGGAAACTGAGCTCGGGAGAAACGTGGATGTCATCCTATCCACGGGAGCGGTTTCAATGGGTCGCTATGATTTCGTGGCACCTGCACTTCGAGATCTCGGTGCTGAAATTCTTTTTCACAAAGTCGCCATTCGCCCCGGAAAGCCACTCCTGTTTGCTAAGCTGGGAAAGACGGCATTCTTCGGGGTACCAGGAAACCCAGTTTCGACGGCAGTGGGTTTGAGATTTTTCGTTGAGCCGTATCTGAGATCCCTTCAAGGGTTATCTCCAGAACGGCCATACCGAGCCGTTTTGGAGAATGACACGAAGAAGCCTCTGGGGATTCGGTGCTTCTTAAAGGCCGAGTTGTCCCATACGCAGACGCTTCGGACCGTAAAGATTCTGCGCGGACAGGAGTCGTTTCGCGTGGCTCCGTGTCTCGCTTCAAACTGCTGGGCCGTTTTGCCTGAGGATGGGGATAGTGTGGTGAATGGATCAGAAATCGATATTTATCCTCTCCATAGCTGGTCATCCAAGGAAGGAATTCTATGACGACATCGTCTCACTCACGCGTTCTTCTTTTCGGTAAGCTAAAGCAATATGCTATCGGCGACGAGCTCCGAGTGGTCACCCATCCGGAGATGACCCCAAAGGAGTTTCGTGCAGCGGTTGCCGAGGAATTACATCGGCGCTGTCCCGAATTTCCGGGCGTTGCTGAGCTAATGTCGTCCGCAGTTGCGACGGACAGGGTACTTTCGGAGCGGGAGCAGTTGGGTAGTTCTCCCGAATATTCCCTTCTCCCCCCCGTGTGTGGAGGTTAAGCGTGACGGAGACTCCATTCACCAAGATAGATATTGTCGCGGGTGGCGTGCGGCCGGGGCTAGTTAGCGAAGCCCTCAACAATCCATCGCACGGGGGAATTGCCTTTTTCTTTGGCGCGGTTCGAAACCTCAACCACGGAAGAATCGTAACGGCTGTTAGCTATGAATGCCATAAGGCCCTTGCGGAGAAGGAACTCACCACAATTATTGGAGAGGCAAGATCCAAATGGGGTGATGCAATTGATGCCGTCGTGCTGCACGGGACGGGCCGTCTGAGAGTTGGCGAAATCAGCGTGGCAATCGGCGTAAGCTCCCCGCACCGTAGCGAAGCGTTCGAAGGGTGTCGTTATATTATTGAGGAACTTAAAACGCGGGTTCCGATTTGGAAGCAAGAGCATTACGTAGATGGGGACAGCGAATGGCTCAAGGGTCATGAATTATGTCAGCATGGAGGGACGTCTGAGCATCACAGCGGTGATACTAGCCGGCGGGCGTAGCCGCCGAATGGGAACGTCCAAAGCTCTGCTTTCGATTGGCGGACTGCGCATGATCGAGCGCACTCGACAGGTGCTTCATGAGCTCAAGCCGTTCGTTCAACGTGTGGTCGTTAGCGGGGAGGTCCCTGGTGTCGAGTTCATTCCCGATCTCAAGCCGTTTCAAGGACCGGTAGGTGGTGTAGCGAGTACCGCGAGAGAGTGTCTTTCTGATTCCTGCGAAGGCCTTCTCGTGGTCCCTGTTGATTTACCACTCCTGACAGCAGACTCTCTTCGCCCGCTCGTCACCTATTTCAACGGGCACAAACCAAATGCCGTTTGCTTTGAGGGAAACTGGCTTCCGGCTATTTTTCGGTTGAACGAAGACCTAATTTTTCGGTGCGGCCAAAATGAGTCGATTCATGGCTTGTTGAAGAGTCTTGGCTTCGTCACAATGGCGCCGCCATCCGATGTGCGATCGCTTGCAAACGCAAATACGCCCCACGATTGGGCAGAGCTTACAAGGAGTCATTCATGAATATTCGATTTGCCGATGGTGAGATCCGCTTTCGAGTCACTGCGGAAGAATTTGAGAAACTCAACAAGGGCGACTACGTCCAATTGGAAACGATTCCTCTTACGTTCGTAGTGACGATAGCCAAGAAACCGCTCGATCAGGCAATGGTGATCGACCTTTCGTGTAGCGCAGTTCAACTTGTGATCTCGCCTGAGGAGATGAAATCATTTCAGGCGCGACTTCCCTGCAGGCACGGGATTGAGAAGACATTATCCCTGGGGATGGGAAAAACGCTCGATGTGGCATTTGAGGTCGATGTGAGAGCCGAAAAATGAATTTTGTGCTCTGAATGGGACGAGTTGTCTCTACGTGGGACAAAATGAGCTGGATTTGGTTGCCCCGTAGTCCTGGGCAGCCACGAAATGGCAGGTACATCGTTTGCACTAATATCCAGACAAAGGGGACGCTATGGAAACGGTCAATGCGGAAATGACTCGGAGGGTTGTTTTTGTGACTGAGGACGACGATCTCGTCCAAGCTTACGATTCGATGAGGGCCCTCGAGATTCAGCACGTTCCGGTAGTTCGGGAAGGCAAGGTGGTGGGCATTCTCTCTGACAGAGACGTGCTGCTCCACGCCCACAAACGACGCGGAAGAATTAAGGTACGCACAACGAAAGTGCGCGAAGCCATGGTGACCGATGTTGTCCTGTGCTCTCCGACCACATCGATCGGCTCTGCTGTAGATCTGATGCTCGAACGCCGTATCCACTGCCTACCGGTCATCGATAAAAATCAGAGTCTTGTCGGTATCATCACTACTACCGATCTTTTGCGACTCCTTCGCGATCGAGAGTGGAGAGTAGAGCTACCGCTTCCCTTTCAATTTGAGAAACCCTCATTCTTGATGGGGCTAGCCGCGTAGCAGAGGAAGGAAACTATTAGATGCCCACAAAAATGCCGCAGGTAAGAGAGTACATGACGCCTACGCCGCATACGATTGCTTCTGAAACTCCGCTTAAAGAAGTTCAGGAATTAATGCGTCAGAACCGCGTTCGCCATCTGCCGGTGAAAAAGGGCGAGGCTTTGGTCGGTATCATCAGTGATAGAAGTGTCAAATCGGCGCTTGGTTCTACGGGCGAAAATGTACTTACTGCGGAAGACATCATGATACCTGACCCTTTCTCCGTCTCTCCCCAGACCAACCTAGACGAAGTCGTAGCGGCGATGGCCGAAGAAAAATATGGGTGCGCTCTCATTCGCGACGATGACGGAAAACTTGTCGGTATTTTTACAACCGTAGACGCTTGCCGAGCATTGAGGCAGGTCCTGGAAACCTTCTATCCCGACCGCAACTAGGGTCTTCGCTCAAGTTTATTAATGAAATGTTCCGCCCCCGTTTCGTCGATGAGCACGAAACACTTGGTGTCACCGTCATAGCCATAGACATCGGCCTTTGCGACGTCGAACCACCATGCATTGAGACGCATTTTGCCCATGCGAACTCTGCTCTCAATTAGAGGGTAAGACATTAGATTTTCTAGTTGCAGCAAGAGATTGATCCTGCTGAGCCGATTGTGAAAAGGGAGTTCCGGACAAAAATCGCGATTCTCTTCCAAACGCTTGAGCGCCTTTTCTCCATAGGAGAGCCAAGTGCGCAATGAGGGCAAGTTCACTTGTTCCCTCCCTTCGCTGAGCGCAAGCATCGCCCCACACTCGGAATGGCCGCACACAATAACATCCGAAATATCAAATCGAGAGAGGGCAAATTCAATAGCGGCGCCCTCAGAAACTTCTCCGCTGGGTTGCCCCCCGGGATTGAACATTGGGATCAGATTTCCCACATTGCGAACCAGGAAAATATCCCCCGGCTCGGAGGAGGCGATCATGGTGGTTATGACGCGACTATCCGCACAGGCGAAGAAAAGAAATCGGGGTGACTGGCCATGGGCTAGGTCGGCAAACCGTTCTCGGTAGATTGGGACTTTGGTGCGCCTGAATTCTACGATGCCTTCGAGCAGCTTCTTCATCTAGTAAACTTAGCGCATTCCAGGGCCGGAAAACTTGATAATTATCAAGCCATTCATCTCCAAACATCAAGGCCAGCCCCCATCTGCAATGTTAGCCTGTTGTTGATAGGGGAGGTTCGATGTTTGAGGATCGCAAGGCGGTATCTGTCTTATTTGCAAGCACCCTTGCGTTTACACTTTGCTTTGCTGCCTGGATGCTAAATGGTGTCTTGGTCACCTACCTAGTTGAGGCCAAGGTCTTCGAGTGGACCAACTCGCAGGTCGGGTGGTTAATCGGAATTCCCGTACTCACTGGGTCCATTCTTCGGTTGCCAGTGGGACTTTTGACCGATCGCTTTGGTGGTCGACCGATATTCATCGGTCTCTTACTCCTTTCTTCATTTTTCATGTGGACGCTGAGCCTCGCCAATACCTACGGTCAGTTCCTACTTACCTCGCTCGGATTTGGAATCTCTGGAGCCTCTTTCGCTGTTGGCATTGCCTATACTTCGCTGTGGTTTAAGAAGGAGCACCAAGGCACAGCGCTTGGCATTTTTGGCGCCGGCAACGCGGGCTCCGCGCTCACTAGTCTCGGCGCCCCTTCGCTCCTCCTATTGCTAACTCAGCATGGTGCGAATCCTGAAGGGTGGCGCCGCCTTCCATGGATCTATTCGCTAGTCCTACTGGCAACCGCAATCTTCTTTTATTTCTTCACGTATCCTCGGAAAGTTGAAAGCACAGGAAAAACTTTGAAAGCGCAACTCGCGCCTCTTTCCAATGTTCGGGTGTGGCGCTTTTGTCTCTACTACTTCTACGTTTTTGGCGGGTTTGTTGCCCTCGCTCAGTGGCTCATTCCCTACTACGTGAATGTTTATTCGATGTCGCTTGTCACCGCAGGTCTTTTGGCTTCGATCTTCAGCCTCCCTTCGGGGGTTATCCGCGCGCTTGGCGGGTGGATGAGCGATCACTACGGGGCAAGACGTGTCATGTACTGGGTGTTTACGATCTGTTTAATCTGCAGCGCACTTTTGATCTTTCCGAGAATGGACGTTTACACTCCGGGTCCAGGCGTTCAGGCAAAGTACGGGGGCAAGGTTACCAGTGTATCGCCAAGTGAAGTGGTGGTGGACGGAGAGCGAAAATACACGGTTCAAGCGGCGCGCGAGTCTGTGAAACAGGAAACGGAAACGATGGTGTTTCCTGCATCTCGTTCGTGGCAGGAGCCGGTCGTTGAAGTGGGTAGCGTCGTCAAAAAGAAACAGCTACTCGCAAAGGGAGTAACTCACATCTACTTCCAAGCGAATGTTTGGATCTTTACCTTTCTAGTCTTCGTGGTTGGAATTTTGATGGGTATCGGAAAGGCCGCTGTCTATAAGCATATCCCCACCTACTTTCCATCCGATGTCGGGGTAGTGGGGGGAATTGTCGGAGTCGTGGGCGGATTGGGCGGGTTTCTGTGCCCCATCTTGTTTGGATATCTGTTGGAAGATACCGGAATTTGGACCACGTGTTGGGTGTTCTTTGTAATTTTAATCGGCGCTTGTTTGGGGTGGATGCATTGGGTGATTCAAAAGATGATGCATGAAACAGAACCCACTCTGATGCAACGATTTGAAAAGTAATAGGGAGGAAACGTGAAGAGAATATTTCTATTGGGGATTCTGTCACTCCTTTCCCTAAAAGCCATCGGAGTCGAATCGGATTCCTTGATAAAAACCACCGTCGGAGGGCAAGGGAGGCTGCGGTTTGAAAGAAGCGAGCGAACTGATTACGCGTCCGAGCGTTCCGCCTTTCTCCTTCGAGTTCGTCCTGAAGTAAGATTATCGAAGGGTTCAGAACTTTCCCTCTTCGTACAACCCCAGTTTTCCAAGGCCTTCGGCAAGCCAGAATTTCCGGGGACTACAACGACGACCAACGCTAGCCAGGCCACCAGCGGCGCTACCTTCGACACTTCTCTAGGCATTCATCAGGCCACTATCGAGTATCATCCCGGCGAAACCCTTCAATTCATTTTCGGAAGGCAGCTTTTGTCGTACGGCGACGAATTAGTGCTGAGCGGCCTTGATTGGGACAATGTCGGACGAAGCTTTGATGCCCTTCGGGCTCGTTACTCTCACGGTTTAGGGTCAGTAGATTTGTTTTATAGTAAACTTTTCGCCTCGAAAGTTACCGCGACGGCCCAGGGAGCGGGGGACGGCGACCTGCTGGGACTATACTCAACTAATAACTTTGGCTTGGGATTCAGCGCGACGGATCTCTATTTGCTCTACCGGCAGGATCAAACCACGGGAAGTAACCGGGAGCTGTTTGCGTTGGGAGCGAGAGTTAAGGACCGATTTGGAGCCTTAGACTATCGGGTGGAGGCGACCAAGGAAGCAGGTTCTCAGTTTACCGATGCCGGAGCCGCCTACCAAATTGACCTTGAAGTGGGATGGAACTTCGACGCTCCCTTTAAGAGCCGCATCGGACTAGAAGTCTTTCAGGCCGGGTCGACCTATGACCAGCTCTATCCATTGGCTCACAAGTACCTTGGGATTGCGGATATCTTCGGCCGCCGAAATATTCAGGGCGGAGTGCTTCATCTGACGGCGGTACCAACCGAAGGTCTTACCGCGCAGTTTGATTTTCACTATTTAATGCGAACATCAACATCAGCGCCGGCCTACAAACTTAACGGCAGTACGGCGTTGGGTACGGGCACCAATACCTCAAGTGCTGTAGGTTCGGAGCTCGATCTCATTGTGTCCTACGCAATATCCAAGGAGATTACCGCTACACTTGGTGGCGGGGTTCTTCTACCGGGGGAATATTTGAAGGCGGAGCTTGGGAATTTCAATCCGACGTTCTGGTACGCGCAATGGGTCGCCCAGCTATAGGAGACGGTAATGACTACCTGGCTAGAAAAATGGATGCCTGAAGAGCCGCAATTCTGGGAGACCGAGGGAAAAGCAAGGGCATGGAGGACCCTCTGGGTGACGACGGCGTCACTCACGTTGTCGTTTGCCACCTGGTTCATGATCAGCGCCATTGTGGTGAAGTTACCCGGCATTGGGTTCAAGTTCACAACGCAACAGTTATTTTGGCTTGCTGCGATGCCAGGGCTTGCCGGGGGAACCCTTCGCATCCTTCATACTTTCTTGATTCCGATTTACGGAACTAGAAATGTCGTGACGTTCTCGACCCTGATTAAAGTCATTCCCTGCATAGGGATTGGCCTTGCGGTGATGGATACTGCGACGCCATTTTGGGTCTTTATAGTCTTGGCTTTCTTGGCTGGGTTTGGCGGCGGAGACTTCTCATCGCATATGCCGTCGACGAGTCTTTTCTTTCCTAAGCGACTTCAAGGGACGGTACTCGGCATCCAAGCGGGCATTGGAAACTTCGGAGTCAGCCTTGCACAGTTTATGACGCCTATCGTATTGGGTGTCGGGACCGTCGGTGCCGCTCAGATCTTCTCCGCAAAGGATAAAGCCGGACAGGTCATTGCCACCAAAGAAATCTACCTTCAAAGCGCCGCCTTCTGGTACGTACCCCTACTGCTCGTTCTCACCGTCGCTTGCTGGGTGGTGCTAAGGAGTATTCCCGTCCGGGCTTCCTTCAAGGAGCAGTTGGAGATCTTTAAGGACAAACACACGTGGTTTTGCACAATTATCTATGTAATGACGTTCGGATCTTTCGCGGGACTCTCAGCTAGTTTCCCGCTCATGATCAAAAGTCTGTACGGAAGTTTTCCCGATGCACCCGATCCATTGAAGTTCGCTTTCTATGGGCCTTTGATAGGTTCCACAAGCCGTGTGGTTTTTGGCTTCGTCTCGGACAAGACGGGCGGCGCGATATTGACAACGTTTACAGGAGTGGGCCTTGCAGCCGTTACATTGATCATGTTTTCGCTTGGTCTATTCGCACCTACAGGACTTGATGCATTTCCAGCTTTCGTAACGTGTATGTTGGCACTGTTTTTTCTTACTGGAATCGGGAATGCGGCCACCTTCCGTCAGTATTCCATGATTTTTTCCCATAATCCGATCCAACGGGCGGGAGTAATGGGATGGACCTCGGCGGTAGCCGCCTATGGTCCGTTTGTCTTTGCTTCCATCATTGGCGCCGTCATCTCTGGGTCGGGCAACGCAAATGGTTTTTTTGTGGGTTACGTAATGTTCGTTATCGTCGCCACTTTCTTGAATTGGTGGTTCTATCATCGGCCCGGCTGTGAGAGGCCGAGTTGACTATGCACTAAAGACAATTTCCTCGGCCTCTCGATAGGCCAGAGCCAAAAAATCATCAATATAGGAAGCTCCGCTACTCGTATTGCCCGAAAGCCAGCGGTTCATGATAACGATGCGAACGATCTCAAGACTTACTTCCTTCGATCTATCCAGCGCCTGTAGCACGGGGTGGTCTAGCAACGGGGAATCTGTACTAACGCGAGTATGGGAAACCAGATAATCGTAACTCTGTATGGAGGCGACCTCGCGCACGCCAAAGCGCTGATATACTTGCCGGGTCAATCGATTTACTGAAGACAAGCCCTTTGCGCCCTTCGGTGTCACGATAAATGCCAAAACATTAGTTTCCGGAGCGAAAAGCGGCACAAGTTCGACATGTCCCGAGACCGAGCGAAGCGCCTCCATTTTCCGGTAAAATGTCCGAGCCAACTCACAGAGAGACAAGAGCTGTGCACCAAAGCCGTCCGTGTTCAACGGAATCATGCGGTGGGTAAACCAGACGCTCGCTGCCGCAGCTCCAGGCTTTGAGCCTTCCATAATATACTGGCCCAAGTGGGGACTTGAATCCTCGACGATACCATCAAGCGCGTAAGGGGCCGGTTCAGTCACGAATTCCTTCAAAAAACCGAATTTGTGCACGACGGCTCCCGCTCCATAGGGGACGTAACCCATCTTATGGGGGTCAATGGTTACCGACTCGCACTGCGATATCGCAGAGAATGCTGTCTGCACCCGACGGGGGATGAGATTCTCACTCGGAACAGCCGAGTGAGCCCCCTTTCTAAACATGCAAGCGAAGTAGCCACCAAAAGCCGCGTCAATGTGGAGGGGAGAATAAATTCCCTTCGAAAGCGCAGCATTTCGGGCTGTGACAAGTTCGTCGATAGGATCGACCGCTCCAAACTCGGTATTCCCGGCGACACCTACCGACAAAAGCACCGGGCGTTTTTCCGAAGCACACTTCCCCAGTGCCGACTCGAAACTGTGAGGATCTACCCGTGTTTGTTCATCAGTCGCCAGGCTACAAATGTTTTTTCTGCCGAGACCAAGTACCCCTAGGGCGCGGTTCCAACAATAATGAGCCATCGATGGCAGAAGGACGACAGGTTCTCTGTAGCCTTCGCCAAACTGCTGACGGATCCTCTCTTCAAATCCCCGTTCACCGAGCTGGGCTATGGAATTTTCTCTGAGCAGAGTGCCCGCATCTAGCCCCAGCTGAATCGCTTTCGCCTCGAAAACCTCGAAAAGAACCTCTAATTCAGCGTGAGGAACATTGAGTAATTCCCAAACGGATCGCGACAGTTCCGGCGGAAGGGGCGAACGATTCGCCTTTAGAGCGGAAGCCATACTAAGCGGGAGAAATTTTGCGACCCGCGCATACCAGAGCGCCTCATAGTTGGCGATGGTTCCTCCGGAGGTGAGGTGCCCAAAGGCCCTTTTTATATCGAATTGAAAAAGCTCTGCGAACTGCTCACCCACTTCGAGCTCATACCGAGTGGTTACTGCAGATGCCTCGGAAGAGACATTATTAGGATTGTACAAAAGCGTCGCAAAATAGGCGATGACCCCGGGGAGGGATACTTCCGACACAATATGAGCGAAGTATCGAGGTGAAAAAAATGGGACCTCCAATTTCAAATCCGAAGTCAGCCATGAGAGTTCCTGAATAAACTTTTCACGAAACTCAACCGATGTCTTCTCCTGGAGGGTTCGGTAAAGGAATCCGGGTGGATCTTTGGGATAGTAGTTTTTCCTCCAAAAGATGTAGTCGTCTAAGACTAGGGAAATCATGTCGCGTAAGAATGTTCTCTGTTCACCCTTGGGCCCCAGGAAGCAATCATCTAAAGGATGACTGGAGGCGCTCATTTCAGCCTCCTCCACATGCGCGGCAAAAATAGAATCGCCCATACGCCCACTCCCAGGCTCCAGCCGAAAGAGGCGTAGGCGAGATGATGCAGGTAGCTCGTTGGTGCGAGCGGCGCCAAGAAGCGGGCGATAGCAGACCCGGCAACGAGGGCACCAATCACCTGAAGCCATCGAGAATTGAGTTCGAACGAAAGGTCGTACCCTCCGTGAGAAAGCACTACGCGGGTAGCAATGAGTAGCGTAAGTAACGAATACCCTCCGGCGAACGTCAGGTGAACCCCGTGAACGGCATAGCCGGGAAATAAAGCAAAGCACCACTGGCCAATGAGGAGCATTATCCCGGAAACACGTAGCCAACGTGGAAGCGCACCCCGCCTAACCGGGGTGACGACTATTTTCCAGAAGCGAATGGACACAAACAACAGGACCACCGCTCGCACAATGCGTCCTGCTTCCTGGGCAATAAATAATTCGACTGGAAAACTCAGGAAATACGCTACGGCTAGCCCCAGCAAGATACTTCGATTTGACGAGCCCCGAAGCGATACGTCTGGATTCATGGGGTTTGCCTCATGGCCCAAAAGCACCGGAACAAGACGGCTTCCAACGCCAATGACAAATGAGAGCATCATCCCGTGATAGAAAAGGGAACGGCCCATCAGGCCCAATTCTGTGGATAGGGAGCCTCTTTCATCGAGATAAAGAAGAATACTTCCTGCAAGCCCACAGAGAATCCCCACGCCTATGAACAGGAAGGACGGGGGAGGTCTTCTTTTTTTTGATAGAAAGCGCGGCACACAAAAGAGTACGAGAAACACCAAAGAAACAATCTGAAGCAGAAGACTCGGTTCGCGCCACTGGGGAGAAAGCAAACTCGCCGTGCCCGTGGAAATCATCAAAAGGATAATCCCCGCCTGACACAAGAGCTCCCAGAATCTTGCGGGAGCCGTTTCTGTAAAGCGGGGAATAGCGGTCATGAGGAATCCAAGAGCAAAAACGTAGAGGAACCCCCCGATCATCAGGTGAGGATGCTCCGTCCCCGGATAATTCTGCGTATACCCCAAGGCAAAGGGTACCCAAGAAAGCACGCCGATGAAGGCGCTGAGTAGTCCAAGAGGGAAAAATATTCGGTAGGGATCTTTCATTCAACGCGGCGCTCGACGATTTTTCGCTCCCTCATAACCGCCGCTGGAAAGAGCTCACATTCTTCCTTCTCGCTATGGATTTTAAGATCAGCCTCGAGCGACCTCAAAACCTCATAGAGTTCCTTCACCACTGGCGTGGTTTCTGGGGTTACTTGAAAGTCGTTGGTAATTCGTCGAATCCGCTCGAAATGAAGATCGAGATCTTTATGTTCATTCTCCATCACTCGAATCGGGTTCTCGATACCTCCGCAGAACTTCTCCGTGTTGAGCCCATCCTCAATTCGCTGAAACATCGGAAAAAGAACCTCTTCCTCCTTTTCCATATGCATATGCATGGTCATCGCCAATGACTGAAAAGACATCCCTAGCTTGTTGATAAGTGGATTATCTAAGTTCTCCGTGGCGGCTTCGCGCAAAAGAACTTTCGCCCGTTCAATCCATTGTCGGGTAGGTTCGTGGTGCTCCTTCAATACGCCCTCTACCATCTGCTTCAGTGACAATATTTTTAAGACTGGTTCTTGTTCGAGCATAGTGTTTTCCTCTCACTGAGTGAGGTGTAGGCCCTCTTCAAAATAGACGTCTTCTTTTTGGATGATTCTGCGCCTGCCGAGTGCGGCAGCGCATACCAAAACAAAGAAGCCTCCAAATCCCAATCCGATTCCCACCTCAACCCATCCAATGGAAGGCCCCGTCACCTTCGATGACTCGAAGACCTTTGGCGCGATGAGGAGAAAGAGATCAAGCCATCTTCCTATAAGGAGGCAGATTCCTATCCTGAGGAGAACTTCCCGATTCCTCTTCATCTCTCGTGGCATCAGAACAAAAAACGGAATAATCCAATTCAGCACAAGATTGAAATAAAATAGCCAGTCCCAATCGTTCTGGGTCCTTAACAGATAGTAAGTCGTTTCCTCGGGAATATTCGTGTACCAAATGAGTAGGTACTGCGAGAGCCACATGTAGGCCCAGAATGTGGTAAAGCCAAAAAGAAGTTTCCCAAGATCATGGTAGTGATTTTCGTTAATTACACCGGAAAGAAACCCGCGCTTATCTAAGACGAAGACAGCGATGGTCAGGACACTCACGCCGGCAACAAAAAATCCGGAAAAGCAATACAGTGCGAATATTGTGCTATACCAGTGCGGCTCAATCGACATAATCCAATCGAAACTCGCAAAGGAAAAGGTGAACGCAAAGACAATTAGGAAGATCACCGCCCACTTCACCCGATTGGGCGACTGATCTCTCGATGCCTTTATCAGCTTTCCAGAGAGCCACACCCACAATCCTAAAAAAACAATCAGCCGGGTCAGAAAAAATGGAATATTGAGATAGGCTTGCTTCTCCGCCAGCACGGGATGGTGAAGAGCGGCCTCTGCGTGAGTCCACTCAAAGAGAGTGTGTGCCCCGCCGAGAGAAGATAGTACGAGTAGCACTCCCCCAGGAATGAGAAAAGAACTCATGCACTCGGCCACGCTCTTGTAGGGGGCGAGCCAAGCCGCACTACTCACCTCCGCAACGGCCAAAATAAAGGCTCCGAATAGGGCGGCACAGAGAAAATAAATCGCCCCGATGTGAAGGCTAATCCATACGTTCGTCGGTGAAAAAATGAATCCCAAAACCGTGGACAGGATTCCAGCTCCAACAAGAGTAAGAGCCCAGTTTCGGTACTTGCTTGGGAGCTGAAACAAGTTACTCATTCTTGCCAACTCCTCTCAGCCCATTGACATAGTGGACCAGCTTCCATCGGTCTTGGGGCAGAATTTGTAAAGCGTGCGGAGGCATGAGCCCGGACCCTCGGGTAATGATGTGATAGAGCGCCCCGTCGGTAAGTTCCTTGATCCTTTTGGTAGAAAAAGAGGGAGGATTGGGAAATTTGGGAATGATAGGGCCGTCCCCTTGTCCAGAGACTCCATGACAGACGAGGCACATGTGTTGATATACCTCCTTGCCACGGGCGAGCGCCTGGGCAGTCAGCGGAATTGGATTCTTCAATTCTCGCGATGCCTTCGCGCGATCCTCGTCCGTAGACCCATAAGGATAGGGCTCGGTCCCCCGAGCAACGGTTCCTCGCACGGGAGGTAACATCGTCTTTCCATCTGCCGTAAGAGGATTTTTCGAGTAGGGCTGGAAGGGAACCGAATGAACCATGTCGGGAAACACTTCAAAACCCTTCTCTTTGGGATCGTCGGTACATCCCCCGAGAAGCATCACAGCTGCCAGGAACAACAATGAACATTCTCCCCTCATACTTCCTGCTCCTCATGCTGAATGTGAGAGGCTCCAAGTTCCTGCAAGATACAACTGAGATCCGCCGCATCTACTTTGGCCGCCTGATGCTCGACCGCAATCCAAAATCCATCGCTAGTCACATTTCGGTTGGGCGTGGCTGCCGTTTTTCCCGGATAGAGCCGACTTCGGAAAAAGAAGGCCGCAACACTGACTAGCCCTCCCAAAAGAACAGTCACCTCAAAAGTGACTGGGATGAAGGCGGGTATCGAAGCAAAGGGCTTTCCTCCCACGTTAATCGGCCAGTCTTGTGCCGAAGTCCAAATCTGGAACCACATCGAAACCAGACAGCCGATACTTGCGGCAACAAAGCAGACGATAGGCAAACGACTCCGTGTTTCTCCTAAGACTTCGTCCAGTCCATGCACCGGAAACGGCGTAAAGGCATCAATAAGCGAAATTCCCTGGCCTCTAAGTTCTTTAGCCGCATGAAGAAGCGCTTTTTCATCGGAAAAGGAAGCGTAGGTGACGGATCTAACCATGTGTCACCTCCTTACCGTGTGCTTTGCCGTAATGAAGAACCCCTTTTACTTCGCTGATGGCAATCATCGGAAGAAACCGAAGGAAAAGGAGAAAGCAGGTAAAGAACAGTCCGAACGTTCCCAGAAAAGTGGCTTTCTCGACCCACGTCGGTGCGTAATCCGCCCAACTCGACGGCAAGTAATCGCGGTGAATAGAGGTGGTGATGATCACGAATCTTTCAAACCACATTCCGATATTGACGACGATGGACATTCCCAGCAGAAACAGAACGTTCAAGCGGAGACGTTTGATCCAAAGCAATTGAGGAAGAACCACATTGCACGTTACCATCGTCCAAAAGGCCCAAGCGAAAGGGCCGGTCGCGCGGTTAATGAAAACAAAACGTTCGTAAGCATTCCCGCTGTACCAGGCCATGAAGAACTCGGTGGAGTATGCGAGTGCCACCATGAGCCCAGTAAGCTGCAACACCTTACACATCATCTGGAGATGGCCATCCGTAATGTAGGAATCAAGTTTCATCACCTTTCGGGTGAGGATCATTAGGGTGAGCACCATTGCAAATCCAGAAAACACCGCCCCCGCGACAAAATAGGGTGGGAACAAAGTAGCGTGCCAGCCCGGGATCACCGCCGTGGCAAAATCCATACTCACGATAGAATGGACGCTCACCACCAAGGGTGTCGCTAGCCCTGCGAGAATCAGGCAAAGGGTCTCGTAGCGTGCCCACGTTCGTGCGGATCCGTTCCAGCCGAGACTAAACACTCCACATAGCTTTCGTTTGAATGCCGAGGACGAGTGATCTCGCATCGTCGCCAAATCCGGAATAAGACCGATAAACCAAAACACGAGCGAGATCGTAAAGTAGGTGCTGATGGCAAATACGTCCCAAAGTAGCGGCGAACGAAAGTTTACCCAAAGCGGACCGCGAGTGTTCGGGTAGGGAAATACCCAAAATGCAAGCCACGGGCGTCCCATGTGGATCACGGGGAAAATCGCTGCACAGATGACTGCAAAAATCGTCATTGCCTCTGCGGCACGATTGATCGACGTCCTCCATTTCTGTCGGAAAAGCAGCAGAATAGCGGAAATGAGGGTGCCCGCATGACCAATTCCCACCCAGAAAACGAAATTCGTAATATCCCACGCCCATCCTACGGTTTTATTCAAACCCCAGGTTCCTATGCCCGTGGCGATCTGGTACCAGACGGTTGCGGCACCAAAAACGAGGCACGTAGCGGCCACCATCAGGCAGACGAACCATCCCTTTGTTGGCCGAGCCTCAATGGGCCGTAAGACATCTTGAGTGACATCGCCATACGATTTATCTCCGATGACAAGAGGCTTTCTGGTGCTGGAAATCGGTGTGTGACTCATAACGGATTCCTCACCTTCGGAAGGAAGGACACCCGCGGGCGAACATTCAATTCTTCAAGCAGCTGGTAACCTTTTTGATGCTCAAGAAGTTTGGACACTTCGCTATTGGGATCGGCGAGATCACCAAAGACAATGGCATCGGACGGGCAACTTTGCTGGCAGGCAACTTTGAAATCACCCTCCGCGACCTTTCGCCCCTCCTTTTTCGCCTTAAGTCTGCCCTCCTGAATTCGCTGAATACAAAAGGAACATTTCTCCATGACCCCACGGGACCGGACAACGATATCGGGGTTGAGCGCCATACGCCCCCACGCATCGTCGTGACTGTAATCGAACCAGTTGAACCGCCTGACCTTGTAGGGGCAGTTGTTTGCGCAATAGCGGGTACCCACGCAACGGTTATAAACTTGTTGGTTTAAACCATCGGAACTGTGCACGGTCGCAAGAACGGGGCAGACAGTTTCGCAGGGTGCATTTTCACAATGCTGGCAAAGGATCGGCTGATGCACAACCGAAGGGTTGGATTCGTTTCCTGAATAATAGCGATCGAGTCGAATCCAATGCATCTCTCGTCGTTTCAATACCTCTTCACGTCCCACCACCGGGACATTGTTTTCTGCCTGGCAACTGATCACGCAAGCCGAACAACCAGTGCACTTGGAAAGGTCAATGGCCATTCCCCATCGATTCTCCCCGGGCTTGTGCTCTGGCCACATGGAAGGATGCTCTTTCTCAGTGGAATGTGCTGCGGTCTTTGTTCCGAGTGCTTCTGCCTTACTGATCTCTCGTACTAGGTCGCGCCCTTCCATCACGTGGTGGGTTTGCGTCAGGGCGAGTTCATAATGTCCGGAGGCTTTGGTGATCTGAACGCCGCGCTGGATCCGTTGATAGTTACCGCCAACAAAAGCAACGAAGGGGTAGGCATTTTTGCCAACACCAAGCCCCGCCTTCCCGCATTCCGTTCTCCCATATCCAACAGCTATGGCCACCGTATTGCCACCCAAACCCGGCTGAACAAGAACGGGAAGGGTCAACTTGATGTTTCCTTTTTGCACGGAAATCAAATCCCCAGTTTTCACGCCGTTCTTAGAAGCGGTTTCCGGGGAAAGTTGGGCGTAGTTATCCCAGGTGACTTTAGTGATCGGGTCCGGGAGCTCGTGAAGCCAAGGATTATTAGCATGCCGCCCATCTCGGATTCCGGTCTTCTGATAAAGAATAAGGTCCAAGCCTTCGCTTTTTCCGGTATCTAAAACCAATCGGGGGTTCTTAAAGACGGGCTTCGCATTGGAAGCTCCGCCTACGTCAATCCCCCCATCATGAACGGCTTGACTCCAAAACCCTTCGAAAAGAAGCTGTCGCTTTTGACGCGCAAAAATCTGCGCTTTCCAATGCGATCGAATGAAATCGTAATAATCTAAAGTCTCACCGGCCCACCGTAAGAGACTCTCTTGAAACATGCGCGTGGCGCGCAGTGGCTGAATAGTAGGTTGGGTCAACCCATACTTGCCGCCACCTAAAGAGTGATCATTCCAGGACTCCAAGAAGTGATTTCCTGGGCAAATATAGTGTGCGCTCTTCGAGGTTTCGTTAGGCGCTTCGGCAAGGGAGATGTGTAACGGAACTTTCGAGACGCCATTTTGCCAGCGCTCCGTTGAGTAATAAGCGTGGCCGGGATTCGCATCGACGCTGAGTAGCGCCGAAACTTTCCCGCCTACCATGTCGGACACCAGATTTTCGAAACGGCCGTCCGCCGCTACCGCGACTTCTCCGGCCGGCATCAGCTTTACGGAACGCCCGATGTTTCCCAAGAGTTCATTGATTGTGTTTACAGCCATCTGATCATCCACTCGGTTTGACCCCGAGAGGACGAGCGATTTTCCTTTGGCCTTCCACAGATCGGCGGCGACCGTTCGAACCGTGGCCAACAAACGCCCGTCCATCTGTACGGCCGGCGACTCAATCGATCTCCCCGAGAGCTTGGAGACTTCCTGAAGCAAAGTTGCTAAAACGAGCGCTTCTTCACCTGCGGCCACGGGAACTCTGAGATCAGCGTTACTTCCCGCGACACTCATCAGCGCTTCAACTTGAACATGCCGAAGCATCGCCCCCTTTCGCTTGCTTACATCTCTTTGAACGGAATAAGCTTTTGCAAAGGCGACGGGCCCGTACCAGCTGCCCAAGAAATCGGCCCCTATACTGACCAATGTCTCAACATCAGAAAGCGAATATTCTGGAATGGCGCGGACGCCGTGCGTTTTCTCGAAAGATTCAAATAGCGCGCTATAGGAAAAGGGTTCGAAGGGGACATGTTCACAGTTTGGGTATTTCTCTCGAAACCTCGCTATGACCGCCAAAGTCGACGGGCTTGAGACCCGGCCCGTAATCAGAACGATCTTTCCTTTGGCGCTAGCGGTACGAAGTAGCCCGGGAATCTGACCATCGATTTCCGCCCAGGTAGTTGGTTTTCCTTCCGCCAAGGGTTGAACAAACCGAGCGGAATCGTAGAGAGAGAGTACGGTTGCTTGCCCTACAGCGCAGACACCTCCGCGTGAGTGCGGAGAATCGGGGTTTCCTTCAACCTTGATTGGGCGACCTTCACGCGTCTTCACGAGCAAACCGCAGGCGGCCTCGCACCCCCCACAAGTAGAAGCGTACCAATTTGCCACGCCCGGTACCGTACCTTCCTCGCGATTCAGAAATCCAAGCGCCTTGGTCACGGGAATCTTATTGCAAGAAGTAAGCGCGGGGATGGCAACCGAAAATCCGAGAACAGTAAGGAACTCTCTGCGGGATTTTTTCGCATTAACAACTTCGAACAGCTCTTCGACAAAGCCACTCGGGAATTCATCGGTGCCAGAAACATTCTGGCTGTCGATGCTTTGCCAGTACTTTGGCGCGTCTTTTATTTTATCGTCCATTGTTCCCATCCACTCTAATAATGGCATCTGGCACAATCGCCTCCTGTCGCGGTCTTGACGTCATGGGGAGGGGCATTTCCCATATCCCGATGACAGTTGAGGCACCATCCCATCGTTAGAGAAGAGTGCTGTCGCATTCGGGTCATCGATTCGACAGGCCCGTGGCATTGCTGGCAATTGACTCCCCCTCGGACGTGCTCGCTGTGGTTGAAATAAACAAACGCGGGGAGTTCATGCACGCGGACCCACTCCACAGGCCGGTCACTTGCGATCGCTTCTCTTAGCTTCCCGATCTCTGGGGAGTCTTTCCTAATTTGGTCATGGCAGTTCATGCAAAGTTGCGTCGGGGGAATCCCCGCTATCCGTCCACGCTCGGAAGCGAAGTGACAATAACGGCAATCGATCTTGTTTTCCCCGGCGTGAATCTTGTGCGAAAACGGAATTGGCTGGTCCGGCTCGTATCCTTGGGTATTGCCAATTTTCTTCGCTTGCACAACGGCGAGCTCAATTAAGAGCCCTATGACCGTCAAAGCCAGCAAACCTGTGACAATCTTTTTCATACTTTGCGAATCTTCTTCCGATCCCAATTCCAGATAACGACCTGCCACGATCTCCACACGTATGACACTGGCAGAACCAAGAAGTGAACAAGCCGGGTAAAAGGTAATACCGCGATCAAACAGTACGCATTAGCGATGTGTAGCTTCACCACCCATGGCATCGGCGCGATGTATTCCAAATTCGGTTTCAGAACGAAAAGCGAGCGCAAATAAGGCACTAACGCGCTTGCGTACCAGCTGGAGCCCCAGCGGTACTTAACGGCGATATAGATTCCCGAGAACGTTTGAATAAGCAGCAGAAAGAGAACAAACAAATCCATTTTCGCCGTCACGGCCCAAACGCGATCGTTGGTAAATCTCCTCCTGATGAGAACTAACAGCCCAACCAGCGCCATCAATCCAAACGTAAGAGCGGTGACCTCGAGAATGAGGCGCCGCACGGGAACCTCATTAAAGAGTAGAACCTCTTTAGGAAAAAGA
Organism: Bdellovibrionota bacterium; assembly: GCA_041391485.1. Classification (GTDB taxonomy): domain Bacteria; phylum Bdellovibrionota; class FAC87; order UBA2466; family JACKAF01; genus JACKAF01. The sequence goes on along the minus strand of JAWKNY010000001.1, from coordinate 103,974 downwards.
AACCCAACAACGTGGCCGACTAGCACGAAAAGTATCCCGTAGTGCCACGGCTGCGAGCCCCAAAAAAGCTCTCTCCCCTCAAGGAATTCCGACGACAAGGAGGAAAACTTATAGCTACCGCTAAAGTAGCGGTAGAAAGAGACTGCTATTTCTAGAACCAGGGCTACGTAGGGAAATATGACAAAAAGTGCAAGATCAAACATGCATCACCTCCTCGATCTGAGCCGAGTAGTCGGGCTGCACAGGGAATTCGATTCGGGGTCCGAAATCGGTTTCCAAGACGGAGGCCGTAACTCTGAGGCTAGACCGATAAACATTCGATGACGTCTCGGGAAAACTAGCGATCATTTTCTCTATCGCCGGAAGGAGCAATCGGCGCGCAAGTTCCGTGCGCTCCTCGCTATCATTCATTTTTGGCAGCAGCCGAAGTAGAACCGGCAAATGGTCGGCAAGCTCCGTCCCGACCGGCACTCCGGCCTCCCGCTGGACTCGAGATAGTTCAACTAACAGTGCGCCACGCTTGTAGTCCTCACCAAAAAGCTGATAACCGACATCGAGGTGACAAACGGCGTTTATGTCGAAAGTGCTGGTGTAGGCTTCTTCAAGACGAGCGGCGTCAGATGTTGAAGCAAACTGTAACATCTCGGTAAAGTAAGGCCTGATTTCGGGGAAATCAGCCTTCAGAGTGTCTGCGCACTTCGCGACCGTAATTGCGTACTCGCTTTGCGGATAGGAGAGCGTTTCGGCAAGATAGGAATAGATGTTGGTGTTTTTCATAATTACATCCGCTCCGGTCGGTCTCGGAAGCCAAAGCCGAGATCTCCAGGCTTCACTAGTTCCATTCCTTCCATTGCGAGGGCTTCTTCTCGATGCGATGGCGGAATCACAAAACGGTCTTCTAAGGTCGCAAGTGCGGTCAGTGTGTAAATGTCTTCGGCTACGGCGCGAGTGAGCCCAGCTTCTTTCAACGCCATTTCGGCCCCTTGTATATCCCCCACCGTTTCGGAACGTCGGTAGATTCTAACGGCCATCATCTTTTTAAGGACCTCCCGCACCATCCCCTCATTTCCGGCGGTGAAAAGCGAGGCGAGGTATTTGACGGGCAATCGAGCCTTGTCAATCGTCGAAAAATAATCGGCGCAGGATGTGTCATAGACATCGAGATTCATTTTTCCCAAAATGGGAAGAAGGGGCGGGACATAAAAGAGCATGGGGAGAGTGCGATACTCCGGATGCAAGGGAAGCCCCATCTTCCACTCCTTTACGAAACGGAAAACAGGGGACTTTTGAGCCGACTCGATCACACTGTCGTGAATTCCGTTCTTTCTCGCCTCGTAAATTACCTTCGGATCGCGGGGGTCTAGAATCATGTCCCGCTGGGCTTCGACCAATTGATCCTCATCCAGATGAACGACGTCCTTCATCTTATCTGCGTCATAGAGCAGAACGCCTAAGTAACGGATTCTGCCGACACAGGAGTGCATGCACGCGGGGATCTCTCCAGCCTCAATTCTGGGGTAACACAACAGGCACTTTTCGGATTTTCCGGTCGACCAGTTGTAGAAAACCTTCTTGTAAGGACAACCCGTCACGCACATGCGCCAGCCGCGGCATTTTTCTTGGTTGATAAGCACGATGCCGTCTTCGCCGCGCTTGTAAATGGCCCCAGAGGGGCAGCTCGCGACGCAAGAAGGGTTTAAGCAGTGATTACAAATTCTCGGTAGATACATCATTACCAGCTTCTCTACCTTGAATAGATCCTCCTGTTCCTGCGCGTTTAGCTTCTCAAGATTGGGATCTTTTCGTGCATAGAGCGGAGAACCACCCAGATCATCATCCCAGTTAGGCCCCGACTTTATCTCGATGGCCTTCCCCGTAATTTGGGAGATGGGTTGTGCTACCGGCTGATCATTTCCCTCCGGGGCATTGAATAAGTCTTCGTACTTATAAGTCCAGGGTTCGTAATAGTCGTCGATGATGGGAAGATTGGGGTTGTGAAAGATGTTTTTCAGCCCTCGAAATTTTCCGGCCCCTTTGAGATCAATTGAATTTCCTTCCTTAACCCAACCACCTTTGTAGTCCTCTTGATTCTCCCAACGATGCGGGAAGCCGGTGCCCGGTTTCGTCTCTACGTTGTTCCACCACATGTATTCGGCGCCCTTGCGATCGGTCCACAGGTTCTTGCAGGCGATCGAGCAGGTATGGCAACCGATGCATTTATCTAGGTGAAACAGGATTGAAATCTGTGATCGGACGTCCATTTGTTCTCCTATCGTTCAACCTTATCAAGCCGCCGTACCATGATGTGGGTATCCCGATTGCAACCCGTGGGTCCCCAGTAGTTAAAATGGTAAGTGAATTGGGCGTACCCACCGAGCATGAGATTTGGCTTCAAGTGCACTCTTGTGAGCGAATTGTGTCCCCCCGCCCGTCGCTTCTTTCGAAGCGGCGATTTAGGCGCGGAGTAGGTCCGTTCAGGAGAGTGGTAAATGATGCAGACTCCTTTGGGAATTCGCGCACTGACGCAGGCTCTCGTTACAACGACCCCGTTGTCGTTGTGAACTTCGACCCAGTCATTGTCCGCAATCCCTAGAGTGGTGGCATCCGTTTCACTAAGCCAAAATGGTTCACCACCACGAGAAAGAGTTAACATTCGAATCGTATCGCCGTAGGTGGAGTGAATATGCCATTTCCCGTGAGGAGTGAGGTAGTTGAGCCTAAGTGAAGGCACTTCTCCCTCCGGGCTAGTTTGCGGTGTCGCATCGAGATCCCCGTACACGTCCACGGCAGGTCTGGGCTTGTAAGTCGGCAAGTGCTCGCCGAAAGCGCGGTAACCTTCGTGGTCCAGGTAAAGACTCTGGCGTCCGGTGAGAGTCCGCCAAGGCACCTGGCGTTCCACGTTATAGGTGAATGCGGAGTAGGTTCGACCATTCGCGACGATTCCTGACCAGCAAGGACTTGAGAGTAGGCGCTTGGGTGCCGCCAACAGATCCTTAAACTGCATCCGAACGCTTCGACTTCCTTCAGCCAGGTCGGTGAGCTTTTGGCCTGTCTTCGTTTCCATTCCTTTATAAGCACGGAAGGCAAGTTCACCGTTCGTCTCGGGGGCTAACCAAAGAACGGCATTGCACGCATCCATCGCGTCCAGGAGCGAAGGATATTTCTCGCCACCCCACTCCACGGTGTGCCACTTCGGTGAAAGCATCTCTTCATAGAAGTCCGCGCAGTCGTAGGAGACTCCATGAGCCCCCAATCCTTTTTTGACCAAGGGTCCTAACGAAATAAACTTATTGTAGAGATTTTTGTAATCCCGCTCGACAATCGCGAGCTTGTACATCGTCTTCCCAGGAACTGGATCGCACTCTCCTTTGGCCCAGTCCTGGATTTTTGGTTGAGATAATTCGTCGATAGTGTCGTGTTGCAGCGGTACGGTAATGATGTCTTTAACGGGATCGGGAAGGTGTTTTTCGGCGAGTTCGGCGGTCTTCTTGGTTATTTCCCGGAAAATGTCCCAATCCGGTTTCGATTCCCACACCGGCGCTATCGCCGCCGATAGCGGATGAATATAGGAATGCATGTCGGTGGAATTAAGATCAGTCTTTTCGTACCACGACGCCGCCGGGAGAATAATGTCTGAGTAGAGGGCCGAGGTATCCATACGGAAGTTGAGATCCACGATCAGATCCATCTTTCCGGTAGGCGCCGTCTCATGCCACTTCACTTCGTTCACGTGCCCTGCGCCCATCTCCTTGGCGATTTGGTTATGATGAGTTCCGAGGTAATGATGCAGAAAAAACTCATGCCCTTTGGCACTCGACATGAGAGCGTTCCCGCGCCAGATGTACCAAAGTCTTGGAAAGCTCTCGGGAGCATCAATGTCTTCGATGGCAGGCGTGATCTTACGCGAAGTGATTTGGTCCAGTATCCACTTCTTTATTTCATCATCTGTCTTCGCCCCTGCTTCCTGAGCCTTGCGACACAGATCGAGGGGGTTGTCTTTAAACTGCGGGAAAAAAGGCAGCCAACCGCAACGTACCGCCTTGGCATTTAGATCGGCGCTATGACCTTTAGTGATCGGATGTTCCCCGGGTGAAGCGTTGATTTCGTCGTACGGTCTCTCATAGCGCCATTGGTCGGAATGCATGTAATGCCAACTCGGGGCGTTCTGCACTCGAACTCCCGGCATCCAATCTCTTCCCAGCGCAATCGCCGACCACGATGCCATGGGGGCAAGCTTTTCCTGGCCCACATAGTGATTGAGTCCGCCGCCGTTTCTTCCCACACATCCAGTAAAAATGAGCGCGTTGATCCCAGCTCGATAAAGAAGATTCGCGTGGTACCAGTGATTCACACCGGCTCCGATAATGATGCTACATTTGCCCCGCGTTTTATCCGCGGTGGTTGCCCACTCCCGGGAAAACTGGATAACCGTTTCTTTCGAGATGCCTGAGATTGACTCTTGCCACGCTGGCGTGAACGGACAGTCAGCGTCGTCGTAAGAGGTGGGGTAATTGCCTTCCAATCCTCGGTTCACTCCGTACTGAGCCATCAAAAGATCGTATACCGTCGCCACGGGTACCCGACCTTTTTGAGTTTCGATAAATTTAACGGGAACGCCGCGCTTGCGTTTCTCCTCTGAAACAAAATCATCGAAGGAGACTTGGAAAACTTCGTCGGATTTATTGAGCAGGGTAAGCGCTGGTTCGATGGGAGAACCATCGATGCCGTCTTTAAGCTCAAGGTTCCATTTGCCAGTCTCTTTTTGCCAGCGATGGCCAATACTTCCCATTGGCATTTTGGGAGATTGAGTAGTTGCGTCCCACATGAGGAACTTCCAATCGCCCTTTTCCTCCTTCGCATACTTTTCGGTCCGATCGGCGCGTAGGAAAGTTCCGGGAACGTAGGAGTCGCCCTTCTTTTCAAGTTCTACGAGAAAAGGGCTATCGGAAAACCGTTTCACGTAGTCAAGAAAGTACGCGCTCGGCTTGTCGTGATGAAACTCTTTCAAGATGACGTGATTCACTGCCATCCAAAAGGCGCCGTCCTGTCCCGGGTTTACCGGGACCCATTGATCTCCAAATTTAGCGACCTGATTAAAGTCGGGCGCAAACACCACCACTTTCGTTCCGTTGTGCCGACTTTCGACCATGAAATGGCAGTCCGGCGTGCGAGTCATATTGAGGTTTGCCCCCATGATCGCCGTGAATTTCGAGTGATACCAGTCGGCAGATTCCGCAACGTCGGTCTGTTCTCCCCAAGTTTCGGGAGAGGCACTGGGAAGATCGCAGTACCAGTCATAAAAGCTTAAATTTACTCCCCCTAAAAGTTGAAGAAACCGCGAGCCTCCTCCATAGGACAGCATCGACATTGCCGGAATCGGTGAAAACCCAGTAATGCGATCCGGGCCGTGATCTTTGATCGTGGCGATGTTGGCTGCCGCAATAATCTCCATCGATTGATCCCAGGTGGTGCGGCGAAGCCCTCCCTTTCCGCGTGACCGCTGGTAGCGCGAACGCAGTTCCGGGGTTTTTTGGATATATCGCCAAGCTTCTACGGGGTCGGAGTATTTCTTTTTGGCCTCTGCCCAAATATCGAGAAGAGAGCCGCGAATATAAGGGTATTTCACTCGGATGGGGCTATAGAGATACCAACTGAACGAGATGCCGCGCTGGCAGCCTCGTGGTTCATACGCTGGGATCTTCTTATCGATAATGGGATAGTCGAGGGCCTGCATCTCCCAGGTCACGATGCCGTCCTTGACGGCTATTTGCCACGAGCAACCGCCAGTGCAATTCACACCGTGAGTGGAGCGGACCACTTTATCGTGCTGAAATCGATTTCGATAGAACTCCTCCCACTGTCGTGTTTTCGGAGAGATGATGTCTTCAATCCAACTCATGACTTTCCTCCAGCAGTGGGTCGGCTCGATTTTCGTCGTCGGCTTCTCCATGAGAAATCGATGACTCCAAGGCCCACGAAGAGGCCTAGGATTCCAAGGAACAGGAATTTCTTCTGATAGCCGGCAGTGACGGGGCCCGTTTTATCAACTGAATAGAGAAAGGCCTTTATCTGAAACACTTCGTCGTTCGTTAGTGGCTTTGCCGCGTAGATCTCCGCCATGGTTGGGAAGGTGATTTTAGTAAGCACCTTTGAAAGCCCAGTATCGTTGTAGTTTGAGTACGCTTGAGTGAGATCGGGGCCAAGGCTCCCTCCGCCGAGGTATTGGAGTTGTCCGGCCGTATGGCACGAGACACACGAAGGCCCGCCCTTTGAAAGCCTCATGGATCCGGAGAAGAGGTTTTTTCCCAATTCTACGTCGTTCGGAGTTGCTTTGAGGGCTGACTTGTTTTCACTTGTTTTTGTGGGGGCCCCACCCGCCTTGATAAATTCAAGAAGCTGCAAGACCTCAGCTTCGGCCAGATCATTATCCGGCATTTTCTTTTGCCGGAACTTGTTAAAAAGTTCTACGGCTACGGGATCGCCACTTTGAATAATCGTCTGGGACTCCTGAATGAAGCGAATCAGCCACTTCGAATCCCGTCGCTCGGTGACGCCTTTCAGGTCGGGACCTACGTCATCGCCCCCTCCAATACTGTGACAGCTGCTACATTTTTTCTCGAAAGTTTCGGCGGCATCAAACGCGAAGCTCCACGAACTCGCTACGGTCGAAGCCACCAACACCAACCTCGCGAACCTGAAACATCTTCCAAAGGTGAGGGATTCTCGATTCATGCTTTTATGTTAGGTGGGCGAAAAGGGAACGGTAATGACGCTTTTCAAGCAGAACCTTGATTTTTATCAAGGGGCTGTCTGGCTCAAGGGGCTTACTTTGGGGGCAGAAGTTTTAAGATTTCGCTCTTTGGCAGGTAGCAGAGTTCAGCCGAGGTAACAGCCTTTGCGGAATAGTCGTACGTGTCCCCGGTCACGAGATAGTCCATCCCGATGATGGGCTGGGATTCCGCGGAAATTGTTTTCTTAAATGAAGGGTCATCCGCTTTTGCCAGCGCAATAGTGCCTTTGCACAGGAGATAGGCGCCCAGCGCTTTGTGATTCTCATAAAAAAGGTACTGGTCCGGCTGATAGGACAAGATCTGTCCCCGGTCGATCAGTTCATCCCAGTGCTTTTTGATTGCGGAAATGAGCTCGGAGTTCTTCTCAGGTAATTTCCCCATCATCTGTAGATAGCATCTTCCGCCACAGATACAGATGCGGGCCATCAAACAAAGAATTGATTTTTGTCAAGGCCGGCTAGGCCATCTGGCTCTGTGTGATGGCAAGAAGCTTGTCTGGTTTGAGGATCTTGATCTCTTTGGCCACGAGATCAATGTAGCCGTCGTTCTTGAATTCAGAAAGATAGCGCACCGCGCTTTCGAGTACGGTTCCCGCAAGCGTTGCAATGTCCTCCCGTTTGAGAGGGGTCTTTATCTCGATCGTGCCGTCAGAGTTCTTCCGACCATACTTTTCCGCTAGAATTAGCAAGGTTTCGGCCACCCGCTCCCGGACGGATTTTTGCGAATAACTGCAGATGGTATTTTCTTGGGATCGCACCTCATGACAAACTGTTTCCAGCATATTTCGAGCGAGCTTTGGTGAGTGGTCCAAGAGTTCAAAAAAAGCGCTTTTGTCCAAGAAGCAAATCTCGGCGTCCTCAAGAACCTCGGCAGTAAGGCTGTATTTGTCGGAGGTCAAAAGGGACTTGAAACCCATCGCCTCCCCTTCTTGGACCAAGCGAACCACTTGTTCCTTGCCCTGCGCGCTTGTTCTGTAAAGCTTGAGTTTGCCTTTCCTGACGCAATGCACCCCGTACGGTACGTTACCTTCGTAGAAGATGACCTGCTTTTTCTTGTACCGGTTCGTTGTCTTGCACCGACTAATTAGGGCAAGCTCATCCGGCTTAAGGTCGGCAAAGATCCCTTCTGATCTCTCCGGACATGACTCGCAACCCTGTTCATTCGTGTGCATTTCTAGGAAAATCCCTTTAACCCACCATTAACATCTCCCGGTTGTCGCCTGTCAATAAAAGAAGAAAATTCTTAGGTTCTAATGGGTTTGCGTGCGAAGTCTGGTCCAAAAATGGTCCCATTTTGACGCCTGCCCGAGTGGGTTAAGGTACGGATAATTGCGGTTTATCAAGCGGTGCGCTTTTCTCGTGACGCATCCCCGACATCTTGGGAAGAGGTCGGAGCTAGGCGTCTGGAAGGGTGGGTCCCCGTTGTAGTGCTGAACCCGCCCGAGTAGTTCGCTTGTGGCTCCCGAAATCGATTCGCCGGAAACTCGAATTTGAAGGTGCCCATCTGGGCTGTGGAGAACCAGCGTGGCCTCAAAAATCTCCTTCCCGCCCGCGATGCAACAGCAGGCGGTTGGTTTGTGCTCGGGGAAAGCCTGGCATATGGCTGCGGCAAGCTCGTTGCGAAACTGCTCCTCGAATTTTGGGTCGCTCTCCAAACCCCGCACGGAGAGGCAATTCTTACGATAGGCCCGTAAGGGAAACAAACTTTCAAGAATCTCTCGTCGAATAAGGATGAGAAGTGTGGCGAGCGATAGAATGATCGATAAGGCCAGGTTTAGGCCGAGCGCAAAGATGACGCTTGCCGCGGCGACTACCACTCCTATTCGCCAAGATAACCCCATGGAATTCTTGTCTGCCTTTGTCACTAGGCGAGCAAGATGATGTTTATCAATAAACTCCGTCCAGGATGTCCCCCCTGCGGGCTAATTTGTCTCAAAGTCACATACCCCAGCGTAGCGCCGCTAGGCTGAATTCGGTGGCACTGGCGTTGCACATCAATATGGGGTGGAAAAACATATTTTCAACCTACCCCGATCAAAACGGCGTTTTCTATGCCTTCACCACTCCAACTAGATGAGAGCGGAGTCCTCTACCAGTGCATTGAGAATTCGAATGATGCCGTCATGCTGACGGATGTGCGCGGAAACATATTCTACGTCAACAAAGCATGGATCCGACTTTTTGGGTTTGCGAAGGAGGAAGCCCTGGGAAAGACCCCAAGAATCCTTCGTTCGAAGTACCAAGAAGAAGACTTCTACAAAAACATGTGGACCGAAATCCTCGATCCGCAAAAGGGCTTCTGGAAGGGCGAATTGATCAATCGTTCGAAGGACGGAAAAGAAATACCAATGCTGCTCACCATTGCGCCGTTCAAGGACCCTCGTGGCGCCCTAGCCGGGTACATGGGAATCGCTATCGATCTCACTGAGAAAAAACTTCGCGAACTCGAGCTGATGCGAAAAGACCGACTGGCAACGATTGGCGTGCTGGCCGCTGGTCTTGCTCACGAAACCGGAACGCCACTCGGAACTGTGAGAGGCAGAGCTGAGTTGGTGTTGGGCAGTTTAGACGCCGATTCTCCGATACGCGAGGATCTCAAGACTATCATCGCTCAGGTAGACCGTCTTGCCGAAATCACTCGTTCATTACTCGCGCTGGCGATAAAGAGCAACTACGACACCTCGGGCACGACGTTTGTGAAAGAGGTTCTCGATAACGTTTACAATATGATCAGGGATAAACTTGAAACGCGTAAGATTGCAATGAAAATGCAAGTTAGCGAGGATACTAAAGTCACAGCCCCTTCGGATTATCTTGGCCAAGTTGTCCTAAACTTACTGACGAACTCTCTCCATGCGATCGAAACAGCGATCGCGAAAGGTCGCACGGACGGTCACACAATCGATGTCTCAAGAAAAGATCGAGAGACCCATTGGGAAGTCAGCGTTCAGGACACCGGCTGTGGGATCACGGATAAGCAAATGCATGACCTCTTTCGCCCGTTCTTCACCACCAAAGAGGTAGGCGAGGGAAAGGGGCTAGGCTTGGCGATTGCGCACCAAATGATTCACTCCTGGGGAGGCTCCATACATGTTGAAAGCAAAGTTGGTCAGGGTACCACGGTGACTATTGTGCTACCGAAAGCGAAATAGATACCCGCACAGAACCTCAGGCTGAGTTGACCTCGATGAAGATCTACGAATTAGGCAATCCGGGATCCTCAACTTCTGTTCCTTGAATTTATTGATGGGCAACGGCCGTCTTGAGACCGACCGAATAGAAACGCCCTGAAGGGCGCCCTGCGGCAAATTGCACTTTCGGCGGCGCGATAAGCCTCTTTTTGTTAACTCACGTGATTTACATTTGAACAGCCCTATCCTACGAGCGTCATGAAGTCCTTTGGAACCTCTTTGCCGAGGATTGCGTCGAACAGTCCCGATTCCTTCGCCGCTTCTGGGTCATTGGTAATTGCGTAGATGCGCTTTACTCCCAGTTTCCGCAGGGACTTCGCGATATCTATCCCACTGTGGCGGGAGTTAAGAAAATGAATGTCAACAAAGGCCACGGCGTCCTGAGCTAGCGAAAAGGCGTTCTGCTCGACGAACTCCTCCCATCGGGTGAATTGGGCCAAGGTAACGAAGCTGTGATTGGCCGCATACTGTCGCCAATTCGCATGAACGAACTTCTCATCGTCGAAGACCAGGACTATCCGCTCACGGATCTTTTCCAAGCCTCCAGCATCAGGCGTGTCTTCCTTAGCGACCCGCTCGGGAGCTGCTATGGATGGCAGCGTGAAAGTGAACCGTGTTTCCTCCTCGCTGGCAGAGGAACAGGTGATCTCCCCTCCGTGGGAGTTTACAATCTTTTTCGAGATGCTTAGGCCCAGACCCGTACCGTTTTTCTTTCGTGTGAAAAACGGACTGAAAAGCTGGGCCGCATCCTCTTTGCTGATGCCAGGACCGGTGTTGGAAATATGAAACTGGATCTGGCTCTTTTCCGGTACGTCTTGGCTGGTAATGCGAATCAGACCGGACGGGTCCTTCCCGGTCCCAATTGCCTGAACCGCGTTTTCAAAGAGGTTCGTAAAAACTCGGGAAACCTTCTCGGGGTCCGCCATGAGCATCTTTTGATGGCGGAGATCGTAGTCCACCTTGACATGAATGTCGGGATAGAAACGTAGCGTTTCGTGGACACAAGTCTTCCACAACTTCGTGGCGGAGATTTTCTCTACTTGCGGGGTCATCTCACGGCTCGTATCGAGAATATCTTGGAGCATGGCATTTACTTTTCGAACGCTCCCCTCGATATCGGTGCAGAGCTGGACGCCCACCCTGCGAACGAGCTCGTTCTTGGATTCAAGTAGCGTATTCAGTGCCAGCTTCATGACCTGAAACGGCTTTCGAATGTCGTGGGCCACCATCCGAGTTGTTTCCGCAATCGCGGCATTTCGTCCGTCCTCAGTAATCTTGTCCAAAAGAGGATTTAGGATCTGTGCCTCGACACGTCTTACAAGAACTCGGTGAGCAAATGTTGCACCTAAGACTGCAAGAAAAATGGTGAGCCACAAAACCGGCGGAAACAGATCTCGAAACGTCGTGGGTCGAATGGCCGCCTGATCGATGTGAGCGATCTCCTTTTCGCCAATCCTAATGGGAGTGCTGGTAAACGCGTGGTTTTTGAAAATCGCGTCTGCATCGGCGGAACCAAGGCTGCAACCCTTGATCTTCTGGGGAGCCTTTCCCGGAATCCCATACTCAATTCGTATACATGCCTGGACTGACGGATACTTCTCACGCCACTCCGAGAGAAGGGAATCCATGCGAAGCTGAATCCCCTGACTTGAATTTAGAAAGACATCGGCGGCAAAGAAACTCTGCTGTGACTTCATCACGTCGGAAAGAGCAGAAGCCGTATTTTTCAATTTCTCGTCAAACTGCTGTTTGAGTAGAAACGCCACGGCGAACATCAATAGAGCAACGACAATGGTTATGGGCAGCCAAGTCGTTTGCCGGAGCCGTGCCCTGAGAAGCCTGGTTGAAACAGGTAACACTATTCCCACCTCCGCCAATGAACCCCGCGATTGCCTTTCAACTCGAAAAGCTCCAGTGGCTTAATAGGATCACCATCTTTACCGTAGGCTAGCTCTCCAGCCATTCCGTGATACTTCTGCCGATGAATTGCCCGGATGATCTTTTCCCCTCTGATTTGGCGATTCTTTTTCAGCGTACGGACCAATACCGAGGCCGCATCATACGCGGCAATCGTCGTCATTGAGTGCGGGTACTGAGAACAATACTTCTTGTGAAGATGGAGATAATTGACCGACTCAGGGCCTTCAACTCTGTCGTTCCAGTGCTTAGGGTAAATAAAACGGATTCTTCCCGAGCGAGTCCCCAGGAGGTCGATAAATTTCGGCTGTCCCTCGACGGTGTCGCTCGAAAGAAGCGTAAGCTTTGCGCCTCTTGATTCCAGAGCGACATACACATTTGCGATACTGGCCTGCATGATGGGAACAAAGATAAGATCTGTCGGCTCCTCTAGTACCTTCTCTATGAGCGAGTCGAACGCGGTAAACCCCTCGAAGGTGGGAAAATCGCGTACTTTGATCCCTGGGTTCAGTTTCTTGATTTCCACCGCGAAATGGCTGCCAAGAAAGTCGGAATATGGCTGTGAGGTATTTCGAATAATGGCAACCGAACGAGCTTTGAGTTCCTGACTAGCTAGCTTCGCAAGCAGGTATGACTGCTGGTAATCGTTAAAGGGGATGCGGGTTACAAATTTCTTTCCGGCGGTGACGCTGGGATTAGTCGCCGTGGGAGCGACAAAGGGGATCCCAGCCTCTTCAAAGACAGTTCCGGCAACGATAGCGTCAGTGGAGACAAGCGTTCCCACAACAGCATCGTATTTCTCCTGGGCGATCTGTTTGGCTGCCTCCAGTGTGCTAAACATATTGTGGTCGCGGGTTACGAGAGTAAAGGAAGCGTCGAGTCCCTCTTTCTTAGCCTGTTCCACCACCGCCCTCGTCATACAGGCCGCTTCCTGGTTACAGGTGCAGTTGAAGTGCCCCGTCATCGTGTCGGCGTAGAGTGCTGCGATGCGAAAAGTCTTTGCTTGAACGCTACTAGCGCCTAGAGTGGCGAACAAGAATACCAAGATAAATTGGCCCATCTTACTCATACGCCTACCGCCTTTTTCCTGTTTTTGGCTTCGATCCCGAGCCGCTTCATCATGTCGTAAAGCGTGCTATGGGCTATTCCGAGGCGCCGGGAGGCTTCCCGTATAGACGGACTTTCCTGTAGCGCGAGAAGGATCATTTCTCGCGTGAGTTCCGGCCCTCCTGATTCCTGCGTTTCTTGTCGCGACGAACCATCATCAAAAAACCGAGCATCCAAGTCTTCAGGCGTAATCTTGTCGTTCGGGCAAATGGTGCATAGCTTTTCGACTTCATTCTCTAGCTCGCGGACATTGCCGGGCCAGCCGTACTTTTCAAAATAACGGACGGTTCTGAGTAAAAACCGCTTCGGAGCCGAGCCAGGAGCCGCAAACTTTTTCGTGGCATTTAAGATGAGTGACGGAATGTCCTCAGGCCGCTGGCGTAACGCCGGCACCGGAATGCGAAGGACGTTCAGCCGATAATAGAGATCCGGGATAAATTCTTTGTTCTTCACCATGAGTTCGATCTCGGGCTTCGCGGCGGCCACGAGCCGGAAATGCACTTTGTACTCGCGGGTGCTTCCAACAGGACGAACCGCTTTTTCTTGTAGAGCGCGAAGTAGCTTTTGCTGGGCCACAAGACTTAAGGTGTGAACCTCATCAAGAAGAACGGTTCCCTCTCCGACTTCCTCGAAGATGCCTTTCTTCGTGGCATTGGCTCCGGTGAAAGCCCCCTTTTCTACCCCGAAGAGTTCGGATTCCAAAAGCTCTGTTCTTTCGGCATAGGCCGCGCAGTTCACAGCGATAAAACGATGACGGCTATTGCCATGAATGGCGCGGGCAATGCACTCCTTACCCGTTCCCGACTCTCCCGTGACGAGCACCGTTGATTTGCTATCTCTGAACTTCAAAACAAGGTCCGCGACCTTCGCCATCTTTTCCGAAACGCCCACCAAGCCAATGGACTCAATCTTCTTTGAGTTCTCGTTCGTCTCTGGAGGGGGAAGCGTTAAGTACGTCTCCTTGTATTTCTGACACCAGCGTCGAACTATCGCGACGAATTCTTTCAGGTCGGTATTCTTATCGACATACTCCACAGCACCAGCGCGCCAGCTATGCTTAAGAGCTTCACGCGATGGATCGTTTGAGTAGATCATCACGAACGCTTCGGGGCGAAGGGTGAGAACCTCCCTCGCCATCTCAGCACCGTTCTCGGTCCCCAACTGGTAGTCCAAGATGAATAGCGCGTACTGGTCGCCGCGCTCCTTCACAAGACGAAGCCCCATCTCGCGAGAGGCGGCGATATCTACGGTGTAGCCGTTGCGTTCCAAAAGATCGCGCGTCAGCTCCAACGTTATCTTGTGGTCGTCTACGAGTAAGAGGCGAAATGCCATGATCCATCCTTGCCTAGCGACCGCCGAACCAACCGGCGTCGGGAAGGTCACTAGAGCAACCGGCGGGCCAACTGCATTCCGATGGGATTCGGGTCGAGTGAAGTGGCTGATTTATCGGGAGGAAGTGGTGGAATGACTCTCGCCCGGAGGGTAAGAGGAATTGCCGCTACTTGTCCGTCCGTACAGGGTTTTTAGGATGGTTGTTCCTTTTCAAGGCAGCTAAGCCTTCAGAATTAAATGCACAATGGAACAAAACAGTTTTTGTCCGACTCGGACAAGAAAAGGGCGCATTTAGAGCCCTAAAACGGGGTTAACGCCATCAGATTTCTCCGTTTTCAGTTCTTGTACGGAGCCGGACAAGAAAGCTCTGTTTCACCACGTTTCCGCTCGCTCTGTACGGCGTGTCCGTTCGTACAGAAACATCGGACAGAAAGTAATCCCGCGCCACCACTTCGCTTTTTCAAATCCCACTCTGTTCGGTCGTACAAGTTTTGAGTTTTTCAATTTCCGCGAAAAACAAAATTCCTCGCAACATTCCAATCGCTTCCGATGAAACGGCGCCAGTGGCACGCCGGTTGTAATTGTTCCCTCCCAAATTCCAGTTCTTTTCCAGGACGAAAGAAAAAACACTTCGCAATTTGCGAAGCACTCAAACGCAGGGACGTTGTTATGCATGATTCAAAAGAAAAAGATGAACGCGCGAAATTATCTTCTTTGACTCTGGCTCTAAAGGAAAATTCGCAGGGCTGGTCCGAAGAGGAATGGGAGTCCTACCTTCACACACTTGAAATCCCATTAAGAGAAACACTGACGAGGAAATATGAGGACCTCGCTGAATCCCTAGAGGCGCCCGATCTTGAAACTTCGGAGATCACCGAGAAAGCGATGCTTCGCCTTCAGGATGCCATTAGCCGACTCTCTCCAAAACAAAGAACGGTCATTCAAGCAACGTTCTGGGAGCGCCTCTCAACGTCGGAAATCGCGAGACGCTATGGCATGGGGCGTACCACCGTCCAGATGCATTCAGCCAGGGCCATTACCCGCTTAAAGCACCTGCTGTCGGCAAATTTTCCTCTTAGTGAGAGGGCAAAAAACCGTTCTTCGCACAACGCGTGTCCGGCCCGGACAGAAACACAAGAAAAACGCGATGAGTGAGCGGGGAAAGGCCCTCGTCAAAGGAGTCATTTTTTTAGTGCGGATCGTCTTCATCGCCTTCGCGGTGGCGACTGTCATTGGCGCTTAATTTCAGGAGGAACCAAGTGAAAGAACAAAAAAAGAAACCAGGAAAACTCACGTCAGATCAAATCCAGGTCTATGTGGTCGCTGTCTGCTGGATAGGAATCTTCGTAGCCCTCATGGTCTACGGAGCAACCCATTCGTCGAAGCCGCCGAAGGAACTTCCCAAGACATTTCACAGAGAGTGGTCGGGAAAGTTCTATTAAAGGGGGCATGGATGCAGATGCTTCAAACGACAAATCTCTTCTCGCAGGCCCAGCACCAGGCGGTGCGAGAGCTATTGCACGAATTATCGCCGACGGAGTTTCGAGCCCTAGCACTTCGATTTTGGGGCTCCTACTCGCTGGACGATCTTTCGAGCGATATGAACGTGGATTGGGATCACGCGAACTCGATATTATCGCGCGCCATGCGGAGGCTCAAAACCCTCTGCCTATCCCACCCCGCGTTTGCGGCACGGCTATCCAAGGCGACTACGAGGCTGAACCTTAATGAACCTATATCGGAAAAGGAAAATCAATAATGTTGGCAAAGAAAATCGAACAAACTGAACCCGTTCAAGAAAAGGCAAAGGCGTATCGCTTTGATGTGTTCAAAGGGGCCGTTGATGCCAACGGCAAGGTCCACAAACTTAAGAGCGTTGGTAACGGCTATCTCGTCGATGGCTGCAAAACCTACACGATTTACCTAAAAACCTTTCTCGAAGACGTATTCTATCTGCTTCCCGAGCAGAAGAAGATGACGAAGGCTGATTTTGTGATTCTCACCCGAGAGCCATCACAGAATCCGGCCCGCAAATTCTTCTGGAACAACGTTGGTGAAGGATCGCTTCTCACCGGTGAGAACGCGGGCCTTCTGCAACTGAGCTGGGACATGCTCGGAGTCTCCGACATTTACCTGAACCTCTATCCACGAAACCCGGACGGTGAGTAAGCCCGAAACTCATTTACACAAAGGACAGTTATGAACAGAAAAAACGTCGAGACGATTTGTCTCTTCCTAATCGTTGCGACTCTCGTCCTCTTTCCAGATTCTTGTTTCGCAAGCTTTGAGTCCTCCCTGATGGGACTGAAGTCCAAGCTCACCGGGGTCATTCTTCCTCTGGTGTCTGTGATTGGCCTTGGCATCGCCGCCATGAGCTTTTTCACCGGAAACCCGAACGCGAAACAGCACATCGTCTATGCAATCGCTGGCTGCATCTTCGGGTTTGGCGCCCAGGCCATCGTCGATTTCATCGCCCAAACGGTTCGCTAAGGAGACTTATGCAGTTAGTTATCTTGGTGGCTTTTCTCGGATTCATCACAGGTTGTAGCTTTGAGGAGGGGCCAGCACTTCCCGAATCTTCGGCCCTTAAAGCCTACCTCGATCCCAAGCCGGAGCCGAACCATTACGAGGTCAAACTTCGTTGGGCTATTCCGGAAACAGGCCCCTCGTGGGTCGTTCATCGCCAAGAAGACGACAAAAGCCCAGTGCTTTTGTCTACTCTTGCAGCTTCGGCGAACGAGTACACCGATAGCAATATCGTTCCCGGAAAGAAGTACAAGTATCAGCTCGGTGCTTTGACTGAAGGAAATTACGAAGACGTCGCTGCAACCTCAATCATGGTTCCGAAAGACATGGAGGTAAAGGATCGCCTTGTGATTTCTCGAATCGAAGGAGTTGGGCGTCTCTTCCTATCGAAGACAGCCCACCTAGTATCTGAGGGAAAGGATGCCGCCATCTCCGTTGATGAAATCATCTCGGAGAACGGCGTTGTCGAGTCCTTCTCGGAAGGGGCGCAAGCTCCGCTCGGAGAGGCCGGACGAAACGGTGGGCTCATTACCATCAAAGCGAGGCGAGGAAGGGGCAATCTCATCGTCCATGCACGAGGCGAAAATGGAGGAATGGGAATCCCTGGCGCAAATGGCGTGAACGGGAAGAAGGGGCAAGAGGGTCGTTATGCCCTTGGAACTCATAATTCTGTAGACGTGGTTTGCGGTTGTGGGCAACGCGCCCGCGAGCTTCGAGAGGCGATGAAACAGGGAAATATCTTTGCCATGTTTCAATTTAACGCGGAGCGAGCGCGTCATCGCTGCATCTCCCAACCTACCGATGGCAGCCAGGGTGAAGCCGGCACCGCCGGGGCTCCCGGATCACACGGCGGAAAAGGCGGCAATAGCGCTAAAGCGTTCGTCGAGATCGAAGACCCCTCGCAGATTCAGGTGGATGTCTTTGTCATCCCCGGAAAAGGCGGAACGGGTGGCCCAGGTGGAATCGGAGGCCGTGGTGGCCCAGGGGGAAATCCCGGCAGCACCTCCCTTGACTATTACTCGAACTGCCGCGAGCCCCAAGCCGGCCCTCCTGGACAAAACGCCGCGAACGGAAAACCAGGACTTCCCGGAATAGATGGCACTCACGAACCATTTTGCTTGCGGCTCGGGAATATCAAAAGCCCTGACTGCAACAAATTCTAAAGAGGGGAACTTATGGCTCTACAAGTCTCAAAAGTACCCCGAGCCCTGGAGTCCAAGGCGCGGCTCTTTGGGTTCGAGCTAGGCGATTTGCTCGTGGTCTTTTTATACCTCGCTGTCAGTAACCTCGTTTTCGGCTCGACGAATCTCAAAGGCCCCTTGGTGTGGGGTGGCACGGTGGCACTGGCCTGCGCTCTTTACTTTATGAAGCGCGGGAAGCCGGATCAGTACCTTCAGCACTACGGCGAATTCATGCGAGGTTCAGGCATCTACTCAGCGGCCCAACCCGACATCGAGTACCGTCCCTTGCCCTTCAAAATAGGAGAATAACTTTACGTGAAATCACCGCATTTGCGGCGGTTCCAATCCTTTTCCGAGTATCAGATCGAAAAATCACTTTCTCATGAACTTCCCTATTGGGATTTTCTGGAGAATGGTGTGGTCCTTGCCGATGGCACCTTGGCCGTCGGCTATGAGCTTCGAGGGCTTGCCATTGAAGCTCTCGATACAAATCGAGTAAACCAGATCGCAACCGACCTGCGCGCTTTCATCAATGCGCTACCGGACGGATGCGAAGTCTCCTTTCACCAGGAGGTGACGTGTGACTTCTCGCGCCTTCTCTCGGCTCACGAGAAACTTAAAGGCACGAACAAGAATGTGAGTTGGGTCAGCGACTCCCGCCTGGCCGCCCTAAAAGCGGCGGCGACGGACAAGAATCTTCTGCGGCCCACGCTCTATCTCTTTGTCTACAAGCGATTTGAAGGAAAGAAGGAGTCTCCCCTGGGACTTCTTCGCTCCTTCTTTTCGGCTCCATCCCAGTTCCGAAAGTTCACAAAAGAAGAGCACGAGAAATCGTTGCGAGAGCTTCAGCAGGTGGCGGAAAGTATTCGCGCCACCTTTGAAACGCTAGGCGCGAGTCTTACTCCACTTTCGACCGAGGATATTTGGGAGTTTTTGTACCGGTTCCTAAATCCAAATCGTGCTCTTACTCACCAATCCCCCTTACTGGCCAACGAGCATCGAAAGCAGGAGTTTCACCCGGCAGAAGTCGAAAAACTACCAGCAGTTTCGATTCCAAGTCCACGGGAACAGGTGGTCTTTTCGGATCTGATTCAAGGATACGACTCCTTCTTGCTCGATGGCTTCCACCATCGACTCATCTCATTTAAGAGTCTGCCGGAGTTCACCCATGCCGCGATGGTGGCACGCCTTCAGCAGCTACCGTTCCCCTTTTCGCTACAGGTCCACGTTAAGTGCCCCGAGCAGTCGATGGACCTCTCCCAGCTCCAGGCCAAGCGTCGCATGGCTCACTCTATGTCGATGTCCCAAGGGGGCCGAGCGACGGACTTGGAAAGTGAGGCTCGGCTTCATTCCGCCGAGGAGCTGCTACGCGAAATAATCAACACCGGGCAAAAGATCCTCTATTTCCAGCTGACACTTTGTCTTAAGTCATCCGATCGCGACGAGCTCGAAATGATGACAAAGACCGCTCTTTCGAGAATTCGCGAGCTAAACGGCTGCGAGGGGATGGCGGAGACAGTCGCGGGATTCAAGGTCTGGAAAACCATCTTGCCGATGGGCAATACCACGATGGTGCGCCCGAGGCGAATCAAGACGGAAAATCTCGCCGATTTTCTGCCCGTGTATCAGCCCTTCGATGGTTACTCGCACCCCGATGCCAAGCCAGTCTGTCTTTTCCGAAACCGTTTCCAGGGATTGGTTCAATACGACCCGTTTGATTCGAGACTTCCCAACTACAACGCCCTGGTTACCGGAAGTAGCGGCGCGGGTAAGAGCTTTCTCAATAACCTTGTCCTTCTCCAATACATCACGCAGGAGCCGCTTGTTTTTATCATCGACATCGGCGGTTCCTATAGAAAGCTCTGCGAATTCCTGGGCGGTCAGTACATCGAGATTTCCCCACCTCGGGGAAGTGAGACCTGCAAGACCATTAACCCCTTGGAACTTCCGGAAGGATCAACCGAACCCTCACCGCAAAAGATCAAGTTCATCCTGTCGTTTCTGGAAAACCTTCTGACCGACGAGGACGGAGACAAACTCCCCAAACTCGATAAGAGCCTTCTCGAAGAATCGGTGCTCGAAACGTACAAAGCGGCCCGGAAGACGAAAGGTTCCGATCCCATCATGAGCGATCTCGTTGCAGTTCTTGAGAAATCGGAAGACCGAAGCCTACGCAACTACGCCAAGATGCTCTACCCCTGGACGGGAGAGAGGCCCTATGGCCGCCTGCTGGACGCCAAGAGCACACTCGATCTCTCTTCGGGCTTTGTCGTCTTTGATCTCAAGGGGCTGTCGTCCTACCCGGACCTTCAGGCGGCGATGATCCTCATCATCACGGACTTTATTCTTGGCCGGGTAGAAAATACCAAAGGCAAGCGAAAGCAGATCCTCATGGATGAATGCTGGGAACTCCTCAAAAGCCGGGGAAGCCAACGGTTCATGGAATACTGCGTTCGTACCCTCCGTAAAACCGGATCGGGGATCACGTTTATTACCCAGGGCCTTGAGGAGATCGTATCGAGTCCCATCGGCAGCGCGATTCTATCGAATACTGCTACCAAGTTTGTGCTGCTCCAGCGCGGAGATCTAAAACCTATTCGGGAACTTCTGAAGTTGAATGACCAGGAGATGAGCCTCATCGCCTCCTTACGGCAGGCGAAAGGTCGTTACTCGGAAGCATTCCTGATGAGTAACGAGGCCAGGACTGTGGTTCAGATCCATCCGACACCTGTAGAGTATTGGCTTGCGACAAGCGATGCCGCCGACAACCAGCTACTCGAAGAAGCTCGCGCCACATCCCCGGAAAAACCTCTCTCCGAGCATATCTACGACTTGAGCAAAACCTATCCCTTTGGCGCCACGGGAGGAAAAAGATGAAAGCCGTAAAAGTGTTTTGCTGTTCATTGCTCCTTATTTTCTCACTCCGTTCCACACCGGCCTATGCTGACTTTTGGGGCGGCGACATCCCGCTTCTTATCGAGATCGTCGCCAACACCTTGCACCAGATTTCCCAACTGCGGGACATCATAGGAACCGGCAAGGACACCCTTAACTACATCCGCGACATTAATCGCGGGCTTCAGGACGCAATGAACATCGCCAAAACCATGAACCAAAAGCTATCGCCCGGCATTCTCTCTGACCTCCAAGGGGCGGAACAAGCGATGGCCGTTATCGAACAACTCTATGGGGGAGTTCCAAAGACTGGCGATGCTCGAATGCAGCAGACGATGGACAGAAGTGCCGCCGAAGCAATCAATCTCCACAACGAGGCGTTTCGGTACGCCGATCAGATCGATCCCGAGGCCGAGCGAATCAAAGACTACGCCCGAGTAGTCAGCCCCCAGGGAGCGGAGAAACTCACGGCGCAGTCTCTCGGCGTACTTATCCATGTGATGAATCAAGTTCTTAGGACAAATGCCGCAATGCTTAAACTCCAGAGCGAGCAATTGGCCCTTAACAACCGCAAGGAAAAACTCGGGTCGGAGCAGTTTCGGGTACAGTACGACGGCCTGGCAAAAGCCTTTGGCAGCCTTAGGCCCGAGTACAGACTCCCGGCTCTCCATGAAAATTAAATTACATTAATTCAATATCTTAACTAAGAGCACCTATTTTTGTGTTTATTTTTGTGTGTATATTCCGTATACTTGTATGTGGAGGTACTTATGAGTCGGAGAGTGAATCTGACGGTCCCAGACGAAGTGGAAGACCTTTTTGATTGGACGGTGAAATACGATCCCTCCTTCAAGGGTAAGGAGGCTGCCGCTGCTGCCCACTACTTTACGTTGGGGATCAAGGCTGCCTACGAACAAGGGTTGAAAAATGCCGATCCTCTGGATGCGGATACGTTTACCCAGGTAGCCGAACACGCAAGAAAGCAGCTTAAGAAAGCTTAAGTATCATCTTTGAGGAGTCACAATGCCGTTACGGGGTGAGGTCTATTTCCCAGATAAGAATCTTCCGCCGGATCAGGATACACCTCACCGTTGCGTGGTTCTATCGCCAACCAACTTCATGGCACAGCATCCGAACACTCCGGGGAATCGGCTATTCGTAAATGTTGCGATCATCCGAAGTGCGAAACACCAAGGGGGTAGCCCCGTTCGGCCTGTTCTCGGTCACAGCATTCCTCTAAGTGCCGCCGACCATGCGTTCTTGCAACACGATAGTATCGTGGAAACGCATCAGCTCTTCGCAGTTGAAATAGATGTTTTTCGCAAGAAGAAACCTGTAGGACGAATCTCAGATCCCTACTTAGCCGATATTCTCAAAGGCGCCCAACGCCTCTTTAGCTGATTCTTTTTAGAAGCTCTCGAACGAGCGGAATCGAAACGAGAGCGAGCCGAGCGATCCACTCCAGGATTCTCCACTTCCCATACCTTATTACTCCCCAGCGGACCTGAAAACTTACCGAAAACGAATTCATATTTTGTTTCATGCGACGGTTCCCCCTTCGCCAAGAAGGAGGGGGGAGTCCGGCGCCGAACGAGGAGCTGTTATGGAAAGTTTTGCGCTGCTG
Organism: Bdellovibrionota bacterium; assembly: GCA_041391485.1. Classification (GTDB taxonomy): domain Bacteria; phylum Bdellovibrionota; class FAC87; order UBA2466; family JACKAF01; genus JACKAF01. The sequence continues at coordinate 81,411 of JAWKNY010000001.1, read as the reverse complement.
GGAGAGCTGGCAACGAGGCTCCACAAGGAGTTTCGAGAGGTTTTTTACCTCTGTTTGCCAGTCTTCTTCGCGCTTTCATTAGTCATCAACTGGTTTAAGAGTCCCCAAGGAAGCCCGGACTTTCTTGAATCGTTCAAACGAGCGATCATCGCGACGCTATTACTCGTCGGCTTCCAAGAGATCACGGACATAATCCTTGCTCTATCGAATGGTCTCGCGGCCAAGATCAGCGACATGAGCGGTCTTGATAGCGTAATGGCGATGGCTGCGAAAAAGGCCCAAGGCTATACGCTCTCGGTTACGTCGGTCATCCTGGGAATCAACGACTTACTGATCGCGATCCTATCCTTTCTTTCGTACCTTCTCTTATACATCGCCCGCTACCTGATGGTGGCCGTCTACCATTTTAGCTGGGTGTTTCTGCTGCTTATCAGCCCCATCGTTCTTCTCTTTCACCTGTTCTCGCCCAGGATCACGCTGAATCTCTTTCGAAGTCTCATTGAAGTGGCGAGCTGGAACATCGTCTGGTCGGTGCTCTCCGCGATGTTGACAGCGCTTCCTTTCGGAAACGCGTATATGGCCGATGGAAACTATCTCACGGTCATTATCCTTAATGTCATTATTGCGCTCGCTATGATCGGCACTCCTTTGATCGTGAGATCGCTTATCGGAAGTGGGCTCGCGGCGATGGCTGGGTCCCTTGGCCCGGCAGCTGTTACCACGATTGTCATGGCTCCCGCAAAAGCGGCATCAATGGCGAATGTGGCAAGAGAGGTCTTGTCCGATACGACAGGTTACTTACGCTACCAGGCGGGCCGGATGGGAAATCTACATCGCACCCCACCCGGCCACAGTCCAAGACCATCAGATCCCGGCAAGGCTCCGTCCTCTCCAGTTCCGCCTCCGCAAAATCGTCCCGACAAAAAGTAAGGAGAATTGAAAATGATTAAGAATATCCAACGCACTTGGTTCGAAGTGTGGGGAGATGAGGCCGCACAGAATCAGATTCTAAAGGGCCTCACAGCCCTCCTCGTGGCTCTCGTCGCTATCCAGTCCATAGCCCTTGTGATTCTGTCCCTTCGAAAGCCCGTTCTGATCGCCGTCTCAGGAAGTGAGACGAAGGTGCTGGCGGCCGTTCCGCCGAATGCCGAAATGCTTGAGCAAGAGGTTAGGCGAATCATCACAGCGTACATAAAGGCTCGTCATACCTGGGAATGGAATCAAATCGAAGCCCACTTAAAAGAGGCTGCTCGTTTCGTCGATACCGATTTTGAGAAATCCTTCAAGAAGGCCACCGCGGAGCAGATACGCCTCGCTAAAGAGAAGAAAGTTTCCCAGGTATTTTACCCAACGAACATCACGCTGAATCTCGAAGCCAAAACCGCGAAGGTGTCAGGAGATCGGATTCTCATGGTTGACGGCCTTCGCGCGACAAACCCGATGACGGTGGAAGTGAGCTTCCGTCTGAACCAACGAAACCCAGCCAATCCCGAAGGCGTCTATGTCACCGCTGAAAATCTAATTACCGGCCAATAGGAGGAGTAAAATCTATGAAGTGGTTACTCGTCGTAACGACTTCGCTGTTCCTGACCGTTCTTAGTAATATCGCAATCGCCAAACCCACTCGAACTATGGAGCTGTCCGAAGCTGGTGTCGGGCAGGTTCATGCGAGTTTAGGCTACTCCACCATTCTTCAATTCGATGCACATCCCACTTCAGCGGTCTTGGGTGACCAAGACGCGTTCAAGGTCGAGTATGTGGGGAATTCCCTCACCATCAAGCCGCTCGTTCCGGGAGCCAGAACCAACCTTTTCGTCTTTACCGACTACGAGAGGTTCAGCTTCCGACTCGTCACCGGGGCCTCGGGCCAGGTGGATTACGTGGTTCGAGTGAAACGAAAACGATCCAAATCCTCATCGTCATTCTACGATGACTCGACCTATGGAGAAGATGTCGCATCTGAGAAGATGACGACCATTAACGTGAATCGAGCAGCTACATGCCGTTCGACTTCTCTCGCGGTGGAGTCATTCTCCTATCCCAAGGCGAAACCGTGGGTAGTCGTTCACTTTGCCGTTTCTCAAGGTGAAAAGGGTAAGGGCTTCGAGTTCAAGCCGGAGTCGCTGATACTCGTAAGAGGGAAAGAGCTCGTCCCAATTGAAACGCTCTATCTCGAAACCACCAGTATTCCGGCGAACGATACGAAGATAAAAGGCAGTCTTCTCGTCCGCAGAGAAAGCCCCCAACAATCCTCCGCGCTAACACTCGTGTTTGCCCCGGAGCATTTTAAGGACAACCGCTGCGCTCCACTCAAGGTTCGTCTTAACCCCCAACAAAAGCCCAAAAGGCAGTGAGGAGCCAATGAAAGAGACAGTTGCAGGCTATTTTTTGGAGGAAAAGTGTCCCTTCACCGGGCGACGCACGTTCAAGGCTCGAAATATCAAGATCGCAGTCGGAACACTCGTTGTAGTTCCCATGCTCTTCATCCTTTTCTGGCCCGCCAAAGACATAAAAAGCGAAGACTCAAATACGGCATCCAATTCCTCCCAAGGCAGTCAACCGACTCCCGGCAGCAGCCAGGCCGCAAACACGATCTATGAGCAATATAGGCTCGGATCGGTCGGCACCGCCAAGCCGCTACGACAATATGGCGCATCGCAGCTTGTTAGGCGTGGAGACGGTAACGATGGCGACAAGCTTCCGATGGGATCGACGATCCCGGCAAAACTTCTCAATGCCGTTCTCTCCAGTGACTCCAATAGTCCCGTCATCGCGGAAGTGATGGAGGAAGTTTACTGGAAGAACACTGTGATGATTCCGGCGGGCACCAAAGCCATTGGACAAGGGACTTTGGATGACGGAATTGAACGGCTCCAGGTTCGCTTTCATACACTCGTCTACCCGGAGGGGCAGCAGAAATCGATCTCGGCTCTCGCGTTACTTGGTGACGGCTCCTCGGGGATTGCGGGGGACTTTCACTCACGAACTTTCCCGAAACAGGCGGGCCGCTTCGCTGGCACCTTCATTGGTGGTCTCGCCCAAGGGTTAAAAGACAAAGATTCTCGCGGACAGGCAGGCATCGTTTTTGAGCCCGGGAGCCTTAAGAACGGTCTTCTGAACGGAATCGCCGCCTCCTCCCTCGACCAGGCCAACGCCCTAGCCAACGACTCGGAGCGATTGAAACCCTATCTCGAAGTCCCAAGCGGCACCGCATTTCTTCTCTACCTGGAACGGGAGTTTTCCCCATGAATCAGGACAACAATAAAGGCAAAGATGACGGCCTCTTTAACGTCCTTCTCTTCGGAGCTGGATCATTTCTCATCTGGAAAATGGTTGAACGGGTCGTGCCCGTCGTAACGCATTTTTGGGAGGTGAACCGAACGAAGTTCATATTGGGAGGATCACTACTACTCGTCGCCTGTCTCGTAATGGGCGTGACATACCTCTGGAATCGTTATCTCGACGCGAATTACGAAAAGGCCGTCACCGCCGAGGACAAGACCGCGATTCCATTAGGTCGCGATGAAAAAGGCCGTTTCCAATTCATGAAGCAGGGCTTTCGCACCACCCACACGCAGGTCATCGGAACCACGAGCTGCGGTAAAACTGAAAGCGTAATTCTTCCTTGGATTATCCAGGACATCAAAAATGGCTCTGGCATCCTCATCATCGACGGGAAATCCGATTCGCAATTTCTCGATAAACTCTATGCCTATGTGAAGCTCGCAAAGCGCGAGAAGGACTTCCGCCTATTTTCTTTGGCTAGAGTCGCCGAGTCCTCGGCCTTTAACCCTCTCGAAGATGGTTCCGCGCAGGAAGTGGTGGAACGGGTCTTCTCCGCTTTCACCTTTGAGAACGAGTATTACCGCAACGTCCAATACAAGGTTCTTCTGTCGCTGGTCCGATTGATTCACGAGAGAAAGCAGATCCCGACATTCCAGCTGCTTCACAGGCTTCTTACCGATCAGCCGACTCTCACAACTTGGATCGAAAACTGTAAGGATGAAGAACTCGCCCGCGTACTGAAACTCTTTAACGAAGAGGCCCCGAAGGAGAAGCTAGAGAAGACAAGTGGGCTCGATGCCTATCTGACTCACTTTTCCTCAGGCGAGTTGTCCATTCTGTTCAACGCGAAAAATCCTACAATTCGATTCGACGAGGGGTTGAGGGATAACAGAATTTACTATTTCCAACTTCCGACCATGTACTACCCGTTTATTGCGGAGGCGACGGGTAAGCTGGTTCTTCAGTCTTTCCAAAGTGCTATATCCAAGCGGCATCTGGGATTGACTACGAAAAAGCCCGGCTTTTTCTCCTGCTACTTGGATGACTTTCAGGACTATATCTATGCCGGATTTGGAGCCCTACTCAATAAGTCCCGCTCCGCAAACATTGCAATGGTCTTCTCCCACCAGGCTCTTGGCGATCTCGATAAAGTGAGTCCCGCCTTCCGAAGCGTGGTGCTCACCAATACCAACATCAAGATAGTCATGCGAAACAACGATCCCGAGACATGCGACCATTTCGCCAAAACATTCGGGACTAGAACCACTCAGAAAGTCACCGAAAGGCAAATCTCAACCATGCTGGGAGAAACCCGAACAGGCGAGGGTTCGGTCAGAGAGGTTGAGGAATTTCTGCATCATCCAAATGCCATCAAACAACTAAGAGTTGGAGAAGGCATCGTCACCGTGCCGCACCCGAAAGGTGTGAAGGTGATGAAAATTCAATTCGAGAGGCGACGCGATTTACCCCCGGAGTCGATTGACAAAGTGGAGAAGGATTTCGCCCCCATGCCTGTCCTGGCGTCAAAGGAAACAAAGGCCCAACAGACTGTCACAAAAAAGGAGAACGAAACATGAAACGATATTTAATTCTGATCCCCCTTGGCCTTTCTCTGCTCACCACTGGATGCGCGTCCACTGGAAAAGCCACTTTGCTTGGAGCTGGTATCGGTACCGCTGTCGGGGCTGGCGCAGGACTCGCGGCTTACTCTGGAAAGAAAGGTCAGTTCACCGCCCGCAACGTGATTGTAGGCGGCGCACTTGGCGGCATCTTGGGAGCCGGTGCGGGCTTTGTTGCACAGGCGATGGTCGAGAAAGGTGAACGCGAAGGCTATGAAAAAGGAAAAGCTGAATCAGGAAAATCCAATGGCGTGGCAGCAAACCTTGGGAAGCCCACTTTGATACCTGCCAAAGTGGAGTCCCGTTTTGTGGACGATCAGGTTCGCGGGAACGTCTTTGTTCCGGCCCACGTCGAATACTACATCGTTGAGCCGGCGCGATGGGGCCGGTGAGGCTTCCGGTTCCAGGCGGGACCATAGTGCTCTCGAAAAGGGATTACGCCATCATGCTTTTGGTAGCTGAGAATCGCTTTATTACAGCCCAAGAAATTCGAGAGCGATTCTACGCCGACAAAAAAACCAGGAACCATTTCACGAGAATCCGGCAACTTGTCGCAGCAGGAGTTCTTGAACACGTCATTGGCGATTGCGAGATGCGCTTGTCACTAAGGCTTTCGAGAAAGGGGGTGAGATTTCTTCCCTCGGAAATCCATAAGGCCCATGCACTATCCAATCGCTCATTTAAATACCGGTCGTCATTTGGCCACGACAAAACGGTAAATCAAATACGAATGGTGATAGAGAAAAGTCCCTTAGTGAGTGGGTATATCCCCGAGCATGAAGTTAGGAGCCTGTTGGCCATTCGGCATGGCAAGAAGGAGAGTAAGGACTCCGGATACAAAGTTCCCGATGCCCTGTTCGATCTCAAAGTCCCTGCCAAGACTCTGAAAGTGGCGCTTGAATTCGAGGACTCCATGAAAGGAGTTACTCTGTATCGCAGCCTTTTCCGGAGACTCTTGATTAGTTCCGACTTCGACGTGGTGATGTTCGTTACAGCAAGTGAAGAGATGATTGCGGCGCTTCGCTCGATAATCGATCAAGTCAGGGCCAATGACCCAGTGGTACGCGACTGGCCGACTGAGCGGGCTATGTACTTTGCCTCTCTGAAGCAAGTTCTCACGGAAGGTACGAATGCGGTCTTTGTCGGGGACAGCACGCCATTCAGCCTCGCGTCCTTGGAAAAGCAACTATCGGCGGAACAGAAAGTCTAATACTCGCTCTAATACCATCTCTAATACTCGGTATTAGACTTACCCATTTCACATCAAATTCGGATCAAGAAGTAAGTTGCTGAAATAGTGGGGCCGCCGCCGCCCCTTCGGTCGAAGCCCAAGCCCTTCACGCAATCGACCCCTCCCGCTCTACGATCGGAAGGGGTCGATTGCTGGGCCAAGGCATCTCTCTACGGGGCGGCGGCGGCAAGGCATTACAAGGAGAGCGGGAAAACAAAAAACAAAATCAAAGAGGAAGAAATGGAAGAGAAGAAGAAAGAACCAAAGGAAAAGCGTAAGGAAGAAGATACTTCAATCCAAAATAAAGTAACTCCGGGTTTTCAAAACGGTGATGAGGGCAAAAGTAAGAACGTGGATCGGATTTCACTGAAACCGGAATCGATAGCTCGGGTGGACCATTGGATTTCCCAGATCAAGGAACGGCACCAGTCGGTTCGGATAAGCCGTAACGCTGTCGTGAACTTCATCCTTCTCCAACGGGCATCTGACCTTTCGAACGACGAGATCGAGCAACTCGGTGGAGCCCATCGTGATGACATTCGATTCGCCATGTGGGCTGTCAAAGCAATGCGGGAAGCAAGGTCACGCGGTGAACGCTATTCTTTGCGGTCGCTGATGGAGAAGGAGCGTCTGCCAATGAATTAACGTGAAAAGGAAAATCCAAAAGGCAGCTTCCTCATATTGAGGGAGCTAAATCGCTGTTCTTACTGCTGAACCATTCCGTCAAAAATGGTAAACAAATCATAGGGGAACTATTTTGGGAAAGCCTACAAAGGCTGCCCCAGGAGATACCAAAGCATACCTACGAATAATTGAAGTTCCATATCGGATTTCGCCGGAGGAAAACAATGAGCGGATTAAACGACTTTCGCGAGAAATTTGGGATTGTATCCTCGCAGGCCAAGGCAAAAACCGAACATCCAAAAACGACGTCGGGGAAATCTTCAATGAGAACTTCGAAACAAAGCTCGGTCTCTGAACCGGCCGTCCAATACCGACTTGCCGCTTACGTTCGATTGTCTCCAAGCGACGAAATCCGGGAGGAGGGCTCGCTCGTTTCCCACCCGCAAAGAATCCGATCTTTTGTGGAATTTAGAAACAAGCAGACCCCCGGCTGGGGCGAAATCGTCGAGTGGTACACCGATAAGGATATGTCAGGTAAGGACATGAACCGTCCGGCATTTCGCCGGATGTTGCTGGATATTCAGAAAGGAAAGGTCAACGCGGTTGTTGTGACTGAGCTTTCTCGTCTCAGCAGAAACGTGAAGGACTTTTGCCAGTTCTGGGACTTTCTGAAGAACCATCGCGCCACATTCATCAGTCTGAAGGAGAACTTCGACACCTCCACCCCGATTGGGGAGATGATGGTCATTCAATGCATCAGCTTTGCGCAGTTCGAGAGAAAGACCATTGTTACTCGTATCAAGGATGGTGCGAGGGCTCGGGCAGAGCGCGGCCTTGCTAATGGTAGCCAACGACTCATTGGGTACGATCCCGACCCAAATAAGAAATGTCATTTGGTCATCAATGAATCGGAGGCTGAGACGGTTCGCCACGTCTTCAACAAGTTCATTGAGATGGGTAGTATCCGAAAGCTGATGGACTACCTGAACGCCGGTGGATTCCGTACCAAACGCTACACAACACGAAGCGGCAACACCAAAGGCGGTAATCTCTGGACCCCATCATCGTTGCACAACGTATTGAGTAACCTTGCCTACATCGCGAAGAGGGAAATCAACAAAAAGAATAGAACCCTTTCCCAAAATGAACTAGCAGAGGTGGATCGCTATCGAGTCGTGGAGGCTTCTTGGCCACGTCTCGTGTCAGACGAGATGTTTTCCGAGGCACAGAAGCTGCTCATCGAGAATTGTGCGTTTACAAGGCACAAGCATGTCTATCGTCTAACTGGACTGGTGAAGTGCGGCGTTTGCGGCGAGTTCTTGACCGGTAAAGGCGGAACGGGAAGGCACGGCGGAAAATTCTACTACTATGCGCATAACCGAAAGTTCACCACGCAAGGAGATGCACGTGTTAAACGATGCCCTTTAGAACGGATACCCGCTGTCCATCTTGAGGAATCCGTCATCACCCGGCTCCTAGCCCTTGCCGCGAGCAGAGAACAACTTGTGGATCTCGCCCAGCGGGCCAAGGTCCAAACTGGTCGTACCAAGGAAGAGATTGAAAGCCTGATTTGTGAGCGAGAGCAAGAACGACGGGTGGTCGAAAACCAGATCGATAACCTTCTAACCGTGCTCTCGGACAATCCCACCGATCAGCCAAAGTCTCTCTTGGGGAAGATCTCCCACCTGGAGTCCCAAAAGGAGCAGCTGGCAAGGACCATCCATCGCTTAAGGGAAGAGCGGGAACGGGAAGTCGGAAACATCTTCGACCTACAGCATGTATTCCGTCTTTTTGGACAGTTTCAGTCCGGCTTTGCCAACCATCCCGCGCACCGGCAGCGGAACATTCTACGGAAAGTCGTTCACCACATCGAAGTACACCCTGAAGGAACCAAGCTGTTTTACTTTTGTAATGAGCCCCATCCCGAGGTTTTGGGGCCGGATGGAAACCTTTCGGTGTCCGCCCTGTCCGGGGCGTCCGATGACGAGGCCGAAACCCAGGCCGGATCATTTCCGGACCGGGGTTCGCCTGTTGTTCAAATTGGTGGAGGTGGGGGGAATCGAACCCCCGTCCGCAAGCGATCAGTCGATGCCACTACATGCTTAGTCCGCTATTTAGATTCGCCAGCCGGCACCCCAGCAGACAAGGAAACCGAAAGGCTAATCTCAGTAAAGTTTAGGATCATGGAGCTGAGATGCCTCCACTCACCGATCCCACAAATTGGCGCCCTTAGAGAACCCGTGGGAGAAGCTCTCCAGGACGGCTACTTAATTAAGCAGCGGCTAGTTGGTCGTTGCCAATTAGCAATTTGCCGCCTGATTAACGAGTCAGCGACAAACTCGGCATGCGACAAACGGCGTCAACACCCACGTCGAAGCCATGTCACCCCCGTTAAGGGTGTCCTACTCTATCACCATGCGTCGTCGCTGCCTATGGGTGCCCATGAAAAAAACAATTCCGGCCACTTAGGGGATCCTTTCGAGGTCCCAGCATCGCCGCTTTCTCACCCAAAATTTTTAAGCTGTCATCTTTTCCGCTGGGACTCTCCCCAGCCAAAACCCTCAAGGAGCCCCTATGAAACTCTACTCCGTCCACTGTGGTTTCTACGATCGACAACCGGAGACGGCGTATACGAGTCCCACGTAAATATCTTCGTGGTGGCATCGGACTTTACCCGGACGCAAAAAAGCGCGCCAAAAAGCACCCGCGCTTCAAGGAAAAGAAAATGCACGTCGATGGACTCAGGAAATTACGGCCATTGATGGCTACAAAGTGGTTTTGGAAAAAACAGATGGCCTAGAGGCCGACAACCAGGTGAATAGCCTCGGCTGCGACGAACTCAAAGCCTAAAGCAGCCGCCCACCAAAATTTTAGCTCCACTAAGCCTTTTCTTTGCATAGAGCCATCAGCTCGTTGATCGTTTTCCAGTTTCGCGTGGTCGTGGCAAGGCCCAAGGCTTTTTCGACAGCGGTATTGGAAAGCTTGCTCCGTCCATACCCTTCCGGGCAGTGCAAGTACACGTACTTTCCCTTCGCGACAAAACTGTCTTTTCCTGAGGAAATGGCCCCCATTTTTACATGGCCCGGCGTTGGGAGCAGGTTTCGGAAAGAAGGTGACGTAAAGCCTATCGAGAGCCACCCTTTCTTTTTGGTGGGGCTCCCCTTTAATACTTTCGAAAAATCTGAGGGACTGAAAACCAACACCGGGACATCAAACCCAAACGCCTTCTTGATCCCGGCCGTAAGTTTCTTTCGACGCGGAGCCGAGAGCGGGCTTTTCGGGACGATGTTCCCACTCTGCACATAGGTTTTTGTGTCCTTAAACCGCTCGTCGCAAAGCGCGCGCAGCTGCCATCTTCACGGATTTTTGGCCACTGACGTTGATACCCCGGAGCAGGGCGATATGCGTTTTCATAGTAGTTTGGATACATCATGCTCAAGACAAATCAAGCAGAGCAACCAGGGTGCAAAAGGCGGGTATGAAAATTACAGTCCAAATCAAACCCAATAGCCGCAAGGAGTCAGTAGAAAAAAACTCCGACGGCTCCTATACCGTTCGGGTTAATGCCCCACCCGTCGAGGGCAAAGCGAATACCCGACTTCTTGAAGCACTGGCGGAGCATTTTGGTGTTCCCAAGTCTCGTGTTGAGGCTCGTGTCGGGTCACAAGTCCAAGAAAAAAGTGGTAGAGATTTCCTAGAGATGTTTTTCGATAAAGGCGATGGCGTTTTGTACGCCGTTTTCGGTGGCGATTTGTCTTTGGATTTGCTTGGCATAGTCAGCACTTCGGCAGAACCCGCGATCTCAATCGCCTTTGCCAAGCGCTCTGCAGTCAGCTTTTTCTAGGGAATAGGGCCGGGTCCAGCTCCCTGGCCGTGCCGCTCGTCCCAATAGGGCTGATCCCCAAAGAACGGACAGATGATTGTCGGTTTTCCGGCGCGAAGCCCTTCTGACGTCGTGCCCACACCCCCATGGTGAATAACCATCGAGACTCTCTCAAAAAGCCAGGTGTGCGGAACAAACTCGTCGAGCACAAAAACTCCCTTCGCGCCTCTAGCAATTTCCTTTTGCAGTCCGCCCCAGCCGCAAGACAGGATGGCCCGGCTTCCCGTTTTCTGAATGGCTTCCAAGACCACCCGCGTGGTTTTCGCTGGATCGCTGCCAAAAATACTTCCAAAGCCTGCATAGACTGGAGGGGCGCCCGCTTCTAGAAAAGCGGCAAGCGCCTTTGAAGGCTGGTACACCGCGGGTTCCTCCAAAAACGGAAAACCTGCGACCGTGGCCCATTCCGGCCAGTCGTGAGGTTGGGGGAGCAGGGCCTCGCTCCAGCCGTTGAGTACCGGGATCTGCGTTCCGTCTTGCATCTTAAGAAGCGGCGCTTTGGAGGGGAGTAGACCATGACCCTTTCTCCAGTTTTCGACATAGGAGCGCGTACCCTTTCTCGAAAGTTTTTGTACCAGACGGTAAGTCATGCGGTTGTAGGCCGCCCCGCCGAGATTAGGAAAAAGCATCGCGGGGCTCGTCGCTGTGGGGACAAACATGGGCTGAAAGCTATAAAGCATGCACGGTATCCCAAGCTTTTCTGCAAAACTGGAAGTACCCGGCGCTTTGGCGTGAAACACGATCGCATCCGGACGCACGTGCATCGCAGCCTCGCCCGTTTGATCCACCAAAGCCTGATTTAACTTCTTAAGCGCCGGATAGACCTTGATGGCGGAGGCGGCTGTTTTCAGAAGGTTGGTGGCGTTCTCCATCAGGTAGCGTCCCTCAGGCGTGCGCATGAAGGCTTGCAGGTCGCTGCTAATAGGAAAACACTCAAGATCGTGGCGTCTGACAAAAGACTCAAAGCAGTCGTGCGTGCAGACGGTGACCTCATGCCCGCGTGCTTTGAGGCCTTTGCCGACGGCAACAAAAGGCTGCATGTCCCCTTGTGTGCCAATCGCGATGAGAAGAATTTTCATGAAGCTAGTAGTGCTGCATGTCTGCTTGCTGCATCATCACCGCAAGCTTGTCGATGCGTAGCTTAAGGCTACCCACTTGCGGGTCTTTTGGTAGGCAACCAGGGCTGCGTCAAAGAGCTTGGGATCGGCCTCTTCCGCGTTCAGAACCTCATAAAACTGCTGCAAAGCGGAACCCGTATAACCCCAGTGCGCGTAAATTCGACCCAGGTAATACTGCGCGAGCTGCTTTTGGTGGCGAGCCGGCTGTGATTGCAAAGCGAGCCGGAAGGCTTTCTGAGCTTCGCCGAGATACCCCATTTTGAGTTCAAAGATGCCTTGCAAGATGAATAAAAACGGGTTGTCAGTCTCAAGCCCGGTCGCTTGGCGGAGTGAAGCGCGCGCGGCTGGCACGTTGTCGTGGTATTCGTAGGCCATTTTGGCCTGGATAAAAGCCTGTTCCGCGAGTGCTTTATTTGGGTATTCTTTTTTGAAGTCGTCGTTTTCGATCTTCTCGTAAGCGCTTGTAGGAAAGCTTTCTACTGAAAACTCCTCAATGCTTGGGAACTCCACAAAGGTGCTCTGTGAAGTCGGGGCCATGCCGTTCGCAACAAAGACTTTCCCCTGTGCTGGTAAATAAACAAGGCTAGTAATAGAGGTGTGGACCGCGACGGTATTGCCGATGCTTCGGGCCGTCCCATTGGCGGAAAAAACATCCACCTTGTCGCCAAGTACCTGCATCGCTTCTTTGGGGCCGGCGAGCGGCTTTTGGCTTTCAAGCATCGCCTCGATGCGCTTGTAGCGTCCGATGCTATCTTCATCGACGGAGTGGTTGATGTAGAGATTCTTCTTCTCCATCTCCGGCGACAGGTACTGGTTGGTTTGGATGTGCTTCCCACCCGAAGACATCCGCACAAAGGTGTGGGCACCGCTTAGCTCGACGGCTGCAGCTTTCTTTTCCCGCGTGCTCACCAGGGTATACGCGTAGCCCGACGGCACATGGTAGAGCTTAAAAATATCCGCTGCCTCGTCGAAAGTTTTTGCATGGCGGATAACTTCAGAAGCCAATAGAAAAGCCGGTACCCCTTCCATGTTCGTTTCCGTTGTAGGGATTGTATGCACCCCCACAAAGATCCCCGATTCGTTTATTGCCTGAAAGCCCGCGTTGTGTACGCCAGCGGAGATGATTGCCATGTACTTTTGAATATCGTCTTCCGTCGAATCAAAGTAGATAACGGTGGGGTAGCGGTCGTAGTAGCCGTTGAGCCCAAAGTCCATGTTTCTTCCAATAATGAGTTCGCCGTCCTCCGTATAATCTCCCCAAACGGCAAAGTCGCTGCAGTGGCTGGGGCTTGAAATCATGGACTCTTCGCTGTCGAGATTTCTCGCCGCTAGAATCATCAAGACATCCGGATTGAGTAGGCCTTGAACCACATCATCCAACGCGACGTGGGCGCCTTCGGAGATGCCGTACGCGTCGGCGAGCTGGGAGTCTCCACCCATTCCAATAAGGTGCTGGGTGAGTTTGCCGGTCACAAAGTTATCGACGTAGCGTTTGGCGATAACCTTCATGAGTGGTTTTCCGCTATAGGTATTCTCAATAATGTTTGGGACAAGTTTTGGAGCCATCGCGAGTGCGCCTCGTTGCGACTCCAGATGCAGCAATCGCCCGTGCTGGAACCCCATTTCGAAACGATCCCCCTTGAGGGCTAATACGCGGATCCCCTCACGCAGAAATAGTCGGCCGTTGTGGAAACTCTTGGAGCCATCGGCGTTGGTCGTGACCGGCAAGCGGTAGAGGTACGCATACTTTTGCTTGATGGAACTTGGGACTTCAACTGCCGCTAGTGATCTCGCCATCGCAAAAATGGCCAGCCAGAAAATTACCCGTCGCATGGATTCTCCTGATTAAGAGTTTCTTTAATTTTACGCTATTGATGTTGCGCGCGGGAAACAGGACCTTTGTCCTACTTGTGACGCGGGGCTCAGCGTACAACCGGGCAGCGTTTTAGCTAGCGTGTTGTATAATAGGGCAACTTAATAGAGGGGGCCTCCAATGATTAATGCATTTTTGAAAGACATCAATATTCCGCGGTTTGTGATCGCTGTCTTTGTCATGTTCATCTTCATCTTTGCCACAGACTTTGTTCTGCACGGCATCATTCTGAAGCCCGATTACGCCGCCACGGCTTCCATTTGGCGGCCCGAAGCGGAGATGGAAAAGTATTTTCTTTTCATGCTCCTTGGGCAAATGATTATCGCCAAGTACTTCACCTTTCTTTTCATTAAGGGCTATGAAGGCACAGGGATGATGGAAGGAGTCAGGTTCGGACTTCTCATGGGAATCCTTTTCATCGGAACTTACTTGATTCAGTTCGCCGTTTCGCCCATCACTGTGAAGATTCTGGTTGCTTGGTGTTTGGGCTCGCTCGTTCAAGGCATCTTGGGCGGTATGCTCCTGACGGTTGTTTACAAGCGCTAGTTCATCACAAAGAGCGGGGACGGGACGGGTCGCGGTGATCCAAGGGGATCCACGGGTTTGCTTTGTAAACCGCGCCCCTAAAAATTTCGCGGAAAAGCCGGGGTGGGAGAAAAGCCGCGTCGTAATACAAAAGCCCGTGCTCGATCGGCTCAAAACCATGGAGCATGAGAACATAGTTCACGTGCCCCATGAGTAGCGAGTGGTTGATACGCACGAAAGGTAGACCCACCACGGTGAGCTGGTAGTAGTCGCTAAGCGTATCGACTACCCAACTTCGGACCGAGGGGATACGTCGGAGCGGGAACCAGCGCAGGGACTGAAGCAGTTCCATCAGCTCCCCCGCCTTAATAAAGTAGATCTCCATTTCATCTGGCGGAGGGCTGAAATGCACGGCATTTCCGTGGATATCGGCGACGGCCTCAGGGAAATGCTCGGGGGAGAGGAGGGGCATCTCCACTTCCCAGATGGCCCGTTTCTCGATGTCTAGACCGAGCAGCGCTTTGAGTCGATTGATCTGCTCCTCGGATCCTTCTATTTCTACCGTGGGTTGCCGTCCGGCAAGCGGCCCCGTTTTGATGTCCATCCGCAGCTTGCCCGGCTCAATGTTGCGAGTGTCGTAGGTCGCTCCCGCGTTTGTCGTTTGGTACGGAGTGTCCCCATGTTTACCTAGACAAGCGATCTTGTGTTGCGCGCGGAGCATGTCCAAGTAGCTCATCCGTCGAAGCCCGCGGTACCAGCTGCCAAAAAAGCGTGCTGCCTCAAGCTGGTTTTTAGAAAAATTCTCGCTGCTGCCGGCTTTCGTGGAGGTCAGCAGTCCTGGACGACCGACGGTCGGCTCCAGGCGTACCGTCGTCAGCGCGTCCGGAAGGCTAAGGCCCAGTAGGCGATTCGCGCGCATGGCCCAGCTTGCAATTTGGGCCAGGCAGGTCCCGCTCGGTAGCGCGCGTGCACTATCTCGCTCCCGCTCTTCGTAGGAGGTAGGCAAAACTTCGGCCGCAAAGCTCGCCGGCCCTGCGATAAGCAGTAAAAATAGAATAGAGTTACGCATGTAAAAAACTACGATCGGCGAGAGGTATACCAGAACGCGCCCGGTAATCTATTAAAGATAAGGTAAATTTTAAGGCTGGGCAGAGAGCGTACTTTGGTCTTCCCGGAGAATCTCTTCCAGCTCGGCATTCGCCTGGTTGGAGAGCGAGATGAGTCCCTTCTCATCGCCCTTAAAAGCGAGCTGTTTTCTTAAGATCCGCTCATCGTGGCTTCTGAAAAGAGCGAGTTTTTTATTGATCTGTTCCCGTTGTGCACCAAGCTTGAGCAGAACCTCTTTGGCGACTTCCAGGCTCGTGAGGTAGGTCTCCCGGTGTACTTGCTCAATCCCGAGTTCAAACAGCTCGAGCGCGTGCTGGCGGTTTCGGGCGCGGGCAATGACATGCAGGTGAGGGAAATGCTCGCGTACCATCCTCGCCGTCAGAATCGAAGTTTCGGCGTCGTCGATGGCAAGGACAAAAACCTGAGCATTGGCAGCCCCTGCTGACTCAAGCATGTCTTTGCGCGAAGCATCTCCGTAAAAAACCTTGCGCCCATAGCGTCTGGCCACATCTACCTGGGAAGCGTTGTGTTCCAAAATCGTGAATGTAATGCCTTGAGTCTGCAAAAAACGGGAAACGATTTGGCCAAAACGCCCAAAGCCCGCAATGAGGACGACCGTATCTTTGGTGTCGACGACATCGAAGGGGCGTTCCGACACTTCCGAAAAGGAGCGCAGAAAGCGCTGGTTTAATACGAACAGCAAAGGGGTAGCGGCCATGCTGAGGGTGACCGCGGCACTTAAGACGGCCGTGTGCTCAGGGGATAGCAAGCCGGCTGTCGTGGCAGCGGCAAAGAGCACGAACGCAAACTCTCCACCTTGCGGAAGAATAAAGGCCATGTTGCGGGCCGCTTCTTTGGGGAAACCAAACGCTCTCCCGACGACAAAAATAAGAATCCCTTTGATGAGAAGAAGGGCCAAAAGCGAGAGTGCGATCCATTGGGGCTTGGAGACCAGTACTCCAAGGTCCAGCGACATACCGACTGCCATGAAAAACAAACCCAGAAGCAGCCCCTTAAAGGGCTGCAAGTTGATTTCCAGCTCGTGCTTGTATTCGGAGTTGGCCAGTAAAACTCCGGCGAGAAACGCGCCCGTACCCATGGAGAGTCCCACACTCTCCATCAGGATGGCAGAACCGACGACGATCAATATAGAAGTGGCGGTAAAGACTTCCTGTACGCGGCTGCGGGCGATGAACTCAAAAAGGTGCCGGATAAAGTACAAGCCCACGAAGATAAAGGCCGCGACCATACCGAGCGCCCTGAGTGTACCGGTCCAGCTTGCGGCGGTTCCGACCCCACTCAGTAAAGGAATCAGGGCGATGAGGGGGACGACTGCCAAATCCTGGAAGAGCAAAATGGAAAAGGCCCCCTGACCGTGCAGGGTCTTCAGCTGCCGCTGCTCCTCCAGCATCTGTAGCCCAAAGGCGGTGGACGAGAGCGCCAAACCAAATCCCGCGATAAAAGCTGCTTTGGGCGTAAACCCCGCAGCGATACCCAGTCCCATCAGCGCAAGCCCGGTCGTTAGCATTTGAGAGAGCCCCATCCCAAATACACTCCGCCGCATGTTCCAAAGTCGGGCGGGTTCCAGTTCAAGGCCAATCAAAAACAAAAGAAAGACGACGCCCAGTTCGGAGAACGCCAGGATGGCGTGTGGATTACCGATGAGTTGCAGGCATTGCGGCCCGATGAGAACGCCCGCAAAGAGATAGGCCAGGATGGCCCCCAACTTAAAGTAACGAAAAATGGGCACTAAAAGCACCGCGGAAATCAGCAAGACCAGAAGTGCGTGCAGCTCGTTATGCAAGAGGGCCTCCGAAAAGTTTGAGTATAGAGGGGGAAAATTTACCCTGCAAACGGCTTCGGCGTCCGGTATGATCTTTTGCTCGAGGAGAACCCATGCAACACCTTCAGTTTCAGGCCTTTGCTAACTACAACCAAAGAATGAATCACAAGTTGTATCAGGCAGCGGGAAAGCTCACCCCCGACAATAGGGTTCGGGACTGCAAGGCCTTCTTCGGTTCGGTGCAAGCCACTTTACAGCATATTATGGTCGCGGATCTGATCTGGTTGCGGCGGTTTCAAGTCCTCCCGCCCTTGCGCGAAATTCTTTCTGCCGTTACGTCTTACCCAGATATCGATAGGCTGGATCAAACTATCTACCCGGATTTTGACGAGCTGACTTCCGTGCGCAAACGGCTAGATGCTCTTATCGTAGAGTTTGCGGGGGCGCTTACGCCAGCCCTTCTGGAGGCTCCATTCCGGTATAAGAACCTCGCCGGAACCACGTTTGAAAACTCTTACTGGGTGTATGTCGCCCACTTTTTCAATCACCAGACGCACCACCGAGGACAAACCACAACGATGCTCACCCAGATGGGCGTAGATGTCGGGGTCACGGATTTTCCGCATGTGATTAAGGAGAGCTAAGGCCTCTCGTCATGGCACTGAAATAGCTATCGAGGTTGTCGGCGTTAATCGCATTCGTCAGAAGGGAAAAGGTCAGAGATCCTGCGAGCCCTTCAATTTTCTCGTACCAGTCCGGAAAGAAGTGGGGGGCGGCGACCACTCCATCGGTGAGAGATCCTTCCAATAAAAAGAGATCCTCAATAGAAACGCGCCCGCAAAAAAGTAAATGCAGCACGCCCATGCGATCGTGCATCAATGCCCATTGAAAGAGCGAATGTACTTTGATGAGTCCATCCAAATAGACCCCGTCTTTGGTGAAAATCGTCTTACCGCTCGGCTGCCCGCCGCGGAAGATGCGCGCCGCTGACCAAAAGCTTTCTTTTTCGGATTGCCCATTGAGAAGAAAATACTCGAAGGTCTCTACGAAGTTGGCCCCATTGAGTGCGCGATCGATGGCGATAATACGTAAGGCGAGGCGTTTGAGTCGCCCGAGATCAATCGCCCCGGTGATCACCTCAGCGAAGGTAGCGAGGCCTTCTTGGGTAAGCGTCGTACGCGGAGCGCCCCGACCCATCGTCTTGAGAATCGGTTGGAAGGTCCCGTTTATTCCCGTAAGGGCGTGGGTCATGATCTCGTGCACGTACAACTGATCAAAGTCATAACGTGTGAAACAGGTGCCGCTGCGAAGTTTAATGAGGTGTACGCCCGCCGTTGCTTTTGCCGCCAGTTCGGAAACGATCTGGACCTCTGGGGCGTGAGTCCCCATCCGCGGGACGGTGTGGCCATCCAGAAAGACTTTGATTTGATCGGCTGTGATGCAGACATCGGGCTCGGAAACAAAGGGGTGCTGAAAGCGCGCCGCCAAATCCACCAGTTTCGTCGCGGCCTCTACGCTCGTTTGCTGGCAGC
Organism: Bdellovibrionota bacterium; assembly: GCA_041391485.1. Taxonomy (GTDB): domain Bacteria; phylum Bdellovibrionota; class FAC87; order UBA2466; family JACKAF01; genus JACKAF01. The sequence goes on along the minus strand of JAWKNY010000001.1, from coordinate 62,834 downwards.
CGGGCATCAGGCTCCCCGGTTTGCCAAAGATTTCCTCTGAAAGCTGTTGAAGCTTGGGCGTGTTTACCGCTTGGACCATCTCAGCCGCACGGATATAACTCTCCAGCGTCTTTTGCGTGTAAACCTCCATCGGGTGGGAAGGGGAGAAGGAGGCTTTTAGGGTCTCCAGAGCGGCGATGGTCTCCTTATTATCTATGTGTGGGTATTCTATTTTGGGCAGGGCCGACTTTTTGGCTCTCCAGGCTGAAAGGAACTGCACTTCGGTGGGCGGCGGCCATGAGATAGGTTTGAGTAGGCTGACCCCTTTTGCTATCTCAACGGCCTTCTCGTTGATCTCTCGTAGTTTTTCCCAAGCCACGCCGGTGCCTCACTTTTCTTCCTGAAAGTCTACGTCTGGCCTTGAGGTTAGTGAAGTGATTTGAAGGACTTTGGAGGTGGCCGCTAAAGCCTTGCGGAGATTGATCCTCGGGGCCGCCTATGTTACACCGTCGCACCTGTGCGTAATTCGTTGCTTATAATTGGCTTATTCTTCTGTCTTTTTTCCGGTTCGGTGAAGGCTTTGCCTCCTGAATACGAATCGGCGGTAAAAAAGCTGGAGACCCATTCTCCCCAACCGCGCTACAGCGTGGACTACCTCGAGTTTCTCCATCGGGTGTACGCCGGGCCCACTGAGGACGGCACGCCTCGACTCAGTGCCAATGAGGCCGCGACGGCCGAGGCGGGTGGGCTGGCCGTTTTGCCGCCCGGGGTGAGCCGGCCTGAAGTGCCGCAGTTGCCGCAAAGCTTGGATCCAGGTTTTAGAGAAACGACCGCCGCTCAATTCAAGCTGGCTCGCGAAATGGCCCAACACGCCTTCATCGAGGTAAACCACCGGGCCTTGTTCGCCTCCTTGCCCGTGGAAGACCGGCAGGAGGCGCTAGCCGAGCTCTATAAGCGTTGGAGTGATGAAAGCTGCAAGGACACGGTATTTAAGAGCGAAAATCTAAAACGCCTGTTGGATTATTGGATTGCGGTTTACGAGGCCGAGTGTTTGGCGGAGCTTGAGGCGCGCCTGGAGGCGTCAGATATCAGCGATCCCCAGATGCGCGGCCGTTGGATGGCGAAGTTCCTTGCAGAGATAGAAGCGCTAGGTGTCCATCCGACACTGGCGGTGCACCGACAGCGGGACGTTTTGCGTGCGCGCGAAAGCGTGCAGGAAAGTTTTGCGGCCAAACATCTGGATCGGTACTTGGAAAGGGCCCTCCCCGAGGATGCGGAGCATGTGCTCAGCCTCCTTCACCTGCGTTTGCGCGACAAGGTTTCTCAGCCCAAACTAACCCGGTGGCTCATCGAAAATGCTGATTCTATCGACGTGCTTGTAAAAACGCTGTCCATTGAGCTTTGGGATAGTGCTTTTGTCAGCTATTCAGTCGCTGGGTTAAACGAATCAGCCGATGCGCTGGCGGCCCGGCTGCGAGACGCCGAGTCCAATCCCTTTGAACACATGCACCGCAAAGTCGACGTGGAATCGACCTTCCTCTTTGCGTTTCATCAGTTTTTGCTGCATTCACTTCCGCGTTTGCAGCTTGGGGCCGATAGGCTTTTGACAGCTCTCGTGGACTCCCTCTTGGAAGAGGGAAGCCTGCTGAATTATAGAGTCGCCACCTTTTTAGAGGCCATGCAAAACTACATTGAGGCCCATCCCACGAGTCCTCACCTCAATGCTATTGAGACGGCGCTTCGCCGGCTTGTGACTTCTCTAAGCGGTTCTGAATTTGAAGCTTTTAGTTGGCAACTTCCCGCGATCGGCGAAGCGCAGACGGTGCTTTACCACCTCGTTGTCCAGCGCCGCGGCTGGAATGCGGGTACCGAGGCGTCCGCTGTGGACATGTTGGCTGTCCTCGACAATCCAGGGTCCGATGCGCTTGATCGCGCGGCGGCTCACTATGCACTCAGCCAATTTGGACCCCAGGTCTTTGGGGATCTTCTGGAGGCGCGCTACGCGAACCCCGCGGCGGGCGGCGAACCCTTCGCGCGCTGTATCCGCGCTCTTTTCGAGGCCTTGGAGGTCTCCCCTCCACCCGAGCCACAGTAGAGGCGCTTTTTATCGCGCCGCACTTTGTTCCGGCTCTGGTTGCACCTTTTTTTCTAGTTTGATACCGACGTCAGGATAGAGGTTAACCATGAAAACGTACTTGGCCTTGCTCGTGGTTGCTTGGGGGTCCATATCTTACGCGTCGACGGGGCGACTCCGTCTGACGATTCCGGCTCGTGAAATACAGGTGAAGATGGCACCGGCCTCACTCTCCATTCAGCCGGTGTACCTGGAGCAGTTTGGGGTGGCATGGTCGTTTGATCTGCTTTCTTCCACGCAGGTCGTTGAGATAGAAGTCGAAAAACCCACCGGCATTATCGAGAAGCTATCCTTTCACCATATCTTTAGAGCGAACCGTTTGTTGGGTGTTTCAAGCTCTCGTACTCCCGCGCAGAAAGCGGATCGCAATGCCTGGGGGGTGGTCGTTCACAAGGCGGTCAGCTATCCCGGGGACATCAAAGAGCTTGAAGGGGCTCGCGAGTACGGTGAGGCCGATTTGGTGGCCGTTAAGAAGGAAGTTCAGCTGGCACTTGGATCCAAAGTCTCCTCGTTTACGAAAAAGCTGAGCAACGCTCAGAGTAGCAACGACTCAGTCGTGCTGTCTTTGCCGCTCGGTTCCGATGAGGCTGTGATTGAGTACCCGTCTGAGGAAAAGCCTGCGATTAACGTACCCTAAACGCACTGGCGCGTTCGCCCGTCACATCTGGAATCAGTAGAGTCTGTTTGAAGGTCTTTTCGGTCAGGGGCACCGTTGTACCCGCAATCAATCGACTGGGAATACGTTTGGCCTCAATGAAGGTGATGTTCTTTTCCGTGAGATAAGTACTCAGGTCCTTGGAGACAGCAATGAAAGAAACAGAGCCTGAAGACTTGGCTGAAATCTTTTTTGAACCCTGCGTCTGGTACTCTAAAACGTTCGCAGGCAAATCGACTCTCACCATGCGGTAGTACTGAATCCGACGCAACTTGGAGAGAGTTTTTTCCAAGTGCTCTCGGTAGACCGTGCTGTCCGATGGGCCCGTAAGACCAGACAATGAACCCAGTGATCCGAGCGAAAGCCAGCTGTCCTTTTCTTCGTGAAGCGCGCTCACGACGGTTGTGCCGAGCTGCACGGAAGTCTCTACAAAACCTACGAGGGCCTTATTGATGCGTTGGAGTTCGGGGTGCCACCAGGCGGCGACCAGACCGGCGCAAAACACGGTGAAACCAAAACGGAGTACGCGAGAAAAAAGACGCCCAAGCGCGCCCAACCATCGGTGCTTCGCGCACCATACTTCAAAGCGCATTTTGTGGAGTTTCCACTTCCAGCGCGTGTGTTGCAAATCTAATCGTCCCATTGTCCCCCTTTTTGTAGCAAATACCGGTCCGCCTTTTTTGGGCACGGTGGGACGGCGGCTTTCGTAGGGGGGAGTGGCAGGTGTATAAGTTGTAGACAGTCCTTGAGGTCGCGCCTTATTTGGAGCCTAAGATTTCATCAATACGCTTTTCGGCGTAGTTGAGGCCTTCGACCGTCCAGAAGATATTGGGAAGTTCCCCGCGGTGAGTTTTTGAAAGCTGCGCGCGGCTCGCCTTGATGACTCGGCGAAGCTCACTCTCTAGGCGAGGGAAGTCTTTGAGAGGCTCGTTCAAGGACCGAAGCGTCGCGGGCGACAAGTGTCTCCGTCCACTTGGGCTGAATCGTATCCAAATTGGTGGCGCGGGTGTCCTCAATGAGCAGAAGCGAAATGAAATGTTGCTGCACTTCCAGCAGCTCCGGAGTTTCGTTGCCAATGAGGTGGTTCAGCACGAGTTCGCGTAGCTCAGGAAGGTTTTCGAATTCCGCTCCGGTATCCAGCAGTATCTGTTGCATCATCCTAGAGTGAGTGATGGCCCGAAATCCCTTGTCAAAGGTATCGAGTAAAGAGTGGGTCCAGCGGAGTCTCGAGGTTTCTGACATCGCCGCTTTCTTCTATAACGCCACTGCGTTCAAGAACCATCAGACCGTGAAGCGTTTCAACCCAAAGTAGAATTTCCGGTGGGGCCACCATCAATTTACCTATCGCGATTTGATCCGCCGTCCAACGCATGTCCCGGGCTTCGTACACAATGTACGGATCGTGTTCGTCAAAGAGCATGACGTGGGTGGCGTTGGGAGCGGAGTCCGTTAGCCGAAGCAGCTCGTTCCAAACAGCATCCCCGTGAGGCTTTGAATTATTGTAGGTATCGGGAAACGCGTCCCGTAGTTCCGCAAAAACGATTTGAGAGTGCCGGAGTACGGCCTCCTTGCGGTCGCGGTAGGCTTCCACCCGCAGCATGGTTTCAAAGAGATCGTCGGCGTCGAATTCGGGGCCAGCCGAGACGTTCGCGGCAGCGTCGCGGAGGCGGTTAAAGCGGCGGAAAGCTTCGATGCGCGTTTCCGGCGACATTTTGAAATCCTCGGTCAGTAACTTGTAGTACTGCTCGAGCGCGCTCAAGGCACTGACCTGCTCTGAGACGGTGGCGGCACATAGGCTTTCCTCAACTCCCCAGAACAAGCGGGTGGTGCTCGCCTGCAGCTCAATAGCCAGGAACCCAAGAATTAGAATGATTTGGCTGAGGCGTTTCATAAGGGACACACTCATAACACATCGCGGCGGCATAAGGCCAGGCACAAAAACCAATTAGATTTCATAGGGATACCTTCGAACCCGCCTTGACTTCCCGGGGGGCCCCGCCGCAGATTAGGGGGATGCAAGACAATAGACCCATTGGGGGGCCCGCCATCGTACTCGCGAGTAAGGCCCTACATACGATTAACGCCAAAACCGCCCACGGCCTTTTGCGGTACTCGGCCCGCTTTCAGATCCAAGCGGTGGTGGACTCCGATCACGCCGGCGAAGCGGCCTCCCGATTTCTTGCCGGTACCGAGTCGCCCGTACCCATCGTTCCCAGCGTGGAGCAAGCGCTAGCGCTTGGGCCGGCAAAGTACGCGCTCGTCGGGGTGGCGACCCACGGAGGGGTGCTTCCGGACGCGCTTCGGGCCGACATCCTTGATAGTCTGGGTTCGGGTCTCACCCTTGTGAATGGCTTGCACCGTTTCCTCGGCGAGGAGGCCGTTTTTCTCGAAGCAGCCAGCAACTCAGATGCGGAAATCATCGATATCCGCAAACCCAAGCCGCGGAGCCAGCTTCATTTTTGGTCGGGTAAGATTTTCGACGTTAAGGCGCCTCGCCTGGCCGTTCTGGGAATGGACTGTGCGATCGGGAAGAGAACGACAGCGCGCATCTTGGTGGAAGCGTGTCGGGGAGCCGGCCTTCGTACCGAAATGATTTATACGGGCCAGACGGGTTGGATGCAGGGCGGCAATTACGGTTTTATCCTCGACAGCGTGCCCAATGACTTTGTCAGTGGTGAACTGGAGCACGCGATTAGTTCCTGCGATGCGGATCTTTCGCCTGAGCTCATCGTACTGGAGGGACAGTCGTCCCTGCAAAATCTGTCGGGCCCCTGCGGAGCCGAACTCCTCCTTTCGGGTCAAGCCAAGGGCGTTGTTTTACAGCACGCCCCTGGAAGGAAGTTTTTGGAGGGGTATGAGAAGCAAGGCTTTGCTTACCCCAAGCTTCAAACGGAAGCAGAACTGATCCGGCTCTACGGATCTCGACTGGTGGCTATCTCCATCAACCCTCAGCATCTAACAAAAGACGAAGCGGCAGAGGTGCGTCAGCAGCTAGAACGTGAGATGGGAGTGCCCGTGCTCGATCCGTTTGCGGAGTCAGAACGGCTTGTGGGCTTGTGCCGGGAATACGCCAATGAAAATTGATCGTCTTGAGGTTTGGAAAGAATCCTTCGCTTTGGTGCGGCCCTACACCATTGCCTTTCGCACAATATCTGAAGTCGATAACCTCATCATAAAGCTCCATAGCGGGGCTCGGATTGGACTGGGGGCTGCCTCACCCGAACGCTTTGTGACGGGCGAGAGTCTGGAAGCGACCGAGTTGGCGCTGAAGCCCGAGCGTTTGGAGTTTTTGAAGACATCCAACTTTGAACAAAGTCTGGCTCACCTTCAGAAAGAGTTTCGTACCACGCCAGCGGCGCGCGCGGCGGTTGAGATTGCACTCTTCGATCTCATTGCCCAAGAAGCGGGCAAGTCCTTGGTCGATTATTTCGGGAGAAAGCACGAGCGCCTTCCGACGTCGATTACGATAGGCATCAAGGGCGTCCAAGAAACATTGGACGAGGCCGAAGAATACATCGGACGTGGGTTTAAGGTTTTGAAGGTCAAGCTTGGCAAGGACATGGAGTTGGACATCGAGCGGGTTTTGAAGCTTCGGGAAGCCGTGGGCAACGGTGTCCGAATGCGGCTCGATATGAACCAGGGATACGATCCCAAGCAGGTGGTGGATTTTTGGGAGAGAGCCAAGGCGGCGCAGTTCGAATTTGTAGAGCAGCCGATGCTGGCGGCGGCAACGGGAACGCTGCGTGGACTCCCCGCGCATATCCGCAAAAAAATAGCGGCCGATGAGAGCCTACTCAGCCCGGACGACGCCAAAGCACTCGTCTCGCCGGAGCCCGCTTGTGGCATCTTTAACATCAAACTCATGAAATGCGGGGGCCCGTCTTCTGAAGCCCGCCGATCGCCGAAGTGGCTGCGGCCAATGGGGTGGAACTGATGGGGCTGCATGGACGAGAAAGATCAGTATCGCCGCGGCTTTGCACACGGCGTACGCTTTTGCTCGGCGACGCGTTTCCTGGATCTGGACGGCTCCTTCGATTTGGGACGAGACCTGGTTGAAGGAGGGTTTACCGTTGAGAACGGGGAACTACTTTTGACCGGCGGTACCGGACTCGGCGTCCGCTTACTCGGATAGATTAGACGGCGGCGAACCATAAAGCGGTCGGCCGGCCGGCGCGTGCATCTTTCCATCAAAGGCTAACTGACCATTCACCCACACCTGCGAGATGGACTGCTGGAACTTATCCAGATTTCGAAGGGCCTCCATGCTCTCGCCTGGTTTAATCAAAACCAAATCCGCAAAGGCCCCTTTTTCCAACTTGCCGCGGCCCTTCAGCCCGAAAGCGGCGGCCGCAAGCGCGGAGCGCTTCGCCACCAATTGAGAGAGTGGAAGGGTAGGGGGCACCACGGCTTCAGGCTCCTGCTGCAAGGTTTCTTCGTCCATTACCCAGCTCGTAGAAATAAAGCCGCTTGGGTCATTCATAAAAGTCTGTAGATCATTGGGTTGCAACGGGAGCAACGGATTGAAATCAAAGCTGACGTTAAGCCCGGCCGCTCGTCCCTTCTCCAAACGTGCCACCAAATGGTTGGCGCGGTTCCAGACTTTTTCCGAGCTAAGCTGAAGATCGGTGAAGTGTAGGGGACCTGAGCTTTTTCTGCGATTTGTACGACGGTTTCGAGCCTCATCCCAGAGGCTCTTGTCGCCACCTTGAAGGCGCACCTGTAAAGCAAACCGTTGCGCTGCTTGAGTTCAGGGGGCCAGCCAGTTGAGGGCTTGCTCGGTCTCAGGTTTGAGGCCCTGTAGATCAGTGCAGACGCCGATCGCCCCAAGCTGCATTTATTTGGCAAGGCCTTGATTCAGAGCGACGGCGGTAAGGGCGCTTGGTGGGGTTTGTTTTAAGACCTCGTTCTCAATTTCAAAAAATCCGCTACCCAACCGACGTTCACTTCGCTTTTTGTTCAGCGGCCGATTGGAAAGCGCTCTATCGGGCAAAACGACAGCGACTCCTCGACGTGCTTAGATCAAACTTCGGGTCGTGTCCCGATTCAATGAAACCGGGCAGGAGGAGTTGCCCGGCCGCCGAAACGATTGTTTCGCCCCGATGGGAGAGAGTTTACCCATCTCAAGAACTGTTCCTTTTCAGGCGCAGGTCCATTGGGACGGGCTTGCTGTCTTTTAATACCATGCCGCCTTGGACAAGAAAGGTCTTAGATCGAAGCCAGCCTTCGTGTACCACCAGACCGGAACTCCCACCATGACGACCAAAAAAGACGAGGAAAAATATTCGAGCTGTAATGACAGGTTGTTCGTATCGAATTTCAAAGCATTTGGGAACTTGATTCCCCCACGCGCGTCGCGTAATGGGGGCAAGAATTGTGAGGAGAACTCCATCTTCCCGCAATCTTGGAGGTACTTCGAGGCGATTCCTGGAACTTGCTAACCAAGACGGCAGCACGAACGAATCAAGGACGAGCACATCAGAGATAGTTTCACGGAAGTAGCGACAGCTAAGACGACTCACGGAGAAGTACAGCTTTTGACACTCATGGAAGAAGCGCCAGATGAGAAGGAACTCATCATAGAGAGAGAGAAACAGCGTTTAGCTGTGGTGGATGAGGAACGTTGCTAGTACCTCCACAGCCTTTCTTAACTCGCCCAACAATTATTGTCAGCGGCGACGCCAAAACTGTCCCTTTGGGATGGTCTCCTCATTCACTCCGAGAATTCTTGAGTTTTTCCCAAATGAGCCATGGTGCGGTTTTGCACTCGCCAACCGCGAGCAGTGGTTTTAAAAGTGGTACGTTTGCGACTATGGGGGAGCCGATGCTGTTGTTTTCGGCGCGGGGGATTTCTGCGCTCTTTGTCTTGTTTTCAGTATTAATTCTAATGCCGCGCTGTTTCCGTGAAGATCGTGTACGCAGCCGCACGCAGGTCGTCGTCGAAGCTAGCGAGTCGATGTCGCGCTTTACCGGCGGTGGCTGCGGTGCTGAAGGTGTGGACGGCGCCAACATGGGAGTGGGGAAGCGTTGGTTTTGCGTTTCGAGTCGCTCCCGGTTCGCCGGTATTTCTTGGCATGGACGTCGGCTACAACTACTGGGATGTGCGAATCAAGGAGCAACAAAACGGAACGGAGATCACCCGCAGCGTCTCTTTGAACTCGCTGCAAATGCTGGCCTCTATCTACTATCGGTTTTTAGACAATCAAAATACCAAGGCGCACCCGTACATCGGTTTTTCCATTGGACCCAACTTGACAGAGTGGGATGACAAGATCCAGATGGGCGGGAAGAGGTGACTTCGGGCGGCAGTCAGGTGGGCGATGCAAAATGTATTTCAGGCCCGGTGGAGTTTGACTTGAGCCGTAGCATCGGTCTCAACTGAGTCGAGGATAGGCTCTTGGAAGGCAACCTGATGTTCGCGCCGCAAGGTGAACGCTGTCTTCTCTGTTCCTAAGTCTAGGATTGCCCGGCAACGGAGTCTTTCTTCAGCTTCTGGTAGAGCAGATCGGCCATTACAGCGTGGCCACCGCGTTCGCGCGGGTCATCGACTGCACCCAAAGCGTGTTTTCCTTCCACCAAAGGCGGACGAAAAAGCTGTAAACGCGTTAAGCGTGTCTAAACCTTCTTCTTTAAATTTTGCTTCAATCGTCTCGTAGATGGGCGCGTACGCCGAATCTACTTTGAGATCGTGTGTATCCGGAACAATCATTACGAGAAAAGGGATACCCTTTGCCGATGCCATCTGCCGCATTTGTCTGAGGTAGCCAAGTGTATTCTTCCAATCCTGGCTCTGGGACGTATAAAGATCCCGGTAGTACTCCGGAAGACTCTTCTTATTCGCGTAGCGAAAGTACATTCCTTGGAGCTCGCTGTTTAGGTAAGCGGCCAAAAAGGAGTAGCGGGCCAGCGGGTTTGAATTTTCTGGGTTGGGTTCGGCGTCGTTGATGAAGTAGTGCAAGACAACCTGATCCGATTCACCACTTCGAGCTGGCGGCGAAAGATCTCGTATTGGCAAAAGGTAGTTGTAGCTCGTGCCTGCGTTGACTATTTCCACCGTTTTCTCTGCTTGCTCATTCTGTATCAACGCGAGTTGAGTCGTAGTTATTTCCGTTTTCGGGTACGCCCCAGCCCATCGTGATAGAACTTCCCAAGACAAAGATACGCCTGAAACACTCGGTTTGGTTGCCAGAAGTTCAGGGCTTCTATGCCTCAGGCTATTGAGTCGGATGTCCACTCCCATCAAATGGGCTTCACTATTGGGGCGATGGACATGCGTCAAGACTCCAAGTGGGATCCCGCATCTTGAGAGATTTGGCGTACTTTACCATCTCGATGGTGGTGATATTCTTCCGGGAACTCATTACGCGCAGGCCAGTTTCAAAGATAGCGACACTTAGTACGCAGCTACCCAAGAAGAAAAGAGTCTTCACTAGATATTTTTTTGTTCGTGTTGTGACCTCCAGAATTGAAAATACACAAAGGGTCGAGCTTCTTCACGCTAAGTGAGAAGAAACACGATGAGTAGAGACGTGACCGTGTAATAGGTCATTCGGAAAAAGCGGGTAACCGCAGGATCGGGTATTCGTCGCGCATCCGGTAAACGGGTAATCCAAAAGAAAAAGGCCGCGCATATGACCCCACAAACAAGATGGAGTTCGGATCGGCGGTGCCTTCAAATATGAAAGTTTTTCAGAATACCCCACATTGTGGAAAAATCCGGAGATCGAAAGGGAAGCCAGGTATAATAACCAGGAAATGGGTGAAGAGGATTTTGAGGCTTCCATGCTGAGGGTTGTGAAGATTTCCCCCAATTAGCTTATGGAATCGCAAGGTAAAGCCCATGCAAAAAGCCCCAGAAAACGAAGGTGAGGTTGTGCCGGTGCCAGAGCCCACCCAGGAGCATGGTAATCATCAAGTTCATATACGTACGGGCCCGGCCTTTGCGATTGCCTCCAAGCGGGATGTACAAATACTTGAGCCAGGTGGAGAGCGAAATATGCCACCGGTGCCAGAACTCGGTGATGCTTTCAGCGAAGTACGGCTGGCGGAAATTCACCATGAGATCGATGCCGAACCATTTGGAAACGCCGCGGGCGATGTCCGTATAACCTGAAAAATCAAAATAGATCTGGAGGGTGAAGAGTAGCAGTCCTTCCCAGAGAGCAAAAGAGCTAAGCGTTTCCCAATTCTTGAAGGCCTCGTCCGCGTAAGGGGAAATTTGATCGCTGAGGATCACTTTTTTGATGTAGCCGGTGAGAATCAGGAGCGCGCCTTGCTGTATCAAACTCCGCGACACTGGCTTGTTTAGATTCTGTAGCTGAGGGAGCAGATGACTGGCGCGTTCGATGGGCCCTGCCACCAACTGCGGAAAGAAAGAAACGTAAAGCGCGAAGTCGATAAAACTGTTGCAGGGTTTGATTTCTTCTCGCCAGACCTCAATCGTAGGACATGGTTTGAAATGTGTAGAAGCCGATCCCCACCGGAAGGATGATATTGAGAGTAACCGGGTGGACTCTGCCATCCGAGTAAGGCTGAAAAATCAACAAAGGAATCCGCGAAAAGTTAAAGTACTTGAAGAAACTAAGGATGCCCAAATTAGTGGCGACACTTAGAAGAAGGAAGCGCCTCCTTGATCGCGCGTCGGGGGGCGGTTTCTCGCGATCCCTTTACCGCAATAGAAGTCGACCACGGTAGAGAGCAAAGAAGGCCACAGAATTTCCAATTCCAGAAGGAGTAAAAGAGGTAGCTGCCGCGAGTAATAGATAGCGTCGCCATTTTGTGGCGTTGAGTAGAAAGCGAAAAAAGCGATCGCTAGAAAAAGGGGGAAGCTAAGGTGTTGAATAGCATGGGAGTCTGAGGCTTGAGTTGCGCTTTCATTTTAACTCATTACGGCCAATTTAACTCAAGAAGGCGGGATTGGCGCAGGGCGGTACGTGTGGCTGCGCTATACTAAAAATCCGGGGCAACGAAAATTTTCAGAAACACAATCCTCTTCATATTTCGTGACACTCGCATTGTCCGAGCTGATGCTGTTCAGGCCGGCTCCACCACCGGCGCTCTGGACGTGGCGACGATGCCGTCAATGGCCGAGCCTGGTTTGCTGAGTGGAGAGAGAACACGCGAAATTGACGCGCGAGTTTAGGCTTATGAGCTTTATTCGCTGGCCTCCTTTTCCGGCAAAGTTCTAGGTATTGAAGTGACGGGTACCTCGCCGTACGGTCAATCTCCTCCACCGAGAGTACGGTAGCGACTGCATCGACTTTTTGGGAAGCACCTTATGTGGGGGACTCGCGCGTGATGAGCACACGATAGCATCAGAGTTGAGTGCTAGCTCAAACGCGCACCGAAGTTCCCCGCCGAGGTTACAAACTACGGCCAAGTGGGTTTTGTTTTTTCAGGAAGTGCACCAGGCCTTGCGAGGAGTTTGCCTGCCTAATCCACCTCAGGTCATGATCTTCATGGACGGGGTTTGCGATGTGCTTGCCGGACTTGCAAATTTTGTGAATGGTGTCAGTGATCCAGCGGGGAAGCCGGAGTATGACAAGTACCATTACCTTTTCCAGATGGGGAAAACGGGAGAAGTGTCCTGGTCGGATGTGGCAAAAAAATCGGATGGTAGTTCGTCGGATCCCTAAAGAAGGCGGCGGAAAAGAAGTTGCGGGTGGAGCCTGAAATGCAAGAATCGTTTCGTGGTCCCTTTCTGGAGGAAGACAAGACTCTACTGGCCGCGCAGGTTTCTTAGAACATTACTATGGCGAGGCACACAAAGCGTTTAAGGGAACAGGGGCGCGACCGATTTTTATTTTGCAACCGGCGATCTTTCTATGAACCCACTCAGTGAAGAAGAACAAGCGGCGATGGAAAAGAACAAGCATTGGCAAGGAATTGTAGCCGATGCGTACTCGCGCATCCGCGAAGGAGCAAAAGACTTGCCGCCGGGTGTAGAGCCTTTGGATCTTTCGCAGCTTTTCCAAGGGCACAACGAAACTCTGTATGCCGATATCATGCACTACTTGAAGCCGGCAATCAGCAAATCGCGCAAGCGATCTCGAGCCGCCTCCAGGCTCCAACTCCGACCGTTGCTCTAAAGCAACTCCCTAGTTCAGGGTTGTAAATATACGGGGTCGCTGCCTCTTGGGTGCCGGTAGGGCGAGCAATAAGAACACCGCCGTCGCTGCCAGGAGAGCCAGATCCAGTAATGCTTGTAGGTCTTTAGAAGGTTTAGCGTCCGTTGCATAGTCCCTTTAGTGTACCTCAAAACCCCAAAATAAACTTGATGCGATGCAGCAAATTGGCTAAAGGTGTGAAGCTTCTTAGCGTATTCAGGTTTTTCTTGGAGGAAGTTGATGATTCAGGATCCGATAGCCGTATTAGCGGTGTTGCTCGTTGTGTTGGCGCTGTTGTTCTCCGCTGCGGCTCACCCGAACATTGGGAAGATTTTCAAAGTGGTGCCGCTCTTGGTGTTTGCTTACTTTGTACCGACCCTTCTTTCCAACACGCACATCATTCCCCTAGAGAGTCCGACCTACACCTTCATTAAGAAGTGGCTGCTGCCTTCCAGCTTGTTGCTCTTAACGATGTCGGTAGATATCCCGGCCATCATGGGCCTTGGGAAAAAAGTTTTGTATCTTTTCTTCGGGGCGACCGCGGGAATTGTGATTGGTGCCCCTCTTGCGTACCTGGCCTTTGGCTGGATGATTCCGCCCGAAATCGGAGACGAAGCGTGGAAGGGTCTTGCCGCGCTCAGTGGATCCTGGATTGGTGGTGGAGCAAACTTCATTGCTATCGGTGAAAGCGTAGGCGCCAAGCCCGAAACGATTAACATGATGGTGATTGTGGATGTGGCCGTGGCTAGTGTTTGGATGGCGGTTCTCTTGTATTTCGCGGGCCGTGAGAAGGAAATCGACGCTGCCATTGGTGCCGATCGTTCGGCGCTGGAAGTCTTGCGCCAAAAAGTGGAAGCCTACCAGGCTCAGGTTTCTCGTCCTGCAAAGCTTGCAGATCTCCTAACCATTGGCGCTCTTGCCTTTGGTGGAACCGTAGTGGCTAGCTGGCTTTCAAAAATGCTTCCTGAATTCGGCGGTATTGTGACGGGCTTTACGTGGGTCGTTATCATTGTAACGACGATAGGTGTGGCTCTCTCTTTCACGAACTTTCGTAAGCTTGAAGGCGCGGGCGCCAGCGCGGTCGGTTCAGTGTTTTTGTATCTCCTTGTGGCGACCATCGGCGCTCAGGGAAATTTCGCCGCGGTACTCGATGCTCCCGCCATGGTTGTGATTGGCAGCGTGTGGATGCTGTTCCATGCGGTTACGATCTTGCTGCTGTGCCGCTACCTCAAAGCGCCCATCTTCTTCGCCGCCGTGGGCTCCCAAGCGAACGTGGGAGCGGCCGCGTCAGCGCCCATCGTGGCAAGCGCTTTTCATCCGGCGTTGGCGCCGGTAGGCGTGCTGCTTGCTGTATTGGGTTACGTGCTTGGCACCTATATGGGGCTTGTCTGTGCGTTTCTCTTGCAGATGGTGCACAACTTTATTTTCTAGAGAAGCGTTTAAGCCGCTTTCTTTTCGGGGGATTGGAGCGCGCTCAGCTTTTTAGCGAGCGAACGGGCGAGCTTCATTCCTAGGGAAGGGGCCGCCGCGATGATCTTTTCGAAGTTCCCCGCTTCGAAGTACAGCGCACTGACTTCGGTTTTTGCGATAACGGTGGCCGTTCGGGGGGTCGAAAGCAGAGCCGCTACTTCGCCAACGAACTCCACTTCGTCCTTAGCGGTTATCGTGCTGACTGCTTTGCCGTGGACTCGTACTTCCAAAGTCCCTCTTTCCAGGATGTAAAAAGAGCTTCCCGATTCGCCTTCTGTTAGCAGCGTGTGACCTTCCGGAAAGATTTTTCTAAAGGGTGTAAGTCCTTTGGGCGACGACATAGGCTCTCCTTCGTACTTTATCGGTACCGAAATGTAAGGAAATGAGGCGACAGATTGATGCGGATGGACAAAGGTTTTTTGAGGTACCATTAAGCTATGTCTCCCCGCACCGCCGCAGCCGAAAAAACCGCCGAAATCGATGTTTTGGCCTCCCTTAAACAGTTTCCATTTTTCAAAGACTTCCCGGTCGACCTCCTAAAGGAAGTCTCTCAGTTTGCTAGCTTCGTCTTGCAACCGGCGGGAACAGAGATCTTGCGGCAAGGCAGTAAGAACCAAAATCTCTACTTTCTCCTCTCCGGCTCTGTCGGCGTCTATAGCGACGGGGACTTGGTGATCCACATGGAGAAATTCGGCGACATCATTGGCGAGATTAGCGTCCTCAGCCAAACCCCTTGCAGCGCATCCGTGCTGGCCGAAACACCAGTCGAGCTTATCCAAGTGGAGGCCCACAAGTTGCTGGGGCCGTCGACCAAGGAAATTTCGGATTCCCTTCGAAGCCAATTCCTACGGCGCGTGCACCGGAGGTACCAGTTGGAAAGCTTTTCAGCGACCAATGAAGGCGTGCGAAGAGTTTGGAAGAAGCGAGCCGCAACCTGAAGAACGCCCAGAAGGCCTTATCAAGGCCAATAGCGATCCTGAGCAAAAAAGTCGAGGAACGCACCTCAGCGCTCCTTCGCAAAACCGATGGATTAGAGCAGCAAAACTCAGAGCTGAATACTAACCGCCAGAAGCTTGAGGAACTCTATAACACCAAGGACCTTACCTTTTCCAAGTTGAATACTTTGTTCACCGATCACCTGCTGCTACTTCGCGATTCCTTTCACCAATTCGTAAGACCGGAAGAATCGGGATTCGGCGAACTTTCTTGGACAAGCAGCCAAACAGGTGGATGATCGTAGGTTTACCAAAACCGCTGACCTCTTACCACGCCGCTGAGCTTGCGATGAAGCACAAGCGCATCCTGCTTGCAGAAGGTGATGTGCAGGAACAAAAACTAGCAAAACTCGCACTTGGCGGAACCGGGGTGCGTTTGGACGTGCGAGTACGGTAGAAGGCGCAAGAAAGCTCAGGCAGTTCGAGTACGATCTGCTTTGTTTGAATGGGAAGATGATCAGAGCTTGCCCAGATGGCAAAGGTTGCGTCCTAACGGCAAAGGTGGTTTTCATGACGTCCAGAGAACATTCCCACTTACATTAAAAAACTCAGAAGTACCCAATCTGACCAACGTAAAACGCGGCCGCAATCGATAAACGTTTACCGCGAAGAACCTAAGTGACCACCATTCATAAACTCATCGATCCCGGGAAATGTTTGGTTTGAAAAGTACCTTTTCTGGGGCGTCGAAGTGCACTCCGCAAAAGTGACGGAAGCGCCTACGCCGTGAACTCATCAAGAGATGGTCCAGCACTTTCAGGTCTTTGGGAATCCGACGGCAGATCCTGGAAAGTGTAGGAATCGTCGCCGAAGAACTGGTGAACGCGATTTATGATGCCGCCGTCGGTAAGGACGGCAAACCCAATGCAATCAGCTGCAGCGCACACCGTTCCGGTTGTTGGATCCGTGAGCAGGCAGCTACGCTACGCGTGCGATGGGCTTTTGCTCGCCATTTCGACAAGAGGACCCGTTCAGGGAGTTTGAAGGGACTTTGCAGCGAAGATACCTTGAGAATGGTTTGCCGGGGAACGATCTCGCCGCAGCCGGACAAAGGCGGAGCCGGCAAAGGTCTCTTCCTCCTTATTCAAACGGCGGACATGGTTTGTCTTCCGACGTGAAGGCGGAGAGCGCACCGAAGCCATCGCGCTTTTCGTCGATCGCCGAGCCCGGAAACCACCAGGACCCTTCCTTCCAGTACTTCAGCCGCGATTAAGTTGACACCGGTCGCCATGCCAAGTTCCCTGCGCGCGGTTATTTTTCCCTAAAAGGTACGCGGTTACTTTTGAGAATTCCTCAAAAGTAACCGCGTCTACTGAGGAAAGCTATCGTGTAAAGTATTTTCTTGTTCGAATTCTGTTTTTAGCTCTCGCTTTTTCAGGCTCTGGGCGGCGAGCGCGATCTTTTCGGCGCGTCGGGATTGTCAGGCGCTGGTGTGGGGGAACGCCAGATTGTGTGTGAGTTCCGATTGCCGTGCTCTTGCTTACAACAACCTCTCTTTCTGTACCTCCGGCGGTGCAGAGCGATGAGGTAGCCGGCACGCCCTCACGGTGCAAGCGCCCGTGACTGCGCGCCGTCGTGCTTCCACAACGTGACTGCCAAACGCCAAACTGCGGAACGTCTTGTACCGCAACGCGGGGCTGTTGCCGCTAAAGCTCCGTAGTACGCCGCTCTGTCCCTCCCAGCTATTCTATCTTGCCCGTGTATGAGGGTTCTCTTAGCTCCAATGGAAGGTGTGGTTGACCCAGTATTGCGTGATCTATGCTCGCGGCGATAGAGGCTAAGCCATTGCGCCACCGAGTTCATTCGTCGTGACCCAGAATCGGCTACTGCCCCCGCGCGTTTTCTGCCGCTTCTGTCCGGAACGCTGTTGGAGGGCGGAATGACGCCCGCCGGAACACCCGTCTATGTCCCAACTTCTCCAGTGCAGGATCACGTACTGGCGGCTGGCGCTGGCGCGAGCGAGCTGCGGAGCTAGGAGCGCTGGGTGTGGACTTGAATTTTGTTGTCCCGCGAAGACCGTGAACCGTCACGACGGTGAAGGCGCACTGCTGGTCATCGAGCGCCTCGAAAGATTATCAAAGCCGTACGCGCGGCCGTCCCCAGTAGGGTGCCGGTGACGGCAAAAGATTCGGTTGGGCTACGACAAGCCCGATTCCGCCGTTGAGTTGGCGCGTGCCGTAAAAGCCGGTGGCGCGACCTGGCTTACCGTGCACGCCCGCGAAGGTGGATGGTGCCAACCTCCGGCGGCCCATTGGGGAGTGGATCGCGCGGATTCGGGAAGCGGTTTGCCTGCCGGTGATTGCCAATGGTGATATCTGGAGCACAGAAGATTATCGACGGGTGCTGCGAAGTCACCGGCAGTGCAGATGTGATGGTGGGGCGAGAGATCATGCGCGCGTCCCGATCTGGCACGACAGATAGGTGGGGGCGGACCGAATCTGACGTGGACTGATTTGCCCATGCTGCGGTGGTTTTTTTCGGCGTAAAGCCAAAGCACAGGCACCACGCCTTATGCCGTACCAAGCAATGGACCCGATTAGCCGGACGCATGCCCGGAAGCAGCTGGTGTTTCCCGAACGCATCAAAGTACCAAAAACCGCCGAGAATCTTTGGCCGGTTTACAATGGCGGAGTCGATGGGCTATCCAAACTGCAAGGAGAACGACTATGTCCGATCAAAGCCAGACACATTCTTGTGGAACAAATTCAAACCAAGGATCTGCTCAAGAAAGATCCAAAGAAGACGGCGCGTCTTTTGAGGACACAGCGCGCGACATTCAATCGCCCTCCGGCCGCCAGGGCGGTGATTTGGGTTCGTTCGGAAAAGGACAGATGGTGCGAGAGTTTGAAACAGCGGCGTTTTCGCTAAAAGAAGGCGAAGTCTCCGAGCCCGTTCGCACGCAGTTCGGTTACCACCTCATTCAACGCTACTAGCTCAGCGGCCGCGTCCGCCACGGCGGTTTCCCGAACTCCGGGAGCCGCCTCTAGAGCGCCCTCCTGTACTTCCGGAGCGGTTTCCGGAACCGCCGGAGCGCCCTCCTGAACTTCCGGATCGGCTTCCAGAACCTCCGGATCTGCCTCCCGAACTTCCCGACCGGCTGCCCGCGCTTCGGGAGCGGCTTCCAGAGCCTGAGGATCGCCCACCGGATCGACTTCCCGATCGTCCCCCGCGTGAAGGCCCTCGGCCTCGACTACCGGAGCTGCGCCCGCCGCGTGATTGCCGATCCCTAGACGAGCTTTCCATGCGAAACCCGGGTGCTTCCTCGCAAGGGATGGGAGAACCCAGCACGCGTTCGATGCGTCGCAGTTGCCCCATTTCACGAGGCGTCACAAAGCTCGTGGCCTTTCCGGTGGCGCCGCGGCGCCCGGTTCTTCCGATGCGGTGGATGTAATCTTCCGGCTCTTCGGGCAAATCGTAGTTGATGACATGGGCAACGTTTTCGACGTGGATACCGCGTCCGGCGACATCCGTAGCAAAAAGAATTCTAAAAGCCCCATCCTTGAATCCCTCCAAGGCCTTTTCGCGATCGCTCTGCCTTTTGTTGGAGGAGATGTAAGTGGAGTCTTCCATGCCATAATCCAGGCTGGAACGCCAAAGCTTGAAGGTATTGTCCTTGGTGCGATTGAAAACAATCACCGTTTCGCGTTCCTCTTCGAGGAGGTACATGAGTTCGCGAAGCTTTTGGCTTTCGTTCACTAAGAGCACCCGCTGATCCACGTTGCGATTCGTGGAAAGGGCGCGTCCGACCTGGACACGTTTGGGATTGTGCAGAATCCGCTTTGCAAGACGTTCAATCTCCGGGGCAATCGTTGCCGAGAAGAGCAGGGTTTGACGCGAGTCGGAGATTTCGCTCGTGATGCGGTTCAGCTCTTTCGCGAACCCCATATCCAGCATCCGATCCGCTTCGTCCAGAACCAACATCTCAATGTATTCGAGCCAAAGATTGCCGCGTTCCAAATGATCACAGATGCGCCCCGGTGTGCCGACCAAGATGTGAGGGCCGGCTTTGAGGCGCTCCTCATCGCTTCTAAGATTGACGCCGCCAATGAGGGAAACGGAACGAATCCCAAGTGGGGTTGCAAACTGCTCCAGCGTTTGCTGAGTCTGCAACGCAATCTCGCGCGTTGGGGAAAGGATGAGGCCGTAGGTTCCCTTGCGGCCCTTCATCTTTTCGATCATTGGAAAACAAAAGCACGCCGTTTTGCCAGAGCCCGTTTGGGCCGAGGCCACAATATCGTCCCCCTCTAGAGCGAGAGGGATAGCTTTGGTCTGAATCGGGGTCGGAGATTTGAATCCCGCTTGTTCAATCAGAGAGAGGAGATCATCTGAAAGCCCCAGGTCGCGCCACTGTGCTGCGTCCGAGTCTGTATTCACCCCTATAGGTTAGTGGAACGTGCCGCTGACGGCAAGAGACTAAAGCCTAACGACGACCCTTCGCCCGTGCGAATGAGTCGACAGAAAAACGGCCGCCGTCTGTAAAGAAAAGAGTAATAAAAGGAACGGCAAAGAGAAGTGCCAGCTCCTTTTTGCTCCAGGGATCGGCCGAGTGAACGATAATCGCCGCCACCAACATCGTGATGGCCACGGGGACCGCCGCCCAGCGGGTTTTGAATCCGACCACGACGGCAAGAGCGCAGAAGAACTCCGCAAAGACGGCGAGCGCTAGACTGACCTGGGAACCTAAGCCGAACAGGCTTGGAAATCGGGTAACGATGGTGGAAAAGCCGGTTAGCTTTCCCCACCCGTGGCCCAACGCCATCATGAGGCCTGCTGAAACGCGAAGACTGAGTAATCCTAGATCTAGCTTCATGTTCCCCCCTATATAAATAGGTACGCGGTTACTTTTGATGAGCTTTCCTCAAAAGTAACCGCGTACCTGTCAAAAAACTACACCTCACTGGGGGGTCTGTCTACGACTAAGGATTTGGTGATAGCGGCAATTGTGAAGCAAATTTCACACGTCTGAGGGACTTCTTTCATGCTTGGATCGCATAATAATAGAACAAGGGGGTTTCTAACGGAGGAAGCCTTATGCGGGACCGTATTCGGCCAGCACGCCCGTGCCCCCAAATTCTCGAGATCCTCCTCTTGGTTTTCACCTTGGTAAGATGTGGCGGTGAACCCGTCGCGGCACCCCTCAATTTTGACCTAGCCGTACTCACGATTTCAGAAGGCCTCAATTACGAGTTTGGGTATGTGCCCATCGGGCAAGTCGCGGAGCACACCTTTCTAGTGACCAACGTAGGCAAAGTGCTCGCCTCGAACCTGCGTAGCGACTTTCACATCACGGCGTTCCAGTACTATGGCGGAACTTACCCGGGGTATGGCGGGACATGCGCCACGGAACTCTATCCGGACGAGTCTTGCAGTATTGTCATCGCCTTTAGCCCCATCCACGCCAGTGTTTACACGGCCCCGATACAGATCGTGTATCACAACGGGGCCCAGGAAGTGATCACGTCACGTCCGGTGCTGCGTGGGACGGCCATAGGACCTTAAAGCGTATTCGGGGTCTTTTAGGAAGTTTGCGCACACCTTTTCAAAGGTGAAGTGGAACTTATCGCGCTTGATGTCTACGATCACTTGACCGCCACCGACCAGGTCACCAAAGAGAACCTGATCCACCAAAAGGGGGCGTTTGATTTCCTGATCAATCACCCGTGAGAGAGGGCGCGCGCCGTAGGTTGGATCAAAACCCTTCTTGTAAATCCACTTACGAACTTTGTCCAGAGAGAATCAGGTTGCATTGCTTTTTCAGCCAGCTGGGCTGACGAGTTCGTCCACAAACATCAATGACCGCAACACTATCGGTTCGCTCAATTGAGCGAACGGAATGATAGCGTCCAAGCGGTTGATGAACTCCGGTGCAAACAGCTTCTTAACGGCCTGAAGGGACTTTTGCTGTTCGACGTTTTGCTGGATGCCGATCTTCTGCGCCATTTCACGGGCACCGGCATTTGAGGTCATGACCAAAATCACGTTTCTAAAGTCCGACGTGCGTCCGTTGGGATCGGTGAGCTTGCCGTTGTCCATCACCTGCAACAGGATGTTGCTGATGTCAGGATGGGCTTTCTCGATTTCGTCCTAGCAAGAGGACGGAATAAGGGGTTTTGTTTACGGCCTCGGTTAAAGACCTCCGTCGTCAAAACCCACGTACGGAAGATTGCCCCTACCAGGCGCGAGACCGAATGCTTCTCCTGTACTCGCTCATGTCAAACAACAGCTCAAACTCCCAAGATGCGGGCGAGTTGCTTGCAAACCTCAGTTTTGCCTACACCGGTCGGGCCGGTGAAAAGAAAACACCCCACGGGTCGGTTCGGGTTTCCCGAAGCCCGCTGCGGTTCATCTTGATAGCCGCTTCACCAGGGATCGATGGCTGAATCCTGTCCAAAAATAACTTCCTTCAACTCGGGCTCTAGATTTGCAAGAGACGTCTATCATCAGCGGTGATGGACTTGGTCAGGATCTGTGCCATCGCCGCCACCACCGACTCAATGTCCGATACGTGAACGGTTTTCTTGCTATTGTCCTGCGCTCGCAAGCGAATGCGTGCCCCGGCCTCATCGATAACGTCGATGGCCTTATCCGGTAACTTGCGCCCCGGCAGGTGACTGATTGGAGAGATCCACGGCCGCTTTAATTGTATCGCCCGGGTAATAGACGTTATGGAACTGTTCGTAATGCCCCTTGAGCCCTTCAAGAATCGAGACCGCTTCATCGGGAGTCGGTTCTTTGACCTCAATCTTTTGGAAGCGCCGGATGAGTGCCTGATCTTTTTCCAGATACGAGCGAAATTCTTTGTAAGTCGTCGAACCGATCACACTAAGCGTGCGGTTGGCCAAACTGGGTTTCAACAGATTGGAGGCATCCATGGAGCCGCCGCTCGTGGCGCCGGCACCGACTTCAAATTAGCGGATCTCATCAATGAATAAGATGCCGTGTTTTCTTCTCAATGGCCTTGATGACGCCTTTAAACCTTTGTTCGAAATCTCCGCGGTACTTGGTTCCGGCGAGCAGAGCCATGTCAAAGAATAGATTTCAGCATCCTTGAGCTTCTCCGGCACTTTGCCTTCGACGATGCGCATGAGACCGTACAATCGCGGTTTTTCCCACTCCGGGATCGCCTACGAGTAGCGGGTTGTTCTTTGTGCGTCTTGCCAGTATCTGTACGGCGCGCTCGATGATATCTTCGCGGCCAATTAGCGGATCAATCTTTTCCTTTGCGCGCGCGCGCTCGTTGGGAGTTTACGGCAAAGCTTTTTTGAGTAGAGGGGAGGGCTTCGGGGGCAGAAGGCTGCTTCACCCGCGCTTTGCGTTCCCTCTTCGTTCGTTTCCTCAGTCTCTTTAGTCAGCCCGTGTGCTGGCAGTTGATGACATCAAAGCGGGTGATGCCCTGTTGGGCCAGTAGTTGCACCACATAAGAATCCGCATCATCAAAAGAAAGCGATCAGAAGATTGGCGCTCGTGACCTGAAAGCGATCGGCACTGCGTACTGTGTAATAACTCTTTGGATGAGCCGGTGACACGCAATGGTTAACTGCGGTTGCTCATCTTCTTCAAACTCGACTTTGGGGCAGTAACGGTTCAGGTATTCCAGGAGTCCGTTACGAATGGGAACAATCTAGCCGTTACAGCCTTCGATTATCTCGGCCACATCACCAGAGTCCAAGCGCCAGAAAGACATGTTCGAGTACAGTATTCGTGCTTCTGGCTTGCGGCAAACGGACCGCCTCGCTCAAATGATTTTGTACTTCGCGACTTAGCACTTATGCCTCTTGAATCGTGGTCTTTAGGGGGTACTTGTTTTCCCGTGAATACGCGTTTACCTGATAGGCCTTGGTTTCCGCAATTTCATGCGTGAAAACGCCCGCTATGCCACTTCCCTTATTATGGACATCCAACATAAGTTGAGTAGCCTCAATCTCGTTTTCTGAAAAATTTTTGCAGGACGTGGACAACAAAAGTCCTAGGGTGAAATCGTCGTTGAGGATGATTACCCGATACATTCTGGGGTCTTTGTTTGCGATTCGGGCGCGTAATGACTTGCGTGCCGCCCTCGGTATCGTCCCCTATGTGCGCATCATCATGGGCCATCTCCTATTAGATTTAGCACAAGCCTGCCGCAAAGTCATCGCCAGCCCCCGCAAGTCACTAAGTTCATAGGCTTTTAGGGGAATTTCATCAGTGGGACTTGCCGACCCGATGCCAAGGCGGTAGGTATTTGCCATGGCTTTATTAGAAACCGTGGTCCGAGGCCGGCGCACTGTACACCGTTTTAAACCGGGAGAAGTTTCAGGGCTGCCCTGCAGCGCGGAGCTGGCGCAATGGGCCCGAACCACAAACTCAGTTTTTTCCCTGGCGTTTCACCATCGTGGGAAAACGACCGTGAAAAGCTTGACCGAGTTGGGGCTTTCTGGCAGAAGATCGAACGGCTGACTCCCAGGCGTCGCCAGCGTGTCTGTGAAGCTCAACGGACCCGGATCTCTTATCGTCGTTAGTTGTAAAGAGACGCCGGAAGATCCGTTTCGTACGCGAGAGGATTACGCTTCTGCTTGCTGTGCGGTTCAATTAATCCTGCTGAGTCTGTGCAGGCAGAAGGCATCGGGACGAAGTGGAGCACCGGGAAACTGAGTACCCACCCGCGCACGTATGAGTTGTTTGGGATTTTGCCGGAATCTGAAAAGATCATAGGATTTATTTGGGCCGGAATTCCAGCTGAATTACCGGCACCCCCCGCCAGGCCTGTGCTAGAGCAGGTTTCCAGGTGGCTCCCGTAATTTTTAAAGATACCATATATTGTACTGACGCTGCATGTATGGGCGTTCGATCCGAACTCTGCTAAATCTGATTCGGTAGCGTGTTCGGAGCGATCCGGCTAAGGGCCCCGCATACCCGATTCCGGACGTGAAAACTTTGAACGCGCTGGGGGACAAAACGCAAAAAAATACATTTAGGAGACAGCATGCTTACTTGGGCGAAGGGGCAGGTTTACTCCGTTGTTATTGTTGTACTGGTAACAACCGGTCTATCAGCACTAGGGCAGAATCTTAGAGTGTCGACGTTTAACGTTCGGTGGTACGGCTTAAAGTCGACTACCGATGCGGTATCGGATTATCAAAGAGACAAACAACTCCGAGATACGTTGCGAAACGAACTTTACGAATCTGACGTAATCGTTTTTGAAGAAATTGTGGATGTTGCGCGACTGGAACGTTATGTGATCCAGGGAAAGATGCAATGTCTCACTTACTACAACAGCTCGGCCAACCACCAACACGTCGTGCTTTGCCACAAATCAAAGTACCGTTTTGAAAAGGCCAACGGCGATAAGAACTACATCATCGAAGAAGTAACCGAAGGGACAAAGAAGGGGCGGCCTGCCCTTTATGGGCTGCTTCGGGATTCCCACAGTGGCGAGGCACTCGCTTATGTCGTGGGGGTTCACCTAAAAGCCTTTCCCGAGGAAACGGCCTTAAGGTTGCGCCAGTCAGAAGCCATCGCCAAGCGGTTGCGCCAACTGTCCAAGAATATCCCCGTCATCATAACGGGTGATTTCAACACCTACGAAAGAGATAAGACTTCGTGGAGCAAGGACGACAATTACCTAATCGGTGATGTCTTCGACAAGTACCGTCTGGGTTTATACGAAGTGCGCAACTATCACCCGTATACCTTCCTCTCTTCTTCAGGCCAAAACAAGTTCGACAGGTTCTGGGTCTCAGACGATGTTGAAGTCGTTGAGGATGTTTCTGTTTCGGATCTTGCGGGGAACCGGCCGCTCTTGACAAAGGAGATCAAGTGGTTCAACGACAATGTCTCGGATCACTGCTTGGTTAGCGTAACGTTTGGCCTGCTTAGAACTACTGGCAGAACGGAATGGTTGTGTGGGGACTGGCTTTGTGCGCGAAGGTGCAAAGCTTCTGTCCCGATGCAAAGTAATTTGCCCAATCACCAAGACGGTGAGGGTGACCAAAATTGCCACCTTGAAAACCTTCAGGGCAACGCGTAAAGACAGCCCAAAACAAAGGCGGCGGTCAACGAAATCAAAATGGCAAGCGTCCAATGGTCATATTGATCTTTTTTCCAGTTCATTCTTTTTCACATCAGTAAGGTCGGCAACGACGAAAAGATAACGCACTATACCTATCTCATCGGCTTTTCTCAAGCAGATCCTAATAAGCCTGCTGTATTGTTAGCTTTTCTTCACAATTGGATTTAGACGCTTTCCGCAATGGGAGGCGTTGCGTGAGGTGTTTGAGCTTTTGTCTCCGGGCCCGGAGAGGCCACGCTCAGTAAGCGTTGGAGCCCAGTAGGCAGGCGATGGCCGCCCACTGGATTCCTAAGGGATCGAAAGTACGGCTAAGCCCCCGAGCTGCAAGCCCCGCCGAAACGCCGTTTGCCGGGTCAGCAGGTTTTTATCGGTATACCAGCCGTCCGGAATGCCGACACCTTTGCGCATCCAGATGTCGAGCTTGCGGATAGCACGGGCCTGCCACGTATAACAAAACCTCGGCCTTTCGAGGTAACGCATCCAGCGAGGGCTGTTGACGTGGTCACGTCATCCTGCGGGAACGGGTACACGTGAATGTCCAAGGCGTGGAGGGCAATGGGTTTCGTAATACTCGTAGTAGGTGGCTTTGTAAAAAGGTGACGGCTAACAGAAGGAAAAAAGGCTTGGGACGATCTCAAATGCATTTTGCGAAATGCAGTAGAGGACAAAACTTACGCCGACGAACTCCAGTATGCGGTGAAGGTAGTAGCCTGCCGCAGAAGGCGGAGTACTAATTCTAGCGACGATGTTAGCGATGTGGGCGATCGCTATTTTGGAGAATAGGAAAAAGAAACCCAGAAAGAGGTCGTAACAAAGAAAGAAAAACCCCGAGACGAGCAGCGAGAAGGCGGAGAGTAGCCAGATAGCATCTGGGCGGATCTTCCACCGATCACAAAAGGTGACAAAAGGTTTAACCAGGCCCAGTCCGAAGTTCCTGCACCGCGGTAACGGTGCCTGGTGGGAGTTGCCGCGACCAGTCAAGAGACATCTGGAGTATTATAACCATAGGTTAGGTCGATGGTTATCAGAATGTATTGACTTTGTCTCAAAACTGGATTGAGTCCCTGGGCAACAATCCGAAGAGATTGGGTAAGGTTGTCTGGAATCTTCTGAAGTATAGACGCGCTGAGTTATCTTGGACAAGAAAAGCACCAAAAAGGTCAACCACCAGGAACGATTCGAGCAGTCTGTTGGTGGTTGCTGTGTGGCTTTCATGGAAAGCCGGTAGCCCGGCCAAAGTGCTCTACCGACAATTGTCGTGACAACGCCGTGCACCTACTGCGTTGTGATGGCGGCTCGATCTACCTAAAAGAACGAATACGAACTCGAGTTCGAAGTCGCGATCAATCAGACCGATTGACGCAGTCTTTGGAAAAGCGTGCCATCCCAATCGACGGGGAGAGCGTGGCGGCGTTTTGTTACCGCAAGAAAAAGGCCCTGAAGATAGAAGATGTGTATACCGCCGACGGCCCTTACAAGTCGTTGACGCGACTTTCTTGATAAAGCGACCGGATACCGCACGCGTTCGGTGTTGGTGCAGCCTCTGATCAGTACGAAAGGGCACTCGCTCGGTGTCCTCCAACTCGTAAACCGTAAAACGAAGTAGGTGAGAGTTGGCCCACGGGGGATCCGGCGGCGATTGCCAAGATGCCGGTCTTCTCGGATGAGGATCAGCGGTTCTTTCGAAGTATGGCCTGGTCGCACCGCCATCGAAAACGCACTTTTGTATTCCAACATTGAGAAACCGGAAGGCTTTGTGAAAGCTGCCGTCCAGGTTATCGAGCAACGTGACATCCACGCGGTTTGCCTGTGAGCGCGTGGCGGTGCTTACGGCAGATCTGGCCAAAGCCATCGATCGTGGAAGCGATAGTGAAGTTCGCGAAATTCATTTCACAACCAGCAGCTCGATGAGCCGCGGTACGCGGCTTTGCTGCACGACTTCGGAAAGGTCACCGTTCGCGAAGAGACGTTGCTGAAGGCGGATAAAACTTCTCCGTTGGGGATGGTCTGGAAAATTGAAAAGCGGATCGAAGGCGTACTCTACCGGCATGAGATAGAGATTCTAACACACTTGCAAAACCTGGTTTCTGAGAAAAGAGCGCCTACTGACATCGATTTGGCGCGGATGCACAAGGCGATTGAGGCTCCACAAACTGCATGCAGTACCTACTCAACGCAGTCGGAGAATTGAATCGTCCAACGGTGCTCGATGAAGATAAATCCAAAAAGATTGAAGAGCTGAAAGCCTTCCGATTCGTAGATGAGACGGGTTCGTCCAAAGAGAGCTTTTGAACCGCACGAGCTGGAATTCTTGAGTATTCCTCGGGTTCGTTATCGAAGATTTGGAGCGCTTGAGATTGAGGCGTACCGTAACCCAAACTTACAAAGTTTCTGAGAGCCATCCCTTGGGGTGACAAGTTTTCACACATGGCCGAGATCGCGTGGGCGCATCACGAAAAGCTCGACGGTTCAGGTTACCCGCGCTGCCGCAGCCAGGCGGAGCGCAATCCCGTTACAGTCCCGAATCTGCGATTTACTTGTGCATATCTAGACGCCCCGGTAGCCGCCGACAGACCCTACAAGAAAGCGGTTCCCGTGGAAAGGGCGTCGCCATCATCGAGTCCGAAAACCAAGTCAAATGGAAACTCGATCCCCGTTTTTCCAAGGCTCATCGAAGCGCGGGTTCCTTGGAAGGGAGCTTCCGCGCTTGACCGCGAAAGAAAGCCGCCTAACTAACCTTCAAAACCACTTTTCCGCGTACATGCCGTTGCTGATTTTCATTCGATGCGGCTGCCTCTTCCAGGGTCTTTCAGTCGTCTGTTGTGGGAGTACCTTGCCGGAATCGATGGTTCTCCGCAATCCGCTTCAGCTGAACGCTATTCGGACTGACAAACACAAAACCAGCTTTCAGGTGCGCCGCTCCGCTTTCTTGGGATCCGGGGTGCTCCATGATGCTCACCAACCGGCTTTGTCGGCGCAATAGATCAGCTTTCTCTTCAAGTGCTTTTCCGCCTGCGCAATCAAATACGATATCGAGTCCGACGGGTATCTTTCTGAGGAGCCGGAAACCGAAGTCGGGTGTAGTCGATGACCTCATCGGCTCCGGAGCTCGGTCACGTAAGCGTGGTTCTTTGCACTCGCCGTGGTGATGACCTTTGCTCCAGCTTGCTTGGCAAACTGACTGCCATGCTTCCGGACCCCGCCGGCACCCGCGTGATGAGTACCGTCTCGCCCTTTTTCAGAGCCGCAAAATTAAACACCGCCCGCCAGGCGGTGGAGATGGTCAGCGGGATGCCTGCGGCTTGGGCAAAGCCTGCGCCCGGGTTTGGCTGCCACCGCGTTTTCATCGAGGCAAACATCCGTAGGTTCCCCACTGACTTCGGGCTTTCGGGCGTAAGAGTAGAGACCGCGTCTCCGACATGGAAGTTTTTTACCCCAGCGCCAATGGCGGCGACCGTTCCCGATACGTCCCAGCCGGGAATAATGGGGAAGTGGATGGGGCAGCATATTCCGGTTAGGTGTCCTCACGATTTTCCAGTCTACGGGATTCACGGAAGTGTAAGCGACTTTGATCTGAACCTCTCCCCGCCTTCGGTTCGGGCGGGAATTTCAGCAACGCGCAATTTGTCAGAGCCACTGAAACTGGGTCATTGTAAACCACAGCTTTCAGGGAAATGACCTCCACCTACGCGCGTGTCGCGTTTGGCGCGCCAAGTCAATCCCGCAGCAGCAGTCGTTTAGGAGTCATGCGGGACCGACAAAGAAAGCAGAGAGTATGAGCGACGAGCGTAAAGAACGTACTGATTGTGGACAACGACCGTTTGCCGCCAGATGTTTTCCAACGCCCGTCTAGTGCAGGCTATGACTGCATCGTGAAGGTATTGCCGGGCATGAAGCAGTTCTCAACACTTGCCAAGACTTTTCCATTGATGTTGTGGGCGTTAGCTTCCTGAGTACGTCCGGCGGAAACGCTGTGAGCCACTTCCGGTCGAATTCGCGATCTCAATCCGAGTTTCCTGTTCGGTCATCCGAGCGACGCCCGCAGGACTCTGAGCGCATTCCTGAAGGAGAGGTGGTTGCCGCCGAGCCTTTGTTCGGTTCCAAAGGCGCCGATCCCTCCGATATCTTCTTCGCAGGTGGACCTTTCTCGATCCTTCAACAGATGAAGAGAAACTTATCATGAACGCGTCAACGATCGCGCGTCGACCTCCTTGCAAGCTGAAGTGCTCGTACCCGGCCTTGACCGATTCCGGCTGGTGGATGTCGTGAACCTCTCCAACGAAGGTTTCGGCCTACGCTTCGAGGGGCGCTGACCGTTGAAGGTTCTGTCGTTACTTTCCGCCTTCATACCCGGGATCGCAAACTGGGTTCGATAGAGGGCTTTGGCGTTGTCCGTGGACGTTATCGCCCGTCCCGTGCGGATTTGCTGGTGGGCGTTCGCCCACAACCCGGACGCCTTCAACACGGTCTTCTGGGCCCCAACGGAGCGGGCAAAAGCACAACGATCTGTCTGATTACCGGCGTTGCCAAGATGCAAAGGCAGTGCGGGTCTTGGATATGACACGGTCATCACCGGAGGATCGCCGGCCATAGTCATGCAGACAGAAGTGGTATTCGATCCTTACGGCTGGCAAAGCGCCGCAGATCTGGTTCGGGCTACTACGGAGTCGCTGACGATCCCGCGGCGTGAGCTATCATCACCGAGAAGCTGGCGCCAGACCGCACGTACACAAAAAAAAATGCACGGCGCTGTCCGCGTGGAATGAAAAGATGTTTCGCCAGGCTAAGGTTTGGGCATTAAACCGGGCTGTTTATTTTGGATGAGCCGACGGCCGGTGGGGATGTGAGCTGCGCCGGGCACTTTGGGACTTTGTCGCAAGTACATCAACAGGGAAGGGACCACGGTGGTACCACCACCGCATTACCTTGAGGAAGCTGAGTAAATGTGTAATCGTAATAAGATCCTCAAACAGTGGTAAAGCAGTGGCCGTCGATCTCACCGCGAACCTGATGAAGCAGGTGGACCGGGCTCGGACGCCGAAAGCTTGGTTGACGCCGCTGGAACAGCTGCCCGCATCGTTTTTTTCGAGTTCCGTCCCCATCTGGGAAGATGGCGTGTCAAAAAGGATTTTAATTAGGGACACCACCACAGCGGGCGCGTTGCAGCAAACTGTCAGAAGGGATTGTGTCTATATGCTGAAACCACTGCCTAGCTTAGAAGATGTATTCGTGAACTTCACCGGACTGACCTGCACGGAGAGCAGCGCCTGGACAAGTACTTTCGGCCATTTGGACGTTGCTAAAAAAAGAGGTGCTGCGGTGCAGGTTTGTCTCCCCCGTCCAGACCTTTGATTGCCCCATGATCACCTCTTCCTCGTACTGACATTATTTGAGTTTTCAAAACTGGATTTCGGCGGGCGCGTACACTCCACCTATATACAATTTGTGGTGCCCGGACTGGTTTTGATGGGAGTGCTCAACAACGCGTTCGGCAAACAGCTCGTTTTCTTTGTTCATTTCGCGCCATCTGTATGATGAGTGGTACTTCATTTTCGGTATTGACCCATCGGGCCAGCTCAATTCATCATGGCCTATACTTTTGGCGTTCATGATTGGCGGACTTGTGGTGGGGCTGCTGCGATATCACTTCTTGCTTCTTTACGACACTTCCTGTTTCGTCGCCTTTATTCGCTTGATGGCAAGCTCCAGGAGCTTTCCGCATGATTTCTGCAGGTTAGGGATTATTGCCGGAACTCGTACCTGACAGTTTTGAAGCCATCTCGAGGTTGTACACGACGTTTTTGCTTCTGCCTTTGATTTACCTCGGCGGCATGTTCTACCCCATCTCCATTTTCGGCCCAGTTTTGCGAAATTCTCGCGTTTCAATCCGCTTTTTTATACCATTGATGGCTTTAGGCATTGCCTCGTGGGAGTGGGGGATGCGGCTACCCGGTAAGCTTTGCTGTCACCGGCGGATTTCCATCGTGCTTTTTCTTTTGGCGGCCGCTTTGCTGGGTAGTGGCTACAATCTTCGAAATAGTTAGCAGCCGCTTTCTTTCGAAATACCGGCTTTAAACTCTCAACCATCGACCCAATCACTCGGTGGTCTTTCTTGGATAGAACATCGTAGCAAAGAATCCGCGAACACTTTCTTTCTTGGACGTGGTTACGGTGACGTCGAGGGTATCTGGCACCGAAGTTGGCCCAGACTCTGCTTCGCTTTTCTTGAAACCAACTATAAAACGCTCATAACTGGAGAAAAAAGTCGCCTCATGAACGGTGTGGTTCCATAGTAGCCTCCAGCTGAACGATGCAGCAATATTCTAGCGCACACCGTCCGGCCTTTTAATTGCCGACACCCGTGAGTTTGACCGTCTCTGCGAATCTCGACGCGCAAGGTGTGGCAGGTTCGGTTTCAATACGCCTCGCCCATCCCAATTGTTGATGGCTTCTTTATTCAGTGCGCCGGTCGCCAGAAGGAGCGACAACCGCCAGTCACACCGTCATTAGTTCGCTCCAACAACTGCAATACAGCTTAGATTCGCTACATCCAAGAAGTTTTCGATCTTGGATTTTGGTAGAACACCTTCTCCAATCGCTTCCCGCTCGGAGGGTGAACGTCATAGCTGCAGCAGCATCCCATATTTAGTTGCAGCACATCGATTCGTTTTTTCATGGCGCGGCTTTTCTTGAGCCAGCTCTTCACACGCCCATTGGAGCGAAAGAGGCGCTAGCTGATCCTCGAACGTCTCCAAAGGTTTGTCTTCCATAATCCCAGCAAGAACGTCTGCGCCCATCTGCAGTCGGCGAAAGTCCATTCGCTACGCCGCCTACGCCACACTCAGATGTTTTTGGAGTACGGTATATAATGCGCCTTCCTTAGGCCCAGTCCCAGAAACTCTTTCGATACTTGCGCACGCGCTCGATGATCCTTCGTGCGTTGCTTTCTTTGTAGATTTGAAATCGCTTGTCGTCGCCCAGGCATTCGATGACGCTTTTGCGCGCGTCGGAAGCTGGCAGTCAGCGCACAGACCGAAAGTGGATGCTTTCTTGATAGTTCGCGAAGTAATCGACCGCATCTGGCTAAAGTCCAGGGCGTAGGGATAGGACGTTAGGTAATCCTGTCCCATTCGTCCGAAACCGAGCGTCCGTGACCCCAGGAGCGGTAGATAATCGCTCGAACGCGCATCTGCATTGAAATACGCCGTTTTCTCGATCCACCCATTTGAGAAAGTTATCTTTTTAGCTTTCATTAAGGGGAACGGCAGGTGCAAAGGGATCAATCGCGTGCGCCAGTTCGGCGTCCGGAAGAGCAAAATCGGCTTGATCCGGATCCAGCAAGAAGCCGGTACAAACGTTAATCGAGTGATCGTTCTTGCGATAAAAGTATTTGGAATCCGGAGCAAGATGCGGCCTTCGGTGGTTAAGCGACCGATTTGATTCTATCGACTAGGCTTTTCTCGTGATCGCTTAGTGCTTCGTACTTACGACCGTTCAAGAGCTTCTTCTCCATTTCAGCCCTGTTCTGGCGAAAGTGTTTCTTTTTCCGTGCCTGAGTCGTCGGCTGACGCCGCAAAGGCCGTTGTCCGATTCATTTTCATCTTCGCAGCCTGACGCAACTGCGGGCTCTGCTTTTTCTGGGTGATTCTTTCGGCTTCCAAGCGGTCAGTTTTTGTTTGAAGCGTCTCAAATTGTAATCAGAAGCTCCTTGAGTTTTGCGAGCGTTCTTGGAGGTGAACGGCTCGATATCTGCCTCTTCCTTATCAAAGCCACTGGCAGAAAGACGATTCCCGTGGCCTTCGATCGAAACATCATATTTACGGCCCCGTCCATGCGGAGCGGCGAGGTAGTCCTGAAAGGTTTGGGAGAAGCGCTTTTGATTTGACGTCGTCTTTCTTCGTGTCAACTCCGCGGTGTCGGTGTTCCATTTTGTTTTTGCTGCCAGTACTTCTTTGGTGAACTTGATATTGTTTTTCTTTTGCTCAATCGCCTCTTCCGCTTCTTCTTTGGGGCTTTGGTGACGCGTAGTTTTCCGCGCGCCATGCGGTTCGGGATAATGGTGCCGTCTGGCAAGTCGATAGACAGGGGCGCGTCCTTCAAAGCCTCACAGTTTCGGCGGAAAGGCCCACCGTGCAGCGCTTTCCGATGCTGAGGGCGTTCGACTGGAGTTTTCTTGTGTTCGTCCCGAGCTGCGGGAGGCGTTGCTGCTGCGTGTTGAGAGCCGTAGGAATGCAAAGAGAAGGGCAAGCGTGCAGACGAAATTTTTCATCCTATTACTCTAGCACAATTGCTTAGGTATTCTTTTAGAGGACGGGAGCCTTCAACCGACCCATCAGCCAGAGCGGCGCATCGTTGGGTGGAGAGAAGTCCACCGAGCCACGCGCGTGTGTGTTGAAGTTCCGGGCAGCGCGGTAAACAACAGAAAAACACAGCGATGAGCAGATTGAGAGGTAAGTAGAGTTGGAGAACTGCTGCTCCGTCAGAAATTCTTTCCGATAAAAAAGCGGGCCAGTGAAACGAGTGAATCAAACTGATTCCCGCGACAAGGTGTACCGAATAGGGGCTCTTGAGCTTCTCCGACGGCTGGAGCCAATGTTTTGCTCAAAGTTCACGGACGTTTAACACCTCTGCTTTTTGGATGCTCAACCGCATCGGCTTTTTGTCCGGCGTGAGCGGGGCTTTGAGTAATTCTGAAATGACATCAAACCGTCGATGACCTGTCCAAAGATGGTGTATTTGCCATCAAGGTGAGGTGCCTTCCCAGCAGGATGGAGAAGGAGCTTGTCGCGCTATTGGGGTCGTTGTCCTGGCGAGCCATCGAGAGCACCCATTGCTCGTGTTTGAGATCGCCGATTTCTAAGGGAGTGGCTTCGCTTGAGCCAATAAGTCGGGATGAGCTGGGATAGTCCTGTCTTCGATGAGCGAAGTTTGGAGGACAAAACCCGTTCGAGTCGATAAAAGTGGGTCGTGTCGTAAGCCCCCATCCGCACCAAACGCAGAATTTGTTCTACATGGCGGGGGGCTTTGTCGGGGAAGAGTCCAAGGACGATATCTCCGGCAATGGTATGCAGTACGACGCGTTCGTCACCGAAGGCTTTTCAGCGAACATGCGTATATAAAGAGAAGAAGAAGCAGAATTCGTTTCACGCGGCACTCCGCAAGCTTCGCCGGTAGCGAGCAGTTTAAGGAGATCGGAGAAACTTCCCATCAATGGGGCCGCTACGGCGGGGTTGCGAAGCTTCCAGATCACGCCGTCCACAAAAAAGTGATGAATCTGGACGCCCGCGATGGCAACACCGGTTGCAAAATCGAGCGGGAAGCCGAACCAGGTACAGAAGATCGGAAAAAGTAAAAGAGTAGCATCCACCCAGGATGTTCAGCGCGCCCCACCGAATACTCGTAAGTACGAAGGTTTAAACCCGGAATCTTGTTTATCTTTTCTCAATCGGAGCTGCAATACCCAAGCGATACATGCATTGGATGCTGTGGAAGAAGGGGACGAGGATGAAGTTTTGTGTCCCCGGCTCTGTCACGAAACCGTTCGTACTGGCCCGCGGGAAGCACACGACCCGGCGAGACGCTACCTTCTTGTCTGATGATGCTCGGGCGAAGCAAAACGGCAAGTGGGATCCCGGCGATCCATGATGCTGGCTTCGGCCGCGTAACCGAACCAGCCAGGGACCCCGAGCCCCGGGTATTCAATTCCGTAGTAACCGGCTCCAACTGGGTTGGCGTCGCCCGTCCAAGACGAGAAGAGAAAAGTTGTGAAAATAAACGCCGCAAAAGAGTAGCGTTCCCACGGACTCAGAACGATGCCGGAACGACGGGCGTAGAGCAACGTAATGCCGACGGACTGACCGCTGAAGTGAAAGCAAGCAGACCAGAAACAGAGTAAGCCCGCCCAAAAGGGTGCCAAGGTTTGCGGAGAAAGAAAGATCCGATGATTTTCACCGAGAACCACGATAGGCATGACGAGGGCCGTGATGGGGTACTGGCGGATATTGTCTCGACTGGAGTACAAGCGGTAGTTGCTCGCCGCGAAATGGGCCGCTCGACCCAGAGCAAAAACACCGCTAGCTGGAGGATGAAGTCGTGGCTGATGCCTTCCCCACAAGGTTGAACGTAATGGCGAAGGTGACGAGTGAAAAGCCTCCGATGAATATGAAATCGATCGGCGCGTTTACCAGATAGAGGAGGCGGCTTTGTTTTTGGGCATAGGGAGTAGAGTGCGGTGCTAAGTTTAAGCATATCACGGGCTGCCCCCAGATTCATTCGTCGTCGGCCGAGCCCACGACAGCTGTCTAAAAGGTGTATACAGTCCGTATTCACGGCATGAGAGGTGGGTTAGAAGTAATTGAAATTACAGCACTAAAAAGTGCGCCTCGGCTCGCGGGGATGCATGTGCTTTGCACCCCATAAAGGTATTTGCCTAGCTTTGATTCGACAACATGCAGACTCTAACCATACCTGGCAATGTCGTTGTTGGTTTTTTGCACAGGCGTCGAAAATCCAGCGGCTGAGCGCGACTAACAGATAGCAGTACCACCAGTTTCCGGAATCCAAACCGTTAGCCCCGCTCTGCAATCCGATTTTGCGTTTCTGTCCAGTCGTTTTGGGCGCCGAATATGGTGGGGAGTACCATCGTTCGTTGGATGCACTCGCCAACCCTTTCATTCTTCAATGCCACGACCCAACAAAAGCAATACGCCAACGCCGCCACTCCAAGTGAACTACGCGATTCGGTACTCAGGGATTCAGATCCAGGTCATCAAGACAAACCAGATGGTGCCGGGATATCAAACTGGCGTTTGGACTGGGTTCTCAAATGGCGCAAATGGGTGATTATTTCGGAATCGACTACGTCGAAGGGAATTCGGGCTTTTTCTGGACACACAACGATTCGGTTGGCCGAATTTTGGACGGCGTAGTTCTCATTCAATCTGATCCGGGATCGGACACCGTTCTGCGCCACACCCTGCTTGAGGAACTTACCCAAGTGATGGGTCCGATGCGCGACCAAGCTTTGTATGCCGACAGCGTTTTTTATGAAAAGAACGGCGTTTCGGGATACGTCACACAGCTCACCCAGATAGACGCCAGAATTCTGGCTTTCCTCTACATGTACTTGGAACCTGGTGATGCTATGGAAGAGCTGCTTCAGAAGTTTATCGCCAGATTGAAAAACACCGGTTACCTAGGCATCCTGCTGAATCAGAGCCAGCTGCTCACGCAAATCCATCAACTGCTGCTCCCAATAGCGCGCATCACCGTATTGTGGGAACGCGCGTGGAAAGGCAGGATCTTCCCAGCGTTTGGATATCCACGCTGAAAAATGCACAAAGCGCAGAGCGCGTAAGGGTTCAATCAGCCGCATTCATAGTTGTTCATTGATCTGACAATAGGTCCAAGCATTGATCCCTCTGTCTAAATGTACTCGTCTCGCCCCGGAAGCAGAAACAAACATCCGCAAAAGGCCCGCGCACCATATCGTCAAAATCCACCCAGAAGAGTCCGCATTCCGAGCAGGAGGTTCCCCAAATGGCTGTCTCCGTGAATGCGCTGCACCATGCTTCAAACCATTGAGCGGTGGTTTTGCAAATGGTCTCTACAATCTGTTTGTAGCCTTGTTCAATGTGGGCGGGCAGCACCTCGTGAATCGGCTAAGGTATCTTAAACTTTCAATGCCATACGTCTGAGGGGATAGTTGCAAGCGGTGAGGGGCGGGACGGGAGGCACCGACGGCGTGCAAGCGCGCGAGGAGTCGCCCGATCTGATCGACTTGAAAGTTGGTCAGCTCATCGGGGTTGCGTCCGCCCCGTTTTGGGAAAAGCGTGTACCAGATGTCGATGTCCTCCAATTTGCGCAAGGTTTCGCCGTTTTCAAACCTCAGGGGAGCGACAACAGGGATCTCCGCTTCTTCCAGATCATGAAGAAACTGGTGCTCTTCCAGGATCTGTTCTTTGGTCCAGCGGCCTGGACGATAAAATTTTGCAATTCGGAAACGATCGCTAGGGTTCTCGGGAGCTTCGTCGAGTTCGATTTCCACTTCGTAAACGCGGTTCTCCATGCTGTTCAACGGCAAACAGCGACCGGTGCAGAGAAGCCCGCCAGCCTCGACAGCGTCCAGAATTTTTTCCGGCGTTATCGCGTAAAAGTATTTGGTTTCGGCACCCCAGGCTGAAGAAATAACGACCTCCTCAAAAAAAAACAGTATGCCACAAGTTTTCTCTCGCGGCTTGGGCGTTTTGCTGGCGTTAGGCCTTCAGGTATTTGGCGTGGAACGCGATGTGCTCGCCGATGAAGGTAGCAATGAAAAAGTAACTGTGGTCGTAGTCCTCTTGCATCCGCAGCTCCAGGGGATAGCCGGCCTTCTCACACGCTTCTTTCAGCAGCTCGGGTTTGAGCTGATCTTTCAGGAAGGAATCATGCGTCCCCTGATCGACAAGTAGGGGGAGTTTTTCCTTTGCGTTTGCGATGAGTTCGCAAGCGTCGTAGGCCTTCCACTTTTCGCGATCGGATCCTAGGTAATGGCTAAAAGCCTTTTCACCCCAGGGTACTTTGGAAGGGGCGCAGATAGGCGCAAAAGCGGAAACGCTACGGTAGCGACCGGGGTTTCTGAGAGCCGCAACAAGGGCTCCGTGTCCGCCCATGGAGTGCCCGCTGATCGCGCAGCAATTGGGCTTCACTGGAAATTGCTTTTCAATGAGCGCCGGAAGTTCTTCCGTGACGTAGGCATCCATACGGTAGTGGGCGGCCCAGGGTTCCTCGGTGGCGTTCACATAAAAACCGGCGCCTGTTCCAAAGTCCCAGTCTTTATCCTCGCCGGGGATACTGGCTCCGCGTGGGCTGGTATCCGGGGCGACAACGAGTAGCCCATGTTCCGCAGCGTACTTTTGGACACTGGACTTTGCCGTGAAATTCTCTTCCGTACAGGTGAGGCCGGATAACCAATAGAGTACCGGCACCGGTCCTGCTTCCGCCTGCGGAGGTCGAAATACCGAAAAGCGCATCGTGGTTTTGGTTTGGCGTGAGGCGTGTTGGTAGTATTCCACCCAGCCGCCAAAAGATTTGGATTTTTTGCTAAGAGACGCGAGTTCCATCACCATATCTAGTAGTCCACCATCGATCGGATGCACTTGCCACCGTGCAT
The DNA here is from genome assembly GCA_041391485.1 of Bdellovibrionota bacterium. Lineage (GTDB taxonomy): Bacteria > Bdellovibrionota > FAC87 > UBA2466 > JACKAF01 > JACKAF01. The sequence goes on along the minus strand of JAWKNY010000001.1, from coordinate 24,297 downwards.
GTATTCAAAAGCCTGGTTGATATTCTTGTGTTCCACCCGGTGTGTGATCATCTCATCCACCTTGATTTCTCCCTTTAGGTAGCGATCGACGTAACCCGGTAGCTGAGTCCTTCCCTTTACACCGCCAAACGCGGTACCGCGCCAGACTCTTCCCGTGACGAGTTGGAAGGGACGGGTCGAAATCTCCTGGCCGGAGCCGGCCACACCGATGATGATCGATTCGCCCCAACCTTTGTGGCAACACTCCAAGGCCGTGCGCATGAGCTGTGTATTACCCACGCACTCGAAGGTGTAGTCAAAACCGCCGTCGCTAATTTCAACCAATACTTCCTGCAGAGGACGATCGTACTTTTTGGGGTTTACGAAATCGGTGGCTCTAACTGCTTAGCGAATTCAATTTGTCTTCGTTGATATCGACAGCGTGAATGCGTCGGCTTTTGCCATCACAGCTCCCTGTATGACAGAGAGACCGATGCCGCCGAGTCCAAAGACCGCAACGCTGGCACCTGCCAGTACCTTCGGTGTTGAGGACTGCGCCGATGCCGGTTGTGATGCCACAACCCAGAAGGCCGATCTTGTCTAGCGGCGCTTCTTTGCTGATTTTAGCGAGCGAAATCTCCCATACTACCGTGTACTCAGAAAAGGTGGTTCGCATGTATTGAGTAAAATTGGTTTTCCGTTCTTGGAAAAACGGGTCGTGCCATCCGGCATCAGTCCCTTACCCACAGGTGGCGCGGACGGCTTGGCAGGAATTTGTTTTTCCCTGAAAGGCAATATTTTGCACGCGCGGCACTCTGGTCAGGAGAATGGCTGGTCGCCGACGGCAGCAGAAGTGACGCGGTCCGGAGATTTCCTCTCCACGATGCCCGCCGCCTTCGTGGCCGAGCACAGATGGGAAAATTCCTGGGATCGGCGCCAAGCGTGTAAGCATCTGTGTGGCAAACGCCGGTGGCGATGTGAATTTGCTAGCCACTTCACCTTTCTGAGGGCCTTGTAGTTCGAGTTCTTCGACTTCCAAAGCCTGTCCCGGCGCCCAAGCGACGGCGGCGCGTGTCTTCATTTTTGCCTCCCGCAATTCTTAAAGATGGGACGCAACATAGCAGGGGAAGGCTAAATAAAAGAGGAGGCCCCCCCCAACCCAACCGAGGGCCCCTCTAGATGCGTCGTACTAGCTGCTTTTCAGTCGCTGTTTTCTGTCCTTAGTTCAGATCGTACTCCAGCACGATCGCGCCGCCGGCTTCGCTGAAGAACAACGTCTGGACGTTGATCAGCTCCTGCACCGGGGCGTCGGCGTTTTTGAGGAACACCGTAGGTCTCAACGGTTGGCTCCAGGAACTCCAACGCCACCTTGAGGTTGTAGGCGACCGGGGTCACAAGGAAGTCAAAGGACTCGAAGTAGCGGAACATGTCTTTGCCAAAGTGGATATGAGGTAGTTGCCGCCGCGGCTTTTTGCGTGATGGCGTGGACAACTTCTGGTTGAAGTTGAGCCCAAGGCCAATCGCCGTGAGGCCGATGCCTTCATTGGCGTAGTCGGTGATTTGTTTGAGCACAGAGGCTTCATCTGTGACGCCTGTGTTGAGACCGGCATCCGAGATGAGGATGAGGCGGCTTTCGTAACCCTCCAAATCCAAAGCCCGTTCGCTCAGCTGCTCGTAGCCGTCGACTAGACCCGCTGATTGGTGCTTCCTTTTGTTTTGAGCGCGTTTACCTTTTCAAGTAGTGCGGCCTTGTCCGTGACCGGGGCGGCCGGTACGAGCACTTCGCTGTTAGTGTAAAAGGACGATGGAAAGGATGTCTTGTCGTTGAGGCTCAGCAACTGTCTTGGCGATGGCATCCTTTTGCCCAAATCCAGACGCGACTTCTCGGTATTCATCGGTGGCGCTCATGGAACCCGAAATGTCAGGCGACGGAAGTTGAGCGGCTTGCGGTGGAAGTTCGCTTTCTGAACGTTGGAATTCATTCAATTTGCAGAAAAGGCTTTCTTCGCAGCCGTGTCCTGTCATAATAGGCTGTACACAAATATAGGCGCGTCGCAGGCTTGGGGGGTCAGAGAAAGGTCAATTCACTTAGGAAGCCTTCAAGGTGAGGCTTTCAAAATGAGGGGACCTGGCCATCGGTGACGAGCTTGCGGAAGTAACCGAAGTCTGAGTACCCGCCTGCGGTGACGTTCAGGCCACCGCCTACGCCGGCCGGAGCTGCGGCAAGGTGCCACCATACCTTCATTGAACTTGAAGACAGGGCGGTCTTTGTACTCTTTCATGTTTTTTCTGCAAGGCTGCGTCGAGGTCGAGCACTTCGTAGAAAGCGCGGGATCTTGAATTTCACGGCTCGCATCCAGCTTGGTCTGAAGGCTCGCGACCGGTAGTAGCTTGTCCGCCACGGCGGTGCGCTTCGCGACGCAGTCTTTTGTTGGGCTGCGGGAGGGGCGTGGGGCCGGGAAGGCAAGATCGGTAGGCCGCCCGGTACACCTAAGGGAGCGAATGGGGGGCTCGACGATGGGATCCAACTGGCAGGTGTCGGAAAAATCCTTGAGGCTTTGCGGTGAGCGCGTTCCCGGTTCGATCGCAAAGACTCTTTTCGATGCGGGAATCGTTGATCGAATCGAGTGCCGGCGTCATAGGAAACACCGGCCTGGCCTTTTACCAGGTTTAGGGTTTCGGCTTCTTGGCCAGCGCCATTTCAGAGAAACTTCCTCTGCGACGCTGACTTGGGTGGCGGCTACGAGCAACGTGCCGAGCAGCCCACTGTCTGTATTTTCATTGTGAGACTCCTTTGCTCAAAAAAATGTCACCAGGAGGGGTTGTAAGGCTTTCTTTGGATAAGGAAAAATTATTAGTTTTAGTTTGGTTGATTAGTAATTCTGATGCTGTTAAATCCTCTCTGGTTTCGGGCTCTGCTTTGGCATGCCCCGGCCTAGGGAGGCGTTTTTATGGTTGAGCAGTTAAACTTGAACCAGCAAGAGTGTTCGCGGTGGTTTTAGGCACCGGAGCATGACCCATGCTGCGAAAGAGCTCCATTTGACCCAGTCCGGGGTTTCTCAGCACGTAAAATCGCTTGAGGATGTTTTGAACCAGCGCCTGTTCGATCGGGTGCACCAGCGTCTTGTGCCTACTGCAGCCGCGAAGACGCTCTATGAGGGTTGCGCGCGGGGCATGTACGAACTGGAACGGGCGTTTTGGCAGCTCTCCGGAACGGAGTTAAAGGGCAGTGACGATCGGCATGCCGCCGGAGTTTGCGTACAACGTGCTGTTGCCTCTGATTGCGGCGCCTGTAAAACTGCGGTCATCGTTAAGGCGGAGATTGGGCTCGCTGCGAGATGAACGGCAAGCTCTTGAATGGTGATTTGGATTTTGCCTTCGTCGATGATTTTTCGATGGATCCGCGTGTGCGTACCGAGCGCGTGTACGACGAGACGCTTGAGCTATGCGCATCGCCTGAGCTTGTGAATAGCCTGGGGCCCGTTTCCCATACAAAAAATATTACGAGAAACTTCCCTACATCGCTTATCTGGAAGACGCGCCGGTTTTGCACAAGTGGTTTGCCCACCATCTGCCGCGAAGAAAATGGATCTCGATGTGCGCGCGTACCTGGGAAATTGTCGGGGAGTTTCTAAGCTTATTCTAAGCGGGATGGGCGCTGGCATTTTACCGGGCTATCACTTGCAGAGTCTGGAGAGTCAGGGGCATGGCGATTTATCGTTTGGTGCCAGTAAAAGGCGCTGTCGAAATCGATCAGCGTCGCCTACCTGCCGGAACGCTCGCAGTCTGTCGCTGGTGCTACTTCCTTGAGCTTCTTGAAAGAGGCTCTCACGAGTCCCAGGCACTAGTCCTTGCAGCAATCCGTTTGCGCGAAAAACTGATCGACTTCTTCGCTTGAGGCGAAGAGGCGGGCCTTCTCTTCTTCTAGTTCACGGATCTTGGCACAGGCCGGTGCGCCGACGCCTATCGCCAGCTCTGAGCACGCCCCTAGACTTTCTTCCGTGCAGTTTCGTTCCCGTGTGCACCGCCGGACGGCTTCCGTACTCGCGGAAAGTCCAGGACCGGCCAAGCTGTGGAGGCGTTCAAAGATGGCCGCCGATTTCAAGTCCTGTCGGCTGCGTTCCAAATGTTGGGGGCGGCAAGCCAGGTTGACCGGGTGTTTGCGGCAAGGGGAGGGGATGCGAACCACCACCAAGTGTTCTTCGGACAAGCAGGTCTTGCGGTTGCCTTCTCGCGAGACAAACGGCAAAGGGTAATTGCCAGGCAGAAGAGATTTGGGATCGACGTGCACCCGTGCCTTTGCGGCTAGGTGGCCGCTCTCAAAATGGGGGGCGTCAAATCTAAAGGCCGCATTCTCAGGTGCCATCATGCGCACGCTCTTGATTGGCTTTGCATCTGACCAGACTTCGAAGTCTATCTCTACGTGATCGTACATGGCGTCGGGTTCGACGACCAGGTAATGGAGATCGGCGGCTACCCAGTGCGATCCGGAAGGCGTGTCGAGGATCTTCAGAAAGTTCTCCGGACGCTCCATTCGTGTAACGCTGGAGCAGATCGGCAATCCAGGCCGGGCGGTTGGGAGAGAAAAACTCGGTGTAACTGAGCGGGGCCGCCGTGCCCGTTAATTTTTGCGGGCCCAGAATCACGTGGCCGCCGGCCATGTAGCGGGCGGAGCTGCGGGCGGCCGTCGTGGCAACGCCAGCGGACGTCCAAAAACCAAGTAACAAGACCAATAGTCGTAGGCGATAGTGGCGCATCTAAAATCCTCTCTCTCCAGCCCCAACTCCAGATAGATGTTTGACGGCGCGCAATATAGGAAATGGCCTAGCAAAAGTCAAATTGGTGAGAAATGTCTTTAAAGTCCAGCTTAGGACGGGCGATCCGGTGGCCTCAAGCCGGGCGATGGGGTGGTGGCCACCGGTGAGGAGGAGGGCATCGATGCCGAGCGCCCGTGCGACTTCGGCGTCGTGATCTTTGGTATCTCCGATGAGTACGAAGGAGTTGCGGTCCGCCCAATGTCTCAATGAGCTGTTTTTCCGCGCGCCACCTTGCCGGCGGCGTAGTGATCCGCGATTCCGAAACGGTGGGCGAAGTAATCTGCGATCCCGTGGGTGTCGGTCAGAAAATGCAGGGTCTTGTTTTCCTTCGCTGCCGAAAGCCCCATCGACTGATCCCGCCCTCCGGTTTGAAGGCTTCTTAGTACGTCCTCGACGCCCTCAAAAGAGCCGGCATTGGTGCACGCGCTCGTTGCTGGCGCTTAACGAAATCCGTCACCCACCGTCTCAAATGGGGCTCTATCGAAATCAAGCCGGAAAGCCCGGACGTAGTAGTCGACAACGGGAAACCCAAATTTGTTGCGGTACTCCTCCACTGAGCGCCGCTTTGCCCTGTTCGACTAGAAGCTCGCTGATCACACCGACGCATAGATGGACGTCGTCGAGTAAGGTTCCGTTCCAGTCCCAAATAACGTGTTCTTTATTTTCAAGCGCGTCCAGAATCGGGTGCATCAGGTGCCGTCCTGAATCGGCGTCTGGGATTTAGCTTTGGTAGCGAGCGTTTGGTAGATGTTGATGGCAAGCCAGATTCCAAAAACAATGACGAGGATAAGTCCTATCCAGTGAAGATACGATCCGCCACCCAAACCCGGTTGACCCGCACCTTGTGCGCGCTGCTGCTGTTGCGCGGCCGCCGCCTTCTGGGCCAGCATCATCGTGTAAGTCGGGATTTCCGTGCCGTCGATGCGATTGGAGAGTGTGTCGCGGATGAGCGCCGCGCCCTCCAGCAGGCCTTTATCAAAACTCTGTTGCTGAAACGTCCGGCGAGAAGCCGCATCAGCATGTCTCGATCAAGACGAGGGAAAACATCGCGCTCTCGTAAGCGATCGCCGACGGAAACCAGCAAATAAGGAGGATTCTTGACGCTGACCAGAATGTAGACGTTGTCGCGGCCGGCATTTTCAGCGCGGCTTTTCAGCCACGCATTAGTTGAGCGTGCTTTGCTGAAGCACCGCCACTTTGCTCGTTGAGTCCCGGAGCCAGGTGTGACTTTCCAGGGAGAGGCCGACTTTGTAATACTGCAGGAGTTGCTTGTTTTTGGGTCTCAAATTTCGTAACGTGCGGAAGGCGGCATCTCCGCGCGATCGCGCCGCAGCAATGACCGCAGTACAAATAAGCTGAGGTTATGCCCTACTGCTGACCGCCGGAAGGATAACATGAAGGTTTTGAAATAGGCTCCCCACTGTGCGCGTGCCATTCTAAACTCCAACTTTGCAACTTTCAATTCCGCTTTTAGATGGAGCATGTGGCGCCGGGATTGGGCCTGCATACTGGCTTTCAGCTTACGGTAGTCGTCTTTGAGCGTTCGCATGCGGGCTTGGGCTTCTTCCATCTTGGTTTTCAGCGCATTGATCGTTTCGGCTGGCACGCCGCGGCTAAGCAGCTGCTTTTGCTGCTGGGCCAAACGCGCGCGCAGGATTTCCCAGCTCGATACGCGCTTCAGACGGTACGCAAGTCCCAGGAAAGCCAAGGACTGGATCCACCACTTCGTGGGATCCCACTGCCACCAGCGTACGCCATTGCGGTAGTCCGATGCGAAGCGGTGGTGAAAATTATGGTAACCCTCACCGCAGGTAAAAATCGCCAGGAAGAAATTGTCCTTAGCGGAATTCTTGTCGTTGTAGGGCTGCTTGCCAATCATGTGGCATAACGAATTGATGAAGAAGGTGCAGTGCTGAGTGAATACGATTCGCAGCACACCGCCGATGATTAGGCCGCCCCATGGGTTGCCCATCGCCCAACCGACGAGAGTGGGGAAACCAAAACTCATGAACATCGCCAGCGGGTAGTAGTGGTTGTGTTGCCACATGATGGCTTTGTCGGCGAGAAGATCCGGCGAAAACTTATCTTTGTAAATAGGATCATCCTTAATGAAAAGCCAGCCGATGTGCGCGTAGAAAAAACCTTTTTTGATGCTGTACGGATCGGAGTTTGTGTCGACTTCACGGTGGTGGCGACGGTGATCCGAAGCCCACTGCAGCACAGAGCCTTGCACGGCACCGGCGCCCACGATGAGGTAGAGCCACTTGATCACGGGGCTTACATCATAGCTTCTGTGCGCAAAGAGGCGGTGGTAGCCAGCCGTTACCGCGAGATTTGTCAGCATTCCGTAGGTGAAGAAGAAGACCACCAGTCCCCAACTCAAACCGTAGAGAGAAACGTGAATGGGGGTGAGGGTGATCGCGGCTAACGGGGTGCCTACAAGAAAGAGAGTGTTCGGCCAGTTCACTTTCTTGTACCAAGGTAGTTTTACGGTTTCCGTGTGCTGCATTTTACGATTCCTCCGAGGATGCGGGATTAGCGCACTTCGCTGATCCTTAGGGAATATAGCCGCTAGGGAGCTTCAGTCAATGCGGGATTGGCCCTTTTCGGGCACGAAACAGCGGCAGCGCCACCCTCTTCAAATTTTACCTGAGAAGGACGTCTTCGGCTGCTTCGGCGTGATGCTGCAAAGCGCAGAATATCGTTGAATAAAAGAAAATGATCTTCGATTATCGTTAACTGATGGATGCGACGCGTCTGAAATACTTCACTACGGTAGCCCAGACGGGGAGTTTGCGAGCGGCTTCGGAACTGCTGCACCTTTCGCCAGCAGCGCTCTCCAAAGCGATCAAATTGCTCGAGCACGAAGTGGGAGTGCCGCTTCTGACTCCGGCGGGGCGTGGCGTGATGCTGACGGATAGGGGGCGAGAGCTGGCCCGCAAAGCCAGTCCGCTGCTCGAAACGCTGGAGCGGCTCTCCGAGGACCTTCGCGCCCATCGCGAGACAGAAAGTCCCGTTCGTATTGGTTCCTTCGAGGTGTTTACGACCTATTTCACCGGAGTGCTCGCGAAGGAGTTTCTGCAGGACGTGCCGTTACTGGTTCGTGAGCTGGTTCCTGGAGAGATGGAGCGGGCTTTGGAAGAGCACGAAGTGGATTTGGGCATCACCTATGTTCCCATTCCAAGCCAGAATCTGGATTTTTTGAAGGTGACGGCCTTGGAGATGGGTTTGTACTCGAAAAAAGGGCAGTTCAGTGGCGTGCCCTTTGAAAAGATACCGTTTGCGATTCCTGCGCACCCCGTAGAAGGCGCTCCCAATAAGGTGAAGGGTCTTGATGGTTGGCCGGAAGATAGAGTGCCTCGTTACGTGCGCTACCGCGTCGACATGATGGAAACGGCGATGGAGCTTTGTCGGCAAGGCCTAGCGGCTTCCTATCTCCCGCGTTTTGTCGTGGAGCTTCACAACCGCACCACGCGTAGAGAGTTTTGTTTGGAGTCCATGCCGCTGCCCCCTAAGCTCAACGACACCAAGCACGCGGTTTATCTCGTGAAACGCAAAACTGATCTGGAGTCGCCGGCGGCGCGCAAACTTGCCAAAGCCCTGCGCATCTTGTGTCGTCTGAGCGTGTAGCTTTGGTGGGTGGACTAGGCTGTTCCTTTTGCCCCGTCCTAGTTTTCACGTCGAAAGTCTATCATCGTTAGTTTGGGGGTGTTGGTGAACTTCGCAATTGGATTTAGAGCAATAATCTAAAATGAACTTTAGGAGGTGTTGTCGGCTCATGGGCTTAGGGAAACAGTGATCCGCGCCCATTTCTATCGCGGTACGCATGTTCTCGCTCGTCACCCTATTGGAGTGGATGCAGATATGAGCTTGTGAACCGAGATCCCGCAATTGACGGGTGACCGCGAATCCGTCCATTTCGTCGTTTCCAAGGTGAATATCACAAACCACAAGGTCAATTTCATTTTGGATCGCGTATCTGATAGCTGTTTCCGGATCTCTAACGGAGTGAATATCCAAGAAAGTGCCTAGACTATCCGAAACTGCCAGCTGGTGTTCGAGAAGTCTCAAATAAGTGTACTCGTCGTCCAAAAGGAGAATCTTAAGACGGGATCGATTGTGTTCAAGTATTTTGAGCAGTTTTCTTTCCAGTACGTGATCTTCTTGGATTGACGGGGCCGTAGAGGGAGCTTCGGAATTGAACCAGGAACTCTGGGCGGGAAGTTCCAAGTGTTTAAGATGGTCTGGGTGCTCCTCCATGATCGGCAGCATAAAAGAGAAACAGGTTCCTTCAGCCTCCGACGACTCACACCAAATTTTCCCCCCATGTTTTTCTACAAACGTTCTGGCGATGGCAAGGCCGAGGCCGGTGCCACGGCTCTTGTTCTTAGTGAAGAATGGATCAAACAAGTGCGGCAAACTTTCCGGTGGAACGACGGTCCCACTATTCCTGATGCTAACGGTGGCCCAGCCCTTGTTCTCCTCAGTGCGAATCCAAATTTTCCCCTCTTTTCCCATCGCGTGGATGGCATTTTCTATAAGATTAGTGAGAACGCGGTGGATCTTAGCGAGTCCACTAAGAGCAGGTGCCGGTGCCCAAAATCGTAAGAAAGAGAAATCTCGGCATCGGGATGAAGGCGAAAACACTCGTGGAGAGCCGCCTGTACGAGGGAAGCCGGTGAGGCCGGAGTTTCCTTAAGGGCAGCGGGGCCAATGCCCATCACGTCCTGGACCATCCCATCAACTGCCAACAAAGCACGGTCTACGTTGGGAACCAGGTAATCCGCAAGTTCGCGCGTTTCTTCAGGGTTTCTCGCAAGGCGCAGCTGGTCCAACCCCATTTTGAGCATGCTAAATGGGCGGCGTACGTCGTGTGCCAGCATGCGAACCGTTTGGGCGATGATAGAAAGCTCTTTGGTTTTGGCCTCCATCACAACCGTGCGGGTAGCATTCTCGAAAACTTGCGTGAGCCGGGAAGCCAAGACCAAAGCTATCACAATAGTGCAGAGGCCATACGTATAGGGACTAATGTTCTCAAAGTCGTGAAGTTTCCATATGCGGGCAACATCCCAAAAAACGCCAAAGTGGATAAAGAAAAGGCAAAGCTCAATAGTTCTTGATGTACCCCACTGCGAAATACGGAAAACCGGAGATATCCATAGGGCACAAGAAAGCGAAGTGAGTACCACCAGTGTATATAAATAGAAGGTCAAAAGAACGAGATGGCCGGGGATGAGAAAGGCCGGAAGTCCGAACAATATAAGTGCCGCAAGTAGGAACCACACATTGGACAGCTTCTCTAGCGGCTTAAAACCCCGATAAAGAGACACGAATCGGATCTGAGCGCTAAGAGCGCAACAGACGATAAGTACGTGCAATCGAAAATTCAGAAATGGAAAATCGGAGTATCGGTAAAACCACCCACTCAAGGAGAGGCTTAGCAGCGAGACCATCAACGTAAAGAATGCAAAAGAGGTTTCTTCGCGGTTCTGTGGCGAGCGCCAAAAGAGGCCAAAGAGCACGAACGCGATCGCGAGAAGAAATACCCCGATGTCTCGGTGAAGTAGTGGGGTTACGGCCTCGTTGTAGAGAGCGAGGTTTTGCGCCGCCTCCAAAGAGCCTATCTGAATAGTGTTTGGATCCGGCCCGAGCCAACCGCCGAGGACGCGCTTCCCCTCAATGGTAAGCGTATTGGGACCGGAACAATTTAGGAGTGACTCGGGTATTAGTTACACCCGTGGTACTAGGGAGAGGCGTCGAGTGGAAACGTGTGGATCGGCAGTTGCTCCAATAACGGTTCCATTGAGCGAGGTCCGGTCTTGATCGTAGACGAACCCCATATAGAGTCCTCTGAGACTTTCCCCACACATGAGGGGGCTTGCCTGAAATCTGATTTGGAAGCGTGCATGCAACGCCCGCTTAGAGAGCGCATACTGCTGAGCGGCAGCGAGCGAAGGAAAAGTTTCAGGTGAACCCCAGTCACCCCCCGGCGGCTTAAGTTGGACGGTGACGTTTTGGCTGTTCTCGTTTAGCGAGACCAGATCCGTTTGGGACATACCTGGCTGACAGAGCAAAAGCAGTACGGCCCACCCCCAAACTGGAATAGAGTGGACTCGTCTACTCATCCTATTCTTCACCCTCCCGGATGGCAGAGCGGAACGCCTCTGCATCGTCTGTCGGAATAGGCACGAACCGATTGTCTTTTGTATCGTACAGATCGAACTGTATGGTTCCGGAGGCGTATTTAACCTGTTTGTTGTTGGACCAGAAGCTAAATGCGACAAGCTTGGTTGATCCTTCCACTTTGACTACGTCCGCAACGACCCAAAAAGGTTCCAAGCTTTTGTTTTCTTCGTGGAAAGTGATTCGATAATCCGAGATGTTCCACTTTTGGTTGGCTTCGCGGTACTTAGAAAAGTTGATTCCGTATCGGCTGTTCAGCTGAGCCAGCTGTGTTTCGCACACAAAATCAAAATGTAGAGATCCCTTTAGGATTCCCTGCATGTTGAAGTCAGAAAAACGAGGCTTTATTTGGATGGCATGGGTAAACATATTTTCTCCTAAAATCTCTTCAGGGGTTAACTCGACGTTTGCCTTGGGGGAGCGCTCACTTCTCGTTCTGCGAGAGAGGCGCCCGAGCAGGAAGCCTACCCCCCCGATTGCAGCACTTGCCGCCGTATACGCACATAGAATCGGGTCCACTTCAACTGCACGTGCGGGTCTTGTTGGAGTTATCAAAAGGCTAAGCATAACTGTTGCCATAACTAACTTCATCGGCTTCCTCATAATTTATATTTTTCGGAGTGATCGCGCCAAACTTCTCCCCAGGTACGGTAGACGGTTTTGGCGGTTTGTATTACGTCTGCAAGATCACTGTCATTTCGAAGATTAGAATCAATTGTATTTTGCAAGAATTCCGTGTGATCCACATCTACGTCGCCGTGGGTGGAAAGGTAGACAAAGCTCTTTGCTGTTAAATCATAATCACGCTTAATTGCCGCCACCATCTTGTGCGCAATGCGTACGCTCATGTCTTCAAGGACATAAATCATTCCGAACATGCACCAGGGGTTGACTTTGTAAATGCTCCAGTACATCGCATGGATGAGTGCGTCTACAGTCGGATAAGGTTTTTCGGCGCGTACAACGTTTACGTCAACCCCAAGACTCCTGAGATCGCTCAGTACCCATTCCTGGTGTCCAAACTCTTCATTAATGTAGTGTCTGAGAGCTGAACGCACCGGCTCTTCTGGATGATTGGCCAGAGTTGCAGCCAAAAGAGGTACTGTGTGCTTTACCCGGTGGTAGGCCTGGCGCAGGAAGTCTTCGTAACATTCTAGCGGGACTGAATGCCCTTCGAAGAAACGTCGCGCGAACGGGACTGCGCAAAATCGCTCAAGATCGGCCGCAGTGGCTTGCTGAAGCATCTGATAGGGGGTCACAGGTTTCTCCAATCAAAAAGAGAATGTGCGCGATCGAGTTCCGCACGATTCACCTTGCCCCCGGCGCTAGTGGCAGTTCTTAGCAGATCGTGGGTATCCGGCACAAGAGTCCAGGCCCGAATCTGGCAAAAAGTTGGCAGATCCGCGTTCAATCCCTGAATTACGGCCTCAATCGCTATTGTGGGAACGGATTCGCTTCTAGCCATGACGATAAGTTTCTAAATGGTCAAGCCCCGCAGCCAATGCGATTGCGTTTTGAAGTAAAGAACTTTCTCTTAACCGGGCTTCTACCCAGGCGAGATTGACATTCCTTCCATGGGAAAGGCTTAGTACGTCCGTGTTGCGACCCTCTATGAAAAGGTAGCCGTCGTCATCCACGTATCCGAGATCGCCCGTGGCGAGAAAACCGTCCGGACCGATTGCAAGTGGAAGTATCTGCCGCGGTTCTGAAAGGTAGCCCGCTGCCAGAGTGGGCGAGTTAATTAGAATTTCTCCATCTGGTGAAAATTTAATCACGGTATTTGGCAAGGGCTTCCCGGACGAACCAATCTTATTTGCTGATAGCGTGTTCCAGGACACAACGGAAGTATTCTCGCTGAGTCCATATCCTTGTAGGACTTCAAACCCATAGTCCGTCAAGGATCTTAAAACATGAGCTCCACTTGGAGCTCCGCCCGTGGCGAGAATTGCTTTCCGATTTGATTGAAAGACTTGGGCGGGAGCCAAATCGCGGAGCCGCCATTCATCGGCAAACACCAGAAGCTCCTCTAGAAGTCGGGGGGGTAGGAAAACAAAGTTAAACGGGATTTCGCACAGTGCCTCTATATAACTAGCTGCTTCGGCTGCGGTAGTGGTGAATGAGCCCAGAGGAGTTGGAAGCAAATGAGTGCGTCCTCCTGTGGTCAGCGGTAGGTAAAAGCTAAGCAGCTGCTCAATTAGCGTCGAATGTGGGAAAACAGAAGCAGCGTAAATCGGGCCCAAAGGGGATACACACTCTGAAAGATTGTCGAGCATTCGCCCCAGGGCGGAATCTGTAACCAGAACGCCCTTGGGTAAATCTGTTGTACCCGAAGTATGAATGACTTTAGAGACGCCTAGTTTCCGTAGCTTGGGACCTATCGACGTGTGCGCGTGTCCAGAACTAACGTACGAAAGTGAAGAAGCGCAGAAAATTGGTAGCTCGGGGGCAATGCCTAGGAGACGCTGGGCACCGAAACGATCCGTACAGAGTGCGAGGTCGCAGTTTTGGAGTAGGTGGCGAATTTGTGCATCAGTAAACTCAAGTGGAATGGGAAGACTAATCGCCTCGTTCTGCATTATACAAAGATCACAGGCAAAGAAGTCCACCTGCGATCCTGCAAAAATACCAACAACCTTGCCACTAACGTCGAAGTCGTTTGCGGTGAGGGCGTCTCTTAAGGCCGTTATTTTCGCTCGTAGATCGGCAGTCGTTGCCAATACGGTACCGCAACGCGTAAGAGCGTAGTCCGATGGACTTTCAAGCGAACGCCAAACCGAGTCCTTGAAGCTTGACTCACACACGGCAGATTTCCAGCGAGGTTGGGGCCGACAAAGTGGCAAGCGTCAATGCGGTTTTGTTGGGGACATCGAGGGAAAACCAACCAGTATAAGGTTCATGTTCATAGTAACGGCCCCATTTCGGCAAACTAGCGGGATCCAGGCGCTGGGGATCGGCTTTGGCAACGAGAACAAACTCGAACCCGGCTTGCTTCATAATACGTTGAACGTAATTGGTGGCGGTACAAAGGACGTAGCGGTAACCCATTGCCCACAACAGACACGGTACGATTTGAAGGAGGCCTTGCGCGCTTCTCACGGGTCCGGGAAACGAGACTGCCCAGTTCCACGATTTCAGATCGGGAAACCGGTCTGGAGACGCTCGCGGAAATCGACTCCTCAATCGAAACATTCAAGTATTGTTCAGAAAAAACGGGGTTGGAGCGGCACCGAGAAGGGCGACACACGCCAAAAGAGACGGGGATTTGGAGTCGTCGAAGAGGGCGGCGTAGAGTGAACGCGCTTCGTCGTGGTTCGCATGTAACTTCGTCCAATACTTGTCGCGAACCAAAGCGTCGACGTCTTCTATTAGAGGCGTGTGGCGGGATATCAGTTGGACTCTCTTACCGTCGGCCAAGTGGGCAATAGGTCGATTTGCGATCGGTCCTGCCAACTCAAGAACCGAGGGCGGGGCCGTCGGTATGCTGAAAGACTCCAATAGATTCATGATGTGGTATTTGCAACCGGTGCGGAATGCGCCCGGATTTCCTCCCAGAAAGCTATAAAGCAACCCCCGTGCCACACGGGGAACGGTTTTTTCTAATGTAACTGCCGTAGAAAATCCAGAGCTTGTGCCTAAGTATTTAATATTACATGGGTATATTTTTGTGCCCTTTATCTGCCCAAGAAGTCAGTGAGGGCTGCTCTGCCTGACTTTCTCACGATTGAGAATTATTTGTGTTTCACTATTGATACGAGGCAGTTTTGCGGGAAGCTTCTGGATCAGCTAAAAGACCGATGGGAGACATTATGTACGAAATTACGCCGTCGTTTCAAAAGACCCTCGTTGCCTTTTTGGAGGCCGTAAGGCTTAGAAATTGGGATGTCTTCCTGACCTATCTGTCTACCGGTGCAGAAATTACGGCGGTGCTTCCAGACGGCAAAGTTCACGTTGGCTATGAGAATTTTCTGGCAACGCAAAAACCCTATTTTCAAAGCAGGACCGGGCTGTTTACGTATAAAATCCGTCAATCGGTAGTTGGGAGCGAGGTAGCTTTTGCTGCAGCCGATGTTACCTATGAGGACGAGCGCGAAGACGGGCAAAAGTTCCGGTGGAAGCTATATATTGGTTTTGTTTTCAAAAAAAGCGGGCAAAGCTGGTATCTCATCCATATTCAAGACTCCATCTTAGAAAAACAAAGTCTTTAGCTATCACTACTCCTCGTCGTCAAAAACGGCTGAGCGCAACGCATGGAGCGCCGGCTGCTCCGCTAGCTTTTGCAGGGAGGCCTGAACCTCTTCGGGGGTGACCTCGCGTCCAAGCTCAGCGGAAATCACCTCCGCCATGAACTCGGGTTCTACGGATTCAGGACTTGCCAAGATACTTTCTATGAGTGCCCGAGCGACCTCACGTTCTTTTTCGTCTTCGATGCCTTTTAGCGCCTCGTCCACGAGGTCGTGGAACGCATTGACCTCGAGCCCGCGATCGGGCGCCTCTGGGGGGGTGCCGATGTAGCGTTGGTAGCGGAAGTCCTCATCACTCCCGGTGCCCTCAGTTTGGTAAGGAAGCATGGAAAGATTTGCCCGCCGGGCGAACTTCTTTTTTACGGAGCCAGGTTCGATATTCGCCGATCGCAGGGCGTTGTCCCAGGATCCAAACTGAGTGACGGCGCCCGAATACAAAGAACTTCCGCTCTTGAGACTTTTTCCGAAAATCGGTTCGATCAGGCCCAAAACGGCCGTATCCTTTAGTGCCATCATTTCGCTTGCTGATAGCCCTACGTTGTTATTGCTAAGAATCTCCAGCGCTGCGGTTACTTTCGCTTTGTTCCAACGTCCTGGCATGGGGAGTTGGCGAGTGTTAATACCGGCCGCAGCGAGTGCTTCGTCCCAGGTTTCGAATGCTGGCTTGATCGACTGGTGGAGCCGTCTACCCGAGAGGTTGATCTGAAGCACTTCCTCAAGTGTTGATCGAGTTTTCTCAGAGTTGTCCGTTTTGATAGCACTGGCGTAAATCGGAATTTCCAGCGCGTGTAGAGCCGTGATCGCTTTGATAATCTCGTCCCGACTCAGTTGAGTGGCGGCGGTTCGAGTGATCGATTTCTTGCGGTGAACGGTTAGAGAGGGGCCAAAGCGACCCGATGCCAAAATATCTTTCTTTACGCGCGAGAGATTGAGTTCGTTCTTGACGAGGATATTCTCCCAACTTTCGGTGTAGTGGGATCGTAGTGCGTGGTACAACTGCCCACCCGTCAGACGACGTCCCACCGAGGATGCCAAGACGGCTTGTGTAGTTTCCGTCTCATCCGTGACGAGATCGAGCTCACTCAGTGCGACGTGATTCTCAGCGAGTGCTTGCAAGGCATCCCGCATTTTATCTTCTGGAAGAGATACTCTGGCTCTACCGGTGGTGGAAAGGCCGATCGCCGTGAGGGCCGCTTCCCAGGAGCCGAAGTAGTCCACTGCTGCCAAGTAGAGAGTGTGTCCCGATTCCCTTCGGTTTAAGATAGAGCTGATTTCGGTTGCCGTTCCGATGGACTCATCCACTTGAATGGAGCTCTTCTCAATGCTCGTTGCGCTGTGCGAGAGGTGGAGGAGTGCGGCAAGCACATCGGCACGGGACCAGCGGTAGCGAATCAAGATGTCGCGCGGATTGAGTTCTGCTGCGCGGAGTGCGGCTTCCCAGCTTCCAAAGATCGCTCGGCATGTCAGGTGCAGGGTTGAGGGCACAATCGCTTTGCCAAAAAAATCTTCGAGTAGGCTGCGCTCCTTGGGTCCCCATTCCTCGATGCGGCCCAAATTGGCGCCGCTTGCGTGTAGGTGCTTGATCAGCACGATCAGTCGGGAGCGATCGGATCGGGTGTTCTCATCGTCACCTTTCATTTCAGCCACTTTGACACCTTGTAGCCTTCGGGCGACTCGCCACGAGCCGAAGAGAACGGCTCCCGCCAAATACAGGTCGGGCATCGTCACCTTGACGCCGATCGCATTTTCAATTGCGGCGTCTCCCGTGTCGGAGCCCGCTTTCATCGAAGACATGTCTGTGGAAATTTCTATAGCCTCCAAGGCACGGATGGCCTTGCCCACTTGATCGCGCGTTAGTTTTGCCCCCGGATTCGTCGCAAAGCGCACAGCATTTTCCCAGTTTTCAAAGAGAACGGTGGAGACGAGATAGAGCTCTCTGCCGCTAGCACGTCTGCCTAGGCTGCGTTGCAGAAGGTCCCGAGTTTCAGAAGAGGTATCCTGTGAGATCTGCCGTTCGTCCAAAGGGACGCCTTCTTGCTTCAAGTCTTGGATTGCACGTACCACGGCTTGCCCGTCCCACCTTGAAAGCAGTCGTACTTCCGACTCATCTATTCCCGCGGCTTTCAGGTAGTTTGCCCAACCTTTGAAAATTACCGATGCCGCCTGGACGAATCGTGCCAGCGTGGCCTTCTCTCCAAAACGTGCTACCAACTCGGCTTTGATCTCTGGCTTGTCGGTCGCTAGGATGGCGGCCGGTCCAAGAGGCAATCGATTGGCTACCAGGTACTTTGCAAAACTCACCAGGCTATTCGGTTCCCAGTTTACTCTTTTATTGACGGTCGAAGGATCTATCCCGGCGGCCCACAGGGCTGCCTCCCAACTTCCGAAGTGATGCACTCCGGCCTGATGGAGATCAACGCCGGCGTTTAGAAAACCTGTGACCTGTCGCAAGCGCTCGCGGAGTTCGGTCGAGCCCTCTAAGCGAAGCAGGTCTGGGTGCAACTCTTCGGGTTCGAGTGTTTTTATCGCCTCTACTACTAACTCTCGAGTCCACTGAGCGGACTTACGAACACTCTTGGGATCCACTCCGGCCGCCTCAAGCGCTTGCGGCCAGCCGCCGTAGTAGCGTTGCGCGGCCATGCGTAGGGCGCGTCCATTGCTATCTTTCCCCAGGATTGGTTTTAAAAAGGGGCTCAGGCGCTCAGGTGTTTCGTTGAGGATATGATCGATGTTGAGCGGTATCTTGCCGTCTAGAGCTTGAATACATTTTACTACCTTATCCGCGTCCCATTCCGCGTACGCCTTAATCTTATTTGGATCAAAGCCGGCGGCCTCCAGTGCCTGAGGCCAACCTCCAAAGTGGTTTTTTGCCGCGTCGTAAAGGGCACTTCCGGTGATGGGCTTACCTAAAATTGTTTTCATGTGCAGCTTGATTTCTGCGCTCGTATTGCGGGCGACACCCGCCGCGATGCATCAGGGAAGCGTCCGTCCAGAGACTTGATTGCGGTGAGGAGCATCTCCTCGGTCCATTCGGTTCTTTTTGATATCGCTTTGGGATCTATCCCCGAGGCGACCAGAGCGGCGCCCCAATTGCTGAACTCCATGATGGCGGCCTGGTGAAGTGCGGCACCCGATACGCTTACTCCCGTAATCTCTTTTAACTTTGTCGCTGTATCGTCGTTTGGAGGACGTTGTACGGACGCGCTGTTCACCGGCAGACCGGCCTGGTTTAGCCCTTGAATGCACTTGATGATGAGATCCCGACTCCACTCGACGGTTTGTTGGCAATCTTTTGGGTTGAGACCAATGTCTTCTAAGACCTTAGCCCAGCCATCTCGACTTTGGGCGCGGCGTACACATCACTCCCTTTGGCTCGGTAGCCTATTGCCGCTTGAAGAATATTGGCTGTGGCATCGCTCTTGTCGTTCTGGATTGCACCCGGATTGAGAGGGACTTTTGCCGCGTGTAGGGCCCGTGCACAAGTGCGAATGAGTTCGGGTGTCCAGGGTACACGCTTTAGGACGAGCTTGGGATCGACGCCGGCCGCCTCAAGAGCCTTCTCCCAGCTTCCAAATTCTCTCTTGGCGGCGCTTAAAACTCTTGTTCGAACTCCCTCGACCGGTGACCTCTTGGTAAATCCTTGATTTCTTTTCGTCCTCTTTTGCGAAGGAACCCAAATGAAGCGGGAGTTTTGCGGCTTGCATCCTGCGTATGCAGCTGAGCACATGATCGGCTGTCCATATTGTACCGGCCCGGTATTTTTTGCCGAGAGTGGAGGGCGGATCGTCCGCGTTTTCCTCGGTTTCGTCTACGGATAAGGAAAGCTCTTCCGCCGTATCCCTAACCGCCGCCCGGCAAATCTCCTCTTCTTCCACCGTTAAAGGTGTGCTGGCTACGCCAAATCCAGCAAAGCAAAGCGATGCAATAATGAGAAACTTCCAATACACGGACCCATGAGCTCCAATAATCAGTTAGTAAGGATAAGACGATTGGAAAGGACCGTAATCAAACCGACGCAAGGTGTCTAAACAAGAGAAGGTAAAGATGGGGGAGACCGTTTCGCGTAAAAAACATCGGTTCTTGCTACCTTAGTGGAGCGATCGATCCCTTTCGGACGCTCCTTATGAACCCCTTTCGAGTTGACTGCGCGTAGGCGATGGCAGAAAGGCCTTAACCGTCTCCGCCTTGAGCGAGTTGAGTAACACCCGTACGCAACGTGACTGCCACGGAAACGATCTCGCGATGCCGTAGGCCGTAAGATCGTACCCTTGAATGCTGAAGTCGGTCGCAAATAGCTGCTGCCATCCATTGTCCCCAAAACTTATGCCGAAAGATTTTTGGTAGTTTTGAACGGGCTCCTCATCCATCACATGCATCGAGCGTCCGTAGACAAGCTGACTTTCAAAGTAGAGCGGCAGATTAAAGTCATGAAGGATTAGCGTGGGCCAGGGGGGCTCGGCTTCGCGCAGGTCCAAGACTCGGGTCTTTTGATCCTCGGCAACTGCGTAGGTTAAGTTGTGTTCGAGGCGGCCGGGGTTGGGGATAGGCGGTTCGCCGGCCGGATTGAGCCGACTCCCGGAAAAGCTCGCCCAGATCGCGGTGACGTGCCATTGCCCATTCACCTGCTCCACATCTAGGTAAAGGTGCACGAGTTCCAGGTTGCGCCTTCCGTCCAAACCGGCACCATCGGGAACGCTGAGAAAGATCGGGCCTGGGTTATCTATAATATAACGAAGTGCCGACCAGTAAGGTTTAGCAATGGGCAGCTCCAGAACCTCTATATTGCGAAGCGCTTCGCCTGTCGCCACATCGGCGCCTGGGGTGGGGGAAAAGCGGACACTGGGCGCACCCGCACGTTCCCATACAATCCCGTAGGTCACGCGTGTCCCAAGAAGGACACCGACGCCAACCTTGCCTGCAGCCTGCCCCGACACGGGCAGGAGGCTCAGCAACAAAAAGCCGAACAGTAAAAGCCGCACAACAATCCCCAAAAAGCCAAAGCTGAAACTACCTCATGGATTAGCCCAATCGTTGCTCAGGCTCAACGGTTCTTTTCGGAGAGTGGAAAAAGGGAGGCCATTGGTGGAATACGACCTACTCGGCCGCTTTTAGCACTTCAATCTTCACCATCGCTTGGCCTTTTTTGATGATTCCCAGTTGAGAGGCGGCTTTGCGGGAGAGGTCGATGATGCGATTTTTTGCGAAAGGGCCGCGGTCGTTGATAGTGACCACAACGGATTTACCAGAGGAAACACGGGTGACTCGCACTTGGGTGCCGAAGGGCAGCGTGCGGTGAGCGGCGGTCATCTCATTCATGTTAAAAGTTGCACCGCTCGCGGTGGTGCGCCCATGGTACTTTTTGCCGTACCAGGAGGCCATGCCCTTGGTGGCGGATCCCGCCACACCTAGGGGGCACCACGCTAAAAAAAGCAAAAACAAAATTCCAAGCTGAAACGACTTCATGTGGCCCTCACTACTCACCTTATCAACGAAAGCTGTCTTTTCCTATTCGGTTGATAAGCTGGGCTCCTTTACCCGACCGTTCTTGAATGGAAAAGCGCTGCGGCTGCGATGAGGGCGGTATGTAAAAGCTCCATGCCATCGCTAAGACGAGCACCAACGCAAGCAGCGAGACCAATCTGAGGGCAATCGTTACCGGATCTAGGCGTCGTACAAGTGGAAAGCGCACTTTCTACTCCTTGAACATTTGTTGTTGTACTTTGTCGAGCAGGTTTTCCGCTCGGTGAACGGACTTGGCGAGGCGATCTTTGCGCACGTCCCAGTTCTTGGGAGTGGCGATTTCAGCTAGGTAAAACGCGTCGCCGATGTTTTCAACCTCGCGGTCCAGTGCCTCAAGCCAATAGAAGTAGGCGGTTTCGTTTTTGACATTATCCCAGGCGGCGTCCGTGCTGACCCTTTCGTGCGCGTCCAAGAGCTGTGTGATTTTCTTCTCCATCGACCCTAAGTAGGAATCACGTTCTTCGAGTTCCGGTGTTGCAAAACCTACGGCGCATAAGATGGTGACCACCAGTGCGGTTGGCCACACTAGGCGGTGCAATAGACTCGGTTGTTTGGGTGGAGCGATTAATGTGTCTTCATATGTTAGCTGCATGATTCCTCCTCTCACTTATTCAAGGAGCAAACGGCATACCAACTGTTAGTGCCAATGATGTCGCGCGTTTGGAGTGGTTTCGCACTGAACGGGGACAACTGGCTGAAGCAAAAACGGGACATTCTGCCTCGCTATGTTTCTAAGTGCTGGAAATCTTGGTTCCAACGATTGGCCTTTACGTTGCAATTCGTAATGGGTGTGAGGAACAGGAGGTCGGCAATGAAAAGCATAAGCAAGGTCATGGAGAATCAAATAAGGACTTCGGTTTACCCCAAATTAGCGTTGGTAGTGGTCTTGTTGTGCTTCTCATTGCCCCTAGAAGCGGACGAGAAGTCGCCTTGGACCAAGGACCGTGTCGCAACGGTAGGGCAGGAGATATTCCTGAATGACATGGAAAACCGTCTGGAAGGCCTAATTGACGACGTCTACGATCTCAAAATTCGTATTGAGCGTTACGATGGCATTGATGGGTTGCAACTCGAACGACACATTGAGTACCTGCAAAAGCAATTGGGCCACGCTGCCGATCTCTACCTGGTGCTGCTGGACACGGGAAGAGAGGAGCGAGCGAA
This sequence comes from Bdellovibrionota bacterium, assembly GCA_041391485.1. Classification (GTDB taxonomy): domain Bacteria; phylum Bdellovibrionota; class FAC87; order UBA2466; family JACKAF01; genus JACKAF01. The sequence goes on along the minus strand of JAWKNY010000001.1, from coordinate 2,393 downwards.
ACTTGAGATCCAAGTGGCCGATCGCATCACGCACGTCGAAAAATTTGTGTCGTACCTAGAAGCGCAGCTTTCTTAACGAAGTAAAAAACAAAGGAGAAGGTGCTATGAGTACCAAAAAGAACACAGAAAAAGTGGGTAGCTTCGGTCTGCTTTTAAAGCCGTTGCTCAAACGAATCAAGGTAGTCGAGCCCAAGGTTGTACCGATTCACAAAGTGAACTCGAGACGGCGCATTTGGGAAGACTATCACCCACGGAATTGGTCGCCGACCAGTGGGTCGCCCTTCGCATGGTAGGCGGTGGTGATTTTGGGGCATTCGAAATCTGGAAAAAACGTGGCAATTCGCCCCTTTTTTCGTCGTGCGGGAAAAACTTGAGCCTATTTGACGCTCACGCTCGCTGGCACTCCGCTTGCTAAGAAGAACAGTGATACTAAACCTGATCACGGAGGATTTATTCAATGAAGAATTCAATGGTAGTAGCCGCACGTAGGTTCGTTGTAGGAGCGTTCACCCTGGGTGCGACGTTCGCGTTGGCTTCGACGGCCCCAAAAACGCATAGCGCCGCCCCCGGTGCTCAAGGCAAAGCTGTCACAGAGGCTAGTGACAAGTTCGTCGAAGAGACCGAACAACGCATCCAGCAAATCGATCAGGAAGTCGGAGCTCTGGAGAAGGGTCAGCTTCCGGAGCCGGAGAAAGAGACCTTGGCTGAGCTGAAGAAGAAGCAGCAAGTGGCCAAGAGTCAGATTGTAGAAGTAAAGGCCGCACCTAAGGCAGAGAAGACCAAGAAGGTGCAGGCGTTAAGCGAGACCATGAGCGACGTGGAACAACTCCTTGTAAAGCTCGACTCGCATAAACTCAACAACCCCTCAGAGTAATCCATTGGGTGGGAGCGGAAAGTTTGCGCCGCTCCCACCCCAACCCATTTTCATTTCTTAAGCTTCGTTTAGTTCCTGCTCTTTGCGATACAAAGTCTTTCGGTTCACACCTAAAATAGAGGCGGCTTTCTCTTTCCTGCCGTGGGTCTGCATCAGCACATACTGAATGTATTCTTTTTCTAGCTGCTCCAGGGTAGGCAGGTTCGCAAAGAACTTCTTTGAGGGCGGCTCTAGCTCGAGATCCTCATCCACCACGATATCCTTCTCCGCTATCTGGTCTTCCTCGCAAAGAATGACGGCGCGTTCGATGGCGTTCTGGAGCTGGCGTACGTTTCCGTCCCACCTCTGGGCGACGAGTTTAGCCAAAGCCTTTGGGGAAAGACGCGTGATGCTCTTGCCGTTCTCGGAGCTGAACTTGTTCAAAAAGTGCGAAGCCAGTAGGGGGATGTCTTCGCGGCGGTTGCGAAGCGGGGGAATTTCGATCGGGATAACGGACAGCCGGAAGTAGAGATCCTCCCGAAAGTCGCCGGCCTTGATGGCATCGCGCAGGTTCACATTGGTGGCGGCAAGGATGCGCACGTCTATCTCTCTGTCCTTATTCTCGCCTACGGGCCGAATTTTCTTATCCTGAATGGCACGCAGAAGTTTGGCCTGCAACTCGAGCGGCATCTCACCAATTTCATCCAGGAAAAGAGTCCCTCCCGAAGCCTCCTGAAAAAGGCCGATGCGGTTTTCTGTGGCTCCGCTAAAGGAACCCCGTTTATGCCCAAAAAGTTCTGATTCAAGGAGGTTCTCCGGGATTGCGGCGCAGTTGACGGTCACGCAGGGCTTGTCGTTGCGAGGGCTGTGATTGTGGATGGCGCGTGCCACCACCTCTTTACCGGTCCCGCTTTCGCCTGTGATAAGGATGTGCGCGGAAGAAGAAGCGACGCGTTCAATGACCGAAAACACCGCTTTCATTGCTGCGCTTTTGCCGATGAGATCCCCTAAGCGCCAGCTGGCCGCCATTTCGCGTTTGAGGCTTCGGTTGTCCTGGCGTAACTTGCGTAGTGAGAGATTGCGTTCCAGTACAATGCCTAGCTGCACAAAATTAATGGGCTTCTCAATGAAGTCAGAGGCCCCCCGTTTCATGGCCTGCACGGCTGAATCCACCGAGCCGTGTGCCGTAATAAGGACGACAGGTAGATCCGGATCCAGCGCTTTGATGCGAGAGATAAATTCCAGACCATCCATGCCCGGCATGTTCAGATCGGATACGACGACATCGAAGGGAATTGTCGCTCCCTCCACATTGGACAGGGCTTTGGTCGCGTCATCAAACCCAACAACGGTATAACCCTCCTCGGGAAACTGCACCGCAAACAGCTCATGTAAACTCGTATCATCGTCTACAAAGAGGACGGTGCCCTTCGGTGATTTTGCCTCGGCAAATACAACCGCATCTTTGGGTTTTTTCAGCTCTTCCATCGTTGACTCCCACTCACTGATTCAACACACGGTTCATTTCGACCGTGAGTGT